>CAWAJS010000036.1:0-401793 GCA_963782315.1 uncultured Chloroflexia bacterium
GATGTATTGCTCGTGCGACCGGGCGACGTAGTGCGGATGGAAGCACAAGGAGCCGAGGCACCACCGCCCCATCAAGAAAGTGTTGTGCTGGATTTTGAAGCACAGCCGGTGGAGCGTGTGCGCCAACTGACGGAAGAACGCCGTGCGGGATTCTTTCCCGCGCATCTCGACACCGATCCAGGGGCGGTGCTGCGCGAGCGCACGCGCTCGCTGTGTCTGGTCCGTCCTGATTACGCGCATGCGGTGATTTCGTTCGACGAAGATACTGGGCGTTTCGAAACGCGTATCGCCCTGGTAGCGGGCAAACTGCGCTCGAACGAAGAAGGTATCGCCGTGGGCGATATTTATTGGCGTGCGCTCGCACGGACATGGTTGGGCGATGAGCCGTATATCGAGGTTGATGATGCCGATCTGCAAGCGCGGCTGGGCGACATGTACCTGGTGATCGGCCTCAACCGCAAAAGTAATCCGTTGATCCTGGGCGTTCACACCGTGCCACCCTACGAGGCCACGCTCGACGAGGACGCACTCTGATGATAGGTGAAGCGACGGCTTCCGTCGCTCGGCGCAACGTCGATAGCACACACCCACCATCGAACCCGCTGCTTGCCCTGACGCCAACGCTGCTGCATCTGATTACTGGCGACCGTCGCAAACAGGTCATGAGTTACCTCAAGCAGTGGGAACATCACACGACGCTGCTGCGCTACCTCGATGTATGGCTGGCGCTAGCGCCTACCCTGGCGACGCTGCGTCAGGCGCGAGCCGAAGTTCTGATCGCGCTCGATCAGCCCGAAGTCGCCATCGAAGAACTCGACGCTATCGACGCGGAACGGGAGGTGACGGCGGGACGGCGACAATTGCGCTTCACCGCGCTGGTCGCTATGCACGATTGGGAGGCTGCCGCCGCCTTAAGCGGTGGTGGCGGGCGAACGTGGCGATCTGCTGATGGCACAGGGGCGCTTCGAAGAAGCAAAGCGTATCTATGCGGAACTCAGCGCCTTGCACGATGGACCGCCGACCGCCCGCGAAATACGTGCCGCGCTGGCATGTGGCGAACAGGACCGTGCGCGCAAGCTGCTCCAGGAGCGTCAGGCGGCACGTGACGGCACGACGCCATCCATCGCCGAGCTACGGCTCGAACTGACGGTCGCAGAGGCACTGGAGGACGAGCAAACCGCTGGCGAAGCGGCGACGGCGCTCGAACAGCTTGAATGGACCCAGCGCGAGCATCTGATCGGGATGCTTGCTCTCAACAATCAGCCCGATCTCGAAGTTGTCCCTGACGTTCCCGCGCTCGAACCTGCCGATGGTGGATGTCCCCGACGAAGTGATCGCCATGCTCCAGCAGCACTGGGGCTACGATGACTTGCGCGGTGGTCAGTCCGCGACGATTGCACGCGTGCTGCAATGGCGCATCGCTGCTGTCAGTGCTGCCGACCGGCGCTGGCAAGTCGTTGACCTATCAGCTTCCTGCGTTGCTGCTGGACGGCGTGACCGTCGTGGTATCGCCGCTGATCGCGCTGATGAAGGATCAGCTCGATGGTTTACCGCCGGCAGTGCAAGGAACCAGGCAATCGCGATCAACAGCACCATGAGCGCGAGTGAAGTCGCCCGCGTGCTTGCGTGATGTGCGTGCGGGTCGCTACAGACTGGTGTATGTCGCGCCCGAACGACTGCGCCAGCGCGCCTTCGTCCATGCCCTGCAGCGACAGGTATCGCCCGCTTCGTGGTCGACGAGGCGCATTGTGTGTCGCTGTGGGGTCTGTCGTTCCGACCCGACTACCTGTTCCTGCGCCGCGTGCTCGCGGAACTCGAACAACCGCCGGTGCTGGCCTTAACGGCGACCGCCACGCCCGAAACGCGCGCCGAAATCATCGAGCAACTTGGCGAGATGGATCTGGTCGCGGCCTCGGTGTTCCGCTCAAACCTCATTTCTCGGTGGTGCAGGTGCCGAATGCCGAGGCCAAAACCGCGGCGCTGGTCGAGCAGTGCCAGGCGATCGACGGGACCGATCCTGGTGTATGCACGCTCACGCGACCGCTGCGAGGAACTCGCGCATCTGCTCCGGCGCAAGGGCATCACGGCCGGACATTACCATGCGCAGGTCGAGGACCGCAGCCAGGCGCAGGAAGCCTTCATGCGCGGCGAGGTGCGGGTGCTGGTGGCGACGGTGGCCTTCGGCATGGGCATCGACAAGCCGGATATCCGTGCGATCATCCACTACAACCTGCCCCAGTCGGTCGAAGCCTATTACCAGGAGGCCGGACGCGCCGGACGTGACGGCCAGCCGTCGCGCTGTGTGCTGCTGTATACCTCGGGCGATAAAGGGCAACTGACCAGTTGGTTGCGCCAGGACACCCTGGATCGCGAGGATCTGCGCTCGGTCTACCGTGCCCTGCGCAATCATGCCGTAGCAGGGCTATGCCCGGATGCCCGGATCGAACTGCTCAGCCGCGAAGCGCCGCAACTTGACGAAACGCAGATCCGGGTCGCGCTTGGTATGCTCGAACGGGTCGGTCTGGTGTTGCGCCACTTCGACCTGCCGCGCACGCATGCGCGTGACGCTGATGGAGCCGGGCGACGATCCGCTGCTGGCCGATCTCGAAACCAGGGCCGGGCTGCAATGGCGCGTCACGCAGGAGATCGATCCGGTGGCGCTGGCGGTTGCGAAGCTATGGCATGCGGCCGGACGAGCTCGAAGCCCGGCTACTTGCAGTTGAGCAGTCGCGGGGCTGTTGCGGCTTGACAGTGGGCAGCGCGACTGCTGCTCCAATTACTGCCCTCACCCGCTCGACACACCGGCACGCATCGAGGCGTATGCTGCAGGAATATAGCGACACGTCAGGATGCGCGGATCGAGGCGATGGTCGGCTATGCCAAAGGTCTGAGTTGCCGCCATCAGTGCGCTGGCGGCGCACTTCGGCGAACGCCTGGCCGCGCTGCGGCGATGCCTGTGATCGTATGCGCAGGCGAGCCGAAACCGCACGGCGACGCACCCACCTGCAAACTGCAAGCCCGACACGGTTTCGCCAAGGATCGAATCCGCTCGCGGCGACCAGTGCGCACTGCGCGCGCTGCGTGATCTGCCGTTTCCGGTTGGGCGCACGGGCTGTCCGCGCATCCTGAACGGCTCGGTCGAAAGCCCGATCGGTCCCGACGCTGCGCCGAATGGGGCGCGCTCCGGGGCTGGACCAAAACCGCGACCGAGCGATTGGTCGAGGGCATGGTCGAACATGGCCTGCTCGACCGCAACGAGAGCGGCAGATTTCCGGTGCTGGAACTGACCTCCAAGGGTATGCAACGCTCGCCGAAGCGGAAGAATAGCGGCGGACGACGGACGACGGACGACCGACCAATGCCCAGGATCAAGAGTCTGGTGACTTCGTGGTGCGTTGCGTGCAGGATGAGCCAAGATAGATGCCAGTAGTGGCGATAATGGCGAGCGACGAGAATATACGGACTCCGTTGGTCATTGGTCGTTCGTCGTTGGTCATAACAAGGAGACATAACGTGAATAAGAAAACTATTCGGGATGTCGATCTCAAGGGTAAACGAGCGCTGGTTCGTGTTGATTTCAATGTGCCGCTGAACGACGATCGTTCGATCGGCGACGACACGCGTATTCGCGCAGCCGTGCCGACGATCCAGTACCTGCTCGATCAGGGCGCGTCGGTGGTGCTGATGTCGCACCTGGGACGTCCGAAGAAAGGACCGTCGGACGACCTGCGCCTCAATCCGGTGGCAACGCGCCTCAAGGAACTGCTTGGCCGCAGCGTCCAGAAGATCGACACGACCACTGGACCGGAAGCGGAAGCCGCCGCTGCCGCGCTCAAGCCGGGCGACGTGCTGCTGCTCGAAAACACCCGCTTCGATCCCCGCGAGGAAAAGAACGATCCCGCGATGTCGGCTGAACTGGCGAAACTGGGCGATGTGTATGTCAATGATGCCTTTGGTGCGGCCCACCGTGCCCACGCCTCGACCGAAGGCGTCGCACGATTGCTGCCCGCCGTTGCCGGATTCCTGCTCGAAAAGGAACTGTCGGCGCTCGGTGGTGCGATTGATGATCCGCAGCATCCGTTCGTGACCGTGATCGGTGGCGCGAAGATATAGCGACAAGATCGCCGTGATCGATAACCTGCTGGGCAAGGTCGATGAACTGCTGATCGGTGGTGGCATGGCGAACACCTTCCTGGTGGCGCAGGGCTACGAGGTCGGTGACTCGCTGGTCGAAGCCGATAGCGTCGAAACCGCCCGCAAGTTGATCGCACAGGCCAAGGAGCGCGGCGCGCACCTGCGTCTGCCGACCGATGCCGTGATCGCCGACGCCTTCGATGCCAAGGCCAACACGCAGGTCGTGGCGGTCGATGCCGTTCCGGCGGGCTGGCGCATCCTCGATATCGGTCCCGATACCGTCCGAGCCTATTCGGAACTGGTCAAGACCGCCAAGGTCGTGATCTGGAACGGTCCGATGGGCGTGTTTGAGATGGCACCCTTTGCCGAAGGCACTCGCGGCATCGCCCAGGCACTGGCGGATTCGGACGCCCAGACGATCATCGGTGGTGGTGATTCGGTGTCGGCAATCGAGCAGATGGGGCTTGCCGACAAGATGAGCCATATTTCGACCGGTGGCGGTGCATCGCTGGAACTGCTGGAAGGTAAAGAACTTCCCGGCGTTGCCGCGCTCAACGACAAGTAAGCGTGTCGCACACCACGAAGGCCAGGAGCACCATGCTCCTGGCCTTTTGTATCCCCGAATACGTCCGCCGTTTATAGCTGGAACGGGCCCTTTGGCTTCACAAACTTGATCTTAATGTTCTCGACGTAGGTGCGAAGTCGCTACTTCAAGCTCGCCCCAATCAGGACTAGCGAACAGACCTTCGGCATCGCTCCGTGTTTCCATCAGGCCAGACAGTACCATCTCCGGTCCCGCTCCGACGACGGTATACCACACGTCGTTGATTTGCAGTCCAAGCCCACCAAGGCGTGGTCCAAGCTCGCCCACGGCGAACTCGATGTAATCTTGCTCTTTGCCGTCCAGGATGTCCCAGGTCATGATCACCTTAACCATATTTCCATTGTAGCACAGCCTTTGATCACGTTCTGCCCTTGGTGGACACCGCTACAGTGAGATGATGTGAGCTTCGGCTTGGTCCCCGAGTTCGAGGATCGCCACGGACGGTTGGCGTCCGAATCGAGGCTTGCCAGCGGAGCCAGGATTCAGAAACAGCACGCCTTCACGCTCCTCGACCAACGGGATATGACTGTGGCCATAGATGTAGACATGCGGGCGCGGGTCGGGCAGGTGCGCCATAAGGTTGCTTGGATGGTCGCCGATATGGGTCAGATAGATGCGGAATCCGGCGTACTCGCGCAGTTCGGTGCGGCGGTAGGTGCGGTCCAGCGGACCACCCCAATCGACATTGCCCGTGACGACGACGACGGGTGCGATGGCTTCGAGGCGCGGCACGATTGCGGGCGAGCCGATGTCGCCAGCGTGGATGATCTGTTCGACGCCCGCAAAATGCTGCAGGATACGCGGGTCGAAGTAGCCGTGTGTGTCCGCGATAACGCCAATACGCATAGCTCAGCCTCCCGTTGAAAGATGGCGGCGAAAGCGCTGCATGTTGGCATCGAGGATCGCCTGGCGTGCCTGATCCACATCGAATTGTGTGATCGGCTGCAAGGACGGCGCTGCCTTGACCCAGGTGCGGAAACGCAACAGCGTGTAGATCGCCTTGAAGCCATCCCGCTTGCGAATCTTCTTACCTTCCTCGTAGGTTCGCCCGAAGTACGAGATCGGCACTTCCAGGATGCGGTGGCCCTGTCGCAGCACTTTGGCGGCGATCTCTGGCTCGATGCGAAAGTCGCGGCTTTCGAGTTCGAGCGATTTGAGGATCGGTGTCCGCATGACCTTGTAGCAGGTTTCCATGTCGGAAATCCAGGCGTTGAACAGCATGTTGGTGATAAAGGTCAGTCCCTTGTTGCCGATGGCGTTCCAGAAGTACATGCCGGTGTGCGGACCCAGAAAGCGCGATCCAAAGACCACATCGACTTTGCCTTCCACAATCGGCCTGATCAGTTCATAGTAATCCTGCGGATCGTACTCCATATCGGCGTCCTGGATCACCACGATCTCGCCCTGCGCGTATTGCAGACCTGTCCGAATCGCCGCGCCCTTGCCCTGATTACGGGGATGGCGATACACATGCAGACGTTGGTCGTCGGCGGCGAGCGCTTGCAGGATCGCGTAGGAAGTATCCGATGAATGATCGTCCACGACGATGATTTCTTTGTCGAGGGTTATTTCGCGCACAAGCGCGAGGATATCCTCAATCGTCGCGGCCTCGTTATAGCATGGAATGATCACCGATAAGAGCATCGGACTAGTGCCTCCTGTGTGCCAAGAACCACCGGAGACGACCACATGAGGTATATGGCACGGCGCGAACGGCGGGCATGGACGTTGTGCAGCAATGATACCCAAGCCTGTCCGGGTGTCAATCGCGGCTCAGGTGTCGAAACGGGCAAGTATCTGGCGTGTCATGCGCTCGAACGGAGCGGGCGCGAAATCCTGGGCGCGTCGATGCGCCGCCTGAGCCAGTTCGTCGCGCAAACGTGGCTGCTCGATGACGCGGAGTGTTTCGCGTTCGAGGTCCGTGAGACTATGCCACAGCAAGCCGTTGCGTTCGTGGTCCACGATCTCGGTCTGTCCGGCCTTGCCGATCACGATTGGCACGCACCCTGCCGCCATCGCTTCCACGGTCGAGATGCCGAAATGCTCGAAGCGTTCCGGTTCGCGCTCCTCGTCCTCCTGGTAGCCCGTGGCGTGCCAGAAGATCGATGCAACGCCGTACAGGGCATGGAGACGCTCGAACGGGATGTTGACATGCACCACGATGGGATAGCCCGCAGCGGCAGCCCGCACGCTGTCAAGGTACGCACGATGTTCGGGCATGGCCTCGTCGCAGCCGCCCACCAGATGATATTCCCAGCCGCGTAGTCCCTGGTCATGGAGCGCTCGAAACGCCGCGATCATCGCGAGGTGTTTCTTATTGTGGCTGCCAGCGAAGAAGCGTCCAACGCTGAGGATTATGGGTTGCTTGGTGGCTGGTACGAGCGCAGCGACATCTATGGGTGGGTAGAGCACCTCGCTTGGGAGATGCCAGCGTCGCTCGATCCAGTGTTGCGTGAACCGCGAGTTCGCCAGCAGTACGTCGTAGGCGCGTGCCGCCGGAAGAACCTGCTGCTGCAGCATCGTGGCGTAAAGCTGCTGATCGAGCAGGTGTCGCGTTTGTGGGTGCCGAGAAGCGTCCTTCATCGACACGCACGCCCTTTACGGCGATGCCAAGGTCGCGGTTGTCGTTGCCTAGCCCTGCCGCGAACGGGTTGAAGGTCGTCGTTTCGATGACCAGTGCCAGCCGTCGCGCCTGGGCGACCGCAGCAGGAAGCGGAACGCGCCAGGTGGTCCAGGCTCCATCGGTCAGCAGTACACGTTGGGCGAGCCGCACGCCGTTCGCACTGATCTGTACGCTGGCGGGAGTTGCGCCGGCGGGTCGCCATCCATGCAGGTCGAGCCCCAGGTGTGGGGTGCTGAGTGACCAGCGCGAACGCGGTGGGCGTTCAAGCGTCATACGCGGCGACGCTGCCGGTCCATGCGAAGTCGTCCTCCGGTTGATACCAGCCCTCGTCCAACGCAACGGGTGAGGCGTTGGCGGTCGTCGCCGCGTGTGGAAAGAACACTCGCAGCAACGAATGGCGCGAACGGGGCACAAACAGATCGCCATGTGACATGTTGACGAGCAGGTCGTAGTCTGCCGATGCTGCCGCGACTGCCTCGTAGCGTGGATCGAACGGCACAACCCGCAGGGCATCCGGCGCGACATCGAGGTTGAGGCGTTCAGCCAGCAGCGCGAGGTCGGCGGGTTGGTGCGTGATGATATGAACGTCGTGGTCGTGCTGCACCGCCTCGGCGAACGCGCCCAGTTCGCGCTCGCCGCCGCCCAGTGTGTGCAGCCAACGGTCGTAGATCGCGATACGCATCAGGTGGCGCAATGGAACAGCCCGCCCGCGTGGTGGGGTTGTTCCCTCATGGCTTGATCAGGACGTGTGCGGTTCAACATAGAATACGTCGCCATCGCGAGCCAACGTCAAACGTCCCTGGATACCGCTGGTGCCAGCACCCTTGACGATTTTCTGGAACACTTCGTCGGCTGGTAGCATGTCCCAATCCGGTTCGTAGTGGGTGACAGCGGTATGCGCGATGCGCCGTCCCGCCAGAAATTGTCCGAGTTCGCTGGGGCCGACGTGGGCGAGTTCGGCGATCAGGAGATCGCACGGCTCGGCGAAGTCCGCCATTTCGTCGGAACCCGTCGGGCCGTTGAGGTTGCCCGAATAGATAATACGAGCGCCCTGCCATTCGCACGCGGCACTATAGCTTTCAAAGGAATAGGTGCGCGGAGGTGGCGGTGTCATCGTGGCGATGCGTTCCCTCGCGTTCGCGAGATGCTGGTTGGGATGCGCCTGGATCGCGAGGCCACCGGGCAGCGTGTACGGCTGTTCCACACAGTCCGTCAGCGGTATCCAGTGGATCGGATAGCCGAGCCATTCCGGGATCAGGTAGCTCGCTTCCAGGTATGCCTGGAGCGCAGCGATGCCTTCCGCTGGAGCCAGTACATACAGGTCGCTCCTTTTGCGAATGTGCATCGCCGTCTTGAGTACCTGCGCCAGCCCGCCATGATGATCGGCGTGCATATGTGAAACGAACACGCCACGAATCTTACGATGGTCGTAGCCATGGCGGGTTAGTAGCGAACTCGCGCCGTCGCCCGCATCCAGAATATAGTGATAATCGTCATCGCTGTGGTGGGAGAGAACGATGGTCTGCCCGAAGCGATCGACCGCCGGAAGCCCCGAAGCCGTCCCCAGGAAGTGTGTTTTAATCGTCATACGTATTCGTCGTTCAACATGGCTGCTTATTGTATCGGCTCCCGCTGAAAGAGCAAGGACGGACGACCGTTGGAGAGGATTGCTGAGATACACATACGTCTACTGTGTCGTATCACACCCGCAATGTATATCTGATATTTGGATATGCGATACCACCGCGCTGCCCATCGGACGTTGTCGACGCTGCCGGAGTTTTGGGAACACCACGATTATAGCAAGTACCGCCAAAAGGTTGACGCCGGGCGTGCGCCCGTCTACACTCCTGTAAGTCGACCAATGGCGAACGACCAAATCAAAAAAGCTGCGCCGGACACGCACAATGTTGTTCTTTTTAAGGTGTTCGGATAAGCGGCCATTGTAGGGAGATATATAATGTCACGCTCCGAACCGAACACCTGGAAATTCGGAACGCGATTAGTGCATACTGGCGCGCACGAACCAGCACCGAAATCAATTCCAACCACTCCGCCGATTTATACGTCGGCGACGTACTTGTATGGATCGGCGGATCAACTCGACCGGGCCTTCGACGATAATGAACTGGTGTATAGTCGGTTCGGGAACCCGACGGTCGGCTCGTTCGAGGCCAACATCACGGCGGCAGAAAACGGGCGTGGCGCGATCGCGTTTGCGTCGGGCATGGCGGCGCTCCATGCCGCGGTCCTGGCGGCGGGAACGCCACGCGGCTCGATGCAGCCTGCGATGTCGCGGATTCTGGGCGCACGTGATATGTATGGCTCGACGGCATCGCTGCTCCGCGACTTCTTCGGCGCACAGGGCATCGCCGTCGATTTCTGCGATATGTCCGATCTCGCCGCCGTCGCAGCGCAGATGCGTGCCGCGCCGCCGGATGTCGTCGTGATCGAGCCGAGTGTCGAATCCGCTGCTGAAGATCGCCGATGTTGGCGCTATCGCCGATCTTGCCCACGAATACGGTGCGCGGTTGGTCGTGGACAACACCCTGCCGACCCCGATGTTGCTGCGCCCGATCGAGCTTGGCGCGGATCTGGTGGTGCATAGCGCCACCAAGTACCTCGGCGGTCATGGCGATGCGCTGGCTGGCGTTGTCGTCGCCGCCAAGCAACTGCCACTCGATTCGCTGAGCCGCTATTCTCGGTTGCTCGGTGGCGTGCTTGGACCCTTCGAGGCACGCCTGATCACACGCGGCATGCAAACCCTGGCACTGCGCATGCGCCAGCATTGTGCGAACGCTTGGGAAGTGGCGCGATGGCTCGAACAACAGCCCGAAATCAGCCATGTGTATTATCCCGGCTTGCCGGACCACCCGCAGCACGAACTGGCGACGCGCATGTTCGATGGCGTGTGGGGCGGCATGGTGTCATTCGACCTCAAACATGCCGAACGTGCTGCTGTTTACCGCTTCATGGACGCGCTCGAACTCGTATTAGCGGGAACTAGCCTGGGCGACGTGTACTCGCTGGTGAGCTATCCGGTGATGGCGTCACAACGCGATGTTGCTCCCGATGAACGCGCCCGGCAGGGCATCGGCGAGGGATTGTTGCGGCTGTCGGTCGGGCATCGAGGAGGCGTCCGATATCATCGCCGACCTCGAACACGCTTTGCGGCGAGTTTCCGCACATTCTTGACAAAGTAACCTAACTTACTTATAGTTATGGCAGATTTGTTGAATGGCGCGAGGACGTAACTGCACATGACAACCGCTCCAACACAGGACGCTACGATGAGCCGGGCGCGTTTCCATCCTGTGCTCGATAGGGTCGGCAATACGCCGTTGATACCGCTCGGATCGCTGGGGGTGGACCTCGCTCCCGGCGTGCGAAATCTGGGGCAAGGCCGAATGGTATAACCCTGGTGGCTCGGTAAAAGATCGGGCGGCGTTGTGGATGATTCGGGCGGGCGAGCGTGATAATCGGCTGCGTCCGGGTATGCGTATCGCCGATGCGTCGAGCGGGAACACTGGCATCGCCTACGCGACGATCGCCGCCGCACTTGGCTATGAAGTCACGATTGCGATGCCCGAAAATGCTTCGGTGGAGCGTAAGCGTATGCTTGCTGCGTTGGGTGCCGAAGTGATCCTGACCGATGCACAGCAGGGTATGGATGCTGCGATCGCGGCGATCCGTGAACTGGTCGCCGCCGATCCCGATGGCTACTTTTATCCCGATCAATATAACAATCCTGCCAACGTCCTGGCGCATTACGAGACGACCGGTCCTGAAATCTGGGCGCAGACCGACGGACGCATTACCCACTTCGTCGCCGGACTTGGTACGAGTGGGACATTCATGGGGACCGGACAACGCTTGCGCGAATATGATGACCGGATCGCGTTGATCGGCATGCAGCCGGACACGGCCTACCATGCAATCGAGGGCGTCAAGCATATGGCGACGACAACATCGGTTCCGGGAATCTATGATCCGCAGTTTCCTGACCGCATCGTCGAGGTGCGTAGCGAGGATGCGTTCGAGATGGCGCGCTACCTGGCGCGCCAGGAAGGGCTGTTAGTCGGCATTTCAGCAGCCGCCAACGTCTTCGCGGCACGCCAGGTCGCGCAGGAACTTGAGCATGGTGTCGTCGTCACGATCCTGTGCGACAGCGCCGCGAAGTATCTCAGCGAACATTTCTGGGAAGAATAGATCAAATCATGCCGTATCACCATTACATGAACAGGTCGATCACGCCATCCGCGAGCAGGGCCGTGCGGAATATCCGCACGAATGCTGTGGGTTGCTGCTTGGCACGCTCGATGGCGACGACGAAACGTGCAGTCGAGGCGTGGCCTGTTGCGAACGAGTGGACGGCGGATGTTGCGCTCACGGCCACCGAGGACGCTCACTCGCTACGCGACCGTTTCTATGTACCGCCCAAAGCCTACCTTCAGGCTGACCGGGCAGCACGTTCAAAGGATCTTGATATCGTCGGCTGCTACCATTCGCATCCCGACGATCATGCCCAGCCATCCGAACGTGATCGCGTCGGTGCCGCTGGCGTGGGTGGTGGTCCTGATTTCTCGTTTCTGGTGCTTTCTGTCATGGATGGACAGCCCGCCGAACTTACCAGTTCGCTACTATCTGGCGACGGCGCGGCGTGGCAATCTGAACCCTTACAAGTCGAGGAGTAACTGATGGCAACACGAATATCAATTCCAACGGCGTTGCGGCAATTCGCCGACAACAAGAGTTCGCTCAATGTCGAAGGCGCGACTGTCGGCGAAGCGCTCAAGCAGTTGACGACGACATATCCCGAGTCTGGGAACCCAATTGTTCGCCAACGGAGAACTGCGTAACTTCGTCAACGTCTATGTCAACGACGACGACGTGCGCTATTTGCAGGGCATGAACACGGAACTGGGCGCACGCGATGAGATCAGCATCATTCCCGCGATCGCGGGCGGCTGCTAGGGGAAGGATCTATGACCGCTACAACACAAACCGAACTGACGCATGAAGAAATTCGGCGCTACAGTCGGCATCTGATTATGCCTGAGGTTGGCCCAGCCGGTCAGCGCAAGCTGAAGGAAGCCAGCATTTTGCTGGTCGGTACGGGCGGCCTGGGATCGCCGCTGGCGCTATATCTGGCAGCGGCGGGCGTCGGGCATCTTGGCCTGGTCGATTTCGATGTCGTGGATGAAAGCAATCTGCAACGACAGATCGTACATGGCACCAGTAGCGTCGGCATGCCCAAGATCGAATCGGCACGCGCACGCATCGCCGATCTGAATCCGCTGGTGGAACTGACAACCTACGAGACGAATCTGACATCCGACAATGCGCTCGATATCATGCGCCCGTACGACATCGTGATCGACGGCACGGATAATTTTCCGACGCGTTATCTGGTCAACGATGCCTGTGTGATCCTGCGCAAGCCCAACGTGTATGGCTCGATCTTCCGCTTCGAGGGACAGGCGTCCGTGTTTGCGGTGGAGGAAGGCCCCTGCTATCGCTGCTTGTATCCGGAGCCGCCGCCACCCGGACTGGTGCCGTCGTGCGCCGAAGGCGGCGTGTTGGGCGTGCTTCCCGGCATCATCGGCACGATCCAGGCGACCGAGGCGATCAAGCTGATCATCGGCCAGGGCAATCCGCTTGATCGGACGCTTGATGCTGTTCGACGCACTGGAGATGCGCTTCCGCGAGATGAAGCTGCGCAAGAACCCCAACTGCCCGGTGTGCGGCGATAATCCGACCGTGACCGAGTTGATCGACTACCAGATGTTCTGCGGTGTCGCGACGACCCCGGCTGGCCTGCCTGCCGAGGAGCGTATCACGCCGCAGCGAAGTCGCCACGATCCTCGCGCGAAGGCAACGGCGACCGACCATTCCTGCTGGATGTGCGCGAGCCGCACGAATGGGACATCGTGCATCTGGACGATGCGCACCTCGATCTCGGTCAACACCCTGGCGGGACACCTGGACGAACTACCCCGCGATCAGTCGATCGTGGTGTATTGCAAGACCGGCGGCCGCAGCGCTCGCGCCTTGCAGTTGCTCAAGGATGCGGGGTTCCGCAACGTGCGCAACATGGACGGTGGCATCACGCGCTGGGCGACCGAGGTCGATACGTCGCTACCGACCTATTGATGGAGCCATCGTGCGTATCCTGATAGCAGGATACGCACGATGTGTCATGGTATCTGTATGGAGCGTTGCAAGGACGCTGTCTAATCGCAGGAGTATCTATGCGTATTTCATGTAAAGTCGAATATGGTATTCGTGCGTTGTTGGACCTTGCGCTCCATAGTCAGTCCGGCCCCAGCCTGAGCCGCGAAACCGCTCAGCCGCCAGAGCATCCCCGAAACCTATCTCAACCAACTGTTGTTACAGCTTCGTCGCGCTGGTCTGATCACCGTCGGTGCGCGGTCCGCGCGGCGGTCACATGCTTGCCCGCACGCCGGACACGATCACCGTGCTGGAAATCATGGAAGCGCTGGAAGGACCGCTGGTGGTGGTCGCCGAGATCAACAACGATATCAAATCGTCCACGCCCACCGAAACTGATTCATTGCTTACGGACTGTTGGGACGACCTGCGTCGCACCATGCACCAGCATCTCGCATCTACGACCTTGCAGGATCTTGTTGACCGCAAGCAGCAATACGATGGCGAGTTGATGTACGAGATTTAACGAACGAGCGGACAGAGCACTGCTTGTCCGCTCGCACTCATACATCGTTGGAGGAAGGTCGGACTGGCGACTTTCGCCAGTTTTTCTTTGCGCTCTGTTTCCCACGGCTTCCCATTCCTCCTGGGTGATGAACGTGCCGCCTTCGAGCGTTCGTGCTCGTTTCCTTCCGGCGTGAGTCGAAATCGATCTCAAGCCGCATCATACGAAAACAGCGGTCATCCATCACATCCTTGTTGAGCCGATAGCCTTCGGCGGCGGAATCGCCATAATCGGCCTGCAGGTCATTGCTCAGATTGACGCGCACATGCACAGGGGTGCTACACCGCTTACACTTAATATACAGATGCATGGCGTTCTTGTCGTCTGCTCCGCCGCCCTATCGCCTCCCCCACCGAATAACCGTCGTAAGAATCCCATCAGTACTCCTTCGGATCCACCATCGACCACCGACGACTGACCAACAGGTTCTGCGATCGGTCATTGCTCGACGACTGGTTTCCATTGTTTGCTCTATGCTTAATCATGCCATATTTCCTGATGCATGGCAGGGAACATCGCTCATGAATCCGAAATCGAGCGACTGCGGGATACGTCTGTGCCTGGTCTGATGCACCATACAATTCGTCAGGAACGCATATAGCGCTGTAGGAATGGTCGCCGGACGATCCATTCCCAGACTTTGTGAGCCTTGACACAAATAGCTTGTCAGCGTATAATCAGATGCGAATGATAACCGTTCCTTCAAGGGAACGTGTGCATGCTGTAAAGCACTAGGGAGCGAAGATGCAGACGCTTCAGCCGTATTATCCGGTCGCTGTTCTATTGGTCCTTACCACGGTCCTGGCATTTGTCGTGATTGGTATGTCGTCCTTGCTCGGACCGCGACGCGGCTCGAAGCGTAAGCTGATGCCATACGAATCGGGCATGACTCCCATCGGCAGGTGCGATGCGCCGCATGCCTGTGCGCTTTTATCTGGTTGCGATGATCTTCATCCTGTTCGATATCGAGATCGTCTTTATGTTGCCGTACGCACTGATCTTTCGCAATCTGGGCGTCTTTGGACTGGCTGAAATGGGCTCCTTCGTCGCGATCCTTTTTGTTGGCTATATCTATGCCTGGAAATCAGGAGCACTGAAATGGGATTAGAAGAAAAAGCTGGCGATCTTGGCATAATCTCGACCACGTTGGAATCGGCGATCAACTGGGGTCGTACCGGTGCGATGTGGCCGATGTTGTTTGGTTTGGCCTGTTGCGCGATCGAAATGATGGCGGCGCAGGGCGCCGGAGTATGATCTGTCGCGCTTCGGCATGGAGATCAACCGTGCATCGCCACGTCAGGCCGATCTGATGATCGTGGCCGGACGCGTGTCGCGCAAGATGGCTCCGGTCATGCGCCAACTGTACGATCAGATGTCGGATCCCAAGTGGGTCATCGCCATGGGCGACTGCGCATCGTGCGGCGGCGTGTATAACAACTATGCCGTCGTGCAGGGCGTGGACGAAATCATCCCGGTTGATGTGTATATCGCGGGATGCCCGCCACGTCCCGAAGCCCTGATCCACGGCATCATGACGCTGCACGAGAAGGTGCGTCGCGAAAAGATGGCTCCGCGCAAGAAGATGGAAACCGTTCGATGTGTCGCGCCGCCAACTGGCAACTGCGGAGCAACGCTAATGGCGCTTGAAAATCAGCAGGTCCTCGACCGCATGCAGGAACAATGGGGCGATGCGGTCATTCGAAGCCGAAGCGAGTATCGCGGCGACCTGGCCATCACGCTACAGCCCGACGCGCTTGCCCGAGGTCGCGACGTTTCTACGTGACGATCGGCGAACTACAATACATCTTCCTGACTGGCGTTACCGGCGTCGATTACCTGGGACGCACGCCGCGTTTCGAGGTTGTGTATCACTTCACATCCCGCCGCTCCACCAGCATCGTCTGGTGTTGAAAGTTGGCGCGGACGAAGATGCGCCACACGTGCCGACGCCTCGCGCTCGATGTTTCCGACAGCAAACTATCAGGAGCGCGAAATCCACGATATGTTCGGTATCGTCTTCGACGGACATCCCGATCTGCAACGTATCTTGATGCCGGACGACTGGGAAGGGTATCCCCAGCGTAAGACCGAGCCGCTGGTGTACGAAGAAGTGGCCTTCACCTTCAATCACGACGAGATCGACGCGCAGAAGCCGTATGCACGAGAATAACTTCCGCGCATTCTTCGCCTGGAGAAGTTCGAGATGAGTGTTATCTAACATAGAAGTGCCCGTACGAGGCTGGCGAACCCTCAAATCAACCTGCGCGGAGCGAGCAACTATCCAATCGGCGGCCCCGATCATTGCGGCTGCACGACGATCGAGGTGCCGTCACCGCGCCAGATCGTCGCCGCCAACGCGGCGCGGCCGCAGAGCCGGCAACATGGACGAGTCGATGGTGCTGAACATGGGTCCGCACCATCCATCGACCCACGGCGTGTTGCGGCTGGCGGTCGAACTTGCCGGCGAAACGGTGCTCCAACTCGCACCGGAAGTCGGCTTCTTGCATACAGGGATCGAAAAAACGATCGAGTCGAAAACCTATCAGAAAGCGGTGGTGCTGACCGACCGGACCGATTACCTTAATCCACTGAACAACAACCTGGTGTATGCGCTGGCCGTCGAAAAACTGCTCGACTGCGAGATTCCCGAGCGCGCCCAGGTGACGCGCGGTGCTGCTGAGCGAACTATCGCGCATCAACAGCCACCTGGTATGGCTTGGTACGCATGCGCTCGACCTCGCGGCGATGAGCGTCTTTCTGTACTGCTTCCGCGAGCGCGAACTGTTGCTCGATATCTTCGAGTTGGTGTCGGGCGCACGCATGATGACCAGCTATATCCGCCCTGGCGGTCTGGCCTACGATCTGCCGGACGAGTTCAAGGCGACCGTGCAGGCGTTCCTCGACCTGATGCCGTCACGCATCGACGAGTACGAAGCGCTGCTGACCGAAAACCCGATCTGGGAGAATCGCACGATCGGCGTTGGTCCGCTGAACGCCGCCGATGCGATCGCGCTGGGCGTGACCGGGGCAAACCTGCGGGCGGCCGGCGTACCATACGACGTGCGCAAGGTGTTCCCGTATTCGGGCTACGAAAAGTATGACTTCAAGGTGCATCACTGGCACCGCCGGCGATACCTACGATCGCTATAACGGTGCGAATCGCCGAAATGCGCGAAGCGATCAAGATCGCCCAGCAGGCACTGGATAACCTGCCGGACGGACCGTATGCGACAACCGACCGCAAGATTTGGCCGCCCCCGAAGGAAGAGATCACCTACTCGATGGAATCGCTGATCCATCACTTCAAACTATGGACCGAGGGCTTCAAGCCGCCTGTTGGCGATGCGTATGTCGCGATCGAGTCGGCGCGTGGTGAGCTAGGCTGCTATGCGGTGAGCGACGGCTCGAACAAGCCCTGGCGCGTTCATTTCCGTTCGCCATCGTTTATCAACCTGCAAGCATTGCCGCATATGGCACAAAGGCAAACTCGTCGCCGATCTGGTGGCGATGATCGCCAGCCTCGATCCGGTCCTGGGTGAAGTGGATCGGTGAGTGTCGAAGCCGACAGCCAGTAGCCGTGCAGTCCAGTACCTTTCAGGCGCCACGCTGTAGTCTACTGGCTTCTGTGTTTAGAGGAGCAATTGTGTTAGCTGATAAATACGCCGACGAGATCGCCGTCGATTCTGGCACGCTATCCTTCGAAGCGTTCCGCGATGTTGCCGCTCTGCTATATCGCGCAGGATGAGTATGGCTTTTTGACCGAACGCGCCATGCGCGAAGTCGCCGATATCCTCGAAATGCCCTACACGGATGCGTTCGAGGTGGTAACGTTTTACAGCCTGCTGTACGATACGCCGGCCGGCAAATGGATGCTACAGGTATGCGACGATAATCCGTGCTGTTTCACCGGCGCGGAAGAACTGGTGGCGGATCTGGAGCAACGGCTTGATATTCGAAGCAGGTGGCATGACATCCGATGGAATGTTTTCGTTGCAGCGCGTCAAGTGCATCGGCGCCTGCCATCGTGCGCCGGTGATGCAGGCCAATCTGGAGTTCCAATACGATATCACGCCTGATAAGGTTGAAGGTTTGCTGGCCGAATTGCGCGAAAAGGTCGCACGCGGTGAGCCGATCAGCATTTCAGGGCGTCTCGCAGAACAATAAGGCGTGTGGCGTTCGGGTGTGGCAGGTGCCAACCAACCCCACGTATTGAGGATATACACGTATGACGAACGGAACAGCCTGCGCCAAACGGCTTTGGCTCGGAAAATCCGAATCCGCTGCTCAAGGAATATATCGTTTTTCGGAACCGTGCGGTTCCGAACATCGCCGACCTCGACGTATATGTTGGCGACGGCGGCTATGACGATGCACGGCGCGTATTGACGACCATGCAGCCAGGGGAAGTCATCGATTTTGTGAAAAATGCCGGGCTGCGCGGTCGCGGTGGCGCGGGCTTTCCGACCGGCGTCAAATGGAGCTTTATCCCCAAAGATATCTTTCCTAAATACCTGGTCTGTAACGCCGACGAGTCTGAGCCGGGAACGTTCAACAACCACGAGATCATCGAGCAGAACCCGCACCAGTTGATCGAAGGCATTATCATCTCGGCGTATGCCGTGGGTGCGACCACCGCCTATATCTATATTCGCGGCGAATATGCCTACGGCGCTCGCGTGTTGAACAAAGCGCTCAAGGAAGCCTATGCGCGTGGCTTCATCGGCAAGAACCTGCTGGGTACGGAGCACGAGATCAACGTCTATGTCCATCGAGGCGCGGGAGCCTACATCTGCGGTGAAGAAACCGCGTTGCTCGAATCGCTCGAAGGCAAGATCGGCCAGCCGCGCCTGCGCCCGCCGTTTCCGGCGGTCAAAGGCTTGTATGCCAAGCCGACCGTGGTCAACAACGTCCAGACGTTGACAAACGTGCCGATGATTCTGCGGAAGGGCATCGACTGGTACAAGTCGTACGGCACCGAAAAGTCCCCTGGCACAGCGACGATCTCGATCAGCGGTCACGTCGCACGACCTGGCAACTATGAGATTCCGCTCGGCACGACGCTGCGTCAGTTCATCTATGATGTCGCCGGTGGCATCCGCAACGGCAACGAACTCAAGTTCGTTATTCCGGGCGGTGCATCGACCAACTGGTTGATCAACAAGCCGGAACACCTGGATGTACCGTTGGCGTGGGACGATCTGCGGGCGATCGGCACGGAGTTAGGCTCGGGCGCGTGTATCGTGCTGGATGAAACCACCTGCGTGGTGGCGGCGGCGA
The DNA here is from genome assembly GCA_963782315.1 of uncultured Chloroflexia bacterium. Lineage (GTDB taxonomy): Bacteria > Chloroflexota > Chloroflexia > Chloroflexales > Kallotenuaceae > JBBSGA01. The sequence goes on from CAWAJS010000036.1 coordinate 19,375, forward strand.
TGAAAATCGACGAATTCTACAAGCACGAATCGTGTGGCAAATGTGCGCCATGCCGCGAAGGTACGCACTTCCTGACCAAAGTCTGGGAACGTATCGAGCATGGGCGCGGTCGTCAGGGCGATATCGCCCTGCTGAGCGAGATCGGACGCGAGATCGGTTTCGGTCCCGGTCATAACTGCTTCTGTTTGTTGGGACCGTCGTCGGTGTCGGCGGTGAACTCGGCGATCAAGTATTTCTCGGAAGAAATCCAGGCGCATATCGACGGCGGTCACTGCCCGTTAGGGTATACTCACGCGATGCCCCGTATCGGCAATGCCGAGGGTGGCGTCGTGACCGGTGTGACACCTGCTTTAGTGCGGTAATCTAGAGAAACCATATGCCAGATATAACCCTCACAATTGATGGGATCGAGGTTACGGTACCGCAGGGTACGGTCGTCGTCGAGGCGGCGCGTCAGGTCGGTGTCAATGTCCCGGTCTTTTGCCATCACCCCAAGCTAACGCCTGTCGGCATGTGCCGCATGTGTTTGGTTGAGGTCGGCACGCCCAAGATGGACCCCGCTACCAGGCAACCGGTGCTGGATGCGGAAGGCAAGCCCGAAATTATGATGATGCGCGGCTTGCAGACAGCGTGTACCAATCCGGTGTCGCAGGGCATGGTCGTCAAGACCACCACCGAGGCGGTGACATTCGCACGCAAGGGCGTGCTCGAAATGCTGCTGTCGAGCCATCCGCTCGATTGTCCGGTGTGTATCAAGGGCGGCGAATGTCCGTTGCAGAACCTGACGATGGCATACGGACCAGGCAAGTCGCGCTTCGACTATGAGGACAAGGTTCACTTTCAGAAGCCGATCCCGCTCAGCCCGATGATCGACCTGGACCGCGAACGCTGTATCCTCTGCGCCCGCTGCGTGCGCTTCGAGGATGAGATCGCGGGCGATCCGGTGCTTGGTTTCGCCAACCGCGGGCGCAACTGGCAGATTATCTCCAAGTCTGATCCGCCCTTCAACTCGAAGTTTTCCGGCAACACCGTCGATATTTGCCCGGTCGGCGCGTTGATGAACCATGAATACCGCATCGCGCCGCGTGTTTGGGAAATCAAGCCGGTTCCGACGATCTGCCCACATTGTCCGGTAGGTTGTAACATGACGCTGGATATGCGCTACCGCGATATCAAGCGTGTGCAGCCACGTGAAAATGAGCAGGTCAACGAAATCTGGTTGTGCGACCGTGGACGCTGGGGCCATCACTTCGTCGAAAGCGACAAGCGTCTCGAAAAGCCGATGATTCGGCGCAACGGACAACTGGTCGAAACGACCTGGGCCGAAGCGATCGATGAGATCGCCCGGAAGTTTGCTTCCGTCGTGCAGACGCACACGGGCAGCGCGGTGGCGGGTCTGGCATCGGGACGTCTGGGCAACGAGGACCTGTACCTGTTCCAGAAGATGATCCGCGAAACGTTGCAATCGCCTAACATCGACTCGCGCTCGGGCGCTGCCGACGAGGGTGAGCATGACGATATCGGTTATGCCTACGGCATTGGCACTGGCACGAACCTGGGCGAGCTCGGCAAAGGTACGGCGGTGCTGGTAATCGGTGCCGACCCCGAAGAAGAAGCACCAGTGTACCTGTTGCGTCTGCGCGGCATCATGCAGCGCGGTGGCGACATTATCGTCGCCAACGGTCGCCCGACCAAATTGGGCGCGGGCGCAACACGTGATATACGCTATCAATACGGCGACGAAGAACTATTCCTGCTGGGCGTGCTACGCGCTATCCTGGACGCCGGTGAAGAAAACCGCGCCTGGGTTGGCGATTACGTGCGCGGCCTTGAGAAGTTCCGCAATGCATTGCAACCCTACGCCACGGGCGAGGTCGCACAACGCACCGGCATCGCCGAGGACGTGATCAAGAGCGTCGCCACGACGCTGGCGAAAGCCGAAAACCTGATCGTCATGTACGGGCGCGAAGCCCTGACTCTGGGCAAGGGATTGCCCCAGGCCATTGGTAATCTGTTGCTGCTGACCGGACACGTCGGCAAGCCTGGGAGCGGTGCCTTGCCGATCCTGCGCTATAACAATAGCCGCGGTGCGCTCGATATGGGCGTGCGCCCCGACCGTGGACCAGGCTATGCCACGCTGGCGAAGCGCGGCCTGAACGCCCGCGAGATCATTGAAGGTGCCGCCAACGGCACAATTCGCGCCTTGTATGTCGCGGGTTCCGATCCGGCGGCGGTGTCGCCTGCTGCGGCTGCCGCCCTGGAGCGCGTCGATTTCCTGGTCGTGCAAGAACTGTTCATGACGCCGACCGCGCAACTGGCAGACGTGGTGCTACCCGCCGCGGCGTTCGCCGAACGCGATGGAACGTTCACCAACGGCGAGCGGCGCGTGCAGCGCTTCCGTCAGGCGCGACCATCGCCCGGTGAAGCCCGCCCCGACTGGCAAATCTTTGCCACGCTTGGGCGTGCGCTGGCGCAACTGATGCCCGAACCGACAATGGCAGCGGCAGAAGGCCGCACCAAGAATCGCGGTGGGGCAGCCGTCGCCGTCGCTCCTGCGGCGCGTCCGTGGGCATACCGCTCGACCGATGACATCAACAACGAGATCGTGCGAACCGTGGGCATCTACAGCGGAGCAGGCTACGACAAGCTGCGTTCCGAAGGTGGTGTCTGGGGTCGTCAGGCCGGTCAACGAAAACGTGTACTACGATGGCACGTCCTATCACAACACCGAGGGCGTTGGCATCCAATGGCCTACCCTTGCGGAACAGCGCAAAACGACCTTCGATTTCGTATTCTCGAAGCCCGCTGATAAGCCCGCGCTGAACGGACAGTTCATGCTGGTGGCGGTGCCGCGCCTGTTCAACGGCGGCACACTGATGGAAAACGCCGATGCGCTGGCCTTCTGGGTATCCGATCCCTATGTCGGGCTCAGCCGTGATGATGCGGCCCGCCTTGGCGTTGTGTCAGGCGACCGTGTGCGCGTTACGTCGAGCGCTGGTGCACTGGAAATCTGGACGCGGGTCGTGAACGACGCCATGCCAGGAACGGCACTTGTGCCGGATGTTGCAAGCGTTCCGCTGGGCGTGATCCAGACTGGCGTAATGACGCCGGTTCGCATCGAAAAGATCGAGGGCTAGGTACATGATTCAGTTGTTGATCACCTTGATCCAGGCGCTGCTGATCTTTTTGGTAGCGACGACCGCCTTCGCCTATATGACGCTGTTCGAGCGGCGTTTGTTGGCGCGTTTCCAGAATCGCCTCGGTCCCAATCGTGTGGGACCTGGGGGCTTCATGCAGCCACTCGCCGATGCGGTCAAGCTGTTTTTCAAGGAAGACATCATTCCTGACAAAGCCGACAAGGTGATCTATACCATCGCTCCGGCACTCGGTATGATTCCGGCGATTCTGCTCTTTGCCGTCATCCCGGTGGGAGCGGACCTGCTCGCTGTTCGGCCGGATCGTCCCGTTGCAATTCACTGACCTTAACGTCGGTGTGCTGTTCCTGCTGGCGGTGACTTCGATCGGCGTGTATGGCATCACGTTGGGCGGCTGGTCATCCAACAACAAATACTCGATGATGGGCGGTATTCGCTCGGCTGCACAGTTGATTTCTTATGAACTCGCCCTGGGTCTGTCGGTGATGGTGCCAGTGATGCTGGCATCTTCGCTCAGCCTGCGCGAGATCGTCGCCGACCAGACTGGTTGGTGGAACGTGTTCAAGCCAACCGGATTCATTGCGCTGGGTATCTTCTGGCTGGCCTCGACCGCTGAAGTCGTGCGTGCGCCCTTCGATCTGGTGGAAGCCGAGCAGGAATTGATCGGTGGCTACAACACCGAGTATTCTTCCATGAAGTTCGCCTTGTTCTTCATGGCTGAGTATATCAAGCTGATCGCCGTCAGTTGTATCGGCGTGACGCTGTTCCTGGGTGGGTGGAACGGACCCGGCGTTGGAGTGTTGCAAAACGCGGGATTTGCCAACCTGGCAGCATTGGTATCAGTCGGGTATTTCCTGCTCAAACTTATGTTGTTCCTGTTTGTTTCGGTCTGGATCCGAGCGACATTGCCACGTATCAAGTACACCCAACTGATGGACCTTGGCTGGAAGCGCCTGTTGCCGATTTCGCTTGCGACGGTTGCCGCGACAGCGGTGCTGGCGGTACTTTTTGGCGATGCTCCGCTCATAGGCCGACTACTTTTTGGATAGCGAGGAAATAAACGCATGTTAGACCTGCTTAAGGGTCTTGGCACCACCCTCAAATATTTGACCAAAAAACCGGTGACGATCTCGTACCCGGAAGTCAAGCGCCCGGTGCGCGAGCGTTTCCGTGGTCGCCACGAACTCAAACGCTTCGAGAACGGTCTGGAACGCTGCATCGGCTGCTCGCTGTGTGCGGCTGCCTGTCCGGCTGACGCGATCTTCGTAGAGCCAGCCGAGAATGATCCGAACTGATCCACGTTCGGTCGGCGAGCGCTACGCCAAGAACTATGAAATCAACATGCTTCGCTGTATCTATTGTGGCTACTGCGAAGATGCCTGTCCGACCAACGCGATCGTGCTGGAGCACCAGTATGAGTTGTCGTTCTACGACCGGAAGTCGGCGGTATTCACCAAGGAAATGCTGCTGGTCGCCGCGGATAAGGGGACGGGCGATCCGCCGCCGATCTTGCAGAACCTGAATCGTCCGCCGAATCCCCCGGCACAAATCGACCTGTAGTTCTGGGTGGGATGCTCTCGTGGCATCCCAACCGGCAACGGTTTGAATACCACTTCGGAGAACTATGGAGTACGTCATTTTCGGAATCACGGCGCTCGTTTCGATCGCGTGTGCTGTCGCGATGTTGCTGAGTACGAACGCGGTACACTCGGCGCTGTTCCTGGTGCTTAACTTCACCAGCGTGGCAGTGTTATATCTGCTGTTGCAGGCTCCCTTCCTGGCGATGATCCAGATCACTGTGTACGCTGGGGCGATCATGGTGCTGTTTTTGTTTGTGATCATGCTGTTGGGTGCTGAACGCGCCGAGGCGGAGCAAAATCGGCTGGCGTGGCAACAACCCATCGCGATTATCCTGGGCGTGTTGTTGTTCCTGGAAGCCGCCATCGTGATCTGGAACCAGCGTGCGATCACCGGCGCCACCCCGCCACCGACCGGTGTTGAGATTGGCGCGCCGAAGGCGATCGCTGAGTCGTTGTTCACGACCTATCTCCTGCCGTTCGAAATGACCTCGTTCCTGCTGCTGGTCGCGCTGATTGGATCGGTCGTGCTGACACTCAAGAGCCGGGAGAAGGCAAACTAACACATCATTGGTGTAAGTTTTGGGGCAACAAAATGATGGGGTTACGGCCTCATCTGCGGCGGTCGACTGTCAGTGGTCTGCAAAGGAAAAATGGTTATGGTTCCTACGATTTATTATGTGCTTTTGAGTGCCATCCTGTTCTCGATCGGCGCGGTTGGCGTGCTGACGCGCCGGAACGTGATAGTAATCTTTATGTCGGTCGAGCTAATGCTCAACTCAGCCAATCTCGCGCTCGTGGCGTTTTCCCGCGAATGGGGCAGCGTCGATGGGCAAGTCATGACGTTCTTTGTTATCACCGTTGCTGCTGCCGAGGTCGCGGTCGGCCTCGCGTTGCTGGTAGGTATCTTCCGCACCAAACAGACGACCAACGTCGACGATGTTAGTTCCATGCGCGGATGAGCCATAGGCTCGTTCGTGGGTGTGCTCCATATTCGTTCCAGGAGAGATAATGATCGAAACACTGGTAGCTCTCGTTGTTGTGCTGCCGCTCGTCGGGGTGGTGCTCAACACCCTGTTTATTCGCCAGGGTCGTCAGGCGGGGTTGGTCGCCAGCGGCGTGATGGCAGCGGCGTTCGCCGTGGCTGTGGTGATGTTCGGGCTGCTGCTCGGACTTCCGGCCGAGGAACGCGCTGTCGATTTCATGCTGTACCAATGGATTCAGGCGGGACCGCTGTCGGTGCCGTTTGGCTTGCTGCTCGATCCATTATCGATGGTGATGACGCTGTTGATTACGGGTGTGGGTTTCCTGATCCATGTCTTTTCGATCGGCTACATGTCGCACGACCATCGTCCGGTACGCTATTTCGTCTACCTCAATCTGTTTGTCAGTTCGATGCTGTTGCTGGTGCTGGCAAACAACTATCTGTTGATGTTCCTGGGTTGGGAAGGCGTGGGTCTGTGTTCCTATCTGCTGATCGGGCATAGCTTCGAGCGCCGCGACGCACGCGACGCATCGCTGAAAGCCTTCATCGTCAACCGCATCGGCGACATCGGGCTGTTGATGGCGATTCTGCTGATTTATCGCTACTTCGGCACGCTGATCTACCAGCAAGTGTTCGATAATGCGCTGACCGTGTTGCCCGGTGTCGCGCTTGCCAATATAGCATTGCCGACCCTGATCTGTTTGCTCATGTTCATCGGCGTTGCGGGTAAGTCGGCGCAGATTCCCCTGTTCGTCTGGTTGCCCGATGCAATGACCGGCCCGACGCCTGCTTCGGCTCTGATCCATGCCGCGACGATGGTGACATCGGGCGTGTATCTGATCGCCCGTAGCAACCCAATCTGGGTGAACTCACCGTCGATGCAGAACTTCGGCGTATATGTCGCCGCACTCACCGCCTTCATCGCCGCCTCGATCGCCATCGGTCAGTACGACATCAAGAAGGTGCTGGCCTACTCGACGGTATCGCAGCTTGGCTTCATGGTCGCGGCGGTCGCCGCTGGCGCGTATACCGCCGGTATCTTCCACCTGCTTACACATGGCGTTTTCAAGGCGCTGTTGTTCCTGGCGGCTGGCTCGGTGATCCACGGCACCAACGACGTGCAGGATATGCGCCGCATGGGCGGTCTACGCAAAGCGATGCCGCGCACGTTCTGGACCTATGTGATCGGAGCGGTTGCGCTGTCCGGTATCTTCCCATTCGCCGGATTCTGGTCCAAGGACGAGATCATCGGGTCGTTGTGGACGACGCACGCTCCGGCTGCAATCCTCTTGATCATCACCTCGATGCTGACCGCGTTCTATATGGCGCGGCAGATCAGCCTGGTGTTCCTGGGAACGCCACGCGATCCTGGCGTCCATGCTCACGAGAGCGAGCCGATCATGACGGTGCCGCTGGTGATCCTGGCGGTGGGTGCAATGCTGGTTGGTTTCATCAATACTCCACTCTGGCATGGCCTTCACTCATTCCTGGAGCCAGTGTTAACCGAGGGTGAGCCAGTGGTCAACTACGGCACGATGTTCGTTACGCTGATTCTGGCGCTGCTGGCTGGCTACATCGGCTACCGCGTGTACGCCCTCCACACATGGCGCAAGACCTTCAAGGACCCGCTGATCCCATATCTGGGTGTGTTCTTTGAAGGCTTTGAAACCGCCTGGGGTTCGGATTCCTACGTGCGCTTCTTCATGCAGCCGTTCCGGGCGCTTGCCCGCTGGCTGGCGCGTGTGTTCGACCCGCGGGGTATCGACGGCGTGGTCAATGGTCTCGCACGGGTGGTTGGCATGAGCGGTGATGGTCTACGCCTCAGCCAAACTGGTTACCTGCGTTCGTATACGCTGGTGTTCCTGGTCGGTGCTGTCGCCGTGATCGGCTACCTTAGCTTTTTCGCGATGAGATGATGTAATGACCACGGACCAACTGACGAACGGACCAACGAATCTTGCCGAACGCATGAGTTGCTGTCGGTTTGTCGTCAAGGAGTTATCTGCATAGTCGGTTGGTCATTGGTCATTGGTCGTGTGGTCGAATATATCGAGGATTCATAATGGCTGGTTTTCCTCTGCTATCACTCATTGTGTGGTTGCCAACGCTGGGCGCTCTAGCGTTGATGGTTCCGATGGGTGCCGATACAGCGAAGCGGGTGGCGTTCTTCTGGAGCCTCCTGGTATTCGTTATCTCGCTGGCGCTCATTCCTGGGTTGGGCTTTTACAACGCGGCTGATGCCGGGTTGCAGCTACAGGAGCGTCTCAACTGGATCAGCGGATTCAATGTCCAGTACTTCCTGGGCGTCGATGGCCTGTCGATCTGGTTGGTGCTGCTCACGACGCTGATGACGCCGGTCGCGCTGGCGGCGTCCTGGAATGGTATCGGCACACGGGTGCGTGCGTTCCTGGCGTTCATGCTGTTGCTCGAAACGGGCATGTTGGGCGTGTTTCTGGCGCAGGACATGTTGTTGTTCTATATCTTCTGGGAATGGACGCTCGTCCCTGGCTACTTCATGGTCGGCATCTGGGGCGGCGAACGGCGCGTGTATGCGACGCTCAAGTTCTTTATCTATACCTTCGCTGCTTCGATCTTCATGCTGCTCGGTATCATCGCTCTGTTCGTGCTGAACGGCGCGAACTCGTTCAGCGTGCCTGACATCGCGGCGAACATTCGTAGCGGAGCATTGACGCTCGATCCGACCGTTGGGCGCTTCCTGTTCGCTTCGTTCTTCATCGCCTTTGCGGTGAAGATGGCGTTGTGGCCTTTCCACTCCTGGCTGCCGGATGCCTATACCGAAGCCCCGACTGCGACGACCGTGATCCTGGCGGGCGTGCTGGCGAAGATGGGCGGCTACGGTCTGCTGCGCTTCAACCTGCAACTGTTCCCTGAGGCGTCGCAATACTTCGCTCCCGCGATCGGCGTTTTGGCGGTGATCGGCATCATCTATGGGGCGATCACGGCATTCGGCCAACAGGACATCAAGAAACTGGTCGCCTATTCGTCGGTCAGCCACCTTGGGTTCGTGATGCTGGGTATCTTCTCGTTGACGTCCGAAGGTATTCACGGCGCGATCTTGCAGATGGTCAACCATGGCTTATCGACGGGTGCGTTGTTCGTGCTGATCGGCTACATCTATCAGCGCAGCAATACCCGCGATATCGAAGCCTTCGGCGGCTTGTGGAAGTCGATGCCGGTGTATGGCTACCTGATGCTGGTCGTGGTGCTGTCGTCGATTGGTTTGCCGAGCCTCAATGGTTTCATCGGCGAAGTGACGATTCTGTTCGGCACGGCGAAGTCGCTGGTGCTGGGCGCAGGTTTCGCCGCCTTCGCCCTGATCGGCGTGGTGCTGTCGGCGGTATATCTACTCTGGCTGTTCCGCAAGCTGATGATGGGCGACACCAACGACTCGACCGCCAGGATGCGCGACCTGACACGGCTGGAAGTGAGTATTATCGCTCCATTGGTTCTGCTGATCGTGCTGATCGGCATGTATCCAACGCCGTTCTTCGCTGGCATGAATACCTCGGTGGCGGCGTTGACGCAACAGGTTCAGGCTCCACCGGTCGCGAACGCACAATAGACCCAATCGCGAGGCGGGGGTTACGTGAACCTCGCTTCGCTTGACCCGCATGGTGGGACCGTCGATCACGTCAAAACGGACACACGGATAAAATAGTATGCAATTGCCTCTTCTCAACTGGTCCGCTATTGCCTCACCACTGGTGCTGGTGGTGTGGGCGACGGTCCTGCTACTCGTCGATCTGTTCATCACCAATAAACGCACGACCGCGTACCTGGCTCTTGGTGGCCTGGTGCTCGCGGCGCTCGCCCCACTGACCGCCTGGAATGGCCCAGCGACGACGAGCTTTGAAGGTATGGTGATCACCGATAACACGGCGATCCTGATCGACTGGATTCTGCTGATCATTACAGCGATCACGATCCTGTTCTCGACCGATTACAATCAGCGACAGGGCATCGAGCGCGGCGAATATTACACCGTGGTGCTGTTCAGCACGGCGGCGATGATGTTCATGGCGCATGGACATAACTTGATCGTGTTGTTCCTGGCGCTGGAATGGCTATCGATCTGCTTGTATGTGCTGGCTGGCTTCGCGTATCCCAAGATTCGCTCGGAAGAAGCCGCCATGAAGTATCTGTTGTATGGCTCGTTTGCCGCTGGATTCCTGATCTATGGCATCGCACTGATTTTCGGCGCGACGGGTACAGCTGACCTGCAAACGATTGGCGATGCGTTGCGCGCCAATCCTGAAGCGGTGACCAATCCGCTCCTGCTGGCTGGCGTCGGCATGATCTTGATCGGCTTCGGCTACAAGGTTTCGACTGGCACCCTTCCATATGTGGACGCCCGACGTGTACGAAGGATCGCCCACGCCGGTCGCCGCGTATATGTCGGCGGCAACCAAGGTCGCGGGCTTTGCCGCGCTCATGCGCGTGATCCAGATTGCTCTGCCGTTGGATGTGCTGCCAGCCCTGCAAATGGTGCTGGCGGTGCTGGCTGCCATCACGATGGTCGTCGGCAATGTGCTGGCGGTCGCGCAAACCAACATCAAGCGTATGCTGGCATATTCGTCGATCGCGCATGCTGGTTTCATCCTGACTGGCCTGGCGGCGGGTAACGCGATCGGTTTCCAGGGCTTCCTGTATTACCTGCTGGCCTATGGATTGACCAACCTCGGTGCGTTCGCCGTGGTGATCGCGCTCGAAAACGCGGGCGAAGAACGCTTCGACATCAAGGACCTATCGGGGCTTGGTTGGCGGCAGCCGGTGTTGGGTGCGGCGATGGCGGCATTTATGTTGTCGCTTGCCGGTGTGCCGCCGTTTGCTGGCTTCTTCGCCAAGTTCTTTGTGTTCACGGCAGCCTATAGTGCCGGGTACTGGTGGTTGGCGCTGATCGGTCTGCTCACGAGCATCATTTCGGCCTTCTACTACCTGCGCATCATCGTCAACATGTTCATGCGCGAGCGTGAAACAGCGGCGCGAAGTTTCACCACGCCACCGTTGCTGGTGGGCGTCGCGGTTGCGGCGATTGTGGTGCTGCTGCAGGGCATCTTATCGTCCTCGGTGTTACAACTTGTGCCACAAACGCCTGACGTTGGGGATGCGCTAGGCACAGGTATACGAACGAACGAGGGCATCAGATGCGTGAGCATCTGATGCCCTTTTTGTTGCTGTCATGCTACTTGGAGGCGGTCAGATACGCCGTTTTGCGGCGATGGTGGCATATGGACACCGTCGAGCCTAACACGGCTCGTATACTTGCTGGTTAGCAGAGGGCGTCTGCGCGAAGGGCATATAACTTGCTCTTGTGTAGCAGCCTGGCATGAGGGTACGGTGGGCAAAACCCTTGCGGTGGAACTCAACAGCATGCTACAATCAATGATACTGTGAGGAGGAATGTAGAAGTTAATGCGTGCACCCACAGTGATTACGATCGACGGTCCGGCAGCGTCGGGCAAGAGCACCTTGGGTACATTGCTCGCACAACATCTCAACTACGTTTTCTTTGACACTGGAGTGTTATACCGAGCGTTGACTGTTGTCGCACTCGAACGTGGGATCGAATTAGACAATCCTGTGGCACTCGCTCAACTGGCACGAACAACCTTGCTCGAAGTTCTTCCCCCGACCGAAGCAAGCTCGTATCCGTACGCGGTTGTCGCGGATGGTGAGGATGTGACGCATGCGGCTCCGTGATATCGCAGTTGACCGCAGTGTATCGACCGTATCGGCATATCCTGAGGTACGTACGGCTTTACGTGAGCAACAACGAACGATCGGCAAACGTGGCAATATCGTCATGGTCGGACGAGATATCGGCTCTGTCGTCATGCCTGACGCGCCTTTCAAGTTGTATCTCGAAGCTCCATTGAACGAGCGAGCGCAACGCAGATATACCGAACTAAGCGAGCAAGGAAAGATGATTACCCTCGCTACGGTCGCGGACGATTTGCAACGGCGCGACATGCTGGACAAGAAAAATATGCTCGTGCCGGAGGATGCAGTCATCTTGCAAAACGCGGGTGTCGATCCACAGGAAGAATTAGCGCACATTTTGGGTCTGTTCGAGCGAAATACCACCGAGCAGACGCAGGATATGCAAAACTCGACGAGTTCCGCACCGGCGTCGCCGGCACGGTAGTATGGATATCCGCTGAGTAATCATGGCTGAACGTATACTCGTAGCAGACGATGATCCTGTCTTACGTGCGCTGATTACCGCTGTCCTCGAAGGGCAGGGATACGAGGTGACCGCTGTTCCTAGCGGTGACGCCTTGATTCGTACTGCCCACGATACGCTTCCCGACTTGTTGTTGATCGACGTGTTGATGCCGGTCATGGATGGGATGGAGGTCATTCGGCAATTGCGGAATGATACTCGCACGAGTCATCTGCCGATGCTGTTGATAACGGCGCAAGCGACATCGCAACAGGCTGTGATGGGCTTCGAGAGCGGTGCTGATGATTACATCACCAAACCCTTCGACAACGACTTGCTGGTTGCGCGTGTGCGGGCGAACCTCCGCCGGGCCGCACGAATGCCCGTTAACAGTCCGCTGACCGGTTTGCCGGGAAACCTGTTGGTCGAGGAAGAAGTAACCTACCGATTGCGGAACAATCGTGATTTTGGCTTGTTATGGGTCGATATTGACAATTTCAAGTCGTTCAACGATGCCTATGGGTTTGGCGGGGCGACAGCGTGATCCGGCTTGTTGGCGAATTGATCATGGAAATCAAGCGTGAACGTGCGCTGGAAGATGATTTCGTCGGTCACATCGGTGGCGATGATTTTGTTGTCGTGACTGCTTCCGAAGGAGCGATTCCCTTCGCGAGAGCGATCTGATGGAACGTTTCGATAGCATGATCGGCGAGTTGTACGATCGCCGATGACTTCGAGCGTGGCTATCTGCCCGGTATCGACCGTTTCGGAACGCCGCGACGCTTTGGTATGGTCAGTCTGTCGATCGGTATCGTCAACGCACAACAGCGCAAGTTCGATTCGTATGATGAAGTTTCGACAGTCGCGGCGGAAGTGAAAAGCTTCGCGAAGAAATCGGCGGGGAGTTCGTTTGCCATCGACGAACGGCGCATGACCGACGACAGCCTGTCCGAACCGACCGACGCGGCCAGGCGCCCCTGGTGTTGATCGCTTGCATGGACCATGAACGTTGCAACGCATCCTGGCCGGTATCGAGCAAACGGGTAGCCGAACCCGCATTGTCAGTGCGAGTGATGGATACCGCGAGTTTGCTCGCCGACAATCCGGACCTGGTTGTTCTCGATACCGGCCTACCGCGTGTCTGGCAAATTCTCAATGAATTGCGGACAACGGTTCCCGGCTTGCCGATCGTGGTGGTCGTGAAGCAGGATGGCGAAGAATCCGAGCGATTGCTGCTGGCGCACGCGCCGCGCTGCCGATGACAGTCACCATCGAGCAGTCAACCGCTGCTATCGGCGAATTGCTCCGTTTGACCGAGGTCTAGACCGACCGTATCGTTCTCCGGCGATGTACTGCCGGTGACTGTAACGAGCATTGCAGGCTCATCGTACCGTAGGGACATGATTCCGTAGCTCTTCCGCTGAGGCCGCACAACATGGTCCAAACGCTGATCATCGTGCTGGCTGCGCTTGCTCTCGCGGCTGCTGCCGCCATCGCATGGCAGGAAGCCAACGCCCGTTCTATCCGGCCACCATCCAGGCGTCGGGCTCCCCGAGTGCGGAGGCGTTCGCTCCGATCCCCGTTCGTTCGTGCTGCGCCCCTGATCCGGCTACGGCAAAGTACGTCCGCTTCCGCATCAACGCCGAATCATCACGGTGATGCCACGCCGGTTCGTCCCAATGGCAACGGCGCACCGCGCCAGCGGCATCGCGCACGCCAATATCCTGTAGCGCGATCGGGACGAGCTCTGCCCGCACTCAATACCATCGTGCTGCCCGCAATGGCTGGTTTCGCGTGGTCCGACCGGCATGTTGCTGCTGGCGCTGATCATCATCGTCGCGTTATGGTTCGCCGTCAGCCTGGTCATTCCCGATGCGGCACGTCCGGCTCCCGCCTACTGATTTCGTCATCCGTATCGCTCCTTTTGTCGTGAGTGGTGGCGACGAACGTGCCGGACGTCTTGCTGGCTGAACAGTTACGCGACCAACTTTCCGTGCAAATGGGGACGCCGGTCAACCTCGATGTCATACCAGATGTCGTTACTGGACCCGACGAAGCGCTGGCGGTGGCGAACGCCAACAGCATCGACCTGCTGGTCTGGGGCTCGGCGCTCGCCGGCGGGACCGCATCGACGCCCAGCCTGTTTCCCCACCTGACGTGGATTCCTGGTGTGCCGTTCGAGCCGCGACGCTGGCAAGGATATGACGCCCATCTCACGATGCCCCGACATTGGGACCTGGCACTGGTGCCACTCAACGGCAGTGCCGTGCTGCCGTCGCTGCTCGATGGCATCGTGCAGTTCTCTCGTGGTGATGCCGACCTGGCTGCGGCCCTGACTGGGCGAACTCGCCCGTCGGTATGAAGGTATTCTGCGACCTGAACTTCCGGCGACCGTGCGTTCGATCGTTTTTTGGGGCGAAGGCATTATTCGCCGATGCCGAAGTGGAGACACGTCGCGCTCTTGAAAGTGTTCCTTCGGCGCAACAATGGAATAACCTGGGCGCGTCTGCTGCTGGATCAGCGCAAATACGACCGGGCACGCGCAACGCGCTCATGCGGGCGCTCGAACTCGAACCAAACCTTGCGGCCCCGCATGCCAACATGGGACGGCTGCTGATGAACCAGGATCGTCCCGCGGATGCGATTCCTGATCTTGCGGCGGCGGCGCAGATCGACCCACGTCCGGCGATCCTGGCAAGTCTGGGCGAGGCGTCACGTCGTGCCGGCTTGCTGGAAAATGCCCGCATTGCGATTGGCGAGGTGCTGAAACTTGATCCTGGCAACGGTCCGGCGCTGAGTGAACGTGCCATGCTGGCGCTCACCGATGTTCCGACGACGACAGGACGTCTGGAATGGGAACTCGAATCCACGCCATCGCGCACGGCAGCACAGTTGACCGAGGTGCGTGAAGAAGGTGAGCAAGGCGTGGCACAGGTCGCGGCGCTCCACGCCGAGTATCTGCGACGAGCTAATGCTTATGGCGTGGACGGGCGTCCTGCCATGCAGCGCTTGATGGAAACTCAGGCACGTCGCCTGGAAGAAGAATTGCTGAATCGACGCTATCAGCTTGTGCTGACCATGATCGAGCAAGGACGTTTGACGCAGGGGGCACCTCGCAACGGGTTCTGGCGGCTGTGGGACGCTATACGCGGCAACCGTACGCCACTGGAGCAGGCTATCGATATGGACATGTGCGGTGCTTCGTCAGGCCCCTGGCGGCAACCTGCAATATGAATTGCAATATCAGCGCGGACGTGCCGCGTACCTGGCGGGTGATTCGCAGTATGCTGCGCAAGCCTGGGAGCAAGCTATTGCTCTGACGACCACGGCTTCCCCGACCGCGACGCTAGCACCGCGCCCTGAAGCGCTGTATGGACGGGCGCGGCTGTTGATCGAGGAAGGTCGTCGCGCCGATGCCAGCGTGGAGCTCAATGCCGCGCTCGCCGCTGATGAACGCTTCTTTCCAGCGCACGTAATGCTGGCGATGCTGGCAAGCGAGGATGGACGCTGGGCTGATGCCGAGCCTCACCTGCGTTGGTTGATCGAGCATCGCCCATCGACCGTGGCAACGGTGAATCTCGTGACAGCGCTGCGCGAGCAAGGGCGACTGGGAGAAGCGGAAGCACTGTTGCTGCCGCTCGCCAACCGTGACGATGCACCATCGCTGGTGCTGTTGGCACGGATGTATCGTGAAAGCGGGCAACTCGATGCCGCCGATGGAGCGCTGGCGCGTGCGCTGAACGTCGCGCCGCAGTCATCCGAAGTGTATGAAGAGCAAGCTCTGGTCGCGCTGTCGCGCCCCAATCCGAACTATCATGCCGTGGATAAGCTGTTACAGCAGGCGATCAAAGCTGATCCGACGCGCCCAAGCCCGCACGTCGAGCGCGGTAAGTTGCTGGCGACCGCGCTGGGTCGTTCCAAGGAAGCGGCGGACGAATGGCGCGCGGCAGTCGCCCTTAACGCCAACGATCCGCTGGCGTTTCGGCGGCTGGGCGAAACGCTTCTTGAAAACGGCGCGCCTGAATCCGCGGTTGATGCCTTCAATCGCGCCTTGCGGCTACAACCTGCCTCCCACGAGGCGCACCATGGTCTTGCCACGGCCTATCTCGCGCTTAACCAACTGGACAAAGCCGAAAGTGAAGAACGCCGCGCCCTGGAACTGGCGAACGGCAATTACACGCTGGCTATCGCTGGCCTGGCGGATATCTACCGCGAGCGCGGGCAATACGATGAGGCGATCGCGCAGTACAATCTGGCCTTAGAACGTGATCCAGCGCTGACGATCGCGTATCTGGGACTGGGGCGCACGGCGATGGCACGTGGCAACATCGACATCGCCCTGGGACATTTCCGGAGGGCGCTCGAAACGACCCCCAACAACATCCCGTTGTTGCTGGCGCTCGGCGATGCCCAACTGGCCTCGAATGATGCCGCCGGGGCGCTGGCGACCTACGAGCGCGTCAAGCAGATATCGCCTGGAAACGCCGCAGCACTGGCAGGTTCTGGGCAGGCGCTGTGGAAAAGTGGGCGCATCGACGACGCGTTGAATGAACTTGCCCTCGCCGTCGAGCGCAACCCATCGGACGCGACGACGATGCTGACCATCGGCGACATCAACGCCGCTCTTAATCAATCTGATCGGGCACTGGCGGCATACGAACAGGCGATCAAGGTGCGCGAGGACTGGTACGAGCCACATTTCCGGCGTGGCATATTGCTCCTGGGACGGCAAAATACTGCCGATGCGATCGACGAGTTCCGAGCGACTGTGCGGCTCAATCAGAACTTCCCGCAAGGGCATTACTGGCTGGGTCGTGCCTACCGGGCAGCGGGTACGTACACCGATGCGGTACGCGAATTGCGGCGTGCTATCGAGCTACAGCCCGATTATTATGAGGCACGCTATTTTCTGGGGCGCTCGCTAGATGAACAGGGCGACGGGGCGAACGCTCGCGCCACGTATACGGCGCTACGCGACGAAGCACCGGCGGGCGATCCCTGGCGCGTCGAGGCTGAACGCGAACTGAGTCGAATCGAGAACTGAATGCCCGATGGTGGGCTAGCCTGGGAGTGATGTAATGCTGGTTAAAGCTGTTTCGCCGTCGGACTTACATAATGCCTACGCACAGCCGAGGTGTGCGGTATGTGTGCTGAACGACCGCGATGAGCGGCGTTATATTGACTATACGCTCTACGATCAGGTGACGAATGTACATTGGCGCGAGCAAATTCGCAACGCACGCGGCTTCTGTGCGGCACATACTACCCGCATTCTGGTGGAAGGCCGTTCAGCGTTAGGTGTCGCTCTGATCGCCGAGGACTTGCTCAAAACGCTCCAGGAAGGCATCGGGAGCAACCAGAACAGTGGCACCCGGGGATGGCTGCGCGGCGCGCTTGGATCAGCGGGCCGTGGTATCGCCGCGAAGGTGCGGCCAACGAGTATCTGCCCGTTGTGCGGGCATCTTGTGCAGCAAACGCCTGTGCATCTGCGGTCGTTGCTGCAAGACCTCGCGACTGATGAGGGCCAGCGACTGTACGCGGATTCAGCAGGGTTGTGCGTGCCACATCTGGTGGGGACGCTTAACATCGGCGATCCGCCAGAAGGGATTCCCGTGCTGGTCGCACGACAGAAGGCAGTGTGGAGCGGGCTAGAGGCTGAACTTCAGGAGTTCATTCGTAAGAACGATTATCAGTTCACCGGTGAGCCAAGTGGCGATGAGCGGGACGCATGGCGACGCGCATTTCGGTTGCTGGCGGGCTGGGAATCGGGGCAGCAATTACGCTGACGAGATAACTGTGGGTGTGGAACAATCAACAGGCGGCACGACGACTTATCGTGCCGCCTGTGTGGGTCCTACGATGTGATCGTTTCGAGCGGCTTGACGTTGCCGAACGAGCGGGGTGGTCCCGCGACCGGCGCTGCCCAACGCACGCCGTTGGCGATTACGCGGCGAACTTCCGGATTGTAATAGGTCGGGTGCGTTTCGTGTCCGGGGCGGAAGTAAAAGATTTTGCCCGCGCCGCGCTGGTAGCAGCAGCCGCTGCGGAATACTTCGCCGCCCTCGAACCAACTGACAAAGATCAGAGTTTCGGGTTCGGGGATGTCGAAGTGTTCGCCATACATTTCCTCGTGGTCGAGTTCGATGTACTGCCCGATGCCTTCAACGATTGGGTGTCCTGGCGACACGACCCACAGCCGTTCCTTTTCGTTGGCTTCACGCCATTTTAGGTCGCAGCTTGTCCCCATGAGACGCTTGAAGATTTTGGAAAAATGACCCGAGTGGAGGACGACCAGGCCCATACCATCCATCACGCGCTGGTGAACGCGATCGACAATCTCGTCCTGCACGTCGCCATGCGCCATGTGTCCCCACCAGATCAACACGTCGGTATTGTCGAGGACGTCAGCGGTCAGGCCATGTTCCGGTTCGTCAAGGGTGGCTGTTTTGACCGTTAGTCCCGACTGATCACGCAGATACTCCGCGATCGCTTCATGGATACCATTGGGATATACTTCAGCAATATGCTTATGCTGTTTTTCGTGTCGGTATTCGTTCCATACAGTCACTCTAATGTCGTTTGCCAAGCTGAACTCCTTTCACATCACTGTGTTCGAATTGAAACCTACAATTCGCGTACCAGCAATAGTATCACGACCCACCACCGATGACCAACGATCAGCAGTAGCGTGGCTTGTTGCCAGGGTTACAGTAATGGACGCAACGGCAATAAGATCGTTTCGCCGATCTTCGGCGTACCATGGCCGCGCGATCCACTCGTGGAGCGTCAGTTCGCGAGTGTTGGTGAGGTCGTTATCAAAGACTTTCTCCATTTGCTCGGCAAGCTGCGGGGCATACACTTCCATGTTGATCTCGTAATTTCCGGCAAGGCTCAGGCGGTCCATGTTTGCAGTCCCAATCGTAGACCACATGCCGTCGATTTGGGCAGTTTTGGCGTGGATCATCGCGTTTTGGTAGAGCAGCAACCGGATGCCGCTACGCAGACACCGCGTGTAGAAGCCACGTGCCAGCCAGTCTGCGACGATGTGGTTCGAGCGAGCGGGTAACAGGATACAGACGTCAACACCACGGGCCGCCGCTGCTTCGAGTGCCCGAAACATCGAACGGTCGGGGATGAAATAGGCATGGGTCAGGTGAATGTGGCTGCCCGCACGATCGATGGCCTCCAAATACATTGCACGGATTGGGAACATGAATGCCTTGGGGTCGTTACGGTGGACCCGTATCTCGGCTTGCCACGAGCGCGTCGCTGAATCGTCAAGTTTGGGCAGGCGGCGCGAACGATGCACGTTCCAGAAGTCGATAAAGGCATTATCCAGGTCAGCTACCACTGGTCCGGTCAGACTAAGGTGCGTATCGCGCCATTCGGTCGCGTAGCGTGCGCCGATGTTGAATCCGCCGATAAAACCGATCTTGCCGTCTACTACCAGGAGCTTGCGATGGTCGCGCCCGTACTGGCGCGGATCGAGAATACGCCACGGTCGTGGGAAGGTGCGGTGTCTGAGGACATGAATTGGGGCAGGAAACTGTTTGAATCGGCGTGGTACAACCAGGTTCGCGAAACTATCAAAGATGATGAATACGTCGACGCCACGCTTCGCGGCGGCGATCAGACGGCGCTTGAAATCGTTGCCAACTGCATCATCCTTCCAGATGAATGTTTCGATCAGCACCTGTTCCTGTGCCGCGTCAATTGACGCGAGCATCGCCGCATAGAGTTCCTCACCATAGGTATAGACCCGGAGCTTATTGCCCTCAATATCAACCGGCTCTAGGCTCATCCATGGAAACGCTGTTGGAGCACGCCGTCGTTTGCGGAGCAGATCGACGGTAATCAGGCAGGTAACGACAAGAATCTGTGCAAGGACAACAATGCAAAAGACCCATAAGAAAATATTCAACGTCATAGTGGCTCTATCGTAGCATAATCATTATAAAAATCGTCACGCCAAGTCGCTGCAATGGTCCCCGCTGGCCGGCTCTATATGTTGTTCGTAGGTTGCATGTGCGATCGCGATCACGTTGCCGGGGCCGAATTGACCTGTAACCTGTTCAAGTGCGACTTCACGGTCTTGGAGTTCGCCTTGCACGCCGAAGATTTGGTCGCCGTATGCCGCGAAGTCGGCGACAATCCGTTCATAGCGGTAATAACACAGTATAGTCCAATCGACCGTCGTTGCTCCATAAGCCTGATAGAACACGAGACCATCTTCTGGATTGCTCCAATACTTGCCGATGCCGCCTCCAATAAACATCAAGTCGCGCTCTTTCGGTGCCAGCGCTGGATTATCCCAGTCGACAATGGTAATCGCGTCGTTCGCACCCAGCATCACGTTCCCGGCGTGGATATCGGTATGACAAAGTACCAGCGGGGCGCTGTGCTGCTGCGCCCGTTCGGCGAGATGCTCTGCCCGTTCAACGATGTGCTCGATCTCGTCGTGATTGGCACGCCAGAACGCCGCGAACTGTTCGGCGATATGGTCTTCAAAAGTGCGCTGGCGCACGCTCTGAGCATAGGAGCGTACGACATCGCGCAGATGTGGTGAGAATGTTTCGACCGGCAGACGTGCCGCCAGGTCTGGTGGAATCGGCGTCGTGTGGATCGCCTTCAATGCCGCACCAAGCGCGGCCCATTGCGCCGCCGACAGCGGCACGTTCCAGCCATCGGTGCCGTCGAGAAATGGGTACAGAATCCAATCGTATCCGTATTCGTTTACCGAGAGCGTGCACTTGGTGGTGGTGAGCGGAGCCATGACCGCATGGGTGCCCTGAGCGTGCAAATATGCCGGCACGGTGACAGCTTCTTCGGTGAAGTCCCCTCGTCGCAATTTCAGAAAGTAGGGCATACCATCGCTGTTCGTCACGCGGTAAACAGCACTATTCATGTCCGCGCCAAGCGGTAGGAACATCACATCGGTGATAGTTAACGTATAGGCTGCGCCGATTAGCCTGACGATCGCGTCGTCGCTGAGCGGGGGTTGTGTGAGCATGTACTATGTCCCTCGTCGCTTCCTACTATACAACCACTTTAATGACCGTGCTAAAATCAGTGTGGATATGCCAGGAAAGAGATGAGGAGTCACGATGCACCATGATGATGAGGCAGCCGCGAGCTATTTTGCTCGAAGCGTACACGGTGAGTATGCTACGATTCTGGCTGATCCTCCCTGGCAATTTACCAACCGAACCGGCAAGGTGGCTCCGGAACATACCCGCTTGGTGCACTATCCGACCTTGAAACTTGGCCGAAATCATGGAGATTCCGGTTGGGCAGGTGGCTGCTACGCAAAGCCACTTGTATTTATGGGTGCCGAATGCGTTGCTGGCGGAGGGTCTGGAGGTGATGAACGCCTGGGGCTTCATCTACAAGACCAACCTGATTTGGCACAAAGTGCGTAAAGATGGTGGTCCCGATGGCCGTGGAGTCGGCTTTTACTTTCGCAACACGACCGAAATGATCCTGTTTGGCACCAAGGGTAAGCTTCGCACGCGCGCAGCAGGACGTCGGCAAGTCAATATCGTCCGCACGCGAAACGTGAACATTCTCGCAAACCTGACGAACTCTACACGATCATCGAGGAATGTAGCCCCGGTCCGTACCTGGAACTCTTCGCACGTCGACGACGCGCGGGATGGGTCCAATGGGGGAACGAGGTCGATATGGATGTTGCGCCCAAGCCGAAACCGCTGCGGCGTTCACGCGCTCCCTTGCTGATCGAGCAAGCACGACTGGCGCTCGATGATCTGGGTGCGCTGGCTCCGGCATGAGGCGAGCCGTGACGAGTGATACGCGCCCTTGGCGAGCCAGGGAAGTGTAGGTGGAACATCAGGGCGTTAAACACATCAGGCGACGCATGGTGCGTCGCCTGGTGAGCCAAAGGAATGACGAAGGTCGCCTGTGGCAGGGGTGCGTCCGAAAGGAATACTGTCCACCAAGGCCGGAGTTGATGTTAGAGAAAACGCCCGAGACGCGGCTACCAAGAACGGTCAGGATGCCGATAACGACGATAGCGATGAGCACGAGGATCAGCGCGTATTCGACCAAGCCCTGTCCTTCTTCACGTGCGAAAAAATTGCGAAGCATTGTGTTAGGTCCCCTTCGAAAACAACTACAAATCAGTCAAATTTGACTATGTGTGAACTATACAGGTCGGGGTTTTGTTTGCACATAGCACGGCAGTCCCCTGCTAGAGGGTTACTTCCGTGATGCCCGGAGGGTCATTTGGTCATGCCCTGCAAACAGGCACCTATGCACAAAGGACTATCGCACATCGGGCCATCCAAACTGGCATCATGACACCAGAACAAACCCGCTTGATATGGTGCACGATCCTAGGTTATGGCGAGAGCAGCCGTACTGCTGGTTGGGCGGAATTATTCCAGGCAGAGCCATCTGTATCTGTGGGTGCCGAACGTGCTGCTAGCGGAAGGGTTGGAGGTGATGAAGGCTGGGGCTTCATCTACACCATGAACCTGGTATGGCACAACGTTCGTCAGGCGGGTCAATATCATCCGCACCGCGAAGCGTGAACATTCGCGCAAACCTGACGAACTCTGCACGATCATCGAGGAATGTAGTCCCGGTCCGTACCTGGAACTCTTCGCACGTCGCAGACGAGCGGGATGGGTCCAATGGGGAAACGAAGTCGATGTGGACATTGCGCCCAAGCCGAAACCGTTGCGGCGCTCACGCGCTCCCTTGCTGATCGAGCAAGCACGACTGGCGCTCGATGACCTGGGGACGCTGGCTCCGGCTGAGGCGAGCCGTGACGAGTGATACGCGCTCTATTGGCGAGGCTGTGGCGTGTGGGCGAGCAGACGGGCGTTAAACACATCAGGCGACGCATGGTGCGTCGCCTGGTGAGCCAAAGGATGAAAGGTCGCTCGTGTGATGGATGTGTCCGAAATTATTGTCCACCAAGGCCGGAGTTGATGCTAGAGAAAACGCCCGAGACGCGGCTGCCGAGAACGGTCAGGATGCCGATGACGACGATAGCGATGAGCACCAGGATTAGGGCATATTCGACCAGGCCCTGGCCTTCTTCACGTGCGAAAAAATTGCGAAGCATTGTGTTACGTCCCCTTGAAAATTACTACAAATCAGTCAAACTTGACTATGTGGAAACTATACAGGTCGGGGTGACGTTTGCACATAGAACGGCAGTCCCCTGCTAGAGGGTACTTCACGTGATGCTCAGGGGGTCATTTGGTAATGCCCCACGAACAGGCACCCATGCACGAAGGACTATAGCCAGACCGGGCCATCAGGTTATGCCGGGGGCGACACGACGCCGATCGTCAGCAGAATATTGGCATATATACGCTGTTCACCGGTCGCGACGACCAGTACCAGGTCGTTTTCACGGGCGAGGTCGTAGAATGCGAACCGCTCCGACGTCGTAAGCGCGAGCGCTGAAGGTAAGATCTGTCGGAACTCCGCAAAGATCGGTGGTTCCGCGCCGCTGTCTGGTACCATCACGGTCGCCGCTTCAATCGGCATAGCGGCGACGAGAACGCGCAGTACATCGGTAGCTGATAGCATGCCGGGAGCAAGGTTAAGATACACACGCGCTGCTTCTGGACGAGCGCCGGTGGTGAATGGATAGTTGCCGTCAGCGATCAGGACGGTCGAACCATGACCGGCGCTGCCAAGTGCACGCAGGATGTCGGGATGGAGCAAGGTACCGTACAGCATTATTGGTTCTCCTTCCGTGCTGAGCGATCACGTTGAATGTGCGATCGAACGCTATGATACCGTGCATATCGGCAATGCCCAACAGCGACTTCATCGGTGTTGGAAAGTAGGGAAGTAGGGCAAAACGAGACACGCACAAAGGCCGGGACCTTCGAAGGTCCCGGCCTTTGAAACGTTACGACCTGGCTGACTAGCTCTGAGTTGCTGGAGTGCTACTCAGCAGGGTATCGAGCTTCGTCTTGTAGAAGGTCTTTGGACCTGCGCCCACGATCTGATCGACCATCTCGCCGTTGCGGAAGAAGATCAGGTTCGGGATCGCCATCACACCATACTGGGTCGCATAGCGCGGGTTCTCATCCATGTTGACCTTGGCGACGACAACACGGTCGCTGTACTCGCCCGCGAGCTCCTCGAGGATGGGTGCGACAGCACGGCAGGGGCCACACCAGGGAGCCCAAAAATCGACCATAACGAGTTTATCTGAACCGAGCACGGCTTGCTCGAAATCGGCATCGGTGACGGTAACGGTATTTCCGGCCATCGTTTCCTCCTTGTATGTCCGGCGGGATCAATAATCCCGCCTAAATTGTACCACGCGCTTAGTTGATTGGAATGTGGCGCGTCAGGCTTTCCGGTTCGAGGTGCCGCTGTAAGAACATCGCACGCTTCTCGCCAGCCTCGATAATCACCTTTAAGATGTTCTCGGATCCATAGTCACCCAGATCGCTTGCGGCGGCGATGTGGTCACGCATGTTCTCCGCGATCTTGCCTTCGGCTTCGACGTCATGCTGGAGCATTGTTCGTAGCTCGAACATACCCGGAACTTCATGAGTGATGTATGCGTTCTTCTCGATCTCCGCCGGACTGGCGACTGGCAGTCCACCCAGAGCGACGATGCGCTCTGCGACAATATCGAACTGGTCGTGAAGTTCGGTGTAATGGGCTTCTAGCAGAAGATGAAGTTCCAGGAACTGTGCACCCTCGACGATCCAGTGATGCTTATGGTATTGATGATAAAGCACAAACATACTGGCAAGGTCGGCGTTGAGCATGTCGATGACCTTGCTGGCGGTCTTCTTATCGAGGCCCAGTGGATTGGCTTTCACCGTACCTGGTTCTTGTCGCATATTTTTTGTTTTTGCTGTGCTCATGCCTTACTTCCCCTTCTGCGTTGTGTCGTCGCTCAAAATCTCGTCCAGGGTCTCATGTTCCAGCAAGTGCATAAGGTCCTGTGTTCGCATTTCTTGCTCGCGCAGGTGCCGTTTCAAGAGATGCTCAGTGCCGAAATCTTTGAGTTCGCGGGCTAGTTTGATGTTCTCACGGAGCCGGAGCAGAATTTGCTGATTGGCGACGATATCGTTTGACAGCATTTGCCGAATGTCCAGCACGCCTTCGGGTTCTTCTTCCAGATAGCCGCGTTCAATCTGCGCGGTCGGACCCGAAATCGGCACCCCGCCTAACGTGACGATGCGCTCGGCGATCTCGTCGGCTTGTAGATGCACCGCTGTATAGTGTGCTTCGAGCAACAGGTGGAGGTCGTGAAACTGCGGTCCCGAAACGACCCAATGGTGCTTTTGGTTCTGGTGGAACAGCACGAACAGGCTGGCGACGTCGCGGTTCATCGCCTCGATGAGTTGTGCCGTCGACTTCTTGGGTAAATTGATCGGATTTCCGATCGTCGAATCAGCAGCTTGACGCATATCGGTTGCGACAGTTGGTGGTGTCATATCTATCTCCAGGTGTGCACTGATCGGATTAGGCTACCGGGCCAAGGGTCGGTAACTCTTTTTCTTCTTCAGGATTGCTACCAACGCGACCACGGTCCAGGCTTTCGCTTTCGAGGTGCTTTTGCACGAATGCGGCACGTTTTTCGCCCGCTGTCAGCACCGATTTGAGCAGGTCTTCGGTACCCCAGTCTTCAAGTTCAGTGGCGCGGCGAATGTGCTCGCGCAGCTTCTGGGCGATCGTTGCTTCGGCTGTGACATCACTGGTCAGCATATCGCGGATAGCGATCGCGCCGTCAGGTTCTTCCTCGATGTAGGTAACTTCAAGTTGCTTGCGCAGGGTTGCCGCTGGAATCGCGCCAAGCGCATTAATGCGCTCGCCGAGTTCGACAGCGGCTGCGGCGGTTTGCTCGGCATGCATCGTGAAAAGCTGTTCTAATTCGCGGAACTGCGGTCCTTCGATCAGCCATTGGTGCTTTCGATATTGGTGGTTAAGAATGTACAGGCTCGCGAGATCCTGATTCATCAATTCAGCCAATTCCTCGGCTGTTTTTTGTGGGATCATCAGAATGTTGTCTTCGACAACACCATATTCTTGTTCTACTTCGTATGTGCCGGATGCCATATGTACTCCTTCACCAACCTACTATTCTGTCGCTATCAACGACAGAACCTGCTCTTGGTCATTCGTCTCTATACTGCGAACGTGCATGCAACATATATGCCATTGGCGGGTGCCAGTACTGTATAGCTTTCCAAGAGAT
Organism: uncultured Chloroflexia bacterium; assembly: GCA_963782315.1. Taxonomy (GTDB): domain Bacteria; phylum Chloroflexota; class Chloroflexia; order Chloroflexales; family Kallotenuaceae; genus JBBSGA01. The sequence goes on from CAWAJS010000036.1 coordinate 45,479, forward strand.
ACGTGTGCGAGCGTATGCTATTATGCTGACATCTGACTGCGATCCAGTGGACATGGAGGATTTGATGACATCGACATACCCAACCGTCACCTGGCTGGGTCACGGGACGTTTCTCTATACCACGCCCGGTGGCAAGCACCTCCTCGTAGACCCCTGGTTGGAAGGAAACCCCAAGTTTCCAGATGGCTGGCTGGCGCGGTTGCAAGAGCTAGATGCGATCGTTCTAACACATGGTCACTTCGATCATGTCGGCGGCCTGATCGAGATCGCGCAATCTACACGCGCCCCGATCTTTGGTATATTCGACATGCAGTCATGGCTCGTCGGGCAGGGGTTGCCCGAAAACCAGTTCACCGGCTTCAATAAGGGTGGTACGGTCGATGCGGCGGGCGTGCGCCTGACGATGCTTCCGGCGCAACACTCCTCGTCACATGAGGTCGATGGTAAACCCGTATATCTGGGCGATGCGGTTGGATATATGATGCGCTTCGAAGACGGCACGACGGTTTATCATACTGGTGACACCTGCGTGTTCGGCGATATGCGGCTGTACGCAGAGATATATAAGCCGGATACGGCGGTTATGCCGATCGGCGGTCATTTTACGATGGGTCCCGAGCAGGCAGCGCACGCGGCGAGGCTCATCGGCGCTCCTCGTGTTATTCCAGGTCACTACGGGACATTTCCAATCCTGCGTGGAACTCCCGACGAACTGCGTGCAGAACTAGGTGACGATGAGATCGAGGTCCTGGTGCCACAACCGGGAGAAACGGTCGAGTTGCTTCCGGTTCAGCGCCAGTGAGCGGTTCGTTACTGTGGGCGTAACGCATCATAAACACACCAACCCTCAACGCCATCGTCAAGCAGCACTCGCGCCCAGCGTCGTCCACCACTGTCTACAGGACCTTCCAGTACACGCACGCCCGCGCCGTTATTGAGTTTCCCCACGATAGCGGCGGATTGGCTTGGGCTCGCTGCGTACATTGAGGCGTAGTCCGCCCCTGGTGGCGACGACAAACGGCTGTCCCTGTATCTCGGTCGGTACCGATGCCGGTGCCGTCGGTTCAGTTGGCTCGACGGTAGATACCGTTGTCGCCGTGGTTTCTTGCCCGGTCGCTTCGTTTCTGCCAAGTAAGTTGCGGCCAAACATTGCTCCTCCAGCGATGAGAAGCAACACGACAAGCATGATTGGCAACCAGGGGATGCGGCGTTGTGGTAGTGGGATGGAGGGCTGCACCGTCGTATCCACCGGCACCATTACCGTGGGGTTACCCCGTTGAACGACGATCGTCGGGTCGTCTGCGGCATTCTTCGCGCTTTCGATTTCGGCAACCAATTCGTCGAGCGTCGCATAACGTCCGTTCATTGCGCGTTCGACAATACGTTCCAGCGGCGTAGCTTTCGCATTGTTTCGTCCGCGTTTGGTTGGCTGCACACCTTGTGTGGAGCCGGTGACTGCCAGTGCCAGCAATGGTGCGACCAGTGCGACTTCGTTGCCAGGGTTAGGCGCAGCGGCTCCCCAGTTGACGATCTGGAACAATCCTTCGGGGGTCATGCGCACGGTGTCGGCATCGATGCGCGGTGGCGTCACACGCTTTTGTGCCGCTGCTCGCAACGTCGTTGCGACGACTTTTACGAGGTCGGCGACGGCGGTAGGCGTAAGTGGCGCAACTTCGGCGAGCGACGATTGCGCCAGTTCCTCGATCACCAGAAACGAGTGTCCACCTTGTTCCCCTTGATCGTATAGCGCTGCGACGTGTGGCAGTTCGGCCACCGCCATGCGCCGAGCCTTGTCCTGAAGCGTGGATTCGAGATCGGTCGATGCTCCAACAGCGAGCAGTTCGATGCCGACGGCACGATTCAGTAGTTGGTCATGACCTCGGTGGATCGTGACCGCGCCATTGGTGTAAACCTGTTCGCCGACATGATAGCGTCCAGCGAGGATGTTAGGTGCGTTATTCATGCTGCTAACGGAGTTCCAGCCGGAAGGACGGGCGCGGTTGCCTCCGCCCAGAAATCCGTCGCCGAGCAGATGGACGCCTCACGCTGAGCAGGAGCTAGCACCGGAACGCCAAGCAGATCATGGTGTGTATTCATCAATGCCTCAAATAACGCTTGACCGTGTGGGTAGCGAGCGAGTGCTGAAGGGACCGTCGCGCGACTGACTATCCTTTCCAGCGCCAGTGGAACGCTGACGATGATATCACTCATCAGTGGCACGCGGTTGTCCACATGTTGGCGTGCGATCACGTCTGTACTGGGGCCGTTGAACGGCAACATGCCCGTTACAGCCTGAAAAATTACAATACCGCACGCATACATATCGATCGCCGGTGTAAGCATGCCGCCCGTTACCCTTTCGGGAGCAACATAATGCGGCGAACCGATCAGGAATCCATCAGCAATGCGATCCCGGCAGGCATCGAAATACCGAAATCGATCAGTTTAACGCAGCCCTTTTGGTCGATCATGATATTTTCGGGCTTGATGTCGCTGTGCATGATGCCATGGTCATGGCAATATGCGAGCGCCTGAGCTACCGAAAGCATGAACTGGACGATGTCGATAGGTGCTAGCGGCAGCAGCGATGCCAGCGTCGTTCCTTCAATCAGTTCCATTATAAGGTACGGACGCTCGTCGTCGCCAAAGTCGAATACTTCGACAATGTTAGGGTGCCGCAACGCTGCGAGCGTTTGCGCTTCGACCAGTAACTGGTTGCAGAAACGGCTGTCATTGGCATACTCTGACTTAAGCCGCTTGATCGCGACGAATCGCTCCAATGAGCGATCCCAGCCTCGATAGATTGTCGCCATTCCGCCCGAGGCCAGTGGCTCAAGCAATTGGTAGCGATTGCCAAGCAACATACGCATTCCTTCGTGTTTGGTTGCTGAATCGCAAGGGACGTGCCAGTATGCAGCCATTGGGTTGAGCAGACACAGGTAATAGCCGTGGGTCATCTGCTTTCACAGGAACGCTGCTTGCTGTTTTGGATATGTCGGCTGCTTTGACGACGACTTTCACATAGAAGGAAACGCCATGGATAAGTTGACTGCTGGGTTGATCGCCGCCGTGGTCGCGGTTGCTGCCGTCGCCCTCTATGGCGCACGTAGAGACGAGGCCGTGCCACAAATACAGCCGTCCATCGATCCCAACATGGTCATTGGATCGCCGTTCACAGGCGACGACAGCATGGTGCGCCGCCCGTCGTTCAAGGGTGACGATGGTATTGTGCGCCGCCCGCCGACGAACGACCAGCGACAATCCAACGGCACGGGCCGGGCTATAGGGGTGGCTTCCGTTAGCGTTTGGGCGTGATATCAGCCAATGTGCCATAATCGACGAACGAGCGCAGCCAATCGGTGAGCCTACGGATCGCACGACGGTCGATCGGCAGGGATAGATGGGTCGCACCCGGTACGATGTGCAACGGCGTGCCAGCGGGCGCGGCTGCGGCGAGCATTGTGGCTTGCTCGATGGGCACGACCAGATCGCTGCTGCCATACAGCAGGAGTAACGGACACTCGATCTGTGGCAAGCTACCAGGCAGGTCGAGGCGACGGATCAGATCGAGTCGTCCCGATGCGCGAGCGCGTCGGCGCGGTACGCCACCCCGTAATCAGCGGTAAAGTTCCGGCATACTGGTGTAGCTCCCATGTTGCTCGCCGAGCGACCGTCCAGCGTTCATTGCGGGTGGCGCGGCGGTTGACCTGGGCATCGGCCGGAGCCTCGAGCAAGGCCAATGCTTCAATCTGCACGCCTGTGGCGACGGCATGCGCCGCGATGCACCCTCCTAAACTGACCCCGACGACACCAACCCATGCCGACCGTTCGCGCAACCAGGCGATCGGTGCGCTGACATTTTCCAGCACACCCGGAAAATCAAGGGTGCGCTGATTGTCGCCATGACCATCGATATCGATCGCGCAGACAGTGATGCCTGCGTCCAGCAACCCGTCGATCAAGGGCCAGCTATAATAGGTTTTGTGTGCTCCCGCGCCATGAAGGAGCAATACTGCGGCGTCACTAGGCGTGTCAGGCTCGAACACCAGGGCGGGGACGTATCCCTCGGCCATAGGAATTTCGACGGCGCTGGCACGGTGGGTGTCCCACGTTCCGGCTTGGTTCCACAGCATGTGGTTGGATGTTGCGCCCACGCAGCAGCACCAGTAATACTATCGCGGGTATGGCCAACAGGCTGCTGCCAACCATGAACACTCGATCAGCACTGCTCCATAGGATCGCCAGGTAGATCAGTGATGCGAGCGTGGCAAAGACGAAGGTCCGACCGGGCGAGAGAGAGGTCAGGCGCAGACCGCGCCAACGCCGGATCGCCGCGATGCCGTCCCATAATGGAGCTACGACAAGCGCGAGCACGACGAATCCGGCAAGGCTAACGAGGAACACAGCAGACTTTCCAGTTAGATATCAGCATTTTATCATCTTTCGTTTGACTTTTCCCTGGTGGTGTGCGACAATGACGCCATTGTTATTGAACTGTCGAACGAGTTGTATGTGTCGGTGTTCGCATCATTGTCAGCTCCCTCCTCACGCATCCGCTTGGCAGATTCTGCTCCTAGGATATTATTACCCAATATTGCATGATTGTTAATCGCCCCCTTTATCCTTTCACCGCAATCGTAGGCCAAGAACGCCTCAAACGAGCACTCCTACTCAACGCAATTAATCCGCGTGTAGGGGGCGTTTTGATTCGTGGTGAAAAAGGAACTGCAAAGTCAACCGCGGTTCGTGCGCTTGCGCGATTACTGCCGCTTCAACGGGTCGTCGCCGACTGTGAGTTTGGCGACCCGCCGGATGATCCACAACGTATGTGCGATCGCTGTCTTGGCGCGTTGGAACGCCGGTGAAACGTTGCCGGTAGCCGAGCGTCCGGTGCGATTGGTCGAATTGCCGGTGAATGCTTCCGAAGATCGCGTGGTCGGCTCACTTGACCTCGAGCATGCGCTCTCAGAAGGTCAACGTCGGTTCGATCCCGGACTGTTGGCGCAGGCCAATCGCGGTGTCCTCTACGTCGACGAAATCAATCTGTTGGACGATCATCTCGTCGATCTGCTGCTCGATGCGGCGGCAATGGGCGTGAATACGGTCGAACGCGAAGGCATATCAGTTTCGCATCCGGCACGCTTTATTCTGGTCGGCACGATGAATCCGGAAGAAGGCGAACTGCGTCCGCAGTTGCTGGATCGCTTCGGCCTGGTCGTTGAGATCGGCGGATTACGCGATGTGGATATGCGCGTCGCGATCATCGAGCGTCGTATGGGCTACGAGAACGATTCGAGACAGTTTCGTCGAATCGTGGGCCGGTGCCGAAGGCATGCTGGCAACAACGCATCCTGGAAGCGCAGATTCTGCTACCGCAGATCAAGCTTGACCAGCAGCGATATGGGCATCGTCGCACGGCTCGCCGTTGAGCTTGGCGTCGATGGGCATCGCGCCGACCTCGCGATTCTGGAAGCGGCGCGTACGAACGCTGCCCTGGAAGGACGAGTGAGCGTCAGCCCTGACGATATTCGGGTCGCTGCGGAACTCGCGTTGCCGCATCGTCTGCGTCGCCAGCCCTTCGTTGAGGTACAGATCGATGAGCAACAACTCAGCTCGATCATCCAACGCGAGGCCGAACGCGCCGATGGAGCGTCGCAGGAAAAAAAAAGACCTAGCTGAGGAGGAAGGCCAGGGTGAGCCTGAAGGCCTTGAGCAAGTTTCCGTCGCGCCGCGTGAAGCGGCACAGTCTGATGCACAGACGAAGAGCGGCGGGGATAAGCAAGTCAATCCGGGCGAGATGTTCAAGGTACAGCGGTTCGGTGCGGATGCAAAACGTATCGAGCGTCGAGCTAGCGGGCGGCGTTCGCGATCGCGGACGAAGCGCAAGAGCGGGCGGCAGATTTCAAGTCGAGCCACCAGCGAGCGCATTACCGACCTGGCATTCGACGCCACGTTACGGGCGGCGGCACCCTATCAGCGCGAACGTCGTGAACGTTCGGACAAAGCGACGGGCGATCCTGCTGGAACGTCCGGACTACCGGCAGAAAGTACGAGTGCGCCGCACGCGCAACGCGATTTGCTTTGTAGTCGACGCAAGTTGGAGTATGGCGGCGGAACAACGCATGCAGGCGACGAAAAGCGCCGTCATGAGTTTGCTCCGAGATGCTTATCAGCGTCGTGACCGGGTTGGGCTCATCACATTTCAACGTGAAGGTGCGCGGCTATTATTGCCGCTGACCAACAGTGTGGAAATGGCGGAACGCCAATTGCGGACGATGCCAACAGGTGGAAAAACACCGCTCACGCACGGGCTGTTGCTCGGATACGATGTACTCATTCGTGCGAAGCGGCGTGATCCTGAAATCCTGCCGTTGATGGTTGTGTTGACCGACGGACAGGCCAACGTATCGTTGACCGGGATGCGACCTCAAGAGGAAGCGTACCGTATGGCTGATTTCGTGTCAGAAGCGGAAATCAGTGCCCTGGTCATCGATACGGAACATCCGAATTTTGTACGCGGACTTGCGCGCGAGCTGGCAAACCACTTGCGTGCGCCGTATCATCATATTGCGGATTTGGGCGAGCGTACGCTCGTGGAAGTAGTGCGACAGTCAACACGATAGCGTGGATGCGGTAGCGGAAGAAGCGACGCCAGCGATGGCGCGCTACGACGAAAGCGTTATGCGTTATAGGTCTAGTAGTTCTTTTTGTACGGAGGCGTGGCGGACATGACGGATGCGGAGCGGACCTCGACCCAGGTCGAGGAACAAGAGCAAGCTACCGAAAGCGGTGGGCTGCTCAGCAAGATCGTAGAAACGACCAAGAACTTGGTCGAGACGGTGACTGAAACGGCGAAGGAAGTTGTCGGTACAGTTGCCGAACGGACACCGGCAGCAGTGTCATCCGTAGTTGAAAAAGTACGGAGTGATGACACATCGTCGGAAAGCACCAACGACGAATGCTGTCAAGGACGGTGGTACTGATACGCCCGAAGCACGACCAGTGGCTGTTGCTGAGTCCGTGTCCGGGAATGAAGATGCCGCCGCACCTACTGACGGAACTGACGAGTCATCACCAGTTGCAGAGGCGGTTGATACGGTACAGGAACGTGCCAGTGCCGTCGTCGAAGCGCTGACTGGCTCGGACGAAACACCTGACGAAAGCACAGGCTCGACTGCGAGTGATGTAGCAGCGGCAGTACGCCGCCGCGTTTCTCGCGTCTACGGTGCGCTGACAGGTGCGGAAACAACCGAAACTCCTGCGAGCGAAGGCGCGATCGTATCAGCCTGCGGCTGACGAAAGCGCCAAGGGCGGACGCCCGCGTCGCTTCAAGGATGTGCAGCCCGGTATGCAGCTTCAGGGTAAGGTCACGAGCATCGCGCTTTACGGCATCTTTATCGATGTTGGTGTTGGTCGCGATGGTCTGGTCCATATCTCTGAGATGAGCGAAAAGCGCATCGATACTCCGACCGATATGGTACAGATCGGCCAGCCGGTCGACGTATGGGTCAAGAGTGTCGATCCTGATGCACGTCGCATCAGCCTGACCATGCGCGACCCGAACCGGCCCAAGCCGGAGCGGACCGAGCGCCGTGGACCGCGCAAGCGTGAAGTCAACCGTGAACGCCTCGCAGAAATGAAAGTCGGCGATTCGGTTGAAGGAACCATCAGCAGCCTGTCGAACTTCGGTGCCTTTGTGGACATCGGCGTTGGCAAGGATGGCCTGGTCCACGTTTCGGAATTGGCGGAAGGCCGCGTCGAGCGTGCCGAAGATGTGGTCAAGGTCGGCGATACCTATACCTTCAAGGTGTTGGAAGTCGATCCCGAAGGTAACCGCATCAGCCTGAGCCTGCGCCGCGCACAACGCGCACAGCGCATGCAGCAGCTTGAGCCGGGTACGGTCATGGACGGAACGATCAGCGGTATCGCACCCTTCGGCGCATTCGTCGATGTTGGTGTGGGTCGTGACGGTCTGATCCACATCTCGGAGCTTTCGGGCGAGCGTGTCAATTCGGTCGAAGAAGCGGTCAAAGTTGGCGACAAGGTCCAGGTACGCGTGATCGAGGTCGATCCGAACTCGAAGCGCATCAGCCTGACCATGCGTATCGACGAGCCGCTGCCCAAGGAGCGCGAACGTCCTGCGGCCCGCACGCCAGGTTTTGGCGGCGAGCGCTCGTTCAGCCCCGCGGCATCGACAGGCAATGCAGCCCCAGGCTATGCGACGCCGAGCTTTGGCACGGCTGGTCTGCCTCCGATGGAGGAAGGCTCACGCGGTGGTAATCGCCGCGGTGGCCGTGATGGCGGACGCGAAGGTGGTCGTGACTTCGGTGGGCGTGGCGAAGGCCGTGCCGCTGGTGGTGGCGCACGTCGCGAACGTCCCGGAGATCGTAGCTGGCGGACGTGCCGGTGGTGGCGGTCGTGGTCGCGGCGATGGCCGCAACGAGCGCTCCGGCGAGGGCTACGAGGCAGCCGAGGAGGTCTACACCGTTGAGGACCCAGAGGAAGAGGCTTTCTCAGGGGACGCAACACTGGCGGACCTGCTGTCGAAGTTCAACTCCGGTAAGGGCCGCGATCGCCGCGCCACCCGCGACGAGGACGAAGACAGTGACGCTGGCCGAGCCGAAGCAATTCGCCGCACGCTTGCGCTGCGCGACGAAGAGTAGTCACACGATCCTCGGATAGCTACTAAGTTCCAAGAGAAAGGAGACTGCGAAAGCAGTCTCCTTTCTCTTGCCTGCAACATTACTCACAATTCCGAGGGCTTACACAGGCAACCCCTACTCTCCAGGCCAGCTACTCAGAAATCTTCTATGTTCAATACGTACGACCATTGCTGTAAGGACAGTGAGTGCTACAGTACGAATCGCCCTGTATCCATCGTTATCTGCGGCTGATCTTGGCGGTTGTTACCCCTTCGCCGCCTTCGCCGTCGATGCCAGCCGCAAATGATGTTACTAACGAGTGCTGCGCTAGCGCGTCGCGGACGATCTTGCGAAGTGTGCCGGTGCCTTTGCCGTGCACGATCCTGACATCGCTCAGGCTCGCAAGGTAGGCGTCGTTCAGATAGCGATCCAGCACGTCGGGGATTTCGTGCGCTCGCATGCCGCGCAAGTCCAGTTGCATGGACACATCACGAGCAGGTGGCGGCGGTGCCGCCGTGACAACCGGGCGCGGCGCGAGTGTGACGGGTGCGCCGCTTTTCGGTTTGCGTAGCTCGCGAGCATCCACGCGCATTCTGAACCCACCGACCTGGACATCAACTTCGCCTTCTTCCTCGTCCACGCTGATCACTTCGCCGTCGAGTTTGACGGACGCGACATGCACACGGTCGCCCGGCTGTAGCACACGCGGTTGCTGTTGTGGTGCTGGCGCAGGGCGCGGGTTGCGTGGGCGGGATTGCTCCACACGCTCAGCTACGTTCCGCAGACGGTCCTCGGCCTGTTGCATCCACTCACGGGTGAGCGATGCCGAACGTGTGTCGTCGCGCAGGCGGCGTAGTTCCTGGCGCACATCGCGTAGTTCGTTTTCAAGTTCACGCTCGAATGCTTCGATGCGTGATTGCCGTTGCAGATACGCTTCGTCAAGCTCCTGCTGCAATTGGTCGCGTACCTTTTCGGCATCCTCGCGTAGCTCGGTTGCACGGGTCCGTTCTGCGGCTACGGCATCGCGTTCGCGTGCGATTCCGGCGAGCAAATCCTCGACCTGCTCGGTTTCGGCGCTGAGGAACGAGCGTGCGCGGGTAATCAGCGCGGGGTCGAGGCCCAGCCGTGTGGCGATGGCGAGCGCGTTGGAGCGTCCTGGTAGCCCAATCTCCAGGATATAGGTTGGCCGCAGACTTTCGCCGTCGAAGGCGACCGAGCCGTTCTCGACGCCTGGTGTGTTGTAGGCAAAGGCTTTGAGTTCGGCGTAATGCGTCGTCGCGATGACCATACATTCGAGGTCGAGCAAGCGTTCGACGATCGAGCGAGCCAGTGCCGCGCCTTCGGTCGGATCGGTTCCCGCGCCGAGTTCATCGAGCAGCACCAGGGCACGTGGTCCAAGATAACGCTCGCCAAGCTCCTGCAAGATCGCGATGATATGCGACATATGCGAGGAAAAGGTCGAGAGGCTTTGCTCGATGCTTTGCTCGTCGCCGATGTCGGCGTATATGCCCGAAAAGATCGGCATGCGCGATCCCGGCGCTGCAGGAATGTGCATGCCGCTCTGGGCCATCAGTGCCAGCAAACCGACTGTTTTGAGCGCCACCGTCTTGCCGCCAGTGTTCGGTCCGGTGATCAGCAGAATCCGCATGTCGGCACCGAGCCAGATATCGGTCGGCACCACGACGTTCGGATCGATCAGCGGATGACGGCCTTTGTTGATCTGTACGGACGGTATGACGTTGCCTTCATCATCGGTGGCAATCGTTGGTCGTAACGATAGCAGGGGCGACAGCATTCAATTGGGCGCTGTAGCGTCCTTTGGCGAACAGCAGGTCGATGTGTGCTAACGCTTCGACGCCGCCACGAATATACTCGCCTTCGTCGGCGATCTGTGCCGAAAGCATCTGCAGGATGCGGACGATCTCCTGATGTTCGGCGATCTGGAGCTCGCGCCAATGGTTGTTGAGTTCGACGGTTTGCAGCGGCTCGATAAACAGCGTCGCGCCAGTGTTGGACTGATCGTGGACGATGCCGCGCAGTACACGCCGTCCCGTCGCCTTGATCGGTACGACATAGCGACCCTCGCGCACGGTAATGATCGGCTCCTGGAGCGCCGACGCGTATTCCTGCGACGCAATGATCGACTGGAGGCGCTCCATCAGGCGGCTGTAGGCGATGCGGATTTCGGAGCGGATGCGTCCTAGAGCGGGAGAAGCGCTGTCGAGGACTTCGCCGCCGGGATCGATCGAGCGGTTGATCGCGTTTTCGATCTCCGGTAGGTTGGGCAACATCGCCGCCAGGTCGAGCAACGGACCATATGGTTCGTCAGGGCAGTTTGAGCAGCGCGACGCGCAGTTGGCGCATCGCGGCAAGCGTCGCGCTCACATCCAGCAACACAGTCGGTTCGAGCGCACCGCCGCGCTGGGCGAGGCTGACGGCGGCACGCACATCACGTGCGCCGCCGATGGTGATATCGGGATGTTCGTCGAACAGATGACGGGCGGCGCTCGTCGCACGCTGCATGCGGGCGACTTCGGCGGCATCATCGTCAGGCTGCAAGTTGGAAGGCAAGCTCACGGCTCGCGGAAAAGGATGTATGTTGTGCGAGACGCTCTAGGATTTTAGGAAATTCGAGCGTCTGGAGGGTGCGTGTATGTATTGCCATTGGTATTCCAACGTTAACGTGGGTACCGATGTATGCGTTCTGGTGTGCATGAACGGTACCCTATGAATCTGTATTAAAAAGCGGCAACGCCGCTTCCGGTAGAAATGGCGCGACGGCAGCGTACATGCGCGGCAACACACGCTGAAGCAAGATTGGACGCACGGTCGAGCTACGAACGCTGCGTTGAAATGTTGCTGTGAGCGGGAAGTCGGCTGTTGCTGCTGCATCATACCGCACAAATGCATAATTCAAGATCATTGTCATCACTACCGCAACCATCGCCGCCAGCACCATACCAAGGAAAGTTCCTAGAATCTTGTCCAGATAGTCGAGCCGTCCCGATAGGCGTACATAGCGGAAGGTGTACAATCCGGCGGTAAATAACAGCGCAAATGTCAACACCAGGATTAAGAAGAAACTGATCGACGAAGCCACTTGCTCGCTGGTACCGCGGCGCGTGAAAAAGATCGTCAGAAAGCGAAAATATAAGCTTGCCAGCACGATGCTTGCATAAAACGTTACCAACGCCACGACCAAACGGATGGTTCCCTGAAAGAACCCGATCGCCGTTACCGCGACGAACAAAAGGACAAGGAGTAGATCAACAAATGTCACGATGAACCTCCGGGCCATGAACGAGTGAGGGTGCGTTGGACTTCCGGCATATTATACCAAAGGGCTATAGGGGTCCACGGTACTGCCTGAGCGCGGCTGAAGGGGTACTATGTATGGGTACTATCCGTGCGACACGTGGAAAGCGACGAGCGGTGTCGTTGGAGGCACCGGGTGGAATGGCGACGCGCCAGGGTTGCTCCACGGTCCATATCCTGCCTGATGATATCGGTTACTGGTTGCGCGTTAGTAAAAGGATACATTATGCCTCCACGCTTATGGACGCTCGCCGAGGCGAATGCCATGTTACCGGAAGTGCGACAGCTTGTGAAACGAATGCTCGCCGCACGCGCCGAAGTGGTCGAGTTGCAGCCGCAACTGTGGCCAGCGGTGGAACGTGCCGTGTATAACGGTGGCAGTAAGTCCCTGTCGCAGGCCACCCGGCAGATTCTGATCATCCAGGATGCACTCAATATCTTCGACGCGATGGGTGTTCAGGTCAAGGATTTAAACACAGGATTACTTGATTTTCCGGCGATCAAGGATGACCGGACTGTGTTGCTCTGCTGGCAATATGACGAACCCTCGATTCAGTTCTGGCACGATACCGACACTGGCTTCGGTAGCAGGCAGCGTATCACCGATTGGGAATAGCTCCTATGCCTCTGGATGCCGTTGTAGGGCGCGTTCCCAGCCACCTGGTCTGACGATTGCGTCGGTCATGCGCGCGACCCGAACGATTGGGCCAACATCATGGACACGCACGATGTCCACGCCCGCCTGAATACCGATGACGACGGTTGCCGCAGTCCCTTCCATGCGCTCTTCCGGTGGCATGTTGAGAACTTTGCCGATAAATGACTTGCGCGACGTTCCGAGCAATAGTGGCAAGCCCAGCACGTTGAAACGCTCCAGGTGGCGCATGACTTCGATGTTTTGCGCGGGCGTCTTGCCGAAGCCGATGCCGGGATCAACGACGATGTTCTGGTATGCAATACCTGCACTCAATGCGTACTCGATGGTATGTTCGAGGTCCGCTATGATGTCATTCATGAGGTCATGGTAATGTACCTGCTGGTAATGTCCACCCACGCCGTCTTGGCTCGGTTGTGCGCGGCGATTATGCATGAGCACAATAGGAACGCCACGTTCGGCGACGAGCCGCGCTAGATGCTCGTTCCACCCACCTTCCGGTTGTCGTAGACCCCATACATCGTTTACCAGGTGCGCTCCGGCGTTCAGCGCGGCCTCGGCGACTGTGGCTTTGGAGGTGTCGATGGAGATCGGAAGGTTGGTCGCCGCCGCCAGGGCGCGAACGACGGGCACGACACGCGCGCGTTCTTCGTCCGCTCCCACCTTTGACGCGCCGGGGCGGGTCGATTCGCCGCCGACATCCAGGATATCGGCACCCTGCGCCGCAAAGTGCTGTGCCTGTGCGACAGCAGTTGCCGTTACATCAACGTCATCGAGTAACCCATCGCCCGAAAACGAATCGGGCGTGATGTTGACGATGCCCATGACATAGGTACGTTCGCCCCAACGAAACGTGGTATCAGCGATGGTTAGTCCATCGGATGAACGAGCGACACTCACTTTACGGGACGATCCTCAGGCAGTCGCTTGTCAGGACGCAAGATCGGCGCGAGGCGGTCTAAACGCAAGCGCTTTTGTTCCTGGTTGTACGAACGGATAAAGACCCACACCAGGAATGGAATGACGACCGGAAACAATGGACGAAGGTCCTGCAATTGTTCCCGATATGTGCTCAGCTGTGCCTGTATCGCAGAGCCACCTGGAATCACCTTGATGAGGCTGTTTTTCATCGCTTTATCTTCACCCTTATCGCTATAACACACTGTAGCTATCTGCTGTCAACAACCGTGCCGTGGGTCGTGTGCGGACGAATGAGGCCGGATTCTAATCAGTTTCCCCTCGTAGCCCCATGGTATGCAGAAAGCCGATCACAACCTCGCTCACATCTTCGGCGGAACGCTGGTCTGTATCCACAATTAGGTCGGCATGTTCGCGGGCTGACGTCAACCGTTCCATCTGTTCGTGGTGGAGCCATTCGGGAAAGTCAGTGCCACGACGCTGCGTGATGACCGGAGAGGAAGCTTCGAGGACAACGAGAGCCAGCGGCTTTCCGCCATGCTTCCATAAATCATGAATAACGGAATGTTCCTGGGCGACTGCACGCGCCGTAAAACCTGCCGCACTGAGCGTTTGGACGAGCGTGCTTTTGCCGGAACCACACGGTCCGGCGATCACCACTTCGTCGGTACTCCAGGGCTCATCATGTGATTCGCCATCGTTCCTATAGGGTGATCTGTTCATTATGGTTTGCCCTCCTTCGCTGGTAAGGGGATAGTTAGAGCATGATCATCCTTTTTGGGTTCGTCACACGAATGTGTTCCTTTCCGTCGTCCCTAGCGCTTGAGCGGTGCGTCGTATGGAAACATCAAATCGAGGCTACGGATGCGCGGCTGAGCGTCGTCCTTCGGCAATACGCCTAGCACGATAATACTCATGTCGTCGGCTGGTCGCCCGCGATCGAGTTCGAGTGCACGGTTTAGGATCGTATGCGCCAGGTCGGACGGCTTGGGATGCCTTTCGACTTCGATATCCGCCAGAAAACTCGGCAGTTCGATGTCTTCGTTGTAGCGATTGCCCGCGCCCATGATGCCATCGGTGAATGCGACCAGGTAGAACGGCGATGTGATCTCATGCTGGTAGATCAGCGGCTTCGTGTTGGGATATACCCCGATTGGTTGCGATATTTCGCCGAACGACTGTACGCCTTGCGAATCGACAGTATAGAACGGGCATTGGTTGTTACGCGACATCAGGATTCGTCCGACGCTGAAATCGACCGATAGGATGTTGAGTGTCGCCGAAACTTGACCGTGACGGTAGCCATACAGGTAATCATGTACTGCCCGTGCTACCACGCCGTCGCGTGCGCCGTCCTTGAGCATAGCGATCGCCCGTGCGGTGACGAGATTGCTCAGCGTTTTAGCGCCACGTCCGCTACCCTGTCCATCAGCGATCACGAATGAAAAGCCGCCACGCGGGCGCTCGATCTGTTCGATGGTATCGCCGCTTTCGGCGGACGCATACTTACTAAGCTTTGCCACGCCAACCTGAATTTCAAACATGCCTCGTCCTCGTTACGAGCTACTATCCACAAATATCATAGCAGTATCACTGTGTCATCGCACGTTCGATAGCATCGTTGATGTCGACGACCGCATCTCCCGAACCAAAATGCACCAGAAACTCAGTGTTGCCGCTGGCTCCGGTGACGGGCGAACGGGTCAAACCACAGACGTTGAAGCCGATCGTACCGCCAAACGCCAGGATTTCCCGCAACACGCGACGGTGAACGGCGGGGTCACGCACGATGCCGCCTTTGCCAACGTCCTGCTGTCCGGCTTCAAACTGCGGCTTAATCAGGGCCACCACGAAGGCGTCCGGTCGCATCAAGCGTTGCATGGCAGGCAGCACCAACCGCAACGAGATGAAACTGACATCCACTACACCACAATCGGCGAGCGCATTGTCGGGCAACGCTTCGAGTTGACGGATGTTCGTTCGTTCTAGCACGACGACCCGTGGATCGATGCGAACGCTGTAATCGAGTTGCCCGTAGCCCACATCGATCGCGTATACCCGCTGTGCGCCACGCTGCAGCAGTACGTCGGTGAATCCACCGGTACATGCCCCAACGTCAATCGCTACGGTGTTGGCGACATCGATACGAAATACGTCCAGTGCGTGTGCTAGCTTGAGGCCGCCGCGCCCAACGTATGGTAGGCCGCCACGTACCTCGATCTGGGCCTCGAGCGTCATCTGTTCACCAGCTTTGGTGTGTTTTTGTCCGGCGACATATACCTGCCCTGCCATGATCAATCCCTGGGCTTTGGCGCGTGTCGGCGCTAATCCACGTTCCACCATCAGCAGGTCAAGTCGTACCTTTGCACGCATTCCGTTATTCACTCATTCCTGTTCGCTAGATAGTATACCGCGCGGGTGGCTCACATCTGGGTGAGCGATGGGAGCGCAACATAAATACTGCTATACTTAGGCAGCAAGGGGATGGGAAACAAAGTGAGTTCAAAGTCGCCAATTATTATTGGTGTTGCAGGTGGTTCTGGCTCCGGTAAGACGACCGTCTCACAGGCGATTCTCAGTCGTGTTGGACGCGAACGCATCGCCTATATCCAGCACGATTCTTATTATCGTGACCTTACACATCTGACGTTCGATGAACGTACTCGTGTCAACTACGATCATCCCGATTCGCTCGAAAACGATCTCCTGACGCGCCATCTGGACCAGTTGTGTGCCGGTCAGCCTGTCGAAGTGCCGATCTATGATTTCACGGTGCATAACCGTGCGATACAGACCGAACTCGTATACCCACATCCGGTGGTCATGGTCGAGGGTATCTTGATCTTCGCCGACAAAGAGCTACGGGACCGCATGGACGTGAAGATTTACGTCGATGCCGATGCTGATCTGCGTGTGGTGCGACGGCTCTTGCGTGACGTGTCTGAACGCGGGCGGAGTCCCCAGTCGGTGATCGACCAATACCTCAATATGGTCAGGCCCATGCACCTTGAGTTCGTCGAACCTTCCAAGCGCTATGCTGACATCATTATTCCGCGTGGGGGCATGAACGCGGTTGCCATCGATATGGTGGTATCGCGCGTCGAGTATTTGCTCGACGCGCACCGCAACGAAGCCTAGAAGAAGCGCTTGAGCAAACCGATCGCGCCCTGCTTCCAGGGAACGCGATGGGTCACGCCCGACTGCGACGCGAACTGCTGCTGGTTAGCCTTGTACCATTCAAAGTTGCGAAGCAGCGCGTCCTTGTTGGAATACTTCGGTGCGTATCCCAGGCGCTGCTGTGCCTTCTCGATCGATACAAACGAATCCTTCGATGCCGTCTCGTAGACCCACTTGTAGAGCGGTGAGACGTGCAGCATTTCCAGGAAGCGCAGCGCCCAGATCGCGGGCGTCGCTGGAAGGCCAACAACCTTTTTGCCGTATCCGGCGGCATCCAGCACTACCTGATAGTCTTCCTTCATCGTAGTGTATTCCTTCGCGCCGATGTTGTAGGTGTCGTTGACCACGTCGGTCGGCAAGGTTGCACACAGTGTGATCGCCGAGCAGAGGTCTTCCACATCCAGCAACTGGTAGCGATTGCGGCCGCTGCCGATCATTGGGAAATTGCGCTTGTCGAGCGCCCAATCGTAAAGCAACGCGAATACGCCCAGGCGCTCTGGCCCGATGAACGACTTGGGCCGGATGATCGAAACGACGAGCCCCTTGGCGCGATATTCGAGGCACACCATCTCGGCCTGAATCTTGGCCTGCCCGTAGGGTCCGACACCTTCTAGCTTGTCGTTCTCATACAACGGGTGGTGGTCGGGAATGCCATACACCGCCGTCGACGAGATCATCACAAAGCGCTTGATGCCATGCGCCAGCGCGGAATCAAGCAAGGTGCGCGTGCCTTCAACGTCGGTCGTATAGATGTCCTGCGCCGAATACAACGGGAGCGCTGCAGCGGTATGGACGACGATATCGATGCCTTCCATGGCAAGATCGACGGCCTGACGGTTGCGGATATCGCCGGTAATCGCATGAACGTGCGGACGCATATCGGCGTAGTCAAATGGCAGCACGTCGAGCGTGGTTATATCGAAATCCTGTGCGTGCAGATGGCGGGCGAGATTAATACCAAGGAAACCGGCACCACCGGTGATCAATACCTTTTGTTTTGTCATATCAGTATCCTTTTTGCTGTGACACGACCAAGGATTGTAGCAGAAATTGAGGCGAACAGGCCGAAGCGGGCGGTACGCTGAGCAAGCCTGCTATACTGCGGAGCCGATATGTGGCGCTCATCAGGAGAAATTGTTGTGAAGATTGCCGGATTAAAGATCTCCATCGAGCGGACAGCATATCCAGCCTACACGCTCCTGTGCCTCGTTCCAATGGTCGCGCGCGGCGCGTATATCGTGCTATTCCAGCGCTCGGAACTGCGTAGTATCGGCACATTGCCGTTGCTTG
Source organism: uncultured Chloroflexia bacterium (assembly GCA_963782315.1). Lineage (GTDB taxonomy): Bacteria > Chloroflexota > Chloroflexia > Chloroflexales > Kallotenuaceae > JBBSGA01. The sequence goes on from CAWAJS010000036.1 coordinate 63,476, forward strand.
GCCTGTGCATAGCTGGCTATCATGCGTGTGGACAGTTCGTTCACCAACTCGGTCATATGCTTGCGGCGCGTGCTGTTGGTCATCCCATGACGGGAATACGCTATGAATATGGCTTCTCCTTTTCGGAGTATCCCCCTGACGAGCCATCGCTGCCCGCCGCCGTCCATATTCAACGCTCGCTCGGCGGGTTTGGCGGTAGCGTTCTACTTCTCGCAACTGCGCTGGCGCTATGGTTGCGGGTTGGACGTGCAGTTCATGGCTTCAAGCGGTGGGCACTCGGCTTCGCGCTATTCGATGCACTGCTGCTGTTCATCGGGTCGGTGCTCTCGGATGTGATGTACGTCGTACAGCAGGGGTGGATCGAACCGCAACCGAACGACGAAACGCCCCGGTCGTAAGACCAGAGCGCTTTGTCTGCTCGCTGAAGTCCTTAGTTGCCTGGATCGCTTTGCGGCACCGGCACTAACCAGGTAGCTTTGCCGAACGGGGCATCCATGATCGATACCTTGAGCGTGATCGCCGATGGTCGCACAGGCTGGCTGACGGTGACGATGGCGGTTTCCTTCGCTCCCGGCTTGACCGAAAGCCGTTGTGCAGCCTTGGTTTCGTCCAGACGATACGTCAGGGTGCCATCGGTCAACGCGAAGTTGGCGTTGTTCATCGGCAGGGTGATCGTTCGCTGTGAGCGGTTCTCGACCGACCAGGTGAGGGCGATCGCGCCGTTGTTGAAATCGACCGTTTCGAGCGAAACGACGATTTCTGCATCCTCGGCACGCTCCCAATACCATCGTCCGGTTTCGATGTCCCAGTTTCGACCCACACGCTGCTGGAGCATCGCGGTGCCGTTGTTAATATTGGGCGCCATGCCAATATCAGGAATCGTTGGGATCGGTTCAGCGGTTACGCGCAAATCCATGATGCTGGCGGACGTGTAGGTCGTGGGTGTCGGTGGTCTGACGGCGACGCCATAGATCAGAGTACCGACAGCGAACACCGTCAGCGCGCCGGTCATCCAGCCTTGTACACGGTGTCGCAGCGTCGGAGGGGTCATGGGTGCGATAGGTGCCGCAACTACGGGTGGGGGTGCCGCGACAGGCGTGAGCCCTTCGGGTTCGCTCGGCGCTGTTTCCCACGATGGCATCACACCCGCGAGCAAATCGTTGAGTTCCTGCCAGGGCGTGCAATGAAGCAGCCTGGGAATACGTTTCATCGCCGTGTCGGTTAACTCGATACCAGCCGAACGCTCCACGACAAGGTAGGTCGGCAACTCGTCAAGACCCTTGACCTGCACCTTCCAATCGAGGTCGATTTGCGAATCTGCCTCCAGGGTAGGCACGATGACGACCACACGCTTGGCGGTGCGGAAGTCGATGTCAGGTGCTTTCTGGGCTGAAACGATATCAAGCTTATGATCGTTCAAGAAATTTGTGAAGCTATAAAAGTAGGAGATGACCTGATTGTAAGGGTTTTTGCGTCCGGGGTTCAGGGATTTGGTCGATCCTCCACGGCTGACGACTGTCCACGGTCCGTTGACAGCGCCAAAAACACGCCCGTCACAGTGTTTCAGTTCAAGGATAAAGATCGCATCTTGTTTCAAGATAACGAGGTCGATCGTATGACCACCAACACTGAAGTTCGCGATCATGACATACAGGCCTTCTAGCCGGTCAAGACCGCTCGCGAGAGCGATTATTGCCTTACGTTCGTTAGGATTCTCTGGCTTTTCTCCAATCCATACCTGAACTGCCACACACGCCCCCATTTCCTATCACATACATCATACACACGTTGCTGCGTTGCTGTGATGACATACGGATAACATCACCCTATCACATATCTGTCTTTATCGTCGCCTCGCACGCCCGGACGGCTTCGACGCTCGCGCCGGGGGTGTGATTGCATAGGTCGCCTTTGATTCTTGTGTGCTTTTGCCGTTCGCAGCTTTCGCCGATTTCGGGCGCTCGGTCACACTATGCAGGAAACCTTCGGAGTCCTCGAGCGCAAGGGTACGCCGCAGTTCGACAACCTGGTCGCGCAGCAGGGCAGCTTTCTCGAACTCCAGGTTCTTGGCTGCATCCTTCATCTGTTTTTCGGCTTCTTTGATCAGACGAAGCAATTCGTCCTTCGGTACGCTGATCGGTCCAGATTTCCCGACCACGTAAGGAGCCTGTTCTTCCGCGACCTTGCGAAGTTGGCTTGTCAGGTCGCGTACTTGCTTGATGATGCTCCGTGGCTCGATGCCATGAGTTCTTATTATACTGCGTCTGGATGTCACGGCGGCGCTGCGTTTCCTTGATCGCGATGTCCATCGAGTTCGTGATCCGGTCAGCGTACATCAAGACCGTGCCATCCACGTGGCGAGCCGCTCGTCCGACCGTCTGGATCAGCGCCGAACTTGACCGCAGGTAGCCCTCTTTGTCGGCGTCCAGGATTGCTACCAGCGAAACTTCAGGAAGGTCAAGACCTTCACGCAACAGGTTGATGCCGACTACCACATCATAAATGCCCAGGCGTAAATCGCGCAAAATCTCGACGCGTTCGATCGTATCGATGTCGGCATGAATGTATTGCGTCCGAATCCCCATCTCCTTGAGGTAATCGGACAGGTCTTCTGCCATGCGCTTGGTGAGCGTCGTCACCAGGGCGCGTTCGCCATGTTCGATACGTCCTTTGATCTCGCCCAGCAGGTCGTCGATCTGGCCTTTGCTTGGCCGGACGTGGATGACCGGATCGATCAATCCGGTCGGTCTGATGATTTGCTCGACCACATTGTCGGAATGTTCGTATTCGAACGGTCCCGGCGTCGCCGAAACGAAGACCGCCTGGTGCAGATGGCTTTCCCATTCCTCGAAGCGTAGCGGTCGGTTGTCGAGCGCCGATGGCAACCGGAAGCCAAAATCGACCAGCGTTTGCTTGCGGCTACGGTCGCCGTTGAACATGCCACGCACCTGCGGCACACTGATGTGCGATTCGTCCACGAACAACAGGAAGTCGTCGGGGAAGTAATCGAGCAAGCGTCCAGGGCGTTTGGCCTTCGGCGCGGCGATCCATGTGCCGCGAGTAGTTCTCGATGCCTGAACAGTAGCCCATCTCGCCCAACATTTCAAGGTCGTACAGCGTGCGCTGCTTGAGCCGTGCGGCTTCGAGCGCCTTGCCGTCGGCTTCGAGTTCTTTGACCCGTTCGGTCAGTTCGTTCTGAATGTCGTCGATGGCGAGCAGCATCTTATCGCGGGTCGCGATAAAGTGCTTGGCGGGAAACACGTCGATCGACTTTGCGGTCGACCAGTAGCTCGCCGGTCAGCGGATCGACTTCGATGATGCGTTCGATCTCGTCGCCCCAGAACTCTACGCGCAACGCCGTTTCCGCGTTCGCCGGGAAGATTTCCAGGGTATCGCCACGCACGCGGAACGTGCCACGATGGAAGTCGATGTCGTTGCGCTCGAACTGAAGGTCGATCAACTGGCGCAGCACTTTGTCGCGCTTGCGAACTTCGCCAGCACGTAGCTCCAGCTTAACCATGCCGTAATCCTGCGGCGCGCCTAGACCATAGATCGCGGAGACTGAGGCAACGATCAACACGTCAGGGCGCGTCAGCAGCGATTGGGTTGCCTCGTGGCGCAGACGGTCGATCTCCTCGTTGATCTGTGCTTCCTTCTCGATATACAGGTCTTTTGACGGAACATAGGCTTCGGGCGTATACATGTCGTAATACGACACGAAATATGAAACGGCGTTATCAGGAAAGAACTCTTTGAACTCGGCAAACAACTGTGCCGCGAGTGTTTTGTTATGCGCCATGACCAGGGTCGGACGTTGTAAGCGCTCGACCATCCAGGCCATGACCGCAGTCTTACCTGTGCCTGTCGCACCTAGCAATGTCTGATACTTTGTTCCCTTCTCGATCCCATCGATAAGTTTGGCAATCGCTTCGGGCTGATCACCCATGGGTTGATAAGGGGCATTGACCTTGAAGGGCGGCATCAAATCGTCCTAACGCTAACTCGTGTTCAGTACAGAAGAGATATATTATACCGCAGTCAAGTGGGCATCGCTACCCTTTTAAGGACCAAAACAGAACATTTGAGCGTCACTTGCGGGCGAACTTCCGGCTGTACTGATGAGCGTCGCCACCCGTATTTCGTAGCATACCTGAAATAATCTACGAGTTCCCTGGCCTATAAATACCACAGCCCGCCGAACGTCCGGCGGGCTGTGGTTCGGGCTAACGCGGCCTGGTCTTAGACCAGCGCTGCCTCGGTTTCGCGGTCGAAGATGTGCATGCTCGACATATCGAGCACGATATCGAGTGGCTGTCCGGCGCGGGCCGATGTGCGCGGGTCGAAGCGACCGACGAATTCCTTGCCGCCCTTTTCGATGTAGGCATAGACTTCAGCGCCCATCGGTTCGGTAACGGTCACGGTCGCGTTGAGGGGTGATGTAGCATCCACACCGCTCGGCACGTAGCGTGCGTCATGAACGTCCTCTGGGCGGATACCGAAGTACACGTCGCGTCCAACATACTTGCCAAGCTCGGCTTGCAGTTCGTTTGGTACGGCAACGCGGAAGCCACCGGCATCGACCTGGAGGCCGCCGTCGCCACGGGCCAACTTGGCTTCGAAGAAGTTCATCGAGGGCGAGCCGATGAAGCCTGCCACGAACATGTTGGTCGGGCGATCATAGAGTACCTGCGGGGCGTCAAGCTGTTGCATGATGCCATCGCGCATAACGGCGATACGGGTACCCATCGTCATGGCTTCAGTCTGGTCGTGGGTCACGTAGATGAAGGTCGTACCCAGGCGCTGATGAAGCTTGCTGATTTCCGAGCGCGTTTGCACACGAAGCTTCGCGTCAAGGTTCGACAGTGGCTCGTCCATCAAGAACACCGATGGGTTACGCACGACGGCGCGTCCCAAGCGCAACACGTTGGCGCTGACCACCCGAAAGTGCCTTCGGCTTGCGATCGAGGTACTGCGCGATCGACAGCATATCGGCGGCTTCCTTCACGCGGCGGTCGATCTCGGCCTTGGGCGTCTTGCGCAGCTTAAGACCGAAAGCCATGTTGTCATACACCGACATGTGCGGGTACAGCGCGTAGCTCTGGAACACCATGGCGATGTCGCGATCCTTCGGTGCGACGTCGTTCACGCGGCGGTCGCCGATGTAGATGCTGCCATCGCTGATTTCTTCCAGGCCAGCCAGCAACCGAAGCGCGGTGGTCTTGCCACAGCCGGAAGGACCGACCAACACCAGGAATTCGCGGTCGGCGACATCGATGTTCAGATCCTTCAAAACGTGGACGTTACCGAAATACTTCTCGACATGTTCGAACTTGATGCTCAGCCACAGTTCTTTCTCCTGCTATGGTGCCAGCAAACGCCCATCGCGTTCGCCAGGTGTGCCGACCGACCTTGGCCGACGTGTTTCGCCGCATGAGCGACGAACGATCAGTTGCGATTGAAGCAGCACGGATTGAGTCTGTGCCGTCCCTTCGATCACCCCGACAAGAAGTTCTGCCAGCGCTCTGCCCACGTCCCAGACCGGCTGTCGCACGGCGGTGAGTGGTGGAACGAGCGTGCGCCGCCGATGACGGATCGTCGAACACGATCAATGCCAGATCGTCCCCGACCCGACGCCCCGCATCGTATGCCGCGTGCAGAGTGCCAAAAGCCAACGCCGCCGATCCTGCCAGAATCGCGCTGGGCGGTTCCGGCAAGGAAAGGAGGTCCGAAGCAGCGGCGTATCCTTCGCTTTCGGTTGACCCTCCCTCGACCACGAATTGCTCCTCGAACCGCAGACCCGCTTCTTCGAGCGCCGCACGGTAGGCCGCGTCTTGCTCGGTCGCCAATGCGAGATCGAACGATGGAGTGATCAGGCCGATTCGCTCGTGTCCGAGCACGATCAGATGCGCGAGCGCTTCCATCGTTCCGGCTTCAACGTCGATGGCGACGAATGGACTCTGGTTGCCAGGGCGTCCCTCACATACGTGAGGAATCCCCAGCGACTGTGCTGCTTCGACGCGCTCGTCGTCCTGACGAACGTCCAGGATGACCAGTCCTTCGATGCGCCCCGAACGGTACAAGTTGGCATAGGTTGCCGCCTCGTTCTGTTCGGAGTACGCCGCCAGTAGCAGATCGTAGCCCGCTGCGGTCGCCCCATCGGCGATCCCGCTCAACAACATGCCGATACGTGCGCTGGTGCGCCCCTTGGGGAGCGGCAATCCAAGCGTCCGGCTTCGGCGGCGCTGAAGCGAACGTGCTACATGCGATGGTTGATATGCGAGTGCAGCAGCCGCCGCCAGGACACGTTGCCGCGTCGCTTCGGAAACCGAGCCGGTGCCGTTCATGACATATGAAACGGTGGCTGGTTGCACGCCTGCTGCTGCCGCTACCTCTTTGATTGTTGCCATCGCTCAGCGACTTAAACGTTTAAGGTGTGCTGCGATAGTACACCCGATCGGTATGTCGTCTATGTCGTCAAGTACAGTGGCGTAACTTCGGTCTGGCACTTTGCAAAGTAGAGCATGGTGAGCGAGGATATGGGCATGGTGTGGCACAGCGCAGAACAATTACTGATGCAGCGACAGGAACGGCACGACATATCATGGCTGCAGCTATATAGGTGTACTGTGCCCAAAACACGCGCTATGTAGTCATCCTGATCATACGGAAGAAGATCTCGCAGCTGTGGGCCGGTACAGGTCCACAGCTTTTTTGTGCTCAGTGCACGAGTTGTGGTCCTGCCGGCTGCCTGCAAACAGGAGCATGTACATGCCGATTATTGAGGTCGATACCGTTACCAAGGAGTTTCGTACTCCCAAACGACAAACCGGAATTCTGGGTGGTGCTACGCACGCTGTTCACGCGTGACTACGATCGTCAAACAGGCCGTTGCCGATATCAGTTTTTCGGTCGAGGAAGGCGAACTGCTCGGCTACATCGGGCCAAACGGCGCCGGGAAATCGACGACGATCAAGCTGCTACCGGTATTCTGGTGCCGACGTCCGGCACATATAAGGGTCGCGGGCCAGATCCCCTGGAAGCAGACGTGAGCAGAATGCGCTCAACATCGGGGTCGTCTTCGGCCAGCGCAGCCAACTCTGGTGGGATTTGCCGCTGATCGAGTCCTTCAAGCTGATCGCCAAAATGTACCGGGTCGAGCGTACGACCTACGAGCGCAACCTCGAGCGCTTTACCGCGAATGCTCGGCCTGGATGAGTTCATGCAGACGCCGGTGCGCCAGCTTTCAGTCTGGGTCAGCGCATGCGCGGCGACCTGGCGGCGGCCATGCTGTACGAGCCGCGCATCCTCTACCTGGACGAGCCGACGATCGGCCTCGATGTACTCGCTAAGGAGCGCATTCGGCGTTTCATCGAGGAGATCAACCGCGAACGAGGGGACGACGATCCTGCTGACGACCCATGACCTGAGCGATGTCGAGCGGCTGTGCCGGCGCATCCTGCTGATCGACCAGGGCAAGGTGCTGTACGACGGTTCGGTCGAAACGCTCAAGCGACGCTACGCTCCCTATCGCGTCCTGGTCGTCCAGCTTGCTCCCGACGAGCCGGCACTGGCCGAGGAGCGACCGGTGGCGGTCGCGGGCGCCGAGTTCATACGCCGCGAAGACGTGCAAGTCTGGCTGCACTTCGATCCGCAGCAGGTCGCACTACCGCGCTTGATCGCCGATATCACGGCGCGCTACGCAGTAAGCGACCTGTCGATCGAAGAGCCGGATCTGGAACCGGTCATCCGCCAGATGTACGAGACACGCGAGGTCGCAGTATGAAACACCTCGCGCGAAATCTCCCGGCCTATCTACAGATCGGCGCGCCTACGCTGGCAAGAGGCCTTTACCTACCGCACGGACCTCGCGATCGAGCTGCTGGGCCTTCTGCTCAAGGTCTATCTGCTGAAGATGATCTGCACCGCAGTCTATGCCGGTCGTGAAACAGTCGGCGGCGTGACGTTGCAGCGAAGTGATCACCTTCATGACGCTGGCCAATCTGCAAGGCTACCTGCTCTTTCCCGGTGATCGGCCAGTATATACGAGAACGGGTGCACGAAGGTAAGATCGCGCTCGATCTGGCTCGACCAGCGCCGTTCCTCGGCCAGTTGCTGGCGCACCAGGTCGGCGCGACGGCGTCTACGCTGCCGTTTGTGGTGCTGGCACTGCCATTTGCCGTAGTGTTTGGCGGCATCGACCTGCCCCAATCACTCGTCGGCCGGCTTGCTCTATCTGCTCAGCCTGGGACTTGGCTATCTGGTCGCCGTGCTGATGGGCCTGCTGATCGGGCTGCTCGCCTTCTGGACCATGGAGATCGATGGGGCGTTTACGATCTACGATTTCACCAACCAGTTCTTTGGCGGCGCGCTGGTGCCACTCTGGTTCTTCCCGGCATGGCTGCGTCACGTGGCCGAACTGCTGCCGTTCCAGGCTCAGACGTTCATCCCGCTGTCGATCTACACTGGGACAATTGGCCGGCAAGCAGGCATTCGAGGCGCTCGGCACTCCAGGTGTTCTGGGTTATCGCACTGTCCGGCATTGCCTGGCTGGTATGGCAGCGTGCGATGCGGCGCGTCGTGATTCAGGGAGGATAACGATGACGACATTGTCGATCATGCTGAGCCTGTGGGTGGCTAGCGTGCGCAGCCAGCTACAATACCGGGCTAATTTTCTGATCCTGATCGCGATGGGCTTGATCTACCATGGCACCGGCTTCGCTTTTATCTGGGTCGTGCTGACACGCTTCGAGACGGTCGGCGGCTGGACCTTCGGCGAGATAGCCTTTCTGTATGGCCTGCGTCTGCTGATACACGCGGTCGGCTTCCTGGTCTCGGGGCAGATCCGCTAGCTTGAACGATCAGATTCGGCATGGCGAATTCGACCGCTATCTGATTCGGCCGCTCTCACCATTGCGCCAGATCATAAGCCAGGGCGTGGAGGTGAATGTCTTTGGCGACCTGCTCGGCGGGATCGGTATTATTCCTGGCAGCGCTCACGATGGTCAAGATTGAATGGACAGCGGCAGTTGTGGTGTATCTGGTGCTGGCGATCATCGGCGGCGCGCTGCTTGAACTTGGGCTTGACCTGATGATCGCGACGCTCGCACTGCGCGTGCTCAACATCCAATCGTTGTTCTTCGTTCTTGATACGTTCTTCAGCGATTTCGGCAACTATCCGCTCAAGATCTTTGGCGGTACGGTGCAATTTCTGCTGACCTTTGCGCTGCCGCTGGCCTTTATGGCCTATATTCCATCGGCGGTGCTGCTGGGCAAGACCGGCGAACTAAATGTGCCGCCCGCGCTCGCGATGATTGCACCTCTGGTCGGCGTGTGCTGGTTCACACTGGCGGTCTACATCTTTCGCTTTGAACTGCGGAATTATCAGAGCGCGGGGCATTGAGGATTTCTGTCCAGATATCGGAACACGTCACAATTTGTAGGTAGTGTACGCAGTTGCATATAGGTACCCACACGGATGCCTGCGTGTAAGCCACTGGAGAACACACTCTGTAGATCCAAACATCGCAGGGCAAGCGCCGATACTCATGAAAAGACCCTCGATCCAGTACATTGGCTTGCCCAATCTAAACTGGATTGCCCTTGAAAATTCACGCGGTAAGATGATAGTAAACCGTGGTTTGAGGCTCACCTTCCAAAACCGTGCGAATTCATGCACAATCCCCGGTGACAAAACCTTCAGGAGCACCCCGTGAATCCGCACGATCAATGGCGCATCAATTCCGTCTGTCCTGCATGTAGTGGGCAAGCAAGGCAATAGTTGTGTCGCTCAGCGCTGGTGCAACGTCCTGAGCATAGGCAATTCTATCCCGATCCGCATGACACACTGAAAAATACATCATCATTGACTGGACGTTGCACCAACCCTTCACTGCTGCCTGGTGCTGCGCTGTTGACGCTACTGCTTGCTGATTGGTGGTCAAAAGGGTGTGAGAAAGTCAGACGCAGATATGAGGAGCCAACGCTACTTGTTCGCACGACGATTACCCGAAAATCCTGTGGTGAATAGCGGGCTTCCGTGGCTGTAGTTCTAGGTTGGCTGCCAATCAGGATATTGTGCGGCGAAGGTTGTCCAACGGTCGGGGTCGGGTCCAAGACCATCGGTTCCGGCGAGTGTGAGGTCGTTGTAGCGCACGACCAGCAGGGCGACCTGAAGTTCGAGGATGGCGCGGTCGAAGCGCGACTTGTCGGCCTTGGTGTCAAGGCCGATTGCTTGCCGCAGCGGGCGGTTCGGAATCGGTCCCTGCACGATCACAGCGTAGAGTTCTTGCGCCAATGTGCTGGTTTGTTCGAGCGAGCGATGTTGTTGAGCATACAGCGTGCGCAGATAATCCATCGTACACAGGATCGCTCGGCCACCTTTGATTTTGCCATAGAAGATATCGTCGGGGTACGTCGCCGGGAGCGCGTTCTTCCATCCCCATACCAGACTCATCTTTTCGCCCCACCCGCCTTCTCCCGGCTGCTTGTCGGGTGCATCCACGACATCCCACAGGCTTGGCAGTTTGCCGCTGCGGTCCTCCATGATCGTGCAGACCTGCACCTGTTGCAGCCATGCGTAGGCATCTTCGACGGTGCGAATTCGTGAATCGTGGGTGGATGGCGGCATCGCTATCGCTCCTCGTGTGGGGACCGAGTGGAGTATGACCAGAGCACACGCTCCAGTCATACTCTCGCGGCTAGACTTCGGCGGCGGGTTGTTCTGCCTCGTCGCCTTCCTTCAGCCGCACATAGGCGAAAGCCTGGGCGTACTCGCCACAATCCACGCCGTTCTCGCGGGCTTCGTTGGCGGCCCGTCGTGCCCACTCCTTCATCGTATCGCCGGGATTCCAATCGCCTAACTGGCTTTTGTGCTCCTTCAACGCATCCATTTGCCGTTGCATATCTTCTTCGGTGATCGGAATCCAGACCGTCGCTTTGGTGGCTGCCGACAGATACACCTCGCTGACATCGTGGGGTTCCAGTCCTTCTTCTGCCAGGTCAAGTGCTGCCAGCAGGGTGTTCGCGGTCGGCATGATTGCGGCAAGCGTCGCGTCCGCGACCGCCCGATGGTCAGGATGGTTGATATAGTTCTCGGAGTAGCGGAAAGCAGGGTCCATCGTCAATACGACGTCCGGTTTGACGCGCCGGATGGTGCGAGCGATGTCCCAACGTAGCGCCAGCGTCGGCTCGACTTTGCCGTCGGGATACCCCAGAAAGGTTACGTCATCACAGCCCAGCACGCGGGCCGCTGCGATCTGTTCGGCGCGACGAATCGCCGCGAGTTGTTCGGGCGTTTGGTTAGGATCGCGCGAACCGCTAACGCCATCGGTTACCAGGAGAAAATGGATCGTCGCACCCAGCGAGTGCCAATGCGCCAGAATGCTACCCGCCATAAACTCGGCGTCGTCGGGGTGTGGCGCGACGATCAAAACGTGTCGTGGTCGTGGATTCGGCTTAGGTGCCATGCGTGTATGCTCCAATAAAATACATTCGAGGTCACTGGACCTGTGCGATCGGTATCGGCATCAGCAGCAACAAGAACAACAACAGTCCCGCAATCGCCAGTGCTTTGTGCGCTGTGCTAAGCTCCGGTACGTCGTTGAACGGCGGTGGATGCCGAAACCCAATTATAGTCGCTAGCGCCATCCACACAAACCAGGAATACGAAAACAAGACACCAAAGATCGCACACATCGCGATGGCACCATAGGCAAGATAGCGGGCGCGTTCGCCAAGCAGGGCATACGCGATGTGTCCGCCGTCGAGTTGTCCGACCGGCAGCAGGTTGATCATCGTGACGAGTAAACCGATCCACGCGCCGAACGCGACGCTGTTGATCTGCACGTCCATGCCGTTATAGGGCAGAAATTGGCCGTACACCAACCACTTGGCGGCAGCGTAGAGTAACGAATTCCCTTCCTGCAAATATGGTGGATTTGCCGCACCGACCGTTGACCCAAACAGCCCCACGAATAGGAGTGGAATGGCGACGGCAAGGCCAGCCAGCGGTCCGGCAATGCCGACTTCCAGTAGCGTACGGCGGTCCTCCAATGGTTCGCGCTGCACGATCACCGCGCCCATCGTGCCGGTGAAACTGATGAGCGGAGGTAGGGGGATGAAGTACGGCCAACTCATGGGCGCACCACGCAGCCGTCCGACGATAAAGTGTCCCATCTCGTGCGCTCCCAGGATCGAAAGCAAGGTCAGGGCGAAGGGTAGCCCGAGTGAGAGTTGGGAGGGATCGAGAACACGCCGAACAGCAATCGCAGGTACTCGATCGACTGTTGCGTGGCACTCGTTGCAGCCGGCAAGGCGGCGATTTCAACCTCTTGAAGCGCTCCAGTCCACAGCACCGTTACGACTGTCAGCAAAAACAATATGATGTTGATGCGAACGCGAGCGGGTTTATGCTGGATTACGCCTGGTACTGCTGTCAGTCGCACGCCCGTTTCTGTGCGTCCGAGAAAGGGCGTAAACCCGATGCCTTCGATACGTTGCCGCAGGGCGCGAAACGCGATGCGCGCATCGCCCTTGAGTTGTCCGTCGATGGTGACCGCGCCGTCCTGTCGAACCATATACGATTCGACATCGATCGTGCCGTGCACGGCAGCCCGTAGCTGGTCGGGCGCTGTTAAAGGGTTGATTTGTGGTATATCCATGAGTTCATCCGTTACTTAACATAAAGCGTTCTACGTATATGGATGGTATCTGGTTCTACTTGCCTGTGGCTGTGACCATCTGGTCGGCGGGTGTGTCGTCCGGGTGTGCCTCCAGCGGTCGTCGCGGTTGGTGGTCGTACCATAGCAGCCAGACCGGAAGGCTTACAATGATGAACACCACGCCGACGACCACGGCCAGGGTGCGTGGAGTGTAGCCCGCGTCGTGGGCGACGCCGACGAGGAAGGTCGAAAGCGATGTCATAAGGGTGAGGGCGACGAAATCCATCGAAAAGATGCGCCCGCGCAGACGGTCCGGCACATACATCTGGATCAAGGCTGTGCTGAACGTCCATTGGGTCGAGCCACCCATGTGCGCGAAGATGATCGCGAGGGCGGCGAGCAACAACGAGGGGGCGCCGCCGAACAGCACGTAGCCGATGCCAGTGATGACGAAGGAGGGAGCGATAGCACGCGCCAGGAAGCGCGAACTACTGCCGCCGAGAGCGACTGGCAAGCACGGGTCCGATGCCGGTACCAAGGCCGCGTGCTGCGTACAATAGCCCGATACTGAGGGCGCTATCGCCACGCAAAGGGAAAAGCTCCTCGCCATACAGCGATAAGCAGCAATAACGCTCCGCTGCCGACGCTCCAGAAGCCCTTCGTGAACGTATACAATGCAATCGTACGGCGTTGGCGCAGGTAGCTGACAGCCTCGCGCAAATCCTGTAGTCCTGTGCTGGGTATGACCTTAACGACACGCGGAGGCAACACCACGCGGGCGATGAAAAAGGCCGACAGGACGAATGAAAGTCCGTCGATGAGGAACGCGGTGTTCGTGCCAAGGTATGCGACCACGAGGCCGCCGATGGCGGCGCCAATGGCGAGCATTGCTGACCAGGTGATACTCGAAATCGCGTTTGCTGCGATCAGTTCGTCCTGGGCGACGATGGATGGAATGGCGGCCTGCCGTGCAGGCTCGAAGAACGCGCCAACCGCGAATTTCAACGCTGTCACGACGTATGCCAGCCACACCATATCAGGTGAATCTGATCAAGAACAGGAGTGGTACGAGCGCGGCGCGGATCAGATCGGCGGCGATCATGACCTGCTTGCGCGGAAGGCGATCCACGACCACGCCCGCTCCCAACCCAACGAGCGCGGGTGGCAAAAATTGGGAAACGATAACGAGGCTGACGGCTGTGCCGGACCCAGTGAGCGCGAGCAGCAGCGAGAAGATCGCGATGCTATCGAGCCAATCCCCAAGTTGACTGACGAGTTGACCGTACCATAGCCACCGGAATTGCTTGTTCCGGCGTAAAAGTTCAAGATACCCTACCGACGTACGTTGTGGGCTGTGTTCGTGCATGAGGCGAAGTATACTCGGACTGGTGAAGCGTGGATGGCAGGTGGGCAAGCCGTCAGGATGAAATGTTTGTAAGGCCAGCATGGGCGACCGATGTGCGTTATGACAGCAGACTGGAATCGGTGAATAAGCTTCACCTTGGCATATATATTGATTGATTCGTGAGGTAGGGCACTGTGTGGCGATGGATAAAAACAATTGTGGGGGTTGCGGAAGGGCTGCTCATGGTACGCCTGATCGGTCTACTCTTTGCCGCCAGGCCAGATAACCGGATCTTCGAGGTGATCCTGGCGGTCACGTCTGTGCTGGTTTGGCCTTTTGGATGGCTGGATCGCTGGGCAGCGCAGCCGCGCTTTGGCGCAAGGCTAGAACTCGCGACCCTCGCAACAATGATCCTTCTGATGATCGTCTCACTAGGGTGGGAATCGTACCGCACCGCACAAAAAAGAGCAGGTACGTAAAGTGAAGGTTGAACGTGAACGATTTGTATACCAGTCTGGGACAATTCGTGGAAATACTTGCTATCGTGATGGTCGTGGCGCTCGTGCTTGCCGTCGTCGGCTTGATGCTGATTCATCGGCGACTCCGGCGTTTGCGCGTTCCAGCGAATGCGAGTTTCACGACGACGTTACGGATCGTGCCCCTGAGCCTGGTCGTGATCCTTGATCTGCTCGATCTTGCCCTTGATATGTTCGCTGCGCCGATCGTGTGGGTACTCCTCAGTCGCTATCGCCTGCAAGCGTTGCGGAATACGGCTGCGGTTGAAGCACTGATCCCGTTCACGCAGGTCATCCCCACGCTCACGGTTGCCTGGTTTGCAGTGCGTATGCTCGACCTGGGCGAGCCGGGTGCGGGTGTCATCGAGGCCGAACAGCGTTCCCCTGGTCACTACGAGCCGCGCATAGGAAGGTAAGCATGAGTATTTTGAGTCTGTTGGTGTTGCTTGTCATCGCCGGAATCTGTGGTGCCCTTGCCGAAATGATCGTCGGGTTTAGCCCCGGCGGCTTTGTCGTATCGATCGTGGTCGGCGTGATCGGTGCCTACATCGGTACGGTCGTCGCGAATGCCCTGAACCTACCGCCATTCTTCGCGATCAACGTCGGCGGTCAAACCATCGAGATCATCTGGGCGATTCTGGGATCGATCCTGCTGTTGCTCGTGATTAGCATGTTCCGCAGGAGTGGACGGCGAGTCGGAAGGCGTAATCGTTTCTGAACATGCGGACGCTTATCATTCTTAACCCAAATGCGGGTACAGCAGAGGACGAAGCAACATTAATGACGCACCTCGCCCCGCTTGGCGAGGTGACGATCAAGGCAACGAGCGCGAAAGGTGATGCAACACGGCTGGCACGCGAAGCCATCACAGCCGGGTATGAATGTATCATTGCGGCTGGCGGCGACGGGACGATTAACGAAGTCCTAAACGGTATGTCGGATGACTGGGGCCGTGCGACATTGGGCGTGCTGCCGCTTGGCACTGGCAACGACTTCGCACGTACCATCGCCATCCCCACCGATGTCGAGCAGGCCATCGATATTCTGAAGCGTGGAACGGTCTTGTACCAGCGATGTCGTGTGTGTTCAAAGCGATGAAACGCGCTACTTCCTTAACGTGTCGGCGGGCGGTTTCAGCGGCATCCTCAACGAACACCTTACCGATGAACTCAAAGCCACCTGGGGACCGTTGGCCTATATACGTTCGGCGCTGGCAGCCTTACCCGACCTGACAGATTATCATATGACGATCCAGTTCGACGATGAGGACCCGCAGGACCTTCTCGCCTATAACGTCGTCATCGCGAACGCCCGTTCGGTCGCGGGCGGCATCCCGGTCGTTCCCCGGGCGATGATTGACGACGGATTGCTCGATGTGATGATCGTTCCTGCCACATCCCTGCCACGCTTGGCGATCCTCGTTCCGCAGATTCTAACGGGGAACCATCTCGACCAACCTGAACTGGTGTATCGACGAGCGCGGCGCGTCCACGTCGAATCTCAACCCGGTATGTGGTTCAACACGGATGGCGAACTCGTTGGTAACCAGCCAGCAACCTTCACCGTGTTGCCCCAGGTGGTGCGTTTGATCGTCGGCCCGGAATTTGATGCAGGGTCCATCAGGGTCGCTGCAAGCGCAATAACGAGGGTCTGAAACCTGCAATGCAGGATAGCGAGAAGGAGAATGTATATGACCGATCGAACCGACAGTGGTTTACATACACCGCAGCATGATTCACGACAAGAACCACAACCATATACCAATCCACCGCAGGACGAGGACCGCGATTCAAACGAGTTCATGGACCAATTGGCGGGCGCGAACGTCGAAGGCACGGCCTATATCGACCAATCTGACATCGGACGGTTGGAACAGATCACCACGACTGATGTGTACCAGGGCGAGACTGACTTCGAACCAGGAACTTGGCGAAGGTGGCGCGGAATCGTTTGATATGCTGATCGAGCAGGAAATGCGCGAGGGCGAAACTGGCGATGCTATGGAAGCGATCGAGGAGGGGATGACCTACGTGCCGCCCATCGATCCGCCCGTCACCACTGACTACGACGATCCCGAGTTGGTCCAGGTCGCCGCTGGGTTCGGCACCTCGGCTCGTGACGTGAGCGACGTTTCGGGTGAGCGTTCGCTCGATCAGGAGGACGTGGATCGCTTTCACGATCGTGGCGATGATATGACTGCTTTCGTACGCGACGCACTGCGCTCGGACAGTTCGACGACGCATCTGGCTGAACGTTTACAGATCGCCACGTTCAATGGCACCGTGATCGTGCGTGGCATGGTCGACGATCTGGACGATACTGATAACATTGTCGCTGTGATCAGCGATCTGGAAGGCGTCGAAACCGTGCGTGATGAGACGACAGTTGCAGGGTTATAAGCCCTCCAAGAGGTTGATACCTTGAAACTTGTAACCTTCCGGCGCTCCGGCGAAGGGCTATACGATGCACGCGCCGGTGTGCTGCTACCGTATGGTCTGGTCGACCTTCATGCCGCTGCACCACTTGTCTTTGAAGAATGGGACGAGCGTCCTTTGGATATGCTGCGGTTGCTGGACGGCTCCGAAGAAGGGCTCGGGCTGGATGGTGCCAACGAGATCGTCAACGCAGTGCTCGAGCAGATCGGCGATGCTGTCAATGTCGTGCGCGACGAGGACGATCCAGACGAACTCGATCTGGCAGGTGAGGTGTCTATTGGCGGCATGTCGTTGCTGCTGCCGCGTTCCGAGATCAAACTGCTGGCACCGCTGCCCCGTCCACGGTCGCTGCGGTTATTCGATACCTTCGAGGCTCAGGTCGCGACGGTACGGCGGCAGCAGGGGTTAACTGTGCCGGCGGCCTGGTATCGCGCCCCACTATTCAGTTTCGGGAATCATGGCGCCATGATTGGACCAGGCGAAACGCTGTCGATGCCTCCAACTGAACAACTCGATTTTGGTCTTGAGGTTGGCTGCGTAATTGGACGGCAGGGGCAGGACATCGCGTCAGAGGGTGCCTTAGACTATGTAGCCGGGTTTACGATTCTCAATAACTGGGTGGCACGCGATCTGGAACGCGACGAATTGGCGGCTGGCATGGGATTCTCCAAAAGCCGCGATTTCGCTACGTCGATCGGTCCGGTGATCGTTACACCCGACGAGCTAGATGAATATTTCGACGATGGACGGCTCAGCCTGAGTATGTTCGCCCGTGTGAACGGCAAGGAATACAGCGTTGGTGATCTGGGTGATATGTACTACACCTGGGAGCACCTGATCGCCTACGCGTCGCGGGGCGTCACGCTCTATCCCGGCGACGTGCTCAGTTCAGGAACCGTCGCCAGTGGCTCGATTCTAGAACTTGGTGCAGAACAGGTGGGGGGTTGGATCGAGCCGGATGACACGATTGAGTTCGAGGTAACTGGCCTGGGGAAACTACGTAATCACGTTTCGTATTGAAACAATGGCCTCGGTGGAACGTCCACCGAGGCCATTGTTTGCTATATCCAGGTACGCATGCGTTGCTTACCGATAAGATGTGAGGCAAACAGGAGAAGAAGTACCCCAGGCCAGAGAAACGGCGTGTTCCAGAGAACGGCAAGACCGACCCAGAACACCAGATGTCCGAGACCATGATTTGAGCGTGCCCTGGCATAATCCTTTAAGAATCCGCTCACGCCTATGAGAATCAGAATCCCAGGCCAGAAATTGCCGGTGAACACGAGTACACCCAGACCGATCAAAAAGACCGCGCCGCTATAGTCAGGCTGGCGTGTAGGCTTCTTGAGGTTCTTATGATGCTGGCGGGCCTGTGGCTTCGCAGGAGCAACAGGAACATGGTGAGGGCGGGGCGCGATGTGAGGCACGGTTGGCGGTTGCAGCCGCACCGTTGGTCCGGTCGCAGGTTGTGTCCGCACGTGCGGTGCGGGGGTTGCCGCATCGCCTATGGGCGCCGCACAATAGATACAAAACACCGCATCGCTCGGAACAGTACGCGCACAGCCAGGACAAAACATCGAACTTCCCTTTTCCTTGATTCAGTACGCACAGCATAGCTATGCATAGTAGCTATATGACGTAGGAAGTAGGCAAAAAGTTGCGATGGTTGTCACGGCCCAGGCCTCCATCAACGTCCGATGTACGGAAGATTTCCATGGACATTGTTACCGTGAGTGGGTGCTCCTGAGCCCAAGGGTCTCCCGGTGAGGCTACGAGGGATGTTTTGGTGTGATCACCATGACAGCCGTTCGACGTTGACGGAGCCCTGGTCAAGCCTGGTCAGGCTTGTGATAGTTCCATCGAAAGCGTAGATTGCATTTCAATTCTTGCAAATGGAGCATCGACGGCCTCACGTGCTTCGATGAGCTCAATGACAGGAATCGACAAAAAGATATCAACCAGTTTTGGATCGAACTGCGTTCCTCGACACCGTGTGATTTCCCCGCGTGCATCTTCAATGGGCAAAGCACGACGGTATGGTCGATCCGAAGTCATGGCGTCAAATGTATCCACGATGGCGAAAATGCGCGCGCCCAGGGGAATATATTCCCCGCTCAATCCACTTGGATACCCTGTTCCATCAAAGCTCTCATGGTGATGGAGGACCACCAGGGCCGCGCGCGCAAGAAAAGGAATGTGGGCAATCATGCGGTACCCAATCTCTGGATGCTTCTGCATAAACAATCGTTCGGCATCCGTGAGTTTCCCCGGCTTGAGGAGGATCGCATCGGGCACGCCAATCTTCCCAATATCATGTAACAAGGCACCGCGCGACATATCATGCATGTCAGCCTCGGAGATATGCAACCGTCGTGCTAACAGTTCCGTATATCGGCGAACACGTTGGGAATGTTCTTCGGTTTCTTCGTCGCGTGTATCAAGTGCGCGGCTCAGAGCGTGTAATGTTGCCTCATATGAATCAGTCAATCGCGAATTCATCTGCTGCAGGTCTTCTACATACACCCGCGTTTGTCCAACATACTGAGCGAATGCAACGTGCATCATTGCAACAGGAGCCATTAAGGCGATAACCCCGACAGGTCCATAATCACGATAGCCTAACGCGACGATCAGTCCCAACGAGCCTAGTACGACATAATGTGGCCACAGCCAGCGATAATCGCTATACCAAATCTGCCAGGGCTGGCGTTGTTCATCCAACCCTCGTGCTGTACATAATAAGAGTTGGTTGATTGCATAATATGCTAGTCCTGCGATGGCCGCGGGAATAATACTCGTAATGAGCGGTGCTGCGGTGAGTGTTGTTCCGACGATGGAAGCGCTGAGCACATCCGCGCCGCGTGCCGCAAGCAGCACGGTTCCAAAATTGAACAGCATACGATGCATCGGGCTGCGCGATTTGATCGTCATTGAAAGCGCGGCGGCCAGCGCGGTTACCAGAATGCCGACCCCATGATAAAGGAACGCGGCACCAAGGATAATCACGACGGAAACTGAGATCTTTCCTCGTCCTGAAACGTCGATGGCTAACTGTTCGGCAATCACCGTCAGGGCGGCAAAAAGTAAGAGGCTCATCCAGGGAACCGATTGCGTCACGGTAGATACGTTGCTAAGTAAGCCAGCGAGGACAATAAGAGCGATCAGTCCGAGGAGCAGGAATGAGGGTTCGCCACGCTGCGTTTCTTGGCGGTGGTGTTTGGGATATTTCCCTGATTGTGCAGTAGCTTGGGATGTCGAATCCGTCCGGGTCGATCTGCGCGTTGCCTGTTTGATGAATCCGGACAATGGGCCACGTATTTGTTGTTCTGGGACTGGCTCCGCAGCGACCCATGGCATGAGATGTTCTCGAGCCCAATCCCCCGCAAGCTCCCGGGTTTCACGTCCGGCAACAACCACGCGATTTCGTCCATCAGCTTTCGCCTTGTAGACTGCAAGGTCTGCTTCTCGCAGCAGCGTTTCCATGGTTCGCCCATCGTAGGGATATGTGCCTACACCGATGCTGATCGTCGCTCGAATAACTGCGCCTGTGCTTTCATGCTCGAACGTAGTCTGTTCGAGGGCGCTCCGAATGCGCTCGGCCAGGTTTTGCGCCCCGTCGCTGTCGGTGTCTGCTAGCATGACGAGGAATTCTTCGCCGCCATAGCGAGCACCAAGATCGTTGGCTCGTATGCTTGAATGGATGATATCGGCGATGCCTTGCAAAACCATGTCGCCGGCCTGATGCCCAAACGTATTGTTGATGTTGCGGAGATAATCGAGATCGCAAACCAGGAGGCTGAATGACTGACCACTGCGATTCGCACGTTCGAGTTCACGCTCGATGACGGTCGTGAAGTGACGCATGTTCGCCAGTCCGGTCTTTGGGTCTGTCGAAGCTTCTTCTTTTAAGTTTGGAACATGAAGTGCCTGGAAGATCAGCAGCAGCGGCATCCCTGCGGCAAGCCCATACAGTGGTCCAATCATCCAGGAAACGGCGAAGCAAAGGCCAACACAAATGAGGGCAAATTCAAGGAGCAGACTATCGACGGTAAACAGGCCACTTTGTCGAAGGGATTGCCCGCGCGCAAGCTTGAGTACCCAGGCAAGCATCAGGGCCTGGGAGAATTCAAAAACTAAAATAAGCGCCAAGGTAGCGGACCAGTTCTGTGAGAACAACACCAGCGAATCGTTGAGGCGATATTCTCCGGCGAGGGCATGAAAACACAGCCGAGCCAGCATGGTTGCAATCAGGAAAGCGGCGATATTAAAGACTTGCCCAAACCAGGAACGGCGATATACATACCATTCGGGCAGAAAGGTGATAATGATAACTGGCACCAGGAGTGGACCCGGGAGGAGCACAAGAGCGGCAAATACCGGTGCGAGCGTGAGGTGATCCGAGCGCTGGCCGGTTGTACTTGTTCGGGCAACCAGGAATACCTGGCAGATCGCCGATACAATCGCGAGGCCGATGGCAAGCACGATATCAAGCTTTGTGATTGGCTTACTATAATTGACGAGATGCCAGGCGCAAGCCACTGCACCAACGATATACAGGCTAATAAGGTATATACGTGCTACGCCGGGCATTTGCCTCATTGGGAACTCCGCAACAGTAGTTAAATCGTCCACCGATCATTCGGGAAAGAAGCAGCCTGATCTGGTGAGGCGGTTTGATAACTATAACAGCGGTGGTACATCGTGACTAGGTCGGCTTTGAACCGTCGAACGGTGTGCATTGCTCCGACATTCAGCAGTACTAAAGTACCTTTAATGTCAATCATCCCGGGTTTCCGTCATATATATAGTACTTACGTCCTGGTCATCCTCCCCTATTCTTCGTCAAATCACTCCATCCTTTTAGTACTGCATGACTATCCCGATGTTCGCGGTGATCATTTATGCTTTACGACATCCCCCAATCATATTCAAGCCTGCATGGCGTGGACCTCGTTCCACGGTTTGCACGGCGATACAAGTCAGTCGTAGGGCAAACCCATCGTAAGGTGGGGACGCAAAGCCACGGATCCAGTTCCCCCATGCTGGACAGCCGGGTTGCCGGCTCGGCGAGGCCGCATCCTCGTCCCTCGAGCACAGGCAGCCAACCCTCTACGGAGATGCGCTCAATTGTTATCGAGGAGGATCGCCTAGTGCACACTATCGCATGCTGAACCCGTACCGATAAGGGCAAACCCGTTGAAAGGCGGGGACGCAAAGCCACGGGCCTACCGCGCAAGCCAGGGCAGCCGGGTTACCGAAGACGGAGCACCCTCGGAGTACACCGTCGCACGGCGCAGGTCGCGCCACTATTCATACACTTTACCTTATAGGGTTCACATGTACCGTTCACATACCACCGTTTTCACTGCCAGTTGGGGCCGCAAACTAAGTAGCCTGCTGGTACTATTCGCCATCGTGTTCACGGGGCTGATTCAGCCCGCAGCGGCATCCCAGGAAAGTCGGGTGTTGCCACAATTGAAGCGCGAAGCCGCCGCTAATCCTGCGAAGACCTTCCGCGTCATCGTTACCCGCATTCAGCGCGACACGAAGGCTGACACGGCACTGACTTCCAAAGGTGGCCGGAAAGTCAAGAATCTGGCATCGGTCGATAGCTTCGTGGGAGAACTGACCGGAAGCCAGATCACGGCGTTGGGCATCGATGCTGCGGTCAAGTTCGTGAACTATGACGCTCCTGTGCGAAAGCTTGCGGTTGTCGAATCGTCCAAACTCACCACGCTCTATCCCAAGGTCGTCAATGCCAGCGGTTTATGGACATCGACCACCGGCATTGGCGTTGGCGTCGCCGTGCTGGATACCGGCGTGAGCGCCACGAACGAATTCAGGACGCCCAACTATCTAAACCGTGTCACAGCTAACGTGACGTTCAGCTCGGGCTTGAAAAAATCGCTCGACGGCAACGGTCATGGCACCCATGTGGCAGGCATCGTCGCCGGTAACAATTGGCAGAACGGCGCCATTTCGACCACCATTAAAGGGAAATACATCGGGATTGCTCCCGAAGCTAATATCCTCAACGTTCGTGTGTCGGATGATAACGGCATGTCGTATGTTTCGGATGTCATCGACGCCATCGACTGGGTCGTGACAAATCGAACAACCCACAATATCCGTGTCATGAACTTGTCGCTCGTGTCGAGCGTGGCGGAGAGCTACAAAACCAGCGCGTTGGCGGCAGCCGTCGAGCGTGCCTGGTTCAATGGAATCCTGGTCGTCGTCGCCGCGGGGAATGATGGTGCCAACACCATGCAGTACCCACCGGCCAACGATCCCTTCGTCATCACGGTCGGCGCGTCCGATCCGATGAACACCGTCGCGCAGAGCGATGACACGATCGCTCCCTGGTCGAGCTATGGCACAACGCAGGATGGCGTTGCGAAGCCAGACGTCGTTGCCCCTGGTCGCTACATGGTCGCACCGCTGACCTCCACGACCGCCAAACTGGCGCTTGAGGATCCAACGCGTATTGTGGATGGCGCGTATTTGCGCCTTTCGGGTACGTCGATGGCGGCTCCGGTCGTGTCCGGCATCGCCGCGCTGGCGTTCCAGAAGCATCCCGAATGGACCAACGACCAGGTGAAGTGGTTGTTGATGAACACCGCAACATCGCTCGCGGTCAGCGCGGGACAGGGACGCGGTGAAGTCAATGCCACATCGGTGGTCAACTTTAGCGGAACGCCGAGCCGTGCGAATCAGGGGTTGACGGCGAGTGAACAGTTGATCGGACCGAATGGTGCGACGGTTTACACCAGCGATTCGACGGCCTCGTGGTCGACGGCCTCGTGGTCAACGGCATCATGGTCGACGGCCTCGTGGTCGACGGCCTCGTGGTCGACGGCGAACACCTCGACGGTCAACTTCAGTTCGGCAGACGAGGCAACGGTCGAGTAACTGAGTGTGTTACACCGCTTGGGTCGCGCCAGTGCGCTCTGAACAGCTGTTCAGGGCGCACTGGTCGATTAAACGTCAATATCTGGAGCTATGCAGCGTCGCTAGCTGTTGAGGATGTCCATTAAATAATCCTAATGGTCGGTATGCCACAAACCGATGTTCGCCAGTATACCCCCCCGGTCCTGGTACTGGAGAACTATCGTCAGCGACACGCCACCATTGTATAGTACGTGTATCCCCCAATCACTTATCAATCTGCATCGCGTGGACCCCGGTTCGTTCCACGGTTTGCATGGCGCTACAAGTCAGTCGTAGGGCAAACCCATCGCAAGGTGGGGACGCAAAGCCACGGATCCAGTTCCCCCATGCTGGACAGCCGGGTTGCCGGCTCGGCGAGGCCGCATCCTCGTCCCTCGAGCACAGGCAGCCAACCCTCTACGGAGATGCGCTCAATTGTTATCGAGGAGGATCGCCTAGTGCACACTATCGCATGCTGAACCCGTACCGATAAGGGCAAACCCGTTGAAAGGCGGGGACGCAAAGCCACGGGCCTACCGCGCAAGCCAGGGCAGCCGGGTTACCGAAGACGGAGCACCCTCGAAGTACACCGTCGCATGACGCAGGTCGCGTCAGAGATTCTCATTATTACCTTATAGGGTTCACATGTACCGTTCACATACCACCGTCTTCACTGCCAGCTGGGGCCGCAAATGGAGCAGCCTGCTGGTACTATTCGCCATCGTTTTCACCGGGCTGATTCAGCCCGCTGCGGCAGCCCAGGAAAGCCGGGTGTTGCCACAATTGCAGCGCGAGGCTGCCGCTAATCCCGCCAAGACCTTTCGCGTCATCGTCACCCGCATTCAAGGGCGACAGAAGGCCGATACGGCCTTGACCACCAAAGGTGGCCGGAAAGTCAAGAACCTGAAATCGGTCGATAGCTTCGTCGGAGAACTTACCGGAAGCCAGATCACGGCTTTGGGCAGCGATTCTTCGGTCAAGTTCGTGAACTACGATGCTCCCGTACTAAGCTGGCGGTCGTTGAACCGTCCAAACTCACCACGGTCTATCCCAAGGTCGTCAATGCCACCGGCTTATGGTCGTCGACCACAGGCGCTGGTGTCGGTGTCGCTGTGATCTGACACGGGAGTAAGACTTCAAGTGAATTCGCACTTCCTGGAGGAAATAGCCGTATCACGAGCGAAGGTCGTTGTTCAACTCAACGCTAAGAAAAACGAATGATGGCAACGGTCATGGCACCCATGTGGCCGGCATTATTGCCGGTAACAACTGGCAGAATGGCAACGTTCCGAGCACAGTGAGAGGCAAATACATCGGGATCGCTCCCGAAGCCAATATCATCAACATTCGTGTGTCGGATGAGAACGGCATGTCGTATGTTTCGGATGTCATCGACGCCATCGAATGGGTCGTGACAAATCGAACGGCATACAACATCCGTGTCATGAACTTGTCGCTCATGTCGAGCGTGGCGGAAAGCTACAAAACCAGTGCGTTGGCGGCAGCCGTCGAGCATGCGTGGTTCAGCGGTATCCTGGTCGTCGTCGCTGCGGGCAATGATGGTGCGAATACCATGCAGTACCCACCGGCCAACGATCCATTCGTCATCACGGTTGGCGCTGCCGATCCGATGAACACCGTCGCGCAGAGCGATGACACCATAGCTCCGTGGTCGAGCTATGGCACAACGCAGGATGGCGTTACGAAGCCCGATGTCGTTGCCCCTGGACGCTATATGGTTGCGCCGCTGGCCTCCACAAGCGCTAAACTGGCGGTGCAGGACCCGACCCGAATCGTTGACGGCACGTATTTGCGCCTTTCGGGTACGTCGATGGCGGCTCCGGTCGTTTCGGGCATCGCCGCGCTGGCGTTCCAGAAGCATCCCGAATGGACCAACGACCAAGTGAAGTGGCTGTTGAAGAACACCGCAACGCCACTCATGGTCGGCGCGGGACAGGGCGCGGTCAAGTCAATGCCCAGACAGTAGTCAACTATAGTGGCAACGGCGGGTCTTGCGAATCAAGGGTTGACGGCGAATGAGCAGTTGATCGGACCGAATGGTGCGACGGTCTACACCAGTAGTTCGACGGCCTCGTGGTCGACGGCCTCGTGGTCGACGGCCTCGTGGTCGACGGCATCGTGGTCGACGGCATCGTGGTCGACAGCGAACTACTTCGACCGCTAACTTCACGACGGGGGCGAGAAAACGGTCAAGTAAGAATGTGTCGACAAGGCAGGGAGAGAGATGGTTGCATCCGACTTCCTGCCGCGTTTGAATGTCGCTCATACGAAATTGTCTGGATAAAACGTAGCACTTGGAGTATCTTCCCATGCTTCCTCTCCTTGCGATGCGAAAGAATCGCCGATTCTTGATATTGTTCCTGCTTCTATTCGGGGTAATGGTCGCCCCTGCCTGGACAGAAGGTGCGTATGCTCGCGTGCGTGTATGCCGGGGCGACCCTATTGTTGTCCTGACGGATAAACGTGTAGTCCGCATGACGGTCGAAATTGCGGCTTTTGCCGATGAGATCGATAGTGTCGTGTACACATTGCATGTACCTCGTGGCGTCGAGGCGAAACAAATCACGTATACCGGCGGTGAGTTGGGCAAGAAGGAACGTGTTGAAATCATCGACGACTTGGTGGATGTAGACGCATACATGACGACGTTACTAGTGCAAACGACCGCGACATCGGAAGCGCATAGCACCCCAGTTAACGTCGACGCTACGTTTCAACTACAGAACCGCCCACAGTCACGTTCCGGGTTGACTGACCAACTGATGACGCACACGTTCGATGTGACGAAGTAGCTAATAAGCGAATAAACACAGCATGATCAAGCGCGTACTCCAACCTCTATTACCTCAGCCAATGCTCGCGATCTTTTTAGGGTCGCTTGCCGTGTTGAGCATTACCATAGTCTTCCGTGGAATATCTACGGAGACTGTGTGGTGGTTGGATATACCAACGCTTGCTATTGCCCTCGGTCTGATGATTGCCAGCGTCATCGCCGATCAACGTCCGGTCCATGTAACGTATCATACGAAGATGGCGTTCACCACGGTGCCGCTTTTCCTCATGGCTGTGCTACTCCCGGCGCCTTTGACCATACTTGCGGCGGCAATAAGCACGCTCACCGGGGAGATGCTGGAACGACGTCGGCGCGGGAGCCTGGTTCCTGACATCATAGGGGCAACTGCTCGTGCAATAATCGTCGGGCTCGTTGGCGCGGGTGTGTCGCGCATCACCTTGCCATTTGAGGAGGCTCGTCTCATCGTGTTTTTCCTTGTGGCAGGAGCGATGTTTGTGGCAGACATCCTCGTCAGTTCCCTGGAAATCGCTGCGATTATGGGTGAACCGCCTCGTCGCATCATTGCTATGGTTGTTCGCGAGATTGTACATGTCGAAGCGGTTCAATATGTCCTGGGTATTCTTGGTGCCGCTGCCGCGCTCATCCATCCGGGTTTACTCTTCCTCTTACCTGTTCCTGTTTTCTTCGTCTACCGTGCATTTAGAAGTGCGCGAGTATTGCAGACCGGAACCCGTCAACTACTGGAAAGCCTCGCTGATACCGTGGATCTCCGTGATCCATATACGGGCGGTCATTCGCGCCGTGTGACGTTCTATTGCGAGAAGATCCTGAGCGAACTCGGCCTCGAAGGTCCAGATGCTGAACTCATTTTGACGGCGGCCCGCGTTCACGACATCGGCAAGATTGGAATACCGGACGGTGTTTTGAACAAGCCCGGACTGCTCGATCCTGAGGAGCGCGCAATCATGGAGACCCATTCCGCCCGAGGGCGCGGATTTGTTGCAGCGCTATCCCGACTTCGTGCGGGGCGTCGCCATTGTGCGCCATCATCACGAACGCTGGGATGGGCAAGGATACCCCGACCGCAAAGCCGGATACGATATTCCCTTTGGAGCGCGCTTGCTCGCGGTCGCGGATAGCTTCGACGCGATGACAAGCGACCGACCATACCGCAAAGGTATGACCAAGGAACGCGCTTGCGCTATTCTTCGGGAAGGACGTGGCACCCAGTGGGACGAACAGGTTGTTGATGCTTTCTTGCGCGTTGCCGATAGCCTGAACGTGGAGGTGATCGTGCCAGCAGCAAGCGTTGAACAATCGGGCCTGTCCCCCGCCGCTGCTCTGCTTCGCGCGTAACCAGTACGCTGACGCTGCGCTTGTCGCTGACCCAATGCTATCGCTGAACCATCCGATATCGATCGCATAAAACAAAAAGGTCCGAGGATATGTATCCTCGGACCTTTCGATTGGTGGAGCTAGAGGGATTCGAACCCTCGACCTACTGCATGCCATGCAGCCGCGCTCCCAACTGCGCCATAGCCCCGAATGTTATATGGTGGAGCTGGAGGGATTCGAACCCTCGACCTCGTCATTGCGAACGACGCGCTCTCCCAACTAAGCTACAGCCCCATATAACGCGCGTAAATATACCATGGGCGATGGGGCGCTGTCAAACACATTTTGGAAGCCTGGGCAGGTGGTCCCGGTCGCAGCACGTACACGCGAGCGGATTGACGCGCTGGTGGAATCGCGGGGCGTTGTCGTGCAATCGCAGGGCTTCGTGGTGTGTCGTTCGTGCGTGCTATACTGGCGTTGGAACCGCCTTGGCTGGATATACGTCTAGGAAAGGATGTTGCAGCAAAAACGTGAGGCAGTGATGAAACAGGTATATCAACGAGTGTGTGTCCTTCTTGTATTGTTTGTGACGGGCTGTGGCTCGACGCAAATCGGTTCTCCTGGAACGACTACCGCGCTGCCTGTTGCTTCTGCCACGGTTTCGGCGGCAAGTCCGACCACGCCACCCGCAACGCCAACCCTGGCCGCAACCGTCGCTGCTATGCCAACGGTCACTCCGCAAACGCCGACTACTGCCCCAACCGCTACTGTAACGCCGCCCGCACCCGATGGCACGGCGACGGGCGAAGTTCGCAGCGATCTCGACGGCAAACTGCTGTTCATGCGTGGCACCGACCTGTGGGTTTATACTCCACAGGATGGTGCGGTGCGAAGGGTGCTGCAAGATGCCTATGAAGCGCGCTGGTCGCCTGACGGTAACCAGATCGCCTTCGTGAGGGATGGCAGCGTGTACGTGGCGAACGCGGACGGCAGCGCCGAACAACGCGTATACGATGCCAAGAACGCGCACGCCCCGATCTGGGCTGCCAACGGCACGCGGCTCGCCTTTGAACATGGCTCTGTCGCCGATGATGCCAGTGTGCGCGAAGTCTGGGTCTATGACCTGGACCGCGACGAAGCACGGAAGGTCGGCGATGGCACCGATCCGGCGTGGTCGCCTGACAGCGAACGTATCGCCTATGTGACGATCCCAGGCGAGGAAACGCCACGCCGAAACGAGTTACACATCGTCAATTTCTCTGGCGAAAATGATTCGACCGTTGTGGGCGAGCTACCCACCGATACGCCTGCTATCGGGATTCCTGACAACAAGGTCGAACCCGCCGCTCTCGAACATATGATGCAGGACCCCTTCTGGAATGCGGACGGCAACACAGTGTACGTCGCCTCGTATGTGAGCTATCAGGTACTGACTGGCTTTTCGATCTGGGAGCGTGCGGATGCGACCACGGGCGGCTCGACGTTCCTGGGCGAACTGCCCGAAGTGATGGGGACTACGCCCGCACCCAACCGCAAGGCGGCATTGTTCAGTGTATCGAGCGCACGAGGCGATACCTGGTTTGTCGCTCGTGGCGTCGAAACCGACGACACGGATTGGGCATGGGCTGAAACGTCCAATGGTGTCTCAGCGGACGCTCCGGCCTGGTCGCCCGATAGCACCGCCGTTGCATATTATCAATGCTCGCTCGAACAAGCCGAGGATTGTAACCTGCGCGTGCGCGATGCTGAGGGTGAGGATGTGGTGATCGATAATGTCTTTGGGGAAGACGGACCCGATCGCTCGCGTGCCTTGACGCTGGATTGGACACGATGAGCGAGCGCTGGCCTCGCGTCTTGATGCTGGCACGCGCTGTGTTTCCGCTGCACGGCTTCGGCGGCATCGAACGTCATGTGTTCCACCTCTCGACTCACCTGGTCAAGTTGGGTGTGGACTTGACGCTGGTTGTGGGCGTGCCACCCCAAACCATCACCGACGCCGAAGCGACGGCGCAGATTCTGGAGTCCGCAGCCATGCCGCCAACCGATGCGTTGCGCGTGCGACAACTGCGCTATGACCGTACATCGCCGCTGTTACGTCCCAACAGCATCATCGGTCGGCAGATCAACTACCCGATCTTTTCGCTGGCTGAGGCGCGGCTGGCGCGACAGTTGATCCAGCGTAACGCCATCGACATTGTGCATGCGCAGGGGTTATGCGCGTGGGGCTTTGGCGTCGTGCGCCGAACCGACCGCAGCCTCCGTGATACGCCGTTCCTCGCCAACCCGCACGGCATGGAGGAATACCGCACGCCGTCCATCCTCAAACGGATCGCTTATGCACCGTTCAGGGTGCTGTATTCGGCGGGCAACCGTGCGGCGGATCGTGCCATCGCCACCGATGCGTGTACACAGGACGACCTCCCGCGCTTTTTGGGCGTGGACAAGCAGCGGGTGGTGGTGATTCCGTCCGCTATCGACGTGGATGAATGTCTGAACGCCGTCGATCCGGCCCTGGGCGTTGAACTCACGCACCGCCTGGGTATTGCCGACGACAACCCCGTGCTGATGAGCGTCGGACGCCTGGAACGCAACAAAGGGTTTCATATCCTGATTGACGCTCTGGCGCAGGTGCGTCATGCGCTTGGTCCGCGCTGGCGCTGGCTGTTGGTCGGCAACGGTAAGGAAGAACCAGCCCTACGCGCTCAGGTCGCCGCGCTCGGCTTGCAAGAGCATGTGGTGTTTGTTGGCAAGCTCGATGACCGTGAGTTACACTCGTTGTACGAACAGATCGACCTGTTCGTACATCCGACGCTCTACGAAGGCTCGTCGTTGGTGACGCTAGAAGCGATGGTTCACCAACGCCCGGTGATCGCGACGGCGACGGGAGGCATTCCCGACAAGGTGTTCACAGGACATACACGGCATCCTGATCCCCCCCGGCGATACACAGGCGCTGGTGACGGCGATTCGCTCGGCGATGGAACAGCGCGAACGCTGGGCGGCATGGGGTGTTGCCGGACGCCGCATCGTCGAAACGACCTTCGCGTGGCCTATCGTGGCGCGGCGCACCTTGCAGGAATACGAAACGTTGCTGAGTAAGCGTTCGGCGTCCTAACAGCTTACTCTTGCTCGACGAACGTCAGCGCGATGCCGTCGAACGCAGCGGCGGCGTTGCGCGTCCAGATACCCGCCGCGCCGCCTGTCGCCGCAATGTTGGAATGCGACATGAGCAGGACGCGATCGACAAACAACCGCACGTCGTCGCTCCGCCGCTCCACGCGCAGGTGATGGTAGGCATCGCGCGCGGAAAAATCGGACCAAGTGGTGCAACGAAAGAGATTGTTGTTCCACGTTTGTCCTGCCATCAGGTGGCGGAGTGCCAGCGAGTTTTGCTCCGGCAAAAGTTCCACGATGACATAATTATCCTCATGGTCGCATATACGGACATACCCGCCTATGTTGTCTGTGCCTGCGACTCCACAAAGCGCAAGGTTGACCTCGAAGACGAATGACGGTGCGAATGGGACTGCCGCGATCAACGCCGTTGCATCCGATGCTGGCGCGGTCATGTCTGATATAACTCAGCTTTCTGAACCTGCCAATCGCCTGCTACGATCTGCCAGTCTCCGCTATGCTGCAGTGCCATCCGGCTGGTCGAAGAGATCACGAAAGTGCGGCATGGGCGGGTGGGCGCTGGCTGGAACGATGGACCATCACAAGACGGACCTTTGGCGTTCCACGTAGTGGATCGATCCGCATCAACCGACCTGTATGAGTCGACATCCCAGGCGTGATAGACGATATACTCGTGCACGTTATCTGGCGCGGCAGTGACTGACATATGTCCTGGGCCGATCACTTGT
Source organism: uncultured Chloroflexia bacterium (assembly GCA_963782315.1). GTDB lineage: Bacteria > Chloroflexota > Chloroflexia > Chloroflexales > Kallotenuaceae > JBBSGA01. The sequence continues at coordinate 95,370 of CAWAJS010000036.1, forward strand.
CCAGGGATGTGCGAAGGATATCAGGGGCTTCCAGGCCGGTCTCGATCCTATACGGACCATCGGATGGTCCGCGACGGCGAATCCGACGCCATAATTTGGTTCGCGCCATGCGCCTCCACTATAGAAGCAGTAGTAACGGTTTTCATGCTTGCGAACGAACGCGCCCTCGATGGTATACCAGTCCCATACGTGGCCATTCCATTCCCGTTGGCGTTGGTACAGGTTCCATTCGGCGTGAGGTCGCACCACCGTTTGGGGCTCGCCCGCGAAGTGTAAGCATATCGACCATACGATCAACCAGGATGCCTGTGCCTACTCGGTCACCATCCAGAAAGTCATGGCAATAGAAGAGATACCACGTGCCATCTTCGTCGCGGAACGGGTGCGCGTCGATGGTAAAAGGATCGTCTGGCGTCAGCACGCGACCGCTATCCTGGAAGGGTCCGGCGGGATGCTGGGCGGTCGCGACGCGCAGTTGGTGGCCTTCGCCTTCCGGCCCACCCGCCGAGTAGTACATATAGAATGTGCCGTTGTCGTAGGCGACTTCTGGAGCCCAGTACGACGCGAACGCGCCTGCGAGCGGCTGTAGTGCCATGCCAAGGTTGCGCCAGTGCACCAGATCGGTGGAATGGAGGACCGGAAAGGTCATCCAACCGCGCCCGACCTGTTCCATAGGCATAATATTCGCCATTGAACTTAAGCACGAACGGATCAGCAATATACTCGTTGTAAACGGGATTGGTGTACGTGTCGCTGACATAAAATATTCTCCGCGTGGGTATGTGCTGCAGCGTTGATTCAGACATCAGCAAGCAGGTTCGTAAAGGATGGTCCCAAAAGTTTTTCGACATGGGGCGTGACCTGCCAGAACGCCTTGAGATCATTGTATTCGCGAATATGCGCCGGTCGCCGCGTCCGGTCGATTTGATCGCCCGAATCATCAGATTGCGCGCCGTATGCTCCGATGAAACGAACTCGATCACATCGGTACGATAGCCCATGATTCGCAGCGCCAGCGCGCGGAAGGTATCGGTCAAAATATCCGCCAGCCGTTCCTTGAGGATGCCATGGCGCAACACTGGCTGAAAGACCTCCGACGTGATCTGATGATTGAGGTCATGGTGGCAGCAAGGGATGCAGATCAGCATCGGCGCGTCCCAGCGCACGGTTTGCGCGATCACTTCGTCGGTGGCGGTATCACAGGCGTGAAGTGCTAGCACGATGTCGATTGGCACATCTGGCTGATAGTCGATGATCGGTGAGCGTACGAAACAGATTTCTCGCTGTCGAGTTGGTCGGCGAGCAACTCGTCTTTCTGGATCAGCGCATCGTTGACATCGATGCCCACCAACCGTGCAGGAATGTCACGAATGTTATTGAGATAATGGTAGGTCGCGAACGAAAGATATGCCGAGCCACATCCACAATCCACAATGTTGAGCGGATGGCGTTCGAACTTGTCAAGCTCGCCCGTCGCATCGACGAGTTTCAGGAACTCGTTGATCTGCGCAAACTTATCGCGCATGGCAGGCTTGATCTGACCGTCGTCGTTCATGATGCCGAGGTTTGCAAGAAAGCGTCGGGTTTATCGGCGGGCAATGGTGTCGCCTTGCTGCGATTGTGTGGAGATCAGGCGCGGCTAGGTTGTGCTTGGTCTTGCGTTGAACGAAAACTTTGCCCTTTTTGGTGATCTGAATCTGTATATCTTCGGGTTGTTTCGAGATGGATCGCGCTGAACGGAATCGCGACGACTTCGCGGATCGCTGTCAGCACCAGATCACCATAATAGTTTTTCGTCGTATCTTTGCGCGCATCGAAGTGCGAAATCTGAACATGGTGCTTGTTTTTGATCCGCACCGGACGCACGACGATTTTGACCCATGGCACGGCCGGACCGCGCACGATACCTTTCATGGTCAATCTGCACAAAATGCTCTTCGTCGCCGATCGCCGCGACGAGCAGGTCCTGATAATCAGTGTCCATTATCCTCTCTCTATCCTCAGGCATAGTATAACGAATCGTTTTCCACATCGTTAGATGAGTGCGGCTTTGCTATAATGTTTATATGATTAGAAACCGACAAAACTTGACTGCAGCATCCACTGCTTCCTTTTTGAAACGATTCGCGATCATGCTTATGGTCGTCGCAGGATTGATCCTCGGATCATCGCGTACACGGCGCTTGCCGCCGGGTAAACGCTCTACGGTACTGATCAATCTGTTGTTCTTTGTCGTGCTGGGCGTTGCCAACGAAGTCGTCATGGGCGATATTTTAGCGCCAATGCCGCTCGCTCGCGTGGCGTCGCTGGTCTGCCGAAACACTGTCGCTCGGCTGGTTCTTTTCTCCCGGTGCTACAAAGCCCGCATCCCGTACATTGTTCTATGTGCATATTGCGCCGTTTTTCGCCGCTGTCCTTGGTGGTGCCGTCGCCACGCAGGTGGTTCGTCGCTGGCGTGCGCGATGACGCAGACTGGTGATTCGCTGATCCAATCCATCAGTGCCTGGTCGGCGTCGCTTCGTGCGGCGATCGGCACCGTGATCGTCGGCAAGGAAGCGATGATCGAGCGATTGCTGGTGGCGTTGCTGTGTGAAGGCCATGTGCTTACTGGAAGATGTGCCAGGGACGGGCAAAACGACACTGGCACGCGCACTGGCCCGCACGCTCCAGCTGCGAGTTTCGGCGCATCCAGTTCACCCCCGATCTGCTGCCTTCGGACGTGACCGGCTGTGACCTTCTATCAACCAGCAAACCAGCACGTTCGAGTTTCGTCCGGGGCCGATCTTCGGGCAGATCATCCTGGCGGACGAAATCAACCGTGCCACCCCACGCACGCAATCGGCGCTGCTGGAAGCCATGCAGGAGCGCAGCGTCACGCTCGACGGCGAAACACGCATGTTGCCGCGACCGTTCATGGTCGTCGCGACGCAGAACCCGGTCGAACTCGAAGGCACGTTTCCGTTGCCCGAGGCACAGATCGACCGCTTCTTCCTGAAGCTGAGTATGGGCTATCCTGAGGCCGAGGAAGAAGAAGCGATTCTGCAACGCTTCGTGGGTGCGCAACCACTTGATCACCTCGCATGCCGTCGTCACCGCCGAACAGATCGTGCAATTGCAACGTATCGTGCCGCGTGTCACGGTCAGCGATGTCGTGCGCCGCTATGTGGTGGCGCTTGTGCGTGCGACGCGCACCAACGAAGCCGTCGAACTGGGTGCGAGTCCACGTGGCTCGCTGGCGTTGTATCAGGGCGCACAGGCGCTGGCGGCGTTGCGTGGGCGTGCATTTCGTGTTGCCCGACGATGTCAAAGAACTGGCACCGGATGTTCTGGGACACCGGCTGATGCTGCAGCCGGAAGCGCGCCTGCGGGGCCGCTCGGCGCGTATGGTCGTGCGATCGATCGTCGAAACGGTTCCCGTTCCGGTGGAATAGGATTAAGAATCTTTTTGTTATAATGCAGATTACGTGATGAGGATGGTATATAGATGATAGTAGCTGGAGTGCTCGCAGAAGTCTGGCTTGATCGATCTGCCAATTGCTTCGGGAAGGAGCACGACGCGATGACAGATATGTCAATGACGATGGGCATGAATGTCCAGATGCAGATGAAGGCATCGCCTGCGCTGATCGCGCTGAACAACATGCTGATCTTATCGACACTTGAACTCCAGCAAATGATCCAGCAGGAGATCGAGGATAATCCTGCGCTTGAGTTGTTAGAATCGGAAGAAGTGCTGTGCCAGCGCTGTGGGCGGCAACTGTCGGGTCCGACCTGCATCTCATGTCTCCAGGAAGACATGCGCATGATGGAATCCGAGCGTGAGGATTATTCGCTGCCGATCGACGACGAAGAATTCGATCCGTTGATGCTGGTCGCCGCGCCGCCGATGTTGTCCGAGAGCCTGTTGCGCGATCTCCACGCGAGCTGCCGCGCGAGGACCATTTCATCGCCGATTATCTGGTCGGCAGCCTCAACGAGCAGGGCTATCTCGATATTACGGTCGAGGAAGTCGCCAATACCCTGTCGGTCGATGTCGAGCGTGTTGAGCAGGTACTTCATAAGCTCCAGGAAGTCGCTCCGGTCGGCGTCGGTGCGCGTGATGTTCCCGAGTGTTTGTTGCTGCAGCTCGATCGCTTGAAGGGTGAGGGCGTGAGCCATCCCCATGTTGAAGCGATTATCCGCAACCATTGGCGCGACCTGGGTGAGCATCGCTACGGTGCGATCGCGCAGGTGCTGGGCATTTCCTACGATACCGTGGTCGAGGCGCGTGACTTTATTCGTCAGCATCTGCGCCCGTATCCGCTCGACCGCTCTGGATGGATGGCGGCGTAAATCCTCGCAGATCGCCTATCTGACGCCGGATGTAATCATCCGTGAGGAGGAAGAAAAACTGGTTGCCGAGGTGGTCGAGTCGCAGCGCTACTTCCTGCGCCTGAGCCCGCTGTATCAGGAGCTATCGCGCCAGCCAACCAAAGGTGAGGATGCGCAGGTCACGCCGGAAGAAAAAGAACATCTCACGCAGTTTGTCGGGCGTGCGCAGCTATTTCTGACGAACTTGCGCCAGCGCCGCGAAACGATCCGGCGTATCTCGGAGTATCTGATTCAGCGCCAGGAGCAGTTCTTGCGTAATGGTGTGCGCCATCTTCGCCCGCTGACACGCGCTGAAGTGGCGTCGGCGATCGGCGTACATGAATCGACGGTCAGTCGCGCGACGGCGAACAAGCATGTGCAAATGCCGTCGCACGAGGTGATCCCGTTCAGCCATTTCTTCACCGCCTCGCTGAGCGTGAAGGATGTATTGAACGAACTGATCTCGAATGAGAAGCGCCCGCTCACGGACCAGGAATTGGTCGAGATGCTGCGCTCGCGTGGCTTCGATGTTGCACGACGTACCGTCGCGAAATATCGCAACCAACTCGGTATCCTGGCCTCGACGTTGCGCTAACGCTGTATGGTTCTGTCCTGGGGTGACGCATGGGAACGGAGTGGGGAGGTACTGCCTTTATCACGAAAGGCAGTACCTCCCCGTTTTTATGGTCGTGACCTGTCGCCTATAATCCCAGCGTACGGATGAAGGCACGGTTGCGTGCGGCGCTGGCGGCGGGGGTGCCGAGCCCCGGCAACACGTCCTGCTCGACGACGATCCAGCCCGCGTAGCCCATCTCCCTCAGGTCGGCGACGATACCGCGAAAATCGACTGCGCCCTGCCCAAGTTCGCAGAAGACCCCCTGGCGTACCGCCTCGAAGTAGTCCCAGTCATCCTGGCGTGCCTGCTCGGCGATTTGCGGCGTGGCAATCCTTGAAGTGGACGTGCCAGATGCGGTCGGCATAGCGTGCGAGAGCGGCACGGGCATCGCCGCCGCCGAAGGTCATGTGCCCGGTATCGAAGCATAAGCCAAGTAGCGTGGGATCCGTGCGGCATAACAGTTCGTCGATCTCTGCGGGTGTTTCGACGTAGCCCGCGCAGTGATGGTGAAAGACGGTCCGTAGTCCGGTTTCGTCGCGTACAGCACGGGCGATGAGTTCCGCGCCCTGCGCGAATGTCGTCCATTCGTCGTCGGATAGGCCCTGCTCAGGTGTGATGCGTCCAGCATTGGCGGTGCGTCCGGCGACCGTGCCGTTATCATCGGCAAGCACGATGAACGGGCTCGATCTCCGGCGGTGTCGCGCAGCAATCGTGCGGTTTGGAGCGCGGCACGTACGCCCGCGCTCATGGGTTTCCTCGCGTGCTAGCGCGACTGGCACGAACGCGCCGACCATCCCTAGCTCGCGTTGCGCCAGCTCCGCGCGTAATACGCACCGGATCGGTCGGCATAAAGCCCCAGTCGCCGAGTTCGGTACCTGTATATCCCGTGCTTTTGATTTGGTCGAGCACCTCACCATACGGCAACGATTCGCCGAACTCGTCAAACTCCAAGGACGCCCCACGAGCAGGGAGCGTTGGCTATATGTATAGCGTTTCCCATCATGTCCTCATATCTTAAGGCGTATTTTACTCGACGCTGTGACCCTGTTCTCGCAGGGCGGCGAGGGCGTTCTTAGGTCTGCTGCCTTGACAAGCACGTAGTCGGTATCGTAGGTCGAAATCGGCGAAGATACTGATGCCACGCTCGGCGAGCGGTCGAGCTAGCGATAGCAGTATACCCGTGAGCGCGAAGTCGAGCGGACCGACTACGCCCAGGCAGCGCCAATCGCGCTCAGCCGCCAGCTCGGGTGGCACATGGCGTTGTTCGCAGACGATGGAAAGTTCGTCAGGCGTGCGTGTGATCGACACGAAGCCTTCATCTGCCCAGGCGGGAACGGGTGCATTGGGTGCGAGGCGGCAAACTGCGAACGTGGATGGAAGAACGGTCAGGTTCAGATTCATCGTGGGCGTCCCATATTCAGGGGCGTCATTCATGGACGCGTTGCACATTGCGGAATGAACATGTGTTCACCTCCGGTCGTCAGTCGTGGTTATGGTTGCGGTCGGTCGATCCAGGCCTGCCAGGCTAGTTCGGCGTCGCGAAGATTCAGGCCAAGCACTTCGGCATATGGGTGCGGTGCCGGGATTGGCGACCGATTCCGCCGCTATACAGGCGGTCGAACGCGTCCTCGCCATGAGTGGCGCTGAATCCATTCCACGAACGAGGCCCATTGATAATACAATTGGTTCATCGTCGCGGTCGACGCCCCACGCGAATCGGTCGTCGAGCGGCAGAAGGTGGCCGCGATAGTTCGTGGCTACGAAGTCGTGGAAGCTGGCTTCTCGTCCCAGCCAGTACCGCCCGCGCCCCAGGTCGCCAAGCCTTCGCTGAGGATGATGTCGGCTTGCATATGGGCCGCACCGTAGTGATCCTGTGCGAGTTGGTGTACTACCTCGTGTGCCAGAATGTTGACGGCCCGTTGTTGCGGAATATCGGCGCAGGCGTACAAGAAGATGGTGCGAACGTTTGTGAATGCCGCTGCATCGAGGCTGCAGCCACCTGGGCGTCGATCGAAGACGATATTGACTGGTTGGCTGAAGAGTCAGTCCGGTACGTTCGCTAACATAGGCTATCGCCGGCTTCGACTGGTTCCGCTATAGTCGCCACGACATGCGTTGCTATAGGTGCTCCTACGCCTGTATACATGCGGGTATTGCCGTCGTGAGGCCGTCATAGGGCGCGATGTATTAGTCCAGTGCATGCCCATCCAGAGCAGGCACAGGCGCGTTGAACCACGACGCAGCATTGTGGCGATCAGGGCAAACGAATTCGAATGCCTGTGGGGACGCCAACCGCAACGGCGCGGTGCGTTGCCGGAATATGAGCATGAACACAAGCATGGCGACAAGGATGATTCCAGGACGTAGCCATCGTGGTTGTGTTCCCAGGATCATTGCGTTCGATCCATCATACACATATCTCCATCATACCGTCGCCGGTCTTAGCGCATAACAAAGAGAGGGGACGTGCAGTGGGATTATGAGCGATCGGACGCAATCCCTAACGCCGAGCATATCCGCATCTTGATCGGCGCTAACGTGCGGATGCGGAAAGGCCAGCGACGTCGCACGAATATTTCTAGTGGCCAAAGAAGCGCTGCGAATCCGGCGAGATACGGCCAGAGTGAGAGGGTATCGCGTACTGGCGGCGCTGCTCAGCGTCGTCAGGGCGTCGGCAGCGGACGGGATGACCTCGCCGCCGCCGGCCTGTGCGATGCGCTCGACCAGGCCGGGATCAGGTTCCACGTCCATATATTCCTCCGCATACGGCTGGCTCCATCCTGCCAGTGCTTCAAGCCGCGTCCGTTCTTCTCCAGGGCGCTCGATAGGCGATATGCTCCCGGCAGGAGAGCGCCGTCATTCGTTGGCATCGGAGCTTCATAGATGCCAGGGGCGGTTTGCTTGAGCCGTATCGTCTGCTCTGCGCCCGCCGGATCCCTTACCAACACGCCGATATTGGCGAGATCGAGCGGACTGCCGTCGGTGTCGCGTGCTTCGGCGACGATACGAGCACCGTTGGCAGTGCTGTTCCACACGGGTTTGGAGCGGTCCCATCGTCGGATCGGGAAAGGTATATGATAACAACTGACTCCAGAACGTCGCGCTTTCGTTCCACGATTGCCACGAATTCGCCCAGTTCTCGCCGCTATCTGAGGTCCAGGCGAGCGCCCGTCCTAGCCCATACTGCCAACCTGCCAGGATCGCATCGCCGTCAGATGATTGCAGGATCATGTCGGCGGATCGGCTTAAGTGTGGTCGCAACATAGCCGTCGATGACTGGCAAGCGGCGCGGGATAAATCCACGGATCGTTGGGTGTGCCTGTCCGGCCTGGAGTGCAGGCTGTGGTTGAAGTTCGCCTTCCACACGCGGGTCTTCGCGCAGGATCTGGGTTTCTTGCAACGTCAAGCCGTGGGAGCTCCTGTGGGTCTGATGCGAAGTAGTAGCGGCCTTCGCCACGCTTCGCGAGATGTTCCAGCAGATCGCGGTCGGCATCCTCGCCGATGGCGATGGTCGAAAGGGTCACGCCCCCCTGCGCGTGCGGAGTCTACTAAACGGTCATAGTCAGGCGTGTCGCCGTAGGATCGCCCATCGGTCAGCAGAACCGCATGTTTCGCCCCGATGTTGGCGACGCGGGATTGCGCGTTGAGTTGGGGGAGCCCTTCCGCTAGCGCCTGGTAGATATCGGTGCCGCCGCCAAATTGGATGCTGGCGATGTCGTCCTGAATACGGCCCGAGTGACTGGCCTTCGCTCAGATGCTGGTGAACGGTACCACCCACTCGGTCTGATTATCGAACACCAGGACGCCCAGCCGATCATCGGCTACGAGTGTTTGGGTTGCTGCGATCGCACCGCCTTTCGCCAGTTCAAGCTTGCTGGTTCGTGGATCACGCCCGTACATACTGGCTGAGCGATCGATGATCAGCAATAACGCCACTGATTGGCGCTCGCGCCGTGGTGGTGGTTGCATTTCGACCGGTAGCACGTCTTCGAGAGGGGTGTTTTTGTAATTCCCCAGGCCATAGCTGTTCGCTCCACCAAGCACCAGCAGACCCTTGCCTAGCGAGCGGACATACTCGCGTAGCATCTGCTGTTGTTCGTCGGTCATGGCATCTGCGGCCACGTCCTGTAAGACGACTGCGTCGAAGCGATCTAATTCGGAAAGCTGACTCGGCAGGTCCTCGGCGCGACGTGCCTCGCTTTGCACGCCGCCGCTTTCTAGTAGATCGCGCAATTGTGCGGCGCTATCGGGGGCATGTTCGACGACCAGCACACGAGGTGGTGGTCCGACCACGACGGCGCGTTCCAGGCGATTATTTTCGGCGTGTGCGTCGTCCACTTGCAGTTCAGCCGCGTATCGATGGACACCGCTACGTCCAGCGGTACCACTAAATGGCACGCTGTTGCGTCCAGCCTCCAGTTCGACTTGCTGCTCCGTAATTGCCTGATCGTCCTCGGTAAAGCGCAGCAGCACGACTGGTGGGCTGTGTTGCCATCAGGACGATCTCGCCGCGATAGCTTTGGCCTTCGCGTAATCCTGCCGGAATGGCGATCTCGGCGACTCGGGTATCCAAGCGGTTGTCCGATGCCAGCGTCAAGCACGTCGACTACGATTCCCGCGTTACGGAGTTGTGCCGCCGCCGCGTCCGCACCACTGGTCGTGGATGCGCCATCGGTGATCAGCAGCACTCGTTGGTTCGAGCTCGGCGTTTGGCTCGGTTGCGGCAGGATCGGCGAGGAGGCCACGAGCAAGTTCCAGGGCGCGTGGAATGTCGCTGGCAGTCGTATCCACGATCGGAATTGTGCTGTCTCCGGCGACTGCCACATCACGTCCGAACAGTGCGACCGTTGTTTCGTTTCTGCCGTGCTGCTCGGCGATATCCTGTGCCGTTTGCCACGCGGCGGCGCGTTGTTCTTCAGGAATGCTGGCGGAGCCGTCGACCATGATCAAGAGTGGCGGTGGCGCTGATGTTCCTGGCCTGATCGGGTCCGCCAGCGCAACGATCAAGGCTGTGAACAGCATCATGCGTAGTACCAATGCGGTACGCGCCAGCGTGCCGCGCCACGCGACAAGGAGAACGATCAGAAGCATAAATGGCAAGAGCCAGAGCAGTTGTGGAGTACCGAAGATCATGAGCTTGTCCGTGATGTGGTCCGCTGCGTTCCGGAGCGGGGCGTGGGCCGAGTTGGCCGTCCGCGCGAGCGGCGATGAGCGTAGAGCCACTCGACGGCGAGCAAGATGACTGCCGCCGCCAGGACATAACGCCAGAGTTGGCGGTTGCCTTCGCGTGTGACGACCGTCGCCGCCGATGGTGTTTGCTGGATTGTGGGTGCGGCACGGCTCCGCAAGTCGGATTCTCGGGCATCGAGAGCGTTGACCGCGATCGCTTCGGTTTGGCCTACACGCTGATAGACACCAGGTTGGCTGAGGATGCTATTCGCCGGAAGCGTCGTGCCGTCAGGTGCGACAAGTTGCTCGGGCGTCGTCTCGCCGATGCGGCGCGCTGTATCAGCCTGTGGTGCGAGCGTGCGCAGAGTCGCGGCGGTTAACAGTGGGAAGGCAAGGCGGCTCGACATGTTGCTGGCGGCTGGATCGAAGGTCCAAACCGTCCGTGGATGATTCTCGTACACACCTGTAATCACCAGTGGAACGTCGTCGGAGCTAAGCGCGGTCGTAGCCCAGGCTGGCATCGTGATAGTCGATGCCTTGGCGAACACGATCGCGCTGAGGTCGATCGTTGCGAAACGGCTATCACCCGCGGCGTTCGCCCGCAGGTTGCCTTGTGTGCCACTGATAGCGAGAAACCCGGAGTCTTCTGGTGGCGCGACGAACAGCGTCGGCACAGGTGGCAGCGGATCGGGGACGAACCCGACCAGTACGGCGATGTCCGCTGTCGGATCGTAGCGATAAACGGACGCGTCCATGACTGCCACGTCGACGTTTGGCTGGGCGCGTAGCGAGCGTTCCAGCGGCGTCTCGACGACGCTTGCCAGTTGCACGCGCAAGCGTCGTCCGCCCGTCAGCACCGCTGCGGCGTGGTCGTCGGTACGCAGTACGTCGCCGGGACTCAGGCTGGCTTCGGCTAAACGCACTCCAGCAGGTAGGGGCCAACTCCATTCAGCTTCGGCTCCACCGTCCAGGCGAATAGGTTCGGTTTCAACGACGACTCCGTCGAGCCTGACCTCGATGGTGCGGGCCGTCGGCGCGTCGCTGAGGTTCGCGACACGCGCATACAGGCGATGCCCTCCATCACGCACGGGCCGCGCTGCGAACGCGACGATCGCGGCGTTTTCGCCCGGTTGCCCGAAGGTGCGCCAGTCTACGTCGGCGGAAGCCGCTAGCGTTGTGTTCGCGAGCAGTTGCGGACCAAATGATCCGTCAGTTAGCACGACGATACGCTGCCGGATGTCGCCGCCATCGGGTGTATTCGTTACAGCAGTTGCCAGATTGATCGCACCCGCGATATCTCCATCGGGACCCGCTGCCCGTAACGCATCTAATTGTGCGAGCAGACTCGACGCCGCTTCGGGTCCGCCCTGACCAAGCAGTCGGGCGGGCGTGCCGAGCGTCACCAGAGCGATACGGTCGCCCTGCCGTGCGTTCAAAAAGATACCACGCGCGGCGGCTTGCGCATCCACGAAGCGCGACGAATTGGTGCTGTCGGCGGCAGCCATGCTGCTCGATGTATCCAGGATGACCGTTGTCTGGGTCGGCTCGAAGGCTGTTCCCATCAGGAAAGGTCGTCCGAGCGAGAGCGCTAACAGGGCGGCGACGAGCAGATGTAGCAGCAGTAACCACGAAAGCGGAATGCGGCGTGCTTTGCGTTGGGGTGGCGCACCCGCCATCGCCCATAATTCCAGCGAGGGAACACGAATGTTACGACGGCGCTGTTGCACCATATGCAGAATAACGATCACTGGTAGCGATATGAGCGCCACCAGCCCTAACGGTGCAAGAAAGCTCATCGGAGCGCCTCCCGAAGCTGCAGGTATGGCAGGGCGGCGCGTTCGATCGATAGATCAGTGCTGAGCCTCGCGTACATGATGTTACGCCGATCACATGCCTGGGCGAGCCTGCTACACCATGCGTCGATGGCCTCGTCATAGCGGTCCAGCGCGTCGTTATCGGCTTCCAGGGGCAAGTGTGCGCCACTTTCGCTATCGACGAGTTCGACATCGCCTTCAGGTTGGGACGGAGTTCTTCGGGGTGCAGCAGAGTGCAGCAGCAGGACCTGCCAGCGTGGTGGATGGAATGGTGCCAGCGCGGCGGCTGTGCCTTCCAAAATGTCCGCGCTATGGAGTAGGTCTGAAACGACGATGAGCAGACCACCGCGTGTTTCATGGCGCAGTTGGCGCAAACGTGTCGTGCTGGTCACGCTCCCGCTTCCTTCAAGATTGCCTAAGTAGTGCATAAGGTCGCCGACACGCTGGCGACCACTAGCGGGTCCCCACATCGTCGGATGCTCTGAGCCGAACGGCATCACCCGCAGACGGTCGCCGTTGGCGAGCGCGACATATCCAATCGCGGCTGCCAGGAGCCGTGCGTACTGCAGTTTGTTTTGGTCGCCCTCGCCCCAATCCATGGATGAACTCTGTCCAGCACCAGATGCACGCGAATATCCTGATCGGTTTCGCCGAGTTTGACTTGCAAGTGATCCAGGCGTGCGTAGGCGTTCCAGTCGACATAGCGCAAGTCATCGCCGATCGTGTACGGGCGATGGTCGGTAAACGTCGGCGCGGGCAGGTGTCGACGGCTGGGATGGACGCCGTTAAGACCACCGCGCAAATCACGCGATGCCGTCAGGGATAATCGCTCCAGCCGCCGCAAGAAACGTTCGTCCAGCGCGGTTATTGGTGCCTGATTTTCGTCAGGGCGTCGGCGAAAAATAGTTCTCAACCACATCTCTGTACTCTGGTGGGATACGAAGGGGGTCTGCATCGCCGCTCAACGGGGCATCCGCGCCACCCCCAACGGCTTGCGATGCGCTATCATCAGCGCGTGTTCCCCCGGCTTCAAGTTGGACGTTGGGACCCTGTGGTCCGGTTGCACTCGTCAGCGGTCCCTTGGCTTCAGGATCGGGCGGTAACGGCGTAATGTCGCCCTGTGCCTGTTCAGGATTTGTCTGGGTACCGCGACTTTCGCCGCCGAGCCCATCTCCCGCTCCACCGCCGCCTTGATCGCCGGACTGCCCTTCCGGTGATTCTCCCGCGCCTTCCGCCGGGGGCGCATTGTGCTGGCGGTGCGCTTTCGCCGCCCTGTGCGACCTGTTCGCCATTGCCGCCAAGCTCCTCGACGAGATCCGCGAAGGCTGTCGAGGCCCTGTGGGCGCTCGCCGGATCGCTTTCGATCTGGTCCGCTTGATCGCGTAACTGTTGGGCCCGTTCGGGCTGCGATGCTCGATCTGATCCGCTGCGCCGCGCAGATCGTCGGCGAGTGCGCTGCGGGCTTCCTGCGAAATTGGTCGGCCTGACCTGCCAGGTCACGTAGTGCGGACGCAGCCTGTCCTGTTTGTCCCTGCTTGAGTGCGCTGCCAGCCCCACTGGTGGCGCTATTGCCCCCAATGCGTCGGCGATAGCATCGGCTGCGGCTTGATCCTCCGGCGTTGCCGGAGCATCGGCTGGTGATGGCGTTGCAGCGACCGATTGGTCAGTCGGGGGTTGGGGTTGCTCGATGGGGGCAGCGGTCGGCAGCGACGGAATCGCGAGCGCCGATGCGGAAAGGTTGTCGTTGGTACGACCGACGATAAATAAACCGACGGCGAGTAATGCTACGCCAAGTAACATTTCCATTTCGCGCCATGGCACTATCGCCGACGCACGTACGCGTCGCCCGATGGCCTGCACGGCACTGGAGCTTTGCTCGACCAGACGCTCCTCGATCTGTCTCAGCGGATCACCACTACGGTCGGAGCGACGAGCGACTTCGAGACCGCTAGCGAGCATTTCGTGGGTTTGGAAGTGGTCGTCATAGTCGGCGAGTAATCGCGCGAGTGACGGATTTGTGAGCCACCCCTGTACGCTCAGGATCAGTCCCGCCGCAGCCGCGGGCGCGATCAGCATCCACCAAGGTCCCGTCAGGTTGAACACGCGAGCCAGCAACCCAACGGTAAAGATTCCGAGGGCGATCCAGAGCGCCCGGATCGTCAAGCGTAGCCTGCGGCGACGCGCCAGCGCACGGCGCAAAGAACGAACATCGCGCTGGAGTTGCGCGCCGACGGTCCTGGTTGGTCGTCTGGGGGTGCGTATATTCTGCGTCACTCTTGGTTGATCCTATGTCCCGCCGTGGTGGCGCGGGTGTTGATGCCATCACATGCAGGTGTGTATGCACACACAGAGTCTAACTATACGGTAGGGCAAGGCGTCGTTCGCTGGAACGTCGTTTCGTACTCAGCCCGATCAGCGCTGCGGCGCACACAAAACAGGCGAGCGCTAATGCTTGTTTGCCGCGCTCGATGATCGTGAGCAAGCTCTCGGCGCGTGTTGCGTTCGTTTGATCGCCAAGCTCCACGAAGGTGGTGTAGGCCGTACGGAGGTTCGATTCGGCGCGTGTGATCTGGAACTGCTTGATCAGCGCTTGCGACGCGATCAGTTGTTGTTGGGCGGCAATGCCACGCTGTGCCAGGGCCGCGAACTCCTTCATCACGTCGGCCTGTGCCACCTGTCCGATCGAATCGTACTGCTCGCGTCCAGTTGCGCTGGCGTTTGCGGCGGTCGCGTAATCGCCCTGGAGCAACGCCGCACGGGCATTGGTCGCGGCTTCATTCGCCTTGAGCCCCACCCCGGACCGCGCCATCAGGCTGCGAGCGCGTTGTAAGGCTTCGGCATCGCCCGAGCCTTCGATCGTCGGCATCAATCCGCGCAGGTTGGCGAGGGCACCAGCATAGTCATTGCGGGCGACAAGTGTCTCGGCCTCGGTCAGATCGAAGGTCGCTTTCGCTGCGGTCGACGATCCGAGTTGCTTATAATCCTGCGTGACGAATTGCGGGTAGTTGATCTTGCCATTCGCGTTCAAGGTCTTCAGCGCTCATGCCGTACACCGCTGCGAGCGCGTTGCGGTAATTTGGCTTTTGCTGCCATGCTTCGACGAACGATCGGAACTGTGCCAGTCCATTGCGTTGCACCAGAAACGCGACAATTGTGAGGCTTTCGGGGTATCCGACCCGTGGATCGGCATAGGTTGCACCCGGCGTGTTGAGTTGGCTCCACGATAATAACCCGCCGCTGCTGATGAGTTGTTGCATCAACTGCATTTTGGCTTCGAGTTGCTCGGTCGGTCGCTCGACATATTGCGCGATGCCTTCCTGCCAGGGTGTCGTAAGCCGTCCATCGGAGAGATCCGCGGCGATGATGTGGGTCAGTTCATGCCGGATGTTGTTATGAATCTCTTCGGTGGTTTGTCCGATGCGTTTGCGGAACGGCGACACTGATCTCGCGGCGGCCTGTATGGGCATGTGCCACGACACCGGGCAGGCTCTCGGCCAGCGGATTCGCCGTGTAATACAGCTCCATGGTCGGATAGATGCGCAAAATGACGGGCGGCGGTGGACGATGCCCCCAGAATGCGCTGATTTCCTCATAGATACCGTCCACGAATTGCGCGTATTCTTGTGCTGTCGCCTGTGCCTCGGCAGGGTATAACAAAGAAAACTGCCGCGTTCGCATTTCTTGCCAGTTGGTTGTTTGCGCGTGGGCGGGAGCAACAATGAACGCAATGAGCGCGACGAGGAGCAAAATATGCAAACATCGAAGCATCCGGATTCCTTCGGGATAGGCGGGCTAAACCTTGTTCGCAGTGTACCGAGTTCGCTTCGTCACGTCAAACAGGGACGCCGGGAAATCTCCCGGCGTCCCTGTTTGATCTGTACGGTATTGGTTGTGAACTAACGGGCTGTGCCGAAGTCCTGCACCCAATAGGTTTTGTAGCGTGATTTGACTGCTCGCTTGCGACACCGACGCCGATCTCATGCAACCGGCAGTTCAGGATGTTGGCCCGGTGTGACGGACTTCGCATCCACTGTGCGACGGTCGCTTCGGCGGTTTGTCCACCTGCGGCGATGTTCTCCGCGGTCCGGCGGGGTTGGTAGCCCGCATTGTTGATGCGCTGCCATGCGCTGCGTCCATCACGTCCGGTATGGCTGAAGTAGTTATTTCGTGCCATATCATTGGCATGATGTTGAGCGGCATTTGCCAGGGCGGGGTTGACCACCAGAGCAGGACACGATGCACCTCTAATGTTGAGGCGATGTGCGTTCACAAGCTCGACGATACGGGTGGTTGCGGATGTGGTGGCGGCGAAAGTGGGCTGTGCGTGGATTGTTCCAGCAACGCTGACAAGCATAGCAAGTAGCGTAAACAGCTTGACACGTGGTCGAACTGCCATGAGGGGGACTCCTTCTCATCCACCATCAACATGAATGGCGGACATATGATCGACATGGATCGCGAATGAGGCTAATTGTACAGAATGTCGTAATGCTGTCAAGAGCCCGACGTCGGGAGAGGCGTTACTGTGGTGGTTCGACCGGTTGAAGGTAGGTCGCTGAAGCCCAGCCAACTTTGCCCTGGCCCTCGATTCGCCACCAGGTCATCTCATTGGCGGTCTGCGGTCCTTCCAGAATCCGCACGGTGTCGCCTTCCTGAAAGCGTGCGACGATATCGTTTTTGTCGGTGCCAGGGGTTTCACGTACACGCAGCGGGGCGCCCTGTGTGCCCGTGATGATCGCGAAGGCTTCGGGGCGTAGTGCGATTTCGGGCGTAGGTGTGACCACAACTACTTCAGTTGGCGGTACGAGCGTAGGACGAAGTGTTGGGGTCACGGTCGGCGTTTCAACGATACTCGCTTCGGCACCGAATCGTCCAGAACGTGACGCCGTATAGCCAAGGCCGCCGACGATCAACAGAATCGGAATCCCAATGAGCGCCCACCGTGCGACCCGGCGTGCTATTCGCTGGTGCTGTGAGCGGCGACGTTTGCGCTCCACTTCATCATAGGCCAGCTTGTAGTCGTAATAATAGTGGTAATAATTCTCGTCGAGGGCGTCTGCTTCAGCATCGCGCTTCCCTCGCTCGTACATTTCACTTGGCATGAACCCTCCCCGGCAGTATTGTAGCATGTGAGGTCCGGTATCATTGTTGACGTTGTGTGCAGTGACGGGTACGATCACACCGAGAATAAATATGAATACAGTGCGAATTTTACTAGCGGATGACCACGCGATGCTGCGTGATGGCGTGATTATGATCCTGGAGTCACAACCGGGATTCGAAGTTGTAGGTACCGCTGATAACGGTGCCGAGGCGGTGATGTTGGCGAAGTCGTTACAGCCCGATGTTGCGGTGCTGGATGTCGCCATGCCTGAATTAAACGGTCTGGAAGCCACCCGTGAAATACGTGCCTGTTGTCCGGACACCAATGTGGTGATCTTGTCGATGCACGAAGGCGAAGATTACTTGCGCGAAGCGTTGCGTGCCGGTGCCGCCGGGTACGTGCTGAAGCGTGCGGCTGCCAAAGAACTTGTCAATGCTATCAAAACGGTACGGCGCGGCGAATCGTACCTCGATCCAGCCCTGACCCGCACGCTGATCAGCGATTACGTGCGTAAAGTCGATCAGAACGATGCGACGACGGATACGTTGACCGAACGCGAACTGGAAGTGCTGCGATTGGTTGCAGAAGGGATGACCAACCGCCAGATCGCCCTTAAGCTCAATATCAGTATCAAAACGGTGCAAAGCCATCGTGCGAACCTGATGGAGAAACTGGATCTGCACGATCGCACCGAACTGGTGCGTTATGCGATTCGGCGTGGACTGATCAAGGCATGAGGTGATGGCGCTTAATGTGGAACGGGGCGAATGGCCCCGCACCATTCGCCCCGTTCCACCCAACCGTTTCGATTGAGTGATGGAAGTATACCCAGGGAACGAGCGTTCAGGCATAGGGTGTTGACCTGATATTGCCTGGCTTCTACACCTTAGTAGATCAAGGATGACATGATGCTTTTTGGACCCCACCGTGGCGTGATTGTCGCGGTTCAACCCGTAAATATTCACGGTACATATATGTTCGACATCACCTACCAGTTGGACGGCGAACAAGCGCAGCGGTCGGCACGGCTTGGCTCGGAAGCGATCCAGGGTACGCCCGTCGCCGGTGACCATGTGATTGTTCATCTTCTGATGAATGTTGTGACACAGATTGAATCATCAGTCTAGCCACCGCCCCACCACGCTGTTGTTTGCGCTGTTCCTCCTGGTGCTGGTAGGCTGTGGTGGTTCCGGAACGTCCCCTGCGCCTACGATGGTGGGTGAGCAGCCTGGCCTGTATGCAATCGACAAACTGGTGCGCTCATCGGTACAGGGTGATACACAGATCGATCTGCATCTGCGTTATGCCGAGCGTGCTGGCGAAGAACTGCGGCTGGTATTGGCACTGTATAACAACGGCACGGAGGACTTGCTTGCCGTTCCAGGGTTAAGCCTGGATCAAGCGACGCTTACCGGCTCTGCTCCCGCGACCCTCGTATCGCGGAGTGCTGATTTCGAGCAGGGCATTGTGCCGGAAGGCGGGTGGCTGGCTGGGGGTGCATCGAACGGCGACCTGACGTTTACGAATGTAGAAGGTTCGAACCTGACGTTTGAGCTACCCGGTTTTCCGCCTGTCATGTTTCGGCTCGATACGCCACTGCGTGCCGCACCCGAACCGCTGCCCTCGAATATAGGTCAATATCTGCTTGGCTATGAAGCCCAAAGCGATGACATGCCCGGTGTGCGCCTGGTGCTGCAACAGGTCGAGGTGACCGCCGACCAACTCAACCTTGCTGTTTCGCAGGTCGTCGATCCGTCGGTGGCGCGTACGCCCGGCATCAACTTCGATGGCACAGCGATCTTCGATGCTCGCTGGAATCAGTATTATCCTGATGAGGTTGAGGGAAGCGACGCAGGAGCGGTACTGAGCGCCGATGGTCTGACCGAAACGTCGCCGTATGTGCTGCACTTTCCCCGTCCCCGCACTGGCGATGTGATCTTGCTACGTGTCGCGGGCTTTTCCCTTATCCGTATCCCATTACGTGCGGACGACGAACCATCCTGGGCTGAAACTCGCGACCTGCCGCCATCCTATCAGCCGCGTGCTGCATCTACCACTTCTCAGCAGCCGTTAACCCGTACCGATGACCCTGCCAGCGCCTTCAAGTATCTGGTGGAAACACTCAACCAGTCGCTGGCGACGGGCGACCTCGAACGCTACCTCGATGCGTTTGTTCCGGCGGCGCGCTCCGAGCAGGCAGCGTTGTTCGAACGTCTGCGAACGCTGCCGATTGAGGAGGTGGCATTTGTCCCTGATGGCACATCCACCGGCGAAACTGAGGATAGCACCGGCACGTTCGTGGGTCGGGTGCTGTGGAACTACCGTGTGCGTGATGTGGAGCAGCACAACCTCTTTTCATCTCCCGTTGAACTGATGATGGAACGGGATGGCGATGCGTGGCGTTTTAGTGCCATTCAGGGTAGCCTGCCATTTTGGGCGATTGGAGCGACCGAGGTCAAGCGCACGGAACGATTCTGGGTGTTCTATCGTCCCGATGATCGTGATGCCCTCGCGACAGTGGAGCAGGATGTCGGCGCGGCATTTAGCCGCGTCAGCACCCTGCTGCCGGAGTACACCGCTGGCCCGTTCGTGATGTTCGTAACCTCCACCCCCGACGAGTTTGCGGCACAAACCGGACGTGATCCCGCACGATTCATCGGCGCTGCCTTGTCGCGCTGGTCGTTCCAGCATGATGCGATCTCGATAGCCAGCGCGGCGTTTTATATCAACGGTGCTGTGTTTCATGCCGATCCCAACCTGGACCGTCAACAAACTATCACGCACGAACTTACACATCTAGTGCTTGCCCAGCAGACCATGCCGTTTACGCCACTGTGGCTTGTGGAAGGCATGGCGATGCATGTTTCCGACGACCTGCCCGCCGCCGCGATGCAGGAGCAGCGCGACAGTGGTGCAGTGGATGCGTGGCAACTGCAGGAGTTTACCGCCCTTCGACGCTTTGGGGAACACGATCCTGCCGGTCAGCAAACCGCGACGGAGTATGCTTATTCGGCCTATCTGGTGCGCTATCTGATTGATACCTATGGCTTCGAGCGTGTGGTGGAATTCTATACCTCGTTCGCGCAGGTCGATGGCGCGTCGATCGTGGACGACATGGCCGAGGCAACTGCTCCCGATATGGTCGAGCCATTGATGAGCCGTCTAACGTTACGACTTACTGCCTCAGCGCTCAAATCCACGTTCGACGTCGATATACTGACCTTCGAGCAGGATTATAAACAATGGTTGGCGAACGATGGCCTACCGGGAAATGGGTGACATGATAAGCATGAGCAACGGATGCGCTTCCTTGTATGGTTGTCCGTTCTGTACGTTTACTACGCCACTTATGAGAACACGACCCTACCATAGTCGTGGCGTGGTGGCGCACCACTCACTGCTTTCTCGTCACCCTGCTGCCTTTGATGGAAATTATTGCTCCATCGCGTAGTGCTCGTGTCCATGGTCCGTGGTCCGGCTCCGTTGGCGGTTGGTCGTCGGCGTCCCGGCATACTGGTTGCTATGGTGAAGCCTAGCGGGTCGTATAGACCAAATAGGTACGCTGCCCTGCGTATGCTGGAGAGAGGCTGATGAATTTTTCCCAATTTCCGACGCTACTGAAGAAAACGTTCGCCGAGTGGTCAGAGGACAACTGTTTACGCCTTGGGGCGTCGTTGAGTTACTACACGCTCGGTTCGTTGATTCCATTACTGCTGATTGTTGTATCAATCGCGTCATTCGTATTGAACTTTACAGGTGGCGGGCAGGACATCAAAGACCAATTAGTTCAACAGATCGCAGGCGCGGTCGATAATCCAGACCTAGCTCAACAGATTGGCGATGCTTTGGCGGGCCGTCAGCAAAACGCGGCATCGCAAGGCATCTTCGGCGCGATCCTGGGCTTTGTGTTGCTGATGATGGCCGCATCCGGTGTGTTCGGCGAACTTGACGCTGCATTCAACATCATCTGGGACATACCGAAAGATGAACAGGCGCAAGGGATTATGGGGTTCATCAGCACGAAGTTTTTGTCATTCACGCTCGTGTTAGGTGTCGCGTTCCTGTTGATCGTTTCACAACTGTTGACGATCGTTCTCACCGCAGCATCTACTTATCTGCCGCTTGGTATTCTATGGACGATCGCGAATTTCGCGGTCCAGATCGGCGTGATCAGCGTTGTGTTTGCGCTGCTATTCAAGTACCTGCCCGATACCGAGGTCGAGTGGGGGGATGTGATGCTCGGCGGTTTTTTAACAGCGATCCTGTGGATTGTTGGCCAACAAGTGCTCTCTCTCTACTTCAAACTTGGCACGGATTTTTCGAGCTACGGCGCGCTTGGTGGCGTTCTGGCATTTCTGCTGTATGTGTATTATTCCAGTCAAATTCTGTTTCTTGGCGGCGAATTTACACAAGTGTACGCACGAACGCATGGCTCGAAGAAGCCTGTCGAGGCTAAGGCCGCAGCGCCCGCACCCACGATTTCGAGTGATGCCGCTCTGATGATCGCCTCTGTTAGCACGATGGGCAAGCAGAGCCAGGAAGCCCAGATTGCCGCGCTCAAGACCCGGCAGTATGCTGCTGCCGCAACTGGCGGCATTATCGGCCTCATCGGTGGCGCAGCGATCGGTGGTGCTGGATTAGTGTGGGGCCTGGCACGTGGTATGTCGAAACTGCGCGGCCGCTAATTTATGATGTGGCTCCAATGGGCGCTTCGTGTGCCTGTTGGAGCAAATGCATGCGCTGCATCGCTGTACGCGTAAGTTCGTCCGCGGTCGCGCCATCCTGTGGAAAAGCCGAAACGCCCAGACTGAGCGTGATCGCGAGACGATTTGGTGTGTGCGGCGTCCAAAAACGATGGTGTTCGATCACATCGCGCAGGCGTTCACCTAGCCGCATTGCAATATCGGCGGGCGCGCCAGGGAAAATGAGCAGAAACGTACTATCGTCGTAGCGAACCGGAACGTCCGACGAGCGACTATGATTTTGCAATAACACGGCGATCTGCCGGATGATGTCATCGCCCGAACCCTGACCGTGTTTCTCATACAGCGCTTGCCAATGATCCACCCCCAGCGCCACCAGGCTGAATGTCGCCGCTGGTGAGGTCTGTAGTCCGTCCAGGTGCTGTGCGAGCGTGATGTGTGTGTGTAATCCGGTGAGCTGGTCGCGCAGAGGCTGCGTAGCATGCGTGTGTTCCGCTCCTGCGAGTTGTAGTTCGGATCGGTGACCACTCGCCGCATAGCCTGCCATGGTGATCGCAAGGTAGACCGGCATACCGAAAAGCAGTTGCATGATGTCCGTGGTGCTGCTGGTGCTATATGCGAGCGGCATGAGATGCAAGAGCATTATGAGCAGGGTAATAGGCCAGATGGCACCACGCCGTACTGATAGCGCCGCCGCTGCTGATACTACGAAGAACAATGCTCCAAAGGGGCTTGTCGCCGCTCCGCTCCATGCCACGAGTACCGCAACGAGCATCGCAAGGGCAATACAAGATATGCCCCACCATTTTGGCGCGATACGCGACCATGGGAGACAGCCCAGTACGACGGCGGCGACGACCCCTGCACCGGCGAATGTCGCGACCACGGTCGGTGTATCGCTGACCCGTGGAGCATAGAACGCCGCCGCCGCTACTGCGGCGAAACATACACCGATGAGCAAGCTAAAGAATGTATGGGCGTGCTTAAACGTTCCGGCGGTCGAAACCGCGGAATGCCGCAATGGTGATCCAGTCGACTGCATAGTGATGATGCTACGCTCTATCCCAGATGTATGTAAGACCAAAAGGTCCTAGCGAATGCTGCGCCGATCAGGATCGGCGTTTTTGGATGAGGTACTAGCGATGGCAGGAAGTACTATGATGCTGCATCGCTCTATTATTGCCACACGGCCTGATGCAGGCCCGCGTACGACTATTGGCTACTTTGTCCCGCCACATCGTCAAAATCCGTGCTGGTTTCGAGCGCATAGCGATTCCAGGCCGCCAGTGCCTCGCTTATTTTGATACGGGCGCTTTGCAGCCGTACTCCGGCGCGATTAGCATAGATCACGTTGTTGTCGTTAAAGAAGGTCAGCAGATCGTCGATGGCTTGTCGTTCTTCCGCAAGTCCTTCGACGTAGGCAGTATGTGCTTCGCGGGTACCGTCTGGCGGCAGCAACGTGGTTAATGCGGTGTCGGCACGGTGGAGTTCTTCCAGCAGGATACGGGCGGCGGCGGCACGGTCGACGGTGGTACGACTTTCTGTTGTTTGTTGCCGATATGTAGTGGTCGCCGCCTGAAGGGCGGCACGAATCACCTTGATATCGCTCCAATACTGATTGAGTGTATCCTGTTGCTGTTGCGTTTCTTCTGGCGGAAGTGCGGCAGGAGCAGCCGCTTCGAGTGCCAAAAATGCGTCCAGCACATCGGCGGTGGGAGCGGGGGCTTCGAGGTCGCGATACGTTGAAAACTGTGGCAGCGGTTGTAGGATCAAGATAGCGCGCAACACCAGCGTGACGCCGAGCAACAGGAAGGGGAACAGCCAGACTGTGCGCCGAACCTGACGCCAGACAAATCGCGCGTCGCGCCATTGGGTCCACCAGGGACCACCCTTGATGGTCCGTGTGTAGTACGTGCCATCGTTGCCTGCAGGAATCACCGTGTCGCCAGCGCTCGAAGAATGGTTTTCGAGACGTTCGAGGGTTGTGCGGGCGCGATCATTGAGCGGGTTAATCTGGAGAACGCTACGCAGGCAAAAGAGTACATCATCGCGGTCGTCCAGTACATCACTCAGGGCGAGCCACGCGTGTTCGTGATAGGGATTGAGTCGGATTGCTTCACGTAACATGCGTGTCGCCATGGTTCGCTGCCCGCCGCGAGCAGCGCCCGTGCCCCGGATGTAATAGTCTTGCGCCTCGGCGTCGAATGTTTTTATTGCTCGGTCAGACATCAGTGATCGGGCAGTAATGCATCGACGCTACGGTATAACTCCGCATCGTTGATGAATTCCTCACGAATCGCGGCCCAGTTGCGTGGGTCCTCGTTGCCAAGTCGCCAGATCGCGATCCCGCCCAGGTCCTCGGCTTTGACGAAGTGTAGTTTCGACAGGAGGCTGCGGTAGGTGGTGAACCATACGACGCGCATCTTGCCGTTTTCACGATAGGTGAAATAGGATTCTTCGACCTGTCCTTGTGCGTCTTGTTCACGCAGGTTCACTTCGACTTTGAGTTCACGGATGATCTTCTGAACGTCGGTCCAGGTCTGTGGCAAAGCGATCTCGCCCTCGCCCCAGTTATAGGCGTAGAACGGAATCCCAAGCTGAATCTTCGCGGGGGGAATCATCGTGCGAGCGTATTCTGATACGGTGGTGACCCATGACATAGGAGCAATCGGTCCGGAGGTACCGCCCATCCAATGCAGGTCGTAGGTCATGATGCGTACACGGTCGGCAACCTGCCCCAGCAGTGTCCAGTCCTGATATTCACCCAGACCATCTTCTGTCGCCGTTTTGGCATGCACCGCGACCGTCAGCAATTTGTTTTCCCCATGCAGCGCCGTGCTAAGTTCGCGCATGAAGTCGCTATAGCCATTGCTGCTGGATGATGGAAGCATCTCGTAGTCGATATCGATACCATCGAATTCATAGTCACGTACCTCCTGCATGATCGCGGCGATATGCGTGGCACGTCGGGTGGGATCGTTGAGGATCGGCAAGATTGCCGTGGGATCGTAGACGTTATGAATGGATGGAATCACGAGTACGTCCGCCGCGTGTGCTGCCTCGACAAGCGATCGATCGCGTGCGCCGGATTCGGGGACCAGTTGGCCGCTGGTGGGGTCAGTGGTGTACCAGAACGGGCTGACTTCATCCAGAATATCTTTGTTGGCTTCAAACGAGGCGCGTGCCGCCTCGGCATCAAAGGTCGTCGGCAACCAGGCCGCGATCAATCGCCCCGTTTTAGGGTGTGTGACCGCTACTGGTTGTGCTGTCGGAATAGCGACGGGCTGTATCGGCGTCGGCGTGAGTGTTGGCATGATGGTGGCAGGAGCAACCGCTGGCAATCGCGGGGGTGTGGTTGGCAAGGCGGTAGGCCTGACAGCCGCCGCCGCAAGCGCCCGCGTGACAGTCGATTGCCGATCGATCCACGAACCATAGGTGTCGTAGGTAAGTACAACCCATAACACCAGTAGCGCTACATAGATAGCGACCTGCATCGGATTTCGATAAGGATTTGGGAGGCGTTGCATGAATTGCTTACTTTCACCCAGGGTTCCGTCAACGTCCGATTTCGCGTGGCTCACGTCTCGATGTTGCCATGCTGAGCGGTTGCCTTCAAGGCGCAATCATCGTTTCAGCATACGGAACGATTCCTATGATCCGAACGTGGGGTCCCCGGTTTTATACAAAGCTTACGACTTTGAACGACCCTGACTTTCTCCAGAGCTTCAAGCCTGTGGGAACACGTCATGCATAATACGTTGTACTACGCCTGTTGGCAAACAATTCCACGAAACTGTCAGGCATGTATAGCGTGTGTGTCCCTGCTTTGAGCGCTTTGTGTACTTGCTATAACTTTTATAGAACGTCTAGGGCATCGACGATTTCATAACGGTAGCCTTGTTCCGCCAGAAACATTGGCGTGTTGGCGGCGAACTCCTGGTCGCGTGAATCGCGGGTGACGAGCGTATAGAAGCGAGCGGTACGACCATCACTTTTGGGGCGCAGGATACGTCCCAGCCGCTGCGCTTCCTCCTGACGCGAGCCAAAGGTGCCGGAAATCTGGATCGCCACGTCGGCATCGGGCAGATCGATCGCGAAGTTCGCGATCTTCGACACAATCAGCACACGCTCATCGCCGCGCCGAAACGCCGCGAACCATCGTTCACGTTCCTGGTTCGGCGTCTTGCCGGTCAACATCGGCGCATCGAGCCGTTTGGCGAGTGCTTCGAGTTGGTCGATGTATTGTCCGATGACAAGCACATGATCGAGGCGATGGTATCGATCGAGCGCCAGCACTACATCGATCTTATATGGATTCTCGGCAGCGATGCGATAGGCATCCTGTCGTGTCTCGCTGAGCGCCGCACGCATGCGCCGGTCGGCGTCCATGTCCACCCGTACTTCGGTGCAGCGGGCTTCGGCAATGAATCCTTCGGCTTCGAGCGTACGCCATGGCAGATCATATTTTTTGGGACCGATCAGGGAAAAGACATCGCGTTCGCGCCCATCTTCCCGCACCAGGGTCGCAGTGAGGCCAAGCCTGCGACGTGCCTGCAGGTCGGCGGTGGCGCGAAACACTGGCGCTGGTAGCAGGTGAACTTCGTCATAGATCAGCAAGCCCCAGTTAGCTTGCTTGAGCAGACT
Organism: uncultured Chloroflexia bacterium; assembly: GCA_963782315.1. Classification (GTDB taxonomy): domain Bacteria; phylum Chloroflexota; class Chloroflexia; order Chloroflexales; family Kallotenuaceae; genus JBBSGA01. The sequence continues at coordinate 121,770 of CAWAJS010000036.1, forward strand.
AAGGTGAGGGAAGATGCCTACCTCGCCCGTCGTCTGATCAACCGTGAACGGGCGATATGTCAGCATCTGGTACGTCGCCAGCGTGACCGGGCGAATTTCCTTGCGGTCCGCCGAATACTCGCCAATATCATCGCGTCGGATCGTCGTCTTGTCGAGCGAGTTCTGCGATCCATTGGCGCAACGATACCGTGTTTGCGCACAAGATCAGGGTGTGTGTACGCGTTGTGCTGATCACGCCGATCCCGACGATCGTCTTGCCCGCGCCGCAGGGAAGCACGATCACGCCCGAACCACCCTGGGCTGCACCACGTTGATAGAAGGCGTCGATCGCTTCGATCTGATAGGCGCGGAGGCCGAATGGTTTGCCATGTGCGGTCTGCGTCCGTAGTTCGAGGTCGAGCGGCGAACCAGCCGCGTATCCGGCGATGTCATGGGGAGGATACCCCAACTCTACCAGTGCTTGCTTGAGGTCGCCACGCGCCGCCGGGTCGATCTCGACATTCCCTTCAGCGTCGTGCGCGCCGAACGAACGGCTTGATCCGTGGTTGTCCAACGATCCAGCCTAGCAGCGCCTCATCGCGGCTGCGTAGCACCAGGCGGTCGTCGTCGCTGACCAGTTGCAATACACCATAGCGCCCGATGTAGTCGGCGATTCCGGCGACGACAGCGGGGGGAAGGTTGGTGCGGCTGTAGCGACTGAGGGTATCCATGATCGCGTCGAGTGACACGCCAGCGGCGGCGGCATTCCATAACGACAGTGGGGATATCTGATAAAAGTGGACGTGATCGGGCGATCGGAGCAGGTCAGAGAACTGACCAATCAGCGTACGCACGATCTCAGCATCGCGCGTATGGGTATCGAGAAGAATCGTGAAATCGTTCTGGACAATCAGGGGTGCTGAGGTCTGCCGCATGCATATTCATATAGCGAAATATCGTAGCATAAATGTTCTAAAGTTGCACGCTCGGCGTGGTATACTACATGCTACCATCGAACCAAGAGTCGCTCTAGTCCCAAAGGATGGGACTATTCGTGTTTATCTGTTCCATGGTACTATAGCGTGGAGTCCATAGTACACTGTGTAGTAGGTACGGTCCCTGCTAGGGACTTCTTGCATATCTTGTCTACGCTGCTCACATGTACAATACATGATGAGGATTGAGGAAACTAAAAGTCCGGTGCATAGCAAACGTTTCGTCGCTGCCACAATGATAGTCGTTAGTGTGAGTCTAACCGGCTGTGGGGGAGTCCTCCGCACCGATGCGACTGCACCAAATAGTGCTGCGCTACCTTCGCCGACGCTGGAATCGAGCGTTGAGCCAAAGGGTGAGCAAACGCAGCCGGATACTGGTGTCGCCATTGATCCGGTAGCGACGGTCGCAGGCGAGGTCGTCCCGCCGCCAGTTGAGGCTGTGCCGAACGAAGCAGCGCCCGTCGAGCAGCCACCAGCAGAGCCAGCCGCAGAGCCGACGATCAATCCGGCACTCGCGAACGTCCAACTGCCTTCTGCCGCTGATATGGAACAGCGCTGGCGCGATATGCAAGTCGATCGTACCCCATTCGAGGCTGCCCGGCCCTATGTTAGTTCGGGTAGCGAAATCGTCTGGTGGTTCGATCCATTATTCGGTCAACTGGTGCCCATCGGCGAATTACGCGGTGAGTTTTCGGCTCAGGCGAGCTTTCGTATCAAAGGACAGTGGATCGGGGCGCTGGAAATTCCCTATCATGTTAACCAGGCCTATGGCATCATCGTGCCGGAACCAATTCTGCAACGCATGCAGAATGCTGGCAAGGGTGAATGGGCTGAAGTTTTCGTTTATCAAACCGGTGACATAACACAGAGGTAGCCTAAGCTACGTCTGTGTTTTATATTTTATGTGTTTTTCGCAGTGTAGTGGTATCAGGCGATAAGGTGCAGATAGATCGGCAAAAGGAAGGTATCGGATGAGCAGTCGCTACTTGGATATGGTGCGGGGCGGACAACGCCGCCGCGGTGGTTGGCAGTTCACGGCAAAAACAGGACTGGCAATCCTTGCTGTTGTCGCGATGATCGGTTCTGCTGCCTATTGGTGGGGGGTCCAAAGCCAACTCACCTCTAATACCCTTATTGCTATGGCGTTCACTGCGATTCTGGTGCTGGCACCACCGTCGCTTGTTTCATTCCTGATTCCGTGGTCGCCCGCCGGAATGCTGCTACAAAAGATCAATGCACGCACCTCCGGCTATACTGTTATTACTGCTGCTGCGCTCTTTTTGCTCTACTATTCCTTTGATATTCAGTATGCCTGGTGGTCGGCGCAACCCGTTGTCGCAGAAAGCGGTTACGTGTTGCCGCAGGTGCTGGTAGGTATCATCGGCTTCGTGATCATTCCTGCACTGCTGTGGACGCCTGTCACATCTGATGAGCTTGTCGAGCAGGTACGTCAGGCGCATCTGGTCAAGCGCTACGAATTGCAAACCCAGGCCGATATCGCGATTCTGCGTAACACCCTGCTGCGCGCACAAGAGAAGGCGCTGATCGGGTTCGCGAACCTGACCGTTCAGGAACGCGAGGAACTGGCCTCGGTCATGCGTGGCCTGGTACGCGGCATCGACGGCACGATGAAAGAGATCGCCTCGAGCGTCAAAAGCGTGTCGGGCGCGACGGTACCGTTTAGCTCACTGGAAGACAACGACCAGATCAAAGGCTATCTTGACTTCATCAGCGAAGCCCTGACCGATACATCACTGCTGCCCAATAGACGCCCAGCGGAACAGCGAGAGCAGTGCACGCCTGACCGCGCAAACGGGCCCACAGACCATGCCCGCCCGCCCCGCACAACAATACGCCGAGGAACGGCGCGGATTCTAAGCGGTGCATGGTCATTTTTATTCGACTGGGGATGGCCTCCCCGAACTCGATCTACGTGAACTCGCCGATCTGCTAGCGTCGCAGTTATACTCGAAGATGGAGCGCAAGGTATACGGACTATCGCGGCAGGACGTGGTCGAACTCGTGGCCCCCTACGTTGAGGATCTGACCGATGGTGACCGTCATTCGATCGGGTGGCTGGTCTGGGACTTGTTCCAGGAAGGGCTGAAAATCGAGATGGAGAACCGCCGCCGTCGCTGATAGATGTGATGCGCGAATCAACACCGAGGTACATTATGTACCTCGGTGTTTTTTGTGCCGGTTGCACGAACGACGGCGGTCCTGTACCATCGTTTTACGCCTCTACTCCGAATCTGTATTCAATATCTCGCTCGATCACTCGTGGTCGAGATACGAGGCGACTGCTGGTTTCCTGAAAGGAAGGTCTGACTATGCGAGCATGTTTTGCGGTCGTCGTGATGCTGTTGCTGCTGTTGTTGCCGATCCTGCCTCCGGCCTATGCTAACCCCGGTCCGTTGCTACAACCCGCTACGCATGCGGGACCGTTCTGGGCCACTGACCGTCCGGCGACGCGCAGCGTACCGCAGCGGTGGATCGTTCAGCTTCGAACCCCATCACTCGTACGTGCCGCCAACGCCAGTTTGCGTTCGTTGCGTTCGGCGACGACAAGCAAACTGCAGGTCGATGCACCTGCCGCGTTGAACTACCGCCGTCAGCTTCAAGCCGAGCAGCAGATAACCTTTGGAGCATTACAGCAAGCCTTTCCCGGCGCACAACTTCACCAGCGTTATGATACGTTGTTCAACGGCCTGGGTGTCATGTTGCCCAACGCCAACAGCACAGCATTGGCACGTATCCGCGCCATGCCCAACGTCGCTGCTGTCTACCCTGAGCAGTACTATAGCCCCAACCTGTTTTCCAGCGTCGGGCAGATTGGCGCGCCCGCTGTTTGGAATAACGTAGCGATTGGCGGCGTCGGCAACGCGGGTGCCGGTATCAAGATCGCGATCATCAACTCCGGCGTGCGGGCAGACAATGCCTTCTTCAACCCTGCTGGGTTCAGCTATCCGGCTGGGTTTCCTCGCGGAGACGTGGCGTATACAACGCCAAAAGTGATCGTGGCGCGTTCGTATTTTCGCCCCGACCTGCCGCCGCTGGAGGGGTCGGAAACGCCCTGGCCTGGTCCCGACGATTCGAGTCACGGTACGCACGTCGGCGGTATCGCGGCGGGCGTAAACAACACGCAAGCCACGGTCGCTGGCCTCGTGGTGCCGCTATCGGGTGTGGCACCACGCGCCTATCTGCTCAGCTATAAGATCTTTTATGCTAATGAATCGATCTTTTCCGGCAGCGGCGGCACGATCGAAATTCTGGCGGCGCTGGAAGATGCTGTTCGCGACGGTGCTGACGTTATCAACAACAGTTGGGGCGGCCTCGCCGATGCCGATCCCGCCGCCGACCCATTGGCGCAGGCCGCCAACGCCGCTGTCGATGCTGGCGTAACGGTGGTCTTTTCGGCGGGCAACGATGGACCAAACCCAGGCACCGCCGGTTCGCCCGCTTTCAGCGATAAGCTGATATCCGTCGGGGCGAGTACCTCGCCCCAGACTATCGTAGCGAGTTTCGTCGATGTCGTCGCGCCGGAAGGCGTACCGGACGATTTGCGTGGGCGGCGGTACACAGCAGCGGCGTTCGGTGCACCGATTACGGACACGATCTTTGGGCCAGCACCGTACCGTCCGGTCGCGTCGGTCACGAATTCGAATCTGGCCTGTGATGCGCTGCCACCTGGATCGCTGGCAGGCACGATCGCCCTGATCGAGCGCGGCACCTGCCCCTTTACCGTCAAGGTGTTGAATGTCCAGGCGGCGGGAGCGTTGGCTGCAATGGTCTATAACTCTGCGGCGGGTGGCGAATCGCTGGTCGTAATGGCTCCGGATGCGACCTCCGACCGCATTACGATTCCGGCGGTGTTCGTGCAGCGGTCGCTTGGCATCGCCATGACCGCATGGTGGGCGGGGACAGGTGAAGCGGCACAGGTGCAACTTGATCCGCGAGGTCGCGTGATCGACACCGCGCCGGATGTACTGGCTGCGTTTAGCTCGCGTGGTCCAACCTTCCAGGGTTCGCTCAAGCCGGATGTCGTCGCCCCGGGCGTCAACATCCTGTCGTCCGGCTTTGCTACAGGTGAGGGGCTGGCTCCGCACCTTGGCTTCGGGCAGGTGTCGGGCACCAGTATGGCTGCGCCGCATGTCGCGGGTGGCGCGGCGTTGCTCATGCAAGCGCACCCAGATTGGTCGCCACTCGATATCAAGTCGGCCTTGATGTCGACTGCCACGATGAGCGTGACACTCGACGAAGACCGTGAACAACCAGCCGATATCCTCGAACAGGGTGCGGGACGTATCGACCTCGCCCGAGCCATCGCTCCTGGATTGCTATTTGACCGCCCGAACCTTTCGTTTGGCCGGTTGGTGCCAAGCCTGGAACGCCCGACAACAGTTTCGTTGTCGACACGGGTCCGCAATGTGAGTGGGCAAACTCAAACCTACACGCTCGCCCCCAACGTGGCGGGACCGAGCGATGTTCGGGTTGTCGTTACGCCACCGACACTCACACTTGGCGTAGGAGCGTCGGCAATGGTCACAATCGCTTTAGAACTACCTATCGCCGCCGCTGCTGGCAACTATGCCGGAACGGTCGCGTTCGATGGGCCACACCCGTTGCATCTGCCGCTGCTCGCGATCGCCATGCCCGCCGTGCGTGGCCCAACAGTATTGCTGTTGGATAACGATGGTAGCACCAGCCTGGAACTGCGCGATTATGCAGCGTACTATGCCGAGTTGCTGGACAATCTCGGCGTATCGTACACGTATCGCGACCTGGATGCGCTGGCAGGAGAAACGCGGACGCTGCCACCACTCGAAGAAATGCAGCAGCATAGTATCGTCCTCTGGTTCACGGGCGATAACGCCTATCCAAGCGGGTCGTTCGCGGTGCCGACGCCGCTGACGCCCACCGATCAAGATCAGATGATCGCTTATCTCCAGGCGGGTGGCAATCTGATCGCCACCGGACAGGATCTGACCTGGGCGTCCGATATCAACGCGGCACCTGATCCGAGCTACCAGCGTTCGGATCTGTATCACAGCTACCTGGGTGCGCGATTCGTGCAGGACGATGTGTACACCCGTACGACGACACTCGAACGCACGGCAATCGGTACGGCAACGCAGCCATGGCTCGAAAATATTGTCGTCGATCTCGCGACGCCGGACAAGCAACCCTACGGCGCAAGCACCAGCGCGGGCAACCAGACCACGATCGATGAGATCGGCCTGATGGACACCGATCCACGGCTGGTGGATCGCGTGACGCAGCCGATCCTGCGGGCGGCTAGCACGGGCGCCCAGGCTGGCGGTATCATCGGACTGACGCGTTCCGCCGAGCCGACGCTGGAGAATGGCACGCTGGCGTTCCCGTATCGCTCGACCTTCCTCGCATTCGGCCTCGAAGGTGTCCGCAATGATACAGGTACGACAACACGCGAAGCGCTGCTGCAATCGCTGCTGTATTGGCATGTCGACCGCCCACAGGTGAGCCTGAGCGGTCCCATGACGATTGATGATCCAACGATGCTGGCTCGGTACACGGCGACGGCGGCAACCAATACACCCGCCCGCTGGATACGCTATCGCTGGGACTTCGGCGACGGTACACCTGTGGTCGAAAGCTACGAGCCAGAGGTGGTTCACCAGTACGCTCAGGCTGGCACGTACCACGTGCGTGTCGAAGCGATCAATAGTTGGGGACATCATGCGCTTTCGGCAGCGGGTGGAGATGGTGCGCTGATACCGGAGCCAGCCCCCGAAGCGCCGACAGGTGCGACGCGCACGTTCGCACAAACAGGGCAATCGCTGAGCGGACGTTTTCTAGCCTTCTGGGACGCGAAGGTGGTCTTCCCGTTTTTGGCTATCCGCTCGAAGCCGCGACTACCGCGCAGCCACAAAGCCAGGTGCTGGAACGCGCCCGGTTCGAGCTTCACGCCGAGAACGCTGCGCCCTACGATGTATTGTTGGGGCATGTGGGTGCCGATGCGTTACGGCACGCGGCGTCGATTGGCGGGACTTCCCGACGGTCGCCGCCGCGCCCGAAGGCTGTCGCTACTTCGCCGCGACTGGGCACAGCCTGTGCGGGCGCTTCCTCGAATATTGGAACACACACGGCCTCGAATTCGATGGCACGGCGGGTACGTCATATGCCGAAAGCCTCGCGCTGTGGGGCTTGCCGCTGAGCGAACCGCACGAAGAAGTCGGGACTGATGGACAGGTGCATATCGTCCAGTGGTTCGAGCGAGCGCGGTTCGAGGCGCATCCCGAACTTGCCGCACCTTACGATGTGCTGCTAGGGCGCCTGGGCGCCGAAGCGGCTGAACGATGATGAGGCTGCGCGATCGGCTGTTATAATCCTGCTGTGAGTACACGAATCGCGATCCTGGGTGGCACGTTCGACCCGATTCATTACGGGCATCTGGCGATCGCCCAGGATGTATGCTGGCAGTTGCAGCGTGTCGCGGGTATTTTTCGTACCTGCGGCACAACAGCCGTTTAAACTCGGTGTTCACACCACCGACGCCGAGCATCGCCTCGCGATGGTGCGGCTGGCGACGGCGGATAACCCCCAGTTCGTGGTCAGCGATATCGAGATCGCGCGTGGCGGTACCTCGTACATCGTACGATACTGTGCGCATGCTTCAGGAGCAACATCCCGACGACGAACTGATCTTCATCGCCGGAGCGGACGTGCTTCGTGACCTGCACCGCTGGCGTGCTATCGAGGATTTGCTGGCGTTGTGCCGTTTCGCTATCGTGCGACGACCGGGCTATGTGCTTGATTTCGACGCCGTGTATGCCAACCTACCTGCTGCACGGGGACGACTGATCGAAGTCGCTGGTCCCGCGATGGAGCTTTCAGCTACCGCTCTGCGCGAACGGCTCGCCGCTGGCTCGCCGGTGCGATATCAGACTACCCGACGCGGTAATCGCCTATATCGAGGACTATGACCTCTACCGAACGTGACATCGAGCGGGAAATCCGCACGCTGCTGGTGCCGACCGCAGCACAATGGGGTATCACCATCGACGAGCCGCAGCAGGAGCAATTCTTGCAATACGCGCTCGATCTGCTGGAATGGAACGCGCACGTCAATCTGACGCGCATTACCGCGCCGCGTGATATCATCGTGCGGCACTTCCTGGATTCGCTGGCATGCGCGCAAGCGTTCGAGACACCGCCGCGCACACTCGCCGACATCGGAACTGGCGCTGGCTTTCCCGGCTTGCCGCTAAAGATCGTGTGGCCTGACGCTGCACCTGACCCTAAGCGATAGTATCGGCAAGAAAGACCCTGTTCCTCGACCATGTGCGGCGGAACCTTGAGTCTGGAGCATGTCGCAGATCGTCACGATGCGGGCCGAGGAACACGGACACGATCCAGCGCACCGAGGGCGCTACGACGCTGTGGTGGCACGGGCGGTCGCGGCGCTGCCAGTGCTGAGTGAATATTGTTTGCCGCTACTGCGGATCGGCGGGCGCTTCGTCGCTCCCAAGGGCGCTGACGGCGCGGCGGAGGCCGCGAGCTGCCCGCGGCGCGATGGGACATCTGGGCGCGAAACTTGTGGCAGGTGTTGCCCGTCACCCTGCCCGGCGTCGAGCCGCGCACCCTGGTGGTGATGGAAAAGACCGGACCGACGCCGACTGGTTTTCCGCGACCGCCCGGTATGCCCACCAAGCGCCCACTTTGAGGTTTGACGCCGGAACGACGAAGGCATACCATGTGCCGTGTATATCGTGGCGGTATGGCTATGTGATCGTCGACGAACGGACGTTAAGGAGGAAATACCCGATGCTTAATCGTATCCGTGATCTGGTCAGCGCGAATCTGAACTCGATGCTCGACCGTGCCGAAGACCCTGAAAAAATGGTGAACGAATACCTGCGCCAACTCAACACTAACTTGAGCGAGGCAAAGGTCAGTGTCGCGTCGGCGATGGCCGACGAGACAAAACTCCATACTAAGATGGTCGAGCACCAGTCCCAGGCCGATCAGTGGCAGCGCAAGGCTGGGGCCGCGCTCAACGCTGGTGACGAGGATCTGGCGCGTCAGGCGCTGAGCCGCAAGCTCCAGACGCAGAAACTCGCCGATAGCTATAAACAGCAGTACGAATCGCAGGATCAGCAGGTCGAGGAATTGCAGGATGCGTTGGTCAAACTGGAACAGCGTATCTCCGAAGCCCGCGCCAAGCGTGAACTGATCATCGCCAAGCAGAACCGCGCTCAAACGCAGGAAGCGATCCAGCGCACAGTGCGCGGCTTGGGCGATATGAACGCCATGGACAAGCTTGGTCAACTCGAGGAGCGTGTCGACGACCAACTGGCGCGTGCCGACGCGCTGGCACAACTCAATCGTGGTACGCTCGAATCGAAATTCGAGGACCTCGAAGCCAATCAGGAACTGGACGCTGAAATGGAAGCTCTCAAGCGGAGCATGGGACAATAATCGAAATCACGGACTAGCCGACAACGGAGCGCGGCCCGGAAAATGGAAGCCATGGTATATGCATGACGTACTGTTTGATCGTGTGTCCGCATGAGCGAGCATAACGTCTGGCGGCTGCGCCTACTGGTCGGTGCTGTCGTCGTGGTCAGCTAGTGGTATTCGTCGCCGTAGCCGAATAAGAGGTGCGTTCGATGTCAGATGGCAATCAATCCGTGAACATGTCCCGGTCTTCCGCCAACGAAGGCGAGCGCCAGGGATTCTATTATCCGCCCGAGGAACTGGCGGAGAACTCCAATATCATGGCCTATGCTCGCGAAAAAGGATTCGCGAACGTCGATGAGCTGTATGCCTGGACGATCAAGGAGCCTGAGCAATTCTGGAGCGAGATGGCCACCCGCTTTCTCGACTGGTACCAGCCCTGGCAACAGGTGTTGGACGAATCCAATGCACCATTCTACAAATGGTTCGTCGACGGCAAGATCAACATCGTCCATAATGCCATCGATCGCCATGTGAACGGTCCTAATCGCGACAAGGTCGCGATCATCTGGGAGTCCGAGCAGGGCGAAACCAAAGACCTTCACCTATGCCGAGCTAGGGGCTGAAGTCAACCGCTTCGCCAACATCCTTAAGAGCCAGGGCGTGCAGAAAGGCGACCGCGTCACGATCTATCTTTCGCGTGTGCCGGAACTCCTGATCGCGATGCTGGGCGTCACCAAGATCGGCGCGATGCACTCCGTGGTCTACGGTGGCTTCTCGACCGACGCGCTCCATTCGCGCATCGTGGATGCACAGTCCAAGGTGCTGATCACCGGCGATGGTGGCTGGATGAACAACAAGATCGTCGAACTCAAGAAGATCACCGACGAAGCCGTGGAACGTGCTGCCGATGTCGTCGAAAACGGTGATCGTGCTCAAGCCGCACCGGACACGATATCGCGATGAAGCCAGGCCGCGACGTCTGGTGGCACGAACTCGCCGCACAGCCCGGTATGGACGATCCGTGCCCGACCGAGCAGATGGATGCCGAAGACCCCCTGTATATGCTGTATACGTCGGGCACGACCGGTGCGCCGAAGGGTCTGGTGCACACGTGCGGTGGCTACCAGGTGCAGGTCGCCACGACGCTTTCGTTTGTGTTCGACATCAAGCCCGACGATGTCTGGTGGTGCGCCGCTGATCCGGGCTGGGTTACAGGGCACTCGTACATCGTGTATGGTCCGCTGATCCTGGGTGCGACCCAGGTGATCTACGAAGGTGCGCCTTCGTATCCTGATCCCGGTCGCTGGTGGAGCGTTGCCGAAAAGTACGGCGTGACGATCCTGTATACCGCGCCGACAGCGATCCGTGGTCTGATGCGCTTCGGCGAGGAATGGCCTCAGAAGTACGATCTGAGCAAACTGCGCTTGCTGGGCTCGGTCGGCGAGCCGATCAATCCCGAAGCGTGGCGCTGGTACCATCGCGTCATTGGCGAGAACCGTTGCCCGATCATGGATACCTGGTGGCAGACCGAAACTGGCGCGTTTATGATCACGCCCAATCCGACGACGCCGCTTAAGCCCGGTTCGGGAACCAAGCCTTTCCTGGGCATCGAGGCCGACGTGCTGACCGAAGAAGGCCAGCCAGCCAGCGGCGAGGACGATGGACTATTGGTGATCAAGCGACCGTGGCCTTCGATGCTTCGCACGATCTACGGCGATCCCAGACCGCTACGTGAGCGCAATACTGGTCGCGCTTGCCCGGCTTCTATACGGCAGGTGATGCGGCCCGTAAGGATGAGGATGGCTACTTCTGGGTGATCGGCCGTATCGACGATGTGCTCAAGGTGTCGGGCTATCGGCTTGGAACCGCCGAAGTCGAATCGGCGCTGGTATCGCATCCCGCCGTCGCCGAAGCCGCCGCGATCGGCTTGCCGCACGAGGTCAAGGGCAACGCCATTCATACGTTTGTGATTCTGCGGCAAGGGTTCGAGGCATCGCCCGAACTTGAACAGGAATTGCGTCATGCATGTCGGCAAGGAGATGGGACCGATCGCACGACCGGAAGCGGTCAATTTCGTAGCCAATCTTCCCAAGACCCGCTCCGGCAAGATCATGCGTCGCGTCCTCAAGTCGCGGGCGCTCGGACTACCAGAAGGCGACACCAGTACGCTGGAAGCCTAAGCCAATAAGCGGGCGAACACATAGGAGCAAACGGCACAGGATCGCTCCTGTGCCGTTTGTCATGCTACACGTTTGCCTGGTCGGCCTCGATCATGGGAATAAACTTATCAAGCAGCGCGGGGTCCCACTGCGGACCTTCGTTCATGCGAAGGATGCTCAAAGCTTTGGCGACTGGCATTCCGGAACGATACGGGCGGTCCGAGGTCATCGCGTCAAAGGCGTCGACGATTGCGATGATACGAGCATCACGCGGAATGGCGAACCCGGCTAACCCATCAGGGTAGCCTTTGCCGTCCCAACGTTCGTGATGGTGACGAATGATGGGTAACAACGACCCGTGCCGAGCGCAACGGATAGCAGATTGATTCGCCGACGACGGGATGTTGTTGGAGCGTCAGGTATTCCTCGGGTCGTGAGTGGACCGGGCTTCCCCAGGATTGCTTCGGGGATTGCGATTTTACCAACGTCATGTAAAATCGCCGCCATGCGTAGCTCTGCAAGGTGCGCAGCATCGAAACCGAGCAGAAGTCCTAGCCGTGCTGCATACGCTGCGAGTCGCTGGCAGTGGCCTTCGGTGTATGGGTCTTTGGCTTCAATCGCCAGAGCGAGGCTCAAGATAACGCTTTCACGGTCATCCAGGTCCTCTAACAACAACGCGTTGCGAACCGCGCTTGATATTTGCAGCGCGATCAGGCGACCCAGACCGATCGTTTCCATAGGATACGCATCAGGCCGTGTGCTGCTGAACACCAGCGCACCATAGACCTCGCCGTCAGCAACCAGCGGCAACATCAGTACGCTTTGTGCGTTGTCGACAAGCAATTCGGTATCAATCGCAGAAAGCTGCCAGTTCTCGTTGCTGCGTGTAAGCCTCACCGGGACGTTCTGTCCCAACGCATGGTCGATGAGTCCACCTTTGGACACCCCAAAGGGGCGCTGGACGATGTTTAACGAGCCGCGTTCGTGGATATACATACGCAGGTCGTTGGTGTGCTGGACCCGCAACGCCAACGAGCAACGCTGCATGGTCAAAATCCAGCGTGCGTTGCTTCCAAGCACCTGCATGATCTCGTTGATCGTGCGGGCGGCCGTGATCTGTAACGCCTATCTCAGCGAGCGTGGTGATCTGAATCGCTGGACCAGTCCCCGAGGCACGTACTGCCGAGCGGCTTTCCGTGGTGGATGGCGAGACAGGTGTCAGGGCAGTAGTGACCATTGCTTTCTCTGGCTACGAACAGGGGCAATGTCGATTAAATAGCGTCGATTTCGACGCCCATCAAATCGGTGTAGGTATTTACACTCTGAAAGAGGTCTACGGTGGCGATGACCTCGAAAATCTCTGAGTCGGTGAGGCCTGCGTCGCGTAGCGCATTGGTGTCCACGCTGCCCAATGCCGATGCACGGGTTGCCGCCTTGCGAGCGAACACGACCATAGCCTGGATCGCTTCCGGAAGGGTATCTTCTTCTAGCTCATCGGCGATCAATTGTTGCAGCCATAGATCGTGGACGCCCTGAACCGACAGGCTATGCAGATGGACGGCCTTGGCATACTCGCTACCATTGATATGCGACACGGTAACACCGAGCATTTCCTTGACCGAACGTGGCAGCTGTCCACCCAGGATCGTCGCTTTAAACTTCTGCCAGTTCGCCGCGAGTAATGGTGGGTGTTCGCACATGGAGCGAAAAATGTTTGGGACGATGCCGAAACCAAGCTCCTGTTCGATCTCATGATAGGTTTGTTGCACAAGTGCGACATCGGACGACCTGGCTGCGATGGATGATGGGTTGGTCATGGCTACCATGATGACTCCGGTGGGCTAATACTTAATGATCGTTTGCTGCTTTACATTCGTTGTACGTGGTGCTTCTAGAAACCCATGCACGAGCAAAATGTAAATGATTTGTAACGAAAATCAGTATAGCAGTCAGCAGATCTATGAGGATAGCCCAACGGTCCTTAGCAATAAGGATACATAGTATGGTACGGGTAACGGCTCCTATGCGTTACACTTCACGACGATTTTCGAGTGCACGACCGAGCGTGATTTCGTCAGCATATTCGAGGTCGCTGCCAACCGGCAGACCACGCGCCAGCCGTGTGACTTTGATACCGAGCGGTATGATGTCATGGGCGATGTACTGCTGAGTGGCGTCGCCTTCAAATGTCGCATTCGTCGCAACAATTACTTCGTTGATCGGCTCGCTCTTAACGCGTGCAAGCAGTTCGCGAATCTTGAGGTCCTCGGGATTTATCCCATCCACCGGCGAGATCGCGCCGTGCAGGACATGGTACAACCCGCGGTATTCTCTGGTACGCTCAATTGCCAGCACGTCCAGTGGCTCCTCTACTACACAAACCACCGAACCATCGCGGTTTGGATTCGAGCAGATCGCGCACAGTTCCTCGGTGCCGATGTTATAGCAGCGGCTACAAAACATCGTTTGTTCCTTGACGGCGACGATCGCTTCGGCGAGTGCCTGGGCATACTCCTGATTGGAGCGTAACAGGAAAAAGGTCAGGCGTGAGGCGGTCTTAGGGCCGATGCCCGGTAGTTTATTGAGTTCCTCGATCAATCGTGCGATCGGCTCTACGGTTAGATGGTCCATGCCATTCGACATCTCCGTTCTCCTTTCCTATACGAACCGAGGAGGACGCAAGGTGACAGGCACCCTGCGTCCTCCTCGGAATTGGTGTGACGGCGTAGAATAAGCCCGGGATGTTCATGCCACCGGTGAGGCCGCCCATCTTGGATTCTGATAGGTCCTGAGCTTTCTTGGAGGCGTCGTTGAACGCGGCGGTAACCACATCCTGCAACGTTTCGACATCATCGGGGTCGACGGCTTCGGGCGAGATGTAGATACTGCGCAATTCGCGATGACCATTCATGGTAACGCGCACAGCACCGCCGCCCGCCGTGCCTTCGACGGTCAGTTCGCCCAGTTCTTCCTGTGCCTTCATAAGTTTTTTCTGCATCTGTTGCAGTTGTCCCATCATTTTGCGGTCCATCCAAGAACTCCTTTTCTGTGCGGCTCCGTTCAGAATGCCGCTGATGCGTATGGCTGTTAGGGTGTGTCGATGCCGATGATCTCGGCTTCAAAAATATTGATCGCCTTGCGTACAAGTGGATCGTTACGCATGCGCTGAATCTGCTTCCGCATGTCAGGCATTTCTTCTTGTTCGTCCATGGTGACGCGGATGCGTGCGGTCGTTCTGGAGCGCCTTACTTAGCATACGTTCCAGGACACGCAAGGTGCTTTCCTTTTCCAAGCATGCTTTTCTGCCACTTGCCGCGCCGTGCCAACAAAACGATCGTTTGCTCCTCGATGTTGATCGGCATGACGCCTTCAAGTTGGGCGTAAATCAACGATCTTCGGCACGCACATCTTCCACGAACTGAGGCCAGATCGCCTCCACATCAGCCAGCAGAAAGGCAGCGTTGTCCTCGACCTCGATGATGCTTACCGGACCCTTTGCCTGTGTGGGTGTTTCGGATGAGCCCTCGGATGCGGTTGGAAGTGGCTGCACGGCGTTGTGCGCTGGCGTTGTTTGTGGCTCGGCGGTTTCAGGTGTCGTTTCTGCAGCTAAATCGGTGTGTGGCGCGGGTCCTGCCTGTGATAGCTCCACCTTGTGCAACGCTGGTTCTGTCTGTGCTGGCTCCACCTTGCGTGGTGCCGGTTCCACGGCGCGACGGCGCGTGCCGGCGTGCGTGGAAGCGCTGCGGCCTGCTGACGTGGCGCGGTGCGGACATTGGTAGCCGACGGCATACCTGTGCTTGGGGCGGCTTGCGGCACGGCGAGCAGTTCGACTACAGCCAGTTCAAGTGGAAGCTGACCATAGGGACTATTCTTGAGTTGGTGGTCGAGATTCGAAAAGAGCTTGAGCCACCTGAGCAGTTGTTGAAGATCGATGCGGCTGGCGACGCTTTGCATCTCATCCAGCGTTTCGCTCGGCAGATCGAGTGTCGAAGCATCGCCGGACGCCGCAAGCAACATGATCCCGCGCACACGATCGACCAGATCGCGAGCAAACTGGCGCATGTCAGCGCCGCCGTCGGCGATCTCGGTGATCACCCGTAGCGCTACAGCGAGGTCATCGTCCGCTAGCGCCGTCACAACCGTAATACATCACCGCTGTCGGCAGCGCCCAACAACACCTGCACATCCAGTACCGTAACCGCGTTATCGGTGGCGGCCATCAGTTGGTCGAGCACGCTCAGTGCATCGCGCATCGCGCCCGTGGCGGAACGTGCGATAATCTCGGCGGCGGCGGGTTCGAGGCTCACCTGCTCGGCTTCGGCGATCTGTAGCAGGTGGTTGGCGATGTCACGCACGCCATGACGTGTGAACACAAAGCGCTGGCAGCGCGATACGATCGTCGCCGGAACTTTGTGGAATTCGGTTGTAGCCAGGATGAACAAGACGTGAGGCGGCGGTTCTTCCAGTGTTTTTAGGAGCGCGTTGAAGGCCGCCGTCGAAAGCATATGGGTTTCGTCGATCACATACACTTTCGTGCGAAGTGATGTCGGGCGAAACTGCACGCGCTCGATGATCTCGCGCGCGTCGTCCACGCCCGTATGCGATGCCGCATCCATCTCGATCACGTCGACAGCGCGACCTTCGGCGATCGAACGGCATGGCTCACATTGATCGCACGGTCTGCGCGTCGACCTCGGCCTCACAGTTGACCGCCTTGGCGAGCAGACCGCGCGACGGTGGTCTTGCCGACGCCACGCGGACCCGTAAACAGATACGCATGACCAACCCGCTCCGCCCTGAATCGCGTTGCGCAGGGTTTGGACGACATGTTCTTGTCCGACGAGTTCCCCAAAGGTCTGGGACCGCCATTTGCGATAGAGTGCCTGAGACGCCACGCTATATCCTCGCGTTTATATGCTGTGTAGTATACCGCTGAAACCACTATTTTGAACGAGTGTGCGGATGCTCCGCTAGGATGCCGCCACCAGTTCCGGTTGAAGCGTATGCCAGTCGGTTTCGCGCTGGTACGCGTCGCCGACCTTGAAGATCGTCGCTTCATCGAAGGGTCGTCCCAACAGTTGCAGGCCGATCGGCAGCCCATCCGAGAAATCACAGGGCAACGATAAGGCCCGGTACTCCGGCCAGGCTTCCCGGCAGAGTCAGCACATCGTTGAGGTACATTGCGATCGGGTCGGACACCTTATCGCCCAAGGGGAATGCGACGCTCGGCGCGGTCGCAGCAGCCAGCACGTCGACCCGATCCCAGACCTGCTGGAAGTCGCGCCGAATCAGGGTGCGAACCTGCTGGGCCCGTCGATAGTAGGCGTCATAATAGCCACTCGATAGCGCATAGGTGCCGAGCATGATGCGGCGGCGTACTTCGGGACCGAAGCCAGCGCCACGTGTCAGTTCGGTTTCATCCTCCAAGCGTCGCGCCTTCGACGTGCAACCCATAGCGCACGCCGTTGTAGCGTGCCAGATTAGCGCTCGCTTCAGCAGGGGCGACGATGTAATACACCGGCAGCGCATAACGGGTATGTGGCAACGAAACTTCCACGATCGTCGCGCCCAGGCCGCGCAGCGTATCGATGGCGCGTGTGACGGCGGCGGCGACCCGTGGCTCCATGCCTTCGACAAAATATTCGGCGGGAACGCCGATCCGTAGCCCGCGAATATCGCCGTTGAGATGTGCCGCATAGTTCGGTACTGGAACGTTCGCGGCGGTGCCATCGTTCAGGTCGGCGCCCGGCGATGGCTTCGAGCAGCAAAGCGCAATCATGGGCGGTACGTGCGAATGGGCCGATCTGGTCGAGCGATGAGGCGAAGGCTACCGCACCATAGCGTGAAACACGCCCATAGGTCGGCTTGAGGCCGGTGACGCCGCAAAACGCGGCTGGCTGGCGAATCGAGCCGCCAGTGTCGGTGCCAAGCGCGCCCAGCGACTTCGCCTGCGGCGACTGCCACCGCCGAGCCACCCGACGACCCGCCGGGCACGCGTTCGATGTCCCAGGGGTTACGGGTTGGATAGAAGGCGCTATTTTCGGTGGACGAGCCCATCGCGAACTCGTCCATGTTGGTCTTCCCTACCAGGACCGCTCCGGCGTTGCGGAGGCGTGCTACCGCCGTCGCGTCATAGGGCGAGACCCAGTCTTCGAGCATCCGTGCGCCGCAGGTTGTGTGCGTGTCCCACGCGCACACAGCACATCCTTGATCGCGATCGGAATACCGGTCAGTGGCGTCGCGCTACCTGCCGCGATGCGCTCGTCGGCAGCACGTGCCTGTTCCAATGCACCTTCACGATCGACGCTCAAGAAACGGCGTAAGCGTCCCATCAAAGCCGTCGATACGTGCCAAGTGCTGCTTCTGTGAGGTCAACCGCACTCGTTTCCCGGTTACGCAACAGCGCCTGTGCGGTCGCGATCGTCAGGTTCTCTATGTTCATGTCTGCTCCACGTAGAAAGAATCGAGCGCTAACGCGGCGTTCGTACCAGAATGCGTAGCCCGTTCATCATACCGTACAAGGAAGGGATACTGATCGCGCCGAGCACGATCGCCAGCAGCCAGCGTTGCTGGAACAGCAATAACCGATCAGAATGACCATCAGCGTGCCACCACCAACATCGACCAGAGCCTGAAAGCGGGCCATCCGCTGCTGCAAAAAGACGCCGAACATTCGGGATGGAGCAATCCAAGGATGAACGGCAAAAACGCATGACCAGGACGACGGCCGCGCCGAGCGCAATAATAATTATCCATGAAACCTCGATTGGGACGGATCAATATCCGTTGCTGTCACGCCGGAAAAGCGTTGGTATCGTACGAGCGATGATTTTGAGATCGAACAGCAGCGACCAGTTCTCGACATAATACAGGTCATAGCGCGTACGTTCTTCGATCGATGTATCGCCGCGTAGACCATTGACCTGCGCCCAGCCGGTCAAGCCCGGCCTTTTCTTTATGGCGGAACATATAGCGTGGAATTTGTTTGGTGAACTGCTCGACGAAGAATGGTTGTTCGGCGCGTGGTCCGACCAAACTCATCTCGCCCAGCACGACGTTGATGAATTGTGGCAAGTTCGTCGATGGCATAGCGGCGCATAAATTTGCCCAGATCCCGTGCGGCGGTCGTCATCCGGTCTGGTCCATCCCGGTCCGGACGCTTCGGATGTCGCGTACATCGAGCGAAACTTGAACATCGCGAAAGGCTTGCCGTCCAGGCCAACGCGCTCCTGTACGAAGATCACCGAGCCGGAGCCTTGCATGCGCACCAAGCAGCGCGATAAAGAGCATGAACGGCGACAGGACGACCAGGCCTAGTCCCGCGCCGATCAGGTCGAGGCCACGCTTGAGGATGCGGTTGAAATGCTGGTCGAGCGGCGAATTCTTGATGCTAAGCAGCGGCAAGCCTTCAAGATCGCCCAGACTGACTTCGTTATTCGTGATGATCTGAAAGGTATCGGGATAAATCTTGATCGCGACTGGAGCATCCTCACAGGCTGCCACCAGTTCAAGGACGCGATGCGATGGGACGCCCGAGAGCGCGATCAGCACTTCGTTGATGTCGCAGACGCGCACCACCCGCCCAATATCGCGCAGGTGGCCCAGCACAGGAATGCCGTCGATGTCCGAGCCAACCGTGTCATCGTCCGACAGAAAGCCCTGTACTTCGTAGCCCAGATGTGGTGCCTGACCGACGACGTTCGCGATGCTGCGCCCGATGTCACCCGACCCAACGATCAGGGCGCGTGTGCGCGGTCGAAGCCGCGGGTACGGGCATGATAGAGCAGCGAGCGGCAGATGTTACGCAGGACGATCACCGCGAACATCGACAGCAACCAACCGTACACCAGATTCTTGGGCGTGAATGGTAGTCGCACGACCGTGCCGATCACCGAGGCGACCAGCGTTGCGATGGCGGTCGCCACAAAAACTTTATAGGCTTCGTCCACCCGCGATCCAGCGCGTTTGATGCTGTACAGGCGATAGGCGATGAAGATCAGGGCACACGCGACGTTGAGCAGCACCAGAAACGATGCCATCGTTTGCGCCGGCGGTCGCTGGTAGGTGTTCTGAATCTCGGCGTTATAAAGCAGCACATACGAGCCGATGAATCCGGCGTTGATGCCGATCACATCGCCCAGGATCAGCGGCCACGATCAGAAACATACGAGGACGGAGTGCCCCAGAACGCGTTCCGGTTCGTGTGGTTGCTTCACTACCTCCTGCACGCGCTAGCTCACCTTTCGTCGTTCTGGCGACCGCAGGGCATTTCGTGCGAGTGTCCAGGATTCTTTCGCGCTGATTCCCGCCTCGATCGACCAGATTCAAGCGGCTTCAGCGTACGATGAGCGTAATGTTTGCGGTGAAACATCCGCATGGCGTCATAAAAGGCGCGGATCGACGGAATCGCCCGCTTGGTCGATGCGGCACGTTTATGATGATGGACGATTGCTGCCGGATAATACACGATGCGCCACCCGTAGCTTTTGATACGGAAGCACCAATCAAGATCCTCGCCATACATGAAGAACGCTTCGTCGAGTAGCCCGACCTCGCGCACAACGCGGTCGCGTACTAGCATCGCCGCCCCGACCAATGAATCGACCTCGCTTTCCTCGCCGTCGTCCAGGTAGGTCAGGTTATAGCGACCGAAGCGACGGGAGTGTGGGAACAATCGCGCAAGTCCAGTCATGCGATAGAACGATACTTCGGGCGTGGGAAACGAGCGACGGCACGCCACATCCAGCGAACCATCCGGCAGCATAACCCGTGGTCCAACGGCTCCAACCTCTGGATGCTGTTTGGGATACGTGACCAGCAGGTCGAGCGCATCCGGCGCGACTGTCGCATCGGGGTTGAGCAGCATGATGTAGTGGTCGTCGGCGGGTGGTGCCTGGAGTATACGAGCCAAGGCCAGGTTATTGCCATAAGCGAAGCCGCCGTTGTGCGGCGCTCGGATCAGGTGAACCTGTGGGAACTCGACGGCAACCATGTTGGCGCTGCCGTCTTGAGAGGCGTTATCCACCACATAGAGCTCGACTGCTTGAAACGTCGAGGCTGCGATGACGGAGCGAATCGCGTCCCGCAGGAGTTCTCGTGTGTTGTAATTCAGGATAACGACCGAAACACAGGCCATGTTGTTAAGACCAACGATCGCCTTTTGCGGTATCCCTGGCCCTCCAATTACCACCCGAATTATACCATGCGGCATTATTGGAGCCAGCCCTGGCGCGGCTTGAGCCGTCGTCGGCGTCCCTGCGCTACCAGCGCGAGGCCGCGAACTTCCAGCCCGGTTCGATCTTCTGCATCTCGATCTCGTCATCGCGGGCGGTGAGGCCGCAGCGCACATACTGCTCGTGCAGTCGTGCCAGTGCCGCACGGTCGAGCGTAACGCCAAGGCCGGGTCCGGTCGGCACTGCCAGCGCGCCATCCACGAAGCGCAGGGACCACCTTCGATGATCTCGTCGCTTTGCCAGGGATAGTGCGTGTCGCAGGAATAGCGCAGGTTGGGTATGGCGGCGGCAAGGTGGGTCATCGCCGCCAGGGTGATGCCCAGATGGCTATTCGAGTGCATCGAAAGGTCGCGCCCAAAGGTTGCACCGATACGTGCCAGTTCCATCGATGCCCGTAGCCCGCCCCATACATGATGGTCCATCAGGATCACCTGCTCGGATTGAGGCGCACGCTGCCCGGCAAGTCCTC
The DNA here is from genome assembly GCA_963782315.1 of uncultured Chloroflexia bacterium. Classification (GTDB taxonomy): domain Bacteria; phylum Chloroflexota; class Chloroflexia; order Chloroflexales; family Kallotenuaceae; genus JBBSGA01. The sequence goes on from CAWAJS010000036.1 coordinate 143,044, forward strand.
GAAGGCGGTCGTACACATGTTCGTTGCTAGCGGCATCGGCACGGCGCGGGCAACCTGTGCCATGGCTTCCTGCCCGCGCACCGGGTCCTCGTAGTATTCCAGCACGCCCGCCATCTGTTGACCGTAGCGGATCGCCGTCGGGACCGACCACACGGCGTTGGGATCGATGCGTAGCGGTGTGTCGGGACCGAACGCTTCACGCAGCGCGAAGATCGTCGCCACTTCGATCTCCGGGTCGAGCGTGCCAGCCTTGAGTTTGAGCGAGCGAAAGCCGTACTCGTGGCACATCTGCTGTGCCTGGGCGACGACACCCGCGGGATCGAGCGCGGCGGCCTGTCGTGCTGTTGCCCACCCAGTCGCCGCATCGTCCGAGCCGAAACCGAGATCGCCACCTGCACCTTCGTGCTTGAAGAACAGATACGCCGCGAACGGCACGCGTTCGCGCACCGCGCCGCCGAGTAAGTCGACCACGCGACGATTGGTGGCTTTGCCCATGATGTCGAAGCATGCCACCTCGATCGGGCTGAACACGCGGGCGATCCTGCGGCTGTCGGGGCGTGTACTGGAAGTGGCGAAGTGCTCGGCGAGCGCGAGGGCCATCGGTCCGAGCGCAAACGGGTCGCGTCCTACGATTACATCGCGACTCGCTTCGAGGTCGGTGGTGATTGCCGCGCCGCCCGCTATCTCGCCAAGCCCGGTGATCCCATCGTCGGTCACGAGTTCGACGATGGTGCGGAGGGCATAGGGTGCATGAAGTCCTGCTGCGTTGCGGAGCGGCGGGTCGCCGAACGCGATGGGCGTTACGTGCATCTCTGCGATCTTCATCTATGAATCTCCTGTAATCGACCAACGACCGACGACGAACGACCAACGGAGAAACGTTGTTTGTGGATATGCCGACATATCTATACGACGTCGGGCGTTGATAAGGCGTGCGTGACGACGTTGTATGCGGCGAGTTGTGCGCGTAATTCCTCGCTCGACGTGCTGCCGCGCAGCCAACGTGTCCAGGCAAGCAGGTTCGCCTTGAGCAGGCCAAGCCGGATGATCCAGCCGTAGGCCTGTTGGCGGCGCGGCGTCCACCATTTACGCACGTAGCGCAAACGAGCGCGATGGAGCGCGACGAACGATCGCCCACGAAACTGGCTGCTTGACGCACCGCCGACGTGGACTACATGTGCCGATGGCACCTGCCAGATCGCCCAACCTGCTTTACGGCAGCGATAACACCAGTCGATTTCCTCGGCGTACATCCAATACCCTTCGTCGAGCATCCCGACCTCCGCCAGCGTCGTGGCACGCATGAGCATCGCCGCGCCGAGCGGGTGGTCGATGGCGAAGGGCTCCTCGTCGCGTTCCTCGCGGTAACGCCCATTGAGCGGCGAGGCATACAAGCGTCCGAGCAGCGGTCCGCGTGGCGGGAACAGGTCGAACCAGGCCATCGCGAGCGTCGGGAAATGCCACGCGCCTTCCTGTGGGCGGGCGTCGGGATAGCGCAACCGTGGGCTACATGCCCCAACACGTGGGTGCTGCTCCATGAAGGCGACGAGTTCTTCCAACGCTCCGTCGCAGATCCAGGCATCCGGGTTGAGCAGAAAGACATAATCGACCAGGGCGGCGACTGCCGCTATGCCCTGGTTGGTGGCGGCGGCAAAGCCTCGGTTGGTGGTGTTCGCGATCAGCATAACGTGCGGGAACTCGGTGGCGACCATGGTCGCACTGTCGTCGCTCGAAGCGTTATCAACGACGACCACACGTAGATCGAACGGCGCGGTGTCTTCCGCGTACACGCTCGATTGAAGCGAGCGGCGGAGCAAGGTGCTGGTGTTATAGGAAACCGTAACGATGCCGATACGGATTTGCTGGTGTTGGCTATTCATCAGCCGCCAGTGTAGCAGCACGCGTGTGGCTGTCAACCGTTACAATGGTGCTGGGTGTCGTTTCACGTTTGCGGGAGTCATACGTTGGTCGAGCAACGAAGGGACTGTCCATGGGTACTAGCCAATCGTCACAGATCTATGAGATCGTCAATTTCGTTTCATTCTTCGACTATCGTCGCGTCCTCGACGTTGGCGTTGGCTACGGGCAATATGGTTTCATGCTACGCCATCGCGTTGCCGGGACGATGGACCGTGAGGCCATGACGATCGACGGTATCGAAGGCTACGCGCCCTACATCAGCACCATACAACGACAGGTCTATAACACGCTGTTCATCGACCGCGCCGAGGTGATCTTGCCGACGTTACCCGGTCAGGCGTACCAATGCGCCCTGCTGATCGATGTGCTGGAGCATCTGGACCAGCTAACCGCGCAGTCTTTGATCGCGCAACTCCGGCGTGTCGCGGACGTGGTACTCGTCAGCACGCCCGCCTTCTGGATTCCCCAGGAGGACGAACGCAACCCACTGGAGAATCATGTGTCGCTGTGGACGGAGCGTAAGCTCACCGCACTCGGCGCGACGGCGTTTCTGCCCAATGAGCAAAGTCATCCTGGCGATCTTCGCCACGCCCAAGCATCAGGCACGCATCCGCGACTATGCCAGCAAGCGACGGCGCTGGGCGGCGATTCCGCTGCCGTTGCGCCGCGCCATCCTCAGCGTCCGCGCCCGTGTCCGACGGTAGGCTTTCTTCCATACGTGATTCATTAGCGCGGGACGTGATACCCTTTGGGATAGACCAGATACGCGGTGCCGCCCGAATGTTCGAGCCACAGCGGCTCGAACTCGCGGCGTAGGTACGTGCGGCGCACGGTGCTGTCACGCGGCGAATACGGATCGTTGATGATCGGGTTGCCCTTCGCGTCGAAACCCGTCAGCACCACGATATGTCCGCTGCTCGACGACGCGGGAGCGCCCGACAGCGTGCCTTGCTGCCAGCCAAAGCTCATGATTACGGGGACACCCGCCGCGATCCATGGTTCGGCTTCGCGCAGACTGGCAAAGCGCGTGACATAGCCTTCCATGCCCTGCGTGCTGGCGTGGGCGACGTTGAAAGGCCAGTTGCCGTGTCCGTCGAAGCGCCAGTCGTATACTCCCGCCACGGTCGCACGCACACGCGGGGCGCAGGGACCGGCACGCTTCTTCCAGAAGCCCAGTACCATCGAAAGCGAGGTCGGGCTGCACCAGACTTCTCCGCCATCCTGGTACACCATCTGCGAACATTGCGGCACGTTGAGCGAACGGTTCCATAGGGCTTCGTTGCCAGTGACCAGTGTGGATGGTCGTGATGGCGTGGTCGATACGGCGACCGCGACGGCGGAGATCGCCGGAACAGCGTTGGCGTTGGTCGTGAACAAACGCACCTTGGCCTGATAGGCGCTCGCCATCCCGCTCAAAACGAGCGTATCGACGGAAACCCTACCGTCACCGTCGTCCTGCTGCGCGACGGAGTGGCGGCGCACCGTGTCAGCTATCGGCGGCCCACACGCCCATGTTGTACCATTTCGTCCAGCGGTCGCCAACTTTCGCACGGAGTTGTGTTTCCATCCACGATCCTGCGGGTGTGGCGGCGTTCCACGACGCCACTGCCTCCTTGAAGGCGAAGGTGGAAGCGACGATTGGACCTGTCGCCTCGCCCACGCGAAAGCTGCCGCCATTGTAGAAGTTGCCGCCGAAGTAGCCACCTGCGGGATAGGGATCGCTGCCCGTCGCGCTCGCCGCCGGATCGAAGGTCAGTCTGCCGCCGCCGGGGAGGTTCACGCCGGACCGCTGCCACGGGCCAAACTCGTTGCTGGACGCACGCCAGCGTGTCGTTGCCGTGCGGTACGTCGTATCCGCTGCGTGCGCGGGAACCAGGCTCACGAAGCAGATGAACAGCGCGATGCAAAAACGCAGGAAAAATGGGTGCCGCATGCGTGGAGGCTCCTTCGACTGACTACTGACCACCGACCACCGGAAACGGACGTGTCGGCAAGGGGACAGTGGTATGGATGTGTTCCTATGTAGTATACGTGGATCGCGGATGCTGTCGATGATGCTATGCTGCCAACGTGATGATGACAGGATGCGGGTACAGGAATTGCGGCAAAGAGGTGAGTATGACGTCATATCAACAGTACAAAGCGAACTACAGACGAGCAGAGGAACAAACGTTTCAGCTATAGCACATCGTATTATCCTGCTGTTCCTGCCGTTCCTCGCTCTCCATTGGTCGTTCGTCGTTCGTTGGAGCCGTCTTTCGTTGGAGCCGTCTTTCGTCGAATAGAAGGAAACAATCGTATGCGCGTATCAGAGTTGAGCGATGCCATTGGAAACGAAAATCGGGCGCTGAATGCCCTCACTCGCAGCCTGAGCGGCTCGCAGTTTGACCGCATCGTAACGGGAACATGGACAGTCAAGGATGTGCTGGGGCATATCGCCGCGTATCTGGAAGCCGACCGCATGGCGCTTGCCGCTGCCATGAAGAAATCCAAGGAACCCGCGCCGTCCATGCCGTATGAAACCTGGATGCAGGAAGCGTACGAGCGTCGGCGGTCGCGCTCGTCGCCGCGCATCCTGGCGGAGTTGCAGGAAAACAACGCGCGCTATCTTTCGCTGCTCAAGGGTTTATACGAGGAGGACCTGGCGCGGCAGGTTGAATGGTCGTGGGGTGAGCAGGGGACGACTTCATGCTGTGATCGTACGGGGGTTGGAGCACCGGCGCAAGGACCGCGAGGCGATCGAGGCCGTCCTGAAGGAAGCAGTGTAAGCCTATGTCCTGGTGGACAGCAACGAACCGGCGTCAGATGACGCCGGTTCGTTGCTGGAAAGGCTATTAGTCTTCGCTACGGTTGTTGCGTGGTCCCATGCCACGGTCACCGCTGAAGCCCGGTCGTGGACCACGGTCGCCGCCGCCATCGCCACCGCGCTCAGGGCCACGGTCGCCGTTGAAGCCCGGTCGTGGACCACGGTCGCCGCCGCCATCGCCGCCGCGCTCAGGGCCACGGTCGCCACGGAAGCCACCACGGTCACCGCCGCCACCGCTACGGTCGCCACGGAAGCCACCACGGTCACCACCACCGCTGCGGTCGCCACGGTCACCACCACCGCGTCGCGGTGCGGCACCAGCGGCTTTGCGCTGTTCGGCGGTTTCGCCCGTCAGGATGGCACGGCGTGATAGGCTGACCTTACCGGTGCCTGCTTCCACGTCGATAACCATAACCTTAACTTCGTCGCCGATCTTGACGGCATCTTCGACGTTCTCGACGCGCCCTTCGGCAAGTTCCGACACATGGACCATGCCGTCCTTACCGGGCAGCAGGTTGACAAACGCCCCGTACGGCATGATGCGAACGATCTTGCCGGTGAATTCCTCGCCGACTTTGATCTCGCGGGTCAAGCCCTCGATGCGCGATTGTGCCAGCTTCGCGCCAGTCGCATCGGCTGTGGTGATGAAGATGCGGCCATCGTCTTCCACGTCGATCTGCGCGCCGGATTCCTCGATGATCGAGCGAATCATCTTGCCGCCCGGTCCGATCACCGCGCCGATCTTTTCTGGATTGATCTGCAGGGTGATGATGCGAGGAGCCGTGTCCGCCAGTTCGCGGCGTGGCGTGTTGATGATCTCGTTCATCTTTCCGAGGATGAACCGCCGACCCTCACGCGCCTGTGCGAAGGCGATCCGCATGATTTCGTAGGTAATGCCGGTGGTCTTGATGTCCATCTGCAGCGCGGTCACGCCATCGGTCGTTCCCGCTACCTTGAAGTCCATATCGCCCAGCGCATCTTCGATGCCCTGAATGTCGGTAAGGACAGTGAATCCACCGTTCTCACCGGTAATCAGACCCATCGCCACACCGGCAACAGGCTTGTGCAGCGGTACGCCCGCATCCATCAACGCCAGCGATGAGCCACAGACCGAGGCCATCGACGACGATCCATTGGAGGCCAGCACTTCCGACACCAGACGCATGGTGTAGGGGAACTCGTCCTCGTCGGGGAGTACCGCATACAGCGCACGCTCGGCGAGGTGTCCGTGACCGATGTCGCGGCGCTTGGGTCCGCGCAATGGTCGGGCTTCGCCGGTCGAGAATGGCGGGAAGTTGTAGTGGTGGATGTAACGCTTGCTGGTTTCGATGCCCAGGTCATCCAGGCGCTGAATGTCGCCGGGCGAACCAAGGGTCGCGATGGTGAGCACCTGCGTTTGTCCGCGGGTGAACAGACCTGAGCCGTGAACGCGGGGCAGAATACCAACGTCGACCGAGATCGGGCGGATTTCCTGTGCCGCACGGCCATCGACGCGAGCGCCACCTTCCAGGATCGTCGTGCGAACCTGATCTTTGAGCAGCGCTTCAAACGCCTTATCTACCGTCTTGGTGCGGCTTGCTAGCGCGGTTTCTTCGGCGTCCTTGGTGAATTCCGCCAGTACGTCGCGCTTGAGCGCGGCGGTGTCGTCCTGGCGCTGATGCTTGTCAGGATTGTTGACGGCGGTTCGCAGTCGGTCGCCCATATAGGCGATGATGTCGTCGCGCAGACTGGTATCTTTGACCGGAGCGACGAACTCGCGCTTGGCCCTGCCAACCTGTGCGTGCAGTTGATCCTGCAAGTCGCAGATCTGCTTGCACATTTCATGGCCGGCGATCACCGCGTCGAGCATCTCATCTTCGGTCAGTTCGTGCGCGCCTGCTTCCACCATCAACACAGCGTCACGGGTACCCGCAACCACCAGGTCGAGGCGGCTCTTGTCCATATCGGGCATGAGCGGGTTGACGACATTCTTGTCGTCGATGTAACCGACCAGGGCGGCTCCCACCGGACCCGCAAATGGGATGTCCGAGATATGCAACGCCGCTGATGCCGCAATGATCGACAACGGACCCGGATCGTTGAGTTGATCGGTCGCAAGTGTCGTGATCACGACCTGTACATCGTTCGCGTAGCCCTTGGGGAACAATGGTCGCAACGGACGGTCAGTCAAACGTGCGGTCAGGATCGCCGTTTCGGTCGGGCGTCCTTCACGCTTGAAGAACGAGCCCGGAATTTTACCCGCCGAATACATGCGCTCTTCGTAATCGATCGTCAGCGGGAAGAAATCGACGCCTTCGCGTGGTTCTTTCGCGCCGACAACGGTCGCGAGCAGGACTGTCTCGCCATACGATGCCAGGACCGCACCATCTGCCAGTAATGCAAGTCGCCCTGATTCCAATATCAGGGTTCGGCCCGCGACTTCCATCTGGACGCGGGCCACTTTTTGTTCTTCTGCCATACCCTCTTAGTTCCTTTGTGGCGAACGCCATTGCGTCCGCTACGTGGGAGCAGGTTAGGCACTGGAGGCTGCCTACAAGAAGGGTCCTTGCGTTCAGCCTCCAATTCCTAACGTACTCCCACTTCTGACTTCTTGCTAACACAAACGCCCGAAGGCAACACCTGCCCCCGGGCGTTTCGTTGTCACATCTTTTTCGCTATACTGTGGTTTCCCATAGCAAGCTTGTTGCAATCAATGGACCAGCAGAATTAGCCGCGTAGACCCAGACGCTCGATCAGCTGCGATAGCGCGGCTGATCGGTGCCGCGCAGATACGCGAGCAAACGGCGACGTCGACCAACCAGTTTGAGCAAGCCACGTCGGCTGTGATGATCATGGGCGTGCGTGCGCAGGTGATCGATCAGTTGCGAGATACGTTCGGTCAGTAATGCAATCTGTACGTCTGCCGAGCCGGTATCGGTGCCATGCACCTGGATAATCGCTGATCACTTGCGTGCGGTGTTCTTTTTCCAATGGCATAGTGCCCCTCCTCAATAATCGCGCAAAGGCTGGGCGTGCCTCGCGTTCATCATATACATCGCTGGATTATACCACACGCATTTTGTGTGCAATATGTCGTACGGATACGATGAATTGTTGAGACGGTTTGTTGATGTCGGCCGAATTCAGGACTGTTTCGGCGTCAAAGTACGGCAATTCGTTCGATGCGGACTTTACGATAGCGGCGCTCAAATAGTAGCAGCGCGACTATGCCAAGCGAAACGCCGAACCAGAGCGTACAAAACCGGATGATGATCGTCGCTGCGGTCGCTCCCGCCTGGGTAAGGGTCGTCAGCAACAGCGAGCAAGCCGGTGCTGGATGCCTCGCTGACACCAAGACCCCCCGGTAGGAACGACACGAGGCCAAACAAGGTCGAGGCCGCGAACACAAACGTCGCCACCAGCAATAGGTTGCTCGTCAGTGGTTCGCCGAAGCCATGTAGCACATACCAGAAGGCCAGACATTCGCCGAACCAGGAAACGATGCTCACTACCGTCGAAACGAGCAGCAATTGCCACGAAAACAGGGCGAAACTCGACGCATAGAACGAGCGAACCTGGGGTGCGATGCGCGGAGCCGAACGGTAATCGTTCGAGGAGGCCGAAACCACGTTCCGCCAGCGGTCGGTACTGCAACGCTGCCAGCGCAAGCACCCCAATCATCAGCAGAATCCAGAACACTGGGCGCGCTGCCGGGTACAGGTTCAATCCCACTGCCATCAGCAGTAGCATCGCCAGCCCATCGGTCAGACGTTCGGCGAGCACGATTGGTGCGGAGGCGCTGACGGGGGTGTTATTGATCCGTTTGAGCAGGTACGATTTAAAGACTTCGCCGATCTTCCCGGGTGTGACTGCCATCACCATGCCCGATGTGAATAGCAGCGCACTATCATAGCGACTGACGCCCGCGCCGAAGCCGAGTTTGCGCAGGTAATAGTCCCACTTTAGCCAGCGCAAAACATAGTTGAAGATCGTCCAGAGCAGCACGGGCACCAGCATACGGTAATCGAACGTCGCAAAGCTCGTCCCAACATCACGCAGGTCGGCGAAGATGCCAAGACCCGCGAGCACCAGCGCTCCCAAAATGACCGAAAGCGCGATTTTGCGCCCAAGACGCAAACCGGTGGATGCGGGCGGGTCCACATCCACCGGTATCATTTGTATGCTGAGGGGAAGTATTCATGGTGCGGGGATTCTACCACAGCGCACTCAGCGGTTGGTCGCGGCTAGATTCCGCGCCGTGCTGTCCACCACCATGCACCGCCAAGGCCAATCGACAAACACCGCCAGGACATAGGCGAGTGTTCGCCAGAGATCGAAAGGTTCTGCGACGACTTCTGTCGGCGATGCATCAAGTTGTGTGGTTTCACTCGCCGCATTGTCGCTGTTGCGGAGCGTGTCGGGCGCGTTAGCAAGCTCGCCACCTGCTTCGGCTGATGGTTGGGCCGACGATCTGTGTGAGCGCCTGTGCGCCCTCGCCCATCGGCATAATTGGCTGGTCAGCTTCGGCAGCCTCGGTGGCAGATCCCGCGGCAGCAGGCAGGGTGCTTCGCTTGGCGCTGCATCCGCGGCGGCTTCCGCTGCCATGGTTCCTTCGCGGCAGGCGGCTGGCGCGGAAAGTGCAGCCATCGGTGGTTCGCTGGTGGCCTGGTGGCGCTATACTGCCGCGCAGACTCTGCCGCACCGCCAGCGCGGTGCCACCTCTTTCGCCGCTCGCGACTCCATCATCGTCGTCGATCGGCATCGTGGCGGCATCGTTGCTTGGCAGCGCGTCGATGCCAAGCACCACAAACAGCATAACTGCTGCCGCTCAGCGAAGCGAAGCGGAAGATCGGGAACAACAAGCGGCGTGGGCGCACGGTCGCCGGATCGATCGTGAACGACCGGCGTGGCATCGGCGCGGGCAATGCCCGAAGCATCGTCTGCAAACTCCGCAGGTCGGCTAGCTCCTCGGCGCAGGCGGCACAATCCCGCACGGTTCGCTCGGCCTGTTGTCGTGCCGCCACGTCAAGCGCGTTATCGAGATAATCGGAAAGCAGTTCGCTGCGATCATCTGTATGTATGATGGTTCAAAGTATTTGTCATGGTCAGCAATCAACAATTAGCGCCCAACGAGCGACAAATCATACATTTTACAGCGAGCGATCATTAGCACATCATTCGCCATCAATGGTCGCTACTATCAAGACGATATTGCTGTGGTAAAAGTTCCCCGGCGCGAAGTACCTGGCGCAATTGGGTGCGGGCGCGGCTGAGGCGCGACTTGACCGTGCCAAGCGGCCAACCGGTTGCGGTCGAAATTTCATCGTAGCTGTAGCCCTGCACATCGCTCATGATCACGACGATCCGCTGATCGTCGGGGAGCAACTGTATCTGATGTTCAAGCTCGTGCGCGAGTTCATCACGCATGGTGCGCTCGTCAGGTGGCTCGCTCGAATCGGTGAACTGGCGTGGAGCCTCGTCGGAATCCTGGTCGAACTCGTCGAGCGAAGTTTGAGGTCGTCGTTTACGCACGCGCAACTGGTCGTAGCAGGTGTTGGTGGCGATACGGAGTAGCCAGCCGCCGAACGATCCACCACGGTAGCGTTTGATGTTGCGGTATGCCGAAAGGAACGTATCCTGTGCGGCGTCCGCCGCAGAATCGGGGTCGCCCAGCATACGGTATCGCTAGCCCATAAATACGGTTCTGGTAGCGTTCGACCAGCATGTTGAACGCCTGTACATCACCGCTCTGGCTGCGGTTGATCAAGTCTGTTTCATCGGAAGCCATTGCCCCACGATTATAGCAGAGGGAGAGGAGGATGGGCGAAGACCATTTAGAATGCGTGATAGCGGTAACCGATGAGTCGCATGCGGTGTAATTTTGAGGCCGTAGCCGAACGAATTGTATAGGGGCGACAGACAACAGTGATACGTCGGCTCCCTAGCTGCGTATCACGGCACCATTAATGTTCGTCGTTGAGGTCTCACACCATCAAAGAACCCTCCAGAGTAATCCTGGAGGGTTCTTTGATATGGATGCTTGCGAACGTGGGCGAGAAAGTGATTGCCACTCCCCATACCCACAACGCGAGCATCCGCGACGCTAGAAGTCCATGCCGCCCATTCCACCAGGCATACCGCCGCCGCCGCCCATGGGGGCTGCGGAGCGTTCCTCTGGGATGTCGGTGACAAGCGCGTCGGTGGTCAGGATCATTCCGGCGATCGAAACCGCATTCGTGATCGCCGAGCGGGTCACCTTTACCGGATCAGGCACGCCCAGCTCCAGCATGTTGCCGAACTCGCCGGTGATCACGTTGTAGCCGATGTTGGGGTTGTTCTGTTCCTTCTGGTGGCGGCGAACGGCGTCGATGATCACCGCGCCATCTTCACCGGCGTTGCGGGCGAGCATGCGCAGTGGCTCTTCGAGCGCACGGCGCAGGATCTGCATCGCCTGGCGATCTTCTTCGTTGGTGACGTTGCACGGTCTCAAGCGCCTTGATCACGTTGACCAGTGCCACACCACCTCCTGGGACGATGCCTTCCTCGACGGCAGCACGGGTTGCGCGCAGCGCGTCTTCGACGCGATGCTTGCGTTCCTTGAGTTCCGGCTCGGTTGCGGCGCCGACCTTGACGACTGCCACACCACCGGCCAGCTTCGCCAGTCGTTCTTGCAGCTTCTCGCGGTCGAAGTCGCTGACGTTTGCTCGATCTGGGCGCGGATCTGGTCGATGCGTCCCTTGATCGCGTCTGCGTCGCCGTGGCCTTCGATGATCGTGGTCTCGTCCTTGGTCGCGACGACGCGGCGTGCGCGGCCCAGGTCCTCGATCGTGGCGCTGTCCAGCTTGCGGCCGATCTCTTCCGAGATCACGGTGCCGCCGGTCAGAATCGCGATGTCCTGCAACATGGCCTTGCGGCGGTCGCCGAAGCCAGGAGCCTTGATGCCAACGGCGTTGATCGTGCCGCGCAGGCGGTTGACGACCAGGGTCGCCAGCGCTTCGCCGTCGATGTCTTCGGCGATGATCAGCAGGTTCTTGGTGACCTGAAGGACCTTTTCCAGCACCGGCAGGATTTCCTGAATCGAGGAGATCTTCTTGTCGGTGATCAGGATATAGGGATCGTCGAGCACGGCTTCCATGCGCTCGGAGTTGGTGGCGAAGTAGGCCGAGATATAGCCACGGTCGAGCTGCATGCCCTCGGTGAACTCGGTCTCATAGCCGAGGCCACGGCCTTCTTCGACGGTGATCACGCCGTCTTTACCAACCTTGTCCATCACGTCGGCCAGCAGCTTGCCGATTTCCATGTCGTTGCCAGCGGAGTTCGCGGCGACATTGGCGATTTCGCTCTGGTCGCGAACTGGCTGTGCCATCTTCTTCAGGGCTTCGACCAGCACCGGGGTGGCCTTGTCCAGGCCGCGCTTGATCAGCATCGGGTTTGCACCGGCCGCAACCAATCGCATGCCTTCGGTGATGATCGCCTGCGCCAGCACGGTCGCCGTCGTCGTGCCGTCGCCGGCAACGTCGTCAGTCTTCGATGCGGCTTCGACCAGCAGGCGGGCGCCCATGTTCTCTAGCGGGTCCTTCAGTTCGATCTCTTTGGCAACTGTCACGCCGTCGTGGGTGACGGTGGGCGATCCGAATTTCTTGTCGATGGCGACGTTGCGCCCGCGTGGTCCGAGGGTCGTCTTGACCGCTTCGGCGACAATGTCGACGCCGCGTTTCAGTGCGCGCTGTGCGTCTTCGTTGAATACAACCTGCTTAGCCATAGTGTCTTATGCTCCGTAAAATTTAAATGGCGAACGAGCGAGCGTGTTGCTCTTACTCGCTTACCACGGCTAGAATGTCTTTTTCAGCCAGGATCAGATAATCGGCATCGTCGATCCGAACTTCGGTTCCGGCATACTTTGCGAACAACACGCGGTCGCCGACTTTCACGGAAACCGGGGTGCGCTTGCCGCTATCATCCAGCTTGCCTTCGCCGACTGCCATGACATTGCCTTCTTGGGGCTTTTCTTTCGAGGCGGTATCGGGCAAGAAAATGCCACCCTGGTCTTTTCTTCCTTTTCCTGTGCCTGGACCACTACGCGATCAGCAGTGGTCGAACTCGGAAACTCATAAGCGCTGTATCCTCCTGAAATACTCACGATTTAGCACTCCAATCCATTGAGTGCTAAGCGTCTATATCTTAGCCGCCTTGAGAGAAGTTGTCAAGCACATGTGGAAGGAAGAAAGAGTTGACACATGCAGAGGGAGAAGTACTGTGAGTTGCAACGAAAAACCGATGAAGACTGTCAAGCGTTATCGTGACCGTTGTGTTAAATCGTTTGTTAGAATTTAGCAATCTCGTGTCGAGACTGCTGAAATCCACGAGGGGTAGTATACCACTAGTGTTTGTCTTCGACGATGATTGTCGAGGCAAGACGAGGATCGAGAACGTGGCTGGCATCATCTGCCCATACCGTGATCGGGCCATCGAAGGGTTCGCGTGCTATCAACCGCACTTCAGCACCTGGAACCAGCCCTAGTCCAGCCAGATAGCGCAGGCGGTTGCTGTCTTGTACCAACACCTGCCGAACGATGCCCTCATCCCGACCGCCAGCGACGAAAGTGGATGATTGGGATCGACGGCAGCGTTCCTTCCAGCGACGGAATCGGGTCGCCATGCGGATCGCGAGTGGGATTGCCGAGCCATGCGGCGATCCGGGCTTCGAGCTTTTCGGAAATAACGTGTTCCAGTTCTTCGGCTTCCGAATGGACTTCGTCCCAGGTGTAGCCAAGTGCTTCGACCAGATAGAGTTCGATCAGGCGATGGTGCCGAATCACCTCAAGGGCGATCTTCTCGCCGCCGGGGCTTAGCATCACACCATAATAGGGTGTGTGACTTACCAGTTGCAGGTCGCCAAGCTTTTTGAGCATGCCCGACACCGAAGCAGGCTTAACGTTGAGCCGTTCGGCAAGCACCGTGGTACCTACCTGCGTCTTTTCCTGTTGCAGCAAGTAGATCGTCTTGAGGTAATTTTCGATTGATACTGACAATCGTTGTTCTGATTCCACTATGTTTGCCTACGGCGTTTGCGGAACGCTCAGGTATCCGTCATATGTCGCCGTGTAGGTGCGTACTCCGTTGACGGCTTCGCTTTCTATTATGTCGCCCACCTGTCCCAGCGGAGAATTTGTATTGCGTATCGCGCCAGGATATTGTGCTTGTCCGGCAGTCAGATAGGCTTGTTGTAATGCCAACTCTACGTCTGCACGCGGCGTGCCGTCAGGTAGTTCCACCGATACTGTCGAGCGAAATGGCTGGAGCGCATAGGTCACCGGGACATCGATGGGCGCCGGATCGGATACGAGCGACTGGAGCGCGCGCAGTACGTCAGGTAGCACTGTCACACCGACCCCTGTTAGTCCTGCCGCCAGCACCGTCGCGGTGAGGATGCGCCGCAATGTCCGCCCAGGCCTGCGTCGCGGCGCTGGTGGCGCTGTCGTCGCCGGGGTGCGTGCTGGTGCGTTGCGCGGCTGCGCTTGCTGCGACGGCCTGCTGGGTTGTGGTATCCGGTTGCGCTTGTCGTTGCTTCGGCAGCGGCTCTGCTACATCGCGTCTATCGAACGTGCGCGTCCGCAGTCGCTCGCCTGTTGGAATCGGCAGCGCTTTGCGGAACTCCGCGATGGTATGGAAGCGGTCGGCGACTTCCATCTGCGAGCGCCTTGTCGATCGCCTTGGCGGTCCGCATCGAGATCGCTGGATTCAGCGTCGTGGCGAACGGAAACGAGAACGGCGGATGATCGCGTGGATCGCGCCCTGTCAGCAGATGATGCAGCGTCGCGCCAAGCGCATAAATATCGGATTGCACGGTCGCCAATCCTTGATATTGTTCCGGTGGCGAATAGCCCGGTGTGCCGACCATCGTGTTACGCTGACCAGGTTCGAGCAGCTTGGCGATGCCGAAATCGACCAACTTCACCTGATTATCACGGTCGATCATGATATTGGATGGCTTCATGTCGCGGTAAATCAGGCCCGCACTGTGCATATACTCCATCACATCGCATAACTGGTCGGCCCACTGCAACACCACATCCTCGCTGAAACGCTGTTCGCGTTTAAGCATGTCCTCCAGATCTTCGCCATAGATGAACTCCATCGACAGGTAGTAACGGCCTTCGTCGATGAACGAGCGGTAAACCTTGGGGATCGCAGGATGGTTGAGATCGCGCAGCAGCTTGGCTTCTTCGACGAAGCGCATGATGCCTTCGTCCCGTTCGGCCTGCGTTGCGAATGTGATCGTGCATCTCTTTGAGCGCATATTCGATACCAGCTGCGTCGACGGCTTTATACACCGTTCCCATCCCACCAGACTTGAGAACTCTTGGTGATGCGGTAGATATCGTCGAGCAGTACATCGCTGCCACATTGCTGGCAAAAGCGTGCGTCGGAGCGATTCGATGCGCGGCATATCGGGCAAATAACTTGCAGTTCGGTTGTTTGTGTCGTGCGAGTACTCATGGCGGAAGTAGCATAGCATATCTCGCTCCCACATCGTAGTGTCGCAGCACGATCACGGTTAGCAGTATATTGGAGATCCAAAAATTGCTATGGGCGATATTCCGACGATCTGGAAGGAGGACATCATGCAGGCCATTGATGACGTGCGATGACTGAATGGTACGTCGCCGGTGCTGCCGCGACCACGACGATGACCGCTTTCATGCGCTTGCACAAGATACAGGTAACTATCGACGAGGAACTTCCTCCCACAAAGGTGCACGCAAGCCGCACTAGGACGCTCGATATGCAGCATCGTGTTTCATCGGAACAGGAAACCGTGTTGACTGGGATTGGCACATTGGGCGTTTGGTATGGTTGGCTGGCGCAATGTTTGGCCTATTGATCAAAGTGAATCGCCATCATGTCCGCGATGGTTAGGCGGCGTGGTGTTCGCGCTTATCGTGTGGGCGTGAGCTATATGGGTTGGGTGCCTGCGCTTGGCATACTTGCCGCAACCCTGGAACCAGCGTAAACAGCATGGCTGGATGCCGTTACTGGCCCATATTGTGTATGGCGCGACATTAGGTGTGGTTTGGCAGGTTGGAGCGGCGGTAGTCTATGAGCATACGCTTAGTGAAACCTCGTAAACGCATGCCGTTCGAGTATATCGAGGCAGGGTCGTTCCGTTGGGTCTACCAGGTGCAGGGCGAAGGTCCGCCGTCTGTTGCTGATCCATGGTCTGTCTGGATCGGTCGGGTGGTGGCGACATAACATACCGGTCGCTGGCGGAACACTTCTCGGTCTATGCCATCGAACTGGCAGGCTTTGCGGGTAATCGGAGCAGTCGTCCGTTACCATTGCGCGAAAGTGCCCATGGTATTGCTGCACTGATGGACGAACTTGAACTGCAACGCGCCCATGTGGTCGGACACTCGATGGGCGGGCATACCAGTCTGTATCTCGCGTCGTTGCATGCTGAGCGCGTCGAACGACTGGTTCTTGCTGCTCCCAGTGGCATGATCCGTGGTGGTATCGTTCCGATGGGCTGGCGATTGGTGCAGGCTACACGCTATGGTGCGGTCGATATGGTGCCGACGATCGTGTGGGATGCCTTCCGCGCCGGGCCGCTCAATCTGTGGGCGGCTGCGCGGGCGTTGCTTAAAGATGATGTGACCGACTCTGTTGCCGTCGATCCAGGCTCCGACGCTGGTATTGGCGGGTCAATATGACATGCTCGTGCCGCCGAACATCTGTGAACTGCTGTCGCACGCGATCCGGCTTCCACGTATAAGGTGTTAGATGGTGCGGGGCATAACCTGATGTGGGATCGGGCGAACGCGTTCAACCAGGCGGCCTTGAATTTTTTGCGTGTCCCCGCTGAGCAAACTACGACACTATGATGCTGGATGGGTCAGCTATCCAGCATCATTCGGGCATGTGCAAGTGCTTCTTCGATGCGCGAGCCGTCGGGTCCACCGCCCTGCGCGGCTTCGGGACGACCGCCGCCGCGTCCGCCGACGACCGCTGCCGCTTGACGTAAGATGACACCCATGTCGTAGGATAATCCGGTAGCGCGTGCGAACACCAACTGCGCTTTAGTGCCGCCGATGCCAAGGAGCGCAATGCCGCCGCCTTCGGCGATCAGGCGCGCCAGAAGTCGGATATGATCGAGGTCGCGGTCCATGAAGGTACGTACGACCACGGGCGTGATGCGGATCTGTTCGGCGGATGCCAGGAGCGCCACCGCCTCGTGATGCAGCAACTGTTCTTCGGCGACCTCTAGAGCTTTACGACTTCGTTCTTCCGCGGTGCGTAGGCGGTCGAGGGCGACAGGCAATTCGCGTACGCCGATACTAAGCGTTCCAGCAAGGTCAGCGAGTAGCGCGTTCTTCCAACGGTATTCTGCCAGCACACGATTGCCGCATAAAAACTCAAGGCGTAACGTATCGCCGCGTCGCTCGGTTCGGCGTAGGACGACGATGCCAACCTCGCCTGTGCTACGAGGATGCGTACCACCACAGGCCGAGTGATCCACGCCATCGACCGATACGACCCTGACGCGCTCATAGGCTCCGGCTGGCTTCCGTAGCGCGAACGATTGCAGGGTTTCCTGGTCGACGAAGCGCGCCTGAATCGGGCGATCTTCCCAGATCAACGTGTTGGTCCGGGCTTCCACGTCAGCGAGCGTCGCACTGTCGAGGTCGAGTGTATCGAGGTCGAGCGTCGAATACTCCTCGCCAAGATGCACCGCCACGGTGCGAGCGTTGACGAGGTTTTCAAAGGTGGCGGACAGCAGGTGCTGGCCATGGTGTTGTTGCATGAAGTCGAAGCGACGACGCCAATCGATCTCGCCCTGCACATCGGTGGCATCCAACGTACCGTCCAGCCTGTGCCAGACTACATCGTTTTCCACCTGTGTGTCGATGACGCGCACGCCGTTGAGCATGCCATAATCGCCAGGTTGCCCGCCGCTTTCGGGGTAGAAAGCCGAGCGGTCGAGGGCGACCAGCATATGCTCGCCCTCGGCGCGGCGTTCGGTTACGGTTGCCGTAAACGAGCGCAGGTACGGATCATCGTAATACAGCCGTTCGGTCTTCATCGGACGCTGACTAGCTCAACGCGCCGACAGCGATATCGAGGCGAGCAAGCACCTCGTCCTTACCAAGGGCATGCAACGTCTGGAACAACGGCGGCGATACGCGGCTGCCAGTCGCGGCGACCCGCAGCGCCATAAACAGGTCGCCCGTCTTGATTTCCAGTTGTTCCGCCAGGGCACGAAGGTGTTGCTCCAGGCCTGGCTTCATCCCAGGTGTCGAGCTCGGCTGAGGGCCTCGCCTGCTGCGCTGAGTATCTCACGGGTCCTGGCAGCATCAAGTTTCTTTGGCACCAGGTCGGCGGGGTTGACTTCGGCGGGTCGCTGGAAGAAGAAGCGCAGCAGTTCCGGCGCTTCGTCGAACGTTACAAGGCGCTCGTGGATTAACGGGACCAGCACCTGGAGATATGCTCGTTCGTCAGGGCTAGCGGGATCGCTAACCAATCCAGCCTGTTGCACGAACGGCAGGATGCGCGCGGCGACATCCTCGGTTGAAAGCTTGCGAATGTACTGTCCGTTGAACCAGTTGAGCTTGTCGATCGAGAACACACCACCGGATGCCGATACCTTTTCGAGGGTGAAGCGCTCGATCAATTCATCGCGGGTCATCAGTTCGGTCGTTTCGTCGTAGCCCCAGCCGACCAGCGCAAGACAGTTGGTGATGCGCTTCCACCAGATAGCCCCTGGCGAGATAGTCGGTGATTGCCGTGTCGCCGTCGCGCTTGGAAAGCTTCTTCCCGCTCGCTCCAAGCACCTGGGGCATGTGTGCCCACACTGGCTGTTCCCAGCCAAGATACTGGTATAGCAATACATGGATCGGGAACGTGGCGATCCATTCGTCGCCGCGCAGCACATGCGTGATCTTGCATCTCGTGATCGTCCACGATCGCCGCCAGATGGTAGGTTGGAAAGCCATCGCTTTTGACCATCGTCTGATCGGTCAATACGCGGTTCTGGATCACGATCGGTCCACGCAATAGGTCCTGGCACACAGTTTCGCCGTCGAGCGGCACCGCGAGGCGCAATACATAGGCTTTTCCAGCATCGATCTCGGCCTGACGTTCTTCGGGGGTCAGATAGCGACAATGGCGATCATAGCCCGGTGGCTCGCGGCGTGCGATCTTTTCGTCGTTGACCTGTTTGAGGCGCTCTGACGTGCAGAAGCACTTATACAGGTGTCCGGCGGCTTCAAGTTGCTCGGCATAGCGATGGTAGATCGGCAAGCGCTCGGACTGGTGATACGGCGCGAAGGGACCCTCGACATCCGGGCCTTCATCCCATTGGAGGTCCATCATGCGCAGCGATGCCTTGAGTTGTTCTTCAGCACCTTCGACGTACCGTTTGCGGTCGGTATCTTCGACCCGCAGCAAGAATTGACCACCCGTACCGCGAGCAAGCAGCCAATTAAATAGCACAGTACGCATGCTACCGATATGAACGTAGCCGGTTGGGCTAGGCGCGAAGCGCGTGCGAGCGGGTCCACCTGTGTATGCCATAACGCTTAATCATTGTCCTTACATATGCATGCCGCGTCACAGGCCGTTGTGACTTCGCTCAGTATACCAGAGCAGGTCATATGCAGGGATAGTCCTGCCCACGCGTTCAGGACCATCAAGGGGGGACTTTAGGACTATTGTTGCCCACCATCCATACTTCTATACTTCCGTCATCCACCTCATAGCATCACGAAGGAAACGGGCTATGCGTCGGCGAATACCAGGTCAATCAATGGTCGAAATGGCACTTGTGCTGCCGTTTTTGCTATTCATTGTGCTTGGCATCATCGAGATCGCATACTACATCTATACCTACACCGAACTGGAAAACGCGACGCGACGCGCTTCCGAGCGTGCATCGAAGACGCCGCCGTTGAGACGCAGACGAATCCAAATGATCCGAGTGACAAATGCGCACAACTCGCCGAACTCGAAGCGATCAAAGGTGTGTATTTGAGCCGACTGCAGCCCAGTAACATCATATTTTTCTTCCCCACGGTAGTCGAATCTGATGGGACCAACGGGCTGGCAAACGTCAGGTCGGTGATCAGATCGAGGTCGCTATCAACTATCGTGGATCGTTTCTGACACCGATTGGCAGTCGAATGTTCGGGAACTTTTTACAATTTTACGTTCAGGTCACGCCGAACTATCACCAGCATTGGCGTTCCACGTGGATATAACGATGATTGCTCCCGGCAATAACGCAAACGATCTGTCGCTGTGGCGTAGGATCTGACCAGGCGCTGCGCACGGTGTTCGGGCGGGTCGATGCGTCGCGCGAACAGTCCGGCCAGGCAATCGTCGAGCTGGCACTCATCGATCACATTCATTTTTTCTGTTGCTGGGCGCGGCCGCCGATCTGGCACTGATGTACAAGTCATATCAGAACTTGATCAACTCGACGCCGAGGCGAGCGCGTATCTCGATTTCCAACCGAAGCGATCGTGCCAGCGTGATTGGCTGTGACGGTATTGCTGCCGCGAATGCCGAGGCGCGCCGTCGTTTCCGAAACGAACAAGGAGCGATGATCAGCCATGTCGCGAGCACGCTGGACCTGAACGCGAACGGTAAGGATGATTACACCGAGTCGGGTGGCATCAAACATGGTCGACACGATGGTCAGGATCGACGCGGCCGACAACACCCAGATCGATGCTGCTGGCAGTGGCACATTCGCGTTGAAGCATTCATTCGATCCAAATGCGACCGCGAACTGTGTGTAAACAACGTGATCTCGGTGCCAGTAAGTCCGGCGAATCCGTTAGTAATTCGTCCTGTTATATCGTGATTCGTTCCGAAATTATTTATCGGCCGTTTCTTTTGCGACCGATTCTGGGCAATCTACGCGTCATCCGTGCGATCTCGGTAAGGCGTATCGTCGTCGGATCGTAACAGTCTATTGCTGTGTTCTTGTGCCTCATCCCCCCGGAAGCACAGCAATTATATTCTTTATTTGTTTGTGGGAGGAATTGTATGAGGCACTTCCAGAAACGTCAGCAGTCAGGCCAGAGTGCCGTGCTGATGGCATTCATGATTCTGGTACTCGTCGCGATGGTCGCCTTATCAGTGGACGTAGGCAACGCCTACGGGCAACAACGACGTGTCCAAACGATCTCCAACGCTGGGGCGAAGGCTGGCATGGCTTCGGCGATGACCAACACGACCAATGCTGCAGTGTGGGCTGACGTTCAGCGCGCACTGACAGGTAACCGGACGAAGATTACGTCGGACTATATCTTCACCGTCGATTATATCCTTGAAGACGGTAAGGTCAACTCAGCTGGGTGAATGGAACGGCGAAATGGCAACGGTCGTCAACGGTAACAGCGCGCCGCCTGCAAACCTCGAGCGCATGCAGGTCACCATGAACGAACGTATCAAGACCAAGTTCGCCACTGTGGTTGGCCGCCCAACCCTGGGTGTTACCGCCAACGGTGTGGCATGTTTTGGTGACTACGGCTATGGGGTGTACCCTATTGGTGTGCCGCTGGCGCTGCAGAAGCCGGTAACCGACGCGTCGGGCAATGAAACACAACCGGGCGTACGCATCTATCAATCGAATGGTCAGGCGCTTCCGTTCTCTGATGCGCGCTGGGGCGCGTGGAACAGCAGCATGCAGGGCATGACCCTACGCGTTCCTCTGACGACGAGCGTAAACACATTTCATTTCGGGTGTGCACGCTCCGTTCCTCAACTGGGGCGGCGAAACTCAGACTGTCGATTCGACCTCATACACTGCGTTGAGCATTCAAAAGGGCAACAGCGCGTTGTCCGCGGCCTTGATCGAGCCAGGAACGCTGCAGGACGGCTTCCTGGAGGCGATCGCGGTCGATGCTGCCAAGCCGAACACCAAACCGATGACGATCTTGCAGCGTGGCGACTGGATCAGCGGTAGCGCGATCGCAAATACCACGGTGCAAAGCAACCTGAACTACTTGATCAGCAAGCAGACAAAGTTGATGCTGCCGATTTACGACGCGAGTGGTGGTGCGGCGAGCCCGCAGACGGCATTTCATATGGTCAACATGGGCTATTTCATGTTGCGTGGAGCCAAGGTCAGCGGTGGTACCAGGTACCTGGACCTGCTCTATCTCGGCAACGCTGTTGCTTCGCCGACCGAATGCGGCAGTGAAGAGCCGATTCTCCGCGATCAATCCTAAGCAATTCTCATCAAGGGCGACGTCCTAATGAATAACCGGGTTTGGAAAACTGGCAAAAGCTCAGGCACCACGACCTACGACATCGTGATCATCATGGATACATCAGGCTCGATGGCGTACGACTGGCAAGACCGTGACGTTGGTGAAACTGGCTACAAGGCTGCAAACGCCCGCGTCAATGATGCGAAACGTGTTATCAAAGACTTCGTGCGCGATTATGATATTTCGTCGGACAAGGGTGACCCGAACGCACGTATAGCATTCGTAACCTTTGGTGGTACTACCGCAGTCGTGCAGTCCGGCTTCCAGACTGCGTGCTCCAGTGCGCTCATCGGCACTGAATGTGGCAACAAAGACGGCGAAATGGTCGGTCATTCAAACCAAAGCTGCTGCAATGACACCCAGTGGGTATACACCCGGACCGACCGCATTCGAAACAGTTGAGACGCTGCTCGCAAACAAACGAACACCACCAGCGGGCAAGAAGTATGCACAAATCGTGGTTTTCGCGACGGACGGTGTGTTCAACATATGTGGTAAAGATGTGGGCGAGCGCTCTTGCCCGACCGGTTCACTGACCCCGCGCGAAGGCAATGCAACGCACCAATGATGTCGTGCTACAACTCCGCATACAACGCGGTGTCGGGACGACCGATCTGGCAGGCACAGCAAGTCTGCGACCCGCATCAAGAACAGCGGCGCGAACATCTTTATCATCGCTCTAACGCCGACCTGTCGTGCTGGAGATACCGGCTGCTTCAACCCGGCGGGACTACCGGATATGAGCAGTGGATCGAAGTTCTACTACCAGGCTAACGAATCCGGTGCGCTGGACCAGATCTACGATATGATCGGTGAAACTATTGTCTATGACACATGTGTGCCGAACGAAATCACGGAAACGGTGAGTAATGCGACGATTGTGCTGACCAAGCCGGATAATCCAACCTGGCGCAAGCAGGTTACGACCAATAGCTGCGGGAGTGTTCGAGTTCGGCGAATCTGCAAGCTGGACAATATATCGTCAAGGTCGAACCGTCGATTACGGTCAAGAGCCCTGAAGATGGCTTGACCCGCACGTATTCCCGAACACGCAACGGACGCTCGTTGAGCGAAGAAGGCCAGGCGTCGGTTTACATCAATCCGCAGTTCCCGAATGGCGCGACTGTATCGACCCAGTTGCTGCTGTCGCTCCCATTCGACGCGAGCGGGAGCCCGAACAACGCCTGTACGATGCCAGCACCGTAACGTAAGGATAGACCACGGCTCATTGTCATCCGGTAACGGCTGAGGAGTGGGTGTCAATCAATTGATTGGCACCACCTCCTTGTATGTTGCTCATCATGCGTTTATCGCTGGCTCATTACGGGTAACTGGTGACCGTTCGTCGTCGCTAGTCCTTGCGCCCATCTATCGAAAGTACCAAACCAGAGTGGTGCTGTGGCATCGTTACGGTTCGGATGTTACCCCGTATACTGCAAGCGTGGTTGTAGAAGCCTGTCGTGTGCTGGTTGATAGCACGCAACACCCCCATAGTCTGCAGTTCTTGCGAAAGGTATCAATCGTATGCGTCGCGGCAACAACGCAATTCTCCTGGTTATTGGCATCATGCTGCTGGTGGTCGCAGGTGCCGGGTTTTATCTGTATCAATTTTCCGATGTGCTGACGCCAAACACCTCAGCACAGGAATCGCTGCCCACCGTCGTCCCGGACGTCGATGTGGTCCAGGCTGCTATTGATGTCAACCCTGGCACGTTGATCGCTGATCCCACGACTTATTTCTCGATGGGGAAAGTATCGGCGGTCGCGTACAACGCAAATCCTTCAGTCTACATGCTCAGCATAGACGAAGCCCGCAACCTCAAGGCGTTGGCGACGATTCGTGCTGGGGAGCCAGTAATGAAAAATAAACTGGGTGCGGCAGGGCTATCCGCACGTATGCCGACAGCGGTTCCTGGTCAGCCTGCGCTTAAGGCGTTTCCGGTGCAGGTCAATAACCTGTCTGGCGTGGCAGGATTGATCGAATCTGGTGATTTCGTCGACGTGATGGCCTCGTTCAACCTCGACGTGACGACGCTGCGCCCTGGTGCAGCTCAGGTCAGCACGCAAGCTGATGGTAGCGTTACCCAGAGCATTGTCGAACAATCGACTACCGAAGGCAGCGTCAAAGTGTTGCTGCAGGATGTTCAGGTTTTGGATGTCGTCAAGCCCTCGCTTGTGCAGCCGACCCCGGAAGGTGGCGCGGCACCGCCCGCCGAACCTACACCCGAGATGCAACAAGGTCAGGAAGCTCCCAACGCATCCGGTACGACCTTACAAGAAGGAAACTGGTTGCTGATCATCGGTGTCACGAATCAGGAAGCTGAAGTCCTGCGCTTCGCGCTAGATCGCGGCATCGGCATCTCGACATTGCTCCGCGCTAACGGCGACCACACACCTGAACGGACGGTCGGTTCGACGCTGCGTATCCTGGTTGACAACTATGATATGCCTATTCCTAATGGTATGCCTCCTGTCCAACAGCCTGGACCACTAGAAGTGCCAAACGTGCCGGTATTACCCCAGCAATCAATTGACTCATGGGCACCGGAGATCACTACCACGGCTGGCCCCGACCAATAGCGGTTCGGCTCAACGGACGCGCATCGACCAATGGATGAAAGTAAAGTGCGAGGACCATGACTGATCAAATTGAAAAAATCCGTGTACTCATTGCTGACGACGTAAGCGAGACACGTGAAATCCTTGAGAAGGCGCTGTACTTCGAAAAAGACATGGCTGTTGTCGGCAAGGCTGCGAACGGGCGCGAAGCCGTGCAGATGGCGAAACAACTGCAACCGCATGTCGTGTTGATGGACATCAACATGCCGGAGATGGACGGCATCGCCGCCACGGAAGCGATCCTGGCCTCGGTGCCTGGCACCCAGGTGATCATGCTGAGCGTCCAGCACGAGCAGGAATACCTGCGCCGTGCGATGCTCGCCGGAGCGCGAGAGTACCTGATCAAGCCGCCTGATTCTGATGAACTGGTACGCTCGATTCGACATGTTGCGACGCTTCAGGGTAGCCCGCAGCGCTCGATCAGCGGTACGGCAACCGAGTCCGGTAAAGGCAATCGCGGCAAGATCATCGCCGTGTTTAGCCCCAAAGGTGGTGTCGGATGTACGGTGCTGGCGGCGAACCTCGCGATCGCGTTGCGTCAGGTGACCCAAAAGCGCGTCGCGCTGGTCGATGGCGATATCAGCTTCGGCGACATCGGCGTTGCGATGAACATGCAGTCCAACAAAAACATCCTGGACCTGACGGGACGTGTCGACGAAATGGACGAACAGTTGATCGCCGATGTGCTGGTGCCGCATAGCTCGCAGGTGCGGGTGTTGCTGGCTCCACCTGATTCACAATCTGGTGAGTCGATCACGCCCGATCAGGTGCGCGGCGTGCTGGAAAACCTCCGCAGTGAGTTCGACTATGTGGTCGTCGATACAGCGACGAGCTACGACGATCGTACCCTATCGATCCTGGATACGGCGGATCGCATCAGCGTCATCATGACTCTGGAACTGACGGCGATCAAGAACGTCAAACAGTTCCTGGAGCTTGCGCGACCGCTGGGCTATACCGATGAGAAGCTCATGCTGGTACTGAACCAGTCTGATCCGCGTTTCGGTATCCGCGTTGATGGCATCGAAGGGCAGTTGCACCGCAAGGTGGCGTTACAGATCGGCAACGCTGGTCATGATATGGCGATCTCGATCAACCAGGGTGTGCCGATCGTAATGGATCGCCGATCGCATCCGGTGACGCGGAACCTGTTGACGCTGGCAGCGATGCTCGTACAAAGTATGTTGCCCGAATCCGAGCGCAGTGCAGTGAAACCCGTAATTATTGCCGGCCCTGCCAGCGCTCCTGTAACGGTGGTGACCCGCACGACGGCGGCGGTGGACAGCCGACCATACAAGAACTTTTTGAGCCGCTTTATCCCGAAACGTAACGCTCGTTAGTTTATACAAGGTTCTACGCTCATGTCTCTCCTTAAGCGCATCGGCGAAATCCCAGGACCGACGGCACAGACAGCCGCAACGCCAACCTCGCGCCCTGAATCGGCGATGAGTGGACGCATCACACCGGCGTCGTTGAACTCCGCTGCGGTGACACGGACGGCTGCGGGCGAAACCCCACGCGCTGCCGGGGGTGTCGCAACACGACCAGAAGATCACCCACGTGCCGCTGAGATTCGCAAGAAGGTGCAGGAGCGGCTGGTTGAAACGCTCGATCCACGCTCCGAAACCCAGAATATACAACTGGTGCGGCGTCAGATCGAAGAAATCCTGGCAAGCGTGCTGGATGGCGAATCGATCATCATCAGCCGTAACGAACGTATGCGCTTACTGGATGTGATCCTGCACGACATCATCGGCTTAGGACCGTTGGAAGATTTACTCGCAGAGCCGGACATCAGTGAAATCCTGGTCAATGGCCCCAAGCAGATCTATGTTGAACGGAAAGGTCGTCTGGAAACTGGCTCCAACCGTGTTCACTAACGACGAACATGTGTTGCGGATCATCGATCGTATCATCGCCCCGCTCGGTCGGCGTGTCGATGAAATGTCGCCGATGGTCGACGCGCGTTTACAGGATGGCTCGCGTGTTAACGTCGTGATCCGACCTATCGCGATCAAAGGGCCGACGATCTCGATCCGCAAGTTTGCCAAAGAAAAATATACGCACCTCGATCTGATCCGCTTTGGCACGATTACGGACGATATGGCGGATCTGCTGATGGGCTGTATCCGCGCACGGCTCAATATCGTGGTGGCAGGTGGCACCGGATCGGGCAAGACGACGACGCTTAATATTTTGTCGTCCTACATCCCCGATGATGAGCGCATCATTACCGTGGAAAACGCCGCCGAATTGCAGTTGCGCCAGGATCATGTGGTGACGCTCGAATCGCGCCCGCCCAGCGTGGAAGGCTCCGGCGAGGTGACGATGATGGATCTGATCATCAACACCTTGCGTATGCGCCCCGACCGCGTCATCGTCGGCGAGTGTCGCGGCGGCGAAGCGCTCGCGATGCTCCAGGCCATGAACACCGGACACGACGGCTCGTTGACCACCTGCCACGCGAACACGCCCCGCGATACGATCTCACGTCTGGAAACGATGTGCTTGATGGGTGGTATGGATCTGCCGATTCGTGCCATTCGCGAACAGATCGCATCGGCGGTCGACCTGGTGGTGCAGCAGGAACGCATGAAGGATGGGTCGCGCAAGATCATCAATATCACCGAAGTGGTGGGCATGGAAGGCGACAACATCCAATTGCAAGATATTTTCTTTTTCGAGCAAACAGGTGTCGATGACAACGGCAAGATCGTCGGGCGATTGCGCCCGACAGGTGTGCGTCCACGGTTCCTGGACCGGATCGAGCAAGCCGGTATTTATCTTGCGCCAGGGACTTCGGGGTCAGTGAACGAAAATGAATGCTTCTAATCCGCTTCTTCTATTTGCCCTTGGATTCGTCGTACTGGTCGTAATCAGCATGCTGGTGGTGAAGGTGATCCTGCGCCAGCGTAGCACAGCCAACGAACGCCTGATCCAGTTCACGGGCGGTACGCCCGTCGTTGAAAGCCAGGACATCAAGACCCGCATCAACGAAGCGGTGTCCAAAACCAGCCGCGGCTCGAACATCGCACGCGACCTGGCACGCGCCGACCTCAAGCTAACGGCAGGTGAGTTCGTGTCGCTCAAGGTGATCGCGGCGGTCGGCATCGGCGTCATCTGCGCGTGGCTTGCAGTGCAAATGGCGGGATCAGGATCGTTTCTGATTCCGGTCGGCGGTGGCATCCTTGGCGCGGTACTCGGTTCGTTCTTGCCCAACGTATATGTTGGATTTCCGCTCGAAGCGGCGCGTGCGTGCCTTCAACAACCAGCTTGCCGATACGGTCACGATGCTGGCGAGTTCGCTACGTTCAGGCTATTCGCTGTTGCAATCGATGGACCTGGTATCGCGTGAGTCGCGTCCGCCGATGGCATCGGAGTTTCGGCGTGTGGTGCAAGAAGTTGGCCTGGGAATGTCCACCGAAGTGGCGCTGTCAAACTTGTTACGACGTGTGCCGAGCGAGGATCTTGACCTGATGATCACCGCTATCAACATCCAGCACGAGGTCGGCGGCAACCTGGCGCAGATTCTGGAAGGCATCAGCCATACGATCCGCGAACGTGTACGAATCAAGGGCGAGATTCGGGCGATCACCTCTATGCAGCGTGGTTCTGGTTACGTCATCACGGGTCTACCGATCTTCCTCGCGATCACCCTATCGACGATCAACCCCGGCTATATGGCACCGATCTTCACCTTTGGCTTGCCGCCAAACGCATGGTGTTGCTTTCCTGTTACGTGTCTGGCGATGATCGGTATCGCCTTTGTCATCATCCAGAAGATCGTCGATATCGACATCTAACGCACGGAGTAGCCCTATGTATATGGTTATTGGAATGTCGGTGATCCTGGTGCTTGGCCTGGGTATGATCCTCATGTCGGTCCGCTCTGGCCGCCGTGCAGCAGTCATCGAGGAGCGCCTTAACAGCTTCACTGAAGGCACGATGACGCTGGAGGACCTCGAACTCCAGTTGCCGTTCAGCGAACGTGTGCTGGCACCGATGATGAAATCGTTGCTGCAGCTGCTTGGCAAGGCATCGGTGGGCAAAAACGCCGAGAAAGTCAAGCGCAGTCTGGAACAGGCCGGAAATCCTAACGGCCTCACACCTGCGATGTTCGTCGGTCTCCGCATGGGTTTGCTTGGGGTATTATTTTGCGTGTTCTTCGGCCTGACAACGCTGGGCGGCATGCCGCTGATGAATCGTATGCTCTACACCGCTGTAGGAGCATCGCTCGGCTACACCTTTCCGGGCATGTGGCTGGGGCGCAAGATTAAGACCCGCAAGAAGAATATTCTCAAGTCGATGCCGGACGCGCTCGACTTGCTGACGATCAGCGTCGAGGCTGGTCTTGGCTTCGACCTGGCGATCCAACGCGTGATCGACAAATGGGACAACGAGCTCAGCCGCGAACTCAACCGCGTCATTTCGGACACACGCCTGGGTGTGCCACGCCGCGACGCGATGCGAGCGATGGCGGCACGCTGTGATGTCGAGGACCTGAGCAACTTTGTGTCGGCGCTGGTGCAGGCCGAACAGCTTGGCGTCAGCATCGGCAAGATCCTCAAGGTGCAATCGGAACAGATGCGTATTCGTCGGCGGCAACGCGCCGAAGAACTCGCCAACTCCGCGCCGCTCAAGATGTTGTTCCCGATGGCGTTCCTGATCTTCCCATCGATCCTCGTGATCATCCTTGGTCCTGCCGTGCCGCAGTTCATGAACGCTGGTCCATTAGGGTAACCTTATAATGAGCATCATATGCACACACATGATGCTCCCGATTCCTTTGTCGAGGCGCGGCAGGCAATCGCCGCACAGCTTGGCGTTCCATATATCGAACTCCAGCCTATAACTGGTGGCACCAACGACCGCACGTACACGGCGAGGTATGGCAGCCAGCGCTGGATCGTACGAATCGAAGCCGCTGGCGGGGTCCAGTTGCGCCGTGCATACGATGCTCAAACGCTGGCGCGCGGCGCTGGCGTGGCAACTCCTCAAATCGTTGCAACACACCTGGACGCCGAATCATCAGCCTATCTGTGGGTCGTCGAGGAGCAGGTCGCGGGCGTTCACTTCGAGCCGACGCACCTGGAACCAGCCGAATGTCATACACTTGCCTTCGAGCTGGGCCAACAGTTACGGATGCTGCATAGTGTCGTCGTCGCTGACTTTGGCATCTTCCCGCCCGATCCATGGGAGCTGAATGTCGCTACCTTCGCGGCATGGATGGATCGTGAGATCGAGCATATCCCTGGGGCGTTGGAGCGAGCGGGCATGAGCCTGAGCATCCTGCCACGAGTGGTCGATGTATATATCATGCTGCGGGATACCTACACCGACCATCCCCGGCTCTGCCATGGTGACTGTGCGGGTACAAATATTCTGGTGGACCAGGGCAAAGTCACGGCGCTGATCGACTGGGAATGGGCGAAAGGCGGCGATCCGGCGGCGAACATCGCCTATTGGGCGTTCTGGCAGGACGACGATGCCGCGTTGGATGCGCTGCTCGTTGGATATAGTGCCGACGCTCCTGCCATGCTGCGGGAGCGCGTGCTGGCCTATCGCGTCGTTACCGCCATCGACCTCATGCGCGTGTATGCGGAACATGGCGGTCCCGAAGACATCCACTTCTGCCGCACGAAGCTGGAAAACGCGCTCCGCGCTCGTACATAAGGTTGTCGCGCTCGCGTGCGCCCTAGTACACTTCGGCTCAAATAGGGCGGTTGTTCTTTATTGTCATCCTGAGGCCGCAGCCGAAGGATCTGCCAGTCGTAAGAGATTCTTCGCTCCACTCAGAATGACAAGTTGTGGCGATACTTTGGGCCAAGTGTATTAGTGTTCGTGGTGGGCGTGCATGGTGCGCGACGACGCCACGCGACAAGCGTTCTGGCCGTCGGGTGTGTCGAGCGAGCAGCCACGAAACGCGCTGCCGTGGGCGTGCGGCTCTTCGGGTTGCAATGTCGCGTGGGCGATGCCGAAGCGGTCGCGTAGCAGCGTTGTCGTCTGTTCCAACACGTCATGCCAGTCGTTCGTGCCGCTCACTTCGACATGTGCGCTCATGGCAATCAAGCCCGATGTGACCGTGCGAATGTGCATATCGTGGATGTCGTGAACACCCTCGATCGCGCACACCGCCGTGCGTACCTCGTTCGGCTCGATCTCGGTTGGCGTTGCTTCGAGCAGGATATTGGTCGATTCGCTGAGCAGACGCCATGCTCCACGCAGTACCAGCAGGCCGATGACAGCCGATAGGATGGGATCGACGATGTACCAGCCCGTCGCGAGCATCACCAGCGCCGCCACAATCGCGCCCACCGAACCGAGCATATCGCTGACGACATGCAAGAACGCGCCGCGCGTGTTGAGGTTATGCTGGTGTCCACCACCGCGCATCAATACCCAGGCTGAGGCTGCGTTCGCCGCCAGTCCGGCGACGGCGACGATGAGCATCGGAGCGCTCCGCACCTCCGGTGGTGCGCTCAAGCGATGAAACGCTTCCCAGAATATCGAGATCGAGATCACGATCAGTGATGTCGCGTTGAGGAGTGCCGCCAGCACTTCGGCGCGATAGAATCCGAAGGAGCGCCGCGGCGTAGCAGGGCGCTGCGCCAGCCACATCGCGAACAGTGATAATGCCAACGCCCCAACGTCGGTGAGCATATGCCCTGCATCCGCGAGCAACGCCAACGACTGTGTCAAAATGCCACCGATGACCTCGACAATGAGAAACGTCGTGGTGATGCCGAGCGCGATGGCGAGTGGTCGCCGATCTACACGTTCGCCAGGCTGGTGTAGGTTTTCGTGGCTATGCGTGTGCATGTTGCTCCTCTATTCGCGCTATGTAACACTCGGCAGACAATTTAGTGATTGCTAAATTGTAATTCTCCTTCGTGTTGTTTGCAAGGGTTGCGCCGTGAGAAAGGTCGCATGGATGGGATATTTTATTGCTTGGCTTGGCTAGGATTAACGGGTGATACAACGAGCGGCGCGTTAACGGTATCGTTCTTTCTATGATGAAAATATCCAATGAATCGCGTGCTACCGTGCTTGCTCGTCGTGCCGAAGTAGCCAAAACGTATTGGTCGCGTCTGTGGGGTCTGATGGGACGCAAGACATTAGCCGAGGATGCCGCTCTGGTGATCGTTCCCAACGGCTCGGTGCATACCTTCTGGATGCGTTTTCCGATCGACGTTGTTTTTGTTGACCGTGATGATCTCGTGGTGGGACTACGGGAGGCTATGCCGCCGAACCGTCCCTATGCTGGAGCGCGCAAAGCGTATCGCACCATTGAATTGCCGGTCGGCGTCATTCAACGGACGGGTACCCAATGTGGCGATCGACTACGGTTCGAGCCAATCGTGTAATGTCCCATTGCGAACGCTTTTGTCGCATTTATCTATCGGGTGATACCGCGCCCGGTTATTCCTACCTCTGTTGACAGACATTTCTGTCCTGTCATAACCTTGCTTTATTGTGTGGTTGTTCACGCGGCTCGGAAACGAGATTTGTGTAGGTCCATATCCTGCTAGATGTTCCGCGCATTCTCGGTGTGCCGGAATGCATCAAAAGGTACTTCGCGACGAGGATCTACCCATCCATGATCGAACCACACATTATGAACGTCCCCGGACCTCCACCGCGCACCTGGGGTTGGCGCACAGCCGTACGCTGGCTGATGGTCGTAGCCGCAGTCTATGCCGTCGGCTGGATTCTGTTTCGAAGCGGCAGCGCCCTGACGCCATTTATCATTGGCCTCGTGCTGGCCTACCTGATGGTGCCGATGGTTGGACGCCTGGAGCGACGTATTCCACGATGGGCGGCGATCCTGGTTGTGTATCTAATGACCTTTGGCGTCCTTGGACTAGCGATCGCCTATATTGTTCCGCCTGCCATCGGACAGGTCGAGCAATTAATTGGTAGCATCCCTGATTGGTACAAAGATGGACGTACTGAAGTTGAAAAACTGTTCGCACAATTTCAACGCGAAGTGTCGCCCGAGGTGCAAGCCCAGGTAAATGAACAGATCGCGAATATTCAGCAAACCGTGCAGGAAAATGCGTCGGCGTGGGCGCAGGGTGTTGTCGGGATCATCTTTAGCAGCGTGCGGACGGTATTCCAAACGCTGACCTTCCTGCTCGGCTTCCTGATCATCCCATTCTTTCTGTTCTACACGTTGCTCGACAGCCGAAAGTTGCCCAACACTATCAATACCATGTTGCATCCACGGATTCGTGATGATGTGTGGAATGTCCTTAAAATCATTGATACGATCTTTGGCAAGTATATTCGTGGACAATTGATCCTTGGGGTGGTCATCGGGGTGATGTCCTTCATTGGGCTTACGGCACTCAATCTTTTCGGATTTGATATCAGCTTTGCAATCCTGCTGGCGATCGTCGCTGGATTTGGTGAACTCATCCCGGTAATCGGGCCGATTCTGACCGCCATTCCTGCGATCATCGTGGGGGCAACCGATAGCTTTCAGACAGCGCTGTGGGTAACGGCGCTGTATATCATTATTCAGCAGGTGGAGAACCAGGTGCTCGTGCCGCGCATCGTCGGCAATACGCTGAAACTCCATCCCGCGCTGTTGATGGCGCTGTTGGTGATTTCTAGCCAGATCGGTGGGTTATTGCTGGTGATCCTGAGTGCGCCGTTAGCGGCGATTGCGCGTGACATCTTTCTGTACTTTCATCAGCGGCTTATGGAGCCCCCGGTTGCCCCTGCCGTCGCTATCAATCGTGTATTAGCTGAGCCGACCGAACCAAAGCCTACGAACTCACGGCAAGACGGCAAGGACACGTACAGTTCCTGAGCCCAAACGAGCCGCTCGCGCAGGTGACAAGCCTGCGGATACAGCTCTTGAGCGGCGACGCTCGCGCTCGCGCCTGACATAACGCACGATTGGCCAGACGCGAACATATGCTAAAGGGACGGGAATCTCCCGTCCCTTTAGTTTGCACTGCCTTCTTGCCTATCCCTGCGACCCTGGCTCCGGTTCACCCAGCAGCGTTCTGAGGATGTGCAGCGCCACAGCTTTGTCCAGCGGATCGTTGCCGCTGCCACATTTGGGCGATTGCACACATGAGGGACAGCCGTCCTCGCACGGACACTCGGCGAGCAACTGAGCGGTGATGCCCCACCATTCCTCGATGCGGTGGTAGCCTTCTTCGCTGATGCCGACACCGCCCGGTACGCCATCATAGACGAACACCGTCGCCTCGCCGGTATCGGGATGCCAGACCGTCGATAAGCCGCCGATGTCCCAACGGTCGCACATCGTCAGCAGCGGCAACAGCGCGATCATGGCATGTTCGGCTCCGTGCAAGCCACCGGGGAGATCAGCGCGATCTTCGCGCAGGCGCAACACGTCGGGCGCTGGCAGCGTCCACCACACAGCCTGGGTCACGAACTCCTGTGGCGGCAGTTCGAGATCGTGGTCGCTGAGAACGTCTTCGCGGTAGAGCGCCTTCCGGCGATAGCCCACGACGGTACGGCGCACATCGACCTCGCCAAAGCGTGCGGTCGTCGTACCGGCTTGACGCTCGTCTATAATTCCGGTGATTCGTACGTCGGTGTTATCACGCGCCTGGGTGTAGTAATTCACATCTGCCTGACGTGCGACTGCCGAGCGTGTCACGAGATCGAGATCGAGCACCAGAAAGCTCTCGCCCTGGTGCAGATAGACCGCGCCAGTATGAATCTCGAACGGTACGCGGTTGAGCGGCACGCGCTCGATCAATTGCCCCGCTTCGGTGCGTAGTTCGACAACTTCGCCGCCGGTGGCGCGGATCGAAACGTCCTGCGCTGGATAGCGCGTCCCTGGTACGAACACACGGTCGCCACGAAAGACCGAGCTCGCCGTGTGCAACCAGGTCATCGACAACCGTCAGGGCTGCGTTGCCGAACCATTGCTCTGTTTCGTCGGCTTCCAGCGGGCGCTCGAAGGCCGCGCACAACAGATGGTCGGCGAGGATGTACGGATTCGCCAGCGCGATACGGGCATGTTCGTGCGGTCGTCCGAAAAACTCCTCGGGGTGGCGCATCCAGTACTGGTCCATCGGATCATCGAGCGCCACCAGGATGCCCGCCGACGGCGACTGGCTACGTCCGGCACGCCCCCATTGCTGCCAGGTGCTGGCGACAGTGCCGGGATACCCGTTCAGGATCGTCACATCCAGCCCGCCGATATCGACGCCAAGTTCCAGCGCGTTGGTCGATACCACGCCCCATAATTGGCCCGTCCACAAACGCTGCTCGATCTCACGGCGGTCTTCGGGCGTATATCCGGCACGATACGATGCGATCCGCGTCGCGTTGCCATTGCCCTGCTCTTGCAGCCGCGAGCGTGCATAGCGCAACAGCAATTCGGCGATCTTGCGCGCCTTGGTGAAGGCCAGCGTGCGCACTTCGCGCGCGACCAGATCGGTGAATAGCCGGGTGGTTTCGACGTTCGCCGAACGGCGTGCGCCGCTCGCGACGCTGACCAGCGGCGGGTTCCAGAACATCAAGGTGCGCGGTCCGCGTGGCGAACCATTGTTATCGACGATATGCACCTCGTCGCCGATCAGGGCTTCGAGATGCTCCTGCGCGTTGCCGATCGTTGCCGATGCCAGCACGAACTGCGGGTGGCTGCCGTAGTAGGCGCAGATGCGCCGCAGACGGCGCAGCAATTGCGCGACGTGCGAGCCAAATACACCGCGATAGATGTGCGCTTCGTCGATCACCACGATGCGCAGATGCTGCAACATGCGCCGCCAGCGTTCGTGATTGGGCAGGATGCCGACATGCAGCATATCGGGATTGGATAGCAGGATGTTCGATCCGGCGCGGATCGCGGCACGCTCGTCCTGTGGTGTGTCGCCATCGTAGATCGCCGGACGAACATGGGGCAGTGCCTGGTCAGGCTTCGCAGCGAACGAAACTGGTCCTGCGCCAGTGCTTTGGTCGGAAACAGATACAACGCCCGTTGGCGCGGATCGGCAAGGACCGCCTCCAGGGTCGGCAGATGATAGCACAGCGTTTTGCCCGAAGCAGTCGCCGTGACGACACCAACATGTTCTCCGCGTCGTGCGACCGTGACGGCTTGAGCCTGATGGCTGTACAAGCGGTTGATGCCCTGCGCCGCAAGCGCCTGCTGGATACCGGGAGCCAGCGGCGGATCGAGGTCGCCAAAGATGGCCGCCTGTGGTGGTTGTTCGTGAACGTGGACGATCCGTTCCTGATAGTCGGGGTCGTTACGAATGTCGCGTAGTGCCTCCGAAAACTGCATATGTGTCGTGATTCAAACCCCTTGCATGCCGAATGTTTCATGCTATACTACTTTGGTCCCATATGGAACTAGTACATCTATTGTGTCGGTACCATGTGCTTGGACAGGCCCCCACCCCCCAGGAGCCACCCCCCAACACTATTGTAGTTGTTTTCGAGTGTAGTGTGCGCTGAATCATACATCTTGCCCCCGTTGCGCCTGGCGCAACCCTTGAATGAGACAGCCAACATCCAAGACTGAGCCATTACGTCTGTTCATGGCTCTATCCTAGCCCACTTCGAGGAGTTTCGTTCGATGAAGCGGTTATTAAATGTTCAGGGTAGCCCGTTCCGCCTGGGGTTCCGGTTTGCGGTTGATGCTCGCTGTGATGATGTTGGCTGGTCTGGTTGCAACGGGTTCGGGGGCGGCACAAGCGGCTCCCCTGCCCGTTTTTCGTGTTTCGGCTCCCAAAGCGGTTGCGGTCAACCAACCGATCGAGCTAATGTTCGCGGCGACGGGCATCAGCAACATCGCGGGCTACGAAACCAACGTCCTTTACGATCCTACCGCTGCTGAGTTTGATGGCCTGTCGCAAGGACGTGGCGATCTGGCAGCGCTCGGACGTGATGTGACCGCGATCGGTCCGGTCGAACTGAAAAATGGCGTATCGTTCGGTGTGTACTCTTGCGTTGTGCAGGACTGCCGAACACGCAACGGAGCGCGTCAGGGCAGGGGCGGGAACGGCACCGTCGCGCTGGGGCTGCTTTCGATCACTCCTCGACAGGCTGGTACGCTGGTCCTGCGCGTCACCGGAACCAAAGTGGTGGATGCCGCCGGAAAGACGCTCGCTATCGCTGGTGCTGAGCAAAAGATCATCATCCAGGTTGGTACAGGTAGCACCAAGCGTTTTGCCGCTCCCACGCTCGCCGTCACCAATGGCAAGGCGACCAAAGCCTCCTCGCTCGACCTCAACAACGATAGTCTGGTGAGCTTTACGGATGTGTCGGAAGCAACACTGGCCTGGACGTTGAATCGGCGTGCTGGCACACGCTGCTCGGCGTCGGCTGCGCCCTATGGCGATGTGAACGGCGACGGCTGTGTCGATGTCGCCGACCTGCAAAGCATCGTCGCAAACTACAGTGCCGCGACCGCACGCCAGCGTCCAAGCCCCGCCGACACGCGGCGCGGAGTTTCACCAGAAGCGGTTGGTACGGCGGAGGCTGGCCTTGTCTTTACCGTGAACTCGACGGCGGACACGGCTGATGCAAACATCGGCGACGGCGTTTGCCGCACCAAGTGCCAGCGTTTGTACGTTGCGTGCGGCGATCGCCGAAGCCAACGCGCATCAGGGACCCGA
Source organism: uncultured Chloroflexia bacterium (assembly GCA_963782315.1). GTDB lineage: Bacteria > Chloroflexota > Chloroflexia > Chloroflexales > Kallotenuaceae > JBBSGA01. Next base: position 180,252 of record CAWAJS010000036.1, read on the forward strand.
TACGATCCGTTTCGGCATCTCCGGTACCGGGACCAAGCAAATCCAGCTTGGGAGCCGGCTGCCGACGCTCAACGATATGACCGGTGGCACGACCATTGACGGCTACACGCAGACAGGCGCTACGCCCAACACTGACGCATTGAAAAGCAACGCGGCGATTCGCGTGCAGTTGCGTGGTAATGGTCCACGCGCCTTCAACCTGCTGACCATCACCTCGCCTAACAACGTCGTTCGTGGTCTGTCCTTCTTCAACATGATGGCGGGTGTGTATCTGAACGGACCTGGTGCGACCGACAACATCGTTGCCGGTAATTTCATTGGCCTCGATGCGGCGGGTGGTAGCGGCGCCGACCTACCGTAACGATTACACCATCGGCAACGTGTCGATGGACAGTGGTGCATCGCGCAACCTGATCGGCGGCACAGCACTGGCAGATCGCAACGTGATCTCCGGCTCCTATACCGATGGCATCTCGTTCAAGTACGAAGGCACCGAGCGCAACATGATCTATAACAACATCATTGGCCTTGCGCCGGACGGCATTTCACGCCGCACCATCTACGTCGAAAGCATCGATATCGATTCTCACTCGGCGTATAACATCATCGGCGGCACCGCGCCAGGACAGCGCAATGTCATCGGCGGTGCCGATCACCCTGCAGTCGAAATCTCGCACTTCCGCCTGACCATTGGCAACCGCGTCGTTGGTAACTTTATCAACACCGATGTGACCGGAGAAATCTCCACCAACGCGCAGCGCAGCGAATACGGCATCATTTTCGAGGACGGCGTTGGCAACAACGTCGCGCATGATAACGTCATCGGTAGCGCCTTGATCAGCGGCATCGACATCGTTGGACGCTACACTGTTGGCAACCGTGTGTACGATAATCTGATCGGCATCTCGCGCACCGGCGCGAAAATGGGCGACCGTCCCTATCGGCGTGCGGGTCTGGTTCGCCACGATCGACTCACAGATCGGTCCCGGCAACGTCATCACCAACAGCCCGATCGGCGTCCAGATTTCTAACGTGCCAACACTGGGCACACTATCACCCGCAACTCGATCTATGGCAACACGTTGACTGGTATCGCGTTCGGCGAAAACAGCGTTCCGATCCCCACCCCCAACGACCTGGGCGATGCCGACAGTGGGCCAAACGGTAAGCTCAACTATCCGGTGATCGCAGCGCGCAGCCCGATGAAATACTCGGAACGGCCTGTGCCGGTTGTACGGTCGAGGTATTTATCTCGGACCGTGGCGCGGGACAGATATGGTCAGGGTAAGACCTTCGTTGGCTCGGCGCTCGTCGGCGCGGATGGTACATTCAATGTCGCCGCGGCCGAATACAGCCGGGTCAATTCGTGACTTCGACTGCGACCAGCCGACTACGGCAATACATCGGAGTTCGGGCTGAATCCACTTGTTAACTGCAGCCGTACGACGAGCTGGTGGCTGATACGTTCTAGCGTGCTAGCACGAATAGTTGGGGGAGAGCGGAAACTGGCGGTGCGTACACACTGTCGGGTACGGCGGCTGATTTCAATGTCGCCAACGGCTATGGCATGATCGCCACACCTGCTGGTGGTAACCGTGGCGCGATGCTTCTCGATACACCAGCTCTCAATAGTGACTTCAATGTGCGACTCGCGACTGACGCGGACGCCGCGGGCGGAAGTCTGTTTGTGTACGCTGCCGCACGACGCGTCAATCCTAATCAGCGAATATCAGGGACGACTGACGAACCGATCCATCGGGTAAGGTGTATCTGCAAGCTGTGGCGAACGTCAACAACGTGGTGACGAACATCAGCGATCCGGTGCAGGTCCCTGGCCTCACCCATACTGCGAACGCGGTGTATCGTCTCCGCGTGCGGTGACCGGAACTAATCCAACTAGCATCGCGATGAAGGTATGGCCTGACGCAGGTGCGAGCCTGCTGACTGGCAGTACAGTGTCACGGATACGTCGCCGTTACTGCAGCAGGCCGGCGCGTCAGGGTTGCGTACCTATGCCTCGAATAGCCTTTCGAATGGTCCTGTGGTGTACGCCTTCGACGACCTATGCGATCAGCCAGACGGTGAACCTTCGGCTCCGGTCGTTGTTCCCGCATCTGATCCACGATCGTCGCGGTCGACCAGTTCGAGCGTACGCTCGACGACAACTGGGGTTCGGCACGTCCCGGTGGCGGCTGGGTGACTGATGGCGCGATTGCCGATTTCGATGTCAACGGTGGCATGGGACGCATGATGATCCGGCTGGTCGGCAACGGTCGCGGCGCCCTCTTGACCTGGAACGATGTGCAGGATGTCGACGTCGCGGTGACCGTGCAAACTGATAAGGTGGCAACGGGTAGCGGTCAATACCTCTACGTCGTGGCGCGCCGAATCGGTGCTGGCAACGAATACCAGATGCGTGTCCGAATTACGTCCGATAGCAAGGTGCGGCTGCAAGCGGTACGATGTCGGTACGATCGAAACGCCGATCGGCACGGAAGTATGCGGTAGCCGTTCCTCGTGTTCGCGCCCAACACACCGATTCGCTTGCGGATGCAGGTCAGTGGTACAATCCGACGACAATCAACATGCGTGCCTGGGCAGACGGACAACCGAGCCGACGATATGGGCAAATACATCTACCGATACGACGCCGATGTTGCAGCAGGCGGGAGCGATCGGAGTGCGCTCGTATCTCCCTGGCTCGGCGACCAACGCGCGGTGTACTTTTCAGCTACGATGATTACAGAGCGACGACGATACTCGAGCCATAACCCGCCATACTCCATTACAGCGCAGTTTCCTGCAGAAAGGGTCGCCAGATGGCGACCCTTTCCTGCTTATTCTGACATGGAATTGACAATTCGATGGCAGCAAATTGTCGAAGGTGTTTGTGGGCCTGATCATGGTATACTAATAACGTAACTTCACGGGTTCCGAACAGATGGATTGCGTGATGTACCCCGCCCCGCCATCACAATGATTGCGACCCGTATGGCCTTTATTCGCCTAAGGCCATAGTTTTATTCGATGGCGACGTGAGATCAAGGAGGATCTTATGTTGGACGGACGTGTACAAACGCTTCTGGAAGAAGTCGCAAACACCTCGACAAAGCTCACGATCATGTTGTTGTTCACCGAACAACCCAATCTGATCGCGACCCCATGCCAGCTTCAACAGCGCGTATGTCGTGATATCTGGAGCGTGAAGCAGGCGTTGGACGAGCTTGTCAAGGCGGGAGCGCTCAGAGCGCAGGGTGGTAGTTACGGTATCATACCGGGCATGCACCGACAAATGTCGATGCTGCACCGTGCGTATGAGGAACCGCTACGTCGACAGGAAATCATGCAGACGGTCATGGACCTCGAAAGCTATGCACCATATCGGAACATCATGGATGGCTCATCGGTAGCCGTCAAGATGGACTAATAGACATACAAAAGCGGGTTCGCCAATGCGAACCCGCTTCACTTTCGTCCCAACCACGAACCCCTGGAATTTACGCCGCGATATCCTGCTCTATCAACATGGCTGTCCTCACCCGCGGCCATTCGGCCTCGATCTGCTGTAAACACGCCTCCGCACCACTGAGGTGTGCTCCCTCCCCATACGTTCGAGGTCGTAGCATAACGCCCCAGCCGTTGCGCCCCAAAGTTCGCACAACTGCCCTTACATTTATGGGCGGCTTGCCGGACGGCTTCGGCATCACCCGCGGTGATCGCAGCGTGGAGGGTGTGGAAAATATCTGGTGTATCACGCAGGAATCCCTCGAATAAGCGTTGCATAAAGCCAGGATCGTCGGGTGTTTCGAAGCGCCCGTAGCCGCTGGATACGCTTATGATCGAGCGTCAGCATGGCTGGCTGGCATCGACCGTTGGCGCGTTCGCCGCACGCAAGCGCCGCAGCAACGCCGATTCGCCTCCAACTCGAGCCGGAGTTGATGGCGCTGGTGGTACGGACGCTGGTTCACCTGCCAGTCGTAGCATCGATGCAGGCTGTCGTGGTTGTTCCGGCTCATTGTTGGCTTGGCGTAGCGAGCCGTCTGGCAAGCGCTGATACTGGCTCGGATGTTACGGAAACGGTCAGGAATCACCAGCGCTGCAACATGCCGCGCAGGGTTTCGATATCGATGGGCTTGCTCAAGTAATCGTCCATGCCTGCATCGATACAAAGCTCCCGATCGCCTTCCATGGTGTTCGCAGTCATGGCAATGATCGGAATATGTGCTGCGCCCGATCGCTGGCGCCTGATCTCCCTGGTTGCCTCAAAGCCATCCATGCTGGGCATCTGGCAATCCATCAGCACCATGTCATAGGCGTCGTTGTTCACGGCTGCTACGGCTTCAAGACCATTGTTGACCGCCACTGCATCATAGCCAATCTTGTGCAATTGCATGACGGCAACCTGCTGGTTGATCGGGTTGTCCTCCGCGATGAGGACCCTGGCACGTCGCTTCCCTGATAGCGGTCCTGCCAGACTTGCCGATTTCGCTGCTGGTAAGGGGATCGGTTGCGCCTGGGCGAGCGTGTCGCCGCTCAGCGCCGCGAGCAGGTGGTCCTGGGTGATCGGCTGGGCGAGATAGGCATCGAAGCCAAACGACTGTGCGAGACTGGCCTGGCCTGGCTCGTCCCAGGTCGCCAACATCACCAGGCGTGGAAGCTTGAAACCATGTTCGCGCCGAATCGCGGCTGCGAGTTCGTTTCCTTCCATATCAGTGAGGTGTTGGTCTATCAGTACGACCTCATACGGCTGATCGTTTTGGACGGCATAGCGTAGCGCAGAGAGAACGGTAACACCACTGACCGCACCATCTGCCTGTACGCCCCACGACGTGAGCCAGCGACGGGCTATCTCGCGGCTCGTGGCATTTGTATCGGCGACTAAGGCTCGTAACCCATACATGCCGGAGGGAATATATAATTCTTCGATCACATGCTCCGCTGGTAATGCGAATGGAACCGTAAACCAGAACGTACTGCCCTGACCTTCGACACTATCGACGCCAAGGCTGCCGCCCATAAGGCCGACCAGACGCTTACAGATGGCAAGACCCAGACCAGTACCGCCAAAACGACGTGCTGTGGAGGTGTCCGCTTGTGTAAACGGTTGAAACAAACGCTCGCGTGCGGCATCGGACAAGCCGATGCCGGTATCAATGATAGCGAATCGGATCAAATGGCAGCGTGCTGTGGATTCGACGGATGTAACGCGCACGACCACCTGCCCGCGTTCGGTGAACTTTATCGCGTTGCTCAGCAGGTTTAGCAACACTTGCCGGATGCGTACCGGGTCGCCAAACACCACCCGCGGAACATCAGGCGCGACATAGGTCAAGAGGGTGATGCGCTTCTCGCGGGCTTTCGCACGCAGGATGTCGGTGGTACTTTCGATCAGAACCCGTGGTTCGAGATCCAGTGCACTCGATCTCGATCTTCCCCGCATCCATCTTCGTGTAGTCCAGGATATCGTTGAGCAGATTGAGCAGCGTCGTAGCAGACGTTTTCACGATCATCGCATAGCGGTGTTGTTCGTCGGTGAGTGATGTATTGAACAGCATATCCGTCATGCCCATGATGCCGTTCATCGGTGTGCGAATCTCATGGCTCATGGTCGCGAGAAACGTGCTCTTGAGACGCGACGCTTCCGCTTCGGCACGTAGGCGCGGAACCATCAACGCCCGATAGCTCAACAGCATCGGCGCGAGAACCGGCACGACCAGCCATGGACCGAACATCCATACAACCGCGAACACATAGCCGAGCCAGGTATTGACGGCTTCAGGTAGCAGTGTGTCGAAATTGAATAGTCCCGAGTTCCTGGAATGACGTACGTTGTGTGATGGCTTGGTGCAGCGCGACGATACTGTGGGTCGTGAGCAGGTAAATTACCACCGCGATCATAGCGGCGAACATTGCGCGGGGCGTATATAAGGCGGCGTCTTGCGCATTGAGCGCAACGAAAATATTGTGCGATGTAAGCGTGGCGATGGTATAGGTGGCCAACGTGAGCGAGCGCGTCCGCCAGCTTTGCCGCTGCTTGAGGACGTGCGCCAATACCCATTCGGCGATGAGTGGTGTGATGACCAGCGCGACCAGAGGCAGCGGCGGCAGCACCAGCGCGCCAGCAAAAAAGAACATGTCGCTTGGACAAAAATAGAAGTGCTTGGGGTCGCGATGTGTGAAGGATTGTACGGCAGTGGCAAGGATCAGTAACGTGATGAAGAGCGGAAGAGCGGAAAGCGTGAGATCGAACCACGACGAAAAGCCTGCGATAGCGGCTCCCATGGTGATCATGCTACCGATGAATACTCCTTCACGTTTCGACATAGCTTGACCTATCATCTGACGAACGATGGTAAATGGACGTGATCTGATGTACCAACAAAGCACCGATGAATTGCGAACCTGTCGTTTGTTCGTACATGGGGTTACCAGGTACTAGGATATCAGGGACATAGGTTCAGTACAACGGCTAGCGGTACCAGGTTGTGACAGTACTTTGATCCAGGCAGAAATGGTGGTACGGCTGAGGGGATACGCGGTCAGAAAGCCATAAACCCCGTGTCAGTCGAGAGGATAGGGTGATGATCTGCACGGGGTTCGAGTGACGGATGTGTCTGGCGGTGGAAGTCAGGAACGGGTGTCGGTCCATGCCTGGAGTGTCGTGCCGTCAGGACCTTCGGTGAGTTCTTCGACGCGCAGCGCGACCGATTGCAGGTGTTCCTCACAGGCTTTGCCGAGTGTGACGCCTTCTTCATACAATGTCAGGGCTTCGGCAAGTGGTAGCTCACCCTGTTCGAGACGGTCTACGACGTTCACAAGGCGGGTCATAAGCGCTTCGTAGGTCTGCTTCTGTGGTTCTTTTCTCACATCACTTCCTTTGCTCATCTGTGGCAGGGCTAGTTATCGTGCTGGTGACTGTCGTCCCAATCGTGCCGTCACGCACATCCAGCAGCACGGTGTCGCCGACGCGGATATCGTCGGCGGACGTGATGACATGCCCATCGGTGCGGCGTGCGATGGCATACCCACGCTCCAGGGTTGCTCTCGGGCTGAGTGTCGCAAGGCGACGTTCAAGGTTGAGGCGGTCACGCTGCTTGAGCACAAGCTGGTGCTGCATCGACCGTTCGAGCCGCGCACGTAGTTGATCGAGGCGCAGTTGTCCGTCGGCGAGTTGCGTGCGCGGCGACAATCGGCGAAGCCGAGCCTGTCGCTCGGTCAACGCATCGCGTGCCGTTTCCAGCCGCGATTCCATCGCTTCATATAATCGTAAGCGCAGGGCTGCAACATCTGCCACGAGTTCTTCGATATCGGGCGTCGCCAGCACAGCGGCGGCAGTCGGTGTTGCCGCTCGTAGATCGGCGACATAATCGACCAGCGTTGTGTCGGTTTCGTGTCCGACGCCGGTGATCACTGGTACGGGTGAGGCAAAGATCGCCCGTGCCACGCTTTCATCGTTGAATGCCCACAGATCCTCGACCGAGCCGCCGCCGCGTGCGACGATGATAAGGTCGGGCTGATGGTCGAACAGGTTGAACAGCGCTTCGACCAGGCTGGCGGGCGCGTCGTCGCCCTGCACAAGCGATCGGTGCGAGCAGGACGGTCGCCAGAGGCCAGCGTCGCTGGATCACCACCAACATATCGCGGAGCGCCGCGCCGTTGGGCGATGTGACGATGCCGATGCGCTGGGGATATTCAGGGAGCGGACGCTTACGCGCTTCGTCAAACAGGCCATCTTGCTGCAAGCGCTGTTTAAGGGCTTCGAGTTGTGCGTGAAGTAAACCGATCCCGGCCGGTCGGATCAGATCGACATAGAATTGGATCTGTCCCGATCCTTCCCAGAACGCGACACGTCCATGCGCCAGGATCGCGTGACCGTTGGTTGGTAGGTTGGGTTGGCGGTCGGCTTGTTGTCGGAAGCAGACAGCGCGAATCTGTGCGTCGCCTTCGCGCAAGGTCCAGTAGCAATGTCCGGCGCTTGAACGACTCCAGTTGGATACCTCGCCCTGCACCCACACATCGCCCAGCACTTCGTCGGATTCCAGAAGCGCGTCCAGATAGGCTGTGAGGTTTGAAACGCTAAGCAGTTGCATAATGGTCGCCGAGCATCACGACGTAGCGGACGGCGTGTTAAAGCCGTACCGCTACGCTAAACACTATACCGGCTCGATCACCATCAGTGCCTGACCATACTCGACTGCTTGACCACTCTCGACCAGAATTTCTTTGATATATCCCTGAATCTCGCACTCGATCTCGTTCATGATCTTCATGGCTTCGATGATGCCAAGCACATCGCCCGGTCGCACTTCGTCGCCGACATGGACATATGGGGCATCCTTCGGCGAAGGCGAGCCATAATAGGTACCAACCATCGGTGCAGTGATCGTGATGCCGGTCGTCGGCACCTCGACGTGTGACAGTATGTGTAGTGCATTCCACGGATGGCATCTGCGTGATGTAGCCCCCTGTGGGGACGTCATGGGACGCAATCGACGATGCCATCGGAACGATGGACTGCTGGGCAATGCCACGTTTGATATGAACCTTGGCATCGCCACGCCGGATCAATACCTCGGAAATATCACCCTGATTGACAAGCCGTAATAGTTCCCGAATGTCGTCAGTCAACAGCGGCTCGCGCTCGTCGCCCTCAGCCATAAAGCGGTTCTCCTTGCCGATCAGTGAGCATTAAGGGATTAGCTAACGCGCTCGATGTACGCGCCAGTGCGAGTATCGACGCGAATCATCTGTCCGCGAGCAACAAAGAAGGGAACAGTGGTGACGGCGCCAGTTTCGAGAGTGGCTGGCTTGCCGCCGCCGACGTGTCGCCCTTATAGTTCGGCTCGGTGTCGGTCACGGTCAGTTCGACCGCTGGTGGCAGCGCGATGTCTAGCACTTCGTTCTCGTACATCAGCAGTTCGAGTTCTTGGCCTTCTTTGAGAAACTTCGCCGCGTCGCCGATCACGTCGTCCTGAACGGCTGGTTGATCGTAGGTTTCCTGATCCATAAAGTGAAATTGTGCACCATCACGGTACAAAAAGGTCACCTTCTTGTTTTCGAGTCGTGCGCGCTCGAACTTCTCGCCCGCCATGACCGTCTTGACTGTGGTCGAGCCGGTGCGAACGTTGCGCAATGTCAGCCGCACGAACGCCGTGCCACGTCCCTGCTTGACGTGATTATATTCCATGATTTTGTAAAGTTCACCATCGACGATAATCGCGATGCCTTTACGCATTGTGCCGGTATCAACCATGATATTCACTCCTTCAATGTGTCAAATAAAGAGGGTAAGCAATGATGACCTTCACGCAAGTGGGTAGCATCGTGATATTTTTAGGACAACGGAATAACAGGATCTTTTGTGGATTGTGTCAGCGTGCGTGCGCCATCGGTCCAAGCGCGACCAGATCCTCGATGCGTACACCACCCCAATCCGGGAGATAAATGCCCGGCTCGATCGAGAAGATCGCTCCGGCTGGCAGTGGTGCGTCAAGTTGGCGGCGTAGACGCGGCTCTTCGTGGATCGCCAGGCCGACGCCGTGACCCAGACTGTGACCGAAGGAGTCGCCATATCCCGCTGCGGCGATGCGATCGCGTGCCAGCGCATCAGCGTCGTGACCGCTCATGCCGACTCTGCACCTGCTCGGTGGCGTGGCGTTGCGCGTCGAGCACGATCGTGTAGATGTGCATGAACTTCTCGTCGGCTTCGCCCAGGATCACCGTGCGTGTCATATCGCCGTGGTAGCCGTCGACCAATGCACCGAAGTCCATCACGATCGGACGACCGATGCCAAGCAGATCGTTGCCCGCTCGTGCATGGGGTCGCGAGCCATTCGGTCCTGCCGCGACAATGATCGAGAATGCCAGACCATCGGCTCCGGCTTCGCGCATCGCTTTTTCGAGTTCCCAGGCGACATCACGTTCGCGCATATCGGGACGCATGATGGTGCGGACGTAGGCGAACGACTTGATCGGTGAGTCGCGACGGCACGTTCAAGTGCCGCCATCTCGCTCGGCTTCCTTGATCGCCCGAATCTCCTCGATCAAGCCTGCGACCATCACGAGTTCGGTATTGGGCGACATGTGTCGCCAGTGCCTCGGCAAGTTCACGGATAGCGCCCAAACGCGAACCTGTCGCCTCGAAGCCCAGCTTGCGCACGCCTTGCGACAGCAAGCTGTGCGATCAGGACTGGTTCCGGTGCTTCGGGCAGTCGTACTCAAATGGAACGTCCATGCAGGCGATTCAATCGCGGCTTGGTGTTCGTAGCGGAAATCGGATACAAGAGGGACCGCCTGCGCGCTTACGAGGAGCGAGCCCGCCGATCCGGTAAATCCGCTCAGATAGCGCCGATTCTCGCTGGCAGTAATCCAGATTCCATCCAGTTGCTGCTGTTCGAGAACATCCCGCAATCGATCGATTCGCCCAGTCATAGCACTCCATGACAACACAAAACCTGCGGTTCGCGTCGAGCCGCAGCATGCAGTATAACATATGGAGCCGTCTGGCGGCTTGGATGCGCCAGGTGCGACCAGGGTTGCGTCAAAGTCCGATCCAGAGCACGATTTCCCGCGAGATTGTCACTCTGAGTGGAGCGAAGAGTGAGCAATCTCGTTCGGGAAAGGTCCTTCACTGTGGTTCAGGATGACAGATTTCACGACGTTGACGGAGCCCTGCTGGTGCGACGCTGCTGATCAGGATTCCAGATCGTGGGCAAGTTCCGCCAGCAGTTCTTTGACCTCACGTTCGCTCATTTCGGTCGCGCCTAAGTCTGCGGTCGCCGCCAATGCCTTCTTGTTCCAGAAAATCGCGGATGTGTCCTTCATTCGCTGCGAGCAGTTCGCTCAGTCAACACTTCGTCGAGACGTATTTTGACAGCCATGAGCCTCACTCTAGTTGAATCAAATTCGGATGTCGATGCCTCTATGCTAGCCGTAAGCGGGTTCTGATGCAAGTGCTTCAAGGATGTAGATCATGAGCCGTGATTGTACTGTACATGGTATCCGACGGTATGGCACAAACCGAGGTTCCAACTATCGCCTTTGTTGAGGATGATCCAGAGATCGTCGAGGTTCTCAGCGTGTTACTCCAGGATATGGGCCTCGCCGCTTATGCTTGTCCTCCTGTCCTATCTGCGACCCAACACATTATCGCAGCACGACCAAGCCTGGTCATCCTCGATGTACGGATGGGGCAGGTGGATGGTATCGATATCTTTCGCCAGTTGCGGGCTGATCCTGCGATGCAGGATGTTCCGGTGATCTTTTTCACCGCCACCGAGCAACGCGTGGCGGCGCGGCTGCCACATTATCGTGAATTGGGCGCGTCATTCGTGGTCAAGCCCAACATCGCCCAACTTTCTGAACGCATCGAATTCTTGCTCGCCTGAACGAAGAACGACCAGTGACGAATGTACTGGTCGTTGGGGGTGTTTCGGAGCGGTGTGCATTCAATGTTGGGTCACAACGCGCTTGGGTTGTTCGCGATGTGCGATGTAGCCGCCATCCTGCCAGAACAGTCGGCGCATGCGAGCAAGTCCTTTAAGATCGCCCAGATCGTCGGCGCGAGGTTGACACGGGAATCGGGATCATCCACCCAGCGTACCGCGACTTCGCTGATACGTAGCCCATTATGTTCGGCGAGCAGCAGCATTTCAGTGTCCCAGAACCATGTGCGATCTGTGACCAATGGCAACAGTTGACGTGCGACGCTGGTGCGCATGGCTTTGAACCCGCATTGTGCATCGCTGAAGTGTTGCCAGAACAAGAGCTTGATCAGCATGTTATAGCCACGCGAGATCAGTTCGCGCTTGACACCCCGCGTCACGCGGGAGGTGTGTGCGAGACGGGTGCCGATCGCGACATCGCTTTGACGTGCTATCAACGGAGCCACCAGCGGTAGAAAACCCTCTAACCCGGTCGATAGATCGACATCCATGTAGGCCACGATATCGGCATCACTGGTGAGCCAGGTTTGCTGTAACGCACGTCCGCGCCCCTTGAGCGGCAGGTGTACAGCGCGAACATCAGTGTAACGTTCGACCAACTGCTCGGCGACCGCCCGGGTGCCGTCGGTGCTGGCGTTGTCGGCAATGGTGATGCGCCATGCGTAGGGAAAACTTGTTCCAAGGTATGCCCGTAGGCATTCGACGCTTGTTTCGAGTTGGGCTTCTTCGTTATAAACGGGAATGACGATCTCTACCAGGCCAGCGTTCGGCGTATCCATGATTTCCTCTTTTCCTTTACCACGAATCTCTGTGTCGTAGCATATCTATGGAATGTGAAGAACCCATGAGGATGGCATATACATCCTATGTGGGTTGCCCCACTGTGCCGGACTGGTTGCCTGTACGACGTGCATGGGACGGTTTCCTCGCATGGAATACGATGCGATAGATGAGCAGAGCTACCACGCTCAGTCCGCTCACGATATAAAGCCACTGGACGACCGGGCTCGTGCTATCGGTGCCGCTGAGTAGACCATGGAACAGCGCGAGCGCAAAGACGCCAAAGCTGGCATAGTGGAGGGTACGCCACACGCGATAGCTGATGAAACGCCGGACGTAGAAGCTTAATGCGACAATGATGCCGAGATATAGGGCACACTGTCCTAGGCCAACCGAAAGTTGACGGTACGCCGTACTGGTGAACGGCACGAGAATCTGACTCAGCGTGTAGCCGATGTAGTGGTCGCCAAGCAGCGCGATGGCGTGCCCGCAACCAAACGCAAGGCCCAGAAAGCTGCTGTACTGGTGCAGGTCGGTCGCCGCCGGACCACCAGGCCACAGCCGTGCAAGCTTATTCGTGATGGATAATCCCAGCACCATCGAAATCCACAAGAGCATGTATGCCACGAAGGCCATTGATCGTGAAACATACCAGTACGCTGTTGGCTCACTACCAGCGAGCGACGACTGGAGTGCCGGTATCCACGTGGAAGCAAACAGAGTGATTGTGCAGCCGGCAACGAACGCGATCGCTGCCATTACGACCACGCCAAAAAAACTCAGGGTCGTTTCTGATGGGTTGGGCGATTCCGTTGGTATTGTGGTGTTCATCGGACATGTCTTTCGTGGCAAGGCCACGTATAGTGAGCGTCTGAGCGCTAGCGTCGGGTATATTGCCGCATAGACGTGCTGTATTGCACAATGCCATCATCGTGGACGACGAGTCCGGCAAGTCGCGCCTGCTGGTCGAGCCAGCGCAAGCCGTCGGCGCTGCCTCGAATCAAGACCTGTTTCGCTGCGACTTCGGCCTCGGATGCGCTCGGCGCGATCACGGTCGCGCTCAGCACGTCGGTCGTGGCTGGCTGTCCACTGCGCGGGTCGATGATATGGTGCTGCCAGACATTATTGCGCTGCCAGCGGCGATAGTCACGACCCGACGTTGCGACCCCGCCGCCGAAGACTGCCAGTGTTGTGATGTCCTTGTCAGCGGCGAGCGGGTGCGCGACCCCGATGGTCCAGGGTTGATCGCCTGGGAGCGCACCGCTGATGGCGATATCACCACCAGCGTCGATCAGCACGGGGCCGTCGCTTCGGAGCATCGCGACCGCATGGTCCGCCGCCCAACCCTTGGCGATCCCTCCGAGGTCGAGCCGCACGCCCTGGGGCAGACGGAGTGCGTGACGCTCTCGGTCACGCTCGATCAGCTTCCAGCTTTTTGCCGCTGGTTGCACCTGCTGAATCGCCACCAGCGCGGGCGATGATTCGCAGCAGATCGAACGAACGGTCATAGCCGGATGCTTCGAGCGCGTCGAGGATCGTGGGTGAGATCAGCCCGTCGCTGGCTTCCGCTGCATGTATAGCAGCGTCGACGACTGCCCACAACGTCGGGCTGACCTCGATCCATACGCCGGCGTGGCGGTTAAGCTTGCTCAACTCGCTGTCGGGGCGGAACCGGCTCAAAGCCTGTTCCCAGGCGGCGAATTGCTCCACGACCGTGGTTTCCAGGTTCGCGGCTGCGATGCATGTTTGCTCCTGTAGGACCATCATCTCGCAGCCCATGGCATGGAAATGTAGCATTTCCATCTACTTTACCTCGACGAACGGGTGCGAGCCATCGGTTGCGTGTTGGCGCTCGATTGTTGCGTCGTCTGTTCAGTCACCGTGGTCGCCGTTGGGACAACCTCGACGACAGGTGCCACGGTTTCCGTCGCCGTTGGGGCGACCTCGACGACAGGGTTTGCCGTCGGAACAACTGGCGCCGGGACGACCTGGGCGACGAGCATGTTGGTCGTCACGGGTGTTGCCGCTACGACGACTTCTGCCGACTGCGTGGTGGTCGTTTGGGCATCTTGCATACTGGTTGCACTCAGTCCGGCCCAGCCGCCGAGTGTTGCTGTTATAGCTGCGACCGTCAACGCAAGCTTGATCGAAAAGGTGCGTACTTGCGGTCGCTTTTGTTTATCTGCCATCGGAGTATCCTTCCAATAATTGCCGATGGAAGAAGCATACTGCGATGATGTTCACAAGTTGTGAAGGCAGTGTGGATATCGTGTGAACATAATGCACACGTCCCTACGAGAGAAAATGTAGCCCGTCGACGGCTGTTGCAAGGGGGAAGGAGCAGACGATATGGCGACCTTGATCCTGATCTGTGGGCTGCCAGGTGCGGGCAAGACAACGCTGGCGCGGCAACTTGAACACGACATGCCCGCGTTGCGCTTGTCGCCGGACGAATGGATCGCGCATATCCTCGACGATCCAACGAACAGGCGGAACTGGACCGGCTCCGCACGCCCGGTCGAAACTGTGCAATGGGACGTTGCCATGCGAGTGCTGGCCCTCGGCGTGGACGTGGTGATCGAATGGGGGTTCTGGTCGCGTGAAGAGCGCAAGTGTTCCGTGAGCGAGCACAGGCGATTGGTGCGCGCGTGGAGTTACGCTTCCTGGATGTTCGCGTTGATGAATTGTGGGCGCGTCTGGAGCGACGTAATGCCGCTTTGCCTCCGGGAACGTTTGTCGTAACCAAGGCAGCAGATCGAGCTATGGGCAAGCTGGTTCGAGTCACCTGATGCAGCGGAGTTCGCCGAGTTCGACAACTGAGATGGTGCAAGCGCACGGGTAGACCGACCGTGCGCTTGCGAGCCTTTGTTAGCTTTCCCAGTTGCCGCGTGTGAAGTCGGGGAACTGCACGGGAGCGCTACCCTGTGCGACCGACTGCTCGCTGAGCGGACCGGCGGCACTCCATGCGGCTGTGTCGTACACGTCGATGTCGGGCACCAGGCCTTCGCGCATACATTGAATCAGACGGTAATTCATCACGAAGTCGATCCCGCTATGGCCGCCGACGGTGCGGGCGAGTTCGCCGATCCGCTTCCATAACGGATGCTCGTACTCGTCCTTATAGGCATCAAGCGTGTCCCATTCTCCGTGCTCGTCACTGCTCGTCACCCTCGGAAGGCGTCTCGATGTAGATGCGTGCGGGGAAATCGCGAAAGATGCCTTTCGTGCCTGCGATCAGGTTGATGCGGTCATACGGTCGCGGCGTGACCACGTCATGCTGAAGCACGATCGTTTTGCCCTGCACCGTTTTGATGATCGAGGTGTTCATATCGCCGCACTAGATAGCGCTCGGCACGTTTGGGGCTATCGGCGGCGAAGCTTTTCGTCGCGGTATGCGCTCAGGCTACGCTCCATCGAACTGACCGAGACCATGTAGGCGAAGCGGTCGCCACGATGGATGTCCATATACCAGGCGACCGGCCCCAGGCCATGTGTTGGATACAGGTTGCCGTCGTTGGTGATGTGTGGGGCGCGCCGCCACAAGCCCTCACCGCTATCCGCCATCAAAATCCCGCGCAGATCGTGGATGTAGGCTGCTTCGCCGTGGGTCAGTTCGCCCAGCAGTCCGGCATGCACCAAGCGGTTGATCAGCATCTCGTTGTAGGAATAGCAGCAGTTTTCCAGCATCATGCAATGGCGGCGGGTGCGTTCGGATGTATCGACGAGCAGCCAGCAGTCTTCGACGGTTGTTGCGGCGGGCACCTCGACGGCGGTATGCTTGCCATGCTCCATAGCATATACGGCGACCGGAACATGCAGTCCCAGGCCGTCGCGACATATACCAGGTCGATATCATCGCGTTCGCAGAACGCTTGATAGCCTTCGTCGCCACCCGTGTATGCCATGGGTTCGGATTGTCCTGCTGTCCACGACCAGGCCCTGCGCACGTTGTGCGTGTTCGGCAACGCGGTCGTATACCGCGACGATGCTGCACACCTTCAACTTCTAGCAGATCGCGTCAACAGGCTCGTACCCGCGCCCACCTACGCCAACCATACCGATACGAACGACATCATATCGCTCGAACGGTACCCCTTTCATCGTTTCTGCCATCGCTTTATCCTTCATACACTTGTGAGCGATCGCATTCGATCGCAGGTCGTTTGCTATCGCTTTTGTGAGATGCTTACTGTAACCGAAAATCTTGCGACTGCTGGCATGAAAATGTATGGTTATGAACGAAGTTGACCGTATGATGTTCTCCTCCTCGGGGTAACGTCGTCGGCGTCGGTAGCCGAGCACCAAGGTGACCGGCAGTACGTCGTAGCGATGCCACATCGGGTAACTCTGTAGGTGGAATGTCGCGGGCTCGACTGCCAGAGCGAGGTTGGGATTGCGCTCGAGCAGATTTTTCAGGGCGATTTTCGCTTCCAGGCGTGCTAACGGTGCACCGAGACAATAATGGATACCCTGTCCAAAGCCGAGATGACGGTTCGGCGAGCGGGAGATATCGAAGATTTCAGGATCTCGAACATCGCAGGGTCGTGGTTGGCTGCTCCGAGCAACGGCATCACGGTCGCTCCCCTCGGAATGGTCCTTCCGTAGAACGTGATGTCCTCGGTGGGATACATCGGTTTCGTGCTTTGAATCGGACTCAGGTAGCGCAGGACTTCCTCGACGGCGGACTCCATCAGTTCCGGTTGTTCGCGCAGACGTGCTAGCTGGTCGGGATGCTCCAGCAGCGCCACGATAGAGTTTGTGATCAGGTGTACAGTCGTTTCATAGCCGGCCACGATTAGCAGTAGCACCATGCTTACGAGTTCGTCTTCGCTCAGTTTCTCGCCATTCTCCTCAGCCTGGATCAACGCCGTCAGGATATCGTCTTGCGGGTCTTGACGTTTGCGTTCGATCAGATCACGAATGAAGTGGTCGTCATACGAATATCCCACAGTAATGCTCGCACGATCGACCAGCCCG
The DNA here is from genome assembly GCA_963782315.1 of uncultured Chloroflexia bacterium. Taxonomy (GTDB): domain Bacteria; phylum Chloroflexota; class Chloroflexia; order Chloroflexales; family Kallotenuaceae; genus JBBSGA01. The sequence goes on from CAWAJS010000036.1 coordinate 197,453, forward strand.
AAAATCCGCTCGTAAGCACACGCATACTGTTGATGAACTGCGGCATGTCCTCGCTGCCTACGCCCATCATTTCGCTGATCACGGTGACAGGAACAGGTAAGGCATATGCTTGTCTCAGGTCGACTGCGCCTTGCTTATCAGTTTTGTCGAGGAGTTCGTGCGTGAGTCTGCTCGATACGCGATTCCAGCCGTACAAGTGAACGCGGTGTAAACGCCATATGGACCAGGTTTCGCAGGCGACGGTGCTCAGGCTCGTCCGCGGTGATCATGTTCTGGCTCGCGAGGACCACAGACTTAGGGACCGGAAAAGGTAGTTTGCCTCCTTTGCCCGTCGCCGTCGCACGATTCCGCACGAAGCGCGGGTCTTTGAGCACACTAAGGCAGTCCTCGTAGCGCGAAAGGAAGTATACATTGATCACCATGATCTTGCCCTTATACAGCGGAGCTTCTTCACGGAGCCAGTGATAGTAGGCATATTTATTCGCGGTAAAGTTTTTGCTGGCTACGTTGAGGGGATGCTTGATTTTGAGTGTGTCGGCTATCGTGCTCATGTTTGTGTATCCTTAGCACGTCGTATTCTATTACCGTATGATACTCCTAATATAGACAGGACGCCCAATGAATGAGCCCGACCGAACGATACAGCCGCTGCTCGCTATCCTCACTGCCAACGGATTCGGTGGGTTCGATGCTACGGTGCTGCGGGATATTGCTGTCGAACTCTCGCCCGTGCGGCTAGCCGAGGGAGATGTGCTATTCGGGCAGGGCGACGTTAGCGATGGGCTGTATTTGCTCGTCGAAGGGCGGCTTGCCGTCGAGGTCGTGCAGCCGAGTGGCATCACGCAGGTCATCGACCAACTAGAGGCAGGGGCAAGCGTCGGTGAACAAGCGCTGCTGACGGACCAGCGCCGTATGGCAACGGTGCGGGCGCTCGAACCATCGCGGCTGGTGCGTTTGACTAGGTACGGATTCGACCGTATCGCACGGCGCGACCCGGAGGCGTTGCTCCAATTCACGCGAGCCATGTACCCGCGGTTGCTAGGTATGCAGTTGGCGCGTGTTCTCACGGGATTGTTTGGTGAACTCGACCGGGCATTGCTCCGAATTCTGCACGATGCACTGGAGCCGGTACGTCTGAAAGCGGGTGAAACGCTGTTCGGGCAGGGCGATGCCAGTGATGCTCTCTACATCATCTTGAACGGGCGACTCGAACTGCTGGTCGCCGCTGCTGATGCGAGCACGTCCGTAGTGGGCGAGGTTGGCAGCGGCGAGACGGTTGGCGAGTGGGCACTGGTAACGCGCGATTCGCGTTCCACGTCCGCGGTCGCGCTGCGCAACTCCGAAATCATGCGGTTATCCACGGAAGCCTTTGAGCGATTGAGCGTCCATACGCCTGCGGCAACCGCACATTTGGCGCGTATGGTACTGCGCCGCCAGCACGCCATGGCTGGACGCTCGCAACGCCCAGAGCGCCTTACCTACGCGGTCGTACCACTGAGTCCGAGTGTGCCGCTGACGGAGTTCGCCCAACAACTTGCCACCGCGCTCGGTTCTTGGGACGCCGCCTTGCATGTGTCCAGCGCAGCCTGCGACCGTGCGTTGGAAACGCCTGGTATCGCCCAAACGGAGCAGGATCATCCTTCCAGCGTCACCCTGAGGAGTTGGTTGCATGAACAGGAAGCGTTGTACCCGTATGTAGTCTATTGTGCTGATCCGATCTGGTCGGCGTGGACGGCGCGGTGTATCGCACATGCCGACCGTATTCTGCTGGTTGGACATGCTGATTCCAACCCCGGCCTGAGCGATATCGAGCGGCGTCTGCACGAGGCTGGCGTTCGCACGCGCACCGAACTCGTGCTGATTCATCCATCCTCGCGTAAGCAGCCGCGTGGCACGCGCTTCTGGCTGGCGGAGCGTGCGGTTGCCGCGCATCACCATGTACGAATAGAGCAGCAAGACGATATGGGGCGGTTGGCGCGACGGATCACGGGGCGGGCTGTCGGGTTAGTATTAGGCGGTGGTGGGACGCGAGGCTTCGCGCACATCGGCGTGATGCGCGCGCTAGAGGAGCGCGGCATTGCGTTGGATTACATCGGCGGCACCAGCGTAGGAGCAGTTCTCGGCGGGTGTTTCGCGGTGGGGTTGTCGTCGGACGAGACCGCTGCGGCTGGGAAACGCTTCGGGACACCACGAGCGTTGCTCGATCGCACGTTACCATCGGTCGCGTTCTTCCGCAGCCGGAAACTTTCATCCGTGCTAGAAGCATTGTACGGCGATGTGCGGATCGAGGACCTGTGGCAGCCCTACTTCTGCGTATCGAGCAACCTGTCGCGTGCGCGTATTGTGGTCCATCAACGCGGGCTATTGTGGCGTGCCGTGCGGGCGAGCGTTGCCATTCCCGGCGTATTTTCGCCCGTCCTCTACAATGGTGATGTACTGGTGGATGGCTGTGTGCTGGATAACCTCCCCGTCGCAACCATGCGCGAACTCATGCCGGATGGCACGTTGATCGCGGTCGCTGTTGGAGTGCAGAACGAAAGCACCGAGCGCTACGATTTCGGCACAAGTGTTTCCGGTTGGGACGTGCTTCGCCGCAAGCTCAACCCATTCAAGCCCTCTATGCGCGTGCCATCAGCTGTCGCCACACTGATCCAGGCGTGCGGCATGAATGCAACGACCCAGCGTGTTATCAATCAAGCGCTGGCAGATCTGATGATCGTGCCAAAGGTTGGACGTTTCCCTGTAACGAATTTTAGTGCGGCAGATGCTATCGCCGCTGCTGGCTATGACGAAGCCCAACGTGCGCTCGAAGCGTGGGGTGATCGCAAAACGTGATCATGAGGCTCGTGTATATTCAGGGCGAAATTCGCGGTTGCAGGTGCATAATTTTGTTGTCTGGCGATAATCTCACCGCACGCACGCAAAATTGCTGCTTGACAGCCTCCGATCAGCAGTGTAGGATTGCGGCAGTGACGAATATATAGAGTGACTTGAATGATGCTGTTCCAAACACAACCTAGCTCGTTCTCGAAAAAAGGCGAAAAAAACCGGACCATAGGTCTGGCTAGTCGCGCTTGTCACTCACCTGACGAACCGCCGCCAGACCTACGAAAAGGTCTGGCGGTTTTTTTATGTCTCGGTATCGGTAACAGAAACACTTATGGAGAACAATATGAACTCGGTCAAATGCCTAAACAGCCTGTATCCAAACGCACAGCGCCACCACGTCCGTCTCGTGCATCTGGTACGCGCAACGTTTGAGGAGCAGGTCCAATGTTTTCAGACAATCAATATCGTTGATTCAACACTTCGCGAGGGCGAGCAATTCGCCCACGCGCGATTCACGACCGACCAGAAGATCACTATTGCCCAGGCACTCGATGCCTTTGGCGTCGACTATATCGAAGCGACATCGCCGGCCGCGTCGCCCCAAAGCGAACGCGACCTCCGCGCTCTGACCGCCCTGCCTCGACGGCCCGTATCCTCGCTCATACACGTTGTACCCTTGAAGATGCCTGCCGCGCAGTCGATTGCGGCGTCGACGGTGTCAACCTCCTGTTCGGCACCTCACAATTTCTGCGCGACTGGAGCCATGGCCGCACCATCGAGCAAATCCTGGAAGAAGCAACCGTGGTTATTCGGATGCTGCAGGATGCTGGCGTCGAAGTCCGCTTCTCCTGTGAGGACGCGCTGCGCTCCGAGCGTGTCGACGTGCTACATATCTTTCGCGCCGTCGACGCGCTTGGCGTCAATCGCGTCGGCATCGCCGATACCGTTGGCATCGCCACCCCACGCGAAATCGAACGATTAGTCGGCGAAGTCCGCGCCGCTGTCGGCTGCGACATCGAGTTTCACGGCCACAACGATGGTGGTTGCGCCGTCGCCAACGCCTTCGCCGCCTGGGAAGCAGGCGCGACCCATATTGATACAACCGTGCTTGGCATCGGCGAGCGCAACGGCATCGCCTCGCTGTCGGGCTTGATCGCACGGCTGTATCTTTCCGCTCCGCATGTCGTCGAACGCTACCACTTGCGATATGCTGACCGAGATCGACACGATGGTCGCCGATTTCGTCGGCATCGAAGTGCCGTTCAACTCCTGCATCACTGGCGAGACCGCCTTCACGCATAAGGCCGGACTGCACACCAAGGCCGTGCTGCAACAACCGACGACCTATGAGGCGCTCGATCCCGCTGTCTTCGGCCGCTCCCGCTCGGTGTTGATCGGGCATCGTCTGACCGGACGCCACGCCATCGCGCAACGCGCACAGGAACTTGGCCTCGATGCTTAGCCGCCGACATGCTGGCAACCTTGACCAGCGAGATCAAGCGCCGCGCCGACGACGCGCCGCTTTCGATGGGCGAAGTCGATGCGCTGTTGCTGGCGGCGATTTCCGATGATTCCATCGATTCCATTGCCCTGACTGCTTCCGCCGTTTCGTCTTCCGCTACCCCCTGGGTACCTATTTCTTAAGTGAGGTTATCGTGGCTCAGACACTTTCCGAACAGATTCTTTCGCACGCCGCCGGTCGTACGGTCCAGGCAGGTGACGTGATCACCGGCGTCGGTCGACCTGGTGATGGCACATGACAGCATCTCGCCCAGCATCATCAAGGTGCTGCGCGAACAACTCAACGCCGAGCGCGTATGGGACCCGGAGCGGGTCGCGCTGGTGATCGACCATGTTGCCCCGGCCTCGAATATCCAGACCGCCGAAGCACAGGCCAAGCTTCGCCGCTTCGCTCGCGAAGAGGGCATCACGCAACCTGTTCGACGTTGGTCGTGGTATCTCGCATCAGGTGCTGGTCGAAGAACGACTGGCGCGGCCCGGTATGTTGATCGTCGGCTCGGACTCGCACTCGACCGGCTATGGTGCGGTTGGCGCGTTCGGCACCGGCATGGGCTCTACCGATATCGCCCTGGCGCTGGCGACCGGCAAGACCTGGCTGCGCGTGCCCGAAACGGTGCGTATTCGCTGCACTGGCACGCTTCCAGCCGGGCGTCAGTGCCAAGGACCTGGGGTTGCATGTCGCCCGCATGCTGCGCGCCGACGGCGCGACCTATCGCGCCGTGGAATGGCACGGCGTCGAGTTCCTGTCGATCGGCGACCGCATGACGCTGGCGACGCTCTCGATCGAAGTTGGCGGCAAGGCTGGCATCGTACCCCCAACCGGCAACATCCCCGCCGACATCGAAGTGCCGTCCTGGTTGCGCGTCGATCCCGATGCCCACTATGAACAGACCCTGGATGTCGATCTGGACGCGCTGACGCCGCAGGTCGCGGTGCCCAACTTTGTCGATAACGTCGCCGATGTTCGGCGCTGGCCGCGTTCGCGGTCGATGTCGTGTATCTGGGAACCTGCACCAACGGACGCCACGAAGATATGGCTGCCGCCGCTCGCATCCTGCGCGGTCATCGCATCGCTCCCGGCGTGCGTATGATCGTCGTTCCGGCGTCGAGCCAGGCGCTCGAACTCGCGGCGAACGACGGCACACTGACGACGCTGCTGCAGGCTGGTGTCGCGATCGGCACCCCCGGCTGTGGCGCCTGTATCGGTCGGCACATGGGCGTGCTGGCACCGGGCGAAGTTTGTTTGTTCACCGGCAACCGCAACTTCCGTGGTCGCATGGGCTCGCCCGAAGCACAGATCTACCTTGGCTCGCCCGAAGTCGCGGCGGCGACGGCGTTGACCGGCTATATCACCGACCCGCGCGAATTGGTAGCGGCGAACAACGAAGCGTTGGTCGGCTGCGTAACCGCAGCGACCGTCGTTCGCTCATGAATAATAAAGGATTCTCATCATGTCGATCATTTGGCGCTTCGGCGAGGACGTAAACACCGACCAGATCGTACCGGGACGATACGCACCGTATATGACCTCGGAGGCAGGAACTGCCGACCTTCGCCTTTATCGAGGCGCGGCCTGAGTTCGCCAAGCACGGTGCAGGCGGGCGATATCATCGTCGCAGGAAACAACTTTGGCTGTGGCTCGTCGCGCGAATACGCGCCGCTGGCGCTCAAGCTGAACAACCTGGGCGCGATCATCGCGCCGAGCTTCGCCCGCATCTTTTATCCGCAACGCCTTGAACCTGGGCATTCCGCTGTTCGAGGCCGACCTGACCCGAACTTGAGGACGGCGAGACCGTCACGCTGGACCGCGCTCGCGGCGTGTTGCAGACCAGTCGTGGCACGATCAACTGCCGCCGCCTCCGGCCTGGATCGCCGAAGTGTGGGAGGCTGGTGGTATCGTGCCGTTCTGTCAAGCTACACAACCGCTTCCCCGGCCAACCAGCGGGCGAGCAATGAGCCACCAGACCATACACTATCTGCCTGCTCCCCGGCGACGGCATCGGCAGCGAGGTGATCCCGGCGGCGCGTGAAGCGCTGCTCGCGACCGGACTACCCATGCGCTTCGTCGTCGCAGAAGTGGGCTGGGGGTCGTTCCAGCGCCACGGCAGCGCGCTACCGACGGAAACGCTCGACATGGTGCGCTTCGCCGATGCGACGCTGCTCGGCGCGGTTAGCTCGCCATCGCACCGCGTCGCCGGCTATCGCAGTCCGGTGGTGGGACTGCGGCAGGCGCTTGAACCTGTACGCCTGCTCCGTCCGGTCCGGACGCCGCCGCTGCCCGACCAGACGCCCGAACGTCGATATGGTCGTCATTCGCGAAAACAGCGAAGGGCTGTACAGCGGGCGCGAGGAGCGCACCGGAACCGACGATCAGACCGTCGCCATCGCGCAGCGCGTGATCTCGGCGACGGGCAGCCGTCGCATCGCCGATTTTGCTCTGCGCTACGCTGAACAGAACAACCGCCGCAAGGTGACGATCGTCCACAAGGCCAACGTGCTGCGCGAAACCTGCGGACTGTTCCGCGATACCGCGCTCGACGTGTTCGCTCATCAGACCAGCGCCACGCCCATCACGGTCGATGAACTGCTGGTCGATACCGCCGCCTACCATATGGTACGGTCGCCGGAACGCTTCGATGTGGTCGTGACGACCAACCTGTTCGGCGATATTCTGTCGGATGCCGCCAGCGCCTGGGGCGGCGGTCTTGGCCTCGCTGCCTCGGCAAACCTGGGCGACAATGCGGCGATCTTCGAGCCAGTCCACGGCTCGGCACCCGATATCGCCGGACGCGGTATCGCCAATCCGCTGGCGGCGATCAGCGCCGCCGCGATGCTGCTCGAACATATCGGCGAAGCACGTCACGCCGCGCATGTGCGTAGCGCCGTCGATGCCACCCTGCGTGATGGCATCCTGGCTCCCGACCTTGGCGGCACGGCGACGACCGCCCAGGTGTTGAACGCGGTGCTGACGCGACTGCGCAGCGCTCAATCGGTCCAACCGCTCGATTATCAAATTGTCGCACAACCATTGAATTCACTGAACTAATAGGAGTTTTCCCATGACCTGCCCAGAATGTGATGCAACCGTCGAACTGCCCGCACGACCTGATCGAAGGCGAAATCGTCCCGTGCTCCGATTGTGGAGCCGAACTCGAAGTCGTCAGCACAGCGCCGGTCGCAACTGCAACTCGCGCCACTCGTCGAAGAAGATTGGGGCGAGTAGATGCGTCTTGGCATCATTTGCTCGCGTATCCGCGTCGAGGAGAAGCTGTTATTCAGCGCGTTCGAGCGTCGCGGTGTCGCCTTCGAGCGCATTCGACGACGGCGAACTGGTCTTCGATATCGCGGATCGTAGCGCGCCGTTCGACGTCGATGCTGGAACGTTCGATTTCGTTCGGGCGCTCGCTGTATGCCCTCAAGCTGTTCGAAGACCGGGCGTGCGCTGCGTCAATCGCTACGAGGTCGTCGCGACGTGCGGCGATAAGCTGTTGACCAGTGCCGCGCTCGAACGAGCGGGCGTGCCACAGCCGCGCACGCTCGACGGCCTTCACGCCGGAAGCCGCGCTACGCGCGATCGAAACGCTGGGCTATCCCGTCGTGATCAAGCCGGTCGTCGGCTCCTGGGGCCGACTGGTGTCGCGGATCAACGACCGTGACGCCGCCGAGGCACTGCTGGAACACCTGGACGTGCTTGGGTCGTGGCAGCAGCATATTTATTACATCCAGGAACACGTCACCAAGCCGGGCCGCGATATTCGCGCCTTTGTCGTCGGCGACGAAACGATCTGCGCGATCTATCGCACCAGCGAGCATTGGATCACCAACACCGCCCGTGGTGGACGCGCCAGCAATTGCCCGGTCGATGGCGCGGTCGGCGACCTGGCGCTGCGTGCGGCGCAGGCAGTCGGCGGCGGCATCCTCGCAGTCGATCTGCTGGAAACCGACAGATGGACGGTTGCTGGTCAACGAAGTCAATCACACGATGGAGTTCCGCAATAGCATCGACACGACCGGCGTCGATATTCCTGGGCGCATCGTCGATTACGTGTGCGGCACTCGCATGATACGTGTTTCGATCGCCGGAGCATCCGGCTATGTCGGCGGCGAACTGCTGCGGCTGCTGTTGCAGCATCCGCAGATCGAGGTCGCGCAAGCGACATCGCAGCGCCTCGCCGGACAGTTCGTGCATGCGGCGCATCCCAACCTGCGCGGACACACGACCCTGCGCTTCACGCCGATCGAGTCGCTGGAGCCTTGCGACGTGCTGATCCTGGCGTTGCCGCATGGCTCGGCTGCCAAGCAGATCGACCGCTGGAGCCAACTCGCGCCGCGCATCGTCGATTGCTCGGCGGACTTCCGGTTGCGCGATGCCGCCGCCTACCAGCGCTGGTACGGCAAGGAGCATCCTGCACCTGCATGGCTCGAACGCTTCGCCTATGGTCTGCCCGAACTCAACCGCGTCGCGATCCGCGAAGCGCATTTCGTCAGCGGCGTCGGCTGCAACGCGACCGCCGTCAACCTGGCGCTGCTGCCGCTGGTTCGTGCCGGACTGATCGACACATCCCGTCCGGTCATCGCCGAGGTCAAGGTCGGATCGTCCGAGGGCGGCAACGAAGCCAGCAGCGCCAGCCACCATCCCGAACGAAGCGGTGTGGTGCGCTCGTTCGCTCCGGTCGGGCATCGGCATACCGCCGAGGTCCAGCAGGCGACGGCGCTGGAGCAGATTCACCTATCGATCACGGCGGTCGAACTGGTGCGCGGGGCGCTGGCGACCTGCCACGTCTTCCTGCGCGAACCGACCGACGAAAGCACGCTGTGGAAGGCGTATCGCGCGGCCTACACCAACGAACCGTTTGTGCGCATCGTCCACGAACGCGGCGGCATCTATCGTCATCCCGAACCCAAGATCCTGGCCGGAACCAACTATGCCGATGTCGGCTGGGCGATGGACGAGGCGACCGGCCGCATCGTCGCCCTGTGCGCGATCGACAACCTGGGCAAGGGCGCGGCGGGCAGCGCGGTGCAGTGCATCAACCTGATGCATGGCTGGGAAGAAACGACTGGCCTCACGTTCTGGGGCCTTCATCCGTTAATCATTGTGCGGAGTTGAAACATGAGCGGTCAACCTAACAGCCAATCAACATCTTCATTCGTTGTCGTCAAGATCGGCGGTGCGGCTGGCCTCGACCTCGACGCACTGTGCCAGGATATCGCCGCACGCTGGCATGCGGGCGAGCGCATCGTGCTGGTTCATGGCGGCTCGGACGCCACCAACACGCTGGCGGAGCAACTAGGCCACCCACCACGGATGGTCACGTCTCCATCGGGACATGCCAGCCGCTACACCGACCGCCGCACGCTCGAAATCTTCGCGATGGCGACCGCCGGCCTCAATCGCAGCCTGGTGGAACAGCTGCAAGGGTTGGGCGTTCCGGCCTGGGGCATTTCCGGCGTCGACGGTCGTCTGTTGCGGGCTCGCCGCAAGGCCGCGATCCGCATCGTCGAGGATGGCAAGGTGCGCATCCTGCGCGACGACTGGACCGGCACGTCGAATGCCGCCGATGGCGCGATGCTCGGCATGCTGCTCGGCGCTGGCTATCTGCCGGTCATCGCGCCGATCGCTGCGGGTGAGAACGGCGAGATGCTGAACGTCGACGGCGACCGTGCGGCGGCGGTGGTCGCGGGCGCGCTGGGCGCTGACGACGCTGGTGCTGCTGTCGAATGTTCCCGGCCTGATGCGGCACTTCCCCGATCCGGCATCGCTGGTCGAACAGATCGAGGCCGCCGACCTGCCGACCGCGATGGAGTGGGCGCAGGGCCGCATGAAGAAGAAGCTGCTGGGCGCGCAGGAAGCCCTCGAGCGTGGCGTCGAGCGCGTGGTCCTCGCCGATGGCCGACGAGCGCAACCGTTGACCGACGCGCTGCGGCGGCGTTGGAACGACGATCGAGGCGATGGCTGTCGCCGCAGCAGAGGACCGAGCTATGATAGATGTACAACCGAGATCGATTACCAGGCGATCGAAGATCGCACACCAGCGGCGTATATGCCAAGCGACCGGTGACGATCGTGCGCGGCGAGGCAAGCACGCTCTGGGACGAGCAGGGACGGGCGTATATCGACTGTGCCGCCGGTCATGGCGTGGTCAACCTGGGGCATTGCCACCCGGCAGCTGGTCGCCGCGATTCAGGAGCAGGCCGCGACGTTGCTCACCTGCCCTGAGACATACATAATGATCAACGTGCCTTATTCCTGAGGAACTTGCGGCAGTGCTTCCGGCTGGCCTGGACCGTATCTTTCTGTCGAACAGCGGTACCGAAGCGATCGAGGCCGCACTCAAGTTGGCGCGTGCCGCGACCGGACGTACCGGCATCGTCGCGACGATGCGCGGCTTTCACGGCCGCACCTACGGCGCACTCAGCGCGACCTGGGAAGCGCACTACCGCGAGCCGTTCGCGCCGTTGGTCGAAGGGTTTCAGCACGTCCCATACAACAACCTCGCGGCGCTCGATGCTGCAGTCGGCGATGACGACCGCAGCGGTGATCGCTGGAGGTCGTGCAAGGCGAGGGTGGCGTGCGTCCTGGCAGTGCCGAGTTCTTGCGGGGTGCGCAACGTTGTGCCAGGAACGTGGTGCGCTGCTGATCGTGGACGAGGTGCAGACCGGCATGGGCCGTACCGGACGCATGTTCGCCGTCGAGCATTATGGACTTCAGCCCGATATTCTGGTGCTGGCGAAGGCACTGGCGGCGGGGTGCCGATCGGCGCGACAGCCTTTGGTCCGCGTGTAGGTGCGCTTAGCCCCGGTATGCACGGCTCGACCTTCGGCGGCAATCCGCTGGCCTGTGCGGCTGGTCGCGCCGCGCTGCAGCACATGCAGACCGAGGAACTGCCGGCACGTGCCGCACGCCTGGGCGAGGCGTTCATCGAGCGTCTGCGGACCATTCGCATCCCGACGCATCCGCGAGGTGCGTGGCCTGGGGCTGATGATCGGCATCGAGCTGCGCGAAAAGGCAGCGCCCTACATGCGTAGCATTGCTGGAGCAAGGCATCATGGCGCTGCCTGCCGGGCCGACCGTGATTCGGCTGCTGCCACCGCTGGTGATCAGTAGGAAGCTGAACTCGACCAGGTGTTCGCGGCGCTCAGCGCCGGTACTTGTCCGACGGAAGGCCGACGCATGACGCCTGAGCAGTCCGCTGCGGACGGACGTGGATTGACCGATCAAGACGCGATCGAACTGCTCGCACGGACTTGTCGCGACGCCGAGTCTATCGTGCCACGAACGACCCGCCGTGGAGTATCTGGTCGCGGCGATGCAGCGCCTGGGCTTCGACGCGCAGATCGACGCGGTTGGCAATGCGGTCGGCAGCGTCGGCACGGGGTCGCCCCACATCGTCCTGCTGGGACATATCGATACGGTAGCGGGCGATGTTCCGGTGCGGATCGAGGACGGCAAGCTGTACGGGCGCGGTGCGGTGGATGCCAAAGGACCGCTGGCGACGTTCGTCGCCGCCGCTGCACGCCTACGCGCAGCAGGGCTGCATGGAGGCCGCGTAACGGTGGTCGGCTGCGTCGAGGAAGAAGCGCCGTCGTCGCGCGGGGCGCATGGGGTGCTGGGTGTGTACCAGCCTGATTTCTGTGTCGTGGGCGAGCCGAGCGGGTGGGACACGATCACGCTGGGCTACAAAGGGAGTCTGCGTGCCCGCGTGCGGGTGACGCATGCCTGCCGGACATTCCGCGCACGACCGTGCGACGGCCTCCGAACAAGCCACCGAACTTTGGCAACAGCTGCGTGCCTGGGCAGCCGGACCGCAACCAGGGCCGCGAACGCGCCTGGGACCAGATGCATGCCTGCTCTGGTCGGAATCGCCAGTGGTGGCGATGGCATGGCAGAATGGTGTACGCTCGAACTCTCGATCCGTCTGCCCGAAGATTTTGGACCTCCGACGCCGAAACGGCATTGCGCCAGATCTTGCGGCGATGCGTCGGTCGAGGTGCTGGGTGCGGTGCCTGCCTATCGCGCCGGACGCTCCACGGTGGTGGCGCGTTCGCTGATCGCCGCGATCCGCGAGCAAGGAGCGCACGCCACGCTTCGTCGTCAAGACCGGCACATCGGACATGAATCTGGCGGGTCCGGCCTGGAACTGCCCGATCGCGACCTACGGCCCCGGTGATTCGCGCCTCGACCACACGCCTGATGAGCATATCGTCCTGCGCGAGTATCTCAGCGCAGTCGAAGTCCTGACACACGCGCTCGCGTATGCTCACGGCAGTCGCGCAGCCTGTATAACGGACCGCTGCGTTCGCCCGACATTCTTGGACACAGTAGAGCGACACCTGGTAGCGCTACCAGGTGTCGTTCTGCTTTATTGGGATAAACTCTGGAACTCGATCTTGCTTATCCGTTGCCGAAGATAGAATGAATCGAAAATCTGTTCGGAAACAGGATCGATTCTGTCCGGTTTCAGGTGCATACTAGGAGTGGAGAGCGGGCATTACAAACGGGTATGGAACCATTATCGCCGAGTGTTCGTCCGTATAATGACTGAAGCAACGGGGGACAGTATGGGTAGGACCGGATCGGTAAAGAGCAGCATTTCGATACATACTGAGCAGGCCAGGATCGGCGCTGGCTTGTTGACTGAATTTAGCATGGCTTGGACAGTACGGCAACTTATGTTCCAGCGTGAACGTGCTACGGGTCTTTGGACGATGAATCGTGATGGTCAACTGGTCCGTCAATCGTGGCAGACCACGAATGAACGGGCCGAGACTCGATTGCGCCTCCTGCTGCATGTAGAGTATGTTCTCATCTGAGAACCTATTCAAGGTAAATCGAAATTCGATAAGAGGCGTGCCAGACGTTTCCGAAAACGTCTGGCACGCCTCTTGTTATGTTGTTCATCATTACTGCTAGCGGGGCAAGCATACAAGCATTGACCCTGCTTCTCTATCATCGCACACGGGAAGATGTCCACAGAAGGAGAGATCATGCGCGTTATCGTCACTGGAGGGTCCGGCAGGGCCGGTCAACATGTGGTACGAGAATTGGTCGACGCTGGACACGAAGTCGTAAATATTGATATGGTCAATCTAGCGGGGCTTCCGGCGGAGTTCTGCCGGATCGACCTCACCGATCTCGGCGAGGTCTACGATGCCTTTTTTCAGTTCCGCCCCGAAGGCGTGTGTCATCTTGCCGCGAATCCTGCCCCAAGCGGACAGGCGCGTGTCGATGTCTTCGACAACAATGTTCGAAGCACCTATAACGTGATGCAGGCCGCTGGTGACCTTGGCGTAGCCGCGGCTGATCTATGCGTCGAGCGAGATGGCGACGGGCCTGTTGACCGATGGCAAGGTCCCTACACGTATTCCATTCGACGAGGCGGAGCGGTATGCGTCGCCCAACGCTTACGCGCTCAGCAAGTATCTGAGCGAGGTCATCGCGAGTCGCTCGGCCCTGCGCTATCTGAAGACCGCTTTCGTCGGCTTCCGCATCAACAATGTCATCCCACCCGAGCGTTACGATATGCTCGAAGGACGACGACGTGAGCCCGCTACCGGCATGGGCAACTTCTGGAGCTATATCGACGCACGTGACGTTGGGACGGCTTACCGGGCGGCGCTCGAAGGAACAAAGCAGCAGGCAACGAGGTGTTTTTGATCGCGGCGGCGGATACGAGTGCCGAACTGCCATTGCGCGAACTCATGGCGACCTACTACGACGGCTCAATGAAACTTCGACTCCCACACGACGACTTCGCTCGGCCTTTAGCTGCGCCAAGATGGAGCGTTTCTTCGGCTGGAAGCCAACCTATAGCTGGGCGCCGACATCAACCCTACGCGGGACCGTTCCAGCCACCCGGCTATGGCGGTCCCAATCTCGCGTGGGCGATCTTCCGGTAGAAAGTGGAACCCGGACCCGACATCCGAGTGGCAGTGAGATTCCGCACATTTGCCTCGGACCACGCCACGGTTTGCGCGCCGATGATCACCGGTTCGCTATATAGCAGCAGCTTTGGAATGTCGGATGTGGTCAGGAAGGCGTCATTGGCTGCGACGATAAGCGTAGTACGTCGGCTGGCTGTCCTCATTCGGCGATTTTTCCTGGGCCAACGCCATAGCGGTTCGCGGGATCGGCTCTCGAAGATACGGAGCGCGGTACTGCGTCATTTCCTCGTCGGTCAACCTGCGCTGGTCCCCCTCTGCAGCAGAGCCCTCGACAAAGAAGTCTCCCTGTTGATGACCATATGCCTACCTTGCTCCGCGGACCGCAACTGTTTGAACATCTCGCGTCCACTGCGTCGTCGAAGTCGTTCCGATCTGGCGATGGGCTGGATGTGTCCTTCCATGAACACGATCCGATTGACTTGTCGCTCGTGCTGTCGTGCATAGTGCAAACCAAGTCAACTACCGAGTTGGATGAAACGAAACGTGATATTGCTGAAGTGCGAGGGCGTCGATGAATGTGTACTGAGGTATTTGGCGTGATCGCCGAGCCGATAGTCGATCGCTGGGTTTCCGGAGCCACCCATAGCCGATCAGGTCTACGGCGATAGCACCTGCCGAATGGCTCAAGGTGCGGGAGGACATTGCGCCAGAGGTACGACGATGTTGGGTTGCCATCCAGCAAAACGATCGGATCGCCCTGGCCAGCATCCACGACGGAGTCCGTAAAACGAATCGAGGACATTGACCGTGCGTGACGACGACATGGTTGGGCATGGTCAGTGGATCCATCGTGTCACTTCCGGCAGATTATGCCTGTTCCAGAGCAGACAAGTGTTCCCGCCGGATCCTTGAACCACGCGATCCTGGGTCCCACGGGCGCTGAAAATGCCGCGCTCTGTCCGGTTTGTGACATACTCATCGTCGTACACCTCGAAGCGTACGCCACGCTCGGTAAGTCGATCGACTGTAGTTTCGATGTCGGATCGGGAATCGAGGATCGTGAGGTCGTGGAACATGGTCAGGTTTTCCATAGACCAGGATCGTGGTGCCGCCCGCGATATGGAGTGTCAGCATGCCGTGTTCTTCGGTCACATCGAGGTCAAGCGTTTCACTGTAAAAGGTCTTTGCTCGGCTCGATATCGTCAAGCTTGTGAAGCCGGAAAATGCTTTGGCATCCTTGAACATCGCATCCCCTATTTTTAACGTACAAATGGTTTTTTGCTCCACGTTGTTCATGCTCTATGGCGCGATTTAGGGCATGGTGAGCTAGCGCGCGAAGGCGCGGAAGGGATTGTGACGGGTCAATTGCTCGACCTCGCGTCCGTGATTCCTGCTTGACGCAGTTTCGGCAGGAAGTGTTCGCTGATGTAGGTAAAGGGCTTGGGTGTGCCGCCTCCAGGTTGGGCGGGATCGTACCAACCACGGTCGTGGCTGAGCAGGATCTGGTCGGTGTAGCCTGCATCCATCAAGCGCTGGATACGCTCGATGAACATCGCATCGTGTCTCAGGATCGCCGATCCAATCGTATTCGATGTATGCGCCACGTCGTGCCGCTTCAAGGTTGAGCGCGATGTCAGGCTCGGCGCTGGCATGAATCCAGATGAAGCGTTCGGCGGTGTAGCCCGCCGCTTCGATGGTGTCGAGTTGATCCATCACCACGCGCCCACGGATCGTGTGGCTGCCGATCACGGCGTTGGTGCGAGCGCCTGCTTGTGCTGCCGCTCGCAGGATTTTACGTTCGCTGGCGGTGATGCCATCATCGCCCGCGCTCAGCTTGATCCAGGCGGCCTGTACACCCGTGTCCTCGATCTGGTCGTGTAACTCGCCTTCCATCCATGCCTGAATCTCTGCCTCGGCGGCGGCGTGTGCCCATGGCGTGATCCACGGTTCACGATAGATGCCGGTGGGGACGACCAGCGGAACACCGCTGGCCTCGGACACGGCTCGAAGCAGATCGGCACGTCGCCCGACGCCGACGGGCGTACATTCGACCAACGCCGTAACGCCGCACGTTTGCGCTTTGATCAGTTCGGGTGCCATCAATGCGACGACATCAGCCGCTTCGGCTTCGGCATATCCGGCTGATCCCACGTTCGCAGGTCAACGAACACATGCTCGTGGGGCAGGATCATGCCGAGTTCATCGGCATTGCGGGGACCCAGGGTTGTGATTAGCTTCGTCATCGCTCCATCCTTTCGGCGTCATGCCGATTGTAGGATGGAGCGCTGGTCGCGTCAATGTGACCGCTCGTTGTCGTCGGTAGCGGGGCGTTCGTGGATGACCATCGCCCCAGGTTCTCGGTGCGTGCGAAGGTGGTTTGTTGGTCGGCGGATACGAGTGATACGTCGAGCCAGTATATCCCGGCTGCGGCATCCCCTGGCGACCAGTCCATCCTCACCTGCTGGCGCTTATTCTGCTGCCAGTCCACGTCTTGCCAGCCCGCCCACGTTTCTTCGCCCGCGTCGTCAAATACCTGGAACAGCACCGTCGTCGCTTCGGGCGTTGTGGCATTGTTCATAAGTTGGGTCCAGAAGCTATAGGTATCGCCCTCATCCGAGCGCAGGAACGTCACGCCGCCATCGATGATAGTCATATTGACCGTGCTATTCGCGGCTTGAGAAGTTGGAATGCTCGTTATCACCAACACCATCATCAACGCGAACGCTGCCCCCCAACCAAACCAGGGTTTTCGAGGCACGCGACGGGTAGTCGCCCACAGCATGATCAGGATGACCAGCATCACCGCGCCGAGCAATATGAGTGGCGCGATGCCATGCAAGCCCCAACGTAGCCAGGTGGTCGTCGTCGCCAGGTCGCGCCCCACCAGTCGTGGCAACCAGACATCGCCCGTCGGATCGGCGAAGGATTCAGGAGCGTTCGGCATCGTCGCCGTGGCGATGGTCGTCAGCGCCAGCGAAGCAGCGGCGAGAGCAGCGATAATGGGTCGAAAGGCCAACGGCGCGAAGGCTACCAGCATCGCCGCGAAGGGCAGCGCCGGAACGAGGTAGCGTGGTCCTGGCGTCCAGCCCCCAAACGGATTGAGCGCACCGCTGTTGTAGGCCAGGAACGCTACGACGATGGCGGCACACACAGCAATTTCGGGGCGCAAGCGCGGTCGTCGTAACGCCCACAGGCCACACGGCGCGAACGCCAGCCATGGTGATAGCCGTAGTAGGCCGCGCGGTGCCAGCAGCAGGTCGACGGTGGTTGACCAGTCCGGCAGCACGATGCTGACGATGCCACGGCTGTTCTGTTCGGCGAAGTTCGTGGTGTACTGGTAGCCGAGCCGCAGCGGGTGGTCGAAGGCTAGCCAATTGTAGCCCAACAGGACGATCAAAGCGGGTAGCCCGCCGACGATGAACGGTAGCGCCCGTCGCGGTCGCTGCGACACGCAGTATACGAAGAGCACCGCAACGCCCAGTACAACCGGAATCTCTGTCAGCACCGCCCACCCGGCGGCAAGTCCCGCCAGCATCACACGGCTACCGTGTGCGTCGTCACGGGACCCCCATAGCAGATAAAAGGAGGCGAACAGCAGCGAGGTTGAGGCAGCGTGTCCGAAATACATCGTCGCGAAGGGAAACGCGATTGTGCCGAGCGCATAGGTGATCGCGATGGTCAACGCCCATGCTTCATCGGTGATGGCACGTAGGAGTTGCAGCAACAGCAGGGCGGTAACGATAGTCGGCACGCCCGCAATGGCGAAGGTGAGCATGTACATGATCTGAGCGGGATCGAGTGCATGGTCCCCAATCATGGTGTTGATGCCGCGCAGTAGCGCGTACACCGGAACACCCAGAAGGGCGCTCCCCGGCATCTTGTCCGAATAGTAATGGCCGTTGTAGAAGGCTTTGTCGCCGGTGTTCTCATGGTAGCGGTCGATCTGTACGCTTCTGTCGTCCACGATCGCCCGCACCAGATCGTAGCGGCTGTATTCGTTCCAAGCGGGGACCTGCCGAAAGTAGCCGTAGCACAGCAGGAGCAGTAAGGCGACCACGATGCTTTGCTGGGTTTGGCGACTGACATGCTTCCAGCGTGAAAGCGCGTAGCTACGTCGTGATTGGGCATTGGACACAGGGCTGGCGATCATGGTGAACCTGCTACGAAAAAGTGGTTGTGAGCTCGACGCTTGCTAAGGAATGACCCTGAACGGAAAGTAGGCGATAAAGCCAAGTACGACCGCGCCGACATACGCCCAACGTACGATGCGCGGCATCTGTGGGTGATACATAAATAACGCCGTGCCGATAGCGACCGCTGGAATCGCTGGCAGGAAGTAGAAGATATATGAGATGCGATGCGCGAACATGGCGGCGGGCCAATACGGTCCATAGGTCGCGGCGAACAGCGTGAGCGCCATGAATGAAAGATTGTCGCGTCGGGTCCAGGCCAGGAACGCAGCGTAAGCCATTGCCAGTGGCGTGAGCATCACGACATACGGGTTCATTGCTCCCCGAAAGAAGATCGTCGCTCGCGATGTTTCCACTTCGTCGCCTGACAAAACTTCGACATCGGAGCGGAAGTAGGTCATCTGGCGATCGTTGACCAGCCACTGCCAGGGATCACTTTCATCGCCCTGTGGTCCATCCGGCCTGGACAACGAAAGGCCGTATTGCAAGATATGATGGATATGCTCCACCGGATGCTTGTAGCTACTCCATAGGCTATCGAGCAATCCAAGTGAAACCGGCAGGGTGACGGCATACACAACGCACATGATCGTGAGCAGCCTCAGATGACGCACGTACCAGTGGCCGGTTTCCCAGCGGGTGCGAATGAAGCGCAGACCCTCCCAGCCGACGAGCGCGGCGACGCCATATAGTCCGCCGATCTTGCACAACGTCGCGGCGACAAGTGCCAGTCCCGCCAGCGTCGGTTTTTCACACAGGTAGGCGTAGATGCCGAACAGGATGAAGGTCACCATGAACACGTCGAGGGTGGCGATGCGGCTATGTACGAACGTCAGGTTGTCGAACGAGTACACAAACGTGGCGAGAAACGCGAGTTTCGCCGTCCCTCCGCCGCGCCTGACGATGCCGAACAGCGCCGGAATCGACAACGTGCCAAAGATCACACTCGGCAGACGCCAGCCAAGACCGTTGTCGCCCAACATATACATCGACCCCGCGATCAGCACTTTCGCTAGCGGCGGGTGTTCGGTGTTGGGATCGAGGCCGGGTTGCTCTCCGGTATATGGCTCGTCGGCTCCTACGGGGATGCCAAGGATGATGCGTGCCGCGTTGACGTAATAGCTTTCGTCGAAGATCAAAGCTCCATCGGGCTTATCAATCCAGATGAAGCGAAGCCCAAATGACACCACCGTCAGCATCATCAGCAGGAGCGGCGTCCAGTTGGTGGTTCGCAGCCGTGCGAGGGAACGCGCTATGGAATGTATCCCGCGCATAGGGCGGGATACATTCGGTTGTGTTGTGATGAAATCGATCATGCAGCGTTCGCCTATGTCCTGATGCTTGTTGGAATGGATGGGTTCAGTTTCTCGCCCGGAGCACCCCTGGGACGACTGACCATTCCCAGGGATGCTTTGATGAGATGCGCTTCACTGTCCGACGCGGGTATTAGTCGTCGTCGGTGGCCGTTGCACTTGTGGTCGTGCGCGTTGTGGTGGTCTTGGTGCCATCGTCGGATGTGCGGGTGCGCGTCGTGGTCGTTTTAGTTACCGTGTCGTCAGACGTGCGAGTGCGCGTTGTGGTGGTTTTGGTGCCGTCGTCCGATGTCCGGCTACGTGTCGTGGTGGTTTTGGTGCCGTCGTCGGATGTGCGGGTGCGCGTTGTGGTGGTTTTGGTGCCGTCGTCAGACGTTCGGGTTCGCGTCGTAGTGGTCTTGCTCGTCGTGTCGTCGGATGTGCGGGTGCGGGTCGTGCTGGTCTTGCTCGTCGTGTCGTCGGATGTTCGGGTGCGGGTGGTGCTGGTCTTGGTACCATCATCCGAAGTCTTCGTTTGGGTGGTGCTGGTGCCGTCATCCGAGGTCCTGCTACGTACCGTCATCGTTTTTGTCTTGTCATCGTCCTCGTTGACCGTTTTCGTGCGCGTTGTAGAAGTCTTCTTGCCTTTGTCAGAAGCCTTCGTGTGCGTCGTTTTTGTCTTGTCATCTCCCTTGCGGAAGACGCTCTGGGTGGTCGGGGCAGCGCTGGCGGTCGGCATCATCATGCCCGCAGTAACCATCACCATCATCAGCGTTGCCAATCCCCACAGCAATGTTTTCTTGGACATACTTCCTCTCGCGTCGTTCTTCTCATTGGCTACGAAAGAACGGCATTAGCGAACCGTTCGGCAACATGTCCGAACCAGTCCGGTTATTACGTACGGGGGTGATGACAACAGTATAGTGAGAACGCCTGTTGCATGCTGCTAACTTTTGGTCCTATATAGACCAGACTTTAGTCTTATATCTATGGGAGCCTGCATTTGATATGCGAATATCGTAGTCGCGCTCCCTGATACAATGGGCGTGGCGTCCCTAAGTATCGTAACGATGATGATCTGCGTCATGCAAGGTGACGCTGGAGATTAACCCCTATGCCTCTTGTGGAACAGGTGCCGTGTTTCACGGAAACCGAAGCAATTTCACTTGTCGAAAAGCTGTACGGTAGAAGCGGTGTTGTACGCAGCCTTCCAGGCGACCGCGATCAGAACTTTTTGTTTCGTGCTGACGACGGCGACCAGTATGTGTTGAAAATCGCCAACGCCGCTGAAGACCAGCAGCGCCTGGATTTCCAACATCAAGCGTTGCTGCATCTGTCACAGCGCGTCTCTAGCTACCTACTTCCCCACGTCTGTATGACCATGGAAGGTGCATCGCTGACGCAGGTCGGGGGTGTGAGTGGGCTGCGGCATTGGGTGAGTCTGTTGTCCTACGTTCCTGGCGTATGTCTGGCACAGGTCAACCCGCACACGCCCGCCCTGCTGGAGGATGTCGGACGATTGGTCGGCTCGCTCGACCGGGCGTTCGAGGGATGGTCGCATCCCGATATGCACCGCGCTATCCATTGGGATATGCGCTATGCCGCGAAGCTGCGCCCACAACTCGCCGATATCGTGCAACCGGAGCGTCGGGCGATAGTCGAACGCATCCTTGACCGCTACGATCAGCACGTCGCTCCACGCCTCGCCGAACTCCGCATGAGCGTGATCTATAACGATGCGAACGATTACAACGTGCTGGTCAGCCGAGCCGACACCACCCGCCACGTTGTCGGCACGATCGACTTTGGGGATATGGTCTACGGCGCGGTCGTGTGCGATCTCGCGGTCGCTGCCACCTATGCGATGTTCGGCAAGGCCGATCCGTTGGCGGCGGCAGCGGCGGTCGTACGAGGCTACCATGCTGTGTTTCCGTTGCACGAGGCGGAGGTCGCGTTGCTGTTCGACCTGATTCGGACGCGGCTGGCGCTCAGCGTCTGCCATGCCGCTACCCAGCAACGACATGCCCCCGATAACGCTTATCTTGGCGTCAGCGAAGCTCCCGCATGGGCGTTGCTCGACCAGTTAACCACGGTCAATGGACGCTGGGCGCATTACGTCTTTCGCGACGCCTGTGGTTGGGAGCCGTGTCCGCAAACGCCAGCGATCATGGGCTGGCTCGCGGAGCATCCCGAAGCTATCGCCGCCGTCGTCGATGCTGATCTGGCGCACGAGCCGCTGGTGGTGTTCGACTGGAGTGTCAGCAGCACCGATCCGATGCTCGACCATGTGCGCGATGCCGAACGATTCAACGCGGCGGTGTTTGATCGCATGCGCGACCTTGGGATGCGAATTGGCGTCGGGCGTTACGATGAGCCACGCCTGGTATACAGCGCCGGACAGTTTGCCAGTGGCGACGCCGAACGGCGCACGGTCCATCTCGGCATCGACCTGTTCATGGCGGTGGGCGAACCGATTTACGCCGCACTGGATGGTGTCGTTCACAGCTTCCGTGACAACGATCTGCCGCTCGACTATGGGCCGACGATCATCCTCGAACACAACGTCGATGACCTGCGCTTCTGGACGCTGTACGGGCATCTCGACCGTGAATCGTTGGAACGTCTGCGTGTCGGGCAAACCATCAAACGTGGTGAGCAGATCGCCCGCATCGGTTCGCTGGAAGTCAACGGCGGCTGGCCACCCCACCTACATATCCAGATCATCACCGATATGCTCGACCTCGCGGGTGATTTCCCCGGCGTGGGAACGGCGAAGGATCGTACGGTGTGGCGCAGCCTACCTGCCCGATGTGAACCTGTTGCTCGGTATTCCGGCTGATCAGTTTCCTGCTGCTCCCGAGCAGCCCGCGCAAATCATCGAAACGCGCTCGCGTCACCTGGGCCGCTCGCTTAGTACGGCCTACCGACAACACCTGACGATTGTGCGCGGGTGGATGCAGTACCTGTACGATGATGAATGGACGCACCTACCTGGATGCGGTCAACAACGTACCGCATGTGGGGCATAGTCGTTCCGAAGTCGTGCAAGCGGCACAGCGCCAGATGGCGGTCCTCAACACCAACACGCGCTATCTGCATCCGCTGCTGGCACGCTATATCGAGCGGCTTGCCGCGACGATGCCCGACCCTTTGAGCGTCGTCTTTCTGGTGAACAGCGGTAGCGAAGCCAATGAACTGGCGTTGCGGCTTGCCCGCGCCTACACCGGACCGTAAGGATATGGTGGTCCTCGACCATGCGTACCATGGGCATACCACGACGCTGATCGACCTTAGTCCTTACAAACACGATGGTCCTGGTGGCAGCGGCGCGCCGGATTGGGTCCACACTGCACCGATGCCCGATCCCTACCGCGGTCCTCACCGTGGCTATGGCGTTACGACGGGCGCGGCCTATGCGCGGGACGTGGCGGCACGCATCGCGGACCTCGCGGCGCAAGGACGCGAGATCGCCGGGTTCATCTGCGAATCGCTCCTGGGATGTGGCGGTCAGATCGTGCTGCCTGACGGGTTTTTGCCGGAGGTGTATCGCGTCGTGCGGGCCGCGGGTGGCGTTGCCATTGCCGACGAGGTGCAGGTAGGCTTCGGGCGTGTCGGAACGCACCGTTGGGGGTTCGAAACGCAGGGTGTCGTTCCCGATATCGTGACGCTCGGCAAGCCCATCGGCAACGGGCATCCGCTGGCGGCGGTCATTACCACGCCCCAGATCGCCGATGCGTTCGCCAACGGCATGGAATACTTCAACACCTTTGGCGGCAATCCGGTGTCGTGCGCGGTTGGCCTTGCGGTCCTCGACGTAATTGAGGCGATGGGCTGCAACAGCAAGCGTATGAGGTCGGCGAACATCTACGGGCGGGGCTACGGGCGCTTCAGGATCGCCATTCGATCATCGGTGATGTGCGTGGTCTGGGGCTATTCATCGGCGCGGAACTGGTGCTCGACCGTGATAGCCTTGCGCCCGCCGACCGTGAGGCCGGATACATTGCTGAACGCATGAAGGACCATGGCATCTTGATCGGCACGGACGGACCTTTGCACAACGTCCTCAAGATCAAGCCACCGCTGGTGTTTACGAAAGAGAATGCTGATCGTCTGGTTGCAACGCTCGACCGCGTACTCGGCGAGGACATGGTGCGTTGTCGCCTGAGTGGTGCCTGAATGTATATCATGACCTCCATACTCGGTACGTGGTATGCTGCACCATAAGGGTAGCCTAACAGCGCCACAATAGGAGGAATCACCATATGGATCAGTTGATCGCCCAGATCACGCAACGAACAGGTATTTCCGACGAACAGGCGAAACAGGCCGTTGAAACGGTTATGACGTTCATCAAGGCCAAGCTACCGGAACCCCTGGCTTCCCAGGTAGATGGTGTCTTGGGCGGTAGTGGAAGTCCGCTCGATTCGATCACGGACCAGTTGCCCGGTGGCCTTGGCGGCATGTTCGGCAAGAAATAAGCAGGATGTAAGATGGAGTAGCCCAGGGATTGGACTGCTCCATCTCACACTGTTTTAGTTTTCCTTAAACCAGTCATAAGAGCCTGTTCCAGATCCTGAAATGCTGCATCCAGGCTTGGATACTCGTCCAGACCTTCCCAGATCATGCCGCCGCTGTCAAGCGCACGAATGAATGATGTGAGCGGTGAATCATCGTCACTTCCGATCTCGATATAGCCCCTATGGTTTACGAAACGCGCGGTAGTGGGATAGAGATGCTCGAAGGTGGATATGATATGTGCTGTCGCGTCGGTGGGCGACGCTGGTTGCCGGGGCGTCGATCTTTCCTCCGGCTGTGAATCTGGTACGCCCTGCTGACTGCGGTCGCGGTCCGCTAATTCCACTGGTGTCAGAATACGTATCTTGCTCATCTGTTACGTTCCTCATATGAATGCCCTTGTTTCACGACGAGCGCCATTTGTGGTATGCCTGCTGATCACCAGCATAAACGAGGAACACTGAGCGTCTGGATGGAAGCGAAAGGAAGGGAAAAAGGGGAAAGCTGGTGGGTGCGCTCGGGACTCGAACCCAGAACCAACGGCTTAAAAGGCCGCTGCTCTACCATTGAGCTACGCACCCGCACCCAACACGAGGTAGTATACCAGACTTCTCAGAATTTTATCGCTAATATCCAGGCATTCGATCCGTGCTTTGATAGTGCCTACGCCGTATAATTTCCTCAACAGTCCTGTGTATGCCATTGGCTACACGGTAGGTTAAATTGATGGGGGAAGCATGACTACGCGCTCTGGACACGACTCACACATCGTCGATATCGGCGAGCAGGATTGGGATACGGAGGTCATCGAACGGTCGCGCACTGTGCCAGTGGTTGTCGATTTTTGGGCGGCCTGGTGTGGTCCATGTCGGGTGCTTGGGCCGATCCTGGAACGGCTCGCCAGTGAGATGGATGGCGCGTTTGTGCTGGCAAAAGTCGATGTAGACCAAAATCAGGCATTGTCGCAACAGTACGGTGTGCGTGGTATTCCGATGGTGATCGGCTTTCGTGATGGCAAGCCCGCCGACACGTTCACCGGCGCATTGCCCGAATCACAGGTGCGCTCCTGGCTTCGTAAGCTGATCCCATCGGGTGCTGATGCTCTTGCCGCCGAAGCCGCTGCCCTTGCCACGACTGATTCGGCACAAGCCATCGAACGCTACCGCGCGGCGTTGGCGCAAGACCCGCAGCATGAGGCGAGCGTACTTGGCCTGGGACGCTTGCTCGTGTTGCAAGGCGATCCTGAAGCGAGCACCGTACTTGGCGTACTCCCGTCAGGCAGTCCAGGCTACAAGGAGGCACAGTCGTTGCTGGCGCTCGGCGACTTCCTTGCGACGCCCGCCGATGCACCGGGCGATCCACGCTATGCGACGGCAGCGGCGCATGCGCGGCGCGGAGAATGGGAAGCCGCGTTGGAGCAATTACTCGCCGCCGTACGTTTGCCTGCGTCCAACGGCTCCAAGGGGGTTGGCAGACCAGCCACGCCGCA
Source organism: uncultured Chloroflexia bacterium (assembly GCA_963782315.1). Taxonomy (GTDB): domain Bacteria; phylum Chloroflexota; class Chloroflexia; order Chloroflexales; family Kallotenuaceae; genus JBBSGA01. The sequence goes on from CAWAJS010000036.1 coordinate 223,174, forward strand.
CGATGCTTATGCTCTTCGACGTGCTGGGTGCGGATGATCCGCTGGTGTCACGCTATCGCCGCTTGTTAGCAAACGCTTTGTTCTAGCCCTCGAGGACACGATCAGGCGATCCGTCGACCAATAGCACGGAGCGCCAGGACCACAAAGGCAAGACATGTCCGCTGACGAGTTGGCTCGTCAGCGGACATGCATGAGCATGGCGAGGAACAGCCGCATGTCTGGTTTGCGCTCGTTTTATCGTGGGCTTGGCGATACGACGGTGCTGCCGCCAGCGCGTTCCGGTCTGCTCCGCAGCCGCATGAACACCACCACCCTAACCCAAGCAGAATCCCTATACAAACGAGCAGCAGTGTGTTCGCGATATTAGGAGAGGATAGATACGAGCCAACCCATGCGCTACGGATGACCGTTACGAGCGATCCGAGCGATGTGCTTAACGGCGTGAGCATCAAGCCACGCAGCGGTAACTCGCCCAACACGTCAGGGTCGTGGGGGATCGAGTAGTTGACGTATCGCACGGTCATGATCGTGCCCCAGCCGCAGAGCGCACCCGCGAAGGCTACGGCAAGGGCAGGCCAGCGCCGCAAGCTGTACAGCACCATCGCTAGCCCTACGGCGAGCATCGGCGCGAGGGCGGAGAAACGACGCATGCCAAACGAGCCGCCCGCCCACCAACGCAGGATGCTGGCGTTATAAGCTACATAAATCACCACTGCCACCAGCAGCGCGATGCCAGGACTAGGTCGCCGAATCGCGAACCAGAACGAGCCGAGCATTCCTATGAAGAACGCGGGCGTCCACCAGGCCGTACCATAGAGTGGCGAGAACAGCACCAGGCCAAGCTTGATATTGCGTGGTGTGATGTAGTCCGTGCCGTGCGGTGCTGAAAGCCAGTTACCGTACACGATCTTCCAGGCCAGCATTTGTGGGAAGAACACCACCAGCGCGACGAGTGCGGCGACGAGTGCCCCGCCCAGTAATTGCCCGACACCGGACCAATCACCTTTGCGAACGCGCCCGATCAGATGCGGTAGCATCAGCAGCAGCGGCGTGATGAGCAGAAACGCGGTGATCCAGTAGGTCACGATCATCGCGCCCGTCGCCAGGCCTAGCAGAATCCAGCGCCGCAACGTTGGTCGCTCGCTGAGGTAGATCGCCGCCAGCGCGAACATTGTCGCGGTCGCCGCGGATTGACTATGCGCGAAACTGCCCTCGAATTGCGCGTAATACAGCAGGTTTGAGCCAAGGAATATCGTGATCGCGGTAAGGGCGGCGAGGGGTTCGGGAAACCAGCGTCGCACGATGCGGAAGCATCCTAGCATCGACACGAGTCCCATCAGGGAGCTTGCCAGCGTCACCAGCACGATATACGGCGGCGCGTAGCCGTCCGCTGTCCAACCGATGCCAACGGCGCGGCCTGCTAACGTAATTAGGTGACCGAGGAGGAAGAACGGCGTCCAGGCCAGGGCAGGACCGACGCTCGCCAGATTCGGCGTGTGGCCCGTGAGTGTGACATGAGCCGCCAGGTTGGTCGTGCGGAGTGGCGTGCGCGCCGGATCGAGTTCATCGGCGAAACGTAGGTCGCCGTCGATGACCAGCGAGCGGATGTACGCGAAGTATTCTGTGCCATCGATGCGGACAATCGGGCTAAAGAAGGCCATCGTCGAAAGTAGCCATACGGCGATAAGCACCCGTTCCCAGTTCCGAATGGGGATGCGCTGGCGTAAGCGCCAGATCGCCACGGCGACGAGCGCTGCCAGCAGCAACACCTGTATCGCCGGTTGGATTGCGCGACTTTCCCAGGGCCAGCGCGTCCCTAGCAACGCTGTGACCACCAGCACCGCTGCGGCAGCGCCAAGCGTTGGCAGGGTCGCACTCTGCATCAACAGGCCAAGTCCGACGACCAGTACCAGCGTGAGCGGCAGGCCCGCCAGCAGCACCCAACTGCTCGATAATCCGGCTGTGCCGAACGATGTGCATTGAATACCGCTGACGATCAGTCCAAGCGGTCGGTCGCCGCCCTGGGGTGGTGATGTCTGTACTATGCGGACGGTGCTGGCATCGCTAGAGGGCAGCAGCAGATACGTCGTGCGTAGTTGTGGCGACGGCGGCACGCTGAGCGGTGCGTGTTTGCCGATCTCAATACGAACGTTGCCGTCGGGCGAGGGGTCGAGGTGTTCGATCCGTAACAGGCCGCTGCCAGCGATAGCGGGCCATAGCGGAAAACTACTTTCTGGTCTCGTCCAGTGGTAGGAGCGCGAAACGGCTCCATTAGGTCCCGGCAGCGAGTCCGAGTCTTCCTGGCTATAGAAACCGTTGAGCAACGGCTGCGTGAGATAAAGCATATCTTCGGAAGGACATTGGTTCGCGGCAATTTCGCTCACGAGTGCGCCCACCAGGAGCAGCATAGCGATGCCAACAGTAAGTATGTGGTGCGTGCGTCGGTTCAAGATGATCCCTAATCTTAATTGTCGGTCATAGTATAAACCAGGGCGTACGGCTCGGCGTCGGCGGGCCAGGGTTCCGTCAACGTCCCATTCAAGACGACTATATTGTCAATATTGTCACTCTGAGCCGCAGCGAAGGGTCTCTCGTTCGGAAAGATCCTTCACTGCGGTTCAGGCTGGACTTTATCCATTTCAAGCCGCATAACAGAAACAATCGACCAAACCTTCCAGTACACGCATCGGAATCTCTCGCTGTCTTGATTTCACATCCGACAGCGGGAATTCCACCTCGCTCAACAGGTGCCGCCGCACCAGTGCCAGCGTGTCCGCAAACGTCGCTTCTTTCTTGCGGTACCATGCCGCTTGTCGCACCGGATGCTCCTGCCCGCTCGTCAAACACTGCCCCATCAGCACCACCAGCGAATACATTCCCAACAGGAGCGGCGTTTCCCGCTTCACCGCTAACTCCGACCATTGCCGTTGTGTTTCAACCCCCAAGTGTGTTCGCACCTCTTGAAACGTGACCTCTTCACTCCAGCGCAACACGTACCACTCCACGACCTGCTCCGCCGCCACCGCTCCGTCCGTGCAAAACAGCGCTTGTACTTCACGCTTCCCCTCCACCTCACGCACCAGCACCCAGCGCAACGCCACCGGCGCTTCCCCGACCTTGCCCCATAACGCGGTGCCGCTCGCCAGCTCCACCTCATGCTCGATACCGCCATACCACTGAACCATCCGTTTCTGCCACGTCGTCTCCGGGTCGCTCGCTCGCTGCGCCAACGACGGTTGGTGTGCTCCGTATTTCGGCGGCGGACCAGGACGCCCAGGTGCCTTCGGTCCAGGCAGGTCATATAAGCCGGCATCCAGGCGCAAGCGTCCCACCAGCGTGATCGGCTGCTCGCCCCGTCCACAGCGCCGTGCCAGTTTGAGTGAACTGAGGCCGCCATCCACCACCAGGATCATGCGGCGCTGAGGCTGCCAGCGGCGGACGCAGGAGAGCAGTTGCCGGTCCAATCGATACTGGTCTTGTGACGCCGACCGTGCGCCTCGTCGCTCTTCTTGCCAGGGGCAAGGGTGGTGAGGAAGGGCATGGCCCAGCAGCGTTGGCTCCATGGCAGCGGCACGAGCAACGTCATACACAGCCAGCGCAGTCCGAAACTATAGACGGTGTACTTCTTGCGCGAGCGCACGGCGTCACGAAAGGCACCGATCTGCTTGATCGTGGAACTGCTGCGGCGTTCCAGGGTTTCATCCACGGCGAGGAGCAGTGGAGCGTCGGGGTCAAGAAAGGTATCGATGAGCAATTGGAGCAAGATGCGACTGGCGCGCAGGGTGGACCAGGAAACGCGATTGAGGATGCGATGATAGGCTTGGAACTGCGGCTCGTGTGCCAGACCCATGACGCGCAGGATGGCGGTGACGGTGCGTTTGCCGGGAGCGAGAATAGCGCCGATAACAAGGACCTTGACCCATTGCCAGGAGCGATCAGTGAAGAGTTGCATGAAGGGCGCCAGAACAGGCATAATGTCACTGGGCAGAACACACATGGCATACTCCTTTGATCGGGTTGTATTCAGCGTATTCTGCCCATGCTCGTTTGTCTACCCTCTTCTCACGAAATGGATAAAGTCCAGTCAGGATGACAGATGTCACGACCTTGACGCAGCCCTGGTTGGCGGACGGTGGGACACCGCGCTGTCCGCTATTGTGCTACTGTGTAATATTCTACGTAACGCATGAGCTTTGTGGCTCACCAGGAAGATGAAATGATGGATGATGGGGACCCCCTATCCGATCATCTTTCGTAGGAGCGGGAGATACGCGCTGGTATGGCTCATCCCACCCTGGACCATATACCCGACGGACCCGTTGTGGCCGCCAAGCAATCAGCCTATACGATAGCGAAGTTCTGGCTTCCTGTCCTCGCGTTGTGCATCGCCGCGATGCTGTTACTGTGGCGGGTCATGCTGGGTGGTATCTTCCTGCCTTTGGACATTATCCCCCATTTACACCCGTGGCGGTTCTCATACGAGCGCGTTCCGGTCAACAACGCCATCATCAGCGACGTGGTGCGCCAGATTTACCCACGACGCTCGATCGCCAACCAGATCATCGCGCAGGGCGCGTGGCCCCTGTGGAACCCAACGATTCTGACGGGGACGCCGTTGCTCGCCGATGGGCAGGTCGCGCTGTTCTACCCGCTGAGTCTGGTGTTTCTGCTGGCACCGCTTCCCTGTGCCTTCGGCGTGTACACGATTGTCAACGTCGCGCTGGCTGGCATCGGTTGTTATGCCTTTGCACGCACAATCCGGCTGGGCGTGGGCGCTTCCCTGGTCGTCGGTTTGTGTTTCATGTACAGCGGCTTCTTCGTGAGTTGGCTACAGTTTCCAGAGTTCAGCGGTGCAACAGCGATGCTGCCGTGGTGTTTCTGGGCGGTCGCATGGGCGTGTGAGAAACCGCGCTGGGGGCGGTGGCTGGTCGTCGCCGCGGTGCTTGCGCTGCCATTGGTGACGCAAATCCAGATCGCTTTCTATGCATATGTCGCTGCCGGATGCTACGTGCTGGCACGTATGGCTGGTGCGACGACCTGGGGGGCGCGAGGGCGCATCTTCGCGGGTTGGTGCGTCGCTGTTGCCCTGGCGCTCGCCCTCGCCGCGGTGCAGTTGTTGCCGCAGATCGCCCTGTCGGCGGAAGGGCAACGCAGCGATATCGGGTCGGGGTTGGGGTCCGCCGATTTCTACTTCGCGGCCTTGCTGCGGCTGTTCTTCCCGCTCGCGGGCGGAACGCCGCGTACCGAGCCGCTCGCCTGGGGACCGTCGGTGCTACAGGTGCCACAGGCGTATGCTGGCATTCTTCCACTTATCCTCGCTTTCGTAGCATTGGCGGCGAGTCGCCACCGCGATCTACGCTTCTTCGCGCTGTTAGCCGCCGCATCGTTCGCCCTCGCCCTCAGCACGCCGCTGCTGACCCTGTTTATCACGATCGTTCCTCCGTATCGTCAGTTTGCCGACCACACACGCTGGTTCGTCGTGTGGGGCTTCGCGGTCGCGGTCGCGGCGGGTATGGGCGCACATGCGCTCGCGATGCGCAACACCGGCGTCCCGCTCGCGAGTTTACGCAGCCTGTGGGTGCAACGGGCTATAACTGCGGTTGGTCTTGTGGTGCTCGGCGTGTGGGCGTGGCGGCATCTTGCGATGTTCACGCCCCAGTCGCGTTATGGTGAATACTTCACCCTGATCCAGCCTTATCGTAGCGTACCGTTCGTGCTGGCTGGTCTGGGCGTGGTTGCCGTCGTCGCGCTTGCGGTGCGGCGTGTGCCGCGCCCGCTGGCCTGGGGCGTGGTCCTGTGTCTGATCGTCGTCGATCTGCACTGGTACGGCAGTTCATACAACACCACGACTACGACTTCCGCCAATTTCCACCCGACCGATGATCTGGTCGCCGCGCTGGCAGCACAACCTCCAGCGCAAGGCGATGCTACGCTCTACCCGCCCACGCGCCAGACTACTTTTCTGCTCGGTCAGTCTGGGCCGTTCCGTATCCTGGGCGGCGATTATCTGGCGATGCCCGCGAACGTCTTGAGTGCCTACGGATTGGAAGACGTGCGCGGCTACCAATCGCTGTATCTCGCCCGCTATAACCGTTTGACGCGCCTGATCGATGGCAAGGATTACACGCGGTTGGGTGAAGGCAGCACCAGTCTGTACGCCTACTTCACGTCGGCTTATGAGAAGCGTCGTTTGCTTGATATGCTCAATGTGGAGTTCATTGTCTTTCCACCCGAAAGCGACAATATTCCACGCTACGAGCCACTGGAACTGGTGCAAAAGGACGACGAAGGCAGCATCTATCGTAATCCACAGGTGCTGCCACGGGCGTGGCTGGTGCATGACGTCGAAACGCTCGCCGACGACGCCGCGCAACTTGACCACCTTGCTGATCCGGGATTCGATCCGGCGATGAGTGCGGTCGTGGCGTCCGATGTTCCGGCGGTCGCACCTGCCGTCGGTCCTGAACCTGTGCCGAGCGTGCGCTATACGCCCAATCGTGCCTTCGTACAGGCAAGCGCTTCTGCTCCTGCGCTTCTGGTGCTGTCGGATGCCTACACGGACGATTGGTATGTTACGGTCGATGGCGCGGCTGCGCCGCTCGTGCGGACGAATTACGCGCTGCGGGGTGTCTGGCTGCCTGCCGGAACGCATGAACTCGTGTTCTCGTATCGTCCACGCTCGTTCGTCATCGGTGGTAGCGTCAGTCTCGCGACGCTGATCGGCATTGTCGGTTGGGCGTTGTGGAACAGACGGCGTGCGTGGGTGCGTTCCGGCAAAGCGATGAAGCCTGCCGCCTAGCCGCCGATGACATACGCCAGCGCGTCCAGCAAGCCGTGTCCGAGCAGCAGCATGATGAAGCCGACAAACGGCGCGAACATACCGATCATCGCGTCAGGCCAGGTGCCGACGCGAAAGCGCAATGGTCGCGGCAGGAACCAGAAGCGTATGTTGGAAAACGGGTGTAGCAAGCGTAGTCCGCTGAACGTCAGTCCGTCGGCGACCAGATGCGATATCCAACCCGCCGCGAAGGCAATTCCCCACCAGGTGTTGCGGGTCGATGTGAAATAGAGCGATATGCTGATGCTGGCGGCGACGATGAATAAAGTCGCGACCAAAGAATGAGTCAGGCCACGGTGGGTGGTTACTCGTTGAATCAACCACGCGACGATCTCGATCAATCGCGAAATGGTTTCACCCACAATCCAGGCGACCATACCGCCAAGTGTCAGGAAGAAGTCGCCGATACAACCTGTGCGGCGGCGGCGTCGCCACATACGGCGGGCGGTCTGCCGCCCTTCGCTGCGTCCCATTTCCTCTAGCTCATTGTCCGCGATGTCGAGGTCGGGAGCGAGCGCACCAATGGTTGCCAGTGCGACGGTCGCGCCAAGTTTCCATAATAGATTAAGCTCACCTGGCAATAATGCCCCTAAACCTAGACCGACGCCGACGCCGATTGCCATGTGTGTTTTCCCGCTGGGCATGGAATTCCTTCTCGCGCATGGCGCGGTTGTCGATACGAACATATGTAGTATCGTTGACACTTCGATCTGCGTCAAGCGAAAAACAGCACGGATGTGTTGGGATGCGACGAACGACGAACGACAAGCGACGAACTGATTGTAATAGTTTGTAGTGTTGCACAGCGAGCGTGTTCAGATCGTGGGAAACGCCCGCATCTTGGCGTGCTACAATCCCCCGCATGATCGAACTGCGAACGCTGGTGGAGGCGACGGCTGGACGTATAGCGACTGACACGGGTATGACTTCGTTCTCGGATTGGTGCTACGATTCGCGGCTGGCTGAACCTGGACAAATCTTTGTGGCGGTCAAGACCGAGCGCCGCGACGGACACGCCTTTATCGCCGATGCTATCGCCGCTGGATGCACGGGCGTTCTGTGTGAACATCCTCCGGCGACATCCGGAGCCTGCGTCGTCGTCGTCGACGATACCTTTGCGGCGCTCGAACGCTGGGCGTCGGCGGTTGTGCGCCAGTACGCGCCGACAGTGATCGGCGTCACGGGTAGCGTTGGCAAGTCCAGCACCAAGCGTGCGATCGCGACGTTGCTGGCTGGTGCAGGTCCGGTTTTCAGGTCGCGGCGGTCGTTCAATTCACTGTTCGGACTGCCACTCGCACTTGGTACACTCGCGCCCGAACATCGCTACGCTGTCCTCGAAATGGGCGTGGATCGTTTCGGCGAGATGGAGCGGTTGGCGGCCTGTTTCCCCCCGCAGGTCGCCGTAGTGACGAATGTTGCTCCCACACACCTGCGCTACCTGCGCGACGAAGGTCACATCGCCGCCGAAAAGGGGGCGCTCGTCGCTGCCCTGCCCGCTGACGGCTGCGCGATCCTCAACGTTGATGACCCGCATGTGCGGGCGATGGCACAACGCACCAGCGCACGTATCATTTGGTATAGCGCCACGGGGGCGGCGGCTCCCGATACGATCACGGCAAAGGATATCGAAACCGCTCTGGATGGAACCCGCTTCGTCGTGTGCTGGCAGGGTACGGAGGAGCATTGTGCGCTGCCGCTCGTTGGACGGCATAGCGTCGAGATCGCGCTCGCCGCTATCGGCGCGGCGCTCGCCTGCGGCGTATCGTTCGCTGAGGCGGTGCGGCGCTGTCGTGACATCGAGCCGCAAAACGGACGGCTCCGACCGCTGCCGGGACTGAACGGCAGCACGATCCTGGATGACACATATAACGCCTCGCCGCGATCTACCCAGGCGGCGCTGTACGCCCTGCGCGACCTGCCCGCCCGCAGACGCATCGCTGTGCTGGGCGACATGCTGGAACTTGGTGACCGTGCTGCGGCCTTGCATCGCGCTTTGGGCGAATCGGCGGGTGCGCTTGCGGACATGCTGGTGACGAAGGGCGACCTCGCCGCTGAGATCGCGGCGGGTGCGTTGTCCGCTCACCCTGGCGCTCCTGCGCCCATCGTGACGCATACGATCTGGGATGCCGTACAGTCCGTGCGCTCGATGTTGGGTGCAGGTGATCTGGTGCTGGTGAAAGGTTCGGCAGGCGCACGCATGGAAGCCGTCGTCGCGGCGCTGCTTGATCCGGCAGTGGTGGCGCGAGATGTTCTGGTGCGGCAGGAAGCACCCTTTGAAGTGGTGCGGGTCGCTGCGTCGGACCGCCCGACGTGGCTGGAGATCGACCTCGAAGCTATCGGCACCAACATGGAACGCATAGGTTCGCTCGTCGGTCCGCGTGTGGCGGTGATGGCGGTCTTGAAAGCTGATGCCTACGGACATGGAGCCGTGCGCGTTGCTCGAACCGTGCTGCGACGCGGGGCGTCGGCGTTGGGCGTTGCCACGGTCGGCGAAGCGATGGTGCTGCGCGACGCTGGCATCCGTGCGCCGATCCTGGTGCTAGGCTACACACCGCCATGGCAGGTGCGCGATGCGCTCCGGCGCGACGTTCAACTGACCTTGTGGGAGGATGAGATGGCACAGGAATGCGCCGAAGCCGCCCGCGACCTTGACCTACCCGCCAGGGTGCATGTGAAGGTCGATACTGGCATGGCGCGGCTTGGCATCCACCCCGATGAGGCGCTGGCATTGTTGCGTCGATTGCGCCACCTCGAAGGCGTCGATGTGGTGGGTATGTTCACGCACCTTGCCACTGCAGACGCCGCCGATACTACTCAGGCACAACAGCAACTCGAACGCTTCGCCGCGCTCGTCGCCGCCGCCGAGCGTGAGGGATTGCGTCCGCCCGTGGTACATGCCGCGAACAGCGCCGCGACGATTCGCTTTCCCCATGCTCACTGGGACATGGTGCGTCCCGGTATCGCGTTGTACGGCCTCGATCCTTCCAGCGATGCGCCGTGTCCGGCTGGATTTCGTCCGGCGCTCGCCTTCAAAACCGCTATCGCCCAGGTCAAGACCTTGCCGCCAGGATCACCGGTCTCATATGGCGCGACGTTCGTCACCCCACGCACTACCCGCCTCGCGACTATTCCGGTGGGCTATGCCGATGGTTTCCGACGTTCGCCCTCGTGGCGCACGGTGCTGGTGCGCGGCCATCACGCCCCGATCGTCGGGCGCGTGTGTATGGACTATGCCATGATCGACGTGACCGATATTCCAGGGGTTGCCGTAGGCGACGAAACGGTACTGATCGGTGCACAGGACGGTCAATCGATCAGTGCCAGCGAGGTCGCTGGCTGGCTCGGCACGATCAACTACGAAGTTGTCGCCGCGATCCTACCCCGCGTGCCGCGAGTTGTCTGACGACGGACCACCGACGATGGACCACCGACGACGGACCTCGACGACCGAAGCAGAACCAACATCAGGCTATGCGAACAGACAAGGAGGAATTCCTCGGCTGTAACTAACCACCAACTGCTCCTGCTACAGCTAGCATGTCTGGTGGTTGCCTCAGTTCTTCGTTGGTCGTTGGTCGTTGGTCGTTGGTCAGTTCACGGTATCTCGTATAGCCAGAATGTCGGACGGTCGGAGCCGGATATGGGTACATCGGCGTGCGCCGGTAGTTGCCGCCCGTCGCCTGGTCGATCCAGGTAAATTCCTCGGCGGGTGCGTCATCCGGCACCAGGAGCTTGGTGCCACTGGCGAACGGTGTCGGCTCCTTGTCGCGGTTGAAGATTTGGAGCGGCACGTCCGGCGCGAGATAGTTGATGACATCGTGACTGGCGATGCGGCGTGGCACCGCATATGGTCCCTCGTCGGCGATGGTCGCGCAGATACAGTCGCGATCGTCGGTTTCAGGGCGTATTGAAGCGCCCCCAGATTTGCGGATCGTAGGGCATCACGCCGAAGTAGAGGACGAGATTCAAGTGCGGCGGCGACCGGCGACGCCGCTAGCGGATACGGAGCCACGAACGCCGAGGCCAGACTCGCGCCTAGCGCGACCAGTCCGCGTCCCGCGAGCAGCATGGCCGGAGCGATCATGCCAACGGAGCGAACGGCATGTGGAGCGCCTTCGCTGAGCAGCGGTGGAATGAACTCGATCAGGAACCAGCCGAACAGGAAGATGTCGATGCGCTCGAGTCCGGCGTAGCGAGTTAGCCATAACCCGATCATGGCGGCGGCACCTGTCACGATGTCCAGCATCGGACGGTCTGGGGCATAGTGCCGTCCGTTTGGCTCGCCATACAGATGCCACATCAGCAGATAGCGATGAAGTTCATATCCAGCACGGCGGGGTGGAAAGCGCGAGGTCGGACGCGACGCGCAGCACTGAGGTCTGCGACATGCGCAGGTTGAAACTATCGCTCTGAGTTGAGCGCGTACCAGAGCAGTGGTGAGGCGATGACCAGCACGATGCTGGCGGTGAGCGCCAATCCCGGTAAGGCGGTGCGCCAACGAGTCGCCGAGCGACCAAGCACGACGATGCATAGCAAACCGCCAGCAGCGGCATACGCGGGCAGTATGGTAGGTATAGAAGGCAGCCCCAGCACACAGCCACTGAGCCCGAAACACAACCAGGCGCGACGTGTCGTGTCCTTCGTGCTGGCTGTCGAGCGCGGTCCACAGCAGTGCGAGTCCTGCCAGGGTGAACAATGGATCGAGCACCGCCACGAACGAGATGCGGCTGAGGCTGATGTGCCAGGCTGCGACCGCCATCAGCGCGGCGGCAACGAGCGCGGCGGGTGTGCCGACAAGCCGCGACCCAGGAAGAACAGCGATAAGCGGCGCGAGACTACCCGCCAGCGCCGCGACCACCCGTACGCTTTCGATCCGAACGCCGATCACCTCGATCACCAGCGCCGTCAGGTAGAACAACAGCGCCGGATAATCGACACCCCCTGGAACATAGATCGGGCGAAAGGTCGGGTCGGCGAGGATCTGCCGTGCCAGAATGCCGAAGCGCGCTTCGTCGCGCCACAAGCCCGAAGGGCAACGATGCGAGGTGGTAGAAACGGCCACTGTCGCGACCACGACGATGCCGACGAACGCCGCGAGATAACGCGTTTCCTGCTATAGCATGGTCGTTCCGCAACGGCACGCGAACGCTGCCGCCGCCAAGCTACCGCCGATCAGCAAGCATGAAGCCAAGCGGAATGAGCAATCGTAGGCGATAAAGCATCGCTGTGCCGATGATAGCCGCCACCGCACCCGCGAGTCATCCACCAGTGCGTCCCCTGATGCTGCCGCGCGACGCCCAGCCGTACAAGCGGCGGTGCGACGACTGCTGCTGCGCCGAACCCTGCGGCGTTCCAAAGTTGCGGCAACCAGAAGGCGGTCGCGATTGGTGCCGTCCAACTCGCGACGGCGAGCGCTCCCTCAGGAGCGGCAGTAACACGAAGGTGACGTTGCTCCCGATGGTACGAGTGCCGATGATGCCGAGCAAGTGCCAGCAGGATTAGCAAGAACATCGCTCGTTGCAGGGTTGCCAGAGGGGCGATACCCGCACCTCGTACCGCTTCGACCGTGCTGAGCGCAAGCCCAACTTTACGATCGTCGCCGTCGCTTGCTCGGACAGGTTCGGCCTGCATACGAACGGTCGGGACGGACCAGCCTTGTGTGCTGCGTGGTACGAGAAAATGATAGGTGCGCCATGCCGGTGCTGCTGAGACATGCAGCGGCGGTAGGTGGTCGGTGAAAAACGTCACCGCTAGTGGCGTGGGTGTCGAACGCTGTGGTGGTGTCGCGCGTAACGCGATGACCAGGTTCCCTGCTTCTTCGAAGCCGGTAAAGCGCACCTCCGCATCGCCATCAGTCCAGCGGAATGGACCATCCTCATTTTGTTCGGGAGCCTGAACACCCCGCACGACGCGTGTGTCGTTCGCAGTACCAATAATCGTTTTGAATGCTTTTGGCGGTGGTGCCGCGAGTGCCAGCAATACTCCCAGGAACGTGAGCCCGAGCGCGCCCCAGTGCCACCATCTTAGCATCGCCCATTCTCGACGAACTTACAGCGGTCGAAAAAGAGCGTCGGTAAGTGTTTCGGCGACCGTGCGTGCAACCCCGAACTGGCGTTGGAGCATGCCGTTCCACACCAGTCCATCTTTGATCGGACGCGGTGGAATCGACCATTGCGCGATCAGGCCGATGTTCCAGGCGATCAGCAGTGCCCCAAGCGCCAGACACGGCGGGCCGTGGCAAGCGCACGCGGTCGAGCAGCATGCGCGAAGCCGAGCACGAAGATCGGCGTTGCCTCGATCAATCGACGAAATCCAAACGAACCGCTCAGATGCCAGGTCGAGCCGAATGCGCCATTGAGATAGACCTGCGATACCAGCACGACCGCGAGTAGGCCGCGAGTTGCCGGTCTTTGCGCCACAGCAGCGGCAGACCGAGCGACGCCGAGCAACCAGACTGGTGTCCATAAAAACGCGCCATGCGCTGGATCGAACAAGCGTATCGAAGAAATGTGGGCTGGTCCAGCGAAACTTTTCGCTGACCGTCGAGGACGGTGCCAGTTGCCCATTCAATACCTGGTAGGTCAAGCAACTGTGGCACAGTACCACGACGCGATCACCGCCAGAAATAGCAGGTGTGGCCATAGCAGTGTCGTCGCTTTGCGCCACTTCTGACGACGTATAAACCCTGCGTAGATCCACAGTGCTTCGAGCGCTGGCAGCAGCATGAACAGGCCAAGTTGTTCGCGGCACAACGTCATCAGACCGCCCAACACGCCCAGTCCGACCCATGCAAGCGTCGAGCGATCGTTCGCGGGTGAGCAGCCAGGTGGCGATAAAGGCGGTGGTCATGCACAATGCCGGGACGTGCGACCACGGCGGCGAAACGTACATGAAGAAGACGACCGGCGATGCCAGCCAGCAGATGATCACAGCCGTCGCTGCAGCCCAGGCTGCGATGTAGCGACGTGCCAGCCGATACATGATCAACAGACTCGCGTAGCCATATAAGGCGGTGGCGATGGCGATCGAGCGAATATACGGCGAGCTAAATCCATCCGCCGCGATGTCCGCGCCAAACGCTCGCGCTAGTCAGCACCACGACCGTGTGCCAGCAAAAAAGCGGGCGACCACAGGATTGCCGTGCCGATCGGCGCGAGGTTGATCGGAAGACCGGTATTCGCGTTGGTATGATCGAGTAGCCCTTCCTTGAGATCCAGCGCGTGGATTGAGTTCGTGGAAGCGCGTGTACTCGTTGGTGAAGTCGAGGTCGCCATCGAAAAAGAGCGAGCGGATGTACACATAATATTCGACCGAATCTACGGCATAGATGCGTGGTGTAAGGAGTGGCATGCACAGCAAAAACGCGACGGTGATCGCGATGATGCCGCGATCCCAGTGATGCCAGGGCAGACTGGATGCTGACTTCAGGAGTGTTGTTCCCATTGAGTCTATTCTACAATACGCACGAACGCGCCACGGGCAATGCCCGTGGCGCGTCGACTAGCGGTCGAGTAATTAGCGGGTGAACACGAGTGGCAGGAAGGCGCGTGGTCCTTCGAGCGCATCGATCTGAATGGGTTCTGTAACAATGGTCTGGTCTGACACATTGGCCGCACCGTCGATGAAGCGGATATACATCTGGTATTTCTCACCGGGTGTAAATGCATCGGCCAGGCCCATTGCCATATTCCACTTCAGGCTTGTGATGTCGCCAATAACTGACACACCCTTGACCTGCCAATCGACGTCGGATGGTGCTTCACCGGCTTTTCGAACCACGATCCAGGCACCGTAATACTGACGACCGTTGTTTCGGTACAGATTATCAGTCACGGCTACGTCGCTCAGATTGACCGTCACCAGTCCGTCCGCTGTTTCGATTGGTCTGATGACCTTGCCCTGAGCGAGTTTTACGTTCGGCGCAGTGTTATCGTAGGTCATGTTGAAGGAGCCGTAGGTGCGTGTGTTGCCTGCGTTGTCGTTCAGGACGATGCGGAAGCGATACAGACCCTCGACTGTTCCTGGCAAGAAGCTTGAACCAGGGCCGCCACTGATGAGTGGCGTGGTTTCCGCTGCTGGGGCGGTCACGCCGGATGGCACCGTTGTATAGGTGATCGAATAGCTCTTGAGACCACTACATTCGTTGCTGGCGTTGCGCAGACTGAGATAGAACAGGCTCAGTTTTGTATACGACGGGTCTCCAAAGTTGATCGGAGCGCCTGCCGTCCGTGCCTGACAGAACCAGGGACGGAGTCGCCACATCGGTACTCAAGTTTGGATTGCGCACCTGGAGATCAGCCTCGACCGAAGGATCGTAGATGATCGAATCGCCGAATAGCTGCGAAATGCCCCACCTGTTACTTTGAAGGCGTCCGTTGACCTGGCGTGGTCCGCAGGAATTATCGCCCGTATTGAGTGTGAACTCTGCGGTTTTCTCCGAGCCACTGAACGATTGGTTTGGATCGCCTGGGTCGCCGTCGTTAGATAATCCATACTCATCCGGCTGTGAGCCACCGGTGTATCTGATGACCGCGTTCACCGATGCCTGGTTGGTGTACAATTCGCCATTCTGGCCTTCCACAACACTTCGGATCAAACAAGGTCAATGAGCCCGAAGGTGGCGGCGGTGTTGGCGTTGGCGATGGTGTGGCTGATGGGATCGGTGTTACGGTCGGCACGGTCCTGGCGATGGCGGTCACGTGGCGAATTTCTTCTGCACCTGGCGATTTATCTTGCCAGAGGATGCTGACCTCGTTATCGCTGGCGGCGGCACGAGGCCAAATCGATGGCACAGTATTACCGATTGTTACGATGTCGTTGAGGGTACCGCCAGGAATGATTTCGCGAACGACGATCTTCGTTTGCGGGCTTTCGTTCGCGCCCCAGGCGGCATACAACTTGCCGTTACCGCTGCTATAGGCGATCGTTGGATAATCGCTCCAGTCGTTGCCTTCGCTGATCTGCTGGCGGTCTCTCCAGCCGTTGCCTGAGTTTTCGGCATACAGAACGCGGTGTTCCTTGTTGGACCATACTGCGAACAAAGTGGTGCCGTCGGTCGCCAATCCTGAGATATTGCCATAGGCATCGGCAGGGCTGTTGGCATTGGACCAACTACCATTGTGAAGATCGCGTAGGACAGCGGGCTGCCATCGACCGAGAATAGCATATGGACATGTCCGTCTTTGGTCGCCACGATGCTTGGCGAATCTTGGGACGGCCGGTTGCTCGCATCAAGCGTGAGCCGTCCCAGCTACCATTCGTCCAGATGCGGTGGTAGACCTGGTAGGTACCGTTGCGGTTGTCGATAAAGGCTAGATGCACCCGACCGCTAGTATCGACTGTCGCTGCGGGAGCATACCCTCGGCCCTAGCTGAGAGTCGTCGTATCGCCCCATTCGATGGCGTCGAGCCAGACAAGGTTCAACACAGTGTGGCGAAGGGATTTACCATTCGTGGTATAGAACACATGGACACGATTCGTTTCCACGGCAATGGCAGTGATGTGTTCGACGTTCTTGCCCGCGTTATCGACGACTTGATACGGGGCGATGAACGATCCGTCGATGTTGTTGGTATACATCAACCGCGAACTTTCACCAGTAGAATCATATTCAAGCCAGATAATGTGGGTTTTGCCCTGCGCATCGTAGGCTACCGATGCATACACAGACTTGTCGCCGGTATTGGAACGATTTGCGTGGGTGCCGTCCAGGTAACCGATTGTTGTGCTGCAAACGCGTTCGTGTTCCAGGAGAATACAACGATCATCAGCAAACCAAAAGGCACCAATGCGAGACGAAAGAACTTCGAGGATTTCGTCATGGAATAATCCTTCCTCATGTAAACGAATATGCCGTGCATATGTCTATGCCCTAAACTTCCGAGAACGGGCGCAATCGTCCCTGTTGCTGGAATGAAGAAACCTCAAGATGTCAAAAAAACCGATGCGTATGGTCGGAGGAAAATCTGTCTGTGCTCGTATGGACACAAAGATGCCAATTTCTACAATAAGTGTAACAGAGTAGCCTGAAACTCGCCTTCTACCGAACATGATAAGTTTATGATATCCTGTTGCACACCCTACCGATCGGCTCAGCGTACCACGGAAGCGACATAGCATGAGTTGTGCCAGCGGTCCCATGATAAAAGAGCAGATAGATAGGGAAGTGATAGGACTAGGATCAAACAGCGCACCGTTGCGGTGCGCTGTTTAATCGGTTGGTTAGCGTGGGATGGCTCCATAGCGCCATTGGAAGTAATGGCGTCCGATGTTGCCCATCTCCACCTGGAACTGCGGTGGATTATCAGGCTGGAACGTCATCACACGGCGCTCGAACGCCTGGACCAACACGCCATGCTGGACACCGCCAACGTTGATGAACGTCCAATACGCTTCCGTGAGTGGCTCGCCCACGACGTAGCGCCAGTCGAACAGCGGATTGGCTGTTACGACATTGCCGTTCTCGGAAACCGGACCAGACTGGTTCATGAAGTCCCAGAAGACCTTCGGAATACCAAGCCCGTTAATGCGTTCCGTGATGACCATTGAAGGATCGCTGTTGGCGTTTGCCAACAGTTGCGTCTTAGATGCTCCGTCAGGGGCGCGATACATTTCCTGATTCGCCCGGTCGCTGTTATACGATTGGCGATAAACCGATTTGAGGTCGCTATACAGTGGGAAGGTGTTCTGGATATCCCCCGCGAGCGGGATCGCGGCGGGATTGCGCTGTTCATATTGCGCGTCGCCGACCTGCATCAATCCCGTGATCAACTCGTCCGTCAAGCGCCCGTTGGTCACATACCATTGGTCGCGTGGCGCATTCGGGTTGTTGATCTCCATACGGCTCTTATCGAAGTATTGCACCGTCCGCGACGCCATTCGGCGATTGGACATAATATTCGCCGACACCGCCAGTGAACGCTGTCGGACCCCAGATCCACGAGTATGGTACAGCGTTGCGCGCCACCAACGAATCCGTGCGCGTCCACAGGTTCGAGAATGTATCGTCGGCGAAGCCAAAGCTACCGGTGTCGGGAATGTTCTGCGGGCGGTGCGGTCGTGGTTGGGACGGGCGCGGTCGGCTCCGGTGTTAGCGTCGGGCCAACTGTCGGCGTGACTGTCGGACCGCCGGTTGCGGTCGGTTCAGGTGTGCCGGTCGACACAGGTGTCGACGGGAGTTCACCGCCCGATGGTTCGCCAGGGACGCCGCTCCGTAGCAAAGCTTCTTCCGCTCCGCCCCGCTTGTCCTGCCACACGACGCTGATGCCGGAGCTACCGCCGGCACCACGCGCCCAGTTACCAGGTGCGTCGCCAATCTTCAGTACGTCGCTGCTGATACCCCCGCGCTGGATTTCGCGGATCAGGACCGATGTGTTGCTCGAACTGGACAGGCGTCCTGCCCATACCGCGTATATTTTGCTGTTCGCAGGGCTATAGAAGATCGATGGTTGATCGCTCCATTGGTCGCCGGAACTCAACTGCTTCGCGCCGCTCCAATCGCCGTTCGATCCCTCGTTGTACCGGATCGTGTGGGCGCGGGTGGACCATACGGCGTACACCCGTGAGCCGTCGGCAGCCAGAGCTTGCTGGTTGGTTTCGTCGTTGCTGGGTTGCGACTTGGACTGCCAACCACCGTTCTGGAAGATGCCGTAATACATGCGGGTGCCATTCTTGAACAGAATGTGGACGTTGCCATCGTCGGTGGCTGCCAGGCTGGGGAACGTCTGTGCGTCGCCACTGCTGCGAACCTGACGGTCGCTACCATCCCAGTTGCCATTCGTCCAGATACGGTGGTAGACCTGGTACGCGCCTGATCGGTTGTCGATCCAGGCGGCGTGGACTCGTCCATTGCGATCAACCGTCAGAGACGGTTCATAGCCTTTGCTACTGCCGCTGCTCAAGCGTGTGGTGCTGCCCGTGCTTGGACGTCCACTATCGAGGTTAACAACGGTGTGGCTTACGCCTGTGTTGCGATTGGTATACACCAGGTGAACGCGATTGTTTTCGACCGCGATTGCCAGGATATGATCCTTGTTCTTGCCCGCGCCATCGGTAACTTCATACGATGCACGGAACGAGCCATTGACGTTATTGGTATACATCAAGCGAGAGTTCGCGCTTCCGTCACCGGTATAGTCTAACCACGCGATGTGGGTCTTTCCGGCTGCGTCAATGGCAACAACCGGATACACCGACTTGCTGGAATTGTTTGATAGGTTGTTCGAATTGGACCAGCGAATCCCAGGGGCTGCTGCTGACACCATTGTGGTGGCGGTCACGATGCCGATGAGTGCTAGACCTACCGCGACGAACAGGGCGCGGTACGCAGATCGTAGCTGTATCATTTAGTATCCTCTCCTTGGAGTACACTCCATTATCAGCCTTGCAACACCGTTCGCGACACCTCTGCTTGTACGCTGAACGGCGAATAAATATTGATGGTTTTTGGGTAAACACACCTTGCTGCGGCTGTTACATGTGAGGGTAGTATAGCATTGGCTCACGTTTAAGCTGTTAGCAGGCCCTGAAAAGTATGTGACTGAAGGCTGACAGAACGTCCAAACAGGCTGGATCGTCTGATCGGCTATGGTACAATCCCGTGCTATCCGCAATGCTGGCTCGGTTCTTCCTAGGGTTATTCAGCTTATACTGTCCCTTCATATCGACCCGCTTTTGGGCAAGGAGAAGACGTGGCGCTCTACCTCGTGACTGGCGGTGGTGGCTTTATTGGATCGCATCTCGTCGAGCATCTGTTACGCGAAGGCCACAGCGTTCGCGTCCTCGATAACTTCGCAACTGGGCATCGTGCAAACCTCGCGCCATTCAACGAAGATGTCGAACTGATCGAAGGCGATCTACGGAGCGCCGAAACCGTTCGACGTGCGGTGGTCGGCTGTGAAGTCGTGCTGCACCAGGGCGCATTGCCGTCGATCCCGCGTTCGATTGCCGATCCCGCCACCAGCAACGCGGTCAACGTCGAAGGAACGCTGCATGTGCTGCAATCCGCACGCGATGCCGGTGTGCGGCGTGTTGTCGTCGCCTCGTCGTCGTCGGTATATGGCGATACACCGACCTTGCCGAAAGTCGAGGCGATGGCGCTCAATCCGCGTTCGCCTTATGCGGTGTCGAAACTCGGTGCCGAATCTTATACCCGTGTGTTCGCGGGACTGTACGACATCGAAACGGTCGCATTGCGCTATTTCAACGTCTTTGGTCCACGCCAGGACCCACGTTCGCAGTATGCTGGCGTGATCGCTCGGTTGATGCTGGCGGCGTTGCACGACGCACCGTTTACGCTCAACGGCGATGGCACGCAATCACGCGATTTCACCTACGTCGATAACGTCGTCCAGGCTAATTTGCGTGCGGCGACCGCGCCCAATGTCAGCGGCGAGGTCTTCAACGTCGCCGCCGGAACACGGCTGGAACTTAACGAGATCATTGCCATCCTCAACAAACTGATCGGACGCGATCTCAAGATCAGCTATGGGCCGCCGCGTCCCGGCGACGTGCAACATTCACTGGCTGATATCTCCAAGGCACGTGAGTTGTTGGGTTACGATCCTGCCATCGGAGCCGAAGCCGGGTTGGCGCTTACGCTTGATTGGTATCGCGAAAACGAAGGCCAACTTTAGTGCGGTTGCTGTATTTCACTACCGCCTACAACGTCGGGCATCTCGATCGGGTGCATGAGGAGTTCCTGGAACAATGGATCGCGCTGGGTCATGAGGTGACGATCCTGGTTCCTGACACGCGCCGCGACCGATCGGAACGCTGGTCGCACGAAACCGACGCGATCGTGCCGGTGGTGCGGGTGGCGGTGAGTGCCAAATGGTTCGACCGGGCGCTCAACTGGATTAGCAGCCGCGTCTTTCACTACGATTATTTTTTGACGTTGCTCCTGTCATATCTCTCGTTCTTACGGCAACATCCACACTTCGACCTGGTACACGTCGAATCGATATATCCCATCGGCGCTATCGCCGCGCTGGCGTCGTTCATCGACCGCCGCCCCTTCGTGCCGACGATTCGCGGTGCCGATCTCATGGCGAACGACGATATCGGCTATGGCTACGCACGATTTCCGCTCACACGCGCTCTGATCCGACTGACGTTCGCTCGCGCTCGCGCCGTGCGTGCGGTGACGCCGGGAGCGGGCGAGATGGCACGCCGCTACGGGTGTCCTGCCGCCAAAATCATCATGATCCCGCGTAACATCCTGGCATCCTTTTACCTGCATGACCTCGAATCGTTCAGGTCCGAACAGCGTGCATGGCTCGAACGGGAGCATCCCGAAATCGTAGGGAAGCAGGTGATCGTGTCGGCGGGGCGACTGTTGCCGATCAAGGGGTTCGATAGTCTGGTGCGGGCGATGGCTGCATTGCCCGACGCGATTGTGTTGATCTGTGGAGCGAATCGTCAGGATGAGCAGTTCGGCGATTACGCCGCGTACCTGACCCGCTTGATCGCCGAGTGTGGCGTGGGCGAGCGCGTCAAACTGGTGGGCGCGGTTCCGGGCGACCAGATCGAACGATATTTTGTCGCCGCCGATGTCCTTGCCGTGGCCTCGATCATCGAGGGTGGCAACCGGACGCTGCTGGAAGCCGCGTCGCTTGGCACGCCATTCGTCGCGACCGAAACTGCAGGCACGCCCGACCTATTCACGACCTCCGAGGGTTTGACAGTACCGCCGCGCCGCCCTGACTTGCTGGCGGCGGCGCTGGCTCGTGTGCTGGCTGAATCCCCTGCACAACGTGAACAACGCAGACAGGCGTGCATTCAGTCCACCCGTCGCTTTAAGGCCGCCGATGTCGCCCGCACGCTAGCCGATGCGTACAAAGGATTGCTAAGCCACTCTACGGCGAGGTAAGGCACCACCGAAGCACCACCTGAAAGCCACGAAGATGGACGGCATGGATAGCCATGCCGTCTATCTTCGTTAAGCACGCACCTGTTACGGGAGTTTCACAATAACCACCGGATTGCGTGCCTCGTTGGGACGCTCGAACGACTCGACGATCGGGGCGACCTCGAAGAAGTCGCGGTTGGGTTGCCAGTTGTCGCGTTCGTCGAGTTGGGGCTTGGGACCGATGCGGAGGCTGCTCAGCACGAGTTCGCCATAGATGCGTGCGCGTTCCACGACCGATGGTAAATGGTGGTAGGGCGCCGGGCCAAACTCGGCACTATAGAACTGCACATGGTCGGACAAGTGTGTCCTCGGTATCGACCAGATATTCAATGCCCTTCTGTTCCAGGTAGGGCAGCAGTTCACGCCGCTCCATCACCGGGACGATCTCGTGGTTGAGCTTGCCGTCGATGTTGACGACGGTATGCCCCGAATAATACTGGTAGATGCCGGAGTTCTTCGCGCCGATCACCGCTGTCGGCGGCAGGTTGTCGCGAATCCATAGTGCTGCCTGATAGCTCGCTGGCTGGGTCAGTCCGATGGTGGTGCGCTGGCGCTGCCAGAATTGCACCGTCGCCGCCGTGTTGACGACGATGGTGAAGGCGACCACGCCAATCAGGGCGAAGCGACGGATGGGCTGTGGCTTACGCTCGTAGAGGGCTGCCGCTGTCCAGGCGATCAGGATCGTCAGGATCAGCGACCAACTCGACGAAATAGCGCGGCAGGCTTTGTTGCATCAGATAGCCGTAGTACACCGCCGGAAGTGGCACGTACAGCAGCAGCGGCAACGCTTCCCATAGCGCACGGCGTAGCACCAGCACGATCACGGCGATGAGTGCCACTCACGGCGACAGCCATAATCGCAATCGACGGCACCCACTCGGCGGCAAAGGCACTATTCAGGAAGAACGGCTGCAGGATATTCGATAGGGCATATGCCCCGGCGTAGCTATGCAGATAGGCCAGCGCCGTGCCGCTGCTGGGACCGAACGAGCCAAAGACGGCGAAGTTGAACCAGAAATATGGCACCAGCAACACAAACGTCGCGACGACGTACACGACGAGCAACGGTAGCTCGCGCCGCAGCCTGCGTTCTTGCCACGCCCACAGGAAGCGTGCGGCACTGATCGCGGCGAACAACAGCGATGCATCCAATCGCGTCAAAATCGTGGCGCGGTCAGCAGCGCGAACACGAGGTTGTTACGCATGGTGCCGAGGTCCAGCGCGTACAGCGCCCACAGCGTCGTGGCGAACATCAGCAACGCCATCGCGGTTTCCATGCCGTTGACCGTCAGACGTATCATCATCGGGTTGAAGGCATACAGTGCGACGGCGATCAAAGCCGCACGCGAACCCGCCAGTCTGCGGGTCAGGAGGAACGCAGGCCAGATCACCAGCGTCGCCAACAGCGCACAGATGACCAGACTGGCGTTGAAGCCCCAGGTATCGCCCATCCGCAGCACATACGGGATCGCGCCGAGGGTCAGCGTATAGAGCGGGTGGAACCCGTTGGTCGGATACACACCATCCGCCGTGACGCCGAGCCCATACGCCCAGTTCCGTGCGATCGCCGTGACCATCCAGGCGTCATCTTCCAGCAGCAACAGGTGCGTACTGAGGGGCAAAAACGCGAATATCAGGCGCAGCACGAGGCCACCCAGAGCAAAAACGACCAAAAGGCGCTTGACCGATGGAGCAAGGGGTGCGGTATCCTGTCGAAGCCGCTGCATGCAAACAAATCCTTTTATATACGCTTCGTGAATCTTAAAGCTTAGAGCACTCGGCTTAGTACGCGCTTGAACGGCAGTTTCAGACCAAGGATGCGGCGGCGTTCCGCCTCATCCAGGCCACCCAGAAGTCGTAGCGTGCCAAAATACAGCACAACGCCCAATCCGATCAGCCCGAAGACTGGCAACATCGCGACAAGTTTGGTGGCTGTGTTATCGCCGATGGTCTGAACAGGCCAGAACTGCAGCACGCCCAGCAGAACACCCCGCAAACAGTGCCGTCGCCGCGCCGACACGTGCCGCGAAGCCGAACGGCAGCGTCAAACCAACCGAGCGCATACCATATACCAGCGTAATGAGCCGTGGCAGCACGCGCACGATGCCGACGACAACCGCGACGCCGAGCATACCAAAGTGCGGCAACACTAAGATCACCGAGGGAACGCTGAGCAGCGCCACTAACCGCGAGACGATCACCGCAGGGTAACGTTCATAGACCATCAGGACATTGTGTGGAATACTCAGCAGCGATTCCGCGAACGTAAAGATGACGAAGATCAGGATCAGCATCGTGGCAGCGGCATATTTGGGATAAAGGATCGCGACGATATACGGGTGTCAGCACGGCCAGACCGACCGCAGCGGGGACCAATAGCAGCAGCAAGATACGCGTCAGACTGGCATGGGCGTCCTGCAGCGCCGCCTGGTTGCGATCCACCTTCACGCGGGTCAAGCAGCGGCGTGATGATACCGCTCAACGGCGTCCACACATAGGCCAAGAAATCCTTGGCGAACTTGTAGGCGAAGCTAGAATCAGCCAGATCGCGCATACCGAGCGATGCACTGAGCACGAAGATCACGAATGGCAAATCATAGAACCAGCCGCTGATCTGCATCAGATACGACACCGCCGCGTAGTTCGTGAAGCGGCGGCGGAGGTTCGGCGCTTCCTTCTGGCCGCATTCTGCATCGACCAGGCTGTGCATCGCCGCCAGCGTCTGCCACGCCGCCAGCGCGATGCTGACGATTGGTGTAATCAACGAGACCGAGCAAACGCCGGGTACTCCCCACCCCAGCAGCAGGAAGACGGTGACCAGCAAGGGTTGCAGCAAGCGATGTCGCCAGAGTTAATCAGGTTCCAGGCGCGTTGCTTGAAATACGCCGTCAGGAACTGCATATACACATCGAAGATCGCGCCCAGGATCAGCAGCGCGACGACACCAGCGACGAACCAACGCCCATCACTTTCGATCTGGCTGCACGATGGTCTGCTTGCGCCACCTGCTGTTGGAGGCAGCGATCTCGGCGCTATCGCCGCCTTCTGCACGTACCGCCGCGATCTGCTGGTCGATTGTCGCGAGTTCCGAGCGTTGCTGTCCCGCCACATAGTTGGTCAGCGGAGTCGCCAGCAGGAGCAGCCGAGACTGACGACGACCAGGATCGCCAGTTTGAGCCGGATGATCTTGATTGATGAAGCGCACGCACTGCTGCCGACCGCCCACCTTGCTCGACCTCTGGCAGATAGCGCGGCAAGGCACGCTCGATGCCCAGGTCGGCATACAGACCGATCGTCGAAGCCAGGCTGGTCAGCAAAAACACCAGACCGACCTGTTCCAACGAAAGGATGCGATAGTACAGTACGCTGGTGATGATGCCGACAGCAAAACGCGTCGGCAGCAACAGCGTATTCCAGAGGTCGCGCTCCAGACCGCTCGTCAGCGATGCGTTGGCCGGCGATCATACGCTGCCTCGCGAACGCAGCACGAGTTCCTAGGTGCCTTGCACGAGACTGCGATAGAGCCAGTAGGCCGGAACGACCACGCCCAGCCGGCCAGCAGATCGCGCACACGACCTTTGATGCCGCTTGCGGTTCCGTCACCCGCCGCAGATGTTCTTCGCGAATATCCGCAGACCGCGAAATCCATGTTCGCGGGCGAGGCGACGAAACGCGCCGTAGCGTGAAGTAGTGCATCTCGCTCAGAGCGTTGCTTATCCGCAAGGTCGCTGTCGGCTTTGGAGCGTCCACGCCACTCGATGAGCGCGTTCGGCGATGGAGCGCGGCAGGTAGTTGATCCCGACGAGATGGTAGTGCGGATCGCGCCATGCCAGACGGTTGATCACGGTCAGCAGCACGCGCCCACCTGGACGCACCACCCGTCCGAGTTCGGCGATCAGGCGTTCGGCGTCATCGACATGTTCCACCACATCCCAGCATAGCGCCATATCGAACGAATCCGGTTGGTAGGGCATAGCCTCGCCCGTCGCGTTGACGACGGGCAGCGCCAGATCGTAACGTCGGGCGCGTAGTTGTGTGATGCGACAATAGGCCGGGTTGAACTCGCTGGCGACAACGTACGCGCCGCCAAGCGCCATCGCCACGCTCGTGCCGCCCATGCCGCTGCCGATATCGACGATGCGTCAAACCTGACGGCTGTCCGCCAAAGGATTCGATGGTATGCAGCCGTTCCTTTTGCCGTCGCTCCTGCCAGATGCGGTCGTCGCGCCAGCGGGCGAAATCGGCATCGCCAGGTCATATGTTGCAGCCACGGATCGATCGCGTGCGCGAGTTCGGTTTCGAGCGCCGCATCGTGCGTGGGTTCAGGTTGTGCGGGTGGTAGTGTTCATCGGTGTTCCAGATATGCGAATGGCGGATGCTAGCGTTGCCGCAACAGCACGAAGTCGCCTTCTTGTGCCACGAGTTCCCAGCGGGGTTCTGCATGTATGTGCGTGAGCAGGTTGATCACGTCTTTGTTCCCGCCGGGAGGTCGGCTATCGGCGGCGATATATTCAGCGCGGTCGATATATTCCGCTGGATACGAGCCGTTGCCCGGAAAGAAGTAGAGCCGCTCGCGCTGTGCGAGATGCGGTCGCCAGGAAACTGGTCGCCGCCACCGCAGCGTCGGGTGGTACATGAGCGAGCAAAGCGTTTGCCGCCGCCACGCGTTCCGGCGTTTCGCGCACGCGCAGCAGACTGAGTACGACATTGTTAAGTTCACGTTTGCCACCACCGCGATCAGGAGCAGGATAACCATGCCGATGGATTGCACCGTTCGCGGCGAACGCCAGCCGCGCCGTTTGGTAAGTGGAGTTGCCGCATCAGCGTTCGCTGTCGTGTGCCTTGCTTGATTCTTAACGGGTCGTTGGTCGCTGGTGCGCCCAATCCAGCGCCTGATTCGCGCCAGGCCTTCCGCTGCCCCGACGAGCAGGAACGGATATACCAGCGCCGGATATTGATAGTTCAGGCTCCACTGCACGCGATTGGGCGTGATGATGTTCATCAGCAGCACCGGCAAGCCAAGCAGCGAGGTCGGACTGAGCAGCGACAGAAAGCCCTGAAGGCCGAACAGTTGCCCCAGGAACATCAACTTCTGTTCGTTTTGTTCTGGGTATTGATGCGGATCAACAGCATCGGATCGGTTATGATGTTCCAGATCACTTCTCTAAGGTTATCGCCAAGCGCTTTGTATACATCTCGGTGATGAAGTCGCCATGGCTGAAACGTGGAACGATCACGCCCAGCGCAACGGCGACCCATACCGGACCCACGACCAGCGGAACAGCGCGAACATCCAGCGGCGGCGCAACCACAGCGCATAGGAGGCCGAAAAAGCATCAGCGTAAATCCGGCCTCGGTTTTGGTGGACATCATCAGCAGCAGCATCAGCGCGTATGGCCAGAACTGCCCACGCTCGAGAAACAGCAACGCCCCCAAAGCGAACGGGATCATAAACGCCCGTAACTGGAACTCGTACATGTTGATATGCTGCGTGGTGGGATGGAGCAGGTAAATCGCTACCAATCCCAGCGCTTGCCACGGCACGCCGAAGGTGTCACGACCGAGCAGATACAACGGCCATGCCGCAATGCCGAGCGCGATGGTTTGCAGCACTAGTAGGGTATAGGGCGATTGGTAGACGCCATAGAGGAGCGCCAGCGGTAATTGCAGCAGCACCGGGCCATCATCGAAGTCGTAGTCCATCATCTCGAACACCGAAATCCGAAATGGTCTGCCATGCAATGTGTTCCATATTGTCTGTTCGTTGCCCGCCATGTCGAAGCCTTGGCGGAACCAGGCTAACTTCAAGCACGCCAGTATCGAAAAGACCACGATATAGAACGCGATCATGCCTGCCAGCAGCCATCCGCTATGCTCGTTCGCCCACGCCAGCAGACGCCCAACAATGCTGCGCTTGCCCGTTGCTTCCGCCATGTTATAGGCGGTGGGGTGCAATACGACACCGCCCGTTCGTATGCTCGGTCCGTCGATGCTCATGGATGGTACCGCACGCAAGCGAGGACGACTGTTACAAGCATGGGATGGTGTTTGCGTGTCGTCGCTCGCGCTCTGTCATCTATCATCTACGCCCACACTCGCGAAAGGCGCATCAGCCACAGGTCGATCGCCGATCAGGAACGTTCCAAGGTAGAGAATGGCGATCACGACGCCCATCCAGCGCCAGCGCGTCCAGATCAGGTCGAGGACCGCGGCGCAGGTGATCGTCATGGCGGGGATGATGTAGAACAGGTGCTTATCGACCATCGACACGCGCGAGCCTGCGATGAAGAATAGGGCGGCGACGGCAAGCCAGGATAGCACCAGCAGGAGCGCCAGTCGGTTCTTGCGCAGCAACCAGACGCCGGGTAGCCCGACGAATAGCGGTAGCGTCACGCCATACCAGAGCGCCATACCGCTGGTGTAGGTCGATGGAAGATACGGCAGCGGTGTCCACCACGACCATACCGGCATGTCGGGTGAGCGCTGATAGCCAATTGAGACGATGTAGTTGTCGGCGTATTCGCCAAATGGCTCGATCACATCCTGCCCTTCGCCCTGTTCGCCCCCCACAACTGTGCGGGTGAAATAGGGCAGCGTGCGCTCGATCATCGGCGGGATGTACTGACCATAGTAGATGACTACCGAGAGTGTCACTGCCAGGGCGAACGCTCCCCCCAGGGCTAGCGGCGCGCGTTGGGCGATATTGCGCCCAAACAGCATCGTCAGCACCAGGAATGTGACGATGAAGATGCCCATAAAGACCGCCATCACGGTGTAGATCAGCATCGTACAGAGCAAGATTACCGTGAGTACAGCAAAAACCTTCCGACGCGACAATTTGTGATACCCCAACGCGATCGCGGTCGTCGCGAGCAGCGTCCACCACATGCCAAACGTCGTGGGAATATTTCCCCACGAGTGCAGCAGGTACGTGAAAGGCGTCAGGGCATAGAGCAACGCCGCCAGGAACGCTGCCCGCGACCGAAGGCCAAAGCGCAATGCTAGCAGCGCGATCAGGAAGGTGCGGCTGGTATCGACGAGTACCGAGAACACGTTGGCGGTGGTTTCGAGTCGCCACGGGAAAATCGCGAATACCGCAGCAAAGATATGAAAGAACGGTGAGTATGGGATAACCGGCCGATCCTCGCCCCATTCCTTGGTCGGCATCACCGATTCGGAGAACGCTCCGGGCAGGTACAGACGTGCGAGTTGCCCATTCAGGATGTCGCGGGTATGGCGCATGTGCCAGGGTACGTCGATCGCATGGCTGTACGGAAACACCAGGCCCGTGGCCTTGATCCAGAAGCCGACGTAAAAGACGACCAGCAGCGATGGCAGTAACCAGGGTTCGGGTTGTAGATCGCCCACCCGCACGAACAAGTTCCAACTCCACTTTGCCACCAGCGTCGCGACCAGTCCCGTCAGCGCCAGGATCGTCAGCTTGGGGACCAGCAGACCGACAGGAGCGCGATAGAACGCGCTAAAGGAAGCCAGCAGCACTAGGCCGAGCAAGGGCAACACGATCGCCAGGATTGGGCGCAGACCGACTGATACGCAGCGTAACAAAGGCCAGCAGTAGCACCGCTAGAATGTGCAAGAAGGCCAGTGGTGGTGGTGCGAAACTCACATCGAGCGGCAGGAAATCAGCACCGAAGAACACCACGCCCAACGAACGTGGATCGGCACCGTACTGTCCTGTCGATGTTGAAACTCGTAATTGGATATCGCCGGGGGAATGCGTCAGGATGTGATAGGTTCGTTCCTTGTTTTGCAGCGGCAACAGCCATTCTTCACCGTTGCCGCTGATACGTGCCTGTTTCGGCTCACCCGCCAGTAGCGGACTACCTAGCTTGATTTGCGTTTCCCAGGTTCCCCATCCGATTCCGGGCAATGTCAGCGTGCTCTCGTCGCGGGTCCAGCGATAGGAAGGCTCGGTCTCGTCTTCGACCGTTTCCGGATCGTGGAAGTTGGTGAGGTACGGTTGCGCGTAGCGCCCGCTCACGCCAACGGTAAAACTTTCGGCACGGACGTAACTGATGCTGAGCGCGATCAGCGCCGCGACCGCAAGCGCCAGCAGCGCCCACAGATCGGCACTGTAGCCCTGGCGTCCGAATATATGAACATGACCGCGTGATGCGGCTGGTGAACGTAGCGTCGTGGTTGTCATCGGAAAGGCATTATACCCCGCTGAATACGTGTCGGCTATTGAAAATTACCTGATACCGAGAAACTGAATGCCCAGCGGACGTTGATCCGCCGAAGGAACAGCGCCGGGATCGGCTTCCACATCGGCTGGCACCCACGGCTCCGAGCGTAAACGTAGCAACATTGTCTTGCCTGTCGTGGCCTCAGGCAGCGTTAGCGCGAGCGCCGTCGCTTGCTCGCCGACGGGCTGACACCCTAGCTCGATCCATCCGCTGACCGCTACCGCGCCGCCTTCAGGATACACCGCTGGCTCAGCCGCGACCGCCGGACAGACCTGTGCTGCTCCCGCCGCGCGCGGTCGCTTTCCGGCAGCGACATCTAACGTGACCGTTTGCGTTTGCAGCGTGGCGGGTAAGCGCACAATCCCCGATCCGTTCGTCCACGACACACGCGGCTGTCCAGCGACGGGGGTTTCGCTGCGATAGAACCCCACGACCTGCGACGCGGCATCGTCGGGTCCGAGTTCGACGGGCCACGACACGGTATCGTCGGGGACGAGTTCGTATAACTGGAACGGCACTTCGTTGATATATGAGAGCTTGGGCTTTTGATTCGACAATTGCTGAAACTCCGACAATCGGAGCGTCCAGGCGCTGATTGGACGAGGCACGTAGCCGGGAAACAGCATGTCGCCGCCGCTCGCCGATAGCACCAGGAACACCCTGCGGCCTTCGGTTTTCCAGCGCTCTACCTGTTCACCGAACGAGGCATGGATATTTCGCGGGCGTTCTGCCCTTGACCGGAAAAGCGTTGCGCCCATAGATATACGTCAGCGGCGCGGCGATCAGTTCCGACGTGTCGCGCACGGCGATGTCGGATGCGCCACCGCCACGCAACAACACGATGTCGTCCGGTCCAATCGCGGCGCTCAGGTCGTGCAGTTGCGCCAGCATCCCGGCGTATTCGGTATGAGCGTAGACCGTGCGTCCGGTCACGACGAAGAACAGCAATAGCACCGCTGCCAGCATGCCCGACGCCGTTCGACGCATGGCCTGGAAGGTGAACCATGGCACATGGAGCGCGATACCGTTCGCGCCGGACGGAATTGTTCGGCGCATGGCGGGACGTGCGCCGAACGTCGGCTGTGTGGCACGTGGCTGCTCGTCGCGCCGCAACCAGTCGAGCGCGTACACGATGCCAAGGACGAACGCCGGAAAGACGATCGGCACGTACCGCCGCAGAATGTAGATATATGTTTGGTCACGGGTGCCGTACAACGATTGGACGAAGAACAATGTGTAGATCGTGCTGATCGCCAGCAGCAACCAAAAACGGCGGTCGATGCGCCACCACAACCGCAGCCCGCCGACGACACCCAGGACGATGCCAAGTGGCGACAAATACCAACCAAGGCGCACCATATTGGCCTGAGCGACCGCGATCACTGGCTTGGACGGATATTGATCGAACGGAATGGCGATAGGGGCGCCGATGTAGCCCTGCAATCGTAGCCAGTGTTCCGGTGCGAGAGGAGCACTAAGAATGGTACGGTCGAGGATGCCAGGGCGAATGAAGTATCCGTACACGGCCAGTAACCCCAGCGTGGCGACGATCAACCCAAGGAGCGGTTGTCGCCAGCGCTGTATTCGTGCTTCAAGGTTTCGCAGTAGACCTGACCACTGCCGCAATAGCAGTGCCGCGCTGATTAGCACCACCAGGGCCGTTATCTCCAGCGCTAGCCGTTGCCAGTTGCCGACCATGCTGCCGGGGCGTCCAGCGCTGTATTCCTGGAGTTCCGGCGTCAGCAAAGGCCAACTGAGCGTGATCGTCAGCGCGTACTTTTGGAGCGTCGGGATCGTCGTATCGATGAAGTATGCCCGTGCGATGAAGATGATATGCAGCGCACTATGCAGGAGCAGTAGCGCCAGCACGCCCGTCATCGCCGTGTAGCCGATATGCCAGCGACGGCTGAGCGCGACATACGCGAGCAGCAGTATCAGCGGTGCGATGGCCAGCGGAAAGTCGATGCGTGTCAGTGCGAGTTGCCCGAAACACAACCCGACGATGCCACCCCACCAGATACGCTGGCGTCGCTCCGTCGCATCGGCGAAGTGAGTGAACGCCCAGCATCCGCCGAGCAGTAACGCCTGGGTCAACGCCTCCGACGTCGGCATGCGGCTGAACCAGACCTGCGGTGACATGGCTGCCAGATACGCCGCCGCCAGCAGTCCCGCTGCCGAACCCGCGATACGCCGCCCGATCAATCCCGTCAGGACGACGCCGAGCGTTCCTGCGATGCCGGTCGCCGCCAGTCCATACACCGACCCAAGCATCGTCACCCATACGGCGATGAAGGCGGGCCAGAGGTGGAAGAACTGCGGCACGACACGCCCATGTTCGAGGTCGCCCGTGCTGATGAAGAAGCCCGCCGCGCGTAGCCGTGTGGCCTCGAAGCGCTGGCTGTTTTGCACACCAAACACGTTGGAGGCGATCTGGAGTGCCGTGGTGTCTCCTTCGATCGCACGTTCGCCGATCTCTTGCACGACCTGATCGTGGACGACGACCGCGCCGGTTCGGGCGATGGAAACACCAGTATTGGCGTACACGCCAGCGTCCAGTCCACCGCGCACGACCTCGAACGGTCGCGCTACGAGAACGCCGAACACAAGCGCGATTGCCGCCAGTCCTAGGTCGAAGCGTCCGAACCGTTGTATTGGTTGTCGTGCGCTATCCTGCGGCGGTCGCACCAGCATACTCGCGCCACAAACCATGAGTACGGCGACGAGCAGGCCTCCATAGCTGAACCATCCGACCTCTGCCAAGATAAGGGCTAGCAACGCTGTCAGCAGCACGCTTACCAGTAGGCGTGCGGTGATGCGCTCCATATCCCCGAACGTCGTGGTCGCGCCGCACACAGCGCCGGTCGAGCAGAAAGCCTGGAATGTAGAGAAAAAACGGTACGCCGACGAGCGTCCGCAGGATCATTTCGAGGACGTGCATGTGGCGATTATACCGTATTGGTACGCTGGCCACGGACGATGAGGACAGCGGAGATAATGATGGGTCATCCCCGTATATACAAAGCGCATATGAGGAGCGAATGCTAAAGCGAGAAGGTTCGTGTCTAGGTTAGTCGTTGGTCGTTGGTAGTTGGTCGATTTCCGCGCCAGAACAACAAGCACAGGCCGCCCAGCAGACTGATGATGATACGGGTAATAAAGATCAGGAATGATAGGGCGAGTGCTGACGCGGTGGAGATGCCGAGCGATGCCTAGTAGCAGTACGAATACGCCTTCGCGTGCGCCCAGACTGTTGAAAAAGATCGGGATCAGACCGATGATGTCACTCAGTGGCACCATCAGCGCCATGTAACTCCATGGAATGTCGAGGCGCAGGGCTGTGGCGACGGCGATATTGGTGGCGACCCACGACAACTGGTAGGCGAAGGAGAGCAGCATTGCCAGCGCGAGCGAACGCGGATGCTCGCGCGTAGTCCGCGATTGTCTGCGCGATCTTCTGGATACGTTCGCGCCACTTGAAGGTGTTCGGCAACGGCAACCGAACCATGCCCCGCACCAGCAACGGCGTGGCGATCGCGAACGTCAGCGCCGCCGTCGCCGCCAGCACACACCAGATCGCGGTCCACCATAATTGCGGCGTGTTCGCCATCGCGTCGCGGCTGGCGCTGAGGCCAACCCAGGCGATGATCGTCAGCGCCAGAAATCCGGTCAGACGTTCCACGAACACCGAGGCCAGCGCGACCGATGGGCGCGTGCGTTGCGAGGCATGATAGACCCGCACCGCATCGCCACCAATCACGGTAGGCAGAAAATTATTGAAGAACTGCCCGATCAGATACACCTGCACCGCCCAGCCGTAGGGAACATCCTCACCCGACGCCCGTAGCAGCAACCGCCATTTGAAGGCGCTGATCAGGATACCGCCGAACTGTAAGCCAAGCCCAAGCAGGAATAAGGGGACGACGAGGCGACCCCAGGTTTGGAGCAACAGCGGAATGTCGATCTGAGTGAGCAGAAAAGCGATGATGGCGACACTGAAGATAATGCGTGTCGCCACCACGAGTCGCCGTCGCACGGTGAGATTCAATCTCCGTTGATTTCTTCGCGAATACGATACACTGATTGGTGCTGTCCGGTGGTCGCCGCCCGCACGATCATCTCGCCGACCAGACCGATACTGATAAATTGCATTGCCAGCATCACCAGCAAAATCCCCAGTAGCAGCAGTGGACGGTCGCCAATAGGTTGGAGTAACACCAGCCGCACGAAGCCCAGTACACCAAGGATGATCGCTCCGACGAAGCCGAAGAATAGGCCAAATAGACCGAAAATCTGCATCGGGCGCGTGGCATAGCTCAGCAAAAAGCGTACAGTCAGCAGGTCGAGGACGACGCGCATCGTGCGGGCAATCGTATATTTCGATTTGCCGAAGCGACGCGGCGAATGATTGACAGGGATTTCGGTGACCGTCACGCCCTGCCACGAGGCGATCGCAGGAATGAAGCGGTGCAATTCGCCATAGAGTTGTAGGTCTTGTACGACCTCGCGGCGATACGCTTTGAGCGAACAGCCATAATCGTGCAGCCGCAGCCCGGTCACCCACGAGATCAGGCGGTTGGCCAGGATCGATGGCAAGCGACGATTGATGAACGGGTCCTGACGACGCGCCCGCCATCCACTGACTACATCGTAACCTTCGTTGAACTTTTCGAGTAAGCGTGGAATATCCGCCGGATCGTTTTGCAAATCGGCGTCGATCGTGATGATCACGTCGCCGCGTGCGCGGTCGAAGCCTGCTGCGAACGCTGCCGTTTGCCCGAAGTTACGCCGGAACCGAATGACCCGTACACGCCCATCATGTTCGGCGAGCGTTCGTAACCGTGCGAAACTCGTATCGCGGCTGCCGTCATCGACAGCCAAAATCTCATACGGTTCGCCAAGTTTTTGTAGCTCGTCTGTCAGACGGTCGTATAAAAACGGGATACTTTCTTCTTCGTCCTTGATCGGAATCAGGACGCTGATCAATGGATTTGCGGCTGCCGGAATCTGTTGCGATGCGGGTAGCGTCGCGGCGACAGCGGTTGTTGTCACATCTTGTGCCATGGTGCGCTGATTATAACAGCCAATCGGCCTGATGGGAATAGGAAAGATCGAGGGAGAATCATATGCGAGGTGGGGCAGGCACATCAGTAGGCGTACCTGCCCAATCCCGGTCGTTCTGGGGCTAGAATAGCCTGGGTAATTCTGTGAAAATGCGTGGCAAGCCAAACGCGATCGCGGCAGCAATGGCGAACAGCACGCCGAACGCGACGACGTTCCAGTTCAGGATTTTCGCACCGTCGATGGGTCCGAGTGGCAACATGTTGAAAGCGCCCAGTAGCGCGTTGATCAAGAAACCCATGCTTAGCCCGCTGACGAGCAGTGGCGCTGCGGTGTCTCGTAACGTGATGAATAGCACGGCGAAAATCAGCGCCAGCACCATGTTCGTCACTGGACCTGCCGCCGCCACCAGACCGCTTTGTCGTTTGCGTCAGCCAACCACTGTGCCAGACCGCACCGGGAGCCGCGAACAGAAATCCGGCGAAGGCGATCAGGATCGACAAGATCAGCATGCCATCGTTCGCGACGAAGTGTGCTGTCGCGCCGAAATGCCGTGCGACGACACGATGCGCGACTTCATGGAGGATTACCGCCACGCCAGCGGTCAAGCCTGTCAGCATAAACAGGGTGATAAATCGAGGGGTGGCAATATTTCCACCGCTGTATAGGATCGCGAATGCGAGCGCCGTGCCGATCCAGGCCTTGGCGAACTCTAGCTGTCTCGTTACGCGCCGTGGGATTCGTCCCTGGCGAATTGAACATTTGCACTCTATCTCCTTGAAATCGACGAACGACAAACGACCAACGCAAGCGAAGTGCTTCCCATCGTATTATGTGCGCCCCGTGTGGGAAGGTTTCTGGTTCGCGCTCGTGCCGTGTCTTTACCGAACATAATCAATGGTGTACATGCAGTGTACCATGATGAACCACGGGCAACGACGACTGACCACCGCACATAGACCACCGACGACGGACTACGGATCACCGGAGAAGGATACGCGACCGTTGAAGTACAACATGGGTTCCCGCATACAGTATGCTGAACGAAGTCGAAACATCCGTTCTTCCGTGCTATCTCCGTTAGTCGTTAGTCGTTGGTCTTGGTCAGTTCCGTCGTCGGTCTGCTCTGTCCACCCTTCTTCGCCGATCAGCGGCACGAAGCGCACCGGACCCAACAATTCTTCCTCGAAGGCCGTGCCGCGACGTGTCACACGCACGAGTTGCTGCTCATCGCGCTGTCCGACTGGCATCACCAGCTTGCCCCCATCGGCGAGTTGGTCGAGTAATGAGCGCGGTATGTGTGGACCGCCCGCTGCCACTGATATGGCGTCGAAGGGCGCATGGTCGGGCCAGCCGCGGGTGCCGTCGCCAGTTCCTACGTGAATCGAGCGATAGCCAAGCTGGACGAGCCGGTGTTTGGCGCTCCGTGACAGGTCGCGATGGCGCTCCACGGTATAGACGGCACCGGCGAGGTGCGCCAGCACGGCGGCGGCATAGCCTGAGCCGGTGCCGATCTCAAGCACCCGATCGTTGTCGGATAGCGCCAGGGCTTGTGTCATAAGGGCGACGATATACGGTTGTGAAATCGTTTGCCCTGATGCGATGGGAAGTGCCTGATCGCTGTACGCGATCGGTTCGTGAGGGGCGGCGACGAAACGGTGACGAGGCACCTGTGCCATCGCAGCCAGCACGCGCTCGTCGATGATTCCGCGTCGCCGGAGTTGTTCCTCCAACATCGTTTGCTGTTCGCTGTGTTGGTCCATGTTCCATCCTTTCCACGATGCGCGGTGTGCATCGGGCAGGCAAATGAGTATCACGCGATGCGGTCCAGTTCCCGTATGATACCCACCACCAATTTTACACACCGTTCGAGCGAACGTGTATCGACGCTCGCAAAGCGCTGTCCGTCGGTGTGGCTGGTGATAGAGAGCGTGGGATAGCCAAGTCGCAACGGCAGCGCCGCCAGGGTGCGTTGGCGCAGTTGGCGCGGCTCGGCGTTGATCGACACATCCGCGGCATCAGCACCACTGGCTAATGCTAGCAATGTCCGGTCCGAGCGATGTTCGCGCAGGATGCCTTCGCGTGTCACGTAGGCGGGTTGTCCCGCCGTGAGGTCGTGCAGATTGACGAACAGGGTGTCCGGCTCGAACGGATAATGCTTCAACAATTCGCGGATGCCACTATCGCCCACTGATACCGCGCCAAGTGCCGCCGTCCAGAGTTCGACATGCTGGAGTTCACCCAGTTCTTCTGCGACGGCGACCAACACTGCCAGGTCGCCCGCGCCCTGGATCGCCGGGCGCAGGTTGGCACGTTGGCGCATTCGCAGGATCGACACCGCGACCGCCACCAGCGCGATGCAACCAAGTGCGAGCGCCCCACGGAGTAATGCCTGTTCGGTGGCCAGCCATGCTATGAATAGCACAGCTTGCACCAGGATAAGTTGCAGCGCGAACACCAGCAAGCGGCGCGCTGGTGCGGCGGGAATACGGTCGAGCGGCGCGGTGATCACGACGCGGGTGCGTTGACGTTTGCCAACCGGAGCGCGAACGCCAATGACACTTTGGCTTTGCTGCCGCCCGTGCAACGCCCCGAGCAGCGCATGCCCTTCGACTTCGTTCCAGATGGCAAATGGCACGACCACCAGTATCACCAGCGCGATAATCGTTGTGGCTGGTTGCGCCACGATCACGGCGGCGACGCTTGCCAGTGCCGCGACCAATATCGGAACGCTGGTGCCAAAAGGTGTTCCCAGTTCGGTTGGGATCGGCAGGACGGTCGCCTGTTGGTTGGCGACGTTCAACCGCCCCGCGATATAGCCCGCCGCGTCTGCCTCGCCCAGGCTGCCTGGCAACCGAATCGCGACGGCTTCTGAAAGGTCGCGTACCGTCGTAAGCAAGCGTTCTTCGAGTGGTCGCCGCACCAGCATGGCACGGTCGGGGTCGCGCCGCATCGGCGGCGGGGGTGGCGGTGCGGGGAACAGTGGCGTCATGGTGGAGATGGGGGGATATGGGAGCGGTTAAGCTTTTCCATATCCCCAGGTTATATGCCCTGTTATGGTTGCTTGCCGTAGCGCCACTGGTAGTAGTGACGACCGACGTTACCCATTTCGACACGCCATTCGGCGGGATTCGTGGGTGTGTAGGTCAGGACACGGCGCTGGAACGCCTGGACAAGCACATCGCGCTCGACGCCGCCGACCTTGACTTTGGTCCAATATGGTTCGCTGATCGGATAGCCCATGGCGAATACCCAATCGATCAGCACATCCTGCCGTGAGCCATCGCCGACAGGACCCCGGCTTTGCAGGAAGTCCCAAAAGACCTGTGCAACATGGTGTCCAGTTTCGGGCACGTAATAAGCGAGACGCGACTCAGGCCGCAGATCGTAATTGGCGATTTTGCCATCGCGGCGTAGAAGTTTGCCCCACTCTTGTCCCTGTCGGTTGGTGGTGCGCTGCAACAAGCCTTGCAGACTGGCATAGGTGGGTGCCTGCGGATCGTTGACGTCACCGGCGATGCCGATTTGTGCGGCGGGACGCTTCGAGAACTCGGCATCGCCGATCTGCATGCGTCCTTCGATCATCTCGCGCGCAAGCAGACCGTTGGTAACATACCAGGCGTTCGCACGGTCACGTTTCCAGTCCGAAATCTCCATGCGGGCTTTGTCGAAGTACTGCACCTGGCGTACGCCACCTGGTGATTGCTGATAGATTTCGGCACGTCCCACTAACCCTGCTGGACCCCACATCCAGGTGCGGTCGGCTTTGCGCTCGGCGACGACCTGATCCGTGCGCGCCCACACAGCCTTAAGCGCGGGGTCGACGAACTCTTTGTATGGTCCATTGATGAAGGCGGGTTGTCCTTTCAATCCGCCGAAGGATTTTCCAAATATGCAGTAGTTCGGGTCTGTCGGATAGAATTCACACAATGCTGTCGCTGTCTGACCAATTTCGTCAGGTGGCTCAACGATATTGGAAGTATCCGTCGGGAAGGCCGGATCATCTGTCGGCGTTTCCAGTCCAGGCTCAACCGTTTCGGTCGGTAACAGGTTGGGATCGGCTGTTGGCGTCGGCTTCGGCTGGCGCACCTGTCGGCAGCGGTGTGCCGCCCGCGACGCTCAGCGGTTCGTAATACAGGTCGTAGGAGATGAATTGGTTGCCAATATCGCCTACGTTCTTGACCTGCGCGAAGTAGAAGCCATCGACGGTCGGCACGAACTCGATACGCGGATCGAAGGTGCCGTTGGTATCATCGCTGAAGTCCATGATGGAAGCGCCGTCGCGATCAACAAGGATCATCACCGGATCGGCTCCCACGCGCTGCTTAGAATCGACGTAAAGCGCATAGCGTGCGCCTGTCTTGGCAAAAAACCGTACCCAGTCGGCATCGCCGGTCGGACACATACGATGGTCTGGTTGTACTTCCCGAATCACCATCAGGCGTGCCTGTTCCGGCACGCCGTCGGGCTCGAACAGGTCGGTACAAAGTTCTGGCACGAGCGTCGGGGTCGGGCCGTAGCTTTCGCTGATGAGCACGATGGTGTATGCCAGGTCTGTATCACCGCGCTGTCCCGTATCGCGGGCGCGAATGAAATAGCGTCCATCAGCGGGAATACGGAACGACTGGATGCGGGGCCTGATGTTCGTTCCCGGATCGTTACCGCGGGGGAAATCGTCGTTGAAAGCAACAATATTCCATCTTTGATCGTAGATGCCGAGCGCCATATCGAGGCCGGGTGTCATCGCCGTAATGTCGACCGAAATAACCTTTCCTGCCGTCGAACCGAAGAAATACCAGTCCTCGTCGCCGCGTGGACACAGCACCCGGGTCTGCGGTTGATCAGGGCGTATTTCTGTGGCGCTGTTAAGCGTATTGTTGGGCTCCGCACCATCTAAACAGACAGGCCCGGTAGTAGGCGATGGAGTTGCTGTTCGCGTCGGTGAAGGCTCGGTTGTTTGTGTCAACGTTGGTGAAGGTGCGGGAGTGACTGTCGTTTGTAACAAGGCCTGAGAAGTATTGCTAGAGTTGCTGGTTGATGTTACTCGAAAAAATCGTCTATCGATACCGGGAGGTGTACTGGCTGTGCTGATCACGGTGACCGTCACATTAACTTGATCCCCACCATTCAATGTAGGATTCGAGGGTTCCACGGAAAAGGTTAATTCTTTGATCGTTGGATCGCTCGGAACAAAGCTAAACGTGAATCGATCTCTCGCGTCACCAATATTAGTGACAACAAACGTATATGTTTGTATTTCTCCAGCAGTAATTGTTCTTTGATCGAAGGTTGGAGATACGAATGGCTGTGGAGGTTGTGTCGCGGTGGCAGTTGGCGTTGTCGCTTGACGCGCCGGGCGCGCCTCCGTCACTGGTTCATGACCCGTTGGGATCATTGAAAAGAGCGCAAGCAGCAGGACAGCCGCGCCTGAAAGCAATGCACGGAAGGCAAACGATGGTTTACGGCGCATCGAGGTGTTCTCCGGGTAAAAGGACGAGCGGGACGATTATAGCATGCTCAGTGGTCAGCAATGGCGGGTATCAGGCAAGATATTCGATGCTTATGTCGCTGTGCCAGGAAATGCAAGCTCCTTGATCGTGCAATCATCGATTCGTCATGCTTCAAATGTATCAAGCTCGTGGCGCTGTGTGGATGATAAGCGGGTGATATCGCAGCAGATAACGGTAACGGATGGTGTATGGACGCCAGCAAGATTGGGGGGCAGTGTACAAATGCTGTCGCGGTGTCATAATCCGCAGCATCGGAGTATATAAAAAACATCTCGTGCAAGACGAGCACGAGATGCCGTTCCTCAATCGATGTCTTTGTCAGGATGCCCGCTGCTTCGCCGCATAGTAGTCGCACATGTCGTTCAGCACACAGCGCCCGCACTTTGGGTTGCTCCAGGTGCATATCTGCTGCCCATGGCGCAACGTATCGATATGGAAGTTATACAAAATCTGCGGATCTTCGGGGAACAATGCCAGCAGCAACGGATGAGCGGCGGTTGGATCGACTTTGGGCCCGATCAACCCGACGCGTTGCGACACGCGATGCACATGTGTATCGACCGGCAACACCGGACGGGCGAAACAAAACAGCAACACCAGGGTCGCCGTCTTTGGGTCCAACACCAGGCAGGTCGGTCAGCCAGGCCATCGCGTCTGTAAGTGGCATGTCGCGCAGGAAATCGATGTCAGCCTCGCCGCGCTCTTCGATGATGCGGCGTAGCACCGCCTGAATGCGCGGTGCTTTCTGGTCGGCGAAGTTCGACGGCGCGATGGCTTCGGCTAGCTCGGCTGTGGGTGCGTCGCGCACCTCCTCCCAGGTTTTCCAGCGTGAACGCATGCGGTCGTATGCGACATCCTCGTTCTTGCCTGTGGTGCGATGCGACAGGATCGTGGAGATCAATTCGTGCATCGGCTCGCGTCGCGGCACATTAGGTTGGTGTCCGTAGGCTTCCACGACGCGTTCATACATCTTCCATGCTTTTGCCTTCAACGCTTCGGCGTCAACTGGCGGCAGCGTCACCCCATCATCTTCGCTTGTCGTCCTGGTTTTGCCTTTTGCCACGGTGCTTCTCCTTCTCCGCACGTCCGGTGTTCTATTCCGGGGGTGTTGCTCCCGAATCGTCTGCTAGATTTCTTTGGCGATCCGTGCCGTCGCTCCCGCGAGGTTATCCTCATAGCGGGCTAGGCCAAACAGCAACGACGAAAGGCGGTTGAGATAGGCGACCATGATCGTCGTGACACCCATATCGCCCTGGTGGAGCAGGTGCGTGGCGGCACGTTCGGCGCGGCGCACGACCGTACGTGCGACATCGAGCGTAGCTCCTGGCACGGTGTCGCCCGACGCGACGAACTGCTTGGGGATAGTGACGCGCCCATCGAATTGAGCGATGTGTTCTTCAAGGCTATCCATCTGTGCTTGTCCAAAGCGTGGGTTCTCGATGGCTTTGCCTGTAACAGTGGCGATATCCGCCATCAGCAGGTAGAGTTCTTTTTGCACCTGAAGGAGTGTTTCCTTGCTATCGTCGCCCTGTGCGTAGGCGCGTCCTAGGCCGATTGCGGCGTTGGCCTCATCGATATCGCCCAGCATGGCGATCCGCAGATCGTCTTTCGCCATGCGCGGACCTCCTAACAGGTCTGTATATCCGTCGTCACCTCGTCGCGTGAAAAACATTTGCGCTCCTCGTTTGGGATGCTATTGCTGCCATAAGCATGCTCGTTCATTCATCTCTTCGTGTATGCATACATCGCTCCACCAAAGCCGCGTGCCGTCGTCGTGGCGCGAAGTGTATGTTTTACTGCGGGTTTTCACAACAAGGTCGTGATGGAATCAATCAGGCGCGCACAACCACCAGGTTGCCCGATTCGTAGCGCCGTAGTCCGCGATGGAACACCACGATCGCCACGATTAGGCTGGCAGCAGTAAACGCCAGCAACCCCCCCATCATCGACCACGAGAACGAGCGCAAGAGTTGTACCGGCATGTAGGACACGAAACCGGCAGGAATAATCGTGAACAGGGCAACCTTGACCATGCCACGGAAGATCACGGTGGGATACGTGGAAAAGCTGATCATGGCGTTGGTAAATTGCTGCGCCAGTCCTTCGGCGCTGCCTAACCAGAACGCAAGGCTTTGCGTAATGATCGTAAACGCGGTAAAGATGATCGCACCCGTGAGTGTACAGAGGGCGAACAAGCCGATCTGTACGGGCGAAGGACCGATCAGCAGGGTATACACAATGATGCCAAACAGCACATCGCCGGGTGCCGTCAGGTCCATGCGGCTGATCAGGATATGCAAGAGTGTTGGTTTGGGAAGCGCCAGGTAGAAGTCGAGTTCGCCGCGCATGACCATGCCCGCGATGTGTGATCGCACCGCCGCACAATGTCGTCGCGACGCCGAATGATGCGCCCAGGATCGCCCACATCGTCACGATCTCATCGCGCCCCCAGCCGCCGACGACTGGAAAACTGGTGAAGTAGGCCAGCCAGAACACCAACCAGATCACATCGTTGATCAACATCGCCGCGACCTGTGACGCGAAACTCAGGCGGTATTCCATGGCACCCTGCAGGTTCGCCCCGATATAGCTCGTGATAAAGTCCCAGTACACGAACGCACGACCACGGAGGATCGACCACCGAGCACCGACCGAGTGGGTCGCTGTTCCTCGTTCTGCCATGCTCATCCTCCCTGGGCACTCACCTGGCGTAACCCCAGGTGATAGACTAACGCCAGTACGACCAGGCCCACCGCGCCTACGAACGTAAGTGCGGTGGCCGCGATGAGCCAGTAGCCTATGTCTGGGCGCACAAACAAGCGTGCCGGAGCATACACGAAGTATTGAAACGGCAATGCCTCGGCAATACGTAACAACCAGGTGGGATACGCTTCGAGCGGTATCAGCATGCCGCCCAGGATCATCAGGGCGCGACGATACAGGAGACGGATGCCAAAGGTGTCCTCGATCCAGAACGACAGGAGCGAGATCGTCATGTCCCACGCCCAATCTGCGAAAAAGCTAAGCAGCGTGAGCGAAAGCGCCAGCGCGAGCGCAAGGGGTCCGACTGCCATCGGGCCGACGACCAGAAACGCCACGACAACGCCCACCAGCAGATTGAGCCCGAATCGCAGCAAACGTTCGCCCAGAGCGGCACCCAGGTGGTAGAGTGGATATGCGAGTGGTCGGGCAAGACGGTAGGCCAGATCGCCCGACCGAACTTCACGGTCGACCTCACTCGCCCCAACGCTTGATGATGTCATGATCGCTTCGGTAAAGGCCAGATACCAGATCAGTTGCACCAGCGTAAAGCCAGTCTTTTCGGTTTGTCCGGTGGCACGCCACAATTGTGTGAAGATGAATAGGATCAGTACAATAAAGAGCGAACGCACCAGCAGTTCGCCTACATAGGCGAAGCGCGAAAGGAGCGTGATCCATAGCACGCTCAACGTTTTACTTATCGTTTGTGCCACGCCACCTGGACGCCGTAGCGTATCCATCTTCAATCCTCGACCAACGATGGATAAAGCCCGAAGGACGAACACGCGTCCTTTGCGGTAGTTGATGGTCCGTCGTCGGTTGTCATCACTATTCTACGGTAACTGTCGTCAGCACCAGGCTGGATCCGTCCGTTCCTGGCTCTGGTTGTGCCAGGGTCAGGCGCTCGAAGGTATCCATGAGGTAGAGCCCGATGGTTACCTTATAGGTGCCAGGTGCGAGTGCGCCGAGTGGTGTGTCGGCACGGTCGACGACGATCTCGTTGGGTTGCCAGCGTCCGGTGGGATAATCATCGGCGCGTACGAGTGTGTCGCGTTGGGCGACGGTGTTCCCCGCTTCGTCGACGACATGCACGAACAAGGCATAGTCGCTGGGGATAGTTGCCAATGCTTGCCAGGTCAGATTGAGTTGCAAATTTTCGCCCTGACGTGAACCTAT
This sequence comes from uncultured Chloroflexia bacterium, assembly GCA_963782315.1. Classification (GTDB taxonomy): domain Bacteria; phylum Chloroflexota; class Chloroflexia; order Chloroflexales; family Kallotenuaceae; genus JBBSGA01. The sequence goes on from CAWAJS010000036.1 coordinate 267,631, forward strand.
GTTGGTCGGCGCCGTCCAGCGGGCTGATCGCGGGACGTGGATCGCCGGCCTGTGCTTCGTAGCCCAATAGCTTGATGCTGGTTCCGAATTGTGCAGCGCGGGGAACGATCCGTAGCGCGGACGGTTGCGGCGGGATCTCAAATACCTCGATATATGGTCCCGGTTGTCCTGCATCGTCGCCCGGAAATACCTTGAGCGGCGTCGTGTTCGCACGTAGCGTCTCGTACAAGGGAGCATCACGGCGTTCTTGGAACGCCTTGTTCGCCACCAGATAGCGATAGTTGTTGGCACGGTACCATTCGAGCGGATAGTCGACCAGCGATGAAACAGGCTGCACGATCGGACTCGTGGACCATTCCACGCCGTTGAGTTCAACGGCGATGCGTTGCCCCTGCGGTAGATTCCGCACGAAGGTCGATGCCAGAAACTGACTCCCTGGGGACGCCTCGAAGCGCGTGAATATAATCGCATTCCAGCCCTGTAACGCGAACAGCATCACCGTGAGAATCGTCGCCAGCACCGCTAGTGGCTTCTTGAAGTGGCCTTGGAACCACGCCACAATCTCCGCGCCTGCGATGCCGATCGGTAGCGCGCATAACACGAATAACGGCATCAGGTTGCGTACGAAATGCACCTGTTGCGCCATCAGCATCAATATATAGGGGACAGCGAACGACAGCCATAGCAAACCGACTATGCGGCGGCGCCACACCATAACGACGATGCCGATGAGCAGTGCGATCGAGGCGACCGGGCGTGTGCCGTCGTTCCAGAAGAAGTCGAGATAGCCCGCGACGTTCCATGCGCCGTGGAAGTTGCCACGGGTGCCGTTGGCATAGCCGCGAGCCTCGCCGATGATGTCACGGATGAAATTATCCCATGTCAACACAGCGTAGGGCATCGCCACTACGAATCCAACCATCGCCGCAGTTCCTGCGACGATTAGTCGTGGCAGATTGCGGAACGCTTGCCATTTCCACACCAGTATGTGCGCGGCGATCAGAGGCAGCACAATCGCCCCTGCGTTGTATTTCGTCGCCGCCGTTAAGCCCACCAAAAATCCCGCCATGATGTAGCCACTCCAGGTCGGTTGCTGCGCCATCGCCACGATCGCGATAAACGTCAGGGTCGCGAACCAGGCGCACGCTACATCGGTGGTCACATATTGCGAGTTTCGCATGTGGAACGACGACGTAGCGATGAACAACGCGGCAAAAAGACCTGCTCCGGCACTCCAGGCTCGCTTGCCAAGAATATAGACCAGTGGCACCGTTGCGGTTCCGAATACAACGGTGAGCATTCGTCCCCACAGGAAAAATTCGGGAATCGTGGTGTACAGGTGCGTCGTGACGTTCATCTGGTCCAGGGGTGTGTACAAACCACTTGCCAACCCCAGACGATAATGGACGCCAAGAATGCCCACCAGTAAATAAAAGTACAACGTTGGCTTACGAAAGACGTGGGGGTTGAGATCGCCGGTTTCGAGCGTGCGGACCACGTAATTGATCAGGTTGGGTTCGTCGGGATGGTCGACGTAGGGCAGCCGCCAGCGCACGGCGTACACCCTGATCGCGAAAGCGAATAGAATCAGGCAGGTCATGCATGCGCCGACCCCCAAAGCGATAGCGCGGTCATGCGATACATGCCAACCTGCGACGGCTACGACGTTTAAGCATTGTGTTCACGCTTGTGTTGTTTCCTGGTATGGTCTCCAGGTTTGATGGATTGGTCGCGGTAGATCGCCGCGATGATTTCTTCGAGTGGGGCATCCTCGATCGTGATATCCGCGACTGGCAGCGCGGCCATCAACGCGCCAACCACCTGCGGCGATCGGTTGGATATCGGTATCGATTTCAAGCTTCACGCCGAAGTTCTGCGCCTTGACCACCGTCAGTCCTGGCAGTCTCTGGTATCGGCGATCGACCGTCGGTACTTTCGCGCAAACGCAGGTCGATGACTTTGCGACGCAGGTAGCGCCGTCGCATCATCGAAACACGATCGTCGAACATCACGGTGCCATGGTTGATCACCACCACCCGTTTACATAAGCGCTCAATATCACCGGCATCGTGCGAGGTCAGCAGCACGGACACGCCATCCTGCTGGTTCATCTCGCGGATGATCTCGCGGATCTGCTGTTTGGCGATCACATCCAGACCGATCGTCGGTTCGTCCAGGAACAGGATGCGTGGACGATGCAACAGTGCTGCCGCGATCTCGCAGCGCATACGTTGTCCCAGCGATAATTTGCGTACGGACGATTGGAGCAGTGGCTCAAGCTCAAAGCGTTCGACCAGTTCCGCACGGCGTGAGCGATATTCGGCCTGGCGGAATCTCATAGATGCGTGCCAGCAGATCAAAGGTTTCGCCCGCCGGCAGGTGATACCACAACTGCGAGCGTTGCCCAAAAACCGTGGCAATATTCATCGCCAGCGTGGTGCGTTGCTGCCAGGGGACCAGCCCAAGCACGCGTACCTCGCCGCTGCTTGGATGCAGGATGCCGGTCAGGATTTTGATCGTGGTCGATTTACCCGCGCCGTTGGGCCCGATCAGCGCCAGCGATTCGCCTTCAGCGAGGTGCAGATCGAGATCATGGACGGCCGGAATCGCTTCCCATTGCGGATGGCGGTAGGACGCAAGCAGACCGCCGATGCCCGGAGCACGGACACGACGCCGAAACACCTTGCTCAAATGTTGCGACAGAAACACGTTGGACATCGGTTATGATCAGACTTGTACAACCGGAGCTATCGATAGAGCTTAGCGCAGTTGTATCGAGGATCAAGCTGTGGCGGTTGAAGTCGCTATGCCGCCCGCGGCCTCGAAGCGATCCATGAGTCTCGATCAGCGCGTGCGAGATCGAGAGCCTGAAAATTGTGGGGGGAGTTCGCTCAATTTGGCGCGGGCTTTGTGCCAGTTCAGTGTCAGACCACGTGGGTTGCCGCGCTGCCAGTGCACCAGCGCAGCAGCGGTCTGGATGATTCCTTTATAGAACAGGCGTGATTTGAGGATCGCGTTTCGACCTTCCAGGCATCTTCCCAGGCTTCGTGCGCATGCCAGTAACTGCCTTCGTTGAACAGGTCGATGCCCGCGAGAAAATGCGTGCGGATCTTTCACACCGGTTAGTAGCGCGGAACGCTTGGATCGACCTCCGCCGACCAGGCATCGATCCCGCCTGTCATATTGGTCAGATGCTCGAAACCCGCTCCGTGGAGCGCCGTGCACACCTGTGCCGAGCGGCCGCCATGATGGCACATGATCATGAGTTCTTCGTCGCGTGGTAGAGTCCTGCCACCACGTTTGAATCTCACTCATCGGCAGGAGCGTTGCTGCTTCGATATGTGCGATGGCATATTCGTACCGTTCGCGTACGTCGATCAGCCGCAGGGATTCGCCTGCGTCCAGGCGCTGCTTGATCTCGCTGGGGTCGTGCATTTTTGAACGGTGGTGTTGGCGGCATGGGTTTCCTATCACTGGATATAGTATGTCACCGCCATTCAGTCGCAGTTGAGCATCGGGGTCGGATCGGTGTTCTGTCCATTATGCCAGACTTTGTAATCGAGGCTTGGCCCGCCGACGCGACCCGTCGAGCCAACGGTGCCGATTTGTTGTCCGGCTTCGATGCGGTCGCCTTCTTTCACCAGCGACGTTTTCAAGGTGCGAGTAGCCGGTGCGCCAGCCTTCGGCCCCATCGATCCAACGTAGTTTCCCGCGGGCCAACTATCGAGACTTACGCTCGCGATGCCAGCGTGCGTGGCATACACCGCCGCGTTGCGCGATGCCCAGGACTCAGGGCGTCCGTCGCCGTTGGCATCGACTGCCAGATCGACCGCGCCATTTGTGTTGGTTGGCTCGTGAGTTCCAGCGGTATATGACGCTATTACGACGACCGCGCCATGTGTCGAGCCGACTGGACAACGGTGCGGGTTGGCTGGTTCTGGTGGTCTTGTCGGCTGCGGTGTGGCGGTGGGCGATGGCTGTGGCGGTCGGTCTGGGGTGGGGACGACAGGCAGCACGATTGCCGCCGGCAGCATGGTTGGTTCGGGCGTGGGTGGTGTTGGCTCCGGTCGTGTGAGGACAGCAGGGATCGCGTCGATCACCTGTGCCGTTACCTGGCGCAGTGTGCTGCCGAGGCCGAGCGTGCCGCTCAGGGCGACCGTCGCGGCGAAGGCAGCCAGCAGATACGCTTGCTCCGGTTGCCCTCGCCGCTGTCCGTCGATGTGTTGCTGCACTCTCCCAGCCACTCCCCATGCTGTGCATTTCCTTGCTGAACAAGGTAACGAGCGCATGCTGGTCCTCCAGTGGAAGGGGGCGATCTTCGTACTCATACTCCGCTAAACGACGCAGAGGGATTCCGGTCAATTGCGCGAGTTCGCCAAGCGACAGATCGTAGTGGCGGCGGAGTGTATGCAGCGTAGACATAGCTATCCTTTTATGGACGGCGTGAAGGTGCGCTGTTCCGTGGTGCCGGGTTCGGGCCAGGGTCGGTGCCGAGCCACAGGAATGTGACATCGACGGTTGCCTGCGCTCCCTTCAGGCCCAGCGCCCAATACGCGCCATCACCGATATCGACGGCTGAAGGGAATCTTACATACCCCTTCTCCGCTCGTCGTTTGTTGTACCTCTCGTAGTAAGCGGCATGATCCTGGGGCCATCCCACCGGCAAATCCTTGTAATCGATCGCGGTTGGCGTCCCAATAGTTATCGTTACGGTTCCAGGGTCCGACATCGGCAACTGGTACTACGACGCTTTTGCCGTTTGCCGACAATCGCACCATGTATTCATTGCCGTTGCGGCTGGACAGCGAGTTCCATGATGGCAGCGATACGAACATATCGTTTCGCGTGATGATGTGTCCGTTCGCGGTTCGTCCGCCGACCATTCCCTGGCGTGTGACACGCAAGCGATATGTAGGTGCGTCGCCCACGGCTTTGGTCAACGACTGACTGGTAAATGGTGCGGCCTGCGGCGTTAGCATGACCTTCGACATGGTTGGCGTGGCCTCGGCATCGCCTAGCAGAGCAACACGGTGCTGCAACCAGCGCTGTGGTCCTTCAAAGCTGACGACGCTGTTGGTTGCGACATCCCATTCCCATTCGCTCCAGCGGTTGCCGTCGACGCTTGCGCGTACGCCGACAAAGTACTCGGTTCCGGCGGGTGCATCAGCAGTGTATTGAACATGGACGGAACCAAAGGTGGAGCTCTACGTTCTGCGGAACAGAATCCCAGAGGCCGAAGCGATCGGCATCCGCGACTGCCGCAGGAGCAGCGCCAGCATCGTCGCTCAAATGGAGCGAGCCGTCGCGTCTTTGGATAACGCCTTTCGAATCATACGTTGCCTGGTGGGCCATGGCATCCGGGCCAAATGGCGCAGCAAGCGTCATCGTGGCGAACAAAAGCAGCACTCGGCTGCGGGTTGCCCTCAACAGGGACATGGCAACTCCTTCCGATCGTTGACCCGGTTCGCCGCCGGCTCCACGATACAGTTCCGGTCCAGTATACCTGGGTGCTGTCAAGGATCGCCAACTACCAATCCGCAAAAACTGAGCCATTATCGTCAAATTTGTCATGTTTCTGTCATTGACAGAGCAACAAAATAAGGGGAACGTGAGCGGCTTCAAAACCGCCCAATTCCCCCTTGGTGTGAATGCTACTGCCGTGTTTAGGCTGCCGGTACTGGAACGCTGCCGTCGCCATTGGCATCCGTGTGCATCGGCCATGTTCATCTCTGCCGAACGCCAGGATATTCGGGTTGGCCTGCTCGTCCTGTGGTGGCTCAACCGAGAACGCCGATACCACATCGCCCGCGTTGAAGCGCATGACCGTCACGCCCTGGGTCAAGCGTCCAGGCGATGAAATGCCGTTGGCTGCCGTTTTCATGACGATGCCTTGCTTGCTGATCAGCGTCAGCGAGATCGGTGTCGATTGACGACCTGTGCGACGGCGATCTCGTCGCCTTCGCGCAACTTGATCGTGATCACACCGCCACCCGCACGTCCCTTGACCGGATAATCGCTGAGCGCAGTGCGCTTGCCGAAGCCCCTTGTCGTGACGACCAGCAGTTGCCATCCGGCGTCACCAGGTCCATGCTGATCATGCTGTCGTCATCGTCGACGCTCATACCCATCACGCCCGAAGCCGGACGACCCATCGAGCGTACTTCGCTCTGACGGAAGCGGATCGTCTGGCCGCCACGCGAGGTCAGCAGGATATCCTCGCTGCCTTTGCTCATGCGCACCCAGCGCAGCTCATCGCCTTCTTCCAGCCCGATCGCGATCAGGCCGTTCGAGCGCACCGAGGCGTAGTCGGTCAGGATGGTCCGCTTGATCTTGCCGCGTGTCGTTGCCATGACCAGAAACTCGCCATCGCCGAAGTTTGGCACGTTGAGGATGGCACGAATCTGTTCGCGCGGTTCGAGCGAGATCAGGTTGACCAGTGGCAGACCCTTTGGCGGTGCGTCTGGCATCCGGCACTTCATGCGCCTTGAGCTGATAGACCTTGCCACGGTCGGTGAAGAAGAGCAGATCGTCCATGGTCGACAGGTCACGAGATGTTCGACGCTATCGGCTTCTCGCGTTCCCATACCCTTGATGCCCTTGCCGCCGCGATTTTGTACGCGGTAGGTATCGGCCGGCAGACGCTTGATATAGCCACGGTCGGTGACAGTCACCAGACACCTGAATGTCCGGGATCAGGTCCTCCGCCGAGATGTCGCCGTTGGCTTCGATGGCAGATGCGGGTGCGGCGTACGTCGCCGTACTTTTCCTTGAGATAGCTCAGGTCTTCTTTGATCAGTTGCAGCACCTTGCGCTCGTCGCCCAGGATCGCTTCGAATTCGCGCGATCAACGCGAGCACGTCGTTATATTCGTCTTCGATGCGCTTGCGTTCCAGCGCCGCCAGCCGTCCAAGCTGCATTTCCAGGATCGCGTTCGCCTGAAGTTCGCTCAAGGTGGAAGTTATTTTGCAGGTTCTTGCGAGCAGCATCACGCGAGCGCGATTCGCGGATGGTGGTGATGATCGCGTCCAGGTTGTCGAGGGCGATCTTCAAGCCTTCCAGGATATGCGCCCGCGCTCGTGCCTTGTCAAGTTCGAACTGGGTACGACGCCGAATCACGCTCTGGCGGTACTCGATGTAGTGCTGAAGCGCCTTCTTGAGCGTCAAGCACACGCGGTTGGAGACCGTCAACCAGCGCCAGCATGTTCACGCCGAATGTGACCTGCATCGAGGTATACTTGAACAGCGAGTTCAGTACCTTGCGCGGCTGTGCATCCTGCTTCAGGATCACCACCAGCCGGATGCCCGAACGATCCGACTCATCGCGCACGTCGCGGATGCCGTCGATCTTCTTGTCTTTGACCAACTCGGCGATACGTTCCTGCAATCGCGCCTTGTTCACCTGGTAGGGCAGTTCGGTCACGACGATGTTGTAGGCCCCGCGCGCTGCTTCCTCAATGTGAACCTTGGCACGAATGAGGACGTGACCTTTGCCGGTCGAATAGGCGTTAATGATGCCTTCGTTGCCCAGGATGATGCCGCCAGTAGGGAAGTCAGGCCCAGGGATGATCGTCATGAGGTCTTCGACCGTCGCATCTGGGTTATCGATCAGAGCGTGATCGCGTCACACAGTTCGCCCAGGTTGTGCGGTGGAATATTGGTCGCCATACCGACCGCGATACCGGCAGCGCCATTCAGCAGTAGGTTCGGTAAGCGTGCCGGAAGCACCGACGGCTCCTGGTAGGAGCTATCGAAGTTTGGCTTGAAATCGACGGTGTTCTTTTCGATATCGTAGAGCAGTTCTTCGGCGATGTTCGGACAAGCGACACTCGGTATAGCGCATTGCCGCCGCCGGGTCGCCGTCGATCGAACCAAAGTTGCCCTGTCCATCGGCCAGCATGTAGCGCATGTTCCATTCCTGCGCCAACCTGACCAATCGCGTCATAGACGGAACTGTCGCCGTGCGGGTGCATCTTGCCCAGCACATCGCCGACGATACGGGCGCTCTTTTTATATGCAGTATTATGCCGGATACCCATGATCCCACATCCCATATAGGATGCGGCGCTGGACCGGTTTAAGGCCGTCACGAACGTCTGGCAACGCACGCTGCACGATCACGCTCATGGCGTAATCAAGGTACGCCGTGCGTACTTGCTCGACGATATTAACGGGCCTTACAATGCCAATATCCACGCAGTCCTCCCTACTCGCTGTACATGCTCTTTATCCCATCGGAATGGTTAATTATACCATGCTGAGCCCCGCCGGTCGACCTGATACGAACATAGGTTCGGGCGCTATACGCCTGTGTTTGGCCGGCGAGCCATGCTACTATAACCCGGGTTTATACCACACCATTGGAGGAGAATGATGCAATTAATTATGGTTCGCCACGGCGAGTCAATAGGGAACATAACGCGCGTTCTACAAGGACGTGATGAAGTACTGACCGAGCGCGGACGCATGCAGGCGCGAGCGGTCGCCGCGTCGATCGCGCAGCGCTACGATGTGCGAGCGATCTATGCCAGTCCGCTCGCGCGGGCCTGGGAAACAGCACATTTCATCGGTGCTGCGGTTGGCGTCGTGCCGGAACCACGCGAACCACTCGCCGAGATCAACGTAGGTGATGCCGCTGGCCTGACGATTGAACAATGGATCGAGCAGAATCCCGGTAAGGACGAAGCATGGTTGGCGCAGGGGATCGATTTCGTGTGGCCTGGTGGTGAAAGCGGTCGGCACCTGGGCGAACGCATTGCGGCAGAGCTCGATCGCATTATCGAAGCACACCGAGCCGTTGACGGTTCTATCGTCGTGGTATCGCATGGCGGCGCGTTAGCATGGGCAGTGGGGCATTTGCTACAAGAGTCGCTGGAAAGCTGGCCCAGGCACGAATTTGGTAATTGCTCAATTACCGAAGTGCAGGTTGGCGCGTCGCCCAATGACGCGAACCTGTTCGTATGCCGCAATGACCTTGCGCATCTGAGCGATGTTCCGAACGAGGAAGTGGCGACCGGACAATTGGAAGTGTAGCGACGCAGGGATAGGTTAAACGACGAAGCGGACAGCCTATGCTGTCCGCTTCGTTTACATGCTTTGAAAAACGTTCCTACCAGCGGCTGCTGGACTGGCGCTGTGATTGAAAGCAATCCGAGCAGTACACAGGCTTGTCGCCACGGGGAACGAACGGCACTTTGGCCTCACGTCCACACGAGGAGCATGTTGTCGTGTACATTTCGCGCGGTCCGCGGTTTTCACCATAGCTGCGGCCACCACCACCGCCGCCGCCGCCATAACCACCACCGCCGCCGCCGTAGCTGTCGCCACCGCCGCCGTAGCTGTCACGGCTCGAATAGCCGCCACCGCCACCGCTGCGACCACCGCCAGCAGCCTTACGTGCTGCCCGGCAATCTGGACAACGTGTTGGTGCGTTGGTGAAGCCCTTCTGGTCGTAGAATTCCTGCTCGCCCGCTGTGAATGTGAACTGCGTTCCGCAATCGCGGCACGTCAACGATTTGTCTGCGTAGCTCATCGCTCGCAATCCTCCCTGGGGATAAGACACAACTTGTTTGGCGGCTTGGGTTTCGATGAGCGAGGGGTGAGATACTGCGGTTGCAGGAACGCCCGGAGCTTGAGGACCAAACCATGCTAAACAACGTTTAGATCATACCATGTGGTTATTAGAATTGCAACCACGTATTTTTTGATGAGTTGAATGGTTCGTACAACGCACGTAATCAATGTACGTTTTAGTATGTTCGTTCGTATGATCCGTGTCTTGAACGCCAGGGTGCCGTTAAAGTCCGATCTATTGTACAACCTGATGATCACATATTTCATTCTGGGCAACTTCTGAGGCGTATGGGTCGCAGTGGCAAACGAACATCCATTTGGTTCGGAGTAGCAAATGTGGCGACGTTGATCGAGACCTGCTTAAACACCACATGACGGGCATAGCCCGTCATGTGGTGTTGGGGGATGAACTGGACGTTATTGCGCCCAGATTGGAGAAATGTCATCGGTGCTGTTGTTGGTCAACTGCCGGGGCGCTGTTCGCGCATCGAGGTTCCGCAGATAGATTTCGCTATCGCCTTCGATGTCCGACTGGTAAATCAACTGCAAGCTATCCGGTGACCAGGTTGGAGCAATGTCGTTACCATTCGCGCTGGTAGTCAGGGCCTGGAGCGCCGAGCCACTGTCCACACTCATCACGTACAGGTCGAACTTGCCGCTGCCACGATCCGATGAGAAGGCAACTTTGGAGCCATCCGGCGAAACGCGTGGGTAGCGGTCGTTCGCTTCGTTCTTGGTCAGATTGACCCAGGTCGAGAGCGTTGCTTGAATATCGTTCAGCTTATCCTGACTGTAGCCGAGGTTCGCCCGAACGACTTCCCAGTTTGCTTGACCGCAGTTCGAACTCCACACGATGCCGGAACCGTCGCCACGGAAGGTCGGATTCTCGTTCGCGCAGGGTGCTTTGGTATCCGTCAGTTGGACAAGTCCGGTGCCGTTCAGATTCATCATGAACAATTCAGCGTTCTTGTCGGCGTTCTTGGAGGTCGTACGATTCGATACGAAGACGATTTTCGTGCCATCCGGTGATACGGACGCCTGATAATCGTCGCCATCCGTCGGCTGCATCGCCTGCATCACCGGCGTGGCTTGGCTGCCATCAAGCGCGTAGCTAAAGATGCGTCGCTTGTTGTCCGCCGTTACTTCGCCAATGATTCGGATTGACTTCTGATCCCACGAGCGCAACACCGATGTTGGCCTTGCGGCTACCGTATCCGGCGTGATCGGGCTCTGGTTGTTGCCATTGACATCCGTCGTGTAGATACGCTCGATAGTTTTGGTGCCTGTTGGACGGTTGGACGCGAAAGCGACCGGGAAGTATGGTGGTGTTTCCGGGTCCCAAGGCGTTCCCTGGTTGGCGTAGCGCCACTGGAAGTAGTGCTGTCCAACATTGCCCATTTCGACCTGATATTGTTCAGGATTAGACGGTGTATAGGTCAGCACGCGGCGCTCGAAGATTTGCACCATCACGTCCATATCCTGACCGCCAACCCGTGCGCGAATCCAGTATGGCTCGGTGATCGGATAGCCAAAGGTGAAGATCGAACCGACGTTTCCGGAGCGGTCGTAGAAGTCCATATAATCCTTGAACACCGCCGGAATGTTGTGTCCGGTGTTCGCGTTGAACTGGACGATCTGGGTCGCCTCGGTCGCCAGGTCCTGCCGCACGCCGATGTTACCGCTTTTGTCGAACGTCGCGCTGATGCGTTCCCCCAACCGTGGCTGTGCCTGGTTGTTGCCGCTGGTCGTCGCTACGAGGCGAAATGAAGCATAGGTCGGTGCGTTGGGGTTGACCTTTGCGAGATCGCCCGCCACCGGAATCCCGGCCGATTCGCGCTGGTCATAGCTGGAAGCGTCTTCATTATTGCCCAACTTGACGCGACCAGAGATCATTTCTACCGGCAACAGACCGTTGGTGACAAAGAACGGTGTTTTCGCAGCTTCGGGATTGTTGATCTCCATGCGAGCTTTATCGAAGTACTGCACCTGGCGCAGGCCACCGGGGGCATCTTTGTAGAATTCTTTGTAATCCCACCATGGCGACGGTCCCCACGTCAGCGAGCGGTTACCGGAGTTCGCATCGGTTTGATTCCACAGGTTTTGAAATTCCTGGGCAGCGAAATTGTTGCGTCCACCCCATGGTGCAGCATCCGCTGATCCGGGGAGTGCGCTCATAAGTGTCGAACCGACCACTGCCGCGGCTGCACCTCGGCTGAGCCAGCGAAACGACCTTCGAGAATTCATGGGTCAAACTCCTTGCATATACACGTCGAGATGTTCGCGTCTTCGAAGTGAGGGCATTCTAGCAGTGCCGTTGTCTTGGAGGAATGAGCGACCCGTGAAAGCACCATGACGCCTGTACTATATCTATAGAAACTGTCTGAACCAAAGGTGATGTTGCTGATACGAGGCTGGAGCAGCCTCTACAAATAGCCGAATTCATCACTTAAGTGATTGATGAATGGCCCGAAGAACAAGAATGGAATCATCGAAAATCATTTGATTGTGAGAAATACAGTTTGAACTACAACGGATCATCACGGATGGTTGCCTGTCCGTGTCGTCATGTTGCGGCAAACAGCGTCCTCCGGTATGCTCAACTCCATGAATCTCGATCGATCGCGGTGGCCTGATACCGCCCTGCAAAGCGCTGATGGACATCTTATGATGGGTGGCTGTGATATTCCGGCGTTGATGGAGCGCCATGGCACACCACTCTACATATTAGATGAAGCGACGGTACGCTCGACCGCCGCAAGGTTGCACGCGGCATTGGCCTACTATCCCGCGCCCGCGACCATCCACTATGCGTCGAAAGCGCTGCTCAACCTCGCTGTCGCGCAGCTGATGGTGCAATCTGGCCTTGGGTTGGATTGCGTTTCGTTGGGCGAACTTGCGGTCGCCCGTGCCGCCGGTGCCGATTTCGCGGCGGTGCACCTCCACGGCAACGCGAAGCCCGCACATGAACTGCGACAGGCACTTGAGTGGGGTGTTGGCTGCATCATCGTCGATAGCCTCGACGAACTCGATGTGCTGGGTGCGTTAGCCGCCGAGCGCGGAGGGACACAACGAGTAATGTTACGGGTCAATCCCGGCGTCGATGTACATACCCATGCCCATATCCAGACCGGACAACTCGATTCCAAGTTTGGCTTACCAATCGCCACGGGTATGGCTGAAACTGCTGTTCAGCGTGCGCTTGCGTTGCCCGGTCTGCAACTCGTTGGCCTACACATGCACCTGGGATCGCAGATCACCGAGATGGAGCCGATGGAGCGTGCCATCGCGCTCCTGTTCGCGTTCAGCGCCACGCTACGCGAGCGTTACGGCTGGATCATGACCGAATGGAGTCCGGGTGGTGGTTTGGGCGTTCCTTATCGTGCGGGTGATCCTGAACTTGCGATCGATGCCTATGTACAATTGATCGCGGCGGCAGCCACCAGAAGCGCCGCACAAACTGGCCTCCCGCTGCCACGTATGTTCCTCGAACCAGGCCGGTCGTTGATTGCACGGGCAGTCGTCGCGCTTTATACCGTGATGGCCACCAAGACCATCCCCGACGTGCGGCACTTCGTTGCCGTGGATGGTGGCATGGGTGACAACATTCGTCCCGCGTTGTACGAAGCACGCTATGATGTGATCCGTGCCGATTGCGCGGCGTCAGCGGAACAAATCGCGACCGTGGTCGGACGCTACTGTGAAAGCGGCGATGTGCTGCTGCGTGATGTCGAGCTCCCTGCGATTGAACCCGGGGCATTACTGGCGGTGCCAATGTGTGGTGCCTATACGCTGAGCATGGCGTCGAATTATAACCTCGTCGGGCGTCCGGCGCTGGTGCTGGTCCGCGATGGACAGGATTATGTGATCCAGCGCCGTGAAACACTTGACGACATCATGTGCCGCGATGCCCCGCTGCCTGGGACCAAGCAACCCTCAACGCTCAACGACCGTCTGCCATCGCTGAACGTTGAGTAGATGATGCGGGAAGCTATGCCACCAGCGAAGATGGTTTCAAGCGATAGGACGAACGACCTGTATGTATCGTGAATTGCTGCCATACCTTCGATGCGTACGATGCGCGGCTGCGACGCTCGAACTCGACGTGCGCGAAACAGACCTTCACGAGATCGTGGCGGGCACTGTGCGTTGTACCAGTTGTGGTGGGTCGATGCCAATCGTGGACGGTATCCTCGACGCGCTCATCGAGCCATTGCCGCGTGTTCCAGCACAGCTCGTCAACTATAGTGCTGTGGGGGCGTGGGGTTACGAACGGCTTTGGCGCTGGCAAGCCCTTTCGCTGCTTAGTGGACAGCGCTTCCCGTTGCGCGACGAGCTACGGCTTGTGCGCGGGCTGATGCAGCCCGATCGTGGGGGCTTGATCGTGGACGCCGCCTGTTCGACCGCGCTCTACGGGCGGGCATTGGTCGCACCAGATGCGGTTGTTGCGTCAGTCGATCATGCCTGGGCGATGCTGCGCGAAGCTCGACGCTTCGCACGCCACGAAGGCAAGCGTATTTCGTGCGTGCGTGCATCGGCGCAGATGTTGCCGTTCCAAAGCGGCTCGGCGAGCGGGTATGCGATCGGCGGATCGCTCAACGAGATTGGCGACATCGATGCGATGCTACGGGAGGTGCGGCGCGTCGTGCATGATGATGGACGGTTCGTGACTATGCACCTGAGCCGCGCTCATACCGTCGCTGGTCGGATGTTGCAGCGGGGTATGGCGACGGGCGGCATCGTGTTTCCAACCGACCATGATATCGAAGGGCGTTTCCAGGCGGCGGGATGGCGACGGATGGCGCACTGGCAATGGCGGGTGGTCAACATTGATTTGCTTATCTCCGGGCTGTGAACTATACGGTATCGACGCGTCACATAATGCAGTGGTCGTGTGTGGGAACGAAGGAGTTTCGTCGTGAAAGGTACGTTCGTCGGAGCGCGTCGCATCAAGCTCGTGTATGCGATCTGGGACGCAGAGAGTACGCCCAAAGCGTTGGTGGTGCTGGTACATGGGTACGGCGAACACCCGGGGCGCTACGCACATGTCATTCGCGCACTCAACCTCCATGGCTATGTCGTCTGTGCGATGGATCACAGAGGACATGGCGAAAGTGCCGGTGTGCGAGCGCACGTCGAGCGCTTCGATTACTTCGTGGACGACCTCCATATCTTTGTGACAAAGATGAGGGAAGCATATCCTGAGCTACCATTGTTCATGCTCGGTCACTCGATGGGCGGCCTGATTGCGACACGCTATGCGTTGTATCATCAGGATCTCCTCACGGCGATGGTCATCAGCGGTCCCGCTTTGCAGATCGGCGATGATGCTTCGCCGTTGGTCAAGCGACTGAGCGGTATCCTGGCGACGGTTGCGCCGCGCATGCCGATCATGGTTTCCGGCTCGGCGACCGAGAGTGTTCTCAGCCGCGACCCACTGGTACAGGAGGCGTTCGATGCCGATCCTCTCTGCTACAAGGGTAAAGTGCGGGCGCGTATGGGTTACGAGATGATGCGTGCATCGCTCGACGCACGCCAAGGAGCGCCGAACTCGTGCTCCCTCTCCTGATCATGCATGGTGCCGACGATACGTTGACGAGTCCGCAAGGCTCGATTGTGCTTTACGAACGCGCGCGTAGCGCCGATAAAACACTCAAACTTTGGGAAGGGTGCCGCCATGAGATTTTCAACGAACCGGAAAAGGACGACGTGATCGCGACCACAATCGCGTGGCTGGATGCTCATATCCCTGTCGTCGCGTAACGTGCATGTCCCCTTCGTCGTTGAGATAAATGCCAGCTTCGGCGAAGTTGGCATTTATCTTGCTCTCATTTGTATTCGGCTTACGACGACCTTTTATTTCCCAATATTCAAGCGAGCATAGACTATGGCTGCAGCGGTACGTGAGGCTCATGGACCACAAGTGAAGAATGTAATCGAAATGCATGATGTTTCGAAGCGTTGGGGTGAGACCATCGGCGTGCGAAACGTCACGATGAACGTACCCGAGGGGTCTATTTTTGGCCTGGTGGGTCCTTCTGGTTGCGGCAAGACCACAACAGTGCGTATGCTGACGGGCGTATACACACCGACGGAAGGGCACTTGACCGTGCTTGGTGCAACGCCCCGCACGTTTGATAAGCGGGCGCGTGAACGAATCGGGTATATGCCGCAGTTATTCGTGCTGTACCCAACCCTGACGGTATGGGAAAACCTGAGCTTCGTCGCTTCATTGTATGGCCTCAACTGGTTCAGCCGTCGCAAGCGGCTTAAGGAACTCCTCGATTTCGTCGAACTGACGCCCGCTCGCAATACCCTGGCGCAGAATATTTCGGGCGGCATGAAGCGCCGCCTCGAACTTGCCTGTTCGTTGGTGCATGAGCCGCGGTTGTTATTTGCCGACGAACCAACCGCTGGCGTCGATCCGGTGCTGCGTGGCAAGTTCTGGGAACGGTTCCGGTCGCTCAAAGCCGAAGGAAAAACGCTGTTAGTCACGACGCAGTATGTTTCGGAGGTCGAGTATTGCGATCTCGTCGGCGTCATGCGAAGTGGCAAGCTGTTAATGGTCGAAACTCCGGACGGTCTGCGGCGACGTGCGTTTGGTGGGTTAGAAGTGATCGCGTTATCCGTCGATCCCGAGGATCGTACCAACGCCCTGCAATTGATTGGAACGATGCCCTTCGTGCAACGTATCGATCAGAGTCCACCTCATCAGCCTCGCGGCACCATCCATGCCTATGTGGATGATGCGGGAGCGCGCATCCCCGAAGTGATTCAAACGCTGGCAACTGACCCGACGATTGACGTGCGAAACACCCAGGAATTCAAGATTCCGTTCGATGACGTGTTTATCATCCTGATGGAACAGGCGGCACGTGAAGATCCGGAAATCGCAATTGGTGAGGCTGACTAATGTTCAGAGGACTTATTCGACTCCTGGCGTTCTTCGCCAAGGAACTGGCCGAAATTCGCCGGCAGCCTCGCCTGATTATCAGCCTGGTGCTGGGACCGTTCTTGATCCTGGCATTGTTTGGACTTGGCTACAGCGGCGAACAGCCGCAACTGCGAACGACGCTTGTTGTACCTGCGGAGATGGAAAATGACCCGCGCATCAACGCGATCGTGCAGAACCTTGGTCCATCGTTCGATGTGGTCAGTATTACTACCGATCAACAACAAGCAGCGCAGCAGTTGTCCGATGGCGTAGTTGATATCGTCGAGGTCGTCCCGGCAGGAGTTGATCAACTTTTAGGCCGAACGGAACAAACGCCAATCACGGTGCTGTACAACGAAATTGATCCTCTCCAGGAAGCATGGATTCAGTATCTCACCTATGTTCAGGTCAAGGAGCTAAACTCGGCATTGCTCCTGAACATCGCCAGCGGAACGCAGTCTCAGCTTGGGTCGATGGATACCTACATCAACGAGGCACGCACGCAACTCGAAACATTACAAAACGGTTTACGCATCGCTGGCGGCGAGCAGGCCCGCGGCGCGATCCAACGGTTGCGCTCGAATTCCGGGCTGATTTTAGCTGGCCTGGTGCTGGCAAACCAGCAAGGAGAGAATGATGCGGCTCAGCAGAACGTCGAGCAGATCCAGACCGATCTGACAGCAATCGAAAAAGCCATGGCAAGCGGGGGTCTTCAGGAGCAAGAACAGCGCATCGCCTCGATCCGCGAACGTCTGGCGGAGGTCGAGGTAGTGTCCAAACAGCTCAAAGCCGTGCCGCCTGAAGTGCTGGTATCACCACTGATAAGTCGTCCACAGAACGTCGCCCAAACAAATTATACGCCCTTCGTACATTACCTTCTATTCTCCGGGTGTTGTTGCTTTACTGCTTCAGCACATGGCAGTGACGTTAGCTGCCCTGTCTTTGGTGCGTGAGAACCTGCTGGGTTCAGTCGAGATGTTCAGGGTTGCCCCGGTCGGCACCATGCAAATCTTGATCGGTAAATATCTGGCGTATACATTGTTTGCTAGCGTGATCGCGGCTGTTCTGACGGCGGGCCTCTACTATGGACTT
The DNA here is from genome assembly GCA_963782315.1 of uncultured Chloroflexia bacterium. Classification (GTDB taxonomy): domain Bacteria; phylum Chloroflexota; class Chloroflexia; order Chloroflexales; family Kallotenuaceae; genus JBBSGA01. The sequence goes on from CAWAJS010000036.1 coordinate 285,224, forward strand.
GGTGTGCCGCTGGTTGGGAGCGTGATGTGGTATGCGATTTCGGTGCTGCTGCTGATCTGGGCATCGCTCGGGCTTGGGTTCCTGATCTCGGCATTCTCCAAATCTGAAAGCCAGGCGGTGCAATTCTCGATGATCGCATTGCTTGGGTCGGTGTTTTTCTCCGGCTTTTTTCTGCCGCTGCAAAACTTTATCCCGCAGGTGCGGGCGGTAGCGTACATCCTTCCTGTAACCCACGGGGTGCAGGCTCTACAAGACGTCATGCTCCGCGGGCGCGTCCCCAGCGACCTGACGGTGGGCGGCTTGAGCACGATTGCCTTGGTCTGTTTCCTGCTAGCATGGTCACTATGGCGGAGAAATCTTAAGCGGAGGTAATCGTATATGTATGAGGAAGACCATAGCTGGTCATTTGCAGTTGGATTGTTCGTTGGGGCGTTGGTTGGTGCCGCTGCCGCAAGTTTGATGACGCCGCGAAGTGGAGCGCAGAATCGGGAACTTGTCCGCGAAAAAGGCTTGGTGCTAAAGGACCGCGTTTCCGATGCCACGACCACCGCAGCGAACAAAGCCAGCGATGTCGCCTCGAACGTGAATGATTCCGTCAAAAGCGCTACATCCACGGCTACCGACCGAGCGAACGCCGTTGCCGCGACGGTCGCTGATACTGCCACCAGCACTGTTTCTTCCGTCCAGGAAGCCGCATCGAAGGCAACCACGACCGTAACCGACACGGCCTCATCGGTCGCGACGCGGGTCAGCGATGCTGACGTCGACGGTTGCTGAGAAGGCGCGCGGCCTCAAGGAGCAAGTCGCAGCAACCGCCAGCGATACTGTCGACACCGTGCGCGAAAAAGTTGCGGTCGCTGCCGACGTCGTCGCCGAAAAAGAGCGCTGATCTGAAAGAGCGCGCCGCTGAAACGCTGTCGATCGGTAAAGTCGAGCGCTTCGGGCGTAGCGGAAACAGTGGGTGATAAAGCCGTTGACTTTCAAAGCGCAGAGTGTGGCACGGCACAGAAAGCTCGGCAGCAGCAGAGGTGGTGGCTGAGAAGGCCGCCGACGTCAAGGAACAGGCTAGCGAAGCCGTCGATACTGCCAAAGAAAAGGTGTCGAAGGTCGCGGAAGCGGTGGCTGACAAGGCTGCAGATGCTAAGGAAACGGTCAAAGACACCACAGCCAGAGCCGAAAGATACAGCTGACCAAGGTCGTTGACAATACAAAGAACAAGGCTGGTGCAGTTGCGGCGAAGGCAGAAGACAAAGCTAGTTCTGTTGGCGAGCGCGTGTGACAAGTCTCGTTGAAGACTCGACTGATGACGATTCGACCATTACTGCCGATGCTATCGGTGTAAGCGATGAAGGACGTGCGTCGTCGCAACGGGATGAAGAAACCGACATCATCATCACAGATACGTCTGCGAATACTGGTGAAACCGTTCGGTTGAACGATTCGGACCAGCGTTCGAGCAACGCGTTATTCTGACTTGACAACAAGTGGTGAGGGTGGCGACGTACCAGGAACAAGATGGACCTGGTAGTGTATAACGATTGAGGAGCCAAGGAGACTATGAAGACATTGCGGACTATATTTCGTTCTTTCGTACTGGGAGCATTGGCAGGTTTGCTGATCGCCCCACGTTCGGGGAAGGAAACACGCGATCTGTTAACTGAGCGCTGGAATAATTTTCTTGACGGAACGAGTGGTATCACATTCGATGATCCACAAGCCAGGCTCGGCAGCGCACAGGCATAACGTACAAAGTGAACCATATAACAACGCCCTCGCAATTCTGCGAGGGCGTTGTTATATGCCTTGGCGCTGCTATGTCGCTTTAGTGATACAGAAAACCGACCGATCTGGTTGCCTGTTACATCGCTCGCAGCACCAGGCGCCACTGGTCCTACATCGTCGGACAGGTCTTTGACGACAATTGATGGCATAACATTCGCGATGGCCTGCGCGTTCTTGATGCTATCTTGAAGATGTTTCTCTGCCAGCGTTGCGGTCGCGGTGTCGCTGAGCGCGACGCCAGTCGTTTGCAACATGATATAGCCGATAATCGCGTGATTCGTGGCGGTGTAGCTATCGCGTAAGCGCTTTGGAAAGGCTCTGTGGTCGGACATGATCGATTGCCCCTGCCGCTACGCCGAACAGTCCTGAAACGGCGGCTTTGACTGTGTTCGTGATTCCTTTGCTACCGCCACCCAGATCTTTAGCCAGCGATTCAAGGGCGTTCACACGACTTTGGGTCGAGTCAACCAACTGGCGTACGACGCTTTGTGCATCAGGGCTACCTTCGGCAAGCGCTACCTGCTTTTCGAATGCTTCGAGCAAGTGTTGCTCGACGGCAAGCATATCGCCGACATATGTCGCCAATGTTTCGGTTCGATCTCCCATTATGATGCTCCTTGCCACCTGTGGCTACATGAAACAGAGACACCTGAGCATGATGAGTGCCGTGAGGCATCTGTACATGACAGGAAGACGGCTCGCAATGTGCGAGATTGGCCCAATAGACGTCAGCGCATAATAGCCGCATGTCCAGTGGTACATGCCTTGCAGATCGGGCAGTAGAACATGGACGCTGATTCTGCGTCCCATGGATCACCGTATTGGCAATCCTGAAGGAAGGTATCGACAATATTCAGGAGCGTACATGCTCGAATCCGTTGATCTGTCGCTTGCTCTGGACCGCAAAACCTACGAGCGGCGGCTCGGGGAACTCCAGAGCGAACTCCAACCGTTGCAACTCCAACTTTCCGGAACAGCAGCGCCCGGTGGTGGTTGTGTACGAAGGATGGGATGCCGCAGGAAAAGGCGGTAGCATCAAGCGCCTGACGCAACGCCTCGATCCACGTTTGTTTTCAGTGTATGGCATCGCTAAGCCAACTCAGGATGAGCTCGATCATCATTATCTGTGGCGCTTTTGGAGCAAACTTCCGGTGCGGGGCAACATGGTGATCTTTGATCGGTCGTGGTACGGACGTGTACTTGTCGAGCGGATCGAAGGGTTCGCGACCGAACCTGAGTGGCAGCGGGCATATGACGAGATCAATGCATTTGAGAAAATGTTGAGCGACGACGGCGCGGTCATCGTCAAATTCTGGCTACATATTTCGTCCGAGGAACAATTGTATCGTTTCGAGCGCCGCCTCCAGGATCCCGCCAAGCGCTGGAAGATGAACGAAGAAGACTGGCGGAACCGCGCAAAATGGGATCAATACGAGACCGCCGTTGAAGATATGCTTGCACGTACTAACCAACCATGTGCGCCATGGACGGTCATCGAAGGCAATAGACAAACACTGGGCACGCGTCAGGACACTTGAAGCTACGATCGAACAATTCAAAAATGCACTTGCCGTCGATAGTTCCTCGACGCAGCGGCGCTGAATGAAGGGAGAGAGAGCTATGACAGCAACCATAGTCGTCCTCGAAGGCGACCAGACCGGTCAAGAATTGCTTGAAGAATCGTTACGTGTACTTGATCCGCGCGTAACCGGTGTTGATCTGCAGTTCGAGCGCTATGATCTATCGCTGGCGAAGCGGCAGCGCAACAAAAAATGAAGTCGTGCGTGATGCGGCCCAACGCATGCGCGAAACTGGCTTTGGTCTCAAGGCTGCCACAATCACACCCGAAAAAGCGGGGGATGTAGGTTCGCCAAACGCGATCCTGCGTAAGGCGCTCGACGGCACGGTGATCTTGCGCACGGGTCGTCGTATCCCTGGCATTATTCCGGTTGGTGGTGTGTATTCGCCGATCTCGGTCGTGCGAATGGCGGTCGACGACGCCTATGGTGCCGAGGAGCATCGTGAGGGCACGGCCTGGACGAATATGCTTATCGCACCGAAAAGATCAGCCGTCGTGTGTGCCGCTCCGTCGCCGAGTTCGCGTTTCAATACGCGGAACGTACCCATGCCAAGGTCTTTCGGCGGTCCTAAGTACACCGTATCGCCGATTTATGAAGGCATGCTGAAGGAAGAGATGGATGCTGCCGCCGCTCGCCATGCTGCAGTACGCTACTCTCCGCAGTTGATCGACGCGACCTATGCTTTGTTGCTGACGGCGTCGGGAGCCGAAGCCACTGGTCATCCCGGCTCTGAATCGCGACGGCGACTGCTTTATCCGACCTCGTGATGCAACTCTTTGGCTCGATCGCGGGTGCTGAATCGTTACTGCTTGTCATTGGACGATGATCTAAAGGTCAAAACGGTGATGGCCGAAGCACCGCATGGTACGGCACCTTCGCTGGAAGGTAAAAACGTGGCGAATCCGATGGCGATGATTCTGGCGGCAGGAGCACTGCTGACCTATATGGACGATCCCAAAAGTAAATTGGTAGCGCGCGCGATCTCGGAATCGTGCCTCGAAGCAGTGTACGAAGGTATTCGCACCGCCGACCTACAGGGCCATGCCTCTACCACGGAATTCACTGATGAAGTCATCCGGCGCGTGCATACTAAAGTCGAAGTATGGCAATCGTTCGGCTCGTAGTTTGAACCACGACTGAACGACGATAACGAAGGAAGCCGCCCTGAGATCATACATGATCTGAGGGCGGCTTCCTTCCTATCGCTGGTCCAGGATTTTCTATTGGGTGTGTGTTTGCTGGTCTACAAAAGTCTCGATCTCGGTTTGGGTGATTTCCACGTCAGGACGGTTCGTGTAGATCCAGTCGATCACCGTCTGAAGTTGCTGTTGGGCGTGTTTGCCATCCGCAGAAATCGACGCAATGCCAAGCACGGCAAGTTGCCAGCGGTCTTGTTCGTCGACTTCGGCGATGGCGACATTAAACTCGTTGCCGATACGGGCGATCATCGATTTGAGGATCGAGCGTTTTTCTTTTAGCGTATGACACAACGGCAAACGAAGCACCAGAGTCAGACTGCCAATTCTCATCAGTTGAGGGTCCACCGATTGCCGGGTGGCAGCGGCGTGTTTGAGGGCGGCGGAAGATAGCGCATTTCGTCGTCCAGTGCCGCCGTCAAGAGATTCGAGCCGCGTTTCAAGGTCGGCTTCGAGTAGTTGCTGTTTGGATAAATACGGTACCTGTAGTTGTGCCGATAGTTGGAACGATATCTCCAATGGATCGCTGGGCAGATCGTCGAGTTGCTGGGGCACACCCGTCGCACGCGTCATCGCTTCGCGGTAATGATCGTAGAGTTTGAACAGGCGCTCTGCCTGTACACCTGCTCCATGCCGACTTCGTCCTCAAGATATTCGACGTTGGCGACAAGGTAAGGGTAGGGTCTGAATAACCTGTTTGATTTTGAAACGTTGACGCCCTTCGGCGACAATATACATGCGCCCATTCGTCGGCGGGTAGGGTATTGGTGATGTACGCGGTTGTGCCAACATCATATGGTTCGGCGGGATCACCCTCGGCCTGTCCTTCGCTGATGAGCACGACGCCGAAAGGTTGCTCAGGCTGATACAACGCCCGATCATCTGATTTATAGCGTTCTTCAAAGATATGTAGCGGCAGTGCGGCTCCCGGAAATAGAACCAAATGTCAACGGGAAAAGGCCAACAGCTGATCCACGCGCCTCTCCTTTCACTGCACCGTTTACGCATTATAGCGTAGTCTATTGCTGGGTACGTCACCCAACGTCTCAATGCCTCGTCGCGGGTGCCGACTATGTCCATCCAATTGTGCCGCGCGTAATCCTTCCAACAAGACACGAAAACGTGGTCCTGGCGTGATGCCAAGCGCACGCAAGTCGTTGCCGTCGAGCAGCGTCACGGTCGGTCGCAAGTACCGCTGATACGTGGCAAGCTGATTTTTCGTCAGGCGGCGAAGCAACAATCATACCCACTGTTAGGGTCGTATCACTGAGATCATGCAAGGCACGGTCGAGGGCAGACGGTGGCATTTGGAAAGCAGTCGAGGGTGTCGAGTAAAGCGATGGAGCGTATCCAATTCGACAATGCGGCGGCGCTCGTCCGCCGTTGAAGTGATAATGCTCGCAATACCGCGCGTCGTTCGTCCTCATCGAGCCACCACAGAGCTCAGGCCGAGCAACACGAGCCGTCGTGCTTCGCCGCTGCACAGCTTGGCGTGCCGCCTGGAACGCGCGGCGATCTCCGGTCGCCACGTGCAAGCCTGGAAAGATGTGTGGCAGGATGCGCAGATCGGCAAGGATCGCGAAGACGGCTTCCGGTTCGGGTTCGCGGAAGGCCAGCCAGACTTCGTTGAGGATACGTGCTGGCGTTGTCGCGGCGATCATGTCCAGGTCCCCGGCCTTTCGCACCAGCGTGTCGGTGTGCGGCTCGACGGTGAAATGGAGCCGCGCCGCGAAGCGTGCGCCGCGCAGGATGCGGGTCGGGTCATCGATAAAGGAACGGTCGTGGAGCACCTGAATCGTGCCACGTTCAAGATCGGCGATGCCGCCTAGCTGATCGATTAGGCGCGGCGGGTCGTCGAGCCGGATCGCCAACGTATTGATCGTAAAATCGCGCCGCATAAGGTCGTCGGCGAGGGTCGACGGTTCGACGACTGGCAGTGAAGCAGGGTAAGGGTAAGTTTCGCGGCGCGCAGTGATGAAGTCGATATGAAATGGACGCTCGGTGTTGTTGAAAGCAAGCTTGCCCGTGGCAAACGCTTCGTGCCGCACGAGTTCACCGCCCGTCAGCGCCGCGCAGCGCTCGGCGATGGCGAGTGCGTCACCCTCAAATACCAGGTCGAGATCGTCGAACTCGTATCCCAGCAGCAGGTCGCGCACCGGACCGCCGACCAGATAACACGGTATCCTGCTCGCACGTGCGTCCTGCACGCACTACGGCGCAGACCGCACGCACATGCGGCGGCATCGTTTGTTCGACTGCCTGGGCGATATCAGTTGGGATGATGATGTTTGGCATGTGTTGCTATCGGGCGGGTGATGCCGACGCGGCATATGACGTGACTAGAGTACGCCTTTGGTCGATGGAATCGTGCCGCCCAGTCGTTCGTCGATACGGGTAGCACCATCAAGCGCTCGCGCAAATGCTTTCCATAACGCCTCGATCTTATGATGGTCGTTGCGGCCATATTCGACACGCATATGCAGTGTCAGCCGCGCCCAGATCGCGATCGATTCGAACATGTGCCATACCAGATCGGTGGAAAGGCCTCCGACGCGGTCGGTCATAAACTCGGCATTGATCACGGCATAGGGCCGTCCACTGATGTCGATCGCCGCGAAGCACAATGCTTCGTCCATCGGTACATACGCATGGGCCGTGCGAACGATACCAGCGCGGTCGCCCAATGCCTGTGCGATGGCCTGTCCCAGGCAAATCGACAACATCCTCGACAGTATGATGCTCGTCGATATGCAGGTCGCCGGTGCAGCGTACCTGCACATCGAAGTTGCCGTGACGTGCCAGATGGTCGAGCATATGGTCGAAGAATCCGACGCCGGTTGAACAGTCGGATTGTCCGGTTCCGTCCAGATCAATCGATAGGTCGATCGTCGTTTCTTTCGTTGCGCGTTGGATCGTCGCCGTGCGTGCCATCATATGTCCGTTGCTGCATGGCGGTCGATCACATCCATGCACCGCCGTCGAAAACGTTGTCCGTTGGTCGAAAACGCGTCACCGCCATGGATCGTCGGCGTTCCATGCCAGTCGGTGAACGTGCCGCCCGCTTCCTGCAAGATCGGTAGCAAGGCAGCGCAGTCCCAGGCGTTCATGATCGGGTCGAGCATCATCTCGGCGCGTCCGGTGGCGACCATGATATGCCCGTAGCAATCGCCCCAGGTGCGTGTTATGCGGCTGCGGCTGCGCTAGTTCGTCATAGACCGTGCCGCGGCCATGTTCGGCAAAGGATGGCTGCGTCGGATTGCAGGAAGATCGCGTCCTCGATCCGGTTGACGTTGCTCACGCCAACACGACGACCGTTGAGGGTACAGCCCTGCCCACGTGCCGCCGCCACAAGTTCGCCGGTCGCCGGAATGTTGCATACGCCCAACACCGGTTCGCCGTCGCATTCGAGTCCGATCAGTACACCGTAAAGCGGCACCCCCTGCACGAACGACTTGGTGCCGTCGATCGGATCGAGGATCCAGCGATAGCGCGCGCCTTCGTTGACCGTTCCCCATTCTTCGCCCAGGATGCCATGGTCGGGATACTGCCGCATGATGCGCGTTGCGCAGATATTCTTCCGCCTCACGGTCGGCGATGGTGACAGGAGATTGGTCGCTCTTGAGTTCCGGCACGACGTCCGGTACCAAAGTAGCGCAGCGTAATCTTTCCGGCATTCCAGGCGATATCTTGGGCGAAATCAAGCAAATCGGTGAGCGTGAAGGTTCAGTCATCGAGTAATTCTCCGCAGAGCTTGGAGTAACGATATCGTTTTGTTCCGGTGTTCCGATGCTGATGCGAATGCAATCGCGCAGTCCGGGCTTGCTGTAATGGCGTACCAGAATCCCGCGTTGTTCGAGCGCCACTTTAAGCGCCTTCGCATCATGGCCGCGTACGCGCATCAGAATGAAGTTCGCCTGCGACGGAAACGGACTTAGTTGCTCGATACTGTTGGAGTGCCGCATATACACGGTCGCGTTCGGCGACAATCGTGCGTACATTGGCCTGCAGATAGTCCAGGTCTTCCACATGATGCGATCGCCGCGGCCTGTGCCGCCATATTGATGTTATAGGGTGGCTTGATCTTCCACAGATGTGCGATAATCGGTTCGGGGATGATGCCGTAGCCGATACGTAATCCCGCCAGTCCCGCCCACTTCGAGAACGTGCGTAACACGACCAGGTTGGGATACTTTCCCACTAAGTCGATGACGCTTTCGCCGCTGAACTCAGCATACGCTTCGTCGATCACCAGGATGGCCGGAAGTTCCAGTAACTGCTCAACTACTGAGCGCGTGCCAGGACCGAGCCATCGGGGTTGTTTGGCGACGGCAGGAAGATCAACTTGGCGTGGTTTACGGTGACGGCTTTGGCTATCGCCTCGACATCGACGTGAAAGTCCTCGTCGCGTGGCACGGCGACGATTTTGCCGCTCACCAATCCGGTGTTGAACGAGTACATGCCGAACGTCGGCGGTGATTCGACCACCACATCGCCCGGCTCGATGAACAGGCGCATCAGCAGGTCGATGATCTCATCCGAACCATTGCCACAGAGAATCCGCTCAAAGGGCTGTCCGGTGTAGCTACTCAGGGCGCGTCGTAATGGCGTTTGGTCGGGATCGGGATAAATCGCGTAATAAGGATATGCGGCGACCGCTTCGATGGCTCGCGGCGACGGTCCATAAGGGTTTTCGTTCGCGTCGAGCTTGATCAGGTTGCTCGCGGGGATACCAAGACGTTCACTCAATGCCTCAAATGGCACGATTGGTGTATAGGTTTCCAGCGCCTCAATATCTTTGCGAATCAGTGACGAGATTTCCATAGGCTGAATTATAGCATTATGAAGGCAGGGCGCGTTCGGTGCCGGATTCCAGGGCAAACACGCGGTGTGTGAAGATACCGGAGCGCCGCGAAGCTGTGCCCTGGAGCCCGTGCTATGCAACTATTTCCTGGTGTACGTCAGCAATGTCGATTGGCGTGGTGTCAAGCAGTCCGGCGAGATCGGCGGCGGCAACTGGACGCGCGAAATAGTATCCCTGACCGCGGTGGTAGCCGAGGCGTTGCAGGTGGGCTAGCTGGTTCGCGTTTTCGATGCCCTCGCCGACGATGTTAAGATTCAGTGCCAGCGCGATTGTTCGGATAGCCTCAACAATCGCATTATCGCTGGTGGGGTGTCCAAGTTGATCGATGAATGACCGATCGACCTTAAGGATGTCGATGGGAAACTGTTTGAGATACGCTAATGAGGAATACCCCGTCCCAAAGTCATCGATTGCCAATTGTACACCAAGCTGTTTGATCTGTTGCAAGGTCGCGAGATTCGCTTGTGCATTTTCCATCAGGATGCTCTCGGTCAATTCTAATTCAAGACACTGTGGTGCAAGTCCGGTGCGTGCAAGAATACCGGCTACGTCATTCGCCAGGGTAGGGTGTTGAAATTGGCGTGCTGATACATTGACGCTAACCGTTAGAGGTGGCTCTTGTGCATGCTGGTCCTGCCACAGTCGGGTCTGACGACACGCCTCCTCCAGAACCCACATGCCAATGGACATAATCATTCCGGTTTCTTCTGCCAGTTGTATAAAGGCTCCTGGCAACAGCAAACCACGACCTGGGTGCTGCCAGCGGACAAGCGCTTCGGTGCCACTGATGCGGCCGCTCGGCAGATCGATGAGCGGTTGGAAAAATACCCGAAGTTCGCCCCGGTCGATCGCATGGCGCAGATCGGAGGCTAATTGCAATCGTTCCAATGCATGTTGGTTCATCGAGCGGTCGAAAATCGCATATTGTGCTTTGCCACTGGTCTTGGCACGATACATTGCGACATCGGCGTCACGAAGCACCGTTTCGGGGTGTTCAGTTTCGGCGGTGCTGATGACGATGCCTATGCTGACGGTGGTAAAAACTTCATGCCCATCGAGGTCCAGCGGTGCCTGGAGATTGGCCTGTATACGTTTCGCGATTTCGAGCGCATCTTTCGTATCCGTAAGTTCGTCCAGCAGTACCGTGAATTCGTCGCCTCCCAGCCTGGCTGCCGTATCCGCGGGCCGTAGGCATTGTTTCAGGCGCTCTCCAATTGCGATAAGAAGCTGATCGCCGCCCTGATGCCCAAGACTATCGTTGATAACCTTGAAATTATCCAGGTCCAGGAACATGACTGTGACCGATTCTTGCCGTCGGCTTGCTCGTACCAGTGCATGCTTGAGCCGATCGAGAAAGAGCGCACGATTGGGCATCCCGGTAAGGGGATCATGGAATGCTTGGTGCTGGAGACGGTCTCGCAGCGTTGTTCGCTCGGTAATATCTCGCGAGTTAAGCACGATACCGCCGACGCTCGCATCTTCGAGGAGATTATTCGCAACCATTTCGATATAACGCCACGTCCCGTCCTTGTGGCGCATGCGAAGCTCGATACTGGAGGAAGCGCCATCCGTTGCCGCCGTATCATCAGGTGCCGATGAGCAATTGGTTGATCATCCTCGTGCACACAGCAACATATCCCGTTCCAATCCGCTCACCAGGATCATAGCCAAGAACGGATGCCCAACAGCCGGGCTTTCGTAACGGATCATACCGCTGGCGTCCACGAGCGTAATGATATCCGATGCGTGTTGAATCATGGAGCGGAAATGTGCTTCACCTTTGCGGCGCGCCCGTTCTTCTTCCGCGATTTTTCGAGCAGTTAAATCATGCGCGACAAAACAAAGGAGTTCCCGCCCACCACGAACGATAACACTGGCGCTCAATTGGAGCGCGATCGGAATGCCGCCCCTGCCACGACCCAACCGCTCCCCAAGCGATACCTGACGTACCTGCAAGATGTGTTCAATATCGGCACGAATCTGTGGGGTTTCCACCAGTAAGATATCGCTTAAACATGGCGCGGACGGTTTGTGACCGAGCAGCGAATACAAAGCGTCATTCGCTTCGACAACGTGCGCGGTCGAGGCATCGACCAGAAAAATACCCTCACTGGCCTGTTCAACGATCGTCTGATACAACGCTTCGCTCTCGCGCCGCTCATTCTCTACTTGCTCGAGCTCGCCTAGCATGGTGTTGACGGTGCGTGCCACACCTGCAACCTCATCCTGTCCCTCGACCGCGAGACGATGTGATAAACTGCGCCCCGTTCCAATCCTCGCGATGCTGGCGGATAGCCATTCCAAGCGTGACAGGACGGAGCGGCTAAGCAACACCAGCATAACCCCGCCAAGCAGCATCCCCGCCAGCACTAACGATACAATGAAGTATGCTACGATCTGCTTCCCCTGCTGCGAGATTGCCCGATCGGTTATTGTATGCAACCGCAACGCGGGCTTGCCATAGACATCATTAAGCACCACTGAGCCATCGATTGTCTGAGGATCAATATATTCGAGAACTGTGGGCTCTGCTATGCTGTCTGTGGAAGGACCTGTCCTGAGGTCGCGAGCCTGGGAAACAACGGGCTCAAGACGGATATCTAGATGCGTCCTGGCCGCTAGATTGGCTATTTGCACGTCGTTCAAGAAACGACCGGCTAATGAAGTTTCCGTGGATCGGCCCAGTTCCGTCTGATGTCAATATCGGGCGTGATACCACCAGCATCGCGCCTTCGGGCAACCATAGCACACCCGACTATCTGGCTATCTATATCCGGGTGCTGCAGCAGAGGATCGGCTTTGAACGTTTCTCGCATGAAGTAATCCGGTATCGGCATTTCATCTTCGGCTTCGAGATCGAACGCTATCTGATAGAGCTGGTTGGTCGTCCGCATTGAAAATCATGACGAGGTTTAGCCTGATGTTCGTAAATATTGTTTCCACCAGGTTATTGGCGACGTATGCATCGTTTGCATCAACGGCGTAGGTATGCGTGTCATCCCAGTATGCGTAATCTGCGGTCGTCTGACTGAGTGCCGTCAGATCAGATTGCAGCGCGTCACGCGTCCGCGCGACATTCGTACGCGCTGTTTGATCTTCTAGCCGTTGGAAGCCGGCGAGCACAATAAAATACATGGGCAGCGCAAGCATCAGCACAAGCGCCGTAAGCGTTGGCACAATGATGAGCAGGGTCTTTGCACGAAGCGTCGTTGGATATGCCCAGCGATTGCTGTGCGATTCCTGGCTGGATCGGTCGTGACGCTTACGCCGCAAAGCGATCGGAATACGTGATCTAAGGCGCATTACTTGTGTGACCGCTCCCCAATGTATATCTTCAGTCGCTGGACTGGCAAATGCTCAAATGCAAAACCTACAACGAGCTCTGTCTTGCGAACCTCAATTCGCATCATATATGGATAGTCGTAATGTATCACGAGGACCATGACGAATTCTGAATCATAAGTACTGTTAGATGTTTCGCCAAAGTCCGGGGTCACCCTATAAAGTACTGCGCAATTCGTGGCTGACTGAGAGGCAAAAGGACAAGTGGAAGAATTAGCGATCAACCGCCGCGAGCAGCGAATATGGTTCATTTCTCAGCACAATCACCCGGCATCCGGCATGGCTGTTGCCACATTCTCTCCGCCAGCGGACGCTCGACTTCCCGTGTTTGGTTGCTCGTCATGCTATAATCCCGCGCGTGATGAATGAAATCGAGGCGACCAAACCAAGTATTACCGCATTTTTCCCTGCGTACAACGATGGCGGCACAATCGGCAGCATGGTGCTGGCGGTCCTTTCCACTCTGGAAACGATCACCGACGACTATGAGGTGATCGTCGTACAGAATGGTAGTACGGATTTTACGGTCGAAGTGCTGGACGAGCTCGCCGCACAATACGATCACCTCAGAGTGCTGCACTATGCAGGAAAGCCTGGGATACGGTGGCGCGTTGCGCGTCGGCTTTGCTACGGCGTCCAAGGATTTGATCTTTTATACCGATGGCGACGCGCAATATGACCCACGCGAACTCAAGCTGTTGGTGCCTGAGATGAAGCCAGGGGTCGACGTTGTGAACGGCTATAAGATCAGCCGCTCCGATCCTGTGCACCGCATCATTATCGGGCGCTTCTATCATCATTTCGTGAAGCTGATGTTTGGTTTCAAGTTGCGCGATGTTGATTGCGATTTCCGCCTGTTGCGTCGGTCGGTCTTTGATGTGATCGATCTGGAATCGCCTGACGGAACGATCTGCCTGGAGTTGGTGAAGAAACTTCAAGATGCTGGATTCCGCTTCGCCGAAGTCCCGGTGCATCATTATCACCGTACCTACGGAACGACACAGTTCTTTAACTTCCGGCGATTGCGCCGTGTGCCACCACAGTTAATCAAACTCTGGTGGAAGATGATCGTTCGCAAACAGCATATTCGCGCGATCGAGGCGCGGCGAGCGGCGCTCGCCACACAACGCGAAATAATCAACCTGGATGAGCATGAACACCGAACACCTGGACGCCTTCACTCACAAACGCTGTCTGATCACAGGAGGCCTGGGTTTCATCGGCTCGTCGCTGGCAGCGCGGCTGGTAAACCTGGGCGCACACGTCACGCTGGTCGATTCGTTGATCCCGGAATACGGCGGTAACTTCCATAACGTCGAAGGGCTCGATCCTGTCCGCGCTCGTATTAACATCGCCGATGTGCGCGACGAGTACTCGATGAACTTTCTGGTGCAAGATCACGATTACCTGTTCAATCTGGCGGGACAAACCAGCCACCTCGATTCGATGCAGGACCCCTACACCGACCTTGAGATCAACTGTCGTGCTCAATTGAGTATCCTGGAAGCGTGCCGCAAACATAATCCTGCGATCAGTATCGTATATGCCAGCACTCGCCAGATTTATGGCAAGCCCGATTACTTGCCGGTGGACGAGCGCCATTTGCTGCATCCCGTCGATGTCAACGGCATCAATAAAATGGCAGGCGAGTGGTATCACATCGTCTATAACAATGCATACGGCATCAAGGCATGCGTATTGCGGCTCACCAACACGTATGGCCCACGTATGCGGGTCAAGGATGCGCGTCAGACCTTCCTGGGCATCTGGATCAAGCAATTGATTGAGGGCGTGCCGATCAAAGTATATGGCGATGGTCTGCAGATGCGTGATCTCAACTATGTCGATGATGTCGTGGATGCGTTGTTGATGACCGCTTCGAGCGATGGCGTCAACGGGCAGATCTTCAACCTGGGCGGCGATGAAACGATCAACTTCCGCGATCTGGCCACGTTGTTGGTCGAACTCAACGGCGGCGGCTCGTTCGAGTACGTCACCTTCCCACCTGAGCGCAAGAGCATCGATATCGGCGATTATTACGGCGACTATAGTTTGCTGCAGGGCAGGCTCGGCTGGCGGCCCAGGGTGTCGTTGCGCGATGGTCTGCAACGAACGCTGGATTTCTACCGCGAGCACCGCGAATTCTACTGGTAGTCGCCAGTAGCCAGGAAACGAAGGGACCACCTCTATCATGCGCGTACCTTTTGGTGATCTTGGACGGCATTTCGCGGCGGCGCAAGGACCGTTGGAAGCGGCTGCCCTGCGGGTGCTGCGTAGCGGGTGGTATGTCCTGGGTGCCGAAGTACAGCGCGTTCGAGGAAGAATGGGCGGCGTTTTGTGGCGCTCCTCATTGTATTGGCGTCGCCAATGGTTCGGATGCCCTGCATATCGCCCTGCGTGCCGTGGGCGTCGAGGCTGGGGACGAGGTGATTACTGTGCCGAACGCGGCGGGTTATACCGCCTTCGCCGTGCGGCTGATTGGGGCGCGTCCGGTGTATGCTGATGTCGATCCGGCGACCTGGACCATGGACCCGCGCACAGTCGAAGCGCTGATTACGCCACGAACCCGCGCGATCGTTCCGGTGCATCTCTATGGCGCACCGGCGGCAATGCAGGAGCTAGCCCACATCGCGGCACGGCACGGCATTCCACTGATAGAGGATGGCGCACAGGCGCATGGAGCCAACGCCGACGGTCGGCCTGTCGGCGCGTGGAGCGGCATCGCTACGTTCTCGTTCTATCCCACCAAGAATATGGGGGCGTTGGGCGATGGTGGCGCGATCGTCGTGCATGACGATGCGCTGGCGGCGCGTGTGCGGCGGTTGCGGCAATATGGCTGGAATCCACGCTACAACGCTGTCGATCCCTATGGCCTCAATAGCCGCCTGGACGAGTTACAGGCGGCGCTGTTGCGTGTGCGGCTTGCGACCCTCGGTGCCGAAAACGACCGACGTGGCACAATTGCGGCGCGGTATCGCGATGCGCTGGCAGTCTATCGCAGGGCTGGTGATGCCCGCCGATCATGATGGGGCATGTCCATCATCTGTTCGTTATGCGCGTGCTGAACGGGCGGCGCGACGCGCTGCGGCAAGCCTTGCTCGACCGTGGCATTGGCTGTGACGTCCATTATCCGCTGCCTGATTATATGCAACCTGCCTTCGGCGATCTGGGCTATGGTGCAGGGACGGCTCCCATCGCTGAACAGTTGGCGCATGAGGTGCTGTCGCTGCCCTGTTATCCTGAACTGCGCGACGACGAGATCGACCTGGTGACGGCGGCTGTGCGCGAGGCGATGGAGGGCATGTGACCGAGCGTGCTTTTCAACTGCTCGTCCGGCGCTAACCATGGAAGCGAACGAATATTCGGTCATGGCAGCGGTCGAAGATCGCCATTGGTGGTACGCTGGTATGCGTGCGATCAGTGCCGCTTGGCTCGATCCGGTCTATGGAGCCAATGCCAACTTGCGGGTGTTGGATGCCGGATGCGGTACGGGCGGCAACGGCGAGTTTCTACGCCGCTATGGTCGGTCGGTCGGGCTGGATGTCGCACGGGACGCGCTTGTGCTGGGAACGCGTCGATTGCCCGGTGCGATTCTGGGCGGCTCGGTGATGGATCTGCCTTTCGGTGCGGCGACGTTTGATCTGGTTACATCGTTCGATGTGCTCTACCACAGGGCGGTAGTGGACGAGCAACGTGCGCTCGATGAGATGTGGCGTGTCCTTAGACCTGGTGGTCGCATACTGATACGGCTTCCAGCCTATCAGTGGCTGCTTGCCAAACACGACCGGGCAGTGCATACCCGTCACCGTTATACTGCGAGCGAAGTACGAACGATGCTTGCTCCACTATTTACGGTCGAGCGTTTGTCGTATGTGAACACAATACTTTTTCCGCTGGCACTCGGCCAGCGGATGCTCGAACGAGTGGTCACACGCACCGATGATGCGCCGTCTGACCTGACGCTGCCTGCTCCGTTTGTCAACACAAGTCATGCTCGCCGTAATGCTAAGCGAGGCCGCGTGGTTGCGCCATGCTTCCTTTCCGGTTGGTCTGTCGGTGCTGGCACTTGCACGAAAATGAGAACATACTGCATATGATGAAAACATCGTTGAACATACTTCTGCTGTGGTGTATAGGCCGCTCGTGGTCCACGACATCACAATGCCAAAGCATCGGGCGTCGAGCGATTCTTGACGGCGGTTTCGCGCATGCCGCAGCTATGGAACATGCTGCGTTGGATCGCCGAAGCCGGATACTATAAGCATTACGAGGTGATCGAGCACGAACTCGAACCCTGGCGCGACGCCAAACGCCGCTTTATCGATCTGGGTTGTGGCACAGGGCAGCATGCCCGGTGTTTTCCTCCACGGCGCTATATCGGGATCGACCCGACCCGCCCATATATCAAGTATGCGGCGGAGCATCGCCCCGGCAACTTCACGATCATGAACGGCAATGAACTTGGCGTGATGCCGGGAGGATTCGATGGCGCGCTGGTGCTGGGCGTGTTCCATCACCTGCCTGATGATCTGGTGCGGGCGTGCATGAACGAACTCGATCAAGTCGTTGATAGCGGTGGTACCTTGCTGGTGATCGAGGATATTCCTCCACCGAGCATATGGAACATTCCTGGCCATATCATGCATATGCTGGATCGGGGCGAGCATATCAGGACCGACAGTGATTACCGGGCGCTGTTCGCACCGCACTTTGGCGTCCAAACGAGCTACACCATGCGCTCCGGGATCTGCGATTATCAGGTGTATGTTCTGGCGCGACCGTCGCACATAGCCTAGTGGCGTTGTTGCGCTGGGTGCGGGCGGAAACGCGCTGGCTCGTTCGCTTTGGTGCCGAGCCATACCTCTGGGCGCTGGTGCTGCTGATGGCTATTGGCGAGCGTCGTGGCCTATGCACGTCCGTTTCGCTACGCCCTCGACATCGGCGGCGACGGCGAGCGCGAGAAGTTCGATATCCCGTACCTTCGCGCCGGATTCAATCAGGATCGTGAGCGTCAGGCTGCCGACGCGCCCGCTTTCCGCTGGGTTTTCGCCGATGCCCGTGTCGATTTCCCCGGTGTCGGAGCGTCTGCCCGTGCGCTGCATGTGCGCGTTATCTCCGGTCATCCGGAGGCAGTCGTACCGAGTGCCTGGTCGGTGGGCGACCGACCGCTGGTGACGGTGCCGCTCACCCCGCAAGGACGGTCGTATCACGTGTTGGTGCCTGACGGCCTGAGTGATCTTGATCTGCGATTCCAAACGCCGACCTTTCGCGCCCCTAACGATCCGCGTGACCTGGCGTTCGCGCTCGACGAGATTACCGTGTCAGCGTTCGCGGGGAGTTTGCCTCCGCGCACGGTGGCGCTGTGGCTGGCATGGATCGTCGTCGCGAGCTATATGCTGCTTCGCCGCTGGATGCTTCCGCGCCCGCTTGCGTTTGGGGTTGGCGTGGCGGTTGTGGCATCACTGGGCTTGGCGCTGGCGTTGCAACGTCTGGGCATGACAACGTTCTTGCCACGACTGGCGGCACTGCGTGCTTGCGGCGTACCTCGTGACACTAGTGCTGTTACCGCTGCTTGAGGCGGCGGCGCGGTTGCTCGATCTGTCGGTTTCACCCATCGAAGTACACACCGTCACTGCCCTGGTGATGTTGGCCTGGATCATCCGGCTCGGTGGTTTGCTGCATCCTCAGGCATATACCAACGACCTGGGCCTGCACGCCAACAACCTGCGTGGCGTCATACGCGGACAGATGATTTTCACCGAAAACCTTCCTGGCGAGGCCGGAGGTGGTCCCGCGCCGTATCCTCCCGCTCAATACGTGATGCTGCTGCCGTTCGGTGGGTTGGCAGACGCGGGGATGCGTGTTGCAGATCGGCACGACACTCGCCGATAGCCTGACAATCATGTGGGGTTGGCTGCTGCTACGTGCCGCAGGAGCGAACGCGGGCGCGGGTTTATGGGCGGGGGGTCTGTATCTGTTCGCCCTGCCCCTGCTGTGGTCGTCGCTGGTCGGCGAGGTCGCGAACGTGTGGGGACAGGCGCTGGTCAGTCCCATGATGCTGGCTCTGTGGCGCTGGGAACGTGTGCGCCCACCGCCCACCGTGCGCGGCTGGCTGGCGCTTGCCTCTGTTCCTGCCGCGTTCGTGATGTTTGCGCTGCTCGGCCACTTCGGCGTGTTTCTATCGTTGCTGGTGTTCTTCGCCGCCTATGCTGCCACGCTACTTGTGCTGCGTGGACCGTGGCTGCGTTTCGTGCTGCTGGCGGCACGTGTGTGGTCGCCAGCATTGTGCTGTACTACAGTGCCCACCTCCACATCCTTGTGGAATCGCCGCAACGCGCAGCCGTGCCGTTCGGCGTCGGACGTGTGGCGGGACAACTCGGCAAAGCGCTGGGTGTGAGAGGGGTACTTGGTCCGCTGGTGTCGGCGCTGGGACTGGTTGGTCTCGTTATCATCGCACGCCGTCTGCCACGCCTACGTTCGATAATGCTCGCGTGGTGGGTTGGTACGCTGCTGTCGCTCGCGCCCTTGCTCTGGACGGAACAGGCGTTGCGATGGACCTTGTTTTTCTTTCCGGCGATGGCCTTGAGCGGCGGCGTCGCGCTCGATGCGTTGGCGGCACGCGGACGTATTGGGCGTCTGGTCGCGTACACGCTCGTCGTGGCGCTCGTCGTATGGGGTGCGGTGCTCTGGTATAGTCAGATCGTTTCATACAATCATTAGGCGTTTACTGTAATTATGCGAATCGTGCATTACAACCTGACGACAACCGCTATCGAGGGTGGCGTCGAAACCTTTGTCTGGGAACTCGCGCAGGAACAGGCGCGTCGTGGGCATGACGTGACGATCATCGGTGGCGTTGGGCAAGTTCAACGTGCCGTGAACGGCGTGCGGGTGCTGCGGTATCCCTTCATCAGCCGCGCATGGTGGCGTTCGCTGCCGCCATTGCGCCGTCACTTCGAGCTAACCAAACTATTGGAACGCTTGAGCATGTTGCCCGCCGCGCTGCCAGCATTGCTGTCCGCCCGCGCCGACATCGTGCATCTGCACAAACCCTATGATTTCCTGATCGCGCCGCTGATGCGCCTCCTGGGCGCACACGTCTTGTACCATGGACACGGCGAGGACTTTTACCCCTTCGACCGCCAATTGACTGGAGCGATCGACGAGATGTTATCGTGTTCGAGCTACAATGCCGAAACGCTGTCGGCCGCTATGGCGGGCATCCATATGTGGTGTACAACGGCTTCGACGCGGCGCATTTCGTGCCGCAACCCGTCGACCCCACACTGCGTGATGCGTTGCTCGCTTCCCGGCGAACGGGCGGTGCTGATGGTCGGGCGCTTGCAGCCATGGAAGGGCGTGCAGTATGGCATTGAAGCCCTGGCGTTGCTCGATCCGGCGCTCCGCACGCGGCTCCTTGTCGGCGGCGAATCGCCGTATCGTCCCCAACTGGAACAACTCGCTCGCGATCTGGGCGTGCGGATCATGTGACGTTCCTGGGAACGATTCCCCATCGTGAGATGCCGCGCTATTATCGCGCTGGCTGATGTCGTGGTTGGGGCGAGTTTCGCCAGCGAAACATTCGGTATGGTCTTATGCGAAGCGCAGGGCTGTGCGCGTCCGGTGATCGCCTCCGATTGGGCAGGTTTTCGCGAGGTGGTGATCCACGAAGAAACCGGCCTGGTCGTTCCGGCGCAAAACCCACCTGCGCTGGCTGCGGCGATCGAACGGGTGCTTGGCGATCCTGCCGAGGCCGAACGCATGGCGCAGGCCGGACGCGAACGCGTGCTACGCCTGTTCACCTGGCCTGCCATCGCCGATCGGGTCGAGCAGGTGTACCGTCATCGCTTGATGGAATCCTGTCAGGCATGAAGATCGCGATCGTCGGCATGGGTGGCGTCACGGCGACGTTCCGTAACTGGCCCGAACGTGTGATCGGTCGTGCGTTGGTCGAACATGGACACGCGGTCACCAACATCGCGTTCCACGATCCCACGATGCCTGCCCTCAGCAACGTGCGTGAAACGGTCGACGGTATTACGGTGCGGCGTGTGCCGATTCGCCACGCGCCCAACAATCGCTTGCGTGCCGTGCTGGACGAAACGGGACCGTTCGATATCATGTACCTGCTGCACCCACGCAATGTGCTGGCATACGGCGCGATGCGCTGGGCGAAGCGGCATGGTGTTCCGACCGTCTATACCTGGAACGGTCCGTTCCATGACCGCTACCTGATCGATGACCGTGAACGTCCCTACGACGAAACGCCCCACTACGAGCGGTTGGTATGGGATCGTGCCGAGGTCGATGCGCCGGACGCTACGCAATGGGCGGTTGCGCGACCATCTGCGGAACTACTGGCTCCATTGGCCGTTGCGGGCGGCGGACGTGTTGATGCCGCTATCGCAGCATGAAGCCGAAATCATGCGCGCCATGGGCTTACGGCAGCCGCAGGCCGTCGTCCACCAGTGGGTCGATGTCGAGGCCATCCGCGCTACGCCCTCATGGCGATGTGCCTACCCGACCATGACCGCGAGCAGCGCCTGTTGTTTATCGGGCAACTGACGCCGCGTAAAGGCTATGATCTGGTGGTGCGGGCACTGCCGCAGGTGGTGGCACGGTATCCCAACGCACGCCTACAGATCGTGTCCGGCCTGAATCATGCCGACCGTGCGGCGATGGAGGCAATGGCACGGGAACTTGGCATGGAAGCATACGTCACGTTCTTAGGCCGTGTGGACGATGCGGCGCTGGTGAACCTGTTTCGCAACGCCACGGTGTATGTGACGCCCACGCGCTACGAGGGTTTTGGGCTGACGCTTGCTCGAAGCGATGGCGGCCCCATGCCCGATCGTAACCAGCGATATTCCGGTCGTGCGCGATATCATCGAACACGGGCAGCAACGGGTGGCTGACCGCCTACAACGATCCCGATGCACTCGCGCAGGGTATCATGCGACTGCTTGACGATGCTCCATTGCGTCAGACGTTGATCGCGGGTGGTACGGCATCGCTCGCCGAACGCTTCAACGAGCAAACCCAGGTCGCACGCATCGAGGCGGTATTCGCGCAAGCGATCGCGTTGCACCGCTCCAGAGTATGACATAGGGATGTTGATGCCAGCGATGGCAGGGGTATCGTCCTATGGCGCATACCCTGGCCACTCGCGGGCTTCGCTGATACGGTGGCCGACATCCTGTACGCCATGCGATGATGCATGACCGGCGTCATTACATCCCTCATATGATATTCACGTAAACAAAAGGCTGGTGCAAGGGGGGCGCGTCAGGGCCGTTTAGCATGCCGGCGAATGTCATCTGACGAAACTATGGTACCGTTAGCCGTTCGTTTCCACCATGCGGGAAACGAGCCTCGTTTTGCCAAACTGTGCCGTGGTGGTCTGTTTTCAAGGAGTTTTTGATGAGCGGCGACGTGCGCCTGTGTTATATCGCCTATCCAACCAGTCTGATGCTGCAATCGGCGAACGCGATCCAGACGTGGACGACCGTGCGCGAACTCAAGCGTTTGCGTCCGGCAACGCTAGTGTTGATCCCGCGCTGGTTGCGCGAGCCATCGCGCTTCGACGAGGTTGGCGCTGTGCATCTCCTACGTCCTGCCATCGGCAAGCTGTCGCGCCTCCATCGCTCGACGCTGCTGTACTACCTCGAATACTCCGCGTTCGCCTGGATGTGCTTCGTGTATCTGCTGCTGGAGCGGCTACATGGGCGGCGCTATGACGTGGTGTATGTGCGACAGGTGATCTGCGCGGCGTGGTTCGCGGGCGTGTTTGGGCGCTGGCTGGGCGTGGCGGTGATCTACGAAGCCCACGACTGGGAAACGCAGAATCCATCGCGTGCCAAGGAGCCGTGGGCTCGTGGGTTGTTGCATCTGCTCGACCGTGTGACGCTGACCAAAAGCACGGCGGTGGCATCGCTCACCGATCATTTCCTGCGCGAACTTCGCGCTATCGGCTGGCAACCGCGCCAAAGTGCGGTCATCCCTGACGCCTTCGACGACACGATCTACGAGCCGCAACCGCGTGAGGCTGCACGCGCACACCTGGATATTGACCCGCGACAGTTCACGATTGTCTATGCGGGCATGACCTTCTCGCATCGTGGTCTCGACCGACTGGTGCGAGCGATGACGGACGAATCGTTGCATCATGCGCGGTTGATCCTGGTGGGTGGGCGTCCCGCCGAGATCGCGGGCTTGAAGGACTTGATCGCGGAACTTGGCTTAGGAGAGCGTGTGCAACTTACGGGACCGAAACCGCCTACTACCGTCGCGCACTATCTCGCCGCCGCTGACGTTCTGGCGATCCCCGACACGGTGACGGATGTAACGGCGTCACCGCTCAAGCTGTTCGAATATATGGCGATGGCGCGTGCCATCGTCGCCGTTGATCTTCCGGCTCTGCGCGAGGTGATCGACGAACGGGCAGCGCGATTCGTGCGGCGTGGCGATGTGGCGGACCTGGGGGCGGCGCTGGTGGAACTGGCGAACGACCCGCAGCGGCGAGAAACGATGGGGCGCGCCGCACGCGAGCAAGCCCTGCCATGGACCTACCGTGCGCGTGCGGAGCGTATTCTCGCGCTGTGCGAATCCGTGACATAGCAACGAAGCGCGATCAATCAGGCGGTACGGCGTCCCCAACCCAGATAGAGGCCAGCGGCGACGAGCAGCAGCGGGAGCCACACAAAGGCCGCGCCGACGAGCGCCGGAAGGCTGGCGAACGCGATGATCATGCCGATGCCAAACAGGATGACCGCCGGAAAGATCGCCCACTGGCGAGCGGACGTTGAACATTGAACGTCCGATGCCAAGGATTGCGAAGAAGGCCGCCGACAAGCCCCATAAGACGGATGCGCCGTTCGATGGCTCGGCGAGTGGCACGCCCATGCTTAACCCCGCCAGAATACAGCCAGGGATCAACAGTCCATAGATGCGTTTCCAGAAGGCGAAGAACAGGAAACAGCTTCCGATTGTCAGTAGCACCATACCGCCGGTCATAGCATCGGGATCGAGGCCGATTCGTCCCAGCCATGCCAGCAGACCGACCGCGATCAAGGCGAGGGCGATCAGGTTGTTACGGCGGGTCGTGGTCGGTGCAGGAAATGCGGCTGTGGTCATTGGTGTAGCGTAGGTATTCTCAGGCGTCGTCAAGCGTCGTGTTTGTGTGGGTACGTCATCCTCGATGCGTTCGCCGTCATACGTGCTGTCGTTGGGGTTATTTGGCAGCATAGTGTTTCTCCTGGTCAGGTCAGGATACGTTGAAGCTGATCGTTATGACGCCTGGGAGAAGCCGAATGTTTCACACGAGATTAAGGACATTTACGGTGCGCGGTTGTCATCCTGAGATGAAGCGGATTCGCTAGTGGCAAGTTGTCGGTGCAGCCGCCAGATCGTGCCGACCCGTGCGCGATGCCATGCGGCGCTCTTGGGACCGGTTTCCTTCATCAACACCAGTTGTCTGATCTGTGCGCGTAGGCGCTGTTGCGGATTGGCAGCGTCTTGTTCCTGTGACTGTTGCATTTCGTCGGGCATCTCACCACCCTTTGTACAGCAGGTCATCCACAATACGATCCGCGCCGAGATGCTCCTCGGCGATGCGCAGAGCGTCGTCCGGTCCAATACCACTGTATTTTGTCGCGCCGGGATGAATGGTTATATTCGGCCCATAGTCACAGCGCCCCTGGCACCCCGAAACGATCAGGCTACTGTGGTCGTTGAGGCCGCGCTCATGAACTGCTTGACGTAACGCATTCCAGGCCGCCTGGGCGCCCCGGCGCTTACATGAATCATTATGACAAAAATAGACCCGATAATTTGACATGGTTGTTGCGGATAGTTCCTGGTTATGTAGCAAAGCCCGCACCATTGTGCGGGCTTTGTGTCGTCTGATTCATCGCGCGCTCGATTACCGTTGTGCAAGCTCCTGCAAACCAGCAACATTGATCAAGCGCACACCCTGGCGGTCCATTTCAATGAGTTTCGCCGCCCGGAACTGGTTGAGTACCTTGGTGACGGTTTCGCGATAGGCATTGATCATATCGGCCAGTTCTTGATGCGTCCAGCGCCCGGTGGTCGTTTCGGGTTCGCTCGGTTGCGCGAGTTCGAGCAGCAACGATGCGAGGCGTCCCGGAACCGATTTGAAAGCCACGTTCCCCAGACGGCGCGACAACGCTTGTGAGTGTCGCCCTAGATCGTCCATCAAGCCGAGCGCCAGCGCGGGACGATCGACCATCAGTTCTTCTAGGACGGGGCGGCGTACAACCGACACGATAGTCGGGCGCAATGCCTCGGCGAAGGTGTCGAAGGTGCCGTCGGAAAGCAAGGAGGCATGACCAAAAACTTCGCCCGCTTTGACAACACGGACCGTCAATGTACGACCTTCCGGCGATAGCAGGTTGAGCGCGACACGGCCTTCTTTGATCACAAACAATTCTGATGCAGGCTCGTCAGGAGCATAAATGATGCCCCCTTTGATGAACCGTCGTGTGATACCACGCCGTTCGAGTTCGTCCCAGCGCTTGTCCGTTAATGACGGTGTTGTCATGCGGCTCTACCTTCCCCAGGCAAACGCTTGCCTGCCCAAAAACATATTATAGCACGATGCTCGGTCGTAAGCCGGGCGCGCTACGGCGCGGAAAGGATTTCGACGCCATGTTCGGTGATGGCGATGGTATGCTCGAACTGTGCTGAGCGCGATCTATCGGCTGTCAGCACTGTCCAACCGTCGGCCTGAAGCTCGGTTTCCGGCTTCCCAATGTTGACCATCGGTTCGATCGTAAACACCATGCCGGGGCGCAGCAGCAGACCTGTTCCGGCTTTGCCGTAATGCAGTACGGTCGGTTCTTCGTGCAACTTGCGACCGATGCCATGGCCGGTGTATTCGCGCACTATTGAGAAGCCGCGTGGTTCCACGATCTGCTGGATCGCAGCCCCAATGTCGCCCAGACGCTTGCCGGGCCCGACGACCTCGATCGCGTACATCAAGGCTTCGCGGGTCGTATCGACTAACTTCTGTGTCCGTGGCGTCGAGCTTGCCGACCGCGAAGGTGTAACAGGTATCGCCCTGCCAGCCGTCGAGTTTCGCGCCGATGTCGAGGCTGATGATATCGCCTTCGCGTAAGCGCAGATCGGACGGGATGCCATGGCAGATGACCTCGTTGACCGACGCGCAGATCGTGCCAGGAAAGGGCGGATAGCCCGCTGACGAGCCGCGATACCCTTTATAGGAAGGGGTCGCGCCGTGGCTTGCGGATATATTCTTCGGCGATTCGGTCTAGTTCCAAGCGTCGTGACGCCTGGCTTGATATATTCGTTGACGACCTGGAGTGTTTGCCCGACCAATCTACCGGCATCGCGCAATTTATCGATCTGATGTCGATTCTTGAGCATGACAGGCATGTCGTGTATCGTATCCTTTTGGTACCCGAAGGCCCATGTAATGAACGTAGTAAAAGCTACCTCGTATTGTACCGCTTTTGACGATGAGAAAACACAACCGCCCTGGCACCAGGCCAGGGCGGTTGTACATTGAACCAGGCGATTTAGCGCACCAGGAAGCCCTGGTTGACGTTGGCGCGGACTTAGTAACACCATGCTTGTGGCATCTGGTGCGACGTCGAATACCAGACCAACCGATGTTAGAACGTTGGGCGCTGCCTGATCGTCGACGCTGATGTCGGCGGCCTGTCCGCGGCCGAAGCGATCCATATACCCGACCGACGCGGCACGATTGAGCGGGTAGACGCGACCCTGTGCGTCCTTCAGTGCGAAGAAGCCATCTGGGATCGACGCGGGCTGTCCGCTGCCGTTCGTGACGTTCACGATAACGATCTGGTATTGCCCCTGTGGTGCCGGGACATTCCCAAATGCTTCGCCAATGACCGACTGGAAGCCTGGATACGTGTAGGTCCATGCTCCTGCCTGTACTGGCGTGTTCACAGAGACAAGCGCCGGATTTGCGGCTGCTAGGTCGCCGGTGGCGGGAGGGTTGGTTGGGGCAACTGCTTCCGTTGGCGCTGCCTCTGGAGGAGCGGCAACCGGGGTCGGCACCTCTGCGATCGGTGGTACGACAGGCGCATCTGGCGGTACGACGACGATCACCGTTGCCTGTTCGGGTGGTGTGCCGGGGTCTACCGGCGGCTGCGGCGGTTTGTTCCGCTGGAACTTGATCGCTGGGTGGCGCGGGTTCGTCGGTTACCGGAGCCACTGTTTGGTCGGCGGGAATGGCACTGACGCTGCCATCGACGGGAACGGAGGTGCCTTCGATCGGTAAACCGCCACCTTCGCCACCTGTCGTGGTGGGCTCGGTGCCATCACCCACGCCACCAGCAATCGCCGATGCTGCCGTTTCTGCAGTTACGCCACTTTCAACGGCACCAGGTGTCTGTGCGACGTTGTCGTTGCGGTTCATGAGGAAGCTGATCGCAAGATACGTGAATAATGCGATCGCGATCAGGCCCAGTACCCAGGGAAGCCAGCCGATACCACCACGACGTTCTTCTTCTTCGACGACACCGCCATCATACTCATCGTCGGCGTCCGCCCGGGGCGTCTGCTGGTAATCCTGCAGGTCGAAGTCGTCTTCCGCGAAGGTTGGCGTCCAGTTGTCGTCGCTGGTCGGCGCGTCGAGCAAATCATTCGAATCTGCGCTGTCATCGGGTGGAGTTTCTGCTGGCGGGGTCCGCCGCTTCCGGCTGTGCAGCGGACGCAACGGGTGTCGCGGCTGGCTGTTTTGCTGCCGCTCCCTGCGTTGATGCAACACCCGCGGTCGCAGCGCCCATCGCGGCAAGACCTTTGCGTGCAAGGTCATTCTTCGGGTCGAGTCGCATCACGTTTTCGAGCGCGGTGCGCTTTTCTTCGCGGTCCTCGGCTACTCCGGCTAACCAAAGCCAGCCCTGAGCATTGTCTGGCTTTTCGCGAGTTACGAGCCGAAATAGTTCACGTGCTTCGGCTTTATCGCCAGCACGGGCCGCTTCAATGCCCAGCTGCAAAATGCTTTCGGTGTCCGCCATGCTTTCTCCTTTGTTGCAGACCAGCACAATGAGCAGGAACCGCTGGGGCGGTCGACATTTCGCTGTGCGGCCTATTGTAGCATACTGCGATCGCGTCCTTTTTAGCCCCTTGCTGAGGGTTAAGATCCGGGTTATCAAGCACAATTTCATAGTTGCAGGTGTCGAACGGACGTGCTATACTGTCGCAGTCATCGACGACCTCGATGTCATAATATATGTGAGCCTTTGACGTGCCTATGTCGAAGCGTCCACAACCGGTAAGAGTAAACACAAGGAAGGAAGAGTATGCCGATCAGTGCTGAGAAAGAAAAGGCGCTTGCCGCCGCGATGTCGCAGATCGATCGCCGCTTTGGTAAAGGTTCGATCATGAAGATGGGCGAAGCAACCTCGCGTCTGGCGATCGAAACGATCCCCACCGGCGCGGTCGCGCTTGATCTCGCCCTGGGCGTTGGCGGTATTCCCCGTGGTCGTATCACCGAAATCTACGGGCCGGAAAGCTCGGGTAAAACAACGCTTGCACAGCATATGATCGCCGAAGCCCAGAAGTTGGGTGGTGTCGCGGCCTTTATCGACGCTGAGCATGCTTTCGACCCGATCTATGCTGCTGCCTGTGGTGTCAATATTGAGGATTTGCTTGTTTCTCAGCCGGATACCGGCGAACAAGCGCTGGAAATCTGTGAAACGCTGGTGCGTTCCGGCGCGATTGATATGATTGTCATCGACTCGGTGGCGGCGCTCGTGCCCCGTGCCGAAATCGAAGGCGATATGGGCGATTCGCACGTTGGTCTGCAAGCCCGCTTGATGTCGCAGGCATTGCGTAAGCTTTCCGGTGCTGTTTCGAAATCCAAGACCGCGTTGATCTTCCTGAACCAGTTGCGCATGAAGATCGGCGTCATGTTCGGTAACCCCGAAACGACGACCGGCGGTGGCGCACTCAAGTTCTATGCTTCGGTTCGCCTTGATATCCGTCGCATCGAATCGATCAAGAGTGGTACCGATGTCGTTGGTAGCCGCGCCAAGGTCAAAGTTGTCAAGAACAAGACTGCTCCGCCTTTCCGGGTCGCTGAATTCGACATCATGTACAACGAAGGTATCTCGCGCGAAGGTAACCTGATCGATGTAGGTGTCGATATGAGCATCGTCCGCAAAAGCGGTGCATGGTTCTATCTGGGCGATGATCGGATCGGTCAAGGCCGTGAAAACGCCAAGACGTTCCTGAAAACCCACCCCGAACTGATGCTTGAACTCGACGGGTTGATCCGCGCGCATATGACGAATGCTGCTGCCGCCGCTCCTGTCGTTCCTGTTGCTGAACAGGAAGAAGAAGACGACGACGGCATGTTCGAAGAAGCCTAACGATTTCAGGATCGGGCGGATCGCCCGTCCGTTGTACACATGATGTACAACGGACGGGTGTATCCGTCCTTCTTTCATTTAAGCTATGCCAACAGGAACAATAACCTCTCTGTCCTTCCAAAGCGGTGATAAAGAGCGTGTCAACGTGTTCGTCGATGGTATATTTGCCATTGGTATCGATCTCACGACGCTGCAACAGGAAGGGCTATACAAAGGTCAGCAACTTACCGAGGAAGATTGGGCACGCCTCCAAAAAGCGGCGGTCTCTCGTAAAGCCTGGGATGCTGCCCTCCGCTTACTCGAAGTACGACCTCGGACCGAGCGCGAGATCCGAGATCGGTTGCGCCAGAAGCAGTTCGAGCCTGAGCATATTGAACAGGCGATCGTTCGTTTGCGCGACCTCGAGTTGCTTGACGACGCACAATTTGCCCGAATGTGGGTCGCCCAACGTGCCATGAGTAAGCCAAAAGGCGCGATGGCCTTGCGGGGCGAATTACTGAAGAAGGGTGTGGATCGCACCCTCGCCAGTGAAATCGTTATGGCGGCGGTAGATGATGATGTGGAAAGCGAAGGATGTGAGCGCGTCGCCCGGCAGGCTGCTCGACGCTATGCGTCTGCTCCCGACTGGCAGACATTTCAGCGGAAACTTGGTGCGATGTTGCAGCGCCGCGGTTATAGTTGGAATACTGCCAAACCGATCGTGCAGAAGCTTTGGCAGGAACTTCGCAATGACGGTGAGAACCTCGAAGACGAATAAAGGTGTGCAATGAGCCGCAACGAAACACTGATCCTAGTCAAAAACCCGCAAAGTACGGTCGTCGATGGCCTGGACATGATCTTCGAGGCGCGTGGATACCGCCGGACGATCCTGCGAACGATCGATCAGGATTTTTCGCCGATGCTTGGCGAGGAAGGTGGACCGCTGATCTTCGTGCTTTCACAGCCGCAGGATGATTGGATCGCGTGCTGGACTTCGCTCCCGCTCGAAGGAGAATGGGAGATCGCCGAATCCCTGGCCCAGGCGCTGGACGAACCCGTCGCATGTGTCGTATTGAGCGCCGATCCTGCACTTCATATCTATCGCTATTGGGACCAGGGGGACCTACGTGAAGAAGCAACGGCGGACATGCCTGATAATGAACAACTGAACGAAACAACGCTGCTTGCCCATCTTGCGCGGCATGGCATCACGGAAGCCCTGATTGATGATCGGGTGGATGGTTATGGGCGTGAACATATTGTGGCAGGCTACGTACCAATGGAGCAACTATAACAATGGCTGATATTACATATCTTGGACGTTCGAGCGTGCGTGTGCGGGGGAAAGAAGGGGTCGTTGTGACTGATCCTTTCCCACGCAGCGCCGCCTATGACATCGGCAAGGCGACAGCACACATTGTGACCCTCAGCAGCGATGATGCGCGCTGGAACAACACACAAGCGGTGCGTCCAATGACCGAGCGCGTGTATATCGTCGATGGACCTGGTGAGTACGAGGTCGGCGGCGTGATGATCAACGGTGTGCGGACCTACCGCGATAAAGAACGTGGTGCCGAACGCGGGCGCAATACTATGTATGTCGTGCACCTCGATGAACTCTCATTCGCGCACCTGGGCGACCTTGGACACCAGTTGACGAGCCACCAGATCGAAGAATTAGGAAACATCGACGTGCTGTTCGTTCCGGCCTACGGTTCGCTGCAACCCGCCGAGTTGACCGAAGTGATCAGTCAGATCGAGCCGCGCGTTGTCGTGCCGTTGTACGAAGATGCGGGACAACTTGATCGCCTGGCACATGAACTTGGCCTCAAGGAGTGGGTGCCACAGGAGAAACTGGTCGCGACGGCTTCATCCCTGCCCGCTGAAGGGGAGGAAACCCGCGTCGTGATCATGCAACCGCTCGGCGCGCTCGTGTCCCGGTAAACTCACCGTCGTTTGATGCGATGGCCTCAACGTCAGTACGATGTTGAGGCCATTGTGCGTCTTGCGAGCGGGCTTCTATGGTAGGATGGTGGCGTGGCATCCCTGCGCTCTGCATCACCTCGACAACCGCTCGGCACGACCGTGGTTTCCCTCGTCCGATGGGCTATCCCCTGGCTCGTCCTTGGGGCCTTGCTCGTCGTGCTGGTATACCAGGTGCCGGTCCGACAGGACCTTGCTATCGGCTACAACGATGCCGGATATGTACAAGCATTCGCGGACGCAACAAACCGTTGGGGCGTCGTGACGGACACAACCGATACACCCACGCCGTATCGTTGGAGTGGCACATCTTCGGTCCTCCTGTTTCCTCAAATCGGTCTGCCTGCGCAGATCACCATTCGGTTGCGTGGCTGGCGTCCGGTGGGCGAACCTGTCCCACAGGTGCGTGTACTCCTTAACGGGCGTACGGAGCTAGGCACGGTAGCCACGAGTAATGAGTGGCAGGAGGTGAGCTTTCCTATCAATTCTGGACTGCTCAAGCCCCAGGATGTGTTCGTGCAACTCGATACCGATGCCCTGTTGCTTGATGGCGTGACGGCGCGTGGCGTACAGGTCGAGCGAGCGGTCTTCATGACCGCTGGTTGGCCCATCGTTCCCTACCCCGCACAGATCGCTGGGGGTGCCTTCGCGACGCTGTTGGTGGCTGCGCTTGTGCGGCGTCCACGCTGGACAGTCGGTATCGCCTGTGTATTGGCGCTCGGCTTTCTGCTCCTATACCGCCTCGCTATCCTGCCGTTTGCGGTCCGCCCGTACTGGTTGCTGGTGTGCGGTGCTCTGGGGATCGGGCTCGTCATGCAGGCTGTTGCTCATCCTGAACTGGCAGCGGAGTTGCGGACACGCTTGAAGGCACGCTGGGTTGATATGCTCGCGCTGGCCAGTGTCGCGCTGTGGACGGCGCTGCTGGCACGCATGGCACGTACCCATGTCGTCCTATCGCTGCCGGGTGTCGAGAAGGACTTTCGGGTCTTTGCAACACGTTCAGAAGCCTGGTGGTGTCCTGCTGGTGCTTTCGATGGCACTGCGAACTGTGTCTGGCGTGCTGACGGCTTCTACCAGTTGGGATATCCCGCGGTCGTGTGGGCGCTGCGTTCGGTGACGGATGATAATGCATTCATTGCCGCTCAGATCGTCGCGATTGTGTCGGGCGCAATCCTGCTTGGTGCGACCTACCTGCTCGCTCGCAGTATGCTGGGGTTGATTCCAGCGTTGCTCGCGCTGCTGATCGTGGCCTTTAACCGCTGGACGACGTCGTATGCCCTGTACCTCGGCACCGACATGCCCTTTGCGGCCGCTTGTGCTGTAACTCTGCTGGCTTTGCTGCTCATGCGCGATCGTCCGGCACGCATCTTCGCGGCAGGCGTGGCCTGTGGAGGTGCTTTCTTGATACGACATCCTGGTATCGTGCTGGTTGCGCTCGGCTGTGTGTGGCTCTGGCTTGACCGTCGCGCCGCATCACCGCCAACCCTGCGGCGCTGGTTGGCGTGGTGTGGTCTGCTGGTCGCTGGTTTTGTTCTAGCCAGTCTGCCGCAGATCGTCGTGAACCTGGTCGATACCGGCACACCGTTGTATTCTCAACAGGCTAAAAACATCTGGCTCGCGGTCTATGGCAATACCGACTGGAGTCGTTGGACTGAGGCACGCGATAGCATTGGTTTGAGCGACGTGGTGCTGCACGATCCGGCGCGTTTCATCGCGAACTGGTGGGGCAATCTGCGGGCGTTTCTGGGTTCCGGTGGCGAAGATACCTCCGAGTTCGGGCGTTCGCTTGGGCTACGTCTGCTGACGTTTCCGGCGAACCTGTTGGCGCTGGTGGGCGTTGTACTGTGGGTTGGGGATGGCGACCGCACCAGACGATGGCTGATCGTGGTCGTTATCAGTCTACATCGCCGCCATTTCCGTAGGGTTCATGTTGCCGCGATTCTGCTTGCCGCTTCTGCCCGTCGCTGCGCTCGCTGCCGTGGATGCCCTGCGCCGTGCTTACCATCATCCGTTACTCGTGCGCTCAGTACGGGCGAGACAGGGCGCTGTCGCCGCTTGCTGACTTATGCTGATGCTCCTCGCGGGATCGATTGGAGTGGGTGAGCGCGAAGTGCTTACGAACCAGGATGCGGACGCCGTCCAGGTTGTCGCGCTCGTCAAGCAGGTGCTGGGACCGGATGACCATATCGAAGCCTACCTGCCCGCCGACGATTTCCTGGCGAAGTACTCGGCTATCGCGCACCGTATCGCAGCCGACCGACAGCCCGCGACATTTGCATTGTATACTGATGGCACAGCCGCCGCTTCGGCGTTCGACGGCGAGGTCATCGGTCGGGTTGGTCGTTATGTGATAGAACGAATTGCTCCTTGATGCGAAACCGTAGATTAATCCTTCCGGCGCTGATCATCATCGCCTTTGCCCTCCGTGTGTGGTATTTGAGTATCAATCCACTGTGGCCTCAGTTCTCGAATGCCGACGATGGTGATTATTATCGACGTGCATTGCGGTTGGCGGTGACAGGAGCCTATGTTGATGACGCATGGCTGATCCGACCGCCATTCCATGTGTGGGTCTTTGCGGCGTTTCTCCGTCTTGGTATTATCCTGGGAGGTGGTCCCGCGCTTGGTGTGCGACTGATCCAGGGATTTCACATCGTGCTGGGCGTTGTATCGGTTCCGCTCTGCTATGTGCTTGGTGCACGCTTGTTCAATCGCCGCACAGGTATCGTCTTTGCTGCGTTCTGGGCGGTATGGTTTCCATTCATCGAACTGATTGCTACGTTGTTCTCCGAGCCGATCTATCTGTTCTTGTGGTTGCTACACCTGTGGCTGTTAGTGCGCTACGACGATCACGAACGGATCCGCGACCTGGTGTTATCCGGTTTGGTCCTGGGTATGGCGGCGCTGACACGCTCCCCCGCACTATATGCACTGATCTTCGCCGTCCCCTGGTTGGTCTGGCGGGCGTGGGGCAAGGTGTATCGCGAGAAAGCTAGCGGTAGTATGGTCGACGCTCATGCAAGCGACACGGCGGGCGGTCGTGCCACTCGCTGATTCTGGCTTCATCGGTATTCGTCGTTGTCGCGCCATGGACGTTGCGGAACTGGATTGAATACCGGCATTTCATTCCCGTTGATACCCTTGGTCCGATCAACTTGTGGCTCGATCTCGCTAACGGAGAATCTCGCGATTCGAAGATCAACATGCTACAAGCGATGCCTCAGGCTGATCGACAAGACTATGCCAGCGCGCAGGCACAAAGCGATTTTGCGGGAGGATCCGCTGCTGCCCCTTGGGCCGATGTGGGGGACGTTTCGCCATATCATCAAGGCGCAGTATGTTGAAGATTATTTTGTGAAGCGTTCGTTCTTCGCCCGACCCATACGCGAGGCCGCGCCCATCGGTCTGCCTGGCGATGTGATATGGCTCGATGTTCAGTTTCGCTGGAATCATCGGGTTTCTTACATCCCGCTACCGATAGTCCATTCAAGATGTATGTCGGTATTATGGTTCGGCTATTCTGTCGTGACAGTGTTGATCTTTCCATGTCGAGCCACGTTATCTGCTGACGATCTGGGTCGTCCTGGGCTTGTATGGCGCTGCAGTGGTATCTGGTTTCGCGCCCGCTAGGTTCGTGCTGTGGCCGCGTTCGGTCCGCGCGGCCTGGCTGGTATAGCGGTTGTGGTTTTGGCGATGCTGTTCATCACATATCGCAACTACCCGGCTCTCTGGCTCGTGGTATTCCCCGTGAACTGGCGATGTACCAGTAGCGAGCGAGCATTTCGAGCCGGCGATTATGCACTGCAGAACGCGAAGCACGCGCCGCATTGGAAGCCGATCCTGGCTTCGTGGATGCTAATGTGTCGCTTGCCTTGGCGCTCAAGGCGCAGGGACAGCGCCGCAGAGGGGCTGGAAGTTCTCGAAGAAGGAGCATCTCGCCGCACCGACCTGGTGCGTGGCGAGTTGATGCGGGTGCTGGGTGAACAGCGATGACGCACGCGACCAACTAAGCGTGAGTGAGACACGCTCTGGCGAGGATACGCAGCAATGGACGCATGGATAATATTCGACCGGAAGCGCTTTCTGCGCTTATACTGGGTGATGGCGGGATTGGATCTGGGATACATTGAGGGATTTGGTCTGAGCGAAACTGCGGGTGGCCGCTCGATGCGTTGGCTACTTGGCGATGGTCAGATCGTGCTGCCGCTGAACGCGCCCCTGAAACCAGGTAGCGTCGTGGCACTCGATCTGGCCGGACCTTTTCCATTGCGTGGTCCGCTCGAAATTGTCGTCGAAGGGCGTTGGCGCTTCGATATCCCTGTTGCACCCGAGTGGCGCACCTATTACATCTTTGTACCGGAGGATATCGCCGAGCCACAGCAACTCACGCTTGGACTGAAAGCCTCGACGACGATCCCGGCTCTAAAGGATCATACGAGCGATGACGCACGGCCATTGAGTGTCATGGTACATCGCGTCGCACTTATGCCGTGACCTGGATGAAAACATCCGTATATTTTGGAGTTTGAACAGCAGGAGGGGAACAGCGCATTTGCGCTGTTCCCCTCCTTCGGTTTCCAGGAATAGGACCTTACTTGACTTCGGCGGTCGCGCCAGCGTCCGAAAGCTTGGTCTTGGCCGCCTCGGCCTCTTCCTTGCTGACGCCTTCCTTGATGGCCTTAGGAGCGGCTTCAACCATGTCCTTGGCTTCCTTCAAGCCCAGGCCGGGGAGGAGGTCGCGAACTGCCTTGATGACGTTGATCTTGTTGGGGCCGATTGCCGACAGGATCACGTCGAATTCGGTCTGTTCTTCAACCGGAGCAGCAGCGGCTGCGCCATCGCCAGCGGCAACGCCGCCGCCCATCATTACCGGAGCGGCAGCCGATACGCCGAACGCTTCTTCCATTGCCTTCGACAGCTCAGCCGCTTCAAGCAAGGTCAGTCCCTGAATGCTTTCCAGAATCGATTGTACTTTTTCAGAAGCCACGAGAATCCTCCAATAGTGTTTATACATATGATGCAATCGCATCGTCAAATAAATCAGGCTTACGCTGCGTCCGCAGTTTTGCCCTGTCCGTCGGCGACTTGCGCAAGGATGTATGCGATATTGCGTGCTACACCGTTGAGTGTGCTTGCAATGCGGGTCGCTGGTGAGTTGATAGCTCCCAACACCGTTGCAATGCTCTGCTCACGGCTCGGCGTGCTGGCGACGCGCTCCAGGTCTGTGCCTTCAAAGCGCGACCCGCGATGATACCGCCGCGAACCTGAATCGTGGCCCGCGTACGGATTGTACGCAGATAGGTGTTGAGCGCCTTGGCTGCCGCGACCGGATCGCCATACGCGAGTGTCAAGGTGATCGGTCCACCCAGGAACTCGTCCAGGCTGGTGATGCCGATCTCATTTGCCGCGATCTTCGTGAGTGTGTTCTTGGCAACGATCATCTCGGCATCGACCGGACGCAGGACCGCTCGCAAAGCACTCATATCGGCGACGCTCAGGCCGCGATATTCGCTGACGAGAGCCAGTTGCGACCGCGATAGTTTGTCGCGCAGGACTCCGACGGCTGCGATATTTTCCTTATTTGGCATGATTTCACCCCCCTTCAAAAAGAAATGTGGCCTCGCCCGATGGAGCGAGGCCACGTAATCGCATCTTTCCCGAAGGGGAAGCAAATCGTGTCTCGCCTAAGCAGGTGGCTAAATGCCATTAAGCTCGTTAGAGCGCCGGCTGTCTCGGGCAGAGAATATAGATTGTTGTTGTGTAGAGGCTACTGATCTCCGCCTGTGCTCATCGACTGAGCAGCGGCGATATCAACTGGAATGCCAGGTCCCATCGTGCTGGTGAGCGTAACACTCCGCAGGTAGACACCCTTGGTGCCGCTTGGCTTGGCACCCTTCACCGCGTCCATCAAGGCCGCGAAGTTTTCGCGAATCTGATCAGGCGTGAAGGAAACCTTGCCGATGACAACGTGGAGCAAGCCGGTTTTGTCGTTACGAAACTCAACCTTACCACGGCGTACTTCAGTCAGTACGCGGGGAAGATCGGCAGCCTGGACCACGGTACCGCTCTTGGGGTTCGGCATCAAGCCTTTACGACCCAGGATACGTCCGAGACCAGCTTTACCAAGATCGCCCATGATATCAGGCGTCGCAATAGCAACGTCAAAGTCGGTCCATTCTTCGCGGGCGATGCGCTGAATCAGTTCTTCGCCTCCAGCGAAGTCTGCGCCAGCTTCACGCGCTATGCGCTCGGCATCACCTTTGGCGAACACCAGAACACGCACTTGCTTACCGGTGCCGTGCGGCAACGTAACCGTCGAGCGGACCTGCTGGTCGGCGTGACGGGGGTCGATGCCCAGGCGAAGATGCGCCTCAACCGTCGCGTCGAACTTCGTGAACGACGTATCCTTGACGAGTTGCGCGGCTTCTTCCGGTGAGTAACGCTGTGTGCGGTCGATCTTCGTGGCTACAGCGCTATATTGTTTACCATGTCGAGTTGTCATAGCCTAAACTCCTTCGTGGTGACGCGGGCTACCGCCCTCCCACAAACAACATACAGAGCGCTGCTCCATACATTGCCCTATTGTACCAAAATGTCCCGCTGCATGCGGATCAAGTTATTCGGTGATCTTGATGCCCATCGAGCGTGCGGTACCGGCAATGATCTTCTCGGCACCATCAAGGTCAATCGCATTCAGATCGGTTTGCTTGGTCGTTGCGATCTCGCGAAGTTGAGTTTTCGAGATCGAGCCGACGCTTGCTCGACCAGCCGTTCCCGCACCCTTGTCGATGCGTGCCGCCCGACGCAGCAAGTCGGCTGCTGGAGGCGTTTTCGTAATAAATGTAAAGGAACGATCCGAGAATACCGTGATTTCAACGGGAATGATCATTCCTACGTTGCCAGCGGTACGCTCGTTATATTCTTTACAGAACCCCATGATGTTGATGCCCGTAGCACCCAGGGCGGGACCGACCGGCGGGGCCGGATTGGCTTTGCCTGCTGGAAGCTGAAGCTTCACCACAGCGGTAACTTTCTTTGCCACAACGATACTCCTGCCTTAATCTACAAGGCGCATAACTTGCAAGAAATCCAGTTCAACGGGCGTTTCGCGACCAAAAAACGATACCAGCACGCGCACTTTGCCCTTTTCCTGATCAATTGCATCGACGAGACCTTCGAAATCTGTGAAGGGACCATCTGTGATTTTGACGGATTGCCCTACCTGGTAGTTTACACGTACCTTGGGAGCCTCTTGTTCCATCTGCTTGAGGATCGACCGAACTTCCACTTCTTCGAGTGGGGTTGGGCGGTTCCCTAGGCCAACGAAACCCGTCACTCCGGGCGTGTTACGCACCACATACCACGAATCATCGGTCAATACCATCTGCACCAGCACGTATCCGGGAAAAACTTTTTTATGCACCGTTCGTCGCTGGCCGTTTTTGATCTCGATCTCGTCTTCGGTCGGAACAACAACTCGGAAGATTTTGTTTTTCATCTCCATCGAGTCAATACGATGTTCAAGGTTTTGTTGAACCTTGTTCTCGTATCCCGAATAGGTATGGATGACGTACCAGCGAGGCTCTTCAGTATCTTCGCTCGTCATACTCTGGCTGTTGCTTTCGGTCATCGGTTCGTCCTTAATCGGTTCTACGCCGTTTAGCGAACAACCAGGGTGTACAGGTAGTTGAGGACAAAGTCCACGCTACCAAGCACTGCTCCCATAACCATGGAAAGGCCGATCACAACATACGTTAATCGCAGCGCTTCTTCTCGGGTAGGCCATGTGACCTTCCGTAGCTCGCCGCGAGTTTCCCGCAGCCAACGCTGCAGACCGCCTTCCTGTTTTTCATTCACCAATGCCACCTATGATTCCTCCGGCGAAGGTATGCGTGCTGCATACGCTTTACTATTTGGTTTCGCGGTGGACCTGATGGTTACGGCAGCGTGGACAATACTTGCGTAGTTCCAATCGCCCCTGGTCATTTCGACGATTCTTCTCGCTCGTGTAGGTACGCTCGCGGCAAGCATTGCATGCCAGCGTGATCACGATGCGATTCCCTTTCTTCGATGCCATAATATCCTCTATCAGAAAACCTAACGTCAGAAACCAGATGACCAGGAATCGGCACCCGCCGCGCGGATAACTGATTCCTGATGAACTGGTTTCTGACGCGGTTTAACTACTTCGTGATCTTGGTGACGACGCCAGCGCCCACGGTACGTCCACCCTCACGGATGGCGAAACGCAGACCTTCTTCCACTGCCACCGGCGTGATCAGTTCCACGCCCATCTGCACGTTGTCTCCCGGCATCACCATCTCCATGCCTTCCGGCAGCGAGATGTTCCCCGTCACGTCCGTCGTCCGAACGTAGAACTGCGGGCGATACCCTGGGAAGAACGGCTTGTGGCGTCCGCCCTCTTCTGCCTTCAACACGTACACTTCCGCCTGGAACGTCGTGTGCGGCTTGATCGAACCGGGCTTTGCCAGCACCTGACCGCGCTGGACATCTTCGCGCTCGATGCCGCGGATCAAACAACCCACGTTATCGCCCGCTGTGCCTTCGTCCAGCATCTTCTTGAACATTTCCACGCCCGTCACCACGGTCGGCGTCGGTCGTTCGGTCATGCCCACGATTTCCACGGTCTCGCCGACTTTCACGCGACCGCGCTCGATGCGTCCCGTCACCACGGTGCCACGGCCTTTGATGCCGAACACGTCTTCGACGGGCATCAGGAACGGCTTGTCCACGTCGCGCTCCGGCGTCGGGATGTAGGCGTCCACCGCGTTCATCAGTTCCAGGATCGGCTGATAGGCCGGGTCACTGAGGTCGGTCGAGGTCGATTCCAGTGCTGCCAGCGCTGAGCCGCGCACGATCGGAATCTCGTCGCCCGGGAAGTTGTAGCGGGTGAGCAGTTCGCGGAGTTCGAGTTCGACCAGTTCGAGCAGTTCCTCGTCGTCGAGCATGTCGACTTTGTTGAGGAAGACGACCATGGCGGGCACTTCGACCTGACCGGCAAGCAGGATGTGCTCACGGGTCTGGGGCATGGGGCCGTCGGGAGCCGACACGACCAGGATCGCGCCGTCCATCTGGGCGGCACCGGTGATCATGTTCTTGATGTAGTCGGCGTGTCCGGGGCAGTCCACGTGGGCGTAGTGGCGCTGGTCGGTTTCGTACTCGACGTGGCGGATGGCGATCGTGATACCACGAGCGCGCTCTTCAGGTGCGTTGTCGATATCGGCGTAGCCCAGGAACTGAGCCTTCCCGCGCAGCGAGAGGGTCTTGGTGATCGCCGCTGTCAGGGTCGTCTTGCCGTGGTCGACGTGACCGATGGTGCCGACGTTTACGTGCGGTTTGTTGCGTTCAAACTTCTGACGTGCCATGATGAAATGGATCCTCCTAACACATCTTCAACGAAAACGACCCGCTTGTATGCCGGATCGTTCGCAAAGGTGACTTAATTGTGGAGCCCTCAATGGGACTTGAACCCATGACCTCCTCTTTACCAAAGAGGTGCTCTACCACTGAGCTATGAGGGCTAACGTCCTATTGGCGAACAGCGACTCCGTTTAGAGAGTTCTTGGTGGGCAGAGCAGGATTCGAACCTGCGAAGGCGTAAGCCAGCGGAGTTACAGTCCGCCCCATTTGGCCACTCTGGTATCTGCCCGTATATTCAGATTGTATGGAGCCTGAGGTCGGACTCGAACCGACGACCGGCTGTTTACAAAACAGCTGCTCTACCAACTGAGCTACTCAGGCTCAGGCGCTCCAAATACGCCGCTTTCAACGGCCTGGATACTATACCATGCTGTCCTGGGGCTGTCAACGAAAAACCGATCATAATCGTTGCCGCTCGCTACGCTTTCGAGTATCATAACGGAAAGATAACGGGAGGACTAAAACGCGGACGATACGCGGCGAAATTAAAAGTCGTTTCAGATACCGCGCTCACCTCCATTAATTGAAATTAAGGTGTGCGTTAAAAAACGCTATTTCAAATGTCAAGGAAAATAATATTATGATGGTTTCAGGTCCGAACGGTAAGAAATGGACTCGCATTGATCTACATATACATACACCAGCATCCGAAGACTACGCAGAACCCAATGCAACATTTCTTGAGATTTTACGCGAAGCGGAATTACACAATCTTGAAATAATCGCCTTTACCGATCACAATTCGGTCGCCGGATACGAACGGATGCGCCGCGAGGTCGATTTCCTCGAACAACTCGCACGCACGGGCCGCGCCACGCCAACCGATAACGAAGAACTAGAAGAATACCAGCGCCTCCTTAAAGGGATTATGGTGTTGCCTGGTTTTGAGTTTACTTCCCACTTTGGCTCACATATTCTGGGTATATTCCCTCCCGAAACGCCGATCAGTTTGATCGAAGCGACCCTGCTTCAGCTTGGGGTTCCCGCTGACAAGATCAAAGGCGGCGTGACCAGTATCCCGGACACCGCACATATCACCCAGGCCTACGAGATCATTGGGAAGGCTGGCGGCATGGCGATCGCGGCGCATGTGAATGCTCCAACCGGCGTGATCTGCGAATCGCTCCGCATGGGCATGAGTGGACAGTCACGTGTCGCCGCAACCCAGCATGCCCAATTGACTGCTCTGGAGTTTGTGAACTACTACACCGATCATGGCACCTTCACTAGTCCTGGCTTCTTCAACGGACGGACCGAGCATTACGAGCGTCGCATGTTTTGTGTGCAGGGTTCGGATGCCCACCGTGTGCGCCGGGCGCCAAGTGGCAGCGACGCGGCACATCGCCATGGCATTGGCGACCGCTATTTCGAAGCCGCGCTCGAACAGCCGTCATTTAGCCAGTTGCGCGACCTGTTTCGGAGCGACCGTTTCGACGATGTGCGCGTCCCCAAACGCTACCAGAAAGAGTGGGAGATCGACCAGTTACGCTTCGGGGTTCCATCCGAGCGGAATATCTTGCGTCCAACTGGCACCGCGAATACCGTGTTGCTGCATGATGTCGCCGCGCTGGCAAACACTGGTGGCGGTACTCTGGTGCTTGGTGCTACCAATACTGAAAACGGGACGATCGAAGGTGTCGTACAGCCCGACCAGGTATCTGAGCAGTTGCGTGTTGCTGTGATGGATGGACTTGATCCGGCGCCTTCGCTGTCTTTTGAACTGATGCGCTACGAAAACGGCGACGTGCTGCGTATCGAGGTCCGCGCTCCGCAACTGCCGCCCTATGTCACGCATGAAGGCGTGATGTATGTACGACGCGATAGCGAAACTGTACGTGCTAACCGTGGTGAAATTCTGCAGCTTGCTCGTCGCGCTCTGGCGGAAGGCGCAACCTCACCGCTTGATAACGGTCAGGAGTTGCCGGTTCCGCGTTCGGGCGTGGAAATCGTAGACACCGAGCGCCGAAACGGTGAGTGGTTATATGAAATACGCGATCTACGCACGACGCCCGGTGTGGTGCGGGAACGCGCTCAAGGACTGTGGGCGTACGCAATCGATCGTCACGAGGACCTACGCGACGGACGTGTGGACCTCGAAGCGCAAATCAAGTGGGTCGGGCGGTTGGGCCTGTGGCGCACGTATCGGCAAGGCAATCGCACGAAATATGATCTGGTTCATCGCGACGCTAATGGCGTGATCGACCATGTGTTCTTCGGTGTCAGCGATTGGGGACTGAACGAAGCATGGCAGGTACTGCTGGAAGGGGTTAGACCGGCAGGCATGACAGACGATCAGACCATC
The DNA here is from genome assembly GCA_963782315.1 of uncultured Chloroflexia bacterium. Lineage (GTDB taxonomy): Bacteria > Chloroflexota > Chloroflexia > Chloroflexales > Kallotenuaceae > JBBSGA01. Next base: position 328,072 of record CAWAJS010000036.1, read on the forward strand.
GAGACGTTGCCGGAAGATGTTACGTTTGACGAGCCATCAGTCGCGGTCCCCGAGCGGACCGAGGAAGCGTTCGGCGAGCGCCGCACACGCTGGCATGGTAACGGTGCTGTGCGGCAGATCTATCGTACTTCCGATGGCACACCACGCTTCGACCTTGCGATGCGTTCGGGCAACGCTCCAGAGCAGGAATTTAGTGCGGTCGCTCGCGAACAGATCAATGAAAAATGGCTACGGATCATCACCGTCACCCGTCCGCGCACCGGCATCGAGGTGGTTTCGGATGAATATGGCGACGATGGTGTGCGCCGCATCGCCTTCCGCGATTTGCGGACGGGCGATGTAAGCGCTCCCTGGCGCGTTGAAGAACTTAAGGAAGGTTCGGTGCGCGAATACGCCGCGCGCATGAACAAGCTCGATACCCCCCTTGACGATCGACAGGTGCGTTGGTGGGGCAACATCGGCTACTTGCGCCCGATGCGCTCGCAGGTCGATCTGGTGTATCGCGATGAATACGGTGAGGACCATGTGTATTACGCTGCACGACGCGAAGAATTACGCGACGAATGGCGTGATCTGCTCGAGCAATGGAACGAAAGTGTATCGCGTGCCGAACAAGTTGACATGCGTCGCCCGAACGAAGCCGTGGGCTGGACACGTGAGCCAAGGCCGTCGTCGCAGCACCCTGATCATAAGCCTACCCGACACGTGATGGTTTATCAGACTCAGGAGCGCAAAGGATGATGCAAACGCATGTCGTCAAGTGCGGTCGCCACGCATGATGCCCATGTTTTTGCGTATGCTCCGTACCTCAGTATTGCCGTCGCCCGAAGACAAACCGGTGTACGTGCGCGATATGTTCGACAGGATCTCCGCTGGGTACGACCGGATCAATCGGATCATGACGTTCGGCCTGGACAACGGCTGGCGACGTGCGGCGACCCGCGATGTCCTCGCGCCCGTTGATGTATCACGGAGCGATGTACGCGTGCTGGACGTCGGTACGGGAACGGGCGATTTTCTTGCCATCGTTCGCCGCGAACGTCCCAACGCGCTGGTAGTGGGAGCCGATTTTTCGCGTGCCATGATGCGGAAAGGCCAGGAACACTACAGTGCTGTGCTGGGCGCCGGTGGCTTCGTCGGCGGTGACGCCCTGCGTCTGCCCTTCGATGACGATACGTTCGATGCCATTACCACCGGCTTCGCGATGCGGAACGTCGCGGACCTGCCCCAAGCCTTGCGCGAGTTACGGCGTGTCGTGCGCCCTGACATGCGTATGGTTTGCCTGGAAGTCGCCCGACCGCGCTGGGCATTGCTGGTGTTGGGTCATCGTATCTACTTTCATACGATCGTGCCGCGGGTCGCAGGGTTTCTGACTGGACAGTATGATGCCTACGCCTATCTGCCACAATCGGCGGAGCATTTCCCTGCTCCTGATCAACTATGTGCGATGTTGCGAGAGGCAGGATGGCGGAATCCGCGCTACCGACTCCTTGGGTTGGGCGCCGTCGCGATTCACACCGCCGAAAAATGATACGATTCCCGCTGCTCGTGTGCAGATGGTTGAAGGAGAATACATGATCGTAGTCGAACGACGACGAGTGATTGCGGCAACTGCCGATGCAGTGAAAGCGGTGCTTGCAGATATCGAACACATCCAGCAGTTGCTACCCTGGGCCGATCAGGTCGACGTAGGACCGAGCAACGACGGAAGGGCGCGAGTAACTGTAACGTTTCGGGCATCGCGCCTGGGAACGCAGCATATTTCGGGCGAAGCACGCACAACGCCCGATGGTATGCGCTTCGTGGCAGTGCGCCCGTTCGAAACCGATGCACGCTGGACTGTTCAGCCACGCGATACCTCGTGCGAAGTCACAAACCGTCTGTCAATCAATCCCGGCGATACATTTGGTATGCTGCTGCGCCTGGTTCCTCAACGCATCATCGAGCAACGGCTGGGGCGTGAGCTTGAAACCGCACTTGATACCGTCGAACATCTCGTCGTAGCCAAATAACCCAACACCTCCTGGATAATCATCCAGGAGGTGTTGCTGTGTCACCTAACGAACGTGACGCGAAGCATCGACCGTTTCGACTGCGTTGGTTCGACTGCCATGTGCCATCCAACCAAAATATACTGCAATCAAGGCGGTCAGGGCGTGAAGCCACACGTCATGCCCAAAGATCGGGATGAGGCCGAAAACCGTGTTGAGGCCAGGAATCAGGCCCATGATTGCCAGCAATCCATACAGGATCGCAAGTCCACGAGCATATACGATGGAAGCGCTCAGAGAACGGTAGGCGGCGATTCCCCAGATGCCAATGGCGAGATGAACGATGGTATGGAGAAGGTTGATCGGAAATAAACCCAACAGACGGGGCCAATCTGCGTTCGTGCCACCCTGGTTCATTACCATTGTGCCATTAGGTGTGATAAAACCGAGCAAACCGACAACTATGTACACGATACCGAAGATGATCGCAAACATTCGTGCATTCATGAATGATTCTTCCTTTACTGCTCGTTTTCTGCTGTTGTCTACCGACGTAACAGCTTGCGCAAAGCAACCTTTATGCCAGACTGGGCGTCCCACCCGAGCATGATGACGGACATATTTTTCGATGACGACGATACAATGCGAGAAAAAGGATGATCGATCTTGTGCGCCTCTCGCTCAGTTTTTGTTTTGCCTTCGTTGTCGGCGGGTTGGGCTATTGGCGTGGCTCGCTGACCCGCGACGGCTGGATGGCTGCTACCGTAGTTGGCACAGCCACAGCCGGAATCGGTGGCTGGGAATGGGGTATTCTGGTGATTGTCTTTTTCGTCACCTCATCGGCCTTATCGCGGCTGGGACGACAGCGCAAGTCACAGTTCGCCGCCAATAACTGGGAGAAATCCGACCAGCGCGACTGGGGCCAGGTGGCGGCCAATGGTGGCGTGGTAACGGTGCTGGCGCTGGTCTATGGCTTGTGGCCTCATCCAGCATTGTGGTACGCGGCTGTTGGCGTACTGGCGACGGTCAACGGCGATACCTGGGCGACCGAAATCGGCGTATTGAGCGCAACGCAACCACGACTGATCACCAACGGGCGTGCGGTTCAGGCGGGAACGTCCGGTGGCGTCACGCCTCTTGGCTCGTCGGCGGCGTTCGTTGGCTCGTTCGTGATCGGGGTTGCTGCCGTCGTGCTGGGATGGCTCTTTGATACTGGCGCGACGTTCATTCTGCTCGCCGCCGTCGTGGGCGGCATGCTAGGCGTCGCTACCGATAGCCTGTTGGGGGCGACCGTGCAGGCGATTCGCTGGTGTTCGCACTGTGAAGCCGAAACGGAACGCCCCGTGCATGGGTGTGGCACGTCAACCGTGTTTAAGCGCGGTTGGCCCTGGTTAAACAATGATGCGGTGAACACCATCGCTTCTATCGTGGGTGGCATCGTTGCGCTTGGGATTGGCCTGGGCGTAGCGCGAATATTGACAGGCACATAGCCCCTCAGATACAATCGCGCTCGCAATGTGACCCCCGGAAAAGGATGCTTAATGTCCGCATACCTCGTGATCGTCCGGCCTCGTAATGAACAGTCGCATACCGATCACCCCCTGCGCGTCGCGGCTCAGAACCTTCACATCGTGGTCGAAGGTGTCGCCGAAGAACGTCGTTATCTGATCGGTGGAAACCTTGATGACACGGCACTGGCACGCCTCGCCGACGAATTGCTCGTCGATCCTGTCACCACTACGGCAACGGTTGTGCCGCTCGCCGGTGGAATGGGGCAGGAGTCAGGCCAAGCTGATGGTTGGGCTATCGATGTCGCGTACCGCCCAGGCGTGACCGATAACGAAGGCGATAGTATTCGCGTCGGTGCTGAACATGCGGGTATTGCCGGTATTACCGGAGCACGCACGGTGCAGCGCGTTGTCGTGTCGGGCGCACTAGACCGTAGTGCCGCCGAACTGCTGGCGGATCGCGTCCTGGCGAACGATCTGGTCGAAGCAGTGTTGGTGTCACGCCCGAACGATGTCGTGGCCGCAAGCGAATTCTACGAGCGGTTGCTCGAACTACCCGCCCAGACCACGCCTATGATCAGCCGGGTTGCGCTCAACGACGCCGACGATGCTGCCCTGCTCGAAATCAGTCGCACGGGCGTGTTAGCCCTCGATCTGGATGAGATGCGGACAATTCAGGCGTATTTTCGCCGTGCGGAACGGGAACCGACCGACGGCGAACTTGAAACCGTCGCGCAAACCTGGTCGGAGCATTGCTCACACAAAACGTTCAAAGCCCGGGTCGAGTATCGGGCAACGCCTAGCGACGATGGCATTGCCGCAGCCGACTACCCCAAGCTAGCTGAACTTAACACCGGTTCGGTCGAGATCGATAACTTGCTCAAAACCTATCTGGTCGCCGCGACTGATCAGTGTGCGCCAGCCCTGGCTGTTGTCGGCATTTGTCGATAACGCCGGTATTGTCGCGTTTGGCGACGATGATGCGCTGTCCATGAAGGTCGAAACTCATAATCATCCGTCGGCGCTCGAACCCTTCGGTGGCGCGAACACGGGCATTGGTGGCGTCGTGCGCGACGTACTGGGTGTGTCCAGCCAACCGATCGCGAATCTTGATGTATTGTGCTTTGGGCCAGCCGACGAGGATCCCGCCTCGTTGCCCGCTTCGGTATTACATCCCGCTCGTATTGCGGAGGGCGTCGTCGCGGGTGTGCGCGATTACGGCAATAAACTTGGCGTGCCGACCGTCGCGGGGTCGGTGCTCTACGATCCTGGGTACACCCGCAACCCGTTGGTCTTTGCTGGCACGGTCGGCCTTGCGCCTCGAAGTGCCCACCGTCAAGGTGTCATGCCTGGGGACGCGGTGGTGGTGGTCGGCGGTAAGACAGGCCGCGACGGTATTCACGGCGCGACGTTCTCATCGGTGGAATTAACCCATGATACTGCTGAAATCGTCGGCGCTGCCGTGCAGATTGGCGATCCCATAACGGAGAAGCAGGTGATCGACGTGCTGCTGCAAGCCCGCGATCGTGGTCTCTTTCGAGCGATCACGGATTGTGGTGCCGGTGGTTTGTCGTCGGCGGTCGGCGAAATGGGCGAGCAAACAGGTGTGACGGTCGAACTCGGTTCGGTGCCGACGAAATACCCCGGCCTCCAACCCTGGGAAATCTGGTTGTCGGAAGCACAGGAACGTATGGTGCTGGCGGTGCCGCCCACGAGCCTTCAAGACTTCCTGAGCCTATGCGCTGCCGAAGATGTCGATGCGACCGTGATCGGTGAGTTCACGTCGGATCATTTTTTGACGGTGGCTTTCAAGGGTGAGCAACTGGTGCGGCTCGAAATGGCGTTCTTGCACGACGGACGTCCTCAGCGCATCATGGAAGCCGCCTGGTCGCCACCGACACCTGCTAAAGCGCAAGTCCTACAGCGCGAAGCGCAAGAAACGCTGCTGGCACTGCTTAGTCATCCCAACATCGCTTCCAAGGAGCCGATTGTACGAACCTACGACCATCTGGTTCAGGGGCGCACGATTCAGGGGCCTTTGCATGGACGCCATGGCGATGCTCCGACCGATGCGGCGGTGCTGCATCCACGTCACGACCACGAGGAATCCATCGCCATTGGCTGTGGGATCAATCCCTGGTTCGGACTGATCGATCCCTACTGGATGGCACTGGCAGTGTGTGATGAAGCGCTGCGTAACGTCGTCGCCGTCGGCGGCGATCCCGCCCGTACCTCACTGCTGGATAACTTCTGCTGGGGCGATCCACGTAAGCCTGATCGTCTGGCGGGACTGGTGCGAGCGGCGGCTGGATGCCATGATGCAGCCGTGGCCTGGAATATACCTTTTATCTCCGGCAAGGACTCGCTCAACAATGAGTACCGTGATGTCGATGGCGAACGTGTGCCGATTCCACCGACGCTGCTGATCAGCGCCATGGCGATCGTGCCGTCGTTCGCGGCAATCACGACCGCTGAACTGAAAGCAGTTGGTAACCACCTGTTTCTGGTTGGCGCGACCCGCGACGAGCTAGGCGGCTCACATCTGGGTCTGCTCGACGGCATCGACGGGCGGCAATGTGCCGCGTGTCGACCTGGTACGCGCCAAGCGAACCTTTAGTTCACTCCACCACGCGATGGTGTTGGGGTTGGTGCAATCCTGCCACGACCTTAGCGAAGGCGGTCTAGGGGTGGCGGCGGCTGAAATGACCTTCGGCGGTACGTTCGGCCTGGACATCGATTTACGGCGTGCGCCGTGGGAAGGCGAGTCCGTCGACCAACGACCTGCTGCTGTGGAGCGAATCGCCTTCGCGTTTCCTGGTGGAAGTGCGACTTGAAGATGTTCCCGCGTTCGAGCGGGCTCTTGATGGTGTGCCATTTGGTAGAATTGGCAGCGTCATCGAGCAAGCTGAGTTCCGAATCTCCGGTCTAGCAGGGGAGTCGCTCGTCGAATTACCTGTCGAGCACCTCAAAGCTACTTGGAAACAACAGACAATTGTATAACGGGAACAGTAATCACACGAGGTATACCGATAGCATCTGCTAGTCGGTATACCTCGCGGGTCGCAGGCGTGCGTTGGGCGCGTCAGTCGTTCGTCGATCTTTGAAGGAGTGTAACGCCGTGGTGCCGCTACTTGTATTCCTTAGCCTCGCTGCCTACGCGGTAGCGGCCTACCTGCTCTGGGTGGATCGCAGCATCAGGCCGTTGCTGCTCTTGCTCGCCGGAAGCATTTCCACGCTATCCCAACCGCTGTGGGCGCGTTTGTTCGCCAACAAACCAATTGTTCCTGGCAACATCATACGTGTTGGGGCATTATTTGACGTGCCGTTTTGGACGGTTGTTGGCGGTGGCGTACTGCTGGCGATTCCAGTGCTGTTCGTATTGTACGGTTTGCGTCATCGCTGGTGGGTCCAACACTACGCGACCGCGTGGGGCTTCTTCATCTGCTTCGTGCTGTTCTTCTTGATTGTCGAAGCATTCCTGGCGCGTTCTCGTATTGTCCTGTTCTCGCATCCGAGGCTGCCGCAGGGCGGCCTCGCCGAAACGATCCTACAGGCAGTGCTGCTGGCGGGCATCAGTTTTGGGTTGCTATATACGTTCGTTTCCACGCGCCATTATGCGCTTCAGATTGCCTTGCTGCCAATGCTGCTGTCTGGCTTCGCGACATCGCTCCTGCTGTTCGGGGTGCTGTGTAGTCCGTACTGGGTCGCACGTTTCCTCAACCAGTCGGATCGTATCATGCTGGCGAGTGCGGCGGTCAGTGTGCTGCTGGTGCTATGGGCGATTCACTTGCTGGCGAGTGGCCTTCACGCTGGGCGTCAGCAACGCCTCCAATGGCGCTAGCGCTACAGCATTGAACAACGTTTCGAGCGTAGGAGGGGGCGAATATCCATGGTGGTATTCGACCCCTCCTTTGTGTGTATATGCCCCCTTGTATGTTGGTCGATCGTCGCTCGTCGGAGGTCAAATTAACGGCTAGACACTGTAAAACATGCGTGCTATACTACGAACGCTATTAGCACAAGAGTTCGTACATATGACAAGGAGTAGTTCCGATGTTTCAGCGCCTTGACCAGTTGTCTGCTGGCACGATGTTCATTATCACGGGGCAGGCCGGCGCAGGTAAATCACATCTCGCCGCTAGCGCACGACGATCCGGTACGATCTGGGTGTTAGACACCGAAGGTGCATCACAAAGCTTGCTCGGCAAGCCTGGAGTTCACACCGATATCCGTGCCGTGCAAACCTTGTCGCTGCGCCAATTGCTTGACGCCATGCGTGAGATTCGCCGCGTTGGACGACCGGGCGACACGGTACTGCTCGATAGTATCTCGAAAGTCATCCAGGCCATGCGTTCCCACGCTCAACAGCGTGCGGGTGCTGAAACCGACCGCAAGACATCGTTATCCTACGATGAGCATGCGTCGGTGAATCGCAACATGCAGGCAATCTATACCAGTCTGAGCGAGCTGAAACATGCGGGATTCCATGTGCTGATCATCGGACATTTGGCAAAGAAATATCAGTCGTCGGGCAGCGCTCTCGCCGACGCCGGACTACGTGTGCTCGCAGACGAAAACATCACCTACGAAGCTGACGCGATCTTGCTGGTCGAACGCACCGGACAGCGCCGCACTGTAACACCGATCATCAAGCCACCGCGCCACCGACATCTGCAACTCAACCAGGAATATCCAGCGACGCTCGCCACACTGTTCCCCGACCAGGTGCCCACTGAAGCATCCGAGCCCGCGGAAACTCCATACTCCTCACCTCCTGCCAACGTAACGACGTTTCCCGCTGAGGAAGCGCGCAACGGTGCTCCGCGCACGCCGGAGGAAGCTGAACGTCGATTCTTCGCACGCTATGGCGAAACCGTCGGGGGTGCCACCTGGAGTGCGGTGCAGAAATACCTGGGCTATCGTTCGCAGAAGCCGACGACAGTTGAGGAATGGATCGATATTGGCGCTGAGGTGAAGCACACTGCACAAGCTGCCGTGCCTGAGGGCGAAGGTGCTGCGGCGTAGCAGATGCTCTGGGTCTGGTATAATGCTGGCCCGATGCCAAAACGAATTTCCTCTGCGCCATGCCGTCGCCGCTTTTGCCGGTAAAGCCGCCCAAAACCTCAGTCGTCGCCTCAATGTAGGTGGTGGTACGACCATTCCTGGTGTCGTTGCCCGACGTATTTCGTCGGGCTTTTTGCGTGATCTCACGGCGGCCTTGCCGCATGGTGTGATCGTCGTGACCGGCACCAATGGCAAGACCACGACCGCACGTATGCTCGCTTCCATGATAGAAACCGTAGGGTGGAAGGTGCTGCATAACCGTGCTGGTGCCAACCTGCTCAGTGGCCTGACGGCTACTGCTGTGGCTGGTTCCGATATGTGGGGACGACCGGAGGCCGATGTCGCCATTTTCGAAACCGACGAAGCCCATGTGCCGCAGGTGATCATCGAAACGCGGCCACGTGTGATTTTGGTGCTCAACCTATTTCGTGATCAACTCGACCGCTATGGCGAAGTCGATACGATCACACAGCGCTGGCGCGTTGCGCTCGCGACATTGCCCGCTAGCTCGGTGGTCGTACTGAATGCCGACGATCCAGCGGTAGCGGGGCTGGGCGAGGGCCTGACGTGCCGTGTGGTGTATTACGGCCTGGAAGACTTGCGACATGGTGTGGGAGCCGCCCGCCACGTCGCCGATTCAGCGTTTTGTCGCCGCTGTGGTGCGCCGCTCGATTACGCTCCCAACTTCTACGGACATATTGGTCACTATCAGTGTCCGAACTGTGGCCTGGCTCGTCCCGAACCGCATGTGCGCTTGACGCGACTTGACCTCGACGCGACGAGTGCATCGACACTCGAAATCGCTACCAGCGACACGTCGTTCGAGGTACATTTACCGATTCCGGGGTTGTACAACGCGATCAACGCCCTTGCCGCAACATCGGCTGCGCTCGAACTTGAGGCGACGCCGCAACAGATTACGAGAGCTCTCCAGGATTTTTCCGCGGCGTTCGGACGCATCGAACGTTTTCGCGCCGCCAACCGCGATGTCCTGATGGCGTTGATCAAGAACCCGATCGGTGCCAGCGAAACCGTGCGTATGATCACGGGCGATGAAGCCGCCGCCGACGCACCGTTGCTGCACTTGCTGATCGTCATCAATGATAAGATCGCCGATGGTACAGATGTGTCGTGGCTGTGGGATGCCGATTGGGAACGATTGGCGGGACGTGTGGCACATGCTGTTGTCAGTGGCACACGCGCCTGGGATATGGCGGTGCGGCTGAAATATGCAGGTGTGGAGTCCGAGCGCATCGAGGTGCTGCCCGAACTGCCCAAGGCGCTCGATCGTGCGCTGATCGTGGGTGCGGAGGATGCTGTCGTATACTTGCTGCCGACCTATACGGCGATGCTCGAGATGCGCGAGGAACTGGTGGCGCGTGGCTATGTGCGTCCGTTCTGGGAAAGCTAGCTTATACCGATGCAGTATGCTGCTGTGATGGAGCGAGGGTGACGAAACGACGCTGGGACATTCGAACGCTGTTGATCATCGGCTTTGCCGCCGCTATCGGCGCGGCCTGGGCTGCTTACAATCTGTGGACTATCGGCGATTCTCGTGAGTCGCGTGTGTTCAGTGGACTGATCTGGGTGGTATTCGCCACGCCGTTTGCGACGTTCGTCGGCTGGCTTGTCGCCCGACCGCGAGAGCGCTGGTGGGCTGCGTTCGTATGCTTCTGCCTGTATTTCTTCGCCATCTTTGCTGGCGGGCGTGTTGAATACCTCGTGCTGGGGGAAGCGGCGGCGAACTCGTCGCGGCATGCACTGTACTTCCGCAGTACACTCGTGTTCGATATTATCGGCGCGCTTGTGATCGCCTTGCACCGTTCCGGTACAATAGGTACAATACCCTCACCTGACGGTGTTGCCACACAGATTGATGCTCCCAAAGCAGCGTCCAGCGGTGGATGAACCCCCAAAACTTGGAACGACGAAATACATACATGATGGATTGGATTATTTGTCTCGTAGGAGTTGATCATGCGCTATTCCTGGGACAAGGGCGATTCTGATGGCTGATAGGTTGGGGGAGATGCATGCCGACACACTTGCCGCACCAATCTGTTCGCGCACGACTTGAAGCACACGAACAAGCCTGGCTCTCTCCGTTGGCGGCTCAAAGCGCCGACGCAACCCGTGAACGCGACGAAGAAGAATCTGGTGCGCGGACACGTTTCCAGCGTGACCGTGACCGAATTCTCCATACCAAGGCGTTTCGCCGCCTCAAACACAAAACACAGGTCTTTATCGCACCCGAAGGCGATCATTATCGAACGCGATTGACGCATACGCTTGAAGTAACGCAGATCGCCCGCACGGTCGCACGCGCTTTGCGCTTGAACGAAGATCTGGTCGAATCGATCGGATTAGGTCACGATCTGGGGCATACGCCGTTCGGACATGCTGGGGAAGCCGCGCTTTCGCGTGCAACTGGTCAGGCGTTTCGCCACAACGACCAGAGCCTGCGTGTCGTGGAGGTACTCGAACACAACGGTGCTGGCCTCAATCTGACGGCTGCCGTGCGCGAAGGCATTGCCTACCATTCCAAAGTACGTAAAGACATCGAAGCAACCGCCTGGGGTACGGCGTCGACACTGGAAGGGCAGATCATCAAGGTTGCCGATAGCGTTGCCTATATCAACCATGACATCGACGACGCGCTGCGGGCAGGCATCCTGAAAATCGAACATTTACCTGCCGAAGTCGTTGGTGTGCTGGGAGCGAGTAACGCGGAACGCATTAATACGATGGTCTGCGACCTGATCGACAACAACTGGTGGGCGACCGGGGAAACCGAACGCCCTGCCGATGCGACGATCGGTATGAGCGCAGCGGTGCTTAGACGCGACGAATGCACTCCGCGAGTTCATGTTTAGCGAAGTCTATCTTGTGGCTCCGGTCAACAACGAAGATGCGCGGGTGAGTTTCATCGTCGAACGACTCTTCGAGCATTTCACCGCTCGTCCTGAAGAAGTTCCCGCCGATCTGCGGGCAATAAGCGCCGAACGCGGTGATGAACCTGTACGGGCGATCATTGATTTCATTGCTGGCATGACCGACCGCTATGCCTTGAAGATATTCAACGCGATCTATGTGCCGCGCATCTGGAGTGCATAGGGACAAACACTCGTACGCTATCATCAGTCCGCTAACGTATAAGAGCCGCATGGCTCGAACGGCATCTCGATGAATGTGACAGAAGAAATCAAGCAGCGTCTGGATATCGTCGATCTGATCGGGTCGAGCGGCGTACAGTTGCGTAAAGCCGGACGCAACTTTACCGGCTTCTGTCCCTTCCATCCCAATGCCCGCACGCCCGCATTCTATGTGTTCCCACATCACAAAGCTACTATTGCTTCTCGTGCCATAAAGCTGGCGATGCGTTCACCTATGTGATGGAGAAGGAGGGGCTCGCCTTTGGCGATGCTCTGGAACAGCTTGCCGGACGAGCAGGGGTGCAACTCCCCGAACGTGACGAGACGTCGCGCGAAGCCCGCGAGCAGGAAAGCGCGCTCGAAGCCAAACTTCGACAGATCAACGAGGATGCGGCTGTCTATTGGAACCACCTGTTGCGGAACACCACCAAAGGGCGCGCCGGGACGTGAATACGTCGCCAAACGTGGATTGTCCGATCGCCGCGCTCGAAACCTGGCAACTTGGCTATGCTCCGGAGGACTGGAGCGACCTGCTGCGGTATCTGACCAACCAGAAGAACCATCAGCCGGAGGAAATCGAGCAGGCCGGGCTTGATGATCAAGCGCGACCAGGGCGGCTACTACGACCGCTTTCGCAACCGCTTGATGTTTCCGATCCGTGATCCTGAAGGGGCAGCGTCGTAGGCTTCGGTGGGCGAGCGCTTGGCGATGACCATGCCAAGTACATGAACACGCCCGAAACGCGCGATCTTTCATAAATCGAGTCTGCTGTTTGGCTTGCACCAGGCGCGCGAAGGCATTCGCGCCAGCGACAGCGTCGTCGATCGTCGAAGGCTACCTGGACGTGATCACGGCGCACCAGGCTGGATTCACCAACGTCGTCGCGCCGATGGGAACCGCTCTGACCGCCGAGCAGGTGCAGGTGATCCGTCGGTTGACTGCAAATCTTTACCTGGCGCTTGACCAGGATGCCGCCGGTATTCGGGCGGCGGAGAAAGGCGTTGATTCGATCCTGCAGACCAGTGCACCACAGTTGGTGGTGCGGGGCCGTCGATGGAATGGGCGGTTGACCTGGATATGGCGGTGCGGATCATCCAGCTGCCCGAAGGCAAAGATCCCGATGACATGATCAAGCGCCGATCCCGAGCAATGGCGTGCCGCGATCGCCAACGCGCTGCCGATCATCGACTTTCTTCTTTGTGATGCATACCGAGGGCGGGACTTCACGAATCCTGAGCACCAGCAGCGTGCGCTTGCCAGCCTCGCGCCGATCGTCGTATCGATCAAGGATTTCGCCCGGCGGGCGGTTTATACAAGTCGTCTGGCCGACATGCTACGAATGCCGTTTGGTTTGGTTGAATCAAGCCTGTTGATGTAACGCGCCAGAATCGCCGTGTGACGCAGCATGCAAGTCCTGTTCGCGGGGCGCAAAACACCGCGTCGCAGCCGGCCATGATCCGTTTGAGCGTGAGGATTACCTGTTATCCTTATTGATGCGGTATCCCAAACTGCGCGAACGTGCCGAAGGCACGATGATCAGTGCCTTAGACGCATTTCCTGAATTACGTGGACGATATTCCGAACCGATCTTCAGGATGTGTTCAGCCGTGTCGAAAATCGCCTGATATGGCATGCGTGGAGCGAGCAAGGACCGTTAGGTCCCACCGACATAGGGGCATGGCTCCAAACGCTCGAGGAGCGAACTGCGGCCGCAGGTCGAACATCTACTGGCATGGCAGGATACACCGCCAATTTCGGCGGTCGCATCGGCGCTCGATGTGCGGGAGCGGGTCACCAGCATCGTGCAAACGATGCGTCAAACTTTGGCCCGACGACGGCGGGATGAGATGAAGGAGATGAGCCGCTATGTTGAAGACGAACAGGACCAGAAGCAACTTGCGCGAAAACTTCAGCTTGTACTAGACTACTTCTAATGTTGTCACGGCACCCCGACGCAGCACGGTATTTCACGACCTAAACTCACGGCGCGAGGAATTCGGGTGAGCAGCCTCGTTTGCGATACGCTATTTCAGATAATGACCTCTGGTGAGGAGAGTGATCAATATGCCTAATCGTCCGCTCGATTATGCCGGGGATATCGGCTCGTTAGCGGTGGATACATCTAACGAAGCGCTGGAAGGGCAGACCAGGCCCGATGCTGTGCAGGCGCTCGAAGAGGTTGCCGCTGCTGAGGCCATGCATTCCTTAGACGAACTGCTTGCTCGTGGTCGTGAACGCGGCATGGTGACGCAAGAAGAAATCATGCAGTTGATGCCTCAGAACGAGGAAAACGTCGACCGCTGGAGGAAATCTATGAAGCGCTGACCAAGGCCGAATATCACGATACTGACGAGATTGTCGGAAGAAGGTGAGTTCGACATCAACGCAGATGCTGAGCAAGGTGTGGACGATGCCGATCTTCTTCGAGGAGATCGAGTTCGTTCCAACAGCAGTTTTTAGCGACGCTGGCGAAACGAGCGAGGCAGGTATCGGCGATACCGTGCGGATGTATCTGCACGAAATTGGCCATTACCCATTGCTGACCGTCCGAGCAGGAAAAGAACCTGGCGCGTCAGATCGAGCAGGGCGAACTTGCCAAGGCCTGTCTGCAAGCAGCATACTGATCTGAGCGAACCTGACATCAAGTGAACTTCAATCGTAAGGTGCTAGCGGCCATGGATGCACGGAAGCACCTTACCGAAGCCAATCTGCGACTTGTCGTGAGCGTCGCCAAGAAATACATGAACCGTGGACTTATCCCTGATGGACCTGGTCCAGGAAGGTAACATGGGGCTGTTGCGGGCGGTCGAGAAAGTTCGACTATACCAAAGGCTTCAAGTTCTCGACCTATGCGACCTGGTGGATCAGGCAGGCTATCACCCGCGCCATCGCCGACCAAGCGCGAACGATTCGTATTCCAGTCCATATGGTCGAAACGATCAACCGTTTGACCAAGGTCCAGCGGCATCTGTCCCAGGAACTCGACCGTGAGGCGTCGATGGTCGAACTGGCTTTGGAATGCAAGATTCCGAGTATTCTGGCAGAAGACCAGCGCCTGAAGCTGCAATTGCACCCAGCACCGATTTTAGAGGACTGCTGAAGAGTACAATCCGCGATCTATGCCCGAATTCCTTGCCGAGGCTAAGAAGAAGGTCATCGGACATCTGGAGCACGCCGATCCAGAGAAAGCTGATGACCCAGCGCTTGATTCTGACACGTGACGAACTCAAGCGCAACCTGCGACGCAAGCCCGATGCAGCAGGAGATCGCGCTGGAATGTCATATCCCTGAGATCCTGGGCGAGGACGTACGGATTCAGCTTCAAACGAATCCGATGGCACTCGTATCAATCGCATCGGCATCTACGATCCGATGCTGCGGCAGGTGATCGAACGTGCGGCGAACAAGGTGCGCGATATCCGTAAGGCCGCGCTCGAACCCGTCTCGCTGAACACGCCAGTCGGCCAGGAAGATGACTCCAATCTTGGCGATTTCATCGAGGATTCGAAGATCGAAGCGCCATCCGATGCCGCGACCAATCAGATGCGCCGTGAGGCGGTCGAGCAGGTACTACACCAATTAGTGAACGTGAGCGTCTGGTGATCAAACTGCGCTACGGTCTTCAACTCAACGATAGCGAGCGCCAGATGCTATTGGCAAATCCCAGCAAGCAACGCGGGTCGGATTTCGTCCTCGAAAATGGCCGGGTCAACACACTCGAAGATGTGGGACGCATCTTCGATGTCACCCGCGAACGCATCCGCCAAATCGAGGTCAAAGCCTTGCGTAAGCTCAAACATCCCAAGATCGGCGGCAAGAAACTGCGCGACTACCTGGAATAAGGCGAATACGACTGGGATAGAGGAGAGGAAGCGGATTGGGAAAGCAACACAAAAATGCTGTGAAGTCAGTGCAATCAAAAGGAGAGCAACCTTTGTTGCTCCCGGTCATGTGTGGTCGGTATTCCAGCACCTAGATCGGAGGCCAGGGCGTCGAGCGATAGCCGCCGGGACTAGGGTATTGTGGACGGCGTAGCATGCGTGCGGCGCGACGCTTGAGCGCGTCGATTTCCTGTGGATCGAGCAACGTGGCGAGAGCGGTGGACAATGAATCATCTTCCGTTTCGAGCCGTTCGCTGAGTGCCCGAATGTCCTCGACCAGGTCTGTCCGGGATCGGCTGTCCGGCATATTCCCAGATCACCGTGCGCAGCTTCGGCTCGACATGGAAGGTGATGCCATGGTCGATGGCCCAGACCCGTGCCGTCGCTGCTTTGTAGCACATGCCCGCCTTTGCGGTCGGCGTTGTTCACCAGGATGTCGAAGGCGGCGATGCGTTTGAACAGGTCGTCGTTCGTCCCACGCAGCGAGAAATAATGGATATCGGGATCGGCGTCGATATACAGTTGGACCGAGCCAAAACCATGTGGTTCGGCGTCACGCAGCACCGTCGGCGGGATGATGTTCCAACCTAGTGTCGAACTAACCAGGAAGGCGGCGGCTTCGCGCTGGCAGAGCGTGCCCCGTGGAAAATCCCACAGCGGGCGCTCGCCGCGACGCGGCTTATAGATGCCCAGTCCATCCAGGTCGCCATCGCTGACGCGCACGAGAAACGTATAGTTGCTCGAATCGGGCATTAGCCCTTCAAGTTCGAGCGCTCCATCCGCAAGTAAGCGTTAGCACTCGTTCGACCGATACCGCCGGCTCTGTGTCCTCAGTAGGGCGCTCGTCCATTATTGAACCGTGTATGGACCGGCGATACCAGCGGTATCACCTGTCGGTACGTTGCTAGGCCGTCCGATGACCATTCTTCTTGATACAGAAATGGCCTTCGGGATTGATAGGTTCGCCACATTGCGGACAGCGCGGTCGCCCCTGTGCGACGGTTTCAGACGATCGTTGTGCCAGACTGCGGCCTTGTTCGCGGCTGAAGGTGAGGCGTACGGTTTCGAGGTCGTCGCCTTCAGCTTTGACCGATTTCCTGTGCGATGATCACGAGTGTATCCTGGCCTTCGTCGTAGCCCAGGCCAAGCTGGCCGACCCGAAACGCTTCCTCCAGCGGTTGCTCAAGCTCCATGTTGGTGATCGAAATGATATCTTCGGATGTATTCAGCAACGGATTCTTTTCCGCGAGATTTTCCAGAAGTTGTTCGAGCGCAGTTGCCAGTGCGCTGACCTGATCCTTTTCCAGGATCAACGAGAGTAATTGCCGTCCGCGTCGTGCTTGCAGATAAAATGTGCGTTGTCCGGGCTGGCCTACCGTGCCAACCGTGATCCGATCGACCGGATCGAGATCGTGCGTAAACTCCGGCATAAAACCTCTATATGTGTGTTCGGGACGAAAGCCGAGCGCTTAGTGTTCGGTTTCGCCAACTTCTGCTGATGCTTCTTCCTGCGCCTTCGCTTCTTCCTTCGGCGGCTCTTCTTTTTCTGGTTCGAGCTTGAGCGGTCCGTCATCGTTGAGGCGATGCACCATCGGTCCAAACCGGGTGATCTGGAGCACGCTCACCGAACATGGGCTGATCGCGATGCGTTGAAACAGATCGAAATGAACGCCGAGGTAATGCGCCAGCGCCGCCTTGATCAAATCGGCGTGCGACACGACCGCTACGATCTCGCGTGGATGATCGGCGGCGATGGCTTCAAGCTCGCCAACCATGCGGGCTTGCATTTCGCGCATCGAATCGCCGCCCGGAAAGCGCATGCCGCTGGGATAGGTCTGGACGACGCGCCACAATTCATGCTTGTAGAGTTCTTCCAGCGTTTTGCCAGTCCAATCGCCGTAATGAACTTCGCCTAGTCCTTCGCGGATCTGCACCTGCAGATTCTTGGCGTGTGCCAGCGGCGCAGCAGTTTCCTGGGTTCGTTCGAGTGGGCTTGAATAGATCGTGTGATCGGTACGTCGCGCAGTCGTTCGGCCAGCGAATCGGCCTGGGCTCGTCCTTCGTCGTTCAAGTGAACGCCAGGCGTCCAACCTGCTAGCCGCTTCTGCCCGACCATATCGTTAATCCCGTGGCGAATCAGTAGCAATTGCGTCAAGCTGGAACTCCTATAACCCTAGATTCAACTCTATTGGATGATAGCACAAAATGATGCCTCAGGGGGGAAATGCTGTTTCAGGTGCGTGGGTTGACTGTCAGCGTGCCATCAGGAGGAGACGATAGTTTCCGGTTCGTATCTCCATTATGATGTATGCTGATTTCAGTCCAAATTAATCAAACATCGGGCAGTAGGCTGCCATCCATCTATCCCCGCTCCGCTCCGTGTGGCGTTTCGCCGTCACCGCAGCGCGGCCACAATTCTGATGGGTAGAGATAGGACACGCGCTGAGTGCCACTGGGTGTTAGTCACGGAGTCCACGTTATGCGCATACGCATTTTGATCCTCGCCGCTGTGCTTGTTTCCCTTTGGAACGTTCCTCCCCAATCCGCGCAGGCGGCAGCGCCACAATTGCGGGCGTTCTGGGTGGATGCCTTTCACGAGGGCATCAAAACATCCGGCTCAAACCCAACGGCTGCTGGCGGACGCGCAGCGAGCCGGGGCCAACACCCTGATCGTGCAGGTGCGCCGACGCGCCGATAGCTATTACCGCGATTCAGCCGAGCCAATCGCCACGGATGTTGCCAGCGGCTACGATCCGTTGGCCGACCTGATCCCACAGGCCCATGCGCGTGGCATGAAGGTCCATGCCTGGGTGGTGGCGCTGCCAGCCTGGAAGGACGGCTACGCACAGCCCGACCGGAATCATGTCTGGTATAAGCATGGACCCCAGACCGGCAGCCAGAACTGGTTCATGTTGCGCGATGACGGCATCGCCGGTGATTGTGGTGCGCCCGACGATTGTGGCTACTTCCTCGATCCCGGTCAATCCGGCGGCGGCAGATTACGTCGTCGGTGCCTTGACGCATCTGGTGGCACGCTATGATCTGGATGGACTGCACCTGGACTATATCCGCTATCCGTCGGCGCGCTTCGGCTACAACCCGGTCAGCCTGCAACGCTTCCAACAGGCGACCGGGACGCGGCGACAAGCCCAATCCTGACGACGCCCAATGGATGCAGTGGCGGCGCGATCAGGTGACCAAGCTGGTCAAGCGTATCTACATCAACATGCTGGCGCAGAAGCCGCAGATGGAGCTTTCCGTCGCAGCGATCACCTGGGGCGCGTCGCCGCCCAACGGCGATTGGAAAGGATCGTCGCCCTATACACGCACGTTGCAGGACTGGCAGGGCTGGCTGCAGGCGGGCTATATCGACTGGGCGTTGCCGATGGCGTATTTCACGCAGGAAGATGCGACAACACGCGGCTGGTACAACAACTGGGTTGATTGGATGAAGGCGAATCCAGGAGCTCGCGTCCGATCGGGGTCGGAGTCGGCTCGTGGCTCAACACCGCCGACGGAAACATCGCCCAAATGCGCCGCGCCGCCGACGATCGTAAGCTGCTCGGAACAAGCCTGTACTCGTATGCCATTCCGGTGAAGGGCAACCGCACCGCTTTCCTGGATCGTCTGCGCCAGGAGTTATGGTCGGACGGTGCGCCCGCGCCGACCTTCGCCTGGAAAACTCAGCCGCAGACCGGCTATATTGCTCGGTCGTGTGACAGCCAACGCTGCCGCGTATCCGAACGCTTCGCTGCGGCTGACGGGTCCGGGTGGCGTGGAGCAGTGGGTTACATCGGACGGCTCGGGTGTGTTTGGCGATGTCAACCTCGCGCCTGGAACGTGGAAGGTCGGCGTGAAGTTAGGACAAAGTGGCGAGGAACGCACCGCAGTCGTCGAAGTTGTGCCGGGGCGAGTGGCGCATCTGGAGATCGACGCTGGCGGTGCCGGCTCACCGCCGTCGAACCCAACGAAATTCCCGTCGGCGCACAGGCTGACCGGTCGTTCGGGGACCTGTGGAATCGCACCGATCTGCCGGTGGCGCAAGGCAAGGTCAAGCGCTCCTGGCTATGGGGACCGCAAAAGCTTCAACACGCTGAGCGAAGCCTATGCTGAATCCAGCTGGTGGTCGTCGTACCGTGCAGTATTGGGACAAGTCGCGCATGGAAGTGACCAATCCCGGCGCGAATCGCCAGGACCTGTGGTTCGTGACAAACGGCTTGCTGACCAAGGAACTGATCAGCGGTACGGATGCAGATTGGCACTGGCGCGATGGTGCAGCGAATGGCCTCGCAAACGCCGGTTGTGGGCGATCCGACTGGACAGGCCGCACGCTACAGCTACGCCAGTTTCGCCGGCGTTGCCTCGCTCAATGGCGATCGCCGTGTGAATCCCGCCAATCGGCGCACAGGTGGTGCAGGACCATCGACCAGAATGGCGGCGTGTCGGATGATGCCGCGTTTGCTCGCTACAACGTCACCAACGCGCAGTACAACAACGAGCTGGGACATAACATTCCTAATGTCTTTCAATCGTACCTCACGAGTATGCCGCTGGATTGGGTCTTTGTGATGGGATATCCGATCACGGAGCCGTACTGGACCCGCGCCAGCGTGGGCGGTCAGATGAAGGACGTGCTGGTGCAGCTCTATGAGCGCCGTACCCTGACCTACACGCCAAGCAACCAGGAAGCGTTCCGGGTCGAAATGGGCAACGTCGGCCAGCATTACTACCGCTGGCGCTACGGCGAGGCTCCCTGGGAGTAGAGTCCTGCGTTAGCCGTGCGAACACCGCCAATGGAGTACAATCCATTGGCGGTGTTCGTTTGTGTGAAGGATGATCCTATGGCCTATGATGTCATCGTCGTCGGTGGTGGACATAATGGATTGACCTGTGCGTGTTATCTGCAAAAAGCGGGCTGAACGTGCTGGTGCTGGAACGCCGGCCGATCGTCGGCGGTGCGGTATGCACCGAAACGATGTTCGGCGGCTATCGCATCGACGTTGGCTCGTCCGCGCATATCATGATCCACCTCACGCCGGTCGTACGCGAACTTGAACTCGAACGCTATGGCCTCGAATATATCGACATGGACCCTTTCGCCTTTTATCCGCTAGCAGACGGCTAGGGCGCGATCGAGTTCTGGCGCGACCTGGATCGTACCTGTGCCTCGATCGAAACGATTTCGCCACACGACGCCGCCGCCTATCGTCGCTTCGTCGAGTTCTGGGGAACGATCAACGAAGGTGTCTTCGACGCCTTCCTGCGTCCTCCGACGGCGGGCAATCTCGTGCGGACCATGGCGACCGGCCAGTTCAGCCGCGTCGATAACGAGCGGCGGCTCGCTCGACACGCTGCGCAGATTATTTACCTCCTACGGTCAGTTGATCGACGAAACCTTTGAAAGCGAGGCGATGCGGGCGGCGATGAGTTGGCTCGCCGCGCAGTCCGGTCCGCCGCCCGACGAGATCGGTACGGGCGACTTTGCGGGTTGGCACGCGATGCTGCATCGCAGCGGTGCGAAGCATCCACGCGGCGGTTCGGGCATGTTGACGCAGGCCATGCAGCGGTGCCTGGAAGCGCACGGCGGTAAGGTGCGCCTGGACGCGGAAGTGCGCCGGATCGTCGATGCGCGATGGCAAGGTGCAGTGGCGTCGAGATCGGCGAAGGCTCGGCGCATGAGTGCATCGAGCACCGATGGTCGTCTCGAACGCGCATGTGCAGACGACAATGCTGAAGCTGATCGGCGCGGACAATCTGCCGGGCGATCTGGCGGCAGCGTGTCGAGCGCGTGCGCGTCGGCAACGGCTTTGGCATGGCGGTACGTTGCGCCGCCGACTGCGCTGCCGGATTATCTGGCGGCTCCGTCAGGCGGCAAGCCGCATCCAAGCCATCATGGCCTGCAATTGCTGTGTCCCTCGACGGCCTACCTCAAGCGCGGCTATGACGATTTTCGCACGGGGGTTCCGGCCCGCGAGCCGTCGGCGATCGCGATGACCTTTTCGGCGATCGATCCGGACGTTGCTCCGGCGGGCAAGCATACGCTGTTCGTGTGGGGCCAGTACCATCCCTACGAACTTAGCGATGGCTCGGATTGGGATAGCATCGCCGAACGCGAAGCCGATAAGCTGCTCGAAGTCGTGTATCGCTACGCGCCCAACATGCGTGGCGCAATCACCGACCGCTATATCCAGACGCCGCTCGATCTCGAACGCAAACTGGGACTGTTGCGTGGCAACGTGATGCACGTCGAGATGTCGTTCGACCAGATGTTTTGCTTCCGTCCATTGCCCGAACTCTCCTCGTACCGTGTGCCGAGCATCGGCGGCCTATACCTGACCGGAGCATCGACGCATCCCGGCGGCGGTGTGTTCGCGGCGTCGGGCTACAACGCCGCGCATGTGGTGCTGGCTGATGTTCGCAAGCGGCGTCGACCGCTACTGCGTCGTGCGGGCGCCGCTGGTTTCGCGGCGGGCGTCGCGGGAGCCTCGTTCGCACGTCGATTCCGTCGCAAAGGCTAGCTGTTCGTGCGAAGGTCTTACAAGACGCATGACGATCTCGCCGTCGTCGATTTCGCCCGTCGGCTGGAATCCGGCTGAACGGTAGAGCGTTTCGGCGACGGCGTTGCCATGTACAAATGATAGTCGTGTTTCACGATGATCTGGTGATGCACGCAGCCGTTCGATGGCGGCAAGCAGGGCGGCGCGCCCATAGCCCTTGCCCTGATGGTGTTGGTCGATCATGAAGCGTATGATCCAGTCGTATCCCGTATCGGTTTCGCGACCGAGCAGCACGAAGCCGACGGGCTGCCCACTGTGGTAAATCGCCAGTGGTAGCCATTGTGGTTCGACGTACACCTGAGCGATCGAAAAGGCGTTGGTGGCGACGTAGGCATTCTGGTCGTCGCGGGTTTGTAGCGCCGTGACAGCGCGTAAATTCTCGCGTGTGATCGGTTCGAGCCTGATCATACTGTTCCTACCGTTCGTTTGTGCTACGGTCTGACGCTCAAGTGCCGTGCGTGAGCAGCATGTACACTTCATCGTCTGCGTCGATCTCACCCGTGATGCGTGAAACCTGCTGCGAGATATAGGGCTGGCGCGGCTTGGTTGCCCTGGTAATACGACAGGCGCGTTTCACGATAATCGGGCGCACGCTGGAAACGGTCGAGGAGCGCCTGGAGCGCGGCACGCCCGTAGCCCTTGCGTTGATGCGTCCGTCGATCATAAAGCTATCGATCCAGTCCACGCCACATTCATCACGCCCGACCAGTGCGAATCCGACTGGCTCGGTGTTGTGGTAGATCGCCATGGGCGTCCATCGTTCCTCGTGCGAATCCGACTGGCTCGGTGTTGTGGTAGATCGCCATGGGCGTCCATCGTTCCGACGGCAGCCTTCGCGATCGAAAACGCGACCCGATCGATCAGGAATGCCTGGTCGTCGCGCGGTTTGAGTGCCGTGACTGCCCGCAAGTTAGCGCGGGTTATGGGTTCGAGTGTCACCATGTGTGCGATCCTATCATACGTTTGCCCAACGCACCCACATCATGCGACCTGTAACAAAGTCGATTTTGATGCTTGACAAACGTTAACGCAGCATGCTATTGTGGCATCGACTCGAAATGTTCGAGCGACACCTTGCAATCGAGGCTGGAAACACGACCATGGTACAGCGACCAATCAAAGGATACATGATGAAGTTCTTACACAGTAGGCGACATCCACGTAATAACCCATGGCATCATTGTGTCCCCAGTTCGATGGATGTGGTCGTTGATGCCTCGCGATTGCTCGCCCTGCGCGGCGATTGGAATGTTCATGGGAGCAGTGTGTCTTCCGGCAGGAGATCTATTGTTGATGCTCTAGCATCAAACGCACATCACTGCCGTGGACACCCGAATCATCGGACCCACGGTTTTTTATTGCTCGCAAGCAGCCGTGGGAAGTATAACCTCACGGCTGCTTTTGTATATTATCGGGAAGGTACGGCCTTCCTATCAAGATATATCGGAGGGTTCCATGTTGGTATTGGAGCGAAACGGAAGGTTGTCGGATCTCGACGACCACGACGACGCTTGCTCCGATGGCTGGCACGCCTCATGCGACCATCGACACGGCGCTAGACGAGTGGATAGTGGCGGCCATACGGAAATTTGAAGAACTTGGACAGCAAGACAGGCGAAGGGAAACGGTGATGAATGTGATCGCACATATACACGAACACTATTGGACGAATCGCGGCGTTTGGATGCCCTGTTCGTGCGTTTATGCGTGCGATGCGTTTGTATATCGAACCCGGCCCGCCTGGAACGGTGCGCCTTTATACCTGGTCGCCGGAACCGCATGCTCCAAGATGCTGCACGTCGTAATGGTCGTCCAAACGCTCTCTGTCGGCAAGAACCACTGTGCGTTGCCTCCGTCGGTTGTCGGTCCGTTGGTATTCGTCAACAATGGAGCATACGATGAGGAATGAGCACGCAGGTGTCACGATCGCCTTGATCTACTCGCCAAGGCACGTCCAGCGCGTATCGAGTGAATATGATGAGTAATCGACTTGGTGCAAAGTCGTTTCCCCGCGGGTGATGCCGCCTTGCAACGGTGTTGACGACCACCATGCATCGTGATCCACGTTTTCGTCCCGAGCACCTGCGTGTTGTCGAGATCGAAGGGAAGATCATCGGGATGATGCTGTTCATCGAACGAACGGTACGCATCGGCATCGCAAAGGTACGCTGCGCCATCGTCGCGCCGGTCGCGACCGACGCGACTACGAAGGACGTGGTGTTTGTTCGCTCGTCATGCGCGACGCGCTGCGATTGGGCGATCAAGGATGGCTTCCATCTGTCGATGCTCTGGGGCCATGCCTGGTTATATCCGCGCTATGGTTACGCGCCTGGACTAAAGCAGTACGCGATGGTCTTGGCGCCGATCTCCCGCCAGTTGGCGACAACGGTTATACCATCCGTCCGGCGACGACAGCCGACACCCCATCCTCTGGCCTGTTACCACCCACCACGGCGACGACCACACTCGCCGAAATTCGGTCCGATGAACCATGGGAATGGCGTCCGGCCTCTGACCAACAAACGGTCGAAGTCGTCCTTGACCCGATCGTGTGGTGCGCGGCTACTTTCGCGCGTCCATGCCACGCCACCAGATTGAAGTCCATGAGATCGCCGCGCTGGACGATCAGGCGGCGCAGGCGTTGTTCGACCGTTTGATTGTATCTGGCGCATGCGGTGCCGGGACGCGACGTGCGTGTGAACGCGACGCCCGACACGCGCTGGAGCCGCTGGGCGTTTGTACATGGTGCATCGTCGGTGGTCAGTGGCGCGGGCGGACACGGCATGGTACGTGTCCTCGATATGCCTGGTTTCTTTGGCGCGATCTGCCTGAACTTGAACGCCGCATCGCGTTCTCTGAATATAGCCACACCGAGGCACATGTGCGCCTCGAAACACCGCTTGGCTCGCTCGGTATCGCCATCGAGCATGGCAAACCCCGGATCACCAATGGGCGCGACGCGGCGCTTGTAACGCTTCCATGGAGCGCCTTTGGTTCGCTTGATGACGGGTTATCGTGCGAGCGAAACCCTGGTCGGACAGCCGGGAGTGCGCATCGAAGGCGACCACACACAGCGCTTGCTACAAGTGTTGTTTCCAGAGGGAAACCCCCACTGGTCTGTACCACCATATTTTTGGAGCTAACTTTCCTATGGAAAAAATCACCGGTACAGTCATAAAATCTCAAAGCGGTTTCTTCTGGACACGCACAGAGCACGGCGTTCTGCGTTGCAGATTGCGGGGGCGTCTAAAGCGTCTGCGCGTCGCCAGCGATATCGCGACTCTGGGTGACGAAGTGATCGTGACGCCCACGCTCAACAAGGAAGGCGCGATCGAGGAAGTACTGCCGCGCCAGTCCGAAGCTCGCACGGCGTGCCGCTGGACAAAAGGGCATCTGGAAGGAAGACGTGATCGTGGCGAATGCCGATCAAATCGTGATCGTCTTTGCCGTCGCCAATCCCGAACCGCATCTCCGAATGCTCGACCGCTACCTGATCATGGCGGAATTGAACGACATGCAAGCGGTGATCGTCGCGAATAAATGCGAACTGGTTCCTGCCGAAGAATCGCGGGAATTGTTCGCGCCGTATGCCGCGATCGGCTATCCGGTGCTGTTCACCAGCACCAAGCAGCACATCGGCATCGACGATCTGCGCGACCATCTGCACAACAAGCTTTCGGCGCTAAGTGGTCCGAGCGGTGTGGGGAAATCAAGCTTACTCAATGCCATGCAGCCAGGCTTGCAGTTGCGTACCGGAGACATCAGCGATGCGCTGAGCAAAGGCAAGCATACGACCGTGTTCGCAGAACTGCACCCGCTCGACGGTGGCGGGTACGTCGCCGACACGCCCGGTATTCGGGAGATGGGCTTATGGCAGGTTCCGGCGGAGGACCTCGACTGGCTATACCGTGAGTTCCGCCCATTCATCGGTGAGTGTTTCTTTCAGCCCTGCACCCACCTGCACGAACCGGATTGTGCCGTGCGTCAGGCCGTTGAAGATGGCGACATCTCGACGGTGCGCTACATCAGTTATTCCCGGTTGCGCGAGGAAATCGACGCAGCCGTGACCTATTAGGTTTACCACACAAGGAGAACATCATGCAGACGTTAACAACACGCGCATTTGTGGGAGAGGAAGACCTGGCTCCCATCGCCGATCTGCTCAACGCCTGCGAGGCTGTGGACAAACTGGACGAAGGCATTTCTGTTGAAGAACTTCGAGTGGAGTTCGATTCTCCCAGCCTGGACCCTGCACGCGACATGCGACTCTGGCAGGACGCGCAAGGGCAATTGATCGGTTTCGGGCAACTCTGGATACCAGTGGAAGGCGAATCAGCCGATGGCTTCCTCTGGTTCAAGGCACATCCCGACCACCGAGATGGCGAACTGGAGGACGATATCATCGCCTGGGGTGAGGAACGCATGCGTAAGGTCGGAGGCGAGCGTGAAAAGCCAGCACGGCTGCGTGCTAGCACCCGCGACACGAACCAACGGGTACTGGCGCTGCTTGAGCGTCATGGTCTGTCGGTCGCACGCTATTTCTGGCGCATGAGTCGTTCGCTGAGCGAGCCGATCCCGGAGCCGCAGTTCCCGACAGGCTACACATTGAGCTACGTTCACGGTGAGGAAGAGGTCGAGCCGTGGCTGCTGGCCTTCAACCAATCGTTCATCGATCATTACAACCATCACGATATGGTCCTCGTCGAGCGTCTGCATCGTATGAAGTCGCCGCATTACACCGCCGAGGGTGATCTTATCGGCGATTGCGCCGGATGGATCGGTCGCCGGTTTCTGCTGGTGTATCGTTTCCGCGTCGGATAACGCAGCGAAGCGGGCGGTCCGAAGGCTGGATCGAACTGCTTGGGACGCGGCGTGGGCATCGCAAGATCGGACTTGGACGGGCGCTGGTCCTGGCTGGCCTGCAGCGCCTCAAGGCGGATGGCGTCGAGACCGCGCTGCTGGGCGTCGACGGCGATAACCCCACGGGTGCGACGCGACTTATATGAATCGGTTGGGTTTCGCAAGACCAACACATCGCTGCAATACTCAAAGCAGCTATAACCTGTTTCCATATCACGTTGGGCTAGCGCATGGCTAGCCCGGTGGGATGGCGCAGGTGAGATATACGTTCTATGAACCTGTCGCTTCCACATCGCTGGCGCTTGCTGGCGACGTACCTCAAACCTTTACGGCTGCGCGCCACGCTCCTGTGCGTGATGGTACTGGGCAGCATCGGGCTTCAACTGCTGAACCCACAGATCCTGCGCTATTTCATCGACACGGCAGCGGCTGGCGGTGCGGTCGCCCTGCTGGTTCAGGCCGCGCATTTTCTTCATCAGTGTCGCGCTGTTGACACAAGTGCTGTCGGTCGCCGCGACGTATTTCGGCGAGCAGGTCGGTTGGGGCGCGACGAACGTGTTGCGTGCCGACCTCGCGTTGCATTGTCTGAACCTCGACCTTCCGTTCCACCACAAGCACACGCCCGGTGAGATGATCGAACGCATCGACAGCGATATTACGGCGCTGGCGAACCTGTTTTCACAACTGGTGATTCGCATCCTGGGCAATTTCCTATTGATGCTGGGCGTGCTGGTAGTGGTGTGGCTCGAAGACTGGCGCGTTGGCGCGGTGCTGTCGCTGTTCTCAATCGTTGCGTTCCTGGTGCTTAATTGGTTCAGCGACCGCGCCGTGCCACATTTCACAGCGGAGCGTGAAGCCAACGCCAACCTGTATGGCTTTCTGGAAGAACGCCTCAACGCGCTGGAAGATGTGCGGGCGAACGGCGGCGGTGCCTATGCCATGCAGCGTTTCTTCCACTGGATGCGCGAACTGTACGGCAAAGGCCGCACGGCGGGCATGTTTGGAGCCAGTTTGTGGCTCGTCACCAACGTCCTGTTCACCATCGGCATCCTGATCGTATTCGGCTCGGGGGCCTATCTGTTCCAGGCGGGCATCGATCACTATCGGCACGGTGTATCTGTTCGTGCAATACACCATGATGCTGCGGCAACCGTTGGAGGAGATCGCCGAGCAGATGAAGGAGTTCCAGCGGGCAGGAGCAGGCGTCATCCGCGTGCAAGAAGTTACTGAACCTGCGCCCGACGATTCTGGATGGTCCGGGTGCGGAAGTTGCAGCCGGACCGCTGGCGGTCGAGTTCCGCGATGTGACGTTCAGCTACGACCAGGACGAGCCGGTAGTGCATCACCTCGACTTTCGACTGGAGCCAGGAACCGTACTGGGTCTGTTGGGCCGTACCGGCAGTGGCAAGACCACGATGACACGCCTGCTGCAACGGCTCTACGATCCTGCTGCTGGCGCGATCCTGGTGGGCGGGCAGGACGTGCGTGACGCCCGTCTCGCCGATCTGCGTGGCTGGATCGGCATCGTGACGCAGGACGTGCAGCTTTTTCAGGCCAGCGTGCGCGATAACCTGACCTATCTTCGATCCCGAGATCGACGACGAGCGATCGAGCGGTGCTGCGCGACATCGGGCTGTGGGAATGGTGCGCGGCGTTGCCGAACGGACTCGATACCGAACTCGCGGCTGGTGGCGGTGGGCTTTCGGCGGGCGAGGCGCAATTACTGGCGTTCACGCGGGTGTTCCTGCGCGATCCTGGCCTGGTGATCCTGGATGAAGCATCCTCGCGGCTTGACCCCGCGACTGAACGGTTGGTCGATCACGCCATCGCACGATTGCTCGAAAATCGTACTGGCATCATCATCGCGCACCGACTTGGCACTGTGGCGCGCGCTGACGAGATCATGATCCTGGAAAATGGCGGCATCGTGGAGCATGGCGCTCGCGAAACGACTGCGCGTGACCAGACCTCGCGTTTCGCGCAACTCATGCGAACGGGACTTGAGGAGGTGTTGGTATGACCTGGCGAACCGCTTGGCGCATCGCCGCCATACCGGCCGTGTTAGTCGATCTTTGGTCTCACTGTGTGGGTGGTCTTTCTGGCTTATCCCGTTGCTGACTGGGCTCCTGACACGCGTATGTTTTTCGATACGCTGTCGGGCGAAGCACCCGCCCGGTTCGGTGTGTGGGGTTTGCTGGGACTTCTCGCGGCGACGGAAGGGCTGAGGATGGTCGTGTGGGTCGTCGTTCTGGATGCTGTACCTGACGCTCTGGTTTTCGCTTGAAGCGTTGCTGCGTCGCAATATGTTTAGTTGGCTGATGCAAGGATCCGGTACACGCACGCTGCCCGCATCGCCTGGTGAGGCTTTGAGCCGGTTGCGCGATGATGTCCACGAAATGCTGATCTTTCTGGATGCGTGGGTAGACACCACCGGACTGTTCGTCTTCATGGTCGTGGCGATGGTGATCATGGCCCGCATCAACCTCACGATCACGATGGCGGTGTTCTTGCCGTTGGCGGCGATCGTCGCGATGGTGCATTTCATGGGGCACACTATTCGTCGCTACCGCAAACATAGTCGTGAAGCGACAGGACGAGTATCCGGCTTCATCGGCGAAATGTTTGGTGCGGTGCAATCGGTGAAGAGCGCGGCGGCCGAGCAGCGGATGGTGCAGTATTTTCGTGGCCTGAACGCTGTGCGTGGCAAAGCAGCCTTGCAGGACCGACTGTTTTCCGAGATGCTCAATTCGTTCAATACCAATACGCTTAACCTGGGTATGGGGTTGATCCTACTGCTGGCCGCACAGTCGATGCGCGCTGGCACTTTCACGGTCGGCGATTTCACCTTGTTCGCGAGTTACCTGACTCGATCGCGGCGTTTCCCGCGTTGGATCAGTCGTCTGCTGGCTGGCTATAAGCAGGCGGGCGTGTCGATCGAGCGCATGAATGGCTTGCTGCAAGATGCCCCGCCGCGTGCGCTGACCGCGCCAGGTCCGATCTATGTCGAGGGTGCGTTGCCGGACGTGCCGTTCGAGCCGAAGAGCGCGCGCATCGTCTGGAAACCCTGGAGATTCGTCGGCCTCGACCTATCATTATCCCGGATCGGAGCGTGGTGTCGAGGATATCGACCTGTATGGTGCCGCGTGGTAGTTTTACGGTTATTACCGGGCGCATCGGCGCGGGTAAGATCAACGTTGGTGCGTGCGTTACTTGGGTCTGCTGCCGACTGACCAGGGCGAGGTGCGTTGGAACGGTCAGCTGGTCGCCGACCCTTCGACGTTCCTGGTACCGCCGCGTGCCGCCTATACGCCACAGGTGCCGCGGTTGTTCAGCGAATCGTTGCGCGACAACATCCTGATGGGTTTGCCGCCCGATCAGGTCGATCTCGACGGTGCGCTCTACCGAGCGGTGCTGGAGGATGATGTTGCCGGGATGGAGATGGGCTGGATGCGCTGGTCGGACCGCGTGGCGTGCGGCTGTCGGGCGGACAGGTGCAGCGTGCGGCGGCGGCGCGCATGTTCGTGCGTGATGCCGAATTGCTGGTGTTCGACGACCTTTCGAGCGCGCTGGACGTCGAAACCGAGCGCATGCTGTGGGAGCGGCTACGTCCCGACGAGCGAACTCCGGATGACCGGCCGACCTGTTTGGTCGTTTCGCACCGTCGTGCCGCGTTGCGCCGCGCCGACCAGATCATCGTGCTGAAGGATGGGCGTATCGAGGCTATGGGAACGCTCGATCAGTTGCTCGTCTCGTCTGAGGAGATGCAGCGCCTGTGGACGGGCGAATTGATCGCCGAAAATGACGATGAAGGCAGGATTGCTTGAGGCGCATCCAGTGGAGCTTGGTATCGCCTAGCGCTGCTGTACAATATACATAGATCGTGGTTTGTATGGCGCTTTGCTGGCGCTCGAAAAGGATGTTAATCGTATGCCTTCACCATTTCCTGGTATGGACCCCTATCTCGAAGGTTCTGAATGGATGAGCGTGCATACGGAACTTAGTACCGAGATCGCGCGCCAGCTTGCTCCAAAGCTCCGACCAAAGTATATCGTGCGAACCATGCGACGCTTCGTGATGGAAAGCCCAGATGATATCGTAATAGCGTCCAGCACTATGTATCCGGATGTCAGCGTTACAGCATATGGTCAGGGAACACTTGGGCAGACATCGGGTGGCGCTGCTATCGCGCCGCTCCTAATGACGACAGTAATACCAGAACGGGTGCCTGTCACCAGCATTGAGATTCGCGATGTTGCGAACCGCGAACTCGTAACGGCAATCGAAGTGTTATCCCCCGTCAACAAGCGCGGCGAAGGCTACACGGAATACCTGGATAAACGCCGACGTATTTTGTTAAGCACGACGCATCTGCTAGAAATAGACCTGTTGCGTTCTGGTAAGCGCGTCCCGATGCACGAGCCACTTCCCCAGGCACCATACTTTGTATTTCTCAGCCGCGCCGAACGGCGCCCCGTCGTCGAAGTGTGGAAGATCATGCTTGCTGAACCGCTGCCGAGCGTGCCTGTACCCCTTCTGGCGGGCGATACGGATGTGATGCTCGACTTACAGCTTGCTCTTACGACTGTATATGATGCACTTGGCTACGATTTATCGGTAGACTACACGAAACCGCCTGACATTGCGCTCGGCGAGGAGGATGCACGGTGGGTTGGCGAACATCTGCGTGCCGTGGGGACGCTACCCCACTGATTGCAGCGGGCAGGAAGTAGCATCAAGAGTGTAATAACCCACACTGGTGTCAACTTTTTTCCTGTCGCACCGGAACCAGGAACCGCTGTCTCGCCCAATGGATCGTCAGCAGCACGAGGCTGGCGCTCAGCAGGTCGATGCCAAGGTCGCAGAGTTCACCGCTTCCCATTGCGCGACCGAATAACAGTGATTGTGCCGCTTCTTGAACGAGGCCAAGTGTCATCACTGCCTGCAATGTGCGTCGCCACTGTCTCCTGAGTACGCCATAGATGCCAGCAGTCAACGTACCGTACAGGAAGATGTGCGCTGAAACGTGAAAGTATTCGCTGCGAAAGAAGTCGTTTAGCCCCCATAGCGTCAGGCGTTCCTCGACCCTGGTCAATTTGAGAGCGATAGCACCGCCGATAAGCAGTACTGCCACCGCCAGTGATATGAAAAAGGAAAGCTTTTGTGTGCGCCGATCATGCATAAACCAAGCTCTTTCACATAGCGCTTAACGGAGAATAGACCTGGCTGATCCTATCGCATATATTCGGGTGTAGTCAGTGGTTGCAGGGTATCATCGAGCGTATGGTTGAAGAACCTTGTGACGTGCGCCGCCCACCGAACTACGTTGGATTTCCATACGCTCGCGTGCGGTGCGTCGGGAAACCGCAGTATGTGCTTTGGTCCAGCCAACCCGCAAAGATCGTCGCTTTCTCCAGTCGTATCCCAACAATGAATGAAGAACGCTGCATCGTACAAGATGCACAGGCCCTTGGTGCAGCATAAGACCATTGTATGCATATCGCGATGATGGTTGGCTGATGCACGTGCCGCAAAGGGTGCTGTTCAACCAGTCATTCCACACTCAAGCCTCTTGACTTTGTAGTTTTGCGAGCGTATATTCGTCTTATTCAATACGAAGGAGCGCGATCATGTCAGCACAAGCCACGACAACCTGTATCTCCATGGAGTGCGCTTGCTGATCTATCGATAAGCCTCAACCTTATCACAATATTCTGACTATGGGCAGCGCCCGCAATAGCGCGATGTTTTGCTGACGCTTGCTGTCGTTGGCACCGACCATCGTATCCTGCGACCATGGAGGTAAGCTCCGTGGTCATGTTATTTAACTCCGACTATGCGAGCATAGCGTTAGCTCCCTGGTCGTTTTTGTGCCGATCACGGGGCTGATGATGCCCTGGCGTTTGACTTTGCCACGGGCCGAGCCCGTGGCCTTTTGTTTTATCTCGATGAGGCCTATGTTGTACGAACGAACTGATGGACCGACTCGTCATAAACGAGCGCCTCGATGCGCCCGGTTGTTTTCTTTCACTACCGCTCCGAAAGGACAAAGATGCACATACCTCTAACGCATTACCGGAATCTGCTTTCCGACTACCTTCGCCCGCAACAACGACGGGTTGCGCTGCTGGCTGATGTTGTTGTTCGGCGGCATTGCCCTGCAACTGGTCAACCCGCAGATCGTGCGCTACTTCATCGACACGACCCAGCAGGGCGGTTCGCAAACTGCCCTGACCGTCGCGGCGCTGCTCTTTATCGCGATTGGCCTGTCGCAACGTGCGCTCGCGCTTGGCACGTTATACATGAGCGAGAACGTGGCGTGGACTGCCACCAACGCACTGCGTACCGACCTGGCGCGCCATGTGTTGCGGCTCGACATGCCGTTCCATAAGTTCCATACGCCGGGTGAACTGATCGAGCGCATCGACAACGACGTTGACGAACTCGCCAACTTCTTTTCACAACTGGTCATTCAGGTCGTCAGCAATGCTCTGCTGATCGTTGGCGTGCTGCTGCTGCTGTTCCGCGAGGACTGGCGGATTGGTCTGGGGTTGAGCCTGTACACGCTGCTGGTATTCGCCGTGCTGGGCGCGATTCAGAACCTCGCCGTCCAGCGGTGGGACGCCGAACGTCAGGCGTCCGCCGAACAATTTGGATTTATCGAGGAGCGGATCACCGGCACCGAGGACGTGCGTGCCAACGGCGGTGAGGCGTATGTGATGGCACGGTTGTACCGCCTGATGCGTACGACACTCGTCACACAACGCTCCGCAAACCTGCTGGGGAGCTTCACCAATTTTGTCACCAACGCGCTCGCGGTGTTGGGCTATGCTGTTGGCCTCGCGCTCGGAGCGTACCTGTACACGCAAGGCGCTGTGTCGCTGGGTGCGGCCTACATTATCGTCTTTTATGTTGGGATGCTTTCCGCACCGCTCGAAAGCCTGCGCGAGCAGATCCAGAATCTGCAACAGGCTACGGCGAGCATTGGCCGGGTGCAATCGTTGTTCGATGTACGCCGCAAGGTGACAGAGGATGTACGGGCGACGCTGCCCGCTGGCGCGTTGCCGGTGGCGTTCGATGATGTAAGCTTTGCCTACGACGACGATCCCGGCATCGCTGCCACGAACGTCCTGCACGACCTTTCGTTCCGGTTGGAGGCGGGGCAGGTACTAGGATTGTTGGGGCGAACCGGCAGCGGCAAGACTAGCCTGACACGGCTGTTGTTCCGGCTATACGATCCGACCGCGGGCGCGATCCGCATCGGCGATGTCGATATCAAGGGCGTGGCATTGTCCGACTTGCGGGCGCGTGTCGGCATGGTGACACAGGACGTGCAACTCTTTCATGCGTCGGTGCGCGACAATCTGACATTCTTTAATCAGCACATCGACGACGCGCACATTCGTCGGGTGCTGGTCGATCTTGGATTATGGTCATGGATCGAATCGCTGCCTGCTGGCCTCGACACGGTGTTGGGCGCGAGCGGGCAGGGACTGTCGGCAGGTCAATCGCAACTGCTGGCGTTCGCCCGCGTGTTTCTGCGCGATCCTGGTCTGGTAGTGCTTGACGAAGCCTCGTCGCGGCTCGACCCTGCTACGGAACGCCTGATGGAACGTGCGGTTGATCGCCTGCTCGAACCGGAAGGCGCGTCGCGCACGGGCATCATCGTTGCCCACCGCCTGCAAACCGTGCAACGTGCCGATCTCATCATGATCCTGGAAGCTGGTCGGATCGTAGAGTTTGGCCCACGTACCCAATTGGCGAGTGATCCGTCGTCGCATTTCTACCGTCTCCTGCAAACCGGGCTTGAGGAGGCACTCGTATGATCGTGACGAATGCCGAATCGGCGAAGCCGGCACCCGCGCCGATGTCCTCGCATATCAACACTGGTCCATTCAATTGGGGACTGATCCGCTATCGCCCGCTGGCGTATCTGGTGCTGTTCGCATGTATGTTCATCTTTCTCGCCGCACGGGTAGTACCAGGGCTGATCCAAAAAGCGATCTTTGACACACTGGCGGGTGCATCCGCCACGAGTTGGAGCCCGCTTGCGCTTGTGGCGCTGTACGTGTCGGTGGAACTGGCACGCCTCTCGACGCTGCTTGGTTCCGGTTGGTATGACGTGACATTTCGGCTTGGGGTGGGAGCGCTCATACGCTCGAACGTGGTCGCTAGCATCTTGCGCCGACCGGGAGCCGTGCCGTTGCCGGTGTCGTCGGGCGATGCGATCAACCGCCTGAGCGATGACGTAGCGGAAACATCTGATTTCCCGACCTGGTTTCCGCACATGGCTGGGCATATCTTCAGTTCGGTGGTGGCGCTGCTGATCATGGCGAGCATTAACCTCCAGATCACCCTGATCATCGTCATACCGATGCTTGCATCAATCGTCGCCTCGCGGGTCGCCTGGGCGCATTTTCTGCGCGGGTGGCACGAAAGCCGTGACGCTGCCGGAGCGATCACGGGCTATCTGGGCGAAATCCTGGGTGCTGTACAGGCGGTCAAGGTCGCCAACGCTGAGGATGATGTGGTCGAACGCTTTGAGCGTTTGAGCGATACGCGACGGCATGCGGAATTGCGCCAGCGTCTCGCACGCGGTGTGCTACATTCCATCAATGAGAACATCACCGTGTTTGGCATCGGCATCACGATCTTGCTGGCAGGACGCGCCATGAGCGCCGGAACCTTTACGGTCGGTGACTTCGCGCTGTTCGTGTATTACCTGTGGTTCACCACGGATCTGCCGTCGCAGATCGGCACGTTCGTGGGCGATTATTCGACGCAAGTGGTATCGATCCGGCGACTCGAAGCACTCGTGGCACCGGAGCCTGGGTCGGTGCTGGTGGCACATCAGGAAACCTACGACCGTGGCGACCCGCCGCCGATGCCATTCGTTCCGAGAACCCCCGCGGATCGGCTAGATCGCCTCGACGTGCGCGGTCTGCGGTTTCGCTATGCCGGAAGCACCGGCGGCATCGCTGACATCGATCTGCGGCTGCTACGCGGTTCGTTCACCGTCATTACTGGACGTGTCGGTTCGGGCAAATCGACGCTGCTGCGTGTCCTGACGGGCTTACTACCCAAAGATGCGGGTGACGTGTTCTGGAACAGTGAGCGTGTCGCGGACGCCGGGACGTTCTTTCACCCACCACGCTCGGCGTATATCGCGCAGGTGCCGCGTTTGTTCTCGGAAACGCTGCGTGACAACATTCTGATGGGTCTGCCGGAAGGCGAGGTCGATCTGGAACGTGCGATCCGGCTGGGCGTACTGGAGCAGGACATTCCTACGCTCGAACGGGGCCTCGATACCGTCGTCGGACCGCGCGGCGTACGCTTATCAGGTGGACAGGTGCAGCGTGCCGCCGCTGCCCGTATGTTTGTGCGCGACCCCGAACTCCTGGTGATCGACGACCTTTCGAGCGCTCTCGACGTTGAAACCGAGCATCTGCTGTGGGAACGTCTACGCTCGACCGAGCATGGTGAGGATATGCAGCATCCTACTTGCCTGGTAGTTTCGCACCGTCGGGCGGCGCTGCGGCGTGCCGACCACATTATCGTTCTCAAAGATGGACGCATCGAGGCCGAAGGGACGCTCGACACGCTACTGGCGACTTCACCTGAAATGCAGCGTTTGTGGAAAAGCGAGGAACAGGCACGGGTGCATCCAAGAGTTGTCAGACATGAAAGACCTCACTGACATGTGCTAGCATCGTGGTTCCTACCGCCCGATTCTGGCTCATCTCATGAGGTCTTTATGCATCCTACCACACACCAAGCTCACATCAACGCCTTGCTCACTTCGCTTTCTGACCGACTTCCCGACCTCGTTCACTCCCTTGCCGCCTCCGCTCTTGACCCCTCCCAGACCCTCGCCGACATTGAAACTCTTGTCCTTCGCCTCTCCAAAGACTTCGCTTCTCACCTCCTTGCTGGTCTGCTCGCTCTGCTCATCCCTGCCGACCCTCCGCGCTCCATCCCCTGCTCCTGTGGTGCCTCCGCATGCTTTCAACGCATCCGCTCCGCTTCTGTCCTCACCACCCTCGGTTCGATTTCCATCCCTCGTGCCTATTACCTTTGCCCTTCATGTCATCATGGCTCTGCTCCCTTGGACGACGAACGTGCTTTCTGCGCTGGCAGCCGCTCGCTTGCCCTCGACGAACTGCTTGCGCTCCTCGGTGCAACTCAAGATTCCTTTGCCCAAGCCGCCACCGTCCTGGAGCGTCTCACCATGCTCCATCTTTCTCCCACGACCATACTGGATGCGACTGAAACCCTTGGTGCCACCTTGCTTGCCCAGCAGTCCGACCACGCTGCACTCCTGCAAGCTGGACACGATATCCCCACCACACCACGCCCTTCGCGTGCTTGCTCAGAGCCTCCTTCACGCTTGTACATCTCCATGGATGGCGTGTTGGCGCATCTGCATGAGCGTGGTTGGAGTGAGTTCAAAGTCGGCGCATGTTACCAAACACACACGCGCCGCTCGCGCACGCATCCCGAGCACCATGAGATTCATGCCCATCGCGTCAGCTACATCACGGCGTTGTGTGACGCAGAAACGTTTGGCTGGCAGCTCTGGCAGGAAGCGGCGCGACGAGGGGTTGAGGAAGCAGGTGAAGTCGTGGTGGTGGCAGATGGAGCGCATTGGATATGGAACATTGCGGAGATGCATTTTCCGCAGGCAACGCAAATCGTGGACTGGTATCACGCCAGTAGCTACATTTGGAACGCAGCGAAAGGACTGTGGGGAAGTGATCAGGAAGCGCAGCAGTGGGCACGGGCACAGGAGCGTGCATTATGGGAAGGCAGAGTGGAGGAGGTGCTGACAGAACTTGGGCAGAAGACGAACGGAGGGGAAGCGGTCGAAGCAGCACGCAGCTATTACACGACACATAAGGAACGGATGAAGTATGGGGAGTATCGAGCGCGGGGCTTACAGATCGGCAGTGGTACGATCGAAAGTGGATGTAAGCAGGTGGTGAGTGCGCGGTTGAAAGGAGCAGGAATGATCTGGAGTGTAGAGGGAGGGGAGCGGGTGGCAGTGGTACGGGCGTGGCAGCGGAGTGAGCGATGGGAGGAAGCGATGAGGACGCGGAAGGGGAAGAAGCGAGGATATGTGCGAAAGACGAATCAGGAGTGTGGAAGACTGAAGCCTGAGGCTGAAATGCAGACTGAGATGGAACAAGAACCTGCCTCGGGAGAAGGAGGACGGTCGGGGCTGTCGGCTGAAGTGATGGCGAGCCTTCGTGCAGAGCTATCTCAACCGAGGGATGGGCATCCCTGGCGCAAGGCGTGGAGTGTCAAGCAGCAATGTCGAGAAGCACTCAGGAAAACCGCCTGACAACTCTTGGATGCACCCAACAGGCACAGGAGGTATTGACATAAACATATCGCTCTGCTACTCTAGGTTTCGTTCGGTTGCGAGGAACACTATGCTTACGGCGGGTTATCTGTACGAATTGTGTGGCTTTCGTGGCGCAACGCTGCGCGCACATAGGATAACTGCGCCCAAAAAACGAGCTTAACACCTGACATTCCTCTAGTCGTTTCAAGCCGTGGGCCAGTTGAGGTTCACGGCTTTTTTGTGCCTTCGGCATGCCATGGACCTGCTGTGCCACACATCACCGGAGGCTCAACCATGCGGAGCGTGAACGGACAAGATGCTCCATCCAACCGAGTTGGCATTCTTGGAAACGCACAAAAATATATTAAGACGGCAACGATGTCCGCCACCAGCATTGTTGGTGATAGTCCGCTCTTTATGCTGGATTACGTCATGCGCGTGCTGCGTGTCGTCGTTTTGCTATCGATCTGGCGCACGGTGCTGGGCGTGGGCGAAGAAGCGTCCGGCCTGACTATTGGGGTGCTGCTGACCTACACGCTGATCGCGGAAGCCTTTGCTGATCCGCTCAACACCCGTACCAATATCGACACCGCCTTCTGGGAAGGCTCGATTGCTACACGCTTCCTGCGACCTATGAGCATGTACGGGCAATTCACCGCCGAAACCGTCGGGCGTTGGGTGTTCGGCTGGGGCGTCTTTTCGTTGCCCCTGTTGCTCATCGCGCCGCTGTTCGGTGTCAATCCACTTCCAGCCAGCATCATGCATGGACTGCTGTTCGTCATCAGTCTCTGCCTGGGTGTATCGGTAGGATTGGCGCTTGAATTCATCTTTGCCGCCATCATCGTGCGTATGGAGTCAAGTGTCTGGGCGGTTAACAACATGCGTGCCGCCGTCAGCACGCTGCTGTCGGGCGCGTTGGTGCCGTTGTCGCTGTTGCCCTGGAACTTGGGCACCATCTTCGGTTGGTTGCCCTTCGCGGCGATGGCCTCGGCGCCGCTGCGTATCTACACCGCCACTGGTAATCCCTTGCTGCTGTTACTCCTTCAGCTTGCGTGGTCGGCGATCCTGTGGCCTGTCGCGAACTGGTCGTGGAACGTGAATCGACAAAGGCTGGTGAGTTATGGAGGCTAACGGTATTCGTGGAGCCCTACGCACGCTGTTACGCTTGTGGTGGTTATATGCACGCATGGATTTTCTGTGGATCACGCGTGTGCCGAAACTTTTTCTGACCTTTTATCTTTCGGATGCGATCCTGAACATCGCGTCGGTCACGGCGATAGTGCTGCTCGCCGAACGGTTCGATGGCATCGGTGCGTGGACGCAGCCACAGATCATCTTTATGCTGGGATATGCGACCATCGTCACAGGGCTGG
This sequence comes from uncultured Chloroflexia bacterium, assembly GCA_963782315.1. GTDB lineage: Bacteria > Chloroflexota > Chloroflexia > Chloroflexales > Kallotenuaceae > JBBSGA01. The sequence goes on from CAWAJS010000036.1 coordinate 367,799, forward strand.
TCGAAATGTTCTTTGGCTACAACGTGCTGTACATCAGCCGCCGTGTCGGGCGTGGGCAACTGGATCATATTTTGGTACAGCCACAACCAATGTGGTTGTCGTTGCTGACCGAAGGGTTTTTGCCGTTCTCTGGATCAGCGATCTTATTGCCGGGGTTTGCGCTGCTGGCCTGGGCGATAGGCACGCTTGGCATGGCGCTCTCAGCACCATGGATTGGCTGGCTTGTGCTCAACATCGTAGCATCGGCGACAATAATGCTCGCCTTCTCCTATGCCTGGGGTAGTCTGGCGTTCTGGTCCCCACGAGGTGCCGAGGAACTCAGCACAGGTACGTTGGGACTGATGAACCAACTCAAAATCTTTCCGCTCGACGGCTTGGGCGCGTTTATGACGACGGGGCTACTCACGTTCCTGCCGACCGGGTTTATTGCATGGATGCCCTGCCGTTTTTTGATGGGCATCGACGCTCGTGTATCGACCGGGTTGGCAACACCAATCGCCGCCATCGTGTTCAGCCTTCTGGCTATCTTTGTATTCAAAAAAGGAATGGTCCAATATGGACACACTGGCTCACAACGCTACCTCAGCTTCGGACATCGTGGTTGAGCTCAAGGGCGTGTCCAAAACGTTTCGCCAGCGTCAACGCTCGGAAAATTTGCGCGAAGCGTTTCAAACGTTGCTCCACCCGCGCATACGCGAGGTCAAGGCGCTTCAAAACATCGACCTGGAGATCCGACGCGGCGAGATCGTCGCGTATGCCGGTCCCAACGGTGCAGGCAAATCAACGACGGTAAAATTGCTGTCGGGTATGCTGGTGCCAGAGCAAGGCACGGTGCGTGTGCTGGGCATGGACCCCATACGCGACCGCGTGCGTTATGTAGGTCGTATCGGTGTTGTGTTTGGACAACGCAGCGAACTTTGGTGGGATCATCCTGTGTCGGCATCGTTCGAGTGGAAGCGCGTTGTATGGAATGTCCCTCGCGAACGCTACACGCGCATGGTGGCGCTGGTGCAAGAGGTACTGGGGCTGAAGGATTTCTTCAATAGCCTGGTCCGCGAACTCAGCCTGGGGCAGCGCATGCGTGCCGACCTGGGGTTGGCGCTGCTGCACGAACCGGAAATTCTATTCCTGGACGAGCCGACGATTGGACTGGACGTGCTGGCGAAACGCAACATGCTCCAATTCATCACCGAGATCAACCGCGAGCAGCAGGTGACTGTGATGCTGACGAGCCATGATATGTCCGAACTCGAACAATTGGCGGGGCGGGTCGTCATGATCGCACAGGGTGAACTGGCCTATGCCGGAGACTGGCAGCGTTTGCGCCGCGAATTCGGCGATCGTCGGCGCCTGGTGCTGGAAACGGCGGATACGTTCGCGCCATCGTTTGAGGCTGCCATCCTTGTCCGAAGCGAGGCAAATCGGCATGAATATGTATTCGATGCACAGCATGTGTCGACTGCGGCTCTGTTGCAACAAGCCGCCGCGCAGGTGGAGGTCATCGATGTCGAAACGCACCGTGCGCCGATCGACGATGTGATCGCAGATATCTACGAAACCTGGCAAGATCGTCAGGCCACGGACCGGATGGCGGCGACGAGCGGGATGGCATGATTCATGCGCGTACACACAGTAGTAGTGGCAAAGGAGTGTTTACATGGCACTGACACCTGATGAGCGCAACCCTGAGACGACCGAAGGCATAGATTTCGGACCAAACGATCCACTGCCCGATATTCCTGACGCGGGCGATGATTCTGTACCGATCACGTCGCCTAACCCGATCGATTTCTCGTCGGATGGGCTGACCTACGCGGGATCGGTTGGGATGAGCACCTTCAACGACGGCACCGACGAAAGTCTGTTCGAGCGCACTGTCGATGCCTACGAGGATGCAGACGCCGAAAGTCCAATGTTGGGTGACGAGGGCGACGATACTCCCGCCGACAATGGTGAGAACCGCGCTCGTATCTACTAGGCGCAACCTGTAGCAACGCTGTTCCAGAAGCACCGGACCGTCCGGTGCTTCTCGTTTAGACCGCCGTGAGATCGTGCTATACTCGAAGGCATGAACTCGTTCCCTCGTCTTTCACGGCGCGTCCGTCTGGCGATCGTACAGCTTGTATTGCTTGGAACCCTCGTGTGGACTTCGGTACTGGTAGCACGGCAAAGTTCGATGCTGCCCGAACCAAGTGCCCTGGCTGCTCCTATACCGACGACGCAAACCGAACGCGACCCCGACCTCGTGCCGAGTGCCGTGCCTGACGGCGACAGTTTAACTGTCGCCGAGCCAACCCCAGCCACCGGAGTTTCGCCGACGACTGGAGCCGAAGTGCCAGCACCCGATGTGTCGCAGCCTTCCGTAACGCGGGCATCGGTGATCGATACAAGCCAATTCTTCTACGCTGAAAACTTTTACGCCGCGCAGATTCAAGCCTACCTGGATACTCAGGCCGGACCGTTGAAGGGCGTGCGCGTTCCAATCGGGCGGGGGCAGTATTCCTTCGCAGAAGTTTTGGCGAGCCAGACCTCACTCTATAGTATTAATCCGCAGGTCGTCCTCGCGCTGATCGAGCAGCAAAGTGGGATAGTGACGCAAGCCGATGGACCCGCCGATCGCGTCGATTGGGCGCTGGGCTTTCACGGCGACGATGGACGCTGGCGTGGGCTGATCGCGCAAACACGCTGGGCGGTTCGTGAATTGCACCACGCACAACGCGACTTTCCCGAACGCCCCGACCTGACATATAACGATGCCACACATTCGGCGATTCCTGCCAGTTTCGAGGTCAGCGATTATGCGGTAGCGCGTGTGCTGGCGGCGACGACCACCGCCGACCAGTTAGCCGCGAAACTCGATGGTGGCTCCGGTGCGTTCGTGCAGACCTTCACGCGCTTGTGGGGCGATCCCCGCATTACGCTTCCGCCAGCGCACGAGGTCGCCAGGCCGTTCATGACGTTGCCGCTGCCCCGTTCGTATGCTATCAGTTCTTTTTTCGATCATGACACGCCGTTCCTGCGCGAAAACGGCACAATCGTGACCTATCGCGGCGATAAGGTCAACAATATATCGTATGACGGACACGATGGCTATGATTATGCGGCGGCGGCACCTACCAAAGTGCTGGCTGCTGCGGCGGGCACGGTGGTATTTGCGGGCAACTCCGACGATGGGTGTGGTATCGCCCGCGCCGTCATCATTGACCATGGCAACGGTTATCGCACGCTGTACTGGCATCTGAGTGATATCCTGGTCGATCCTGGTCCTGTCGAAGCTGGGCAGGAAATCGCCGTTGTCGGCGATTCGGGCTGTGTCACCGGACCACATCTTCATTTTCAAACGCAATTTCTGGGACGTGACACCGACCCCGACGGTTGGTGCGGACCGAAGGGGCAGGATCCCTGGGCGAATCATCCTGCAGGACAGATCAGCACGTGGCTGTGGAAAAACTCGCCATCTCCTTGCGACCTGCCGTCCGATGCGGTAGTGGTCGAACCAGGCGATCCGCTGTGGCGCAATCGCGGTCCAGGCTGGGAGGAACTTGCCGGAGGCATCGGCGGATCGGCGATGATCGCGCCAAGCGCGGGTACGAGCCGTGCTGATGTGCCGCTCGCGGTCTGGATGCCGCCGCTGACTACACCTGGACGTTACCGGGTGATCACCTGGATTCCGTTTATCGTCAACATGATCGAAGATTCGACCGAGGTGCGTTACCTGGTTCGTCATGCCGGTGGCGAAGACGAAGTCGTGATCGATCAACAGGCGGCGGCGAACTCGTGGATCGATCTTGGTACCTACGACTTCGACCCCGGTCAATCAAGTTTTGTCGGCCTTGCCGCCGTCGATAAAGCGCTCGGTACGAACGTCTGGTTCGACGCGATGCTGTGGATTCCGGTCGAGAACTGAGCGATGAGTAAAGACCAACGATAGGTCCGTGTCATCGTTGGTGGTTTGACTTGCAATCGCTCAACCTAGTACCGCCAAGGGTTAGTTGCTCGAAAGTGGACGTTGACGTAGATGCACTCGTCTGGTGACTGGCGACGCGCCGGACTATCCCTTGCTATAATACAGGCATGCATACTGACGTCATTCCTGACCTGCCCGGTTCCGAAGATTTTTCGCCGGAAGAACGTGAGATCGTCGCCGAGCTCATTAGGGACCCACGCTCGCTTTCCTGGCGGGCGCATTGTTTTTCCCTGGGCTACCTCTGGTTCGATCACGAACGTGCGGCTGAGGCACTCGCCGAGATTGGCGTGGTGCTTGCTGGGCGGTTGGATCGGTCGCTCGCCGGGGTCATCAGCGAACTACTGATGGGATTCGCTGCCGCACGCGAGGATCGACGCTACAACGAACTCGCCGACCGTGGGCGCCAGCGTATCGCCGAACTCGATGGTTTGCACCGCATCGTCAGCGCGGCAAACTCGTCACGCTCGCTTGCTGCATCGCTCCAAACCGTTGCGGAAACCGTGTCTGATGTGATGAATACCGATGTATGCTCGATCTATCTGTTCGAACGCGACGAAAACCGTTTGGTGCTGCGGGCGACCAAAGGATTAAATCGGGGCGCGATCGGCGAGATGAGTTTATTGCTAGGTCAAGGCATCGGGGGCCGGGCGGCACAAGAAGGCCGGCCGATCATGGTGCATGATGTGCAGCACGATCAGCGATTCCATACCGAACCGCAACTCAACGAGCAACGGTATGGTTCGATGGTGTCGATGCCGATCATTCTGTTTGCATCCGGCAACGACGTGTTGCGAAGCGACCAACTTCAAGGCATCATTACAGTCCAGAGTGTGTCACGGCGCTATTTCAGTGATGAGGAAGTCCATTTCCTCGAGGTCGTCGCTGGTGAGTTGGCGTTCTTCATCTCGAACGCGCAACGCTATCAGCAGACCGATGAACGTTTGCACCAGAAGATTCGTGAGCTAACAACGTTGCAAGATGTGTCGGCTGCCATCGCAGCGACGCTCGACCTGCAAACTGTGCTTGATATGATCGTAGGACAGGTGGTGACGATCTCGCACGTTGATCGTGCCGATATCTTCCAGGGTGATGCTCATACGCAGGATCTGACACTGGTCGCGACCCATGGCGGTCATTGGGATGAACGCCTGCGACGAGTGATCATGCGTGCGATCACAGACGGTCATCCGATCGCGTTCGTCAGCAACGAAGATCATGAATATCCGGAATTAAGTGAGATCGCACGCACCGAAGGCTTCAATTCACTGTTCTGCATCCCGCTCCGCATCGGCGCTCGGGTCATCGGCGCGATCTCGCTCTATACCCGTTCCCGGCGCTACTTCAACTATGATGAAGTGCAATTGCTTTCGGCCTTCGCCGACGAAGCAGCGATCGCGATCGAAAACGCGCGGTTGTTCAACGAAGTGCGCCAATCCTTGCGCGTCAAATCGACGCTGCTTCAGGAGATGCACCATCGCGTGCGGAATAACCTGCAAACGATTGCTGCGTTGCTCGACATGCAACGGCGGCGACTCGGCACCGATTCGCAAAGCGTGGGCGTTCTGGCGCAAACGTCGAATCGCATCCAGGCCATCGCGACAGTTCACAACCTCCTCTGTGGCGAGGACGTGGGCGTGACGATGGTGCAGGACATCGCGCAGCGCGTGATCGAGAACGTGCAAACGGGTTTGCTTGACGAAAGCCCGGTGGTCTTTCAGACTCGCGGCGAACCGCTGCCGATCTCATCGCGTGAGGCGACCGTGATCGCACTGGTGGTCAATGAGTTGATCGACAACTCGCTCAGTCATGGACTGGCAGCGGAAGGTGGGCGGATCGAGGTGGATGTGCGCCTGGAGGATGGTGATGTCATGCTGGAAGTGCGCGACGATGGACCGCGTCATCCGGTCGCACCGCAGCGCCGCCAATCGAGCGGCCTTGGCCTGTCGATCATAGAAACTCTGGTGTCGGTCGATCTCGGTGGTCATTTCGAGTTCAGCCGCGACGCCGATTGGGCACGAGCACGCATCCGTTTCCCATATACGGCACCGTCAGCCGACGACGACGTGGAGGTGCGCCGCGACGTACGCAGTAACTGAGCGTTTGCTGAGGAAGCACCAGACGGCCTCATCGTCCAATGAGGGTATCTGGTAGAATCAAAGAGTGGGATTGATCGATACACATGCACATGTCCAGTCAACTCAATTCGACGCTGACCGCGCTCAAGTTCTCGAACGCGCCCGCGCCGACGGCGTGCGTTATCTGATCAATATCGGCTACGATCTTGCGTCGAGCGCCGCTAGTGTGGAGCTTGCCAGTCAGTACCCCCATATCTTTACGACAGCCGGAATTCAGCCGCATTACGCGCTTGAAACTGGACCCGATGAAATTGCACGGTTGTATGCGCTGCTCGATACACCGAAGATCGTGGCGCTGGGCGAGATCGGTCTGGATTACCACCATGATCGTGCGCCACGCCACGATCAGCACGCGTTGTTCGAGCGACAGCTTGGGATCGCTGCCGAGCGAAGGTTGCCGGTGGTTATCCATGCACGAGAAGCGCAGGACGACACTGTTGCGATTTTGACTGCGGCGCGACATCCGCACCCGGTGATTATGCACTCGTTCAGCGGCGATTGGGCGTATGCTGAAGCATGTTTGAATTTTGACGCCTACCTTTCCTTGTCCGGACCACTGACATTTCCACGTGCCACCGACCTTCATGATGTCGCTGTTCGTGCGCCCCTCGACCGCCTGCTGGTCGAAACCGATTGCCCATACCTATCGCCACATCCTTTTCGTGGTAAGCGCAACGAGCCAGCACGCGTGCGGTTGGTCGCCGAACGGCTGGCAATGCTGCGTGGGATGGCGTTTGATGAGCTTGCAGAGGTGCTGTGGCGTAACACCTGTGTGGCATTCCGGCTCCCGATCGAGGCCTGGTCACCGTTCGATCGTAGTGCTGACGCGAATTAATCAATGATGCAAAATACTCAACCGACACCTGCACATTGGGCGGTCCGTTTTGCCCCGTTCGTCGCTACTGCCGTCCTTGGGGCAGCCGTGACAGTATCGGTCATGCAAAGCATCGCACGCTCCAACTGGACCAACAATGGTTTGGAAACGCTCGTACCGATCACGTTAGGTGGCCTGCTGATCGGCGGCATCTTTAGTCGCCTGCGCTGGCTGCCGGGGGCGCTCGCCTATCTACTCGCTGGCGTGCTCGGCGTGGCCTGGATCGTTTCGCGCATTGGTCCCTTGCTGGGTGATGAGCTACCGACATGGCGCGATCAGGCGACCGAACTGTTGATCCGGCTGATCATTTTGGTGCGTCTGGTCAGTAGCGGCGGAACAGGCGATGATGTCGTGCTGTTTATAACCGTGCTGGGGGTGCTGGGATTCGTACTCGGCTACACCACGATGTGGTTCCTCCTGAGGCACGGATGGGCATGGCTGATCGTCTTATTAAACGCGCTGGTGCTGTTGCTCAACCTGACGTATGCGTCGCCTAAGCCGCCCGCTGCCTTGTTCTTCATCTTTGTTGGCGCGTCCTTGCTGCTATTAGTACATCAGACTTTTCAAAGCCGCGCACAACGCTGGGAAAGCTCGCTGCTGGAATACCCCGATCTATTGGGGTGGCGCGTCGTGGCGTCAGGCGCGATGGTTGTCGTCGCGCTGATGGTGCTGACCACGTTTCTTCCCACCCGCATCTCGTCTGCACAGGTCGTGCAGGTCTGGCAACGTGTGCGCGATCCCTGGCAAGACGTTCAAGCGCGCTGGGACCGCACGTTTTCGACGATCAATGCCCCTGCGAATGCTGCCGGCGGCGGGTTCGCCGACCGTATGCTGACACTGTCGGGCGCACGGTCGTTGGGGACTGGCCTCGTCATGGAGGTGACGAGTCCGCAATTCGACTACTGGCGTGCGACGGCCTATGACCGCTATAACGGTTCCTTGTCGTGGCTTAACACCACCGGTGATCTGGCGCGGGCAGCGCTTAGCCTCGACACGAGCGACCAGGCGCGAACGCCACTCGGAGCAAGCACCGAAATGGCGCTCCTCGATACGGTCGATCGTAAAGTCATGACACAAACCTTTACCCTGCGGCAAAACTTCGCGCTTGGTACCGTGTTCGCCGCAACTCAGCCTGTGTCAGTATCACTGCCGTTGCTTGTCGAACACTCATATTTACCTACCGACAATGCTCCGGTGCCGAACTTCAGCGACACCTCGCTGATGATTGCGCAGGTGCCGATGCGATCGGGCACTATTTATACCGTCCAATCACTTGTTTCTAATGCCGACAAATCATCGCTGCGTAGCGCTCCCGCCGATTATCCTCAATGGGCCAACCGGTATCTCCAACTGCCCGAAACGTTCTCACAACGCATACGCGATGAAGGCTCGCGTGTCGTGCGTGAGGCTGGCGCGACGAATGCCTATGACAAGGCCGAGGCGATCCAATCATACCTACGTACGCTGACCTACGACGAGAAAATTCCTGCCCCACCCGATAATCGCGATGGCGTTGAATACTTCCTGTTCGACCTACGGCGTGGCTACTGCGATTATTTCGCGTCGGCGATGGTGGTAATGCTGCGTGCTGAGGGCGTTCCTGCACGTTTAGTGTCTGGCTACGCGGGTGGCACCTTCAATCCGGAGCGCAGCGTGTACGAGGTGCGGCAAAACGTAGCGCATACGTGGCCTGAAGTCTATTTCCCTGGCTACGGATGGCAACGATTCGAGCCGACCCCGGCATCGTATACCGCCGTCCCTGATCGTGCCGAAACCGCGCAGGAGCAACAAGCACGGGATAACGGGACGCAATCCGATCCGCAACTTGATAGGTCGTGATGCGCTGAGAGATCTCGATCCCGATGCGCTTGAACGAGAGTTTCTCAATCAGCAAAACGGACTGAGCGCCACGGAGATTCAAGCCGCTCTGGAACTGCGCCAGGCCGAAGCAAGGCGTCGAACCTGGACCCAGCGCAGTGCGGCAGCGGCAGCAGTAGGTGGCATCGTTCTGATCGTGCTGGCGTTCCGTCGCCGCGCCCAGGAGCTACAACCTGCTGCACGTGTGTACGAACGAGTGTTGCGTGCGGCACGCTGGGCGGGTATACGCCCAGATGAATCCGCTACCCCCACCGAAGTCGCGGCGGAACTCGGCGAGCATATTCCTGAGCAACGCGCATCCTTGAACCAACTCTCAAAAGCATACAGCCGCGAACGCTATGGCGATGCTCGTACTATCGAATCAGCAGATGTCGAACCCGTGTGGCGCGAACTACGCTGGCCTCTCGTGGGAACGTTCTTCAACCGTCTGTTGCGCCCGCCATCACGCACGACGACGCGGAAACGTTAGAGGACCACTGGCCATAATTCTGAATACAACGCACAGGTCTTGTAAAAACGATAACCTTGACCCATAGACAGAGCAACGCCCCACCATCACGGTGGGGCGTTGCTCTGTCTACTAAGGTAGGGTGTCAGCCAACTACGTCTGCTCGATGGCGCAACCTGTCGGTCGTCCATGGTCAGCGGAAACTATCTCGTCATCGCACCATAGTCGAGCGGATTCTGGTTGACGCCATCTTTCCAGACCTGATAGTCGAGATGCGGACCACTGGATTGTCCAGTCGAACCAATATAGCCGATAAGCGTGCCACGGTCGACGACCTGCCCCGTTACGACGGCGAACGACGCCAGGTGCGAATAGCCAGTTTTATACTGGTCGCCCCGCACCCACACATGATTTCCTGCGGGAACGGAGTTCGGTGTGACTTCGACAACGCCGTGCATGGTTGCGTAGACGGGTGCGCCCTGCGTGCCGCGTGGATCAGCATCACCGTCGCCGTTGCCGTCGATGGCAATGTCGATCGCGCCCCAGTTAGCTGCGGGAGCATGTGACCCAACCCCATAGCCCTGCGTCATCACTGATGCGGTGCTGTCAGTGGGATTGCCCCAGGGCATGTTCGCATCGTGGGTGTCAGCCGCCAGGCCGGTGCTGCCAGCGGGGGCGGGTTGAGCAGCGCTTTTCTCAAATAATGCACTCAATGGCTGTCCCGCGGCTTGCTGTACTACAGCCGCCGGTTGCGGCGCATCACCTGCCCAAGAACTAACCACTGACGCACGACTGGTGGCCCCAAACGATGCCCAAACGCCAAGCGTTGCCCCCGCCACGAGCAGCCACCGCGCTGAGCGGTGTTGACCCAGGGAATCGAAAATCATTGGGACTCCTTCTGCCAACCATCGACCAGATTCTTGACTACGTTAATATAACCGTTCTCATCATTGTTGTCAGAAGCAGGTGCATACTTGGGGATGATATCGTCCACCGTTTTACGGTCCCACTCGCCGACGTACAGGTCTTTAATTAGGATATACCAGTCCTCGATGCCCTCGCCCCAGGACGGATAATCGCGGAACCGACCGTAGCAGTTGTAGCCCTCGGTGCATATGATGTTGCCGACATTGTGGGTGGTGGTGCCGTCAGGCTTCCAGCCAGCCCATGCTGGATTCGATCCCGCGCTCGATTCGTGGACGAAGAACGCCAGGCTGATCGCCGGATTGATGCCATATTTGATGCCGAGATCGTAGATTTCTTGACCATGACCGACGGCGGGCGAATTATATTCCTGTAAAACCCGTTCGATCTGTGCGACGGTGATGGTAGGTCCTCCAAGAACTGCGAGGCCAACCTCTGGAGCCGACATCGCCGCCGCAACCTGTACACCGCCAAGTGGATTGAATGTGCCGCTCAGTCCGGGGGCAGTGCTGACCACGGTACGATTGCGACTCGGCATCATCATCCAGATGATCAGAAGTGCCGCTCCTGCAATGACGTACTGGCGTGTTCGCATTATTGTGGGTTCTCCAAACTCTGGCGTTCGTCGGCGTTGATCAGGCGGAAACTATCACCGGTGTTAATATATCTCGATCTCTTCGTTCTTGACACTCACGACAAGGTCCTGTTTGGTATCTCCGTTTATATCATGGAGTTTTAGGCCAACTGGCGTCAAGTCCTCGTTCGCGCCAAACAGGTACGGGCCTTGAAGCGTTTGGGCTTTGCTGACATCCCCCCCCGGCATCTCGATCACGACGACGCGGCGATTAAGATTCATAGCAATGAAGTGGGTGGGCTGTCCCGCGCTTTCGTTATGCCCGACTATCCCCGATATCTGCTGTGTGCGGGGACGCCCATAGCGCAGGTCATCCATCCAGATTTTGCCCCAGCCGAGCAGAAGGCTCAGCGCTGCATACGCGATAAGTAAGCCCAGTCCGATATGAATGTACGGCCGCAACGCTTCCAACCGTGGCTTCCAATTCGGCACGTTTCCGACACGAGGCGGTGTCGGTTGGTGTAAATCACGGCTAGTGATGGCCATTGTCGTATCCTTTTTTACTTGCATTAGCTCAGGTTTGTGTTGTTCTATTATACATAGAACAAGTGTTCTAAGCAAGCATCAATTCTCTGGCTCAGGTGTCATATGTGTCTCGTTCTCTATGTATTTTAACGTACATAGGCCAAAGATCAACCCGATGTTCCGGCCATATGACGATCGGACGAGCGATCAGGTTGCCCGAAGCACTATGAATCCCCTGGGATGGTGCTGTAGCACGTGCCTATTGTCCCACCATTGGCAGCCTGGTGCGGGTGAAACGTGCTGACGATGGTACGGTCTGCGTCCCGGTTGATTGAGATGAATAGCTTTCCCAGTTGACGCCGTCCGATGCACGTACGCGGAAGCGGTAGCTACGCCCTGGAACACCGAAGAACAGTCCGCTCTTCTGGGCGGTGCGTCCCATCGCGTTCCAACGGTTGGCACTCACGTCAAACGACTGCATTTCATACAACGTAGCATCTTCGCTGCTCGTCCAGTCAAGCTTGATCACGCCGTTTGGCAGCGAAGCCGCGGTGAACAGGGTGTGCGGCGGCACGGTGTCAACATGCATGACCATCGTACGGCTCACCGACCAGGAGCCGCCACGGTCGATGGCACGATACCATACAGTATGATAGCCGTCCGGCAGCGAAAGCCGCAGGATCGAGCCGCCCTGCGTGCTGGTGGGGCCGTCGTTGATCCGATATTCGATCTCTTTGACGCCAAGGCCTCCCACATCGTCGGCGACGACGGCCATCTGCTCGCCTGCCCCCCATACGCTGCCGTATCGTGCCGCCGTCAGGGTTTCAAGCACAGGAATTGGCGTGAAGGTGCGTGTGCCGGGGAGGCTCCACCGATAGCGGACGTAAGCACCACCATCACGGTCGAAGTATTTTATCGACAGGACGTGTAATCCGGCGGGGAGCCACATGCTACTCGATTCCGATTGCGTGGCATGCATGCCAAAGTTCTCGATCACGATCTGTCCATCGATCCACATCCACGAGCCGTCGTCGCTGGTCGTCTCAAACGTGTAGGTCCCGCTTGTAGGCGCGTAGAACGGGCGCGTCTGTCGTACTATGAAATTATCACGCTCCCCAAACGGACCATCGGTGCCCCAATCTTTCGGTGAGCCGTCCCAGCTAAACGTCCCCAGGAGATCGCCTTCGATGACCGACGCGGGATCGGGGGTGCGTTCTAGTATGCTGGTCGGAACGAATCTTAAGGCGATAAACTGACGCCTGTGGCAGTCCCGTCGTCGTTTCAACTGAGCTGACTTCGGGCGAGCGGCGTTCGGGATTGATCGTGATCGTCGTTTCGTTGCTGATACTGGGGAAGAACTGCACATTCTCACTGAGGATCGCGGGGCGAACTTTGATCGCACGGCTGTAATTCGTGTAGTTGTTGAAGCGGATATACCCGATGATTGTGCGTGATTCGCCAGGGTACAGCATGCCGTCGATGCCCCAACGCCAGGGATAACCTCCGTGATCGGCAGCACAATCGTACCCAAGTGCCATCGAGCCCTCGAAGCCGCTGAGGACTACCCTCACACGCGACGTTTCGCTCTGGAAGGCTGGATAGCTTTGTACATCGTTGCCCTTAAAACACTCGGTTTCGTCGTACACATGCCCCACGGCAGGATCTCCGGTACGTCCAGGCAGCGGCATCTGTGTGTCGAGGTTCAGGTTTCCCGTGTTCTTGATCGTGAAGCGAACGCCCAGCACGTCGCCGCCTTCGACCGAGGTCGAACTATATTCGACATGGGTAAGCTCGGCGCGGGCGACCATAGGCGTGGCGGTCGGGCGTGGCGTCGAGGTTGGACGAGGTGTCGAGGTTGGCTGCGCTTCCGGCTCCCACACCCAGCGTAGTGCGTCGAAAAAGATCACACGCCGCGAGCTATACGGCTCGCCAGTTGCGTCGTCGAGGTAGACGCTGCCACCGGTGCCAGCATTGAACTGATAGGCACCCAGATCGATCCACTCGCTTGATGTGTTCTGGTCGCGCACCATTACGGTTGTTGCCGTAGGCATGTTCGATCCGGTAGCGAGCCTGTGAGGTGATCGCCTGACCCGCAACATCGCTACAGCCCTGTGGTCGATACGCATACAGACGGTAGCGGCCCGGTGGTTGGGATGTTCGGTCGCCAGCGTCCCCAGTTCTCGGTCGCTCCTGCGGTTGCATATGTCCAGTAGGCCGCGCCGCTGAACCCACAGGCACTATCGTGCCAGGAGTTCGCGGATCTCGAAAATCCTGCCTCGCGGTCGTCGATGGTCAGGTCGCCGTTGTCGGGCGGCGGGGGTGGTGGTGTGCCGTTGAGCGCGTCGCGGACACGCGAGCGGATTGAATCGAGGATGCCCATGGCGAGGTCGCCGGGACATGACGTGTGGCCTGGTGTGACCTGGCGATGTCCGGCGATATTCGCCACCACAGAATCTTTATTGAAAGGGGCGCAATAGTTCGAGATTGAACAGCCGTAGTAGAAACTGCGCCCTAGTGGGTCGATGCCGCGCTGTGCTGCTTTCCAGGCCAGAATTTGTACAAGCGAATTTTGTGCTGCATTGGTAGGAACGATCGGCGTGACGTTCGGCACGCCTGAACCGAATGTGCCAAGTAGCACCACGCCCATCGAGCCTTTGTTACCAGTGTCATGGAACCCGACCGAATCGTTGTCCAAGCGATGAAGAGCCATTCCGGCCTTCGTAGATCACGCCATTTGGATCGATCAGCCAGTTATAGCCAACATCGCCCCAGCCCCGACTATAGGTGTGGAATGACCACTCGGCACGTACGCGATCTGCCCACTCCTTTTCGCCAGACCGCAACGCATTGGAATCGGCGGTGTGGTGGACGACCAGGTGGTTGGCACGATACCAGGTGGGGCCAACGCTATCGTTAAGGACCTGTGATCCGCCCCAGGAGGCTCGTGAGATGAAGGCGGGGCGCTCGGTGCCGTTCGGGGCGGCGAGGGATGGCTTGGTGGCGTTCGTTACATCATTGCGAGCATCCACCGTATTGACGACGATTTCGCGTAACTCCGGCTTACTGCCATCAGAGGCTGTCGTCAGGGTTGTGCGTAGTTGCCAGTAGCGCGAATCACCAGCATAGATCGTCGAACTCCAGCCGATGTTCGGTTCCGTGAGCGGATCAAGTACATCGTGGTTCTCGTGGATTTCGATCCATTCACTCCAATCGCTTTCATCTCGACTGACACGCGCCTCGATGACGACGTTGGTGCCTTCGGGCATACTGGCTGTCCAACGCAGCATCATATACTCGAACTGGCGTGGAGCATTCGTGGCTTTTGTTTCTATAATGCCAACCCGACCGCTCGGCCTGATGCCGCTGGCGGTGTCTGCGACGCCTTGCCGCTTTCCCTCGCTCAACGCATCGCCTGTGATCGTTTGCACGGCTGGCTTGAGGTTTGGCTCGGCGCTCTGGGCGTGAACCGCTCCATAGAAGGTCAGGGCGCAGACAAAGGCTGCGAAAAGCGTGATACGGAGCATGCGAACGTTCATGGCGGAACCCCACTTGAATCCCATGGTCGTCAAAAACGAGCACATGGAACCGAGCGCTCCCTGCAAGGAGCGCATCGATTGGTTGTATCGAACGAGTTACAGTCCCCTAGTTAGGGGGTAGGCGCACAGGATGGTCGCGCCTGAAGGTGGGGGGTGAATCCGACGGTGACACCAACTCGTACACCTTTGCCCTGTGGATTGCGCTCGGCATCGTTAGGACCAGAAGGGTCGCCCCACCAGTTGTTGGCCGCACCCAGCGCGATCGTGCTGGCAACGCCGTACCTGTTCTGACCTTCAAAGGCGTTGGTATCCACCGCGAGGTTGAAGCCATCGGCACTGGGTGTAGAAGAACTGAGTTGGATGCCGATGGTGCCTCCACGGAAGGCGTTACACCGGATTGTGCCGCCCATCGCTGCTTCTGTTTGCAAGTCTAGCGACGGACCAGAAACACCAACAAACGCGTTGCCCTGAATGTCAAGCGGTCCACCTCCTGCCTTGGTGACGGCGATACGGACATTTGATGTCCCATCCGGTATCTGGTTACCGCCGAAGATGTTGCCCTGCAACGTCACAGGCTTACCGGAACCCATCCGAATAAACAACGGCTGAGTGGTGGGAAAGTCGTTGCCGATGATCTGCGAGTTGCGAATATCGACCGTGGAGTTGTCGGCAAGGATGCCGCCGCCACCGTCGGTCAGGATGACGCTCGTCAGGCTCATTGTGCCATTGGTACTGGACAGCGCAAGTCCTGTGCGTCCCGCATTGCGTAACTCAGTATGTTCGAGCACGATAGTACTACCCGGCTGTCCAATGATCCCGGTCCAGCGTCCTTCCGGTCCGATGAATCGCACCGGATTCGCGGCGGTGCCAGCGGAGCGCAGCGTTCCCTCGATGAAAAGCTTGACACCAGGTTTGATGCGAACTTCCACGCCGGGCTCAATCGTCAGCGACGAGCCAGCCGTCAGGATGTGATTCTGCGAAAGCGTGATCGGTCCCTGTGCGGGCCAGCGCACGTTGCCCTGAAGCAACACGGCGGGATCAGGCGTTGGCGTCACCGTTGGCGCCGGGGTGGCGGTCGGTGGGGGTGGCGATGTTGGCGTTGGTGGCACCGTCGCCGTCGGCTCTGCCGCTGCGACAGGTGTCGCGTTCGGGTCGGTCGGTATGGATTCATCCGTCGGGAATGGCTGATTCGGGTCGGTTACAGGCGTTTCTTCACCGGGGAACGGCTCCTCGGGTGGAAAGGCTGGGTCTTCAGGAGGGAATGAAGGGTCCTCGGTAGGCAATGGTTCTTCTTCGGTTGGAACCCCAGGATATGGTTGCTGGTTTGAGTTGTCCGGAGGCTGGAACGGGAGGCTGGGTCGGAAACACCGGCTCGACATATGGCGGATTTACAGGAAAGTTAAAATCAGGCGTTGGCTGGTCGAACGGTGTATCGTTGGTTGGAAAATCAAAACCGTTGGGGTCATTTGTTGGGAACTGCGGAAGACCTGCGTCATCGCCTGGTACCGGATTTTGGTCCGGTGGTGGATAGCCACTTCCTGAATCGACCGGTGGATTGTCAAAATTTGGCGGTGTAGGAAACGGCAGTCCATCATCGACAAGTGCTGTGTCAGTGATCGGCGGGAATTCGGCCTGGAATGTCGGGATCGGCTCCTCGCCCATCACATCGCCGCCAGCAGGCGTTCCAACACCTTCAGGTGGTGGATAGGCTCCACTCAGCACTGGCGTCGCCGATGTTCCGAGCCCTGCAGCATTTGGCGTGGCAAGCGGATCGACGGTTCCAACAAGGGCTACTTCGGTGCCGGAAGTTCCTGCGATTCCTGCCTGTGGCGATTTGGTAGGATCGGGCGCCAGCGCGTTCCAGGCAAGCGCCAGCGCCAGCACCAGTAAACAAACGGCTGGCACGATATATTCTGCCCGTGGCCTGACTCGGCGTACACGGGTAACTTGATTGCCTAATGATTGAATAGAACGTAACCTGCTGGCTCGGTCGCGCAAGCCTTGCATCTGCTCATCACGCAACTGGCGCAGGTCAAATTTTCGTTTCTGCATGTTAGCTCGATCCTACCATAATGCAATGTCCAACTGCAACGGGATGCAAGTGACATTATGGTGAAAAGTAGCCTATAAATCAATGTATTGCAATGACGTAATGTTGATGGTTCGGTTTTTGCTTACGCTTAAACGTCGGATTCATCGTATGTCGTATCCTTCGTCACCAAATTGGTGGCGTTGAATCGCAAGAAAACTGGTGGATAGGGCTCCAGCAGTGTTGGATGACGGCGAACGTCGCTCGCTTGCCATTCTGAGCGCCACATGCAGTCTCAGCGCGTTTGCCAGGGCGCATGGAAAAGAACGCATGATGGCACTATCCTATGCTCCTCGATGTTTCTTCTCGTAGGAAGCCGCGGGTATCCGCAATGCGGGCAAAGAATCGTTTGTGTGTTTCGGGGACCAAACGATGCCTCGACGCGCAACGGGGTATCTCACGGACGTTGACGGAGGCCCGCCTGGTGGGGTCGTAAGGTTGCATCCTGACTGGAGGCATGGTATATTTTACACAGCACGAACGAGGTGTCGTGTCCCCTTGGACGTGTGGAACCCCGCACCGCATTTTCAGATGGCGGTTTCCCTGTTACTGGTACAGGGCTGAGCAGTGAATGATGCTCCCTCGGAACGTAGAAGGCCAACAGATCGAGTACACCATTGCCACGCAGGATACGTCGATAACACCATCTGTCATGCTTGATGCGTCTTGTCATCACACGGTTCCTTTACTCTGGTGATTCGACCAGCGATCGTAGAATCGCCCTCCCCATCGTCCATTATCATCCCCACCCTAATGAGGTTAACCACATGAGTCTCGCAGAATTAGAAACAAAGACCCTCAGCGATCTGCATGAAATCGCTAAGGAGATGGAAATGCCCGGCTATGCGCGTATGCGCAAGCAAGACTTGATTATCAAGCTGATGCACCAGCAGACCGAACAGGCCGCGAATGTGTTCAGTTCAGGTATTCTTGATATCGTCTCGGACGGCTTTGGCTTTTTGCGCTCGGAGCGCATGCTGCCTGGACCTGACGATGTCTATGTGTCGCAGTCCCAGATTCGTCGCTTTGGCCTGCGTACCGGCGACCGCGTTGCTGGACAGGTGCGGCCTCCTAAAGAAAATGAGCGCTACTTCAGCCTCCTGCGCGTTGAATTAGTGAACGGTATCGACCCTGAAATCGCCCGAAATCGTCCGCATTTTGAACAACTCACTCCGATCTTTCCTAACCGCCAATATAAGTTGTCAACTGACCCGAATATTCTCTCAACACGACTTGTTGATCTGGTATCGCCGATCGGTCGTGGACAGCGCGGCCTGATCGTGTCGCCGCCCAAGGCTGGCAAGACGATGCTGATGAAGGCGATCGCCAACGGCATCACCGCTAACCATCCGGAAGTGCATCTGATGGTGCTGCTGGTTGGCGAGCGACCCGAGGAAGTGACCGATATGCGCCGCTCGGTCAAGGGCGAGGTGATCTCGTCCACCTTCGACGAGTCGGTTGAAGATCAGACCAAAGTGACCGAGATGACGCTGGAACGCGCCAAGCGCCTGGTCGAAGGCGGCCAGGATGTCGTGATCCTGATGGACTCGATCACCCGCGTTGCACGCGCCTACAACCTCGACATGCCGCCGTCAGGCCGTACGCTCTCCGGTGGTATCGATCCGGTGGCATTGTATCCGCCCAAGCGTTTCTTCGGTGCGGCACGTAACCTGGAAGAAGGCGGCTCGTTGACCATCGTCGCGACCTGTCTGGTCGATACGGGCAGCCGTATGGACGACGTGATCTACGAAGAATTCAAGGGTACTGGTAACTCCGAACTGGTGCTGGAACGTCGTCTCGCCGAAAAGCGTATCTATCCTGCCATCGACGTGACACGTTCGTCGACGCGCCGTGAAGAACTGCTGCTTGGTCCTGAAGTAACCCGGCAGGTGTGGACGATGCGCCGCATGGTTAACATGCTCAATGACAACGAAGGCACCGAACTGGTGCTGACGCGGCTTGCCAAGACCCGCACCAACGAGGATTTCCTGGCGACGCTCGGTCAGAAAATGTAGCGGCGCTCGATGCGGATTGCCTACTGGGATTGCTTTTCAGGCATCAGCGGCGATATGGCGCTGGGTGCCTTACTGGACGCCGGCCTCGACCTCGACCACCTACGGATGGAGCTCCAAAAGCTCTCCGTTGGTGGTTGGGAGATCGAGGCCGAACGTGTTGTTCGCTACGGTATCGGCGGCACCAAGGCGCACGTACGAACGCAGCCGCAGCATGTTCACCGCCGCCTCGCAGATATTCGCACGATCCTACACCAAAGTTCGCTCGATCCCTCTGTGCGTGATCGAGCATTCGCCGTGTTCGGGCGGTTGGCGGATGCCGAGGGATATGTGCATGGTGTGGGCGCTGATGCGGTCCATTTCCACGAAGTCGGGGCGCTCGACGCCATTGTCGATATCGTCGGCGTGGTGATCGGCCTCGCCCTGCTCGACGATCGAAGACGTCTATGCCTCGCCGTTGCCACTGGGGAGTGGCTGGATCAAGGCTGCACATGGTCTGATTCCGGTGCCGGGTCCGGCGGTTTTGCAACTGTTGGGCGCGGTACAGGCACCAATTACCGCCGATACGACGCCGTTCGAGCTTGTCACCCCGACCGGAGCCGCGCTCCTCGCCGAGTTCGCACGCTGGGAGCGCCCCGCCATGCGGATCGAGCGCACTGGATATGGGTTTGGCACGAAAGATACCGGACGCCTCAACGCCGTTCGGGTGTGGATCGGCGAGCAGCAAACGATAGCACAACCAACTTTTCATGCTGACCATACAACACAACAGGTCTTGTTGCTGGAAACCAACCTGGATGACCAGTCCGGTGAACAGGTAGCCTACGCTGCCGAGCAAGCGCTTGCTGCCGGGGCGCTGGACGTCTGGTGGCAGTCGATCGGCATGAAAAAAGGACGACCCGCGACGCTCTTGAGCGTCCTGACGATGCCCGACCGCGAAGCGCACATGGTCGAAATCATGTTGCGGGAAACGACGAGCCTGGGTGTGCGTCGCCAATTGCTCGAACGCTGGGTATGCGAACGCGAAATGCGAACCGTCGCGACGCCATGGGGTGATGTGCGTGTCAAGGTCAAACGCTGGCACGGCAGCGTGCTTGGCGCTGCCCCGGAGTACGAGGATTGTGCGCGACTGGCGCGCACACATGATGTACCGCTCCAACACGTATATCTCGCCGCACAACGGGCAGCAGAGGACCGATCACCGACGACCGAAGACTGATCGGCGTGTACGACCAGTCCATGCACGCCATCAGTCGTACTCGGTCTCGGTCGAAACTACTGAGAAAGCGCACGGTCGCAGGTTTGAACCTGCGACCGTGCGCTTTCGTTTGGTTGGTGGTCAGTATTGCGCGATCAGTCGCTAGCCGTTCGCCGTGCATTCGCTTCGATTAGTTGTGGAAGTTCAGCCATGAGCTTACCGCGTGTCACCAGACGGTCACTACCCGCCGCGACCGCTGTACGGAGGGCGTCGGAAGCGACGTGTGGTCCGAAGCACAACACTGGCACCTGTGCGGTCGTATCATCTGCTTTGAGGGCGCGGAGTGCCGCCTCCCAATCGTCGTTCTGTCCGATGTCGATGACGATGAGCGCGGTGTCTGCG
The DNA here is from genome assembly GCA_963782315.1 of uncultured Chloroflexia bacterium. GTDB lineage: Bacteria > Chloroflexota > Chloroflexia > Chloroflexales > Kallotenuaceae > JBBSGA01. The sequence continues at coordinate 388,361 of CAWAJS010000036.1, forward strand.
TTCGTTTTTGCGGAAAGTGTCGATACGTTCGCATCGACCGTCGCGAATCCTTTCGCACGGGCGACGTCGGCGATACGCGACGATATCATCATGTCGGGGACAGCGATAACGATGGTTGTATTCATACTTCCTGCTGCGCGGGTGCTAGCCAGCGGCTAATAAGACCACCTAACGCACCCATAAAGACCAGGACGATACCATGCACGATGGTGAATAATGAGGCTTGCTCCACAAAGAACGAGTTGAGCATGAGGGTAACAATGCTAATCCCGCCGACGAGCGCACCATGAAGAATATACTCATGTTTCGCTCTACGTCCGGCAATGAAGCCTCCCAGTAGCGTGGAAAGGCTCAAAAGCACGGTTGTGACGGCTCCGGCTGTTGTATTGAAATTCTGTTCGCGTGTAATCTGTGGATCGAACATGCTGGCAATAGCGATGATAGCCAGCGATATGAGGGTATCCACGACGAAGCCAGCGATCACGGCTAGCCACACGATCCGTCCGGGCGATGGTGTCATAAGGTGTATTTCTCCGGGCGTACAACCACGAGCAGGGTGGTCGCGTCATTTTACCATCCTACCCATTAGCCGCGCCATAGGTCCGTAGTCCCCGTAATGAGTGCTTCCTTGAGTGCGCCGATCACCGATATCCTGGGCGTAGGAGCCAAATGCTGTTCCACCCATGCGTCGTGTTCCTTCTGTGACGGAAACACCGGATAATAGATGCCTGTGGGATAGTCGCGTAGAAACGTATCGCGGGGGATCGTGCGGTTGCCAGGATAGTGTTCAGCTATGCCGTCGCCGTCGCGGTCGATGTCATTGGTCGCCAGGTCGAAAGCGGCGTCGAGCGGGTACTGTGCGTCCACGAAGTAGTATTCGCGGTGCTCGGTTCCTTGTGCGTCGCTAAAGGGGTCACTATATCCGACCAGCACGATCGAATGCTGACCCCAAATGGTCAATGGACCAACTTTGTTCGCGCCAATCTCTACGATCACTGGAACGCCACGGTCGATCAAGGCTTCAAGAACCGCTGCCGCGTTGGTGCGACGCAACGAGCCGAAGTGCGTGCCGTAGCCATGACGTTTGAGCAGCCAGCCAGTGACGAATGACGGCGTTCCGCCCGCCTGACCGAAGACATAGCGTTGGAATATCGGTCCGGCTTCGCGCACCAGTTGATCTTTATCGACGGCGTGGTGTCCCGCTAGCAGGTTCATGGCGTTGGCGGGGGCGGTGCATCCACACTCGTTGATGCCTTGCTGTTGAACGGGCCAACTCTGTGGTGTGTCGTCGGCGACGACGCTATGAACATAGGCTGGAAACGCCATGAACGACTCCTTGTGTTCGACGAACAACGTATGATAATTGAGCGGGACAGCGCATGCTACGGGCGTTATGCCTCGATCACCTGCGCGGTGTTGCCGGCAGGTCGTGCGCTGGAGCAGCGAGCGCCACACACGAGTATGCTGCAATCATGTATAGCCTTCCCAGGACCCCTACAACGAGCGTCGCTCTATGGCCTGATCTTCGAGGCTCAGGTGCGTTCGGTCGTTAGCACGTACGATCGTATAGTGACCGTTCTCGACGCGAATTTCGGTGATCGAGGTGTTGCCGATAAAAATGTCGGTCAAGTCGCCGGTGTGCTGCTGGACATACTGCATCGCAGTACGGATCGTGCCACCATGAGAGACGATCAGCAACTGTTGGTCTGGATGGTCAAGAACGAGCTTTTCGATCACCGCAGCGACACGTTCGCGGATTTCCGCGATGGTTTCTCCATGCGCGCCACGCCGGAAGTCAATGCCGCGCTCGAAGGCATCCCAATCGTCGGCATATCGTGCCTTGATTTCTGTCGATGTCAGGCCGCTCCAGTTGCCAAGATGCATCTCACGTAGCTCGATCAATGGGTGAACCGTCATGCCAAGGGCTGACGCGATGATCTGAGCGGTGTCAAATGCGCGACCAAGATCGCTGGCATAGATGTGATCGAACGTTTGGCCTTCGGCTGCGAAACGTTCGGCAAGCAGTACGGCTTGTTCGCGTCCCTGAGCCGTGAGCGGAATATCGGCGTGACCCTGCCAGCGCCCAATGCGATTCCATTCTGTTTCGCCGTGTCGAACAAAGAACAATGTCGTCATAATCATGAAGGGAGCTTGACGCGCAGCGTGTCTCCCGATTCTCCTTCTAACAGTATGATCAGCCCGTCGTTTGCTAATCCCTGTGCAACGCCCGCAAGCCATGCGGTGTCATCCGGGGTCCAATCGTCTTTGAGCCGTGGCCCGAGTTCGTTCAACGCCAACGCTGCATCGTTGGGAGCATCACGCAGGGCGGCGACCAACCTACCGCGATAAAAGCGATTCGATGCGACATAGGGCGTGGCGCGTTCGGCGACGGCTCGTTTTGCGCGTGGGATGGCTGGTGATTGTGTAAAAATATCTGTATCGGCCTGACTCCAGGCCGCGTACGCCTTACAATTGGGTCGAAGTGGACATAGGGCACAGCGTGGGCGCGACGATGTGCAGATCAGGGCTCCAAGCTCCATAATCGCCTGGTTCCACGTATAGCCATTCATGGGCGGGACGGCAGCGGTGGCGATTTGCAGTAACGCTCGTTCGCTCGCCGGTGGTTCCATAGCATCGGGACCGACAAAGACGCGCCGGATCACCCGCCGGATGTTGGTATCCATAAAGGCGACATCCTGCTCGAAGGCGAAACACGCCACCGCACCCGCCGTATATGGTCCTATGCCTGGCAGTTTTTGCAACTCGTCGGGGCTACATGGAAACGTGCCGCCATGGTCTCGCCAGCACGGCCTGCGCGGTTCGTTGCAGGTTGAGGGCGCGGCGATTATAGCCCAGCCCGGCCCAGGCCCTGATCACGTCGCCAGGAGATGCCGCTGCCAGGGCTTCGAGCGTTGGGAACTGCGTCAGAAACGCATGATACTTTGGGATGACCCGATCGACCTGCGTTTGTTGCAGCATGATCTCGGAAATCAGGATGTGGTATGGGTCGCGGGTCCGACGCCAGGGAAGATCGCGGGCATGTGCGGCGTACCATTCGAGCAGCGCCGCCCGAATGGTCGTTAGTTGTTCGCTAAGAGCTTGCATATGTTCATTGTACCGAACAAGAACCGCAGGCAACCATTGTGTATATCACGCTCCCTCGCTGGCGCGGTCTGTGAGACGAGTGTTGCGGGTTTCGGGTCCGACTAACAATGTCGCGATGCACGCAAGCACGAAGAAGCCTGCGTACACCGCCAGTGCGACTCCTAGATTGTTACCGGATAGCCGTGCGCCGATAAAGGGCGCGATGATGCCGGCAACGCGTGCCATCGCGGACGCCCAACCCGTCCCGGTGGTGCGGACTTCGGTCGGGAACATCTCCGGCGTCAGCACATACAACGCACCCCAGGCTCCCAGCAGAACGAACGAAAGGAGCATGGAAAAGACGACGAATAGCGTCGGTGTCGAGGCAACGGCGAACAGGAATGAGAATATCGCTCCGCCCACAAGGTATGCCGCCAGCGTCGGCTTGCGTCCCCAGCGGTCGATCAGCACTGCCGCCAGAATATAGCCGGGGATTTGCGCGAACGCCAGAACGAGTTGTAATGGGTAGGCGTACTGCTGGATAAAGGTAAAACCGCTGGCGGCAAAGATGCTCGGGAGCCAGGTGAAGATGCCATAATAGCCCAGCGCGAGGCTGAACCACATCACCGATAGCATGGCCGAACGACGTACCAGGTTCGGTTGCCAGATCGAGTGGCGAACCGCGGTGTTCTTGGTTTCAGTGACGAGTTCACCGATATCGAACGGGCGGTTGTTGATCTGCGCGACGCGCTCAAGTGCCGCACGCGCTTCGTCGGTGCGCCCCTGCAACATCAGGAAGCGCGGCGATTCCGGCACGGAGCGACGAATCCAGAAGCCCAGAATGCCGAGCAGTGCTGATACGCCGATCAGGAAACGCCAGCCAAGCTCAGGGAACTGAGGGATGAATGCCCATGCTAGCGCGGCGACGGCGATCGTGCCGACCGCCCAGAAGCTTTCCAGGTATATCAGAAACCGTCCACGTTCCTTCGCAGGTAGGTATTCCGCCATAATCGCGTAATCGACCGGCAACGTGCCACCCATCGCGGTTCCGGTCAGGAATCGTAGGACCAATAGCATGGTGAAGTTGGGTGAGAATGCCGCGAGTGTACCGAAAATGGCGGTCTGCACGACCGTCCACAAGAATACCTTGCGCCGCCCGATACGGTCCGCGATGCTGCCCCATATCCACGCCCCCAGAAACATTCCGGCAAAAGTGAGCGAGCCGATGTATGCTGCTTGTGGGCGGGCGATGTTGAACGCAGCGGCGACCGGACCAATCAAAAAGCCAATCATCAGCACTTCCATCGCGTCCGCAGCCCAGGTCAGGCCATTGACCAGCAACAAACGCCATTGAAAGCGTCCCACGCCGATATGCTCGATGGCGTCGTCAATTGTCATGCTACGTTGTATCGTCGCTGCTGCCATGTTCCATCCTCTATGTGTCGAATGTACACTAATCGGCCACAAAACGAAACGGGACCAGTAGCCCCGTTTCGATGACCGCGCCTATTGTACCATCTGCTTATGAACCAAGCAGACGGTCGATGGCATCGCCAAGCTGTTTGAGCGTGGCGACATAATGTACCTGATCCATCATCGGCGCGTATTGCAGCATGTCGCTATCGCCCGACCCCCACTGTCCCTGGTGTTCGGGCGTGAACCACAACACCCGTTTTGCGTGACGTTTGATCGTCGTAACACAATCGACGCGTGGGTCGTTGTAGTTGTTGCGTCCGTCTCCCAGCACGATCACCGTCGTGCGGCGGTCGATCGTGCCCAGATGATCGCGGCAAAACGTCACAAGACTTGATCCCAGGTCGGTGGAGTAGTGCCCTGGTGGGATGCGTTCCAATACACCCTCGATCGCCGCTTCCGGTCGCGCCCCGGTAAAATCGGCGGTGATATCGTGGATGTCGTCGATGAACGCGAACGAGCGCGTGCGCGAGATCACGTCCTGGAGTTCGTACATCAGCGTAAGCATAAAGCTGGCGTGAGGGCGCATCGACGTTGAAATATCGCAGATCACGGCAAGCTTGGGCTTGAGGCGCTTGCGGCGGAACTTCAGTTCCAGGGGGACGCCACCGTAGCGCTGTGATGCACGGATCGTTGCCTTGGCATCGAGCGTCCCCGCGCGAAACTTGCGATTGCGGAGCGCGGCACGTGTCCGCATCCGGGCCGCCATGCGACGTACTTCGTCACGCAACTGGTCGATCTCACGTGATGAAAGCTGGTCGATCGGTCGATTGGCTAAATCTTTGATCGGGTCGTGCTTCATCTGCTCGGCGAGTTGCTTCGCCATATTTTGACCGATGTACTGCTCGATCTGTTCTTGCAGCGTATCGGCGTTGCCTTGCGTCATCTCCATGGCCTGTTCGCGACCTTGCGCGTCCATACCCTGCTGCTTGAGCGCTTCTTCGAGTTGAGCCAACAGGTCTTGTAACTGGTTGAGGCCCATTTGCCGTGCCATCTGGCTTGCCAGGTAGCGCTGCATTTGCGGCGAGGCCGAACGCGCCTGGTTCATGCCAGCGCGCTGCGCCATCTGCTCCAGTTCTTCGCGTGTCAATCCTTTGCCTTCAGTCAGGCGTTGGAGGAGTTCCTTGAGCTTCTCGCTCAATTGCTGCATCAGTTCTTGAGTCGCCGCGTCAAGCTGTTCCTGCTGTTCTTCGCTCATGCCGCTTTCACCCGGCTGTTGCATTGGCGGTGTGCCGACGTTGAAAAAGGCAGGGAACAATTGCTCGTAGATCGGAAAATCGGCGTGTTCTTTGACCAGCGTCGTTCGTAGCGCCGCCTTGAATAACGCCCGGTCAGTAATACCCATCTGCTGGATCGCCCGCATCGAGTCGGCGCTTTCCGCTAATGAAACACGCACGCCCGACGCACGGAGTGCTTGAATGAATTCAACGATCCGATCGTCCATGATGCCCCCGTGTGGTTGCTGGATAGTGGATTGTCGCTATCGCGAACGGATGTGATGCCATCTGCACCATCCTCCGCCGTTCATCAACCGCGACCACTACTCCACAACCTGTATGCTCGCGTTAGTTGCGTCCGCGTCCGGTACTCTGGATCGCCCGACGAGCGCGCTGCACATCGCTTTCGTGCTTGAGCAGAACCGTTAGGGTGTTATCCAATGTTTCTCGGTCCAACGAGCGAGCGTTAAGCGCCAGCAATGCGCGCGCCCAGTCCAGTGTTTCCGAAACGCTCGGCGACTTTTTGAGATCGAGGTTTCGTAGCCGGTGGACCAGTTCTACGCTTTGCTGCGCCAGCACTGGTGACAGGCCCGGTACTTTGAGCTTCACGATCCGCAGTTCTTCTTCTTCGGTAGGATAATCCACGAACAGGTATAAACAGCGCCGCTTGAGCGCTTCGCTCAGTTCGCGCGTGTTATTCGACGTCAGGATGACGGTCGGCTGTTGGACGGCACGCAACGTGCCGAGTTCCGGCACGCTCACCTGAAAATCGCTCAACACTTCGAGCAGGAACGCCTCGAACTCCGAGTCCGCACGGTCGATTTCGTCGATCAGCAACACGACGGGTTTTTCCGATAGGATCGCTCGTAGCAGCGGGCGCTGGAGCAAGAAGCGTCGTGAGAAGAATACATCTTCTTCGGCAGCCAATCGATCGGCGGCTTCGGACAGGCTCGCGGCGCCTGCCAGCGTTTGCTGAAGTTGATCGCGCAACAGTTGCGTATATAGCATCTGTTTAGCATATTCCCACTCGTACAGTGCCTTGGTTTCGTCGAGTCCCTCGTAGCACTGCAACCTGATCAGCTCGCGTCCGGTTGCTGCGGCGAGCGCTTTCGCGAGTTCGGTTTTCCCAACGCCTGCTGGGCCTTCCGCCAGGACGGGTTTCCCGAGTTTGTCGGCAAGAAAAACAACCGTCGAGATATCGTCCGATGCGATGTATTGCTGTTCGCTGAGGGCGTCTCGTACGGCAGTGATGTCGGCTAACGGCATGATCATCTCCTCTTCTTCTTCCGAATCGCAGGCAGGACAGGGGGCAAAAGGGGCCAGATGCCAGCCGGTGGTGCCTGCGTACATCGCCTGATGGAAGCACTTTTAAATTGTACCAGTAACCGAGAAATGGGATTTGGAGATGGGAAGGAAATGTGGCTGATGTATGAACGATGGGGGTTATGGCAGATATTAATTGATCAACCATGGGAGCGAGCAGATGAACCATCGAAACGGTGCTTGATAACAAACGACCAACGAATCAGTTTCGTTGGTCGTTTGTCGTTGGTCGTTGGTCGGCTTCGCCGCTACTTCAAGACCGCGAGTTGCTGTTCGAGCACCGACTTCTGCCACTCCACCTGGGCTGCCAATCCATCATGTATACGGGTCGGGGCGTTATACCCTAACAGCTTTTGTGCCTTGCTGGTATCGGCGGCGGTATGGCGTTGATCGCCCGCACGGGTTTCTCCGCGCTGGATGCGGGCGGTCTTGCCGGTCAGTTCTTGCAGGGTGCTGAGGACGGCGTTCATCGTCACGATCTCGCCGCCGCCCAGATTGAAGATTTGACCAACGCTGTTCTGTGGTTGCTCGAACACCTGCTCGATGCCGCGCACGCAGTCAGCGTAGAAGGTGTTGCTGCGGCTTTGCTCGCCATCGCCATACAGATTGATCGTCTGGTCGCTGAGCAGGGAGCGGATAAACTGGTTATAGGCCATATCAGGTCGTTGGCGTGGTCCATACACCGAGAAGAAGCGCACGATCGTCAGTGGCAAGCCGAAGTTCTCGGCGTACGCCTGTGCCAGTTGTTCGCCCGCCAATTTCGTAACGCCGTATGGTGAGATCGGCGCGAGTTGCGCCGTTTCGTCGCCCGTCGCGAAACGCCCGTAGACTGATGAGGTCGAACCATAGATGAAATGCTTGACACCATTCAGCTTCGCGGCATCCAACAAGCGCTGGGTCGCGAGCAGATTACAGGTCATATACAGTTCAAAGTCGCTCCAGGAGCGTGGCAATCCCGGCATCGCCGCGAGGTGAAACACTGCATCGACGCCTTGCAGCAAGGTACCGAGATCGGCGGTACGCAAATCCGCTTCATGGAAGTCGAACTGAGAAGTGTCGCCGATCTCACCAAGGTTAATTTCCTTGAGTGGACGCGGGTAGTAAGGAATGAAGGCGTCGATACCGACGACATCATGCCCGCTCTGCATCAGGCGCTGGCTCAGATGCGATCCAATAAATCCGGCTGCTCCGGTCACCAAACATTTCGCCATAGTACGTGTATCCATCAGAATGGCTGCTAGATGCGATGCGCTTATGTGGTTACCACGCGGCGACCTTCGCACGGGATGAAATAGCTCCTACATTTTGCGGGCGATGACGATCAGCCGTTCGCTATCGCTCGTGTACTCGTCCAGGTCATACGATCCAAACACGGCTTCGAGCGCGAAGCCCGTTTGTTGTAACAAGTACTCCATCTCAAATTGATAAATCCAACGCATTGTAAATGGTAACACGTCACGCCGCACGATGCGATCGGTCCCAATCTCGTCGTATATGAACTCGACGTAATGCGTCTGATTGGCGAAGTCCGTGCGACGTAGAACCCACTTCTGGACGTGAGTGCCACTGGACGACGTGAAGCTTTTGGCATGGACCATCAACCCTTCGTCGGCGGTCAATTCGTGTGGGTCGGGGTTGAACAGGTCGATGACGAGCAAGCCGTCGGGTTGCAGATGTTCGTTGAGAGAGAGCAATGCCGCGTGCTGGTCCTCGCCGTCGGACAGGTGCATGAAGGAATTCATGGCAATAATGGCGAGCGCGAAGCGGTCCGGGAGTTGTAGTGTGCGAACGTCGGCGATTTCGACACGCGCTCGATCTGCAACACCGCCTGCTTTGAGTTTTGCTCGTGCCGCCTCGACCATTGCGGGAGAAATGTCCAGCCCAACCACTTGCAGTCCATGCTCGGCGAGTGGGACAAGTACGCGTCCGGTGCCACACATTGCTTCGAGGATCGGGCCACCCGTGCGCTCGGCAAACGGCAGGAACAAATCGAGATCAGCGTCGAAGTCCCCGTAGTCATCATCATACAGCCGTGTGAAGCGATCCCATTCGATCATGGTGTTAGCGCCATAATCAGAGCGATAACGCCGGCGATGGCTGCGGCGAGCACGATACCAACGAGGATGACCGTGCCGGTGATGGCTGGCTCGAAGGTCGGCGTTCGTGGCAAAGTGCTGGACATCTGGCGCGGTTGTGTCGGCAGCGTTGATGCAGGGGGGCTGTACATGGTCGGTGGCTTTGACTTTGAGCGCGGCTGTTCGTATGATGTGAGCGAACGTGATGTCAGTAGGCGGCTATCACGCGCCCGCAATGCGATGATGGTGACCACGCCGAGCGCAACGACGCCTGCGACGATCATCAAAATTTGTTGGCTATTGATGGTAGGCGGCGTGATCGAGCGGACGATGCCCCAAAGCGGTCGTGCCAGGATCAACAAAAAGATGATCCACGAAACGTAGCTTCGCCCTTCCTTCTTAGGTTGTTTGGGTTGGGGTGTTCTTGGCGTAACACTCACGGCATATCCTGACGGTTCGACCAGCGACCCCTAACGAATACTATTGATCTTAGTGATAACGCAAGGGATTGTCAATGGCGCGGCGGCACCAAAACACTGGGCGACACTTTACTCAAGATGCCTGATTGTGACGTTCCCCCATTTTTCGTTCAGATATTCTGCGACGAGACGCCGATGGCAGTAGTGTGGCTTATCTTCGCTACACAAGAGACACCCCTCGTTCAATAGATCTTTGGGTAATGATTCTTCAACTCTTCGCTCTGCCATCAACTGCAAAAACTTTTGCTCGTACACCCTCCAATCGCCTTTGTGCTTTTTATAGGCATCGAGTATGTCAGCGGTCGGTGCAAGTTCAGGTAGATGGAGGTATTCGATGTCGCAGATAGCTTTGAGGAAGTAGGTCAAGTCTTCCTTCTTCGCGAAGCCAGCGAGTTGCGAGGTGTTGTTCAAGCGAACATCAATGAGACGCTTCACGCCAGCACGAGATAGCATCGTAAAAAATGTTTCAGCCGACTTTTTCGTGAACCCTATGGTGTTGATGTTCGTCATTTACTACGTCTCCAATACTTCTGCTAAAACGTGATTGATCTGAAGGCTCCCCGTGAATTGAGTTTATTTATGTGAACTATGCCCTAAAAGCGGCGCCGTGACGACATCAAATATTCGTGGATCAGCATGCCTATAGTTATGATGTCACATTGTCTGTAATGCCCAGTATGCTACTCGATTATTGAGTCGCCTTATCTAATTTCCATACCCATATGATCCAATTTTTCCCTGCATACATCGTTAAAGATGATTCTTTAATTTTGCTAAAAGATGACTTGCTTATATGACATTGTTTCGTCCTGGCAGGTTAATCGAACCATAACAGCGGATTCCGTAACCATTGGAGCTAGTATATTACAAACTGAACTCAGCAATTGATAACCGAATCGTGCCACCGTCGTCGACGACCAACCCGTCCCAGGTGACCAAGATGTTGAACAGCGCCATCGTATACGCCAGCCGTGCGTTGACCGCATCCCAGCACCGCTGGCTGAACTTCTTCAGATTGCACACGCCTGTCAGCATCGAGAGGATCGTTTCCACCAGCATCCGATCACCCCACGTCCCTCGCTTGCATGCTTTCTGGTTCGATGGGTCACCATCTTTGGAGTGAAAGGCTATGTCCGTGAACACCACCATCTCATCCTCAAAGTCCGAAACGAGTGATTGGAAGCCATTATCTGCCATGCCCGCGTCACCCGATTCCCAGGCTACAATCAAGCCTTGGCTGTTGACCAGATAGGCGAGTTTTGCTCCCACGATCCAGCGATGATTGGACAGCCCCTTGCGCCCGATCTGCCACTCCGAGCGGTCTTCGCGCCACGGATGAATGAGTTCGATGCCATAGGTGTCACAGACTCCAAGCATGGTCGGTTGTGCGAGGAAGTACTCCGACCAGTCTTGATGGGTGGCAAACAGGCGGAAAAGCCGGGTACGATGGGGCAGGTTCGGGAAGAGAGCGCGATAGTTGCGGTGAATCCAGCGGTAAAAGGCACGTCCACCGTCACCTTTGAGGGCGAAAAGCAAGGCGAGCGTGACAACCTCGCTGGGGTAGAGCTTGGCCTGGTCGTGTTTGGGGACGTTTTTCATGACGGTGTCAACACGAATGTACAAACCTATGATAATCTCTTCGATGGACATGCGATCCTCCCATGGTATGAGCTTTGAACACCCATACAATGCCGAGGTCGCATGTCTTTGTCAAGAATCCACTAGCTCCAATGGTTAGTTATGACAGTGGCGTACATTCGCCCCCTTACACGCATAGAAATTCACCGATTTTTTTGCGCCATGCTCCTCATCTTTACAACGCTACAATGCCTATGCTACAATCTCGCCGCTCAAGACGTTTTCTACTGAGGAACAGCGCTTTGGTCTGACGGCGTGCTGCAAGCTTTGGTATCCACCAAATCTTGGCGTCTCATTCTACATATAGGTGAAGTCCACGCTTCATCTCATCTTCGTTTTTAGGGACACCGGACAAAGGAGTCGATATGTTCCGTGGGTTGATAGGCCTCTCTGCCTTCGAGCAGACAGCGGTGTGGACGGTTCTTCTGATTGCGATATTTGGTCTTGTCTACGCGCTGTTCTTGCGACGGGAAATCCTGGCTCAGGAGACCGGCACCGATGAGATGCGCAGGTATTGGAACTTCATCCGCGAGGGTGCCGAAGCGTATCTCGGGCGCCAATTTCGGACGATCGCCATCGCTGATCGGCTTTCTTGCGGTTCTGCTCTTCCCAGTGTGTTGATCATTCCGCCATCGCCGCAGTCGCGGCAGGTCTGGGGCGAGAATGCCGTATGGCCGTGGCAATCGGTCGCTCGGTGGCCTTCCTGATCGGCGCGTCGTTCTCGTACCTGGTCGGCGCGATCGGTATGAACGTCGCGGTGCAGGCTAACATTCGCGTCGCCGCAGCCTCGCGCAATGGCTACAACGGCGCGATGCGCATCGCGTACCGCTCGGGCACCGATCACCGGCATGCTCTGTGTCGGCCTGGGTCTGCTCGGCGGCACGGTCATCTTCCTGTTCTATGGTCTTTCGGCGCCGGATGCCTTGCTGGGCTTCGGCTTCGGCGGCTCGCTGATCGCGCTGTTCATGCGCGTCGGCGGCGGTATCTACACCAAGGCTGCCGACGTCGGTGCGGACCTGGTGGGTAAGGTCGAGGCTGGATCTGCCCGAAGATGATCCACGCAACGCAGCCGTGATCGCCGACCTGGTCGGCGACAACGTCGGCGACTGCGCCGGTATGGCGGCCGACGTCTTCGAGAGCTTCGAAGTGACGATCGTCAGCGCCTTGATCCTGGGTATCGTGCTCGGCGGCATCGGCATGATCAACGGTGGCACCTTCGATTATCCGCTACATCATCTTCCCGCTGATCGTGCGCGGCATCGGCGTGATCGCCTCGCTGATCGGCAACGTACTTCGTGCGTACCACCGAGACCGAAGCGCAACGCGATGGGCGCGATGAATCGCGGCTTCTATACCTCGGCTGCCGTAGCGACCGTCGGTTTTCTGCTCGTCACACTGTTCTACATGCGGGACCCGCAGACCGGCGCGATCGAGTGGGCGCCCTTCCTGGCGACGTTCGCTGGCATCATCCTGGCGATCGTGCTGGACAAGGTGACCGAGTACTTCACCTCGACGCATTTCGCGCCGGTGAGGGAAATCTCGCGCTCGTCGCAGACCGGCGCCGCTACCAATATTCTGAGTGGCCTGGCCTCCGGCTATGAGTCGTCGGTGTATGCGGTGCTGGTGATCGCTATGGCGATCCTGGCCTCGGTGCTGTTCTTCGGCGGCTATGAGCGCCCGTTCGAGGCGGTGCTGTACGGTGTGTCACTGACCGGCATCGGCATGCTGACGCTGACCGGCAACACGATCTCGATGGATGCGTTCGGACCGATCGCCGACAATGCCAACGGCATCGGCGAGCTGGCCGGTCTTGAGCCCGAAGCCCGCGCCATGATGGACGATCTTGACGCGACCGGTAATACCACCAAGGCCATCACCAAGGGTGTCGCGATCGGCTCGGCGGTGATTGCGGCGGTTTCGCTGTATGGCTCGTTCTTTACCGACGTTGGCATCGTGCAGCGCGAACTTGAATTTGCCGGTGATCTCGATGATCAATATCGCGCAATCCGCAGATCTTCATCGGTCTGCTGATCGGCGGCGCCTTGCCGTTCCTGTTCTCGTCGCTCACGATTCGCGCGGTCAGCCGTGCGGCATCGTTGATCGTGAACGAGGTTCGCCGCCAGTTGCGCATACCGGGCATCATC
>CAWAJS010000037.1:0-56230 GCA_963782315.1 uncultured Chloroflexia bacterium
ACGCACATATATATGTGCGTTTATGATTGTATGGATGTTGACCTCCGTGCGATATCGCTGTATGCTAACGGATGGTCGTGAACGAAACGAGGACGCAGCAAGAAGAGGCTCCGTCGCCTGTTCACGACGTTAGCAAGGAGGAACTATGCATCCGTTTGCAGATTATGTACGATATTTTGATCCGGACGGCAACGCTCAAGGGCGCGACGCTGATCGAGCGCCGCTTGAGCGAATTGCGTGGCATATTCGTGGACGACCATGCGTATGAGGCCGCACTCGCGGCAGGCGACCCAGTGGTCTATAACGTCCAAAGTGTCGCGCCCGCCGAAGGGGAGGGGGCGCTCCATTATGCGCTCGGTTCGATTCAACCTGGTCGCATCGGCGACGAGTTTTATATGACCAAAGGCCATCTGCATGCCTGGCGACTGGCGTCTGAGATCTATATCGGACTTTCAGGTCAGGGCATGATGATTCTCGAAGATGAACATTCGGGACAAAGCGAGGCCGTTCCGCTGGTCGCAAATAGCATCGTGTACGTTCCTGGCGCTACGGCACATCGCACCGCCAACACTGGCGATGAACCGCTGGTGTACCTTGGAATCTATGCCTTCAACGCGGGTCACGATTATGCGACGATTGCCGAGCGCAATTTCCGTAAACTGTTGGTCGGACCGAGCAGCAAGCCGATCCTGGCCGATCGCGCGGCCTATCTCAGCACACGCCACAAAGGAACGAGCGTATGAGCGAATACCAGACAAAACCGATCCCACCTGCAAAGCCATCCATCGATTATGTCGAGCGGCCATGGGGCTCGTTCAAGCAATATGCCCATAACCAGGAAACGACGGTCAGCTTAATGACCGTCGAAGCAGGTCAGCGACTTAGCCTCCAGTCACACACGGGACGCGCCGAACTCTGGATCGTGCTCGACGACGGTGCGGCGGTCCAGGTTGGCGATGATGTGAGCTATCCGGCCGCAGGTGCCGAAATCTGGATCAACGCTGAAACACAGCACCGCTTGTCGAGTACGGGTCCACGCGTACGGGTGCTAGAAATTGCGTTCGGAAACTGGCAACAGGCCGACATCACACGCTATGAGGACGATTGGCAGCGTCCCGCACTAGGAGAATAAATGCTTTCTGAACAATGGCGGCGCACGACTCAGGACCTCATGCCAGCCGAGCATACGCCACGGCAGGATGGCTACGACATCTATGGCGCGTATCCGGTCGCGGGAACGATCGACCGTGGCTATACCGCGCTGGCGCGACGGCTACGCGATGCGCAACACGTTGTGATCGATGGATATGGCGGCGTGTTCTGGGACATATGCGCGAACAACTCGACACCGCGCTACGCGCCGAAGGTAGTCGAGGCCACGTGGGTCGATGCCCGCACGGCGATGCTCGACGAGGATACGATTGGTGCATTGATCGAGCCATTCCTGGGTGGCGACGACCCAATCTTTGGGACACGCTATACCGGCGAACTTGCCGCGTTCTTCGACCCCACCAGGCTGGCTGCCTTGCAACCACCGACCACCCCCGGTCTCGCCATTCTGTATGGCACTGGCGCGGCACTGGCAGGGTGGGATGGTCCACTGGTTTACCTCGACGTGCCCAAGAACGAGATTCAATTCCGGGCACGTGCCGGGGCGATCACAAACCTGGGCGCATCGGCACCCACCGATCCCAAACGGATGTATAAACGGTTTTATTTCGTCGATTGGGTCGCGCTCAACCGGCATAAAGCCGCGTTGCTGCCGCGCATCGACATCATCGTGGACGCTCAGCGTCCCGACGATCCCACCTCTATGAGCGGCGACGATTTACGCAGCGCACTCGGTGAGATGAGCCAGAACTGGTTTCGGGTACGACCCTGGTTCGAGCCGGGACCATGGGGTGGACAGTGGATCAAGGAGCATATCCCACAACTCCCGCGCGATGTTCCCAATTATGCCTGGTCGTTCGAACTGATCGTTCCCGAAAACGGCCTCTTATTTGGGCATGATGGCATGCTCCTCGAAACGTCGTTCGACATGTTGATGTTCCACGATCACCACGCGGTCATCGGAGCATCGGCCGAACGTTTCGGCTACGAGTTCCCGATTCGTTTCGACTTCCTGGATACCTTCGACGGCGGCAACCTGTCGGTGCAATGTCACCCACGGCCGGAGTACATTCAGGAGCATTTCGGCGAAACGTTCACCCAGGATGAAACCTACTACATCCTTGACTGCGAACCTGGCGCAGAAGTCTATCTTGGCTTTCGTGAGGATACCGATCCTACGGCGTTTCGGCAGGCGTTAGAAGACAGCTTTCATCATGCCACGCCGATCGATATAAAGCAGTGGGTCAACATCGAGCCCGCCCAGAAGCACGACCTGTTTCTGATTCCTAACGGCACGATTCATTGCTCGGGCATCAACAACCTCGTGTTGGAGATCAGCGCGACGCCGTATATCTTTACCTTCAAGATGTACGACTGGATGCGGCTCGACCTGGATGGACGGCCACGACCGCTCAATATCGCTCGCGCCTGCGAAAATCTCTATTGGGACCGTCGTGGCAGCACGCATCCGCGAGGAATTCGTATCGCATCCAGCAGTGATCGATCAAGGCGCTGATTGGCAACGGATCCATATTCCAACTCATGCTGACCATTTTTATGATGTGCATCGTTGGGACTTCGCGACGACCGTCGCGGGAACGACCGACGGTTCCTGCCAGATCATGAGCGTGGTCGAGGGAACGGCAGTCGAGCTCGTCACCGCAAACGGCAAACGACAACGCTTTCAGTTTGCCGAAACCTTCGTCGTGCCTGCGGCAGCCGGTCATTACCAGCTACACAACCTTGGCGACACACCTGCCAAAGTCATCATGTCCTTCGTCAAAGCAGGGGATATAAGGATACGCATATGCCGAAACTCGTATTAGGCGTCGATGGAGGAGGCACCAAAACCGAGGTCGCGATCGTCGACTCCCAGGGGAATGTTCGCGGCACCGGTACTGGGGCCCCTCTAATTACGACGATGTTGGCGTCGAAGAAGCGAGTGCCAATATTCAGATCGCGGTCGAACGAGCCCGTGCCGGCGGCTGGTATTATCGCGCCGCCGTTTGACGCCGCATTTCTGGGCATGGCGGGTGTTGTATCTGCCTCCGACCGTACCACAATCAAGGCGATCGCCACAGAGTCGACCTCGCCTCACCGCAACGCATCGACGTCGACCATGATTGTCGTGTCGCGCTCGCAGGTGGGCTGAGCGGGCGACCCGGCATCGTGCAGATCGCTGGCACCGGCTCCTCGACCTACGGGCGTACGGCTGATGGAGCGGCATGGCGTTCAGGCGGCTGGGGCGAAGTGCTAGCCGACGAAGGCAGCGGCTATTGGCTGGGTGCGGGAGCGATGCAAGCGGCAGTGCAATCCTACGATGGTCGTATCGGCGCGACTACGTTGCTGCAGCGGTCATGCAACACCTCGGGATCGACGACATCGACGACATCATGCACCGCGTATATGTCACGCGTCTGACTCGCAGCGAAATCGCCGCGATGGCGCGGCTGGTGCTCGACGCCGCCCGCGACGGTGATGCCGTCGCCACGACCTGATCGCGCGTGGACATGGGCTATATCGCGGCATGTGTGTATGCCGTAGCGAAACGCCTCAAACTCGAAGAGGATTGCGAATTGGCGTTGGTCGGTGGCGTGTTCCGTGCTGGCGACCTCGTGCTGCAACCCATGCAACAGCCGTCGCCGAACGCCTCCCAGGATGCAGCATAATCTGGCTGAACAACCGCCCGTCATGGGAGCCGCACTGCTGGCGCTTGAAAACAGGGAATGACCCAGACGCCGCATCATGGATACGACTGAAGATAGGGTATAGGTCAATATGCTCCTTCGGTGGTCGGTCGTCCGTGGTCGGTAGTCAAACAAAGGAGCCTCGATGTCCTATACGTTACAGCCCCTGGCACTGCGACCGTTGCCGCTCGGCACGGTCGAGCCGCAGGTTGGCTACGCAAGCAACTGCAGATACAGGCGGACGGTTTGGGTGGTCTGCTCGACCTGATCTGGCCCGATGTCGCCCAAAGCGCCTGGATCGGCGGCAACGGCGAAGGCTGGGAACGCGGTCCATACTGGCTGGATGGCTACATTCCGCTGGCATTTTTGCTCGACGACGAACGACTCAAGGCGCGCGGCTGAGACGCTGGGTCGACGCGATCCTCGAACGTCAGCACGCCGACGGCTGGTTCGGTCCTGGTTGCGCACGACTCGAATGTCGCCCCAGACCCGCGATCCGTGGCCGGTGTTCGTGGTGCTCAAAGCGTTCACGCAATGTCAGGAAGCGACGGGCGACGATCGCATTATCCCAGCCATGCAGCGCTTCATTGCACGACTCGACGCGCTGCTAGACGAGCAGCCGTTATTCGATTGGGGCAAGTATCGCTGGTCCGACCTCGCCCTGTCGTTGTACTGGCTGTACGAGCGGACCGGCGACGAGCGATTGCTCGCATTGGCCGCCAAAGCGCACGCGCAAAGCTTTGATTGGCAGGAGCATTTCGCCGCGTTTCCATACCATGCGAAAAGCAACACCGTGACGTCCATACATGCGGATCAGCACGCCCGCATGACGTGACGTTCTCGACAGACCTGGCTTCCCACGTCGTCAATAATGCGATGGCGATCAAGCAACCAGGCGTATGGTGGCGCTTGTCGCATGACGCAGCCGATCGCGCTGCATCCTACACGTTTATGGACACGCTCGACCGCTACCATGGTCAGATTACCGGTGTATTCAGCGGCGACGAGCATCTCGCGGGGACCAGTCCCTCGCAAGGTACCGAGGTTTGCGCGGTCGTCGAGTATATGTTCTCGCTGGAAACGTTGGCGGCGATTACCGGCGACACCGCGATCGGCGACCGTTTGGAGCGAATCGCTTTCAACGCGCTTCCCGCGACGTTCAGCCCAGAATGTGGACGCACCAGTACGTTCAGCAAGCCAACCAGGCGCTATGCGCCATCGTCGAGGACCGCGTGTATACCAACAATGGTCCCGACGCGAACATATTCGGCCTGGAGCCACACTATGGATGTTGTACCGCCAACTTCCATCAGGGTTGGCCAAAGTTTGCAGCAACTTGTGGATGCAGACACCGGAGGTGATTTCGCGGCGATCGCCTACGCGCCATGTACGGTTCGGACGACGTTGGGCGGACAACCTGTCACCCTTACTGTCGCAACGAATTACCCGTGGGACGACCGCATCACTATCATGGTCGAGTCGGCACAGCGGTCGAAGCAGCGATCGATCTGCGGATTCCCAGTGGGCGAACGGCGCGACAATCAGCAGCGACGACGTGACGCCGGTGCCGTAACATCCCATCGCTACGACGCTGGGAGGACAGCACCACGGTCGAATTGCGCCTGCCGATGCCGACCACCATCAGGAGCGACCCAACGGAGCCGTCGCCGTCGAGCGTGGACCACTTGTGTATAGCCTGTTGGTCCAGGACGAGTGGCAGGCTGTTGAGCCAGTTAACCGTTCCGGCACGACCGACGACCCACGGGTGCGCTACGACTACGAGTATATTGCCCGCATCGCCATGGAACTACGCGATCGTCGTCGACGGCGACGACGTGGCGGCATCACTCACGTTTCGAGCAACGCACGGTGGGAGCGCAACCATTTTCGCCGTCGGGCGCGCCGACACGGCTGCATGCACGCGGCGTGCGCCTTGACGATTGGGGCATCGAGCATGGTGCGGCAGCACCGCCACCGCCAAACCGACACGCCACAGCCACGCCCGAACCCCTGGTGCTGATCCCGTATGGCTGCACAACGCTGCGAATCACCGATTTTCCGATGGTCGAAACGACCTCAAAGGACAAAGAATGACAACGGATCCACACAACCACGCGACGGAAGATACGCATGCGAAAGCGACGGAATGGTCAACGTGATATTCGGCTCGGAGCACGAAATCGCCGCCGACAGCTCACAGCAATCGACACCGTGCATGTCATCTTCAAAACGCACCTGGATATCGGGTTCACCGACTATGCCCGTAACGTGGTACAGCAATATCACACGGATTCATCCCCCAGGCACTCGCTACCGCCAGGGCGCTGCGCGAACGTGGCGGCGACGGAGCGGATGGTATGGACAACCGGATCGTGGTTGATATACGAACACCTGGAACATGCCACCGCCGAGGAACGCGAGCGCATGGTCGCCGCGATCGAGCAGGGCGATATCGTATGGCATGGGCTACCCTTCACCACCCACAGCGAGATCATGAACCCCTCGCTGTTCAGCTTTGGCATCAGCCTCGCCGCCGACCTCGACCGTCGCTTCGGGCGCAAAACCATCGCCGCCAAGATGACCGACGTTCCAGGGCATACACGCGGCATCGTGCCGCTGCTCGCGCAAGCGGGCATCACATTCCTGCACGTCGGTGTGAACCCCGGCTCGGAAACGCCTGACGTACCGCCCGTGTTCGTGTGGCAGGATCCCAGTGGCGCGGACATTATGGTGATGTACGAGCGCGGCTCGTATGGCGACCTCAAGATCATTCCTGGCATGCGCGACGCCCTGTATTTCGCCCATACTGGCGACAACCTCGGACCCCATACGCCCGAACAGGCGCTCGAAGTGTTCGCCAGCCTCCAGACGAAATTCCCCAACGCGACGATCCGCGCTTCGACACTGGATGCCTTCGCCGAAAAACTTGCGGCGGTAAAGGTGACACTGCCGATCGTCGGTGACGAGATCGCCGATACCTGGATTCATGGCATCGCCAGCGACCCACTGCGGATCAGCCGATTTCCGCGAACTCCAACGTCTGCGCGACCGCTGGCTCGCCGAAGGTGCCTCGCCGGATGACGCCGACATCAGCGCGTTCAGCCGCTCCTTGATGATGGTGCCGGAACACACCTGGGGAATGGACGAGAAAGTATATCTCGCCGACATCGAAACCTACGCCGCCAGGGATTTTCTGCCTGTACGCGGCACCGGCAAGTTCAAAATCCTGGAAGATTCGTGGCTCGAACAGCGCGGCTACATCGACAGCGCCATCGCCGCCCTCGGGATGACGGAACGCGCCCAGGAAGCGCGGGACGCCCTGGCAACCGTCGAAGCCCGCAAGCCTTCGACGGACGGTTTCCAGCAGGTCGATGCTGCGACGACGTTCGATACCGCCCATTTCACCATCGGCTTCGACGCACGCGGCGCGATCAGCGCAATTGACCGAAAAGCACACAGGACGTGCCTGGGCTGGCTCCGAAAATCCACTGGCATTGTTCGGCTACCAGACCTTCGGTGCGGACGACTTCGACCGCTTCATCGATCAGTACATCATCAACAAAGAAGCGACGGCAGCATGGACGCTGCATGACTTCGGCAAACCGGGCATGGGCGCGGCATCGCCTACCGGACGCCGTGGTCGCCAGAATTGCGCTCGCTGCTACCATCGTCGCGCCGACGACGCCGACCTGTTCATCGCCCAGATCGGTATGCCGGAGGAATCAAGCACCGACTTCGGCGCACCACGGCAATTGATGTTGGAAGTGCGTTTACCTGACGCAAGCCCCACCGCCGAACTGACGCTCCAATGGTTCGGCAAGCCCGCGTGCCGCATCGGCGAAGCACTGTGGTTTTCGTTCGTGCCGATCACGACCGACGAATATGGCTGGCGTCTGCATAAGATGGGCGAGGAGATCGAGCCACACGAGATCGTTCGCAACGGAAACCGCCATCTGCACGGCGTCGAATCAGGAGTATCGTATCGCGACAGCGCCGGGACGCTCGACATTACCACGCTGGACGCGCCGCTGGTCGCTCCTGGCGCGCCGTCGCTGCTCGACTTCAACAACGACCAGCCACAAATGAGCCAGGGCGTGCATGTCAATCTGTTCAACAATGTGTGGGGGACCAACTTCCGCATGTGGTACGACGACGACACGCGCTTCCGATTTGTCCTGACCACCAGCCACTGACAATCGGTTTTGCCAACACATATGGCAGCACACAACCCCTGGACTACTCCAGGGGTTGTGTGCTTGGGGGAAGGGCTATGTCACCGGCGACCGAATTGCTGCGGTATGCCCCGTAATGTCTTAGGACTGCCGCGAAGAACCTATCTCGGAACCCAATGGATCGTCCAATCCATTGGCTACGGTCGTATTATGATGCTGTTATGCGAACGTTGACGCAGCCCTGACAACGAGGGAGACGGTCACACGTGAACCGCTAGCATGGGAAACCATGGACGCCACAGCCGCACTCGCGCATCGGCTTGTGGTCCGTCCAGTCCGGCTTGCACGGCTGGCAACAACAACGACGCATGGAAGATTGTCGCGCAGGATCGACAGCGCGATGATCGATGGTATCCCATAACGGACCGAACCATCAGCAAACTTTCCGATGGCATCCTGTACATTCGAGAAGTTCGGCAACGCTCGCTCGTACCCGACGAACTGCGGGGGTGGTCCAATCGGCGGACGTTTGGGGAACGTGCCGCAATAGTCGTCGACGAAGTAACGGAAGGCGAACAGGCCCAGGGTCTGGTTGTTTGGTCCGCCGAGTTTGACGATGTAGTTCTTGGTCATCTCTTCAATCGGGCGAAACGTAGCGATCAGTTTGTCGTACAGTTCGGGTTTTAACCAGGGCGGAATCGGCGTACATGCGAAGGCGGATTCGGGCTGAACCAAGCAGCACACTGGCTGCCCCGGCGGTCGCGACTGCCGCGATGCCGGTCCGTTGGATAAAGGCGCGTCGTGATGTCGCGACGGCTGCGGTATATTCGTTCGACATTGGTGCTCTCCTGTAAAGACTGTATGTTGTTGCGTTTCGTGATGTGCTTGCTGGCTTCACTCGACTAAATACAGACGGCTTGGTTTTATCACATCGTATGACCGGGCTATGATCGAGTGGAGGTTCGCAACCCAGGAAATCAATGAACGACACCTACGTCCACGGCTACGACCGACGCGAGAACGAACGTTTACAGGATCGGGCCGGAACGCTAGTCGACTTGCTGCACGGCGGCACCCACTACCCTGCCGGAAGCACCGTGCTGGAAGCGGGCTGCGGTGTGGGAGCGCAAACGCTTGCCCTCGCCGAGCGCAGCCCCGACGCCCGCTTCACCTCCATCGACATTTCGGCGGCGTCGATCACCGAACACAGCGCCAGGATCGCGGCGGCGGATTACCGCAACGTAATCTTCCAGCAGACCAATATCTTCGACCTTCCGTTCGCTCCGGCGTCGTTCGACCACGTCTTCGTATGTTTCGTGCTGCAGCATCTCGCACAGCCTGTCGATGCGCTGGCGATCCTGATGCGGTTGCTCAAGCCCGGTGGCACGATCACCGTGATCGAGGGTGACCACGGTTCGACCTATTTCTATCCCGAAAGCGCCGACGCACACACGGCGATCCAGTGCCAGGTCACGATGCAGCGTGCGGCGGGCGGCAACGCCTTGATCGGTCGTCAGGTCTACCCGCTGCTGGTCGCGGCGGGCTTCGAGGATGTGTCGGTTTCGCCGCGCATGGTGTATGTGGATGCTAGCCGCCCCACGCTGGTCGAAGGCTTCACGCGCGGTACCTTCACCGCCACGATCGAGGGCGTGCGCGACGCCGCCATCGCCCGTGGCCTGCGTACAGCGGAACAGTTCGACGCGGGCATCCGCGATTTGTACCGCACCACCGAACCCGATGGCGTGTTTTGCTACACGTTCTTCAAGGGCGTAGGAGTCAAGGCCATGTAGCAACGCTTACATCATCAGGAACGGTTCGGCACGGTTCGCCGCGTCGTTCCAGATCAACAGGCGCGGAATCACATCGCCGTTGGCGGGATCGCGGGTGATCTGGACGAAGGTGAAGCGTTCGCGATTGCCTAACAGGTCGAAGGTCTGCGGCACAAGCGGCGTCCAGGTGCCAGTGTTGAAATAGCGGGGGGCGTTGTCGGCGTCGATCAAGGGGAATTGCTCGGCACGGTGCGTGTGACCAAACACATACGCTGGAACACCAGCATCCACCTGCGAAAGCGCATCATGGATGCGATTCGCGGCGATCAGCAGGTAGCCACCGCCCTGTGTCGCGCTGGAGCGTAACCGCTGTTCGCGCCAGAACATCCCCGCTCCGCTCAGCACCAGGGTCAGCAGCGAACGTTCGAGCGACTTTAACCGCTTGAGGATACGGTATGCCGTGATGAGCGCCGCCAGCACACCGACCGATGGAAAAATGGCGGGAAACAGGAGCGCCCGGATCTGGTGCCAGTGGCTCGCCACCGACGACACCGCCGCAAGTTTGTCGAGCTTCACAACAGTAGCGGGCGGCAAGCCTTGCTCTGTCGCGTACGATTCGACCACCATTCGTCGGTATTGTTCGCGCCGTTCAGCCTGTTCTGCTTGCGTCAGCTTGCTTGTTTTGCCCAACGAGCGCACAAAGAAGCTCAAGTAGTAGCCGACCGTCGTCAACGCCAGGATCGGATGGTTCCGCATCGCCCAGGAGAAATAGCGCGTCGCCGGTTTGATGTTGTCGGCGAAAGGGTCGATGGCCTCGATATAGTTGAACAGGTATAGCACAAAGAACGAACCGAGGGGTAGCTCGATGCGGTCGGGTTGCTGCGGCAGAAACGGGCGCATCACCGTCGCGAACGAATTGAGCGTATCGTACTGGTGTCCATGTTCGAGGTACGCCATTCCAGGGAGGTACAGAAACCAGGGATGAAAGCGGATCGCCGCCCCGGTATCTGCGTTGGTCGAACGCGCCACTAGCGACCTGAAATGCTGCTGGACCTCAGGCCATACGAACTCGATATCGTGATTACCCGCCATGATATCGACAACGTTACCCGCCGTGATGAAGCGTGCCAGCGCTTCGAACACGCCGGGATGACCACGTGAGATAATATCGAGTTTCGCCACCGTATTTGGGCTGCTGGTGATGGCATCATCCGACGATGGTACGTCCACCTGCAGGAAATCAACGAAGTCGCCCATAATCACGAGCCGCCAGCGACGCTGTTCGGTGCCGCTCCGCACGATCAGGTGATCGACAAAACGCTCGAAGGCACCATCGTAGAAAAAATCTTCGTTGCGGTGAAACGTGCCGGTCCGTGCGTTATATCCGGTGGACATGTGCAGGTCGCTCACCACCACGACATCGTATTCGTTCTCGGTCATCCGCTCATCCCTCTTGCCATTGTTCATGCGTCACGGCGCATACGATACCACGAGGATCAATGAGCCGTGCGCTAGATCAATCCCTGCTCCCGCGCCACGCGTGCGGCCTGGGTGCGGTTCGCGGCGTGCAACTTGTCCAGAATCGTGCTGACATGGTTCTTGACGGTGCCTTCGGCGATGACGAGGTACGTGGCGATCTCGCGGTTGCTCAGGCCATCGGCGAGCAAGCGCAGCACCTCGCGTTCCCGTTCGCTGATCTGGTCGCGTTGAGCGTCCGACGCCGCGTTGCGCCGCCCAAACTCGGTGATCATCCGTGTGGCGATGCTGGGCTGCACCAGCGATTCGCCCGCATGCACGCGCCGAATCGCCGCCAGGAGTTCCGACGCTGGCGTATCTTTGAGCAGGTAGCCGCTCGCGCCCGCTTTGATGCCGTCGAACACATACTCGTCGTAGTCGAACGTCGTCAGGATGATCACCCGCGTGGCGGGCAGCGCCGCCGTGATCGCCGCCGTCGCATCGACGCCGTTCATCACTGGCATCTGCACGTCCATCAGCACAATCGCAGGCCGCAACGCCAGCGCCTTTGCGACACCCTCCTGCCCGTCCGCAGCCTCGCCCACGACCTCGAAGCCATTTTCAAGGTCGAGAATCGTGCGTAGCCCCTGGCGCATCAGCGTCTGATCCTCGACGATTAATACCTCGATCATACGGTTTCCTTCGCTGGTTCAGTGAGTTCGAACCCGGTCAAGAGGTAGGCTTGCACGAACGCTCGTCCCGCCATCCTGACATCCCGTAACGCTCAATGTTCCACCCAATTCTTCCATTCGTTCGCGCATTCCGACGATCCCATAATGCCCTTCGCGTCCAAGGTCCTCAGTCGTCACGCCAACACCATCGTCTTCGATGCGCAGCACGACGGCATCGCCCGCTTGTTCCAGCGCAATGCGTACATGTGACGCCTGAGCGTGACGTTGGATGTTCGACAACGCCTCGCGTGCTAATCGCCACAGCGCTTCTGATGCTTCGGGCGTGAGCGGCGGGAGATCGCCTGTGCGGTAACTGACCGCAAGCAGGTTGGTCGCCCGGAACTCGTCCGCCATGCGTCGCAAGGCGGCGGGCACATCCTGATATTCGTGGAGCGGCGCACGCAACCCCGCCAGAGACCGCCGCAATTCCGACATCGTATCACGGACCAGGACTTTGGTGGCTTCAAGTTCATGCTGCCCCCGCTGGTGGTCCACCTCATACAATCGTCTGTGCCGCTTCGAGCTTCACGTTGATGACGACCAGGGCATGGCCGATGTTGTCGTGCATTTCGCGGGCAAGGCGGGTACGTTCGCGCAGCGCGGCGAGTTCTTCAGCCTCGACAGCCTGTTCTTCCAACGCCTGTTTCGCCGCTGCGAGTTCTGCAACCACACCCATCAAAATAAAACGATGACGAAAGGCAAACCAGACCGAGACAATCATGCTGACGAACACCGCGATGGAAAAAAGATCCAGTAGCAAGCCAAACCAATCACCGTTACGGACCATTGCCACGACATCGCTGGTCGTAAGTTGAATCAGCAGTGTCGGGACCATCGGC
Source organism: uncultured Chloroflexia bacterium (assembly GCA_963782315.1). Classification (GTDB taxonomy): domain Bacteria; phylum Chloroflexota; class Chloroflexia; order Chloroflexales; family Kallotenuaceae; genus JBBSGA01. The sequence goes on from CAWAJS010000037.1 coordinate 12,764, forward strand.
CACGCCCATTGTTGCGGGCGCAACGAACTGGTGATATGACCCACTATCGACCAACTGAGCCAGCCAAAGCTCGGACTAATCCGACTGAGGACGAACAGAAGCAGCACCTGGGTCGTGAAGCACACGACAGCCTCGCGACCGGGCATAGGCCATTGCCAACCACGGTGAATATAGAACCAGTGATAATTTGCGAGAAAGGCAATAAGGAGCCCGATAACAAGAACTCCGTTCCAACCCTGCATGGCTTCTGGACGGGTCTGCAATGTCCCGTACAACGCCAGCGACACCGACACATACAGGACGACGGCCCAAAACAATTTGAACCGCCGAACCGAGCGCATGTACTCTGATCGTCCCCGCGATTTAGCCTCGACCTTAGCCATACTGTTTGCCCTGGTCACGTCGATAGCCCCACGACGCCAGCAATCCAAATACTATCGTCGTCGCGACCAACCAGACGATATGTAGCAGCGTGCGACCATCGCTCGCGCCCACCGACGCCCAGACCAGTTGTGCGTAATGGTGGGTCGGTAGGAATCCAGCGACTCGCTGCACGAACACGGGCAACTGCTCGAAGGGAATCCACAGACCCGACGCGAACGAAAGCAGAAAATATGCCAGTTGCGCGATTGGCGCGGCACTATTTGGTCCCGCCCAGTAACCGATCGTAAACCCCATCGTGGTAATCGGCAATAAACCGAGCAGCAACGTCACGAATAGCCCGATCCATTGCATGAGTGGCATTCGTACACCCGCCGTAACGATACCAATCGGAAACAGGATCGCACAAATAATCGTCGCGAACATCAAGGCCATGACGATCCGCGCCGTGAAATACACAAACGGCGGCATCGGCGTCGCACGCATCAACTTCATCCAGCCCTGTCCACGCTCCACGGCAACGCCGATGCCGAAGCTAAAAAACGCGATTCCTAGCAAACCATAGGCACTCATCGACGCCAGGATGTATTGACCGACGCTTGTTCCATTGTCTAGAGTTTGGCGCGCCGCTGGAACACCAAAGATCAGGAACAGAATAACCGGAAAGAAGACTGTTCCAATCGAAAAGATCGGCACCCGCACTTGCTTCATGAACTCGGACACGATCTGTCGCCAGAGCATGCCCGCGAGCGAACCACTGCGCACCGCGCCGGGGCTGAGAATACGTTCGGCGCTCACGGTACGCTCACCCGGTATAGCCTGTGTAGTTCGAACGGTTGTCATAGCGTATGCTCCTCGGTGAGTTGTAGAAATGCGCTTTCGAGATCGACACGTTCCACGCGCAGGTCCTCAACCTGCCAGTCTTCTTGGAAGAACCGACGCAGAAATGCTTCGGGCGTCGCCGTCGTAATCGTGAGCATACCCTGCTCAACCTGTACGTCGCGCACGCCAGCATACCCTTGTGCCACATCCAGGGGCATATTCGTACGCATCACGATACGGGTGTCCGCACCCAAACCTTTGATCTCGGCGGGCGTCCCCTGCGCCACAATCGTACCTTTATTGATGACGACAATTCGGTTCGCCAGGGCGTCGGCTTCTTCCAGGTAATGCGTGCTAAACAAAATCGTCTTGCCTGCCGCCACGAACTCACGTAGGTGCTTCCAGAACTGGAGCCGCGATTCGACATCCATTCCGACGGTCGGCTCGTCCAGAAACAGCAGGTCGGGATCGCCAGCAATCGCCAGCGCGAAATACAACCGTTGCTTCTGTCCGCCCGACAGGTTGCCGATCAGGTCGTTACGCTTGCTCTGCAATCCCGCCCGTGTCAGAATCTCGTCGGTTGGCAGCGTCCAGGGATAATAGCTTTGAAACAGCCGCAGCATCTCCCCTACGCGCAAGGTTTCCGGTACGCCAGATTCCTGCAACATCACGCCCGTGCGGGACTTCGCCGCACCATCGGTCGGGGCGACGCCAAAGACGCGCACGCTGCCCGCCGTCGGCCTGCGCAAGCCGAGCATCAAGGCAATCGCCGTGGATTTACCCGCGCCGTTCGGTCCCAGAAACCCCACGATCTCGCCGCGCTCCACGTCGAGGTCGATGGCATCAAGCGCCAGCACATTCCCATAGCGTTTGGTCAACCCACGCGCTTCTATGATATTCATTCGCACCTCCTGTTCACGACGCTTCCCCTACGATTGGCCGACGTCGGTCGTCGGATGCTCGATACATTCGCTTCGTGCGATCCGGTACTCCCAGTAGTCTAGCATTACACACCGCCAGGGCGTAGTCACGGACGACCTACCGGCGATAGGTCGAAAGTCATGCTGTGAGGAATGTGCTATCGTGTGCCGTTCGCATAAGTAAAAGGAGCGACCATGAACGCTGCGCAGCCATTCGGCGGCGACCACCGCACGACGACGCTCGATCTGGTGCTTGCCACGGTGATCGCCATCGGCCTACCCTTCGCATGCATGGCATTGTTCCAGGCGACCGGGGGAGCGTTGTTGTCGCTTGTCTTATACTACGGCGTGTGTTGCGTGGGCATCGTGCGCTGGCGCAAAGGGACGCTCGATTACCAATGGCCTCGTCGCTGGCCCTGGGTGTTATTCGGGGTCAGTCTGCTGGTGCCGCTGGCGATTGCGGCGATCAACTGGGGGTCGTTGCCGCAATCCGGTGCTTCCGCAGGCGGCTTCCTGGCGACGCTGCTCTTGTGGTCGCCGCTCAACGCAGCCATGGAACAGCTTTCGTGGCTGTATGTGCTGGATGCGTGGCGTAATAGGTGGGAATCCTCACCCATGCGCTGGGTCGGTCTTGCCGTCGGCATCGTGCTGCTGGTCGCGCTGATCGGCCTGATTCATGCGCTGTTCTGGGCGCTCTTCCTGCCGCTCGGAGCGCCCTCGCGCTGGTCGGCGTTCAGCATCCCGCTCAACTTTGCCCTCACGATCACATACGTCGCGCTGTATTACCGTTCACGCTCGATGTGGCCTGTGTTCTTCGTCCATCTGCTTGCCGACCTGCAACTGGTGCTGCTGGCGCACTACTCAATCGTTCCTGACCTCTAACCAATTGCAGCGGACGGCTGGCACGCCGCAAGCGATTCGGGCAACGATAAAATACTTCGAACCTCTCGATGAACTCCGTCGAGGGGTTCATGCTTTCGCTACTCATTGCCCGCGTTAACCTGCGTTTTGCTTGCATCGCGTACTGCACGCCGGATGTTCCTCAGGCAGCATGTTCCCCGTGTAAATGATTCATGCCGGACGAGCGCTGGCCTTATTGCTGAAGTCGGTCAGCATGTCCCGTCAAACAATGTAGCGGTCAAACCAGCCATTGATGCGTTGTGCGGCATCGACGCGCTGCGATGGTGCATGTGTCATGTAGCGGTGGAAACCACCGGGATAACGCACCATCACCGTGGGCGTTCCCTGCTGTTTGAGGATGCTGAATATCTCCTCGGATTGCCCGATGGGACAGCGCAGGTCGCCTTCGTGATGCAAGAGCAGCAACGGCGTGCGGCAATGCTGCAGGTAGTGGATCGGCGAGCGTTCCAGATAATGCAGGGCGGTGGCTTGTGGCGTCGCGCCGCCGAACTCGTACTGACCGAACGACGGCCCGATGTCACTGGTTCCCCAGAAGCTATACCCGTTGCTGACGGGCGCGCCCGACGCCCCGGCGCGGAAGCGCGAGGTATGTCCGACGATCCAGGCGGTCATGAACCCGCCGAAGCTGTAGCCAGCCACCCCCAGTCGTTCCGGGTCGGCGTGTCCAAGCGCGATCACATGGTCAACCCCGGCGATCAAATCCTGGTAATCCTTGCCGCCCCAATCGTCCACGCACGCCAGCGCGAACGGTTCGCCATAGCCCGTCGAGCCACGCGGGTTGATGTAGATCACCAGATAGCCCGCGCCCGCCATCGACTGAAAGTAGGGATCGAAGATGCTACCGTATTGCCCGTGCGGTCCCCCATGGATTTCGAGGATCGCCGGATAACGCCGCGCCGGATCGAAACCCGGAGGCTTGAGCATCCATCCTTCGATTTCCCAACCATCAGCACCGTTGTAGCTGAATCGTTCGGCAGCGCCAAGCGCGATGCCGTCGAGCCAATCGGCGTTGATCGCGGTCAAGCGTCGTTCGTTGCCGTCCGGCGCGGTGATGTACACATCCGAGGGGGTATCAGTCGCGGAAGCGGTGAAGGCTAGCACCGAACCATCGCGTGATTGTGACAATCCGGTCGCGCTGCGCTCGCCGCCGACGGCGATACTGGTGCTCCCATCCAGAGCGACACGCATAACAGGCATATTGCCGCGGTCGGCGGCGATACACAGCAACGACTGGCTATCAGGCGTCCAGTCGAGCGCGTTGGGCGGTCCATACGGCGGGTAACTCACCGAGCGGTCCAGGTCGACGGTGAGGACACGGGGCGTGCCGCCCGTTGCTGGCACGACCAGCACATGCGTTGTTCGCGCCAGCGATTCGCTGCCCCATTCATGCCCGACATACGCGATAGTCGTGCCGTCGGGCGACCAGCGAGGACAACCCGCCGGACCGTTGCTGCGCGTGAGTTTGCGCGGCTCGCCACCAGCGGCAGGCACCACCCAGATATCTTTGAGCAGCCACAGCACATCATGGCGGTCGGGTTCGCGGTATGAAACGAACGCGATCTCGCTGCCATCCGGCGACCAGCACGGATATTGGTCGTCCCAATCGCCGTCGGTGATCTGCACGGCCTCTGGCATCCGTCCCGGCGCGGACGCCGCGACATCAACGACGAACAGGTGCCAGCGCCGCCCGTCGAACATGCCCACGCCGTCGAGCTTATACACGAGATGTTCGACCACACGCGGACGATGCCGTTCGGCGGGCGTCAGGGCGTCAGGCGTCGTCGGGGTCGCCGCCGACGGCAGCGGCAAACACGATGCGCGAGCCATCGGGCGACCACGCGGGACTGGCGATGCCCTTTGGCAGCGCCGTCACCGCCCAGGCTTCGCCGCCATCGGCACGCATGAGCCACAGTTGCGGAGCAGCGTCCGGCTCGGAGCGTACAAAGGCCAGCATCCTATTATCAGGGGACCATCGTGGTTCGGCGTCCTTCGGTCCGGCGGTCCAGCGCAGCGGCGTACCACCATCCGCGGTCACAACATGGATTTCGGAACGATACTCGTCACGCTCCTGGTCCGCGGTTGTCTGGACGTACGCCACACGCGCCCCGTCAGGTGATACCTGCGCGTCGCTGGCGGTGCGGATGCTTAACAGGTCCCCTGGCTCGAAGGCTCGCCGTTCGCTCATAGCTTGCTCCCTCGCTTGGTAGCGTTCTAGCTTTGTATCACCGTCAGATGCCGTACCAGTGCAGACTTGCGGCAGGTTTCACAGTCTGTATCGGCGAAGCTTGCTACAATGTGCGGCGTGCCAAAAATATTGCGGTTGCACAATGTCTGCATGATGCCGGGAATCATCAGATGGACCAGACCGCCATCGTCGAGCGATACCGGAGCGACGGGGCCGTGGTCAAGCTTTGCTGGTCCTGAACGGGCTTTTTCTGCTGAAATCATAACTCGTAGCCTTCCTTATCTGTTGTGGCACTAGTATATGCGATCTGCAGGCGAGCGCCATTGACGAACGGCAGTCAACGAAAAGGGACGAACAACGTCCGTCCCTGCTAGCTGCCTCTGTAGGTTGGCTTAGACGGAGGCTGTCGCATCAGCGTCCAGCACTTCGAGGCGATCCTCGGCGAAATGAACGAACCAACCTTCGGCTAACTTGACCTGGTAGGGTCGCGCACTGCGTGGGTTGACATCGACGACAACCCCGGTTCTACCCGTATCAACCCCTTGAACAATACATACGTGGTCGCCTGGGTGAAAACGCACAGGCACGACCATGACATCATCTTCTGCATGTAGCATACGCAACCCTCCTTTGGATCAATGGCAACACAGTGGCTACCTGTATCTTAGCATATGTGAGCTACTATATACTGAGCATGGACCGTTCCAGGGTTTTCACAGCATCACCATTGTAAAATGTTGCACAGCAACCAAACGAGTGAGCGTGTACTATGTCAAGCAAAGTTACTGTAAGCATACGCCCGGCGACGCACCAGGATTTTCCTGCGATATGGGCGATCTTCCACGAAATCATTCTGGTGGGCGATACCTATGTCAATGATGCGACGTTTACCGCGCATCAGGCACATCAGATGTGGCTTGGTCCGACTGTTCAGGCGTTCGTCACGGAGTTGGACGGCAGGATCGTCGGAGCCTACAAAATCCTGCCCAATATGCCAGGCCGTGGCTCGCACATCGCCAACGGTTCCTACATCGTGGACGAGGCGGCCCGTGGACATGGCATCGGGCGGCGCATGGTCGAGCACTCGTTGGTTGAGGCCAAACGAGCAGGCTACCGAGCGCTCCAGTTCAATTGTGTGGTCAGCACGAACCAGGGCGCGATCAAGCTCTATCTGGACCTGGGCTTCGCCATCCTTGCGACGATCCCCGCCGCGTTTGACCATCCCACGCTTGGCTATGTTGACACACATGTGATGCATCGCTCACTCCTGGATATTCGTTGACGGTCCACCGGGGTATAACGGGCAAACTGCACCGACCAACACGGTGTAAGAAGCGCTAACGCTCGATCAAGAGCACCCGGCAGGCTATCGGACCACAGCCGCCATGCACTAAAAGCATGTTGCGGCGGCGCAGCACCGGACGACCACCAAATCCCATCCACCTCGATTCTCAGTTTTTTCTCAGGTTTGCGAACTATATCGGCGTATAATGCAAAAGGAAGACGCAGCGCGTCCCCGGTGGACGACGTAGAGGAGAACGAGGCTGAACCAACCATCACCAGATCGGTATGTCAGCGTCGACATAGCATACGGTCGTCTATCCTTCAGGCACGATGATTCGCGCTGTGATCCGAAACCCCACGTCTATGCAGCGCCTCGCTCCCAGCGTTCGGTCGCGTCTATGAGCCAACCCCGTCGCCTGGCACGAATGCGATCGTGCCATACCGCACGCTATAGCCGGGGACACCCTATGCGTCTGAGATCGCCCGACATTTTCACCACAATCGGCTGTGGAACCATCCATTGAGCCGCGAGCCACACGTTCGCTCAGGTTCATTGGTGTCGTCAAGCAAGGCGTTCGGAAGGCACTGCCGTTTGGGTTTGGCATCGTGGCGGCGTTTCTGGCGCTGGCGCTTTATCGTGCGATATGGCCTCCAACACCACCCCTAACACAGGTTGAGGTCGATACGTCGATTGCGTCGGCGATGGCCTCGGCAACCCCGCTGCCTGCCTATTCCGAACAGGTTTACCACATCATTCAGCCTTCGCTGGTGCTGATCCAGGCCAAGGTACAGGGCGAAGACGGCACCATAGAGAATGACATTGGCACTGGCGTAGTCGTCAATATACAGGGCGATATACTCACCAGTCTTCATGTCGTCACTCGCTCAAACGATATACAACTCACCTTCGCGGACGGCACGCAGTCGCGCGCCCAGATTGTGGTAGCGCAGCCGGAAAACGATATTGCCGTGCTGGAAGCGGCACAACTGCCTCAACAGGTGGTTCCGGCAACACTCGGCAACCCTGGAGCCATGAGCGTCGGCGATGAAGCCTACGCCGTCGGACACCCCTTCGGACTTTATAGTTCGATGAGCGCGGGCATCATTTCGGGCTTCGACCGTTCGATCCAGCCCGTCGAAAGCGCGTTTCGTATCGAAAATCTGATTCAGATCGATGCGGCGGTCAACCCCGGCAATTCTGGAGGCCCGTTGCTCAACCGGAACGGCGAGGTCATCGGTATCGTCACAGGACTGATCAATCCGACCAAACAAAACTTTTTTGTCGGGATTGGCTTTGCCGTGCCGATCACAACTGCTGGTGGCGCAGCGGGAGCGCCGCCATACTAACCGACGCCTTCGCACCGGAGCGTTGCTATTCTACGAGGTTCTGGCGTGTGCAGTCCGAACCAACACCTCCCTTGAAAGGAGAGCGCGGATGGTCCAACCGATGAATCGGCAAAGCGGAACGCCGATGGAACGTGTGCTATATGAAGTCAAGAAAGTCATCGTTGGGCAGGACCACCTGCTCGAACGTATGGTGATCGCGCTCCTGTCACGCGGGCATATGCTCGTCGAGGGCGTCCCTGGCCTCGCCAAAACCATGGCGGTCAAGACGCTCGCCGACACAATCGGCGGCGAGTTCAAGCGCATCCAGTTCACACCCGACCTTGTGCCAGCCGACCTGATCGGCACACGTATCTATAACCAGAAGACCGGCGAATTCAATACGGTGCTGGGTCCAGTGTTCACCAACCTGTTGCTTGCGGACGAGATCAATCGTGCGCCCGCCAAGGTGCAATCGGCGCTGCTGGAGGTTATGCAGGAGCGCCAGGTGACGATTGGCCTGGAATCCCACCGTGTTCCCAACCCCTTTCTTGTGCTGGCGACCCAAAATCCGATCGAGTCCGAAGGCACCTATCCGCTGCCGGAAGCGCAGGTGGACCGCTTCATGTTCAAGGTGCTGATTGGCTATCCGTCCGCGACGGAGGAGTTTGTGATCGTCGAGCGTATGATCGGCGCGATGCAGGAAGTCCAAAAGGTGGTGACCGCCAGCGAACTGCTCGATCTGCAACGGGCGACGGATCGCGTCTACGTCGATCCAGCGCTCATAGAGTACGCCATTCAGATCGTCACGGCGACCCGTTCGCCGAAGGATGTTGGCCTCAAGGAGCTACAGCCGTATATCAGCTTTGGAGCCAGTCCGCGTGCATCGATCAATCTCATCAAAGCTGCTCGCGCCCTGGCGTTCGTGCGCGGACGCACCTATATTCTTCCGCAGGATGTAACCGATATGGTGTTCGACGTGTTGCGGCATCGTCTGGTGCTGTCGTATGAAGCGCTGTCGGATACTGTCACCCCGGACGACCTGATCGCGAAAATTCTTAACCGTATGCCGGCTCCAGTGGTAGCACTCAATGAGTATACAAACGCCCACACAAACGCCTGAGCGTATCCTGCAACGGCTGGATTGGCAGGTCATCCGTCGCCTCGACGGGTTATTGCAGGGCGATTATCGCAGCCTGTTCTACGGACATGGCCTTGATTTCGCCGACCTGCGCGAATACCAACCCGAGGACGATGTACGCTACATCGATTGGAATGTTACCGCACGCATGACGACGCCCTACGTGCGCCAATATACCGAGGACCGCGATATCACAGCGTGGTTTCTGCTTGACCTCAGTCCGTCGATGGATTTCGGCACCGTACAAAGTATGAAGCGCGGCGTGTTGGTCGATGTCGTGAGTACGCTGGCGCGCCTGTTAACACGCCACGGCAATCGTGTCGGCGCGGTGCTGTACGGCGCGAAGGTTGAGCGCACGATCCCGGCGAAAAGCGGCAGGATTCAGGTGTTGCGTATCATCAACGATATGCTCAAACACCCCTCGTTGACGCAAGCACCATTCACTGATCTTGCACCGCTATTGCACGCGGGTTTGAACGTGACCAGGCAACGGGCCTTGGTCTTCATTCTGTCGGACTTCATCACCGCTCCCGGATGGGAGCGTACCTTGAAATTACTCAACGAGCGTCACGAAGTAATCGCCGTCCGCATCTGGGACCCTCGCGAAATCGAGTTGCCCGACATTGGACCGATCATCATGGAAGATGCCGAAACGGGTGAGCATCTGTACGTGGATACCCATGATGCCCGCTTTCGCAAGCGCTTCCACGAGGCGGCGATGGCACGCGAGGCCACGCTCAAGGATGTTTTTAAACGGTCGGGCGTGGATGTATTACAGCTTTCGACCGAGGACGACCTGGTACGCTCGCTGGTGCGCTTCGCCGCGCTCCGGCAACGCAAACGCAGGTAAACACACTGCGTCGCACGCGGTTCGACGCGCAAAGGAAGTGGACGCGCCTATGTCATTCATATGGCCTACGATGTTAGCTGGCCTGATGGTAGTGCCGCTGTTGGTGGTGGGCTACCTGCTGCTCCAACGACGACGACGGCGCATCGCCGCACGTTATTCGAGCATGGGCTTTGTACAACACTCGCATGGCAGGCCGCTCGGTGCACGTCGCCATATTCCGCCTGTGCTGTTTCTGGTCGCGATCACCGTATTATTGGTGGCGATGGCACGCCCACAGAGCGAGCTATTCGTTCCACGCCTGGAAGGGACGATCATCCTTGCTTTCGACGTTTCCGGCAGCATGAGTGCCGACGATATTCAGCCCACACGTCTGGAAGCCGCCAAGAAATCCGCCCGCGAGTTCGTGTCGGCGCAACCGTCAACGATCCGTATCGGCGTCGTCACCTTCAGCGAAGGCGGCTTTTCAACACAGTCGCCCACCAATAATACCGATGAAGTGCTCGCCGCGATCGATCGCTTGTCTGCGCAGCGCGGCACATCCCTGGCTCGCGGCATCGAGGCCGGACTTAACGTGATCATCGCGGAAGAGGAAGGCGAACCACTGACACTCGCCGACCCGGCCTTTGCACCGACGGCAGCGCCTCTCTCGCCCGTGACGCCCGGCACCTATACATCGTCGGTGATCGTGCTGCTATCCGACGGCGAAAACACCCAGGACCCAGACCCAATGGATGCCGCCCGCGCCGCAGCCGAACGTGGCATACGGGTGTATGCCATCGGCATTGGCACGACGGACGGCGCGATCCTGGCCCTCGACGGTTTCCAGGTGCGGTCGCGGCTGGAAGAAGGCGCGTTGCAACAGATCGCCGACTACACGGGCGGCGAGTACAAAGCAGCGCAAAACGAGCAAGACTTCAAAGCGATATACAACAATATCAAGCCTGAAATCACTATCCGAGCCGAGCGCACCGAAATCACCGCGCTCGTGGCGGGCATAGGCATAGCGATCATGATGGTCGCCGGAACCTTTTCCATGCTCTGGCTAGGACGGTTGCCATGAGAAAAGACCAACGACAAACGACAAACGACCAACGAAGAATACATGAACGACGAAGGACTAATCACCAACGACAAGCGGTATTTCTGCGAATAGGCTCTGGTGTTCAAGGCGCCAATGATCGCATACGCTATCCCGCATGGAACTGGCTTAATATCGCCTCCTCCTACCTACCGATCAAACATGCTTCTAAGAAGGTTCTCGCAGAAACGTCGTTTCCAACGTTCGTTTGTCTATCCCCGTTGGTCAGTGGTCGGTGGTCGGTCGTCCGTCAAGGGGGTTTGCGATGAATATGTTGTGGCCCTGGTTTTTGGCGCTGCTGGCGGTCGTGCCGCTGGTGCTGCTGGCGTATATCTGGATGCAACGGCGGCGCAAGGTCGGGTTGCGCTATTCCAGCCTATCGCTCGTCAAAGCCGCCATGCCGCGTTATTCGCGCATCCGGCGACACCTCCCGTTCGCGCTGCTACTGGTTGGCCTCGCCAGCATGATTACGTCGATGAGCCGTCCGGTGCGGTATATCACGGTGCCGAGCGGACAAGCGACGATCATCCTGGCGCTGGATGTGTCCGGCAGTATGCGTCAGATCGACATCCAGCCGAGCCGCTTGCGTGCCGCCAAGAATGCCGCGATTTCGTTCATCCAGAGTCAGCAATCCAACACACAGATTGGGTTGGTCGCCTTCGCGGGCTACGCGGAACTGATTCAAGCGCCGACCACCGATCAGGAAGCGCTGGAAACCGCGATCGATAGCCTGACAACGGCACGCGGCACGGCGATTGGGAGCGGCATTCTCAAAAGCATCGACGCCATCGCCGAAATCGATCCCAGCGTCGCACCGAGCCAGAGCTATACGTCGACCGAGCCAGCGCCGACGCCCGTTCCGCAGGGTGTGTATGTGCCGCACGTCATTGTGCTGCTCACCGATGGGGTAGCGACGACCGGACCGTTACCGCTCGACGCCGCGCAGCAGGCTAGCGACCGGGGTGTGCGCGTGTATACCATCGGTTTCGGCACCGAGCAAGGCTCGCCGGGCTTCGGTGGCTTCGGCGGTAATAACGGCTTTAGTGGCGGCAACAACAGCGGGATGCGGTTCCGGCGCGGCATCGATGACGAAACGATGAAGCAGATCGCCGACAACACTGGCGCTGAGTACTATACAGCGTCGAGCGCCGATGAACTGCTGTCTGTGTTCGAGAACTTGCCGACCTACCTGATCACCAAGACCGAGATCACGGAAATCAGCGCACTGTTTGTTGCGGCGGGCGTCGCGCTGGCTGTGATGGCTATGGTGCTTTCGATGCTGTGGCATCCGTTACTGTAGGTGTGCGGCGCGATCCTCAAACTGTGACAGGTCGCCCAGCAGTACCCCTGTATGAGTATGACAGATTTATAGTCGCGCAGTTCCTTCGGGGCGCTTCTGATCGTGCCGAGCACGTCCCACACGCGGTCGGGCGAGGATACTTCATTTTTGACCTTACCCTAACCCCACGGCGTGAAGTACTGCTTCGTCACCTTCAGCGATGCGTTCGAGGTCGAGGTCGTTGCGACACTCCCAAGGTGGTCGCCGTGGAGGTAGGTCACCGTGCTGGCACCGGTGGTGGGCACGTCACGGTGGGCCATCACCTGGCCGGTGAATATGACGAAGTTCTCACCTGTAATAATAAGGTGATGAGTTAGCTTGATACCTACAACGACAGGTAGTGATAGGTCATTCCCAGGTTGTTGTTCACGGCTGCTCATGAGTAAGATGTGGCAGCCGCACACCATGCTTTCCGCGCATACAAGCTACACTAATCCTGCCTCAGACAGAACACGTTGGACTTCAGCCAATGACGGCTGAATCTCCTGTTGCACAACTCGCTCACGGCGTTTCCCTACATCATAGCTGCATTAACTGCTCAAACCCCTTACCCTAGCTAAGGGATATTATGATTTGGGACGGGAGACTTGGCGTAATAGGGATTGCTGAGTAGTGATATACGCCGCTGTTCGAAATCGATGTTTTTCCAGTAGTCGAGCCAGTCCTGCCATGCTTGTGGCTCCTGGCCCGGTGGAGTCGCCAGGAACGCGAGGATTGCAGGAATGTCGTCTACTACAATGAGCTGCCAGTTCAGGACGCTCAGTTGGGACAAGACTTCGGCCGTGATCGAGCGTGGATCATCCTCGGGATAATCAGCGCTCATTGCCACTTCCTCCCACAAGATTTCAGCCTCCTCATGCACCTCACGCTCCGTCAGGACATCCAACCCCCAATTCTTAAGCAGTAGCTCTAGGGTCTCTCGTTCGGTCAAATCTATCATCGTTCCCCTCTATCGGAATGCGATCTTCTCCACGAACCTCGTTGCGTAATCGATTATTTCTATCTTGGGTATATCGGCTCCAGTTCTGCTACTAGCCCTAAATACGATCTCGCGACCCTCCATAACTACACGATCAAGCGCCCCGGAGGGGATCCCGGCCAGTCAACTGACGGAAAAGTGCTCGAGCTCCCTCCATTCCTCCCCTTAAATCGGTGCTCCCACTCAAATACCCGTTTACCTTTCCAGTCTTCATCTCAGTGACGTTCTTGAGCCGCAAGTTCTTCCCGTATAACTTGTCTTCATCTAAAGTCACTGTTTTCCCAGTACGGCTAGACGTAAATACTAGGACCTCACCTTGATCGAAGGCTTGTTGAAGGCGAATGCCGCGAATGTTACGGAAAACTTGTCGCAAATACCAGCTAAGCCCTAACCCCGGCAACCCGTAAAAGTATCGGAATGGACAGTGTCCCGTCGGATCGGTGTACTTGACAGGATTATTCAATCCGTGTCAAGAAATCCTCAACCGCACGCATGTATTCTTCAAATGCGTCGCGCCGGATATTATGTCCCGCGTTCTCGAAATGCACGACTTCAAGCTGTGGATTGATGTTCCGCGCTTCCTGGGCGACGGCAGGGCTGACAGGCGCGCCCTCGGCATCACCCGTCACCAGGAAAACCGGGCACTCGATCGCCGAAATGTTCGTGCGCCATCCATGACCAATGGTTTCTGATCCCGTCGAACACAACGAGGATCGACCTGCTGTTTTGCCTCCGCCCATGGCACGATTTCTTCCTCGGACCATCCTGGGGATTGTGTACGTCCTTGCTGCCATCAACACATCCACGTGATTTCGTTCGTTCGAGATGACGGCTTGTCGCCACGCCGCAACCCAGTCCGTACCGTCGGTAGCCGTGTCCCCGATCGCCATCGTCGGCGTGCAATCGGCGGGTCCTCAAGGACGACGCGCCTAAATAAGCCAGGTACTCTCGCGGCCTCCGCCACTGTCGAGCCACCGAGCGAATGTCCCACCGCCATCGGGCGTTCAAGGCCAAGCGCCCGCACCAAGCCGATCAGATCTGCGGCATAATCAGGGAGCGCATAGCCGTGTTTCGGCACATCGGACCGTCCATGTCCACGTGCATCGTACATGATCACGTCGAAATGTTGCGGCGAGCCGTTCGGCGACGGGCGTCCAGCACAGTGCGCTGTCGGTGACGCCGTGTGAAAGGACAACGGGTGGTTTCGCACCGCCCGTGCGGTAATACATGAAGCGTGATGCCGTTTGTTTCGACTGTCGAAGACTCAACATTGCTCATCGTTGCACCTTCCTGGTAACGGACACCGACCACTGACCATTGGGAAATGACACCTTTCGTTTCCCAGTGGTCGCTGTAGCGATAGGTGCGTCCCGTTGATATATTCAGGGCATTGTACCTGTGCTTGCTCCACCGAAGTCATGGGCTGACTTCACTTGGGCTGGCGCAGGGCGCGGTACTCGGTCGGCGAAAGCCCGACCGTGCGCTTGAACTGGCGCGAGAAGGCGCTGTGGTCAGCATAGCCACACGCATATGCGACCTCGGCGACCGTCGCATCGCTCAACAACAGCCGCGCCGCCGCGTCCAGACGTGTCTTAACGATCAACTGCTTGGGGGTGAGTTCGACGAGCCTCACGACATGCCGTTCGAGTTGGGCCACCGAAAGTCGGGCGATCTGCGCCAGGTCGCCCACGGTGAGCGGTTCGGCGAAATGCTCCTCGACATAGCTCATCACCGCTGCCAGTCGCGCATAGATCGGGTGGTCGCGGTCGGGGCGCGGCAAGTCCTTCGAGATACCCGCGAGGCCAATCACCGCGCCCTGATCGTCGTGCAGCGGTATCTTGTGGGTCAGACACCAACCGGGGGCACGGTTGGCATACAGATGCAGTTCTAACTTGTGCACGATCGGCTGGTTGGCGGTGAGAACCCAGCGATCCTGTGCGGCATAGCTCGCGCCGAGTTCGGCGGGAAATACGTCAACAGCGGTGCGTCCGATCAGCGCCGCGCTATGCTGGAACCCGCAGCGAGTCGTGAGCGTCCGGTTAACCGCGACATAGCGTCCCGCGCTATCTTTGATGAAAAACACCACATCCGGCAGGTGATCGAACAACTGGACGGCGAAAAACGGGTCGGCGACCACTCGTGCCATACTGGCGAACGTGCTGTTACCCCTATCAGTCACGCTATTCCCCCGTCCTTGCCACCACACCCATTATGCAGAAATCTGCATGAGAAGCGAGCCTATTGTACAAGACGATGGGGTGACGAGCGGTGTATGATGAAAACGTGCAAAAGATACCTTTCATCGATTCCCATACAGCGGGCGAACCCACACGAATCATCCTCGAAGGCTCGCTCGACCTCGGCGGTGGCAGCGTCGCGCAGCAACTCGCCGTCTTTCGTGACCGTTATGACTGGTGGCGTGCGGCGGTCGTGAACGAGCCGCGCGGCTCGGACGTGCTCGTGGGGGCGCTGCTCTGCCCGCCCGCCGATCCGTCGTGTACGGCTGGTGTGATCTACTTCAACAACGTCGCGTTTCTGGGCATGTGCGGCCACGGCACGATCGGCCTCATGACGACGCTGGCGTATCTGGGACGGATTCAACCGGGGCAGCACCGCATCGAAACGCCCGTCGGCGTCGTCAGCGCCGAACTGCACGCCGATGGCAAGGTGACGGTCAACAACGTGCCAAGCTATCGCTATGAGCAGGCTGTCCCGATCAATATTCCCGGTTACGGCACGATCAGCGGTGACATCGCCTGGGGCGGCAACTGGTTCTTCATCAGCGCCGACCATGGGCAAACCCTGGATTTCGCGAACGTCGATGCACTGACCGATTTCACCTGGCGCGTACGTCATGCTGCTGGAAGCATCGGATATCACCGGACGCCAACGGTGCGCTGATCGATCACATCGATCTGACCGTGCCAGGCACGGCGGGGGCCAACAGTCGTAATTTCGTCCTATGCCCCGGCAAAGCCTACGACCGCTCGCCCTGTGGCACCGGAACCAGCGCCAAGGTCGCATGTCTGGCAGCGGACGGCACACCTCGCCCCCGGCGAAGTGTGGATACAGGAAAGCATCATCGGTAGCCGCTTCGCAGCAACCTATCGGCGCGACGGCGAGCAGGTGTTGCCGAGCATCACGGGCGACGCCTTCATCACCGCCGAGGGGATGCTGGTGGTGGATGACCGCGATCCGTTCCGCTGGGGTATCCGCGATGCGGTATGACGCCATCGTGATCGGTGCTGGCATCGTCGGCACCGCCTGTGCGCGTGAACTGGCACTGGCAGGTCGTACCGTCGCCGTGATCGAGCGCGATACCGTCGGCAGCGGCGCGACCGCAGCGGGTATGGGGCATATCGTCGTGATGGACGATAGTCCGGCGCAAATCGCGCTCACGCACTACGGTCAACAGTTGTGGGACGAGCTAGCGGCACCCGACGCCGAGCGCCACGAGTACGCCCGTTGCGGGACGCTGTGGATCGCCGCCGACGACGAGGAGATGGCCGCGATCCAGCAGAAACAAGCACTGCTGGCGTCGCACGGTGTCACCAGCGAGATCGTGGATGCACGACAACTGGCCGAACTCGAACCGAACCTGCGTCCCGGCCTCGCCGGAGGGCTGCGGGTGACGGGTGACAGCGTGGTGTACCCACCACGCGGCGCGGCGGTGTTGCTGGAACAGGCTCGCGCCCATGGTGCGGTGCTGATCAATGGCGAGGTGCGCTCCATCGACGACCACGCGGTACGTCTCGCCGACGGCCGCGTGCTGGAAGCCGACGCCATCGTGGTCGCCAACGGAGCGCGTTCGACCGACCTGCTGCCCGACCTACCAATCAGGCCGAAGAAAGGCCACCTCGCGATCACTGACCGTTACCCCGGCTTCGCGCGGCACCAACTGGTTGAGATGGGGTACGTCAAGAACGCACACGCCGCCGACGGCGATTCGGTGGCGTTCAACGTGCAGCCGCGCCCGACCGGACAACTGCTGATCGGCTCGTCGCGCCAGTTCGACGTGACCCACAGCGCCATCGACCTGCCGATCCTCGAACGGATGCTGGCACAGGCGATTGCCTACATGCCGGGACTTGCACACCTATCGTGCGTGCGCTTCTGGACGGGCTTTCGCGCCGCCACACCGGACGGCCTACCACTGATCGGACCACACCAGGACCGACCGGGCGTGTGGCTGGCGACCGGACACGAAGGCTTAGGGATCACCACATCGCTCTCGACCGCTCGCATCCTCGCCGCCCTGATGTGCGGGCAGCCATCGCCGATTCCCGCCGACCCATATCGCCCCGACCGCGTGAGCGCCATCCATGCCTAGACTTCAGCTAACCGTCAACGGGCGCACCGTCGAAGTCGAGCAAGGCACGATTGTCGCGGCGGCAATCGCCCAGGCGGGCATCACGACAACGCGTACATCGGTGCGCGGCGAAGCCCGCGCCCCACTGTGTGGCATGGGCATCTGCTATGAATGTCGCGTCACCATCGACACGGTGCCGCATTGTTTGAGTTGTCAGACGCTATGCGTCCAGGATATGCGCGTGGTGACCGAATGAAACCGCAGGAGTACGATATCGTGGTGGTCGGCGCGGGTCCTGCTGGCATCGCTGCTGCCGCTGCCGCCGCGACGGGTGGTGGCAGTGTCGCACTGGTGGACGACAACCCACGACCGGGCGGGCAAATCTGGCGCGGAGGGCAAAGCACGTCGCGTTCAGCGCAACGCTGGCTCAAGCGCGTGGAGCATCCGCGCATCACCTGGCTTGGTGGCACCAAGATCATCGCCGCGCCACAGACAGGCGCGTTGCTGGCGCAAACCGCCACCGATGCCTTTCACATTCGCTACGGTCGGCTCGTGCTGGCGACGGGCGCACGCGAACGATTCCTGCCCTTTCCTGGCTGGACGCTGCCAGGAGTTATGGGTGTCGGCGGTATCCAGGCGCTCGTCAAAGGCGGGCTACCCGTCGCGGACAAGCGCATCGTCGTCGCCGGAAGCGGCCCGCTGCTGTTGGCGGTCGCGGCGAACCTCCGCGCGCATGGTGCCGACGTGCGGTTGATCGCCGAACAGGCCACCTATGCTCAACTGGCTGGATTCGCGCCGCACCTGGCGAGCCATCCTACAAAGGCTGTCGAAGGGTTGCGCTATGGTTGGGCGCTGCGCGGCGTTCCGTACCATCCGAACGCCTGGGCGGTCGCCGCCCATGGCACCGACGCACTCGAAGCGGTGACGTTACGCATCGGCGAGCGCACCGTCACCGAATCCTGCGATATGCTGGCCTATGGCCTCGGGTTAGTGCCGAACCTGGACCTACCGCTGACCTGCGGATGTGCTGTGGTGCACGGCGTCGTTTCGGTCGATCAATGGCAGCAAAGCTCAGTCGCCGATATCTATTGCGCCGGAGAATCGACCGGCATCGGTGGCATGGACGCGGCACTGGTGGAAGGGCTGATCGCAGGGTTCGCCGCCAGCGGACAGCCTGAGCGAGGGCGGACACTGTTTTCCCGTCGCACGGCGAATCAGCACTTCGCCGCTGCGCTCGACCGCCAGTTTCGGCTGCGCCCGGAACTTGCGACGCTTGCGGCGCCCGACACGGTGGTGTGTCGTTGCGAGGACGTGACCTATGGCGAACTCGCCACACACACGTCCTGGCGGGATGCCAAACTCCAGACCCGTTGCGGCATGGGACCATGCCAGGGACGCATCTGCGGCACGGCGACTGATGCGTTGTTCGGCTGGAGCCAGGATTCGGTTCGTCCGCCTATCTCACCCGCTCGTCTAGCTTCGTTTGTCGCAGGCGATACTACTGATTGTCGTACGATAGTGTGAATACTACTGATTATCGGAAAGGATCAAATGAACATCAACTGGCATGGTGTCATTCCCGCGATCACCACGAAGTTCAATCAGGACGGTTCGATTGACCACGCGTTTCTTCGCAGAACATGCACGCTGGCTTGTCGATGCTGGATGTGTCGGCATCGTCCCGTGTGGTTCATTGGGCGAGGGCAATACCCTGAGCTTCGACGAAAAGCGTGCGGTGGTCGCAACTGCGGTCAAGGCGCTCGACGGTCGTGCGCCGGTTATTCCTGGTGTTGCCGCGCTTTCGACCCAAGAGGCCGTACAGATCGCCCAGGCAGCCGAAGCGGAGGGCGCGAGCGGACTGATGGTGCTACCGCCCTATGTGTACTCGACCGATTGGTACGAGATGAAGGCCCACGTCGATACCGTCATCAGTGCCACATCATTGCCGGTGATGCTATACAACAACCCCATCTCCTACAAGACCGACTACATTGCAGCCTACATCGCCGAGCTTAGCGGCGCAACATACGAATTTCGTCGCGGTTAAGGAATCCAGCGCCGATACACGCCGCATCGCCGCCATCCGCGAACTGATCGGCGACCGCCTTGAACTACTGGTCGGCGTGGACGACTGCATCTTCGAGGCTGTACAGTCCGGCGCGGTCGGCTGGATCGCCGGATTGGTCAATGCGTTTCCCGCACGAATCGGTGGAACTGTTCAACGGCTGTGTGCAGTTGCGCGAAGGTAGCGGTGACCGCGCCCGCGTCGAAGCGTTGTACCACTGGTTCTTGCCGCTGCTGCGCCTCGATACTGTCCCCAAGCTCGTGCAACTGATCAAGCTTGCTCAGGAGATGGTCGGCATGGGCAGCGCCCAGGTCCGCGCGCCGCGCCTCGAACTGGTAGGTGCCGAGCGGGAAGCAGCCATCGCTGATCATCCAGCACGCCCTCGACACCGCGCCCGCGCTCAGGGCGTGACGACCGACCCCGGACGACCGACCACGGCACCGCGAAGGTACCACCGCAGGCCGGAGCACCAATACCAGTGTCAGCGAGCCGCAGCGAAGATCGTCCCTAGCATCTTGAACACAACCAAGCCGCCGCTCGGAATGACATGCCGACAAACACCAGGATGCCGTGCATGTCGAGTTCACGTGGCTCTACGATACGTTCCATCTCCGGCGTCGGTGGTCGGTCGTCGGTGGTCGGTGGTCCGTCACCCCATCTCGATCACGATCTTAAGCGCACGCTCGGTGCCCTGGTCGAGGATATGAGCGCATCACTGGCTTGTTCGATGCCGAAGCGATGTGTGATGAACGTCCGGTGATCGACAACGCCATCCGCCAGGAGTTGCAACACCGGACCGAAGGCGTCACGGCTGTTGCGCGACCCCACCAGATCAACTTCCTTTCGCATCAACGTGACGGTATCGACTTCCACCGGACCCTTGTTCCAGCCGATCAGCACGATACGTCCGGCTTGCGCGACGAGGTCGGTGGTCATGCGTGTGCAAAAGGGATTGCCGACGGCCTCGAACACGACCCCAGCCATCTCGCCGCCAGTCGCACGACTGACGCCTTCGATCAACGTCTGGGCGTCACCCTTGAGGGGGATTGCCCCCAACGCTTCGACCATCCGCAGTCGTTCCTCATCGATATCGATCACGATAGCACGGCAACCACGCGCCCGCAGCAAGACGCTGGCGATCAGCTACCCGATCGCGCCCGCACCGAATACCACAGCCGTTTCGCCTGCGCGGATATTGGAGTGCTCGACCGCATGGTAGGCGATGGTCAGCGGCTCGGCGAGAACCGCGACGTCATCGGGCATGGTTGGAGGCACGACGTGCAGACGGTCGCTGGCGACGACCGTTTGCTCCTGCATCCCACCGTCGATATGCACGCCCATCACTTGTAGTTGCACACAGCAGTTATACCGTCCGGCACGACAGGCGCGGCAGCGTCCGCAGCGAATCATCGGATCGACGACCGCGCGCTGCCCAACCAGTTCTGGACGGCTGGCACATTCGATCCAATCCACCACGAGTTCATGCCCCAACACACGCGGATACGTCACCATCGGCGACGTGCCGCGAAACGCCGCGAGGTCCGAGCCACAGATGCCCGCCGAGCGGAGCCGTACGAGCGCATCATCGGGGCCGGCCTGGTCGGGCGTACCCTGGGCTACACGCAACGACTTCGGTTCTTCGAGTACTACTTTATACATGTGCGATCCTTCGTTGACCGTTCAGTCACACCATGCGGTGATCGTGCATAGTGTAATCGAGGTTTGTGCTATGGAGGCGACAGGCACCAGCATGAGAACTTTGTGTTCTGGTTAGCATATATAAAGGACGACCCGGGTCTATGCTGAAGGAGCCGAGATGGCACATGGACGGTGGTGGCAGACAGCGCATACAAGGTATTGAGCAAAAGGTAAAAGGCGATCGTGTGAGGCGATGCGTGACGTGGTTTACGTGGAACACGCATGCGAGCCTGGATGTACAAAAGCTTCGTTTCCGGTAGTCATGTCTGGTTTCGTTGCTACGACTGACGTTGAAACACGTACGCTCCAGGTCTGGCGATCTCGAGGGTATCGTTCCACGGCGTGGGATGAAATACTGCTCTACACCCGATGTGTTCAGCGTGTACTCAACATCGTCTTCAGAGCAAACACCGATCAAGATGATAGGCCGGGTCGATGTTTGCCATGCTCGCATCTCCGTGACTGTCATTCACAATGAGGTAGCCGCCGAGTCGGAGATACCGCTTGCAGTGCAGTGACACAAAACCAGCAAACTGCGAGATCAGCAAATCGACGCTCTGGTCAGGTTCCGGAAGAGGATTCGTGTATGTCATCGGATGGAAGCGCACAGTCGCATCCTCCGAGTACTCCTTGCGGGCCTCAATAAAAGTCATAAGGTCAGGATCATCAAAGAATCGCTGGGCTCGCTTGTCGGTATCAACATAGATTGTCGTTGGGAAACAAAATGATGGCACGATATGAACAAAACTTCCAGGATACAGGACACTGGTTATCGTAAAACTCGACGCAAGCTCGCGGAATAGGCCGCTGCGATCATGGTGCGGGTCGCCATAGTATTTTATAAAGGGCAAGGGATCGTGCGTTCATGCAACATCCTTTCGCTCCAGCGCGAGGCTGCGACTACGGCCCCGACTTCCCTTGCAGCGCAGATAGGCTGTTAGTGTAATCCGTCCGACCATGAACCCGTATCACAGGTTGCAACGCGCGAGCACGGTTGCTGGTACCAGTGAACTACAGGTACAGGAATAACGACTATGGCTCGATCGGAAATTGGCTCAACACAGTCGCCAATGCGAGCAAGGTCACCACATCACTAGCGTCGCGACGCACGAATAACTGGTCCTGTCGCACCCAATGCTAGGGGTTACCGAGAGGATCGTGTCGAGGATTGCCGATACGTTCCAAACGGCTGTCGATACGCGCCATCAGTTCGGCGATATCGAAGGGCTTGGGCACGAAATCATCTGCGCCAAGCTCCAGCGCCGTCATCAGGCGTTCCACGCTCAACTCGGCAGTCACCACAAAGATCACCACGTTCGACCCATAGCGATTGCGGGCCGCCGCACACAAAGCCATCCCGCTCACGTCCGGTAACCGAACGTCGATCACGAACAGGTCGTAGCGTTGCGCCGCAATCTGTGCGAGCGCGTCTTCGCCATTATCAACCTTGGTCGTGACGAAGCCTTCCATCGAAAGGATATCGGCGACCAGATTCAGCAAGGTTCGGTCATCTTCGACGATAAGGGCTGTGTGTGGCGCGGGCGCGCTCATGTCTGCTCGCTTGTTCATCGTTCCGTTCTAATACGCTATCGGGAACGCGGGCACTCTGAGCGATTCGCGTTCCAGGAGTCTATCACTGTCGCTGGTGAAGCAGGATTGCTGCCACCATATCAGGTGGAACCACAGCAGAAAGCCTCGCCCGTTGGCCAGGGCTCGTTGTCCGCACCTCAGGATAACCACGGAACGGACGGCAAGCAGCCTCCCCGTAATCGCGCTGTATATTACGACAGCTTGGAATGGTTCGGATGAGGTTTCCATCACGTACACCTGTGCAGCATTATCGCTACCTACACCATGACGCTATGTATACAACACGAAACATCCTAGAACGAGCCAGCGGACAGCATTGAAGCGTTGCGCTATGACCTAAAGCGTGAACGTTTGTTAAGCGATTGTTAACAAAGTGCATGCAAATTGATAGGTTCTCGCAATACTTGGGGAGCATACTGGAATTCTAACCCGCAACGATCACCGGCACTGGTGAGCAGCAGCCTGAGTGCAGCACTTCACAGCCATACACGTGATCACCTACCAAGGATTGGATATGCAGACACTACTGGTTGCTTCTTTCTTGGGCAGCTGCGACGAATTATCAGCCGTCTAAGCGCGGCTGGACATCACGTCATTCACACGTCAAGTATTCGGGCGGCACGTCAGATGATCCAACGCACCCATTTCGATCTGCTCTTGATCGATCTCGACCTACCCCGTAATGACGGCGTACTAATGTGCGCTGAGGTACGACATTTTTCTGACGATCTCGTAATTATCTTCCTTGATGGAAATGATCGTGTGCAGCGTCATGTGCTGGGCTTTGAGGTCGGTGCAGACGATGTTATGCGTCTGCCCTACGAGCCCGAAGAGCTCATGGCAAGGGTCGAGGTTCGTCGTCGCCAACGCTATGAGCTACCCCTAATGTTCATGTCGGGGGTTACCAATACGCTCTAAACGGCTGTCGATACGCGCCATCAGTTCGGCGATATCGAAGGGCTTGGGCACGAAATCATCCGCGCCAAGCTCCATCGCCGTCATCAGGCGTTCCACGCTCAACTCAGCAGTCACCACAAAGATCACTACCTTCGACCCATAACGATTGCGAGCCGCCGCACACAAAGCCATGCCGCTCACGTCCGGTAACCGAACGTCGATCACGAACAGGTCGTAGCGGTGCGCCGCGATCTGTGCGAGCGCGTCTTCGCCGTTATCAACCTTGGTCGTGACGAAGCCTTCCAGCGAAAGGATATCGGAGACCAGATTCAGCAATGCTCGGTCATCTTCGACGATCAGGGCTGTGTGTGGCGCATGCGCGCGTATGTCTGCTTGGTCGTTCATCTTGCCATTCTAATACACTATAGGGAAAGCAAAACCCTACACGGTTCGCGTTCCAGGATTCCATCACGACCGCTGGTGGAGCAGGATTGTTGCCATCATGTCCCGCTAAACTGAATCAAGCGTCTTGCGTTCCCATTCGCCAGCGCTCCCTTGCAGCAATGCAAGATGGCCACGGAATCATGGCAACACGGGTCTGCCCATGGTTCCGTGGAACTCCCGTTAATCAGCAAGCTCTCCATCCCGTTCCAGCACCCGGCGGCGTAGTGGCGTTTCACTCGGCTGAAAACGATACCCGATGCCACGCACCGTCACTATTAATCTGTGGTGCGCTGGGACGCTCCTCGATCCTGTTGCGGAGCCGTGAAATATATACATCGAGCTGGTTGTTACTGCTATCGTATTGATATCCCCACACCCGGATCATCAAAGCATCGCGTGTGAGCGTGCGGCCGGGGTTGCTCACCAGATAGTGGAGTAATATCGCTTCCTTAGCGGTCAACATCACAACCGCGTTGTTGCGCGTCAGTATCACCTGGCCGCTTACAGATTCGAGTATCAGGTCGTTGGTACGCAGCGTCGTTTCATTGTTTGCGAGCGCAATGTCGCGGCGCAGCAACGCCCAGACGCGGACAAGGACTTCCGCGGGTTCATAGGGCTTGACGATGTAATCATCGCCGCCAGCGTTGAAGCCAGCGAGCTTATCCTTGAGTAGTATCTTGTGCGTGAGGAAAATAAACGGGACTTTATAGCGATTCCTCACCCTCCTGCACAGTTCTAGGCCATCCATTCCGGCAAGGTTGGATTCAGCAAGGATCAGGTCGACGTGTTCTTGTTCGAGGAACATTTCAGCAGCTTCTGCTGAATCAACAGTTTCGACGTCATACCCCTCATCTTTGAGCAGATAGCGAAGTACCTTCGCATTCGTCTCATCGTTATCCACGACAAGAATACGGTGTACGCTCAATCCTACCTCCCGGACCAACCCACCAGATGCGCGGCGAGCATGCCCTTGTACCTGAATGTGCGTTAATGTGTTAGGAGCAGCCATCCAATCCTCCAACGCCCAAACAAATAGAATAGCCAACGGCACGGACTTCCGTAGACAAAACAGGAATACGGTATGTTCGGTATGTTATGAATATGTACATGAGGGTATCAGAATAACGGTTGTCATTCTTGCAAAAAACTGGCATCCTGTACGATTTCGGCGAAAGCAGGCCTGGTGGGAAGCCAACTTATCGACGTGACAAAGATACCTACCTCATGCACCATGCATACTATACATGACGTTCTATCGATTTGTAAATAATACGATCGTAACTGGCGTCATTCTGATGGGAGCGCAATACAACAAACAGATAATCTGACGTGTGCTTCGTTACCCAACGTTGTCGTTTTCGGAACCACCTCAGACCGCTGGCAATTCTCTATACAATTGCCGTATGTGCGACCCATCTACGCGTTCAACCCTCGGACAGTCGAGCTTTGTTATAATGAAAACGGTTTTTGGTAACAGTCCGTTAACGTTTGATACACGCATGCTTTGCTCAACATGGCAGGCAGACATTGGTCGATGTCGTTACTCCTCGTCTGTTCCAACGAATCTATCAAACGAGATGTACGCAAGAGCCGTTGGTGGTCGGTAGATTGCTACATCGAGTTTGTCAGATTATCCTGCCAGCATAGTGTCACATGCATGACTAAAAATGCGTCAAGCACAACCAGGATTGGTCCCAGGACGACGATTAGAATTGTACCGCGACCTTTATGCATAACGCGCATAAAATCAGAGAGGTTTAGTATATGCCGCGTCGAGAGATACAAGTATCGATTGAACGCAGTGATAGGTTGGAAGACTTTGGAAAGGCGCTCAAGGCCAAACGCAAAGCCAAGCATCTATCACAGCATGAGCTAGGTCATAACGTCGGCGAAGGAGTGGAATCAATCTACCATCAGCCGAATCGAGCAGGGCTTCCTCAATCTGAGTTGGTCGTTAGCAAACGATGTGATGCGGACCGCTGGCTTCCGGCGAGATGAAATCGAATATTGGCTGGGCGCTTTGTTTGGTATCGCACCTGCCATAGAGCCCCAGGAGATCGAGCACATCTCCTTTCAGCTTGACTTTCATCTCCGGCGTGGCGTCAGGGAGCATCCAAGAATCAGCGCATACTTTGGCAGTTTCGTCGCGAATAGGTTAGAGCAAGCACTCCATCGAAATGGTGATAGATCCCAGGGCGAAAAACTTGCCTACCTCATGCAACAGGCTCGGTTAGTTCGAAGCCTGGGGTCATTTTAACTATGTACCCCCCGCGGAGTTTGGGCCAATGGTGGAACGTATCGCGGAAACGCTCGATGATCTGACCACGAATGACGAACTTTATTTCCTTGGTTCATCGCTCCTTAATACCGCAACAACGATGGTTACCGAACAGCCGACGGATATTGACGAACTGGAGCGGCTCGTGTCTCATGCAAAGGCTCCACATTCATACGGTGGTGCACTAGTGCATGAGGAACTCGCAAGACAATATCTGATCTCGCCTGTCCATACGCTCGAGCAGTTTTCTGTTGTGCTCGAAGCTGGCATGCAGTATTGCCGGCGAAGTCCTGCGTTACGTTCGCACATCTTACGCCTTGAATCGCTGGCAGCCCGGGCGATAAGTACGAAATTGGGAGAACCGTTGGTCGCGGCGGACCAGATGCGTCTTGTCACACGTCAACTACGGCTCCCCCAACATTTCAATCCAAGTATTCTTGCGGAAACGTTGGGGTTAGAAGCATCAATGCGCCTGTCTGCAGGCCAGAGAACGCCGGCATCAATAGAATTACTGAATGAAGCCTATGGGTGGGCGCACTATATGGAGAGTCCATACGCGATGGGATGGATCGAACGCGAAGCAAAAAGATTCGATATCGTGCTCGATCCGGCTCACTAGACAAACATTCAGGCAGGGCTCCATCAACGTCAAACGTCTGTTTGGGTGAGTGGAGCGAAACGTCTGAATGCTTGCTCGTCGTCATGTATGGAGTATCCCCAAGACAGGGGAGAAGGTCATCGGTTAGCCCGGATCAACACCATTTGTTGTTGCGCAAGCCAGGACTCGCGATACCGCGTTTTCTCGTGCAAAACGAACAGCCAAAACAGACATAGTGAAGGCTGTGGGAACACCACGAGTTCCTGTATTCGCCTGACCTACTGCGCGACTGCGGTACGCTGGCAGCGTTGGCAGCGTCCAAACGCTTCGAGCCAATGGCCTTCGATTTCGAAACCAAGTCGTTGAGCCAGACCACCAATCAGCGCGTTGATGTCGCAACCCTCAAATGGCGTCACAGCCCCGCAGTGCGTACACACCAGATGGTGTTCGTGACCCCCGTTGGTAATCACATAGGCGTGTTCACCATCGTCGCGATGGACGCGCGCCAACCAGTGTCGAGAAAGAAGAAGATCGAGTGTACGATAAACCGTCGCACGCCCGATGGGTTCGTCGGCATTCTTAACATCTGCATACACCTGCTCGGCAGTAAATGGTAGCGCATAGCTCGCGATGCGCTGCAACAGGTGTTTGCGTGGCTCAGTGATACGATGTCCCTCGACGCTCAGTTCTTTAACGATCGTACTAACCCAGTCCATCCGTTCATTCTCCTTCTCGACACGATGGGTGTCTGTACACGCGCCTTGGTGGGTCAAGTATACCGCCGAACGGCATGACTTCGTCCGTTCGCAACACGCAGACGTGGCATACAGCGGCTATCACACCGCTTCGCCAGATTACTCATCGTTTGCTGTCGCTCTCCATCTGCCCTATTCGCGTCGTCTACCTTGTAAGCAACAAAAGGTTGCGTCGCATCATAGAATGCTCGTTGACATCCATTTCTTATTGATATATAGTTTCAACATTATACCATTCACATCACAGGATGCTCAGGGATACACATGCAGAATAACGGGCGACATACAGCAATCGCCAAACACACCATACAAATGCTCGCTCTTATGCTCGTAGCGGGAATATTGGCAGCATGCGGCAGTCAACCGCTTCGCACAACCGCCAATAGCCCCGCCGCCGGGGAGGGAAGCAAGGTCAAGGTTGTCGCCACCTTCAGCATCCTTGGCGATCTTGTCGCCAACGTCGGAGGTGACAAGATCGCGCTACGGACCCTGGTTCCTGCTGGCGGCGACGCCCATACGTTTGAGCCAAGCCCAACCGATAGTGTCGCGATGGTCGATGCCGCCGTGATCTTCGAAAACGGGTTGGAATTTGAAAGTTGGCTACCTGACCTGATCGCGGCCTCCCGCACGAAGGCTGCTCGCGTCATCGTCACCGCAGGCATTACGCCGCTTGCGGGCGAAGCGGAAGTCGCAGGCGAACACGCCGGAGAAACAACAGAGGAACATGCACAACACGGCGATTACGATCCGCACACGTGGCACGATGTCAACAACGTCATCATAATGGTCGAGCATATCCGGGACGGTTTAATTGCGGCAGATGCTGCTAACACACAGACCTATCAAGACAACGCCACTGCATATATAGCGCAACTCAAGGAACTGGATGGGTATGTCGTTGCGGAAGTCGCCAAGCTGCCAGCCGAACGCCGCAAACTCGTGACGACTCACGACACCTTCGCCTATTTTGCCCATCGGTATGGTTTCGAGATCGTCGGCACAGCACTTGGTTCGGTGTCCACCGAAGTCGCCGATCCCTCGGCAGCTGGTATCGTGCAATTGGTCGAGCAAATCAAGGCAACGGGTGTTGGGGCGATCTTCGCCGAAAACGTATCAAGTGGCAGCTTGATGGAGCGCGTCGCGAACGAAGCCGGGGTCGACGCTCGGACCGCCACTCTATACCGACGCACTGGGCGAACCCGGCAGCGATGGTGACACATACCTGAAGATGATTCGGTACAATATCGATGCTATCGTATCAGCATTGAGTGCATAAGTGATTACAACTGCTCCGTTGATGTCTTATGGAGGGCGGCATTGTGTGTTGCCTGTCGCCGGTAAACCGGCGGTCGAGGTAACCAATGTTTCGGCACGCGTATATAGGCGCACCGACGCTGGCTCTCCATGGGGTCAGTGTTAGGCGTGCCGGTGGGTGCGAGCGTCGCGCTCGTCGGTCATAATGGTTCGGGCAAATCGACGTTGCTCAAAGCCATCGCGGGCCTACTAACGTTCAGCGGCGGTCAGATTCGCATCTTTGGTCAACTTCCAGGTGCATGTCATCATCGTGTAGCCTACCTGCCGCAACGGGGCGAAGTCGATTGGCATTTTCCGATCAACGTGCGGAAACTGGTCTTGACCGGACGCTATGTACATCTCGGCTGGCTCAAGCGACCGCGTGCCGACGACCGTCGTATCTCCGATGAAGCGCTGGAGCGTCTTGGACTGGCATCGCTCGCCGACCGTCAGATCGGGCAGCTTTCGGGCGGGCAGCAGCAGCGTGTGCTGTTGGCGCGTGCGTTGGCGCAGGAAGCTGACCTGCTCTTGTTGGACGAGCCGCTAAACGCCGTCGACGCCCATACCCGCGAAACCGTAGCGACCGTGCTGCACGATCTCAAGACGCAAGGGAAGGCGATGCTGGTGGCGACGCATGACCTCGGACGCCTCGAAGCCGATTTCGACGGCGCGTTGTATTTGCATCAGGGGCGCGAGATCGAACCACCGCCAGGCTCGTTTTCCGGTATTCGTGTCGGCAATAAGCTGGTGGTCCAATGACCTGGCTCATCGCACCCTTCCAGTATGCGTTCATGCAGACCGGACTGCTGGCGATCGTACTCGTCGGCATCACCTGCGCCACCATCGGCGTTTATGTCGTGTTGCGTCGTATGGCCTTCATTGGCGATGCGCTGGCCCATACAGCGTTGCCCGGCCTGGTCGTCGCCTACCTGTATCGTTGGGACTTATTCATCGGTGCGCTCGCCGCCGGACTGCTTACGGCGCTCGGCATCGGCTGGCTATCCCGCCGCAATGAAGTGCGCGAAGATACCGCCATCGGCATCCTGTTCACGGCAATGTTCTCGTTAGGTATTTTGCTCATTAGCACTGCTCGCTCGTTCCGCGATTTATCGCACATGCTGTTCGGCAACATCCTCGGCGTCACCACCCGCGATCTCGTCGTTATCGCCATTACAGCCTGTTTGGTGGTAGGCGCACTGGTACTGTTCCATAAAGAACTGGAACTTGCGTCGTTCGATCCGACCCACTCCTCGGTCATTGGTATTAAACCAGAACGCATCCGCTATGGCCTGTTGCTGTTGCTGGCATGCGCGGTGGTGTCGGCGATCCAGGCTGTTGGCGTCGTACTGACCAGCGCGTTGCTGGTTACGCCAGCGGCGGCGGCGGCGCTGCTCACCGACCGATTACCGCGCATGATGCTCGTGAGTACCTTGATCGCGGTCGGATCCGGTATCGTCGGCCTATACGCTTCGTATTACTTGAAGTGTCTCGTCGGGAGCCGCCATCGTGCTGTGTTGCACGGCATGTTTTGGTCTGGCGTGGGTGTTTCGAGCGATTCGGATAGCAACGAACAATCATCAAACGATGATGATGACCGCCGACGAGTGACCACCGACCAGTGAAGTCGCATCATCTATCGACGTGGCACGGATAGGATCAACGAGTATGCGATGTGACGTGCGGCTGCTTTATATGTTTCAGCCGCACAAAATGTAGCAAGAGTACATAGTTGCACGGCATACCCTGTGGAGCGATGGGCGCCGCCCACTATCAACCCATGATGAAGTTTCCTGCGCGGCAATACACGGAAGCGACCATGTGCATTTGTCACATGGTCGCTTCTCATTTTGGCTGTTCATTGTCCGCGTGGTAGTCGTTGATCCGCGAACCGGCGTCAAGGTGCCTGAAGCAGGACATCAATACCGCGCGCCGGGAGGGCCGGACTACACAAATATCCCTGGAATGCCTCGCAGTGATGATCGCGCAAGAACGCCAGTTGGGCCTCGGTTTCCACCCCTTCCGCGACCGTGCGGAGCTTAAGGCTATGTGCCAGGTCGATGATCGCCGTGGCGATAGCAGCGTCGTCAGGATTGCTATGAATCTCACGCACGAACGAGCGGTCGATCTTGACCGTCGAGATCGGGAAGCGTTTGAGATAGCTCAACGATGAGTAGCCCGTGCCAAAGTCGTCAATAGAAAGCTGTACGCCTGTTTCCTTCAAGCGCGTGAGCATGGTCACCGTCGCGTCCATATCATCGGTGATCGTGCTTTCAGTAAGTTCGAGGTGCAACGTGTCGGCACGCAGATTCGTTTCCTCCAGCACACGAGCCACCTGGGCCAAATGTCATGTTCCTTGAAATTGCCGCGCCGAAATATTGACCGCGATATACAGCGACGTGTGTCCCTGAGTCATGCCATTGCTGCACCTGCTTGCAGGCAGCACGCAACACCCACTCGCCCAGCGCCACGATAATGCCCGTTTCTTCCGCGATGGGAATGAATTCGGCGGGAGGAATCAGGCCACGGACCGGATGCTTCCACCGCACGAGTGCTTCCACGCCAACGATCTTGTTCTGCGAGGTCAGCACAATGGGCTGGAAATGCAGCAAGAACTCATCGCGAACGAGCGCCTGTCGTAAGTCGGCTTCGAGCCGAATGCGCTCGATGGCGTTGGTGTGCATCATGGCATCAAAGATCATCAGGCTGCCGGGATGCAGGGTTCTCGCACGGCTCATCGCGATGGTTGCATCGCGCAGCACTTCGTCGGCACGGCTATACTGCGCACCATAAAAAGCGAGTCCCATGGTGCTGGAAATATAGATGTCGTGGTCGGCGATGCGGAACGACGTTGCGAGCGCGGTCTGGATGCGTTGACACACTTCGAGGCCATCGTCGCGGCGTGCGTAGGTCTTCCAACAACACCGCGAACTCATCGCTGCCCAGTCGTGCGAACGAATCGCTTACGCGCAGGTGCGGTGAAATTGATTGCACGAGCGCAACCAGCAAATCGTCGCCAATGACATGCCCATAACTTTCGTTCACGCTCCGAAAGCGGTCGATGTCGAGGAAGATGATCCCAAACAGTGTATCGTCATGTTTTTTTGCGCGGTCGAAGGAGAGCCCGAGCCGATCCAGAAACAATTGGCGGTTGGGTAAGCCCGTCAACCCATCATGCAGCGCGTCATAGGTGACACGCTCTTCAGTGGTCCTGACCGAGACGTTTTCCTTCATCGCGCTCATCAAATGTGTGGGACGTCCAAGACCATCGAAACGAAGAAATCCCCGATCACGTATAGGACATATATCGTCCGCTTGCATGCATTAAGCGGTAATCATCCGTCCACATTTCCTGACGGGTCGCCAGCACGGTTTCAAGCTTTTGCATGACGCGGTGATAGTCATCGGCATGCAGGTGTTCCTGCCACCACGCGATCGTCGTCCCCACGTCGTCAAGACTGTAGCCCAACAACGTTTGTACATTAGCATTCCAGCGGATAGTACCTTCGGCGATGTCCCATTCCCAGATGGTATCGTGGACCGCGCGTTCGACAAGCAACAGCCGATCTTCTTGCATCTGAACGGTTTGTACAGCCGATGCAAGGGTTTCGATGACATCCTGCCATAATTCGGTCGGCTGCGTCGCAGTACCGTGGATTCGCGCCGCCAGCGCACGAACTTTTTGGGCGAGGTCGTCGCCACTATAATCCAAACCATGACTAGGTGCCATGAGGGTTGTCGTGCCTGCTGTCACCTTTATTGCTCCCCCAATGGGTTCTTTGCTGTTCGACCGTGCGGCTGGCTGTGTACACGTCGTCTTAGTTCCGTTGCTGAACTCGCGCCAGCAAACGTGCCGCAAAGTCATAAATGTCGGCGGCTCCATTGACGGAGGCGACCAACGCACGTTCAGCGGGGGATAGGTTACGGCAATACTCCGAACGCATCAGCGCCAACTCTGGAGTCGTCACTAATTGCGTCGCGAAATGTTCGTTGCTGATCGCTGCACAGATCAGCCGTTCGAGTTCAGGATGCCGCCTTGGCGCTCCCATATGTAGTGCGGTCATCACTATGTCCTTTCATCAGATACCACAACACACGCGCGACGCCGATGAGGAGTACTACATCGCCGACACTCCAGACTGCTATGAACGCTAGAGGACCAGGAAGCAGCAGCCGGTCGCCTAACCACGGCAATGCTGCATGCTCGTCGGGAAGCACCCGATCTTTCGATCCGTCGATCACACTAAACGCGGGCATATCCACGCCACTCATCTCGCGCAGTGCCGTCGGATGGATCGGCATCATCGCACCATTTGCCAGCATCACCGCCATATTGAGAGCGATACCGAGCGCGACGATTCCCATTCCAACGATGTGACGGTTCCGCCAGCAAAATGCCAGCAGCAATGCCGTACTCAGCACCAGCAATGCGAAGCGATAGGTCGGCACGGAAAAGCCAACCAACTGGGCCACGAATCCTGCCACCGCTAGCCACCTTCCACGAACGGGAAGGTTTGCAAGCCGCACTAAGTCCAGCCCACCCAAAACGCAGCGTTCCGAGTGCAACCATCATCATGAGGGCGATTGGCAGAATAGCCACGAAATTACTTCTGAACTGTGGGGTTTGGCTTGCTGGCGAAATCGAGCGGTGCGCCACCTGCTGCCATCAATGATCCCAGGATACCCAGCGCGACAACGAACTTGACGACTGTTTGCACCATCGATCGACGATTCATGATTCTGCCTCCATAGCCACTACAAACACAATAACGAGCCAAGCTACACCGACGTTACCACTAAAGCAGAATCACCTTTGCCGACAACCAGGCGACATTGCCTGGTCATCGGAACAAGGTGTTCATCGTAGGGGGTGGGCTATGTCTGATTGGGTATGCATCAGTCAGACATTCGACTATGGCCTAAGCATACAATCACAGGTAAGCGCGTGGGTGAGTTGCCAGTAAGTTATGGCGGACGTTGATGGCGTGGCGCGTGACGGGGCAGAAGAAATGGTGTTGATGATTGTAACGAGGAACGTGAGCGGGTGATAGAGGCTGTTGCGGATGGGTGGCGATAGGACGACTGGAGTGCACTGACCGGGACCATGCGAGAGCATATATGGCAGGATCGGTACGGATGGTAACGCGCATACACGAGATGGCTCAGGCGGCGGTGAGGATCCGCATGTACAGTTGCCCGACTTCCGAGGTATGGTCGGGTTCGAGGCCAAGTTCTTCGTCCAACACGCGCCGGAGTGCATCGTACTGGCTGAGTGCTGCGGCGCGATTCCCCAGCGCGATCTGGCAACGCATAATACCAGCATGCGCGGCTTCGTTGAGCGGGTCGTGGACCAACAGCCGTCGGAAGAGACTCAGAGCATGCTGGAACGCACCCGCGTTTTCTGTGCGCTCGGCAGTGACGAGCAGTGCTGCCACGAAGCGTTGCTCCAATTCATTGCGTAGCGTCCGGCTCCAATCATTGTCACTCCATGGCAGATACGCGCCACGATACAGGTCCAGCGCTTCCAGGCAGGCTTCCCAGTCAACGTCGGCTGCCCGCAAAATGTCCGCGAAACGCTCGACATCATAATCGAGATGCACGACCGACCGATCGAGCGCATACACCTGTCGTGCGCGCGACACGATCAATTCGCGTGGCAGCAGCGAACGTAACTGGTAGATCGCCGTTTTGAGCGCATTACGGCTGGAATCGCGTTCGAGATCGGGCCAAATCGCGTCGCGCAATGTGTCGGCGGACACACCCTCAGGATGGGCCAACAGATAGAAGAACACTTCCCGTGCCTTGAGCCAGCCAAGATCGACCGGTTGCCGGTCGAGCGTGATCTGGTCCGTGCCAAGCGCGCGTACCACCAGCAGGGCTTGCCCTTCGTCGCCGCGCAGACCATGCGCGATCGCCTGTACATCCTGGTGTCGGCGCAACCAGTCTGCCGCCCGCCCCCATCCGGCGGCTTGTGCCCGACGCAACATATTCGCGAAGGGCAGCGTCGCTACGACTAAGAACGCATCATAGCCTAACTCGTCGGCAATGCTCGTGGCATCGTCGAGCGCCCGCACCAGCGTGCAGGTATCACCAGGCGCATAGGTCGCGATGATCTGAGCGTGCAGGACGTGCAGCCTTGCCCTGTCCATGGGCTGCAAGCGATTCACAAGCGTAGCAAACGATTGTTCCACCGCCGCCAATGCTTGCTCGTGTTCGCCGGTGCCACACGCAATCGCACCATGCAACAGCCGGTACATGACCGGATGCTGTTCTGCGACATTCTCGCCCAGACGCGCAAGCAGACGTGCAGCCACGGAGTACTGACGCTGGGATACGGAAAGGCGCACGATGGCGAGATCAAGGTAACTCATCAAAAAGGCGCTACCGCCGACCTCGCGTGCGGCGACGTACATCTCCTGCGCCCGTTCCCACAGCAGGAGATCGGTGTGCAGGTCGCCCAGGCTAACCAGAATCGTTGCTTCGTAGCCCGGTACGACTGCCTTGCGGGCGTGTTCGAGGGCTTCGGTGAGCGTGGCGTATGCTTCACGGTAGGCACCCATGAGTTGCTGCAATACACCTTTACAATTGAGGCTGACTGCCCGCATGGCACTATTACTGATGACCGCCCAGTAGCCATCGGCGTGGGTGTAACACTCCACGGCGCGGTGCAACTGTCCAGCCTCACCATAGCACACGCCCAGGTCCTGTTGCAGCAAAGCGATGGTATGCACGTCGCCTCGCGTCCGCTCGTGGTCCAGTGCTTCGTGCAGTGCGGCAATAGCCTGTGGAGAACGTCCCAGGCGGTGCTGACAGATCGCCAGAATCCGCAATGCCGATGTACATTGCGGTCCTTCGTCGACCAATCCCAGCACGTTCCGCGCGATCCGGACGCCGCTCTCGTAGTCACCACCGATCCGTGCCAGCTGCGCTTGCAACAACAGGACTGTTGTCCGCTCGTCATCCTTCATGCGGGCTTCGGCGACTTCGGCAAGCACCCGCGCCTCGTTGGCACGTCCCCGATCCAGCAACACCCGTGCTTTGAGGCATAGCAGCACGGAGTCGAGGTCCTCGACGGGCAGAATGACGAACCAGCGTTCGAGGGTTTCGAGCCAACCCTGCGCATAAAGGATGTTACCGCCTTTGCGTGCGATTGCCCTTGCCGCGTCGTAGTCCTTCGCGAGAATACACATGTCGAAGGCACGCGACCAGCGCCCTTCTTGCTCGTATATGCGTGTAACGCGTAACGCCATCTCGCGGTACGATTGTGGTGCAGTTAGGCGATAGTGGTCCTGTAAGAACTCGTGGAACAGCGGGTGGTAGCGAAGCGTACCGGGCTCGATCTCGGTGACAAACAAATGCTGGCGCATCAGCGATTGTAAAATGATTCCCGAATCGTGACGGCCCAGAAAGGTGTCGCAGCGTTCGGCTGATAAATCTTCCAGCAGAGACGATTGCAGCAGAAACTCACGTATCGAGGCTGGCTGGCCTTCAAAGACCTGCTCGGCAAGGAACTTATAGACCTGCCGTTCGGCGCGGGCGTCCGGGACTTCGATCTCGGTCGATCCCGAAGATGTGTTAAGCGCCAGCAGAATGCCGGTGATCCACCCGCGTGCTTGCTCGGCAAGCAACACGATCTGCTCGTCGGGAAGCACCACGTCGTATCCCGCCCCCAACACCGCAGTCACTTCATCGACCGTAAAGCGCAACTGCGCTTCGTTCAAGCCGCTCATCTGTCGGCGCGCCGCCAAAAGCATGATGTCAGGCAAGCCGGGATAGATGCGCGACGCAAGCACCAGATGGCAGTTCGGGCAATGCACCAGCAAGCGGGCGACTAGTTCGGTGATATCGCCAACGTGATCGACCAGGTGCCAATCGTCAATCAGCAGGGCGAAATCCTTGTCAATAGTATAGATTTCACGTTCAAGCGTGCTTACGACCGATGAAATCGTACTGCCTGCACGTCCTGCCAGGGCTGCCATCGTTTCCTGCATCGAGCCAGGAAAAACCTGCTCGATGGAGCCCGCCAGGTAGCCGATAAAAACCCACGGGTCCTCGTCGTAACGATCGAGCGTATACCAGCAGATTGGCAGTGGCGCGGCACTCGCGTAGTCGATCAACAGCGACGTTTTACCGTATCCAGCGGGCGCTGAAAGCGTGGTGAGACGTTGGTACGGTACTCTGTTCAGCAAGTCGAGCAAACGTGATCGCCGCACAATGTAGGGCGCTCGTTTTGGAACCAGTATCTTGTGGGAAAAATGCACCATAGTTACCGGCTGCATCCACATCAACCTTACGACCGAATAAATTCGCTCGTTCGGGGGGAACACGAGATGCACAATAATACCATAGAACCCTCATGGGCTAGGTGTTAGCGCATAGTTTGGATCGTCGCCAATCCATCACGTTTCACCCAAAACGCACGGCGCGGAGCTAACCCATTTGCTCGGCTAATTCTTTACGCGACGACGTGCGCGCACATACGATGGGCCACCATCGAACATAGAACGTCTTCCGGCAGAACGCATGGAAACGTATGCTCCGCCACGTGTTTGCACATCTGGGGAATCTTCGTTTCGCTCGCCGCCGACCTGACATGT
Organism: uncultured Chloroflexia bacterium; assembly: GCA_963782315.1. Lineage (GTDB taxonomy): Bacteria > Chloroflexota > Chloroflexia > Chloroflexales > Kallotenuaceae > JBBSGA01. Next base: position 50,508 of record CAWAJS010000037.1, read on the forward strand.
TACCGGGGTGCACCCACGATCACATACGCTGCCCAAAAGCGCGGGTCGGCGAATGGTCGGTCATCGCCGCCATCCGATTCAAGTTCCTCACCCCATTCCTCGAGCGCCGCTCGCACATCGACGGAGGTGAGGGTTCGAAGATACTGCTGTGCTGTACGGAGCGCCGCCGCCGGATCCGGGCGTTGCTGGGCCATCAATTCGGCATAAAACTGCTCCATTAACAGACGAGCCGAGCGGTCTTCAACCTGCCAGAGCGTGACCAGTACCGCCCGCGCTCCAGCGTACAGGAACGCCCGCACAAGCCCCATCGGTTCGTCTCCCCGCAGCACGCGGCTTAAACCGCTACGACACGCACTCAATGTCACCAGATCGGCATGGAGTTGGAACGATGCAATCACCTCATCTGCACGCACGATTTCATCAGGCCCAATTTCGAGGCGGGAATGTAAAGGATCAGCGTGATCAAACTCGCCATGACACGCCAGGTGGAGCCACCGGTATCGTCCAGCATTGTCCTGCAAACGCTGGCGGATGCCGACTTCGCCACGCCATGCCACGCCATTGCAGCGTCGGGCGATGCGTTCGGCTTCCGGTTCGGTGTGCCGGAGGCCAAGTGCGGTGCCGTCGTATCCCACCGCCAAACATGGCTTGAGGTCTGCAGGACGAGGTGTCACTATCGTCAGCGAGCGATGGAGGATCGTGGCGCTGGGCGTGTAGGTAAGTGGAACACCCAGAACCATAGGCTGCCCCTCGTCGTCGATCAACGCGCTAAACGGCAACTGGTGCAACGGTCCATGCGGCGCGATGATGACCGCTGTGGCACTATCAAGGTCGGCAGCGACCGGACCGATCAAGGCGCTGTAGGCTTTGCGGAGCAGCCTTGGGTTGAGAAAGCGCTCGCCGTCCGCCCGTAACGCCGACGACGGCTGAAATACATTTGGGTCAATCTCACATACATGCACGGTGATCTTTTCAGTCGTGAGCGCAAACACCAGGGTTTGCCCCTCCGTCATCAAACATTCTCGCAGTCCGGCGGCCACCGAGGGCATCGCCTTTACCAGATCGCTTTCAGGGCCGCGCAAGCCCATTCCGATATATGACAACAATAAAACATCGCGAGGAAGCGCCGCTTGCACGTCCTGCGCGGTCACGGGTGGGAAGTTTGCGTCGGCGACGCCGGTACCGTGCCGGGTCAGCACATCTGAAAACGCCCGCGCCCGCGCTCGCTCAGCATAAGCGAACGCATCCTCGACCATCCCTCGTTCGACAGCCAGCAGTGTCGCCGCTTCGTATACCTGCTGCCAGCGTCCCATCAAACTGATCATTAATCCTTCGTCGCGCATCGGGGCGCGTCGATCTTCAATCGTCGCGATGGCTCGGTCAAAATGCTCCTGTGCGCGTTGATAGTGTCCCTGCTGCTGCGCCGTACGTCCGATCCGGTAATGCAGGAGCGCGACAATCTCCAGACGTTTGAGTGCGAGCGCCAGGTCGAGCGAGCGCTGGTAGTGCGGCAGCGCCCCTTCGTAATCACGTTGTGCTTCGCGCTCCAGGCCCAGGTTAAGATGCGTATCTACGGCAAACGAGCGCGTGTTCCATTGCGACAACGCTTGCTCGAACCATCCTCGTGCCTCGGCATAACGTCCGCGCAAGAGTTCGACTTCGCCGATATTGTTGGACACATAGCCCTGATAATCCAGCGGCGAATCTTCTTGAAACATGGTTCGCGCCTGTTCGAAGTACGCCAGTGCGTCATACCAGCGCCCTCGATCGCGTGCCACCAACCCCAGATTGCTATAGGCCATGGCTTGCCACTGGGTGGCTCCGGCTTCCTGAAACATCGCGAGGCTGATAGCGAGGTCGTGGGCCGCGGTTTCGTAATCCTGCAAGTAGTAACCAAGGATGCCCTGGTTCATACGGGCAAGTCCTTGGCGTGCTACATTGCCCAGCCGTCCCCAGATCGCGTCACTTTCGCGAAACCCTGCCCGCGCCCGTTCGTAATCACCTTGGAGCCGTGCAAAGGTCGCGCTCGAATTGAGGACACGCGCTCGTAGCCCATCATCAATCTCAGGCTGCTCCAGCACATCGTCGAAGACGGTCCGAGCATCGTCAAAGCGTTCGAGCAGACCGTGTCCAAGGCCGTGATAATAGCGCGTGAGGTTGCGGTGCGCCGGTACGCGTACCTGCCCCGTTACGCCGATGTCCGCAATAGCGGCGAGATCGGCAGGCGCTCGCTGGATCGCCAGTTCGCAGACCGTTTCCAGCGCGCGCATGTACATTGTTTCAGCGTCGGCGTCGTCACCAGTCAGTGATACGCTCAGACGCTGCAACATGAGCGTGCTGACGACGGCAAACCGGGGCGGCGGCTCGAATAATCCGTCGATAATCGCATCACACAACGCGGGTTTCACCTGATACAATGACCCTACCGGATCAAGCAATTCAGCATCATTCCAGCCTGCAATCCAGATCGTCGTCGTGTTCGTCGCTCTCGCGAGTGTTCCCGCATCGAACGCGCCAAGCAGCGCCGCAACTTCGAGTGCGTTACGCGTCGCTTCTGGTAATCCGTTGAACCAGGTCGCAGGATCATCGGACCATGCCACCAGGGCGGGTATCGTTTTGAGATCATCGGTCATAGATGCATTTATAGCGTCATGGTATGTGTCGCAGGTTGCGGCGAGTTCCAGGGCAGATTGGCGGATGACATAGGCGCCTCGATCTTTCTGGTACCTATCACAGCATACTCTATTGCGTTCGGTTTTGAAACATCATGGAGCTTCACATGCGCCGTACGGCACATTGGATCGTCGTTTCACTCGGCTTGCTCGTTCTCGTCGTCGCGGCAGGCGGCACAACCTATGCGCAGGAGCAACCGAAGCCGACCTATGTTTTCGACATCAGCGTATCGCTAGAATGGCAACCTGGCTACGATGATCGATTGCCCGACGCCCTCGCCGCGTCAGGGTGTTCAACCTCCGGTGCGGCGTCAACCTATATTGCCGACCTACAGGCGGGCTTACGCTCGACTTCTGCCTATCTTTATACATATTCGCGGGGTGAGATGGCCCTGGGGACCGTCACAATTTACACCAATGGCGAGAACTGGGATTCCTCGCAGATTCGGGTCCTCGCCGACAACTCGTACCGTCCCTCGGCCTACATTGGTGGTGCCGTGCAGGTCCCGACACCGTACGTAGCGGGAGCTAACAAGCAGAAGCAAATCTTTTATCCTGGTGCAATCTTCCTTGGCCGTGCCTGGAACGGCGCGGGTGGGCGATGTGGACTATGGACCATGTCCAACGGTTGGCGCACGATCGGTCACGAATGGGCACATTACGCCCTTTATCTGTACGACGATTATTACAATCAGAACACGCTGGCCCCACAATATTGCACGACTAGTGGCCGCGACATCACACGTATCAGCCCGACCGACCCGAACATCGCCACCACTGATACACTCATGGCCTACCATTACCGTTCCGATCATCTATGGATCGGGACGACCACCCCCAGCGTTTGCCTTAACACGCCCCAACGGCGTGTCCATGGCACATCGGATTGGATCGCCATAAAACGCTTCTTCCCGCAGGTGACGATACCTACGAAGAACGATACTGGTCCGGCGTTCCGGGGCAGTCCCGCCGAAGCGCTTTTCTCGACCGTGATTGGTTCTGCTTCGCCAGTAGCAAACACAGTCGCGAAGATAAATATGCGCGATACCGGTTCGCGCACCCTGCCCGCGGAGACATTTATCTATCGCCCAGGAGAAGGCGGTGATCCCGCTCGAATCATCGGTCAAGGTCAACTGTTTAGCGATGAAAACGGTACATCCTATGGCGCACACGAAGTGACCAAGGATAGGCTGATCGCCGCCGCACAAAACCCCATTACAAACGAGCGCCTTGAATATCCCGGCGATTACAGATCCAGCGTGCCACTTGATCTTAAAAGCCTTAACGTGATTGAGCCAGTTCCCGCTGTCTGGCGACCGAGTGTGCAGATTACACCGCTGTTAACCTGGAACGGAAACTATGCGGATGTGACGGGTTTACGTGTTCAGTTTAAAGATTGCACCAGCAATACCAAGCGTATACAAATCGCTTATTGTCCGGCAGGCGGGTCATGTGATCGCCCCGTCAGCGTATCGATGAACGCGCAAGGTTCCTTCGCCTACACACTCCCGTTTCCGGCCGACCAAAACAACAACACGCCCGCGCTCAAAGGCTACCTCTATATTCGTGACCCAAGCTTTGGTCGTGAAATGGTCGTACCCTATCAACTTGCGGGCGGTGTCGGTCCCGCCACGATCACCGGACATGCCCCATTAGCCGAGCCATCATTCGAGGTCGATCCTTTGCCCGGCGCAAGCCCACTGACCAACCAGGACAGCCTCCTGCTGATTGGTGGCACGCAAGAGTGTTCGCTAACGGCGTCTAGTTTGCCAGCCAACGTGCATGGTATCGTCGGATCACCCGTGTACATTCAACCCGTCAAATCCAATCGCAAGGGCGAGGGTTGGACCGCGCAGGATGGTGAGTTGCGCGTCCGCATCACCTATAGCCAGGACCACCTCAACCGCGCTGACATCAACGAATCGCGGCTGGTACTATTGCGACTGGTCGCGGGGGATCGGGTGTTCGTCCCAGCCCTCGGACGAAGCTACGAGATGGATTGGATCGCTGGTCGTGCCCAGACGTTTAACGGTGCTGGAGCGTACTTTGCGCTCGGCTATCGCTAGGTTGCGCCGACATCGTGATCGGCGAAGTACGGACGCCACGCACCTGTTCCGACATATACGGCTGCATCATGGCGCGTTCAGCTTGCACGATATGCATAAGGTCACGGCCAGGCCATTCGGGCAGGAGTTCGGACAGGTTGACAGTGCCGAGGTCGGAGTGGACAGCCGTTCGCTCCAGGTCCGAGATGGTAACGGGCGCGAGCGCAGCAAGGCTGTGGGTTCGCAGTTCGTCGAATCGCGCCGCCAATGCTGCTGGCGCTAGCCTAATGCGATTCACCCGTCCCTGCGTGTCAGGAACGAATCCAACGAAATCCTCGGAATGTAGCAGCGCCTGCACACGCGGCGGAAAGACCCATTCCTCGGTATCGACCAGATGTTGCAAGCATTGCAACGCCGACTATTCGCCCGATTGAGGCACGCGTTTGAGCACGTCGGGCAGAATCGTGCGCGTCAAGTCATGCCAGCGTCCAGCTGACGTGGACAGCACAGCGGTCACCTGTTCTAAAAACATCGCTGTCATAACTTCGCTCCTGTCGTACACAATGACTTCGGATTGTACCTCTACTCTGTAGTGAACGAGCACATCGTATGATAGAACTCCCCTGATATATAATACTCCGCTTATGTCGAGCCGTTCGCTGGCAAAATGGCGTCAGCCTGTTTTCGAGCACACGGCACTATCAATCAGGGTTGCTTGTACTTCAAAAATTGCTCTGCATATCGTCCTTGACAGGCTATTTTTGCGCAGGTATACTTCCCATCGTTGACGCGCGGCTACGGTCGCCGAAACGCTGCGAGCCTCGGTTCACAGCACGGGACGAAAACGAAGTTCATCACGCACTTGACTTTCACCGGTCGGCATGATACACTTCTTTTTTGTCAGCGATGACGGTTTCGCACTTCGGTGCAAATCAAACAAACAGGAATTTACAGGCGAGGTACCGACCTCTGGGTCGAAAACTCACCTTTTTTTATCTCCTGTGGC
>CAWAJS010000038.1:0-149141 GCA_963782315.1 uncultured Chloroflexia bacterium
ACCTTACCAACTGACGTGTGCATCGTGCGTTTCCAGGTTCGCCTCCGGACCGGAAACCACAGCGGTGACTGATTGTGCCAGCACAACAGTTTCACCATTTTTTGACGAGTTTGATCCTGGCTCAGGATCAACGCTGGCGGCGTGCCTAACGCATGTAAGTCGAACGCAGTACCTTCGGGTATTGAGTGGCGAACGGCTGAGGAACACGTACGAATCTGCCTGTTCGTGGGGAATAACGCGCCGAAAGGTGTGCTAATACCGCGTACGCTCACCTTCGGGTGAGGAAAGCCTTCGGGCGCGGACAGTGGGGCGTGCGGCCCATCAGGTCGTTGGTGGGGTAATGGCCTACCAAGCCGATGACGGGTAGCTGGTCTGTGAGGACGATCAGCCAGACTGGGACTGCGACACGGCCCAGACACCTACGGGTGGCAGCAGCGAGGAATCTTCCACAATGGGCGAAAGCCCGATGGAGCAACGCCGCGTGGAGGATGACGGCTTTCGGGTTGTAAACTCCTTTCGGGAGGGATGATACGGACAGTACCTCCAAAAGAAGCCCCGGCTAACTCTGTGCCAGCAGCCGCGGTAATACAGAGGGGGCAAGCGTTGTCCGGAATTACTGGGCGTAAAGCGCGCGCAGGCGGTCTTGGACGTGCCGTGTGACAGACGTCGGCTCAACCGACGTAGGCCAGGGTACACGACAAGACTGGAGGCAGAGAGAGGGATGTGGAATACCCGGTGGAGCGGTGAAATGCGTAGAGATCGGGTGGAACACCAGGGGCGAAGGCGGCATCCTGGCTCTGTACTGACGCTGAGGCGCGAGAGCGTGGGGAGCAAACCGGATTAGATACCCGGGTAGTCCACGCCGTAAACGATGTGTACCCGGCGCTGGGACGTGATTGCGCGTCTCGGTGCCTCAGCTTACGCGATGAGTACACCGCCTGGGGACTACGGCCGCAAGGCTAAAACTCAAAGGAATTGACGGGGGCCCGCACAAGCAGCGGAGCGTGTGGTTTAATTCGACGCAACACGCAGAACCTTACCTAGATTTGACATGGACCTGCATGTCAGCGAAAGCTGACAGCCTTCGAGGGTGGTCCACCGGTGCTGCATGGCTGTCGTCAGCTCGTGTCGTGAGATGTTGGGTTAAGTCCCGCAACGAGCGCAACCCTTGCCTGATGTTATTTGTGTCATCAGGGACTGCCGTGGTCTAACCACGGAGGAAGGCGGGGATGACGTCAAGTCCGCATGGCCCGTACGTCTAGGGCGACACACACGCTACAATGGCCGGAGGAATGTGCTGCGACCTGGCAACAGGCAGCGAATCACCAAGACCGGTCTCAGTTCAGATTGGGGGCTGCAACTCGCCCCCATGAAGGCGGAGTTGCTAGTAACCGCGTGTCAGCAAAGCGCGGTGAATACGTACCCGGGCCTTGTACACACCGCCCGTCACGTCATGGGAGTCGGGAACACCTGAAGTCCGTGGGCCGACCGCTCGCAAGAGTGGAGGCAGCGGCCGAAGGTGGGCCTGGCGACTGGGACGAAGTCGTAACAAGGTAACCGTACCGGAAGGTGCGGTTGGATCACCTCCTTTCTAGGGAGCTTTGGCTTCCGCGCAATCATCATCTCGCATACCAACCCGGGTGGAAGACAGGGGCGAGATGAGATGAGTTTTCCACACAAGCTGTGATTTGCCGCCGAACGCGAGCGGGAACACACACGATGCACACGTCAGAGGGCAAGGTTTGCTTTTCTGAGCAGCCGTACCTTACCAAGTTCATAGTTAGCGATTGATGAGCAACAAGATCCTTCTTTTTTGTGAATTGTTCACGCATACAAGAAGATGCTTTTCGTATGTTAGTGATACCGAGTAAATGCGTCGTGGGAATCACCCACGAGCGCCGAGTGATCCATGACCAGGCAAGACATGATGTGCGGTCGGAGGATGCCTCGGCACGATCAGCCGATGAAGGACGGAGACTAGCACCGAGACGACCGGGGAGCCGCAGTCAGGCTGTGAGCCGGTCCATTCCGAATGGGGCAACCCCTGTGCAGTAATGTGCACAGACCCTCACCTTTGAGTGTAGGGAGGTAAGCGGGGGAACTGAAACATCTCAGTACCCCGAGGAAGAAAAACAACTCCCGGAGTAGTGGCGAGCGAAACGGGACCTGTCTAAACCATATCCGTGCCAAGCTACTAGGCCTTGCGGATGTGGTGTTGCGAGCCGACATGGCTGATTCTAGTAGGTCAGCGCGAGCGCGATGTATGGACCACGAAGCTGCCTGGAACGGCAGACCAGAGCGGGTGAGAGTCCCGTAGTCCTGTTCACACATCCATCGTTTGTCCAAGCTCAAGTACCACGGGGCTCGAGAAACCCCGTGGGAAGCTGGGCCGCCCACGGTCCAAGACTATCCTACTGATCGTGACCGATAGCGCACAGTACCGTGAGGGAACGGTGAAAAGTACCCCGGCGAGGGGAGTGAAAGAGAACCTGAAACCGACCGCATCCACGCAGTGAGAGCCGTAGGGCACTTCGGTGCCACGGTGATCGCGTGCCTTTTGGAGTATGACCCGACGAGTTACCAGGCGTGGCCCGGTTAAGGCAGAAACAGCCGGAGCCAGAGGGAAACCGAGTGTGAAGAGCGCGATATGGTCGCGCCTGGTAGACCCGAAACCGTGTGAGCCACCCATGGCCAGGCTGCAGCGCGCGTAATGGCGCGTGAAGGGCCGAACTGATTTAGGTTACAAACTGATCGGATGAGCTGTGGGTAGCGGTGAAATGCCAAACGAACACGGAGATAGCTGGTTCTCCCCGAAATGCATGGAGGTGCAGCCAGGCGTATGCCCGTCTGCTGGAGGTAGAGCGCTGGTCGGACGCGGGGGCTTCACCGCCTACCAACTCCGGTCAACCTGCAAATGCCAGCAGCGGTCGCGCACTGAGTGAGACAGTGGGAGCAAATTTTCATTGTCAAAAGGGCAACAGCCCAGACCTGCCGCTAAGGTCCCCAAATCATTGTTCAGTGGGCAAGGAGGTAGGAGCGCCCAGACAACCAGGAGGTTGGCTTAGAAGCAGCCACCCTTGAAAGAGTGCGTAACAGCTCACTGGTCGAGGGCTCCCGCGCCGACAATGTACCGGGGCTAAACAATGTACCGAAGCGCAGGATTGAGTGTATCTTTGATACGCTCAGTGGTAGGGGAGCGTCGTCAAGCAGAGAACCATGAGCGTGAGCCCGTGGGGAGCGAAGACGAGTGCGAATGTCGGGATAAGTAACGATTCGTGGGGCGAGAACCCCCACCGCCGAATATCCAAGGCTTCCGCTGCACGGTCAATCCGCAGCGGGTAAGTCGGGCCTAAGCCGAGGCAGCTATGCGTAGGCGATGGACAGCAGGTGGAGATTCCTGCACCGTTGAACAGATGTTGATCCCATTGGGATGTCGAGGGGGAAAGGGAGCGACCAGACGAGGGTCGTTCAAGCTGGTAGGGAGGCATGGTACCCCCATGCTGTTGATCGAGAAGCGAGTACGAGCTGGCACCGGCAAAGCGCCGGCAAGTCCCTGGCACCTGCGCGGCCTAGAAAGGCCTGATGGAGAAGTCTCTCAACGACCGTACCGTACACCGACACAGGTGGATTGGTTGAGCATACCAAGGCGGACGAGCGAACCCTGGTTAAGGAACTCGGCAAATTAATCCCGTACCTTCGGAAGAAGGGATGCTCCTGGTGGTGATGGCCTTTACGGTCTCAGCCTCCGGGAGTCGCAGAGAAGAGGCCCAAGCGACTGGTTACCAGAACCTTAGGTCCCTGCGAAGAGGCAACTCGACGTATAGGGGCTGATGCCTGCCCAGTGCTGGAAGGTTAAGGGGAGGGGTTCACGCTCCGAACCGAAGCCCCAGTTAACGGCGGCCGTAACTATAACGGTCCTAAGGTAGCGAAATTCCTTGTCGGGTAAGTTCCGACCCGCACGAAAGGCATAACGACTTGGGCACTGTCTCGATCAGGGGCTCGGTGAAATTGAAGTGGCGGTGAAGATGCCGTCAACCCACACCCGGACAAAAAGACCCCGTGGAGCTTGACTCAAGCTTGTCATTGGTGGCGGCATGACGCTGCGTAGCATAGGTGGGAGCCGTTGACCTAGCCCTTGCGGGGGCTATCGAGGCACCGGTGAAATACCACTCTGCGGCATGTAGCCCTCTAACCCGTTTGCATCTCAAACGGGAACCGTGGCTGGTGGAGAGTTTGACTGGGGCGGTCGCCTCCCAAAGAGTAACGGAGGCGCTCAAAGGTACCCTCAGGCGGGATGGTCATCCGCCAGGGCGTGCAACGGCACAAGGGTGCTTGACTGCAAGGCACACACGCCGCGCAGGTAGGAAACTAGGACGTAGTGAACCTATGGTGGCACGTGGAAGCGCCATAGATTACCGGATAAAAGCTACCCCGGGGATAACAGGCTGATCCTGCCCAAGAGTCCAGATCGACGGCAGGGTTTGGCACCTCGATGTCGGCTCGTCGCATCCTGGGGCTGGAGCCGGTCCCAAGGGTTGGGCTGTTCGCCCATGAAAGCGGCACGCGAGCTGGGTTCAGAACGTCGTGAGACAGTTCGGTCTCTATCCGGTGTGGGCGTTTAGAAGGTTGCGCAGGGCTGGCCCTAGTACGAGAGGACCGGGCTGGACGACCCGCTGGTGGAGCGGTTGTGGGGCGACCCGCAGGCCGCGTAGCTATGGTCGGGAGGGGGAACCGCTGAATGCATCTAAGTGGGAAGCCCACTGCAAGACGAGCCTTCTCGCAGTTTTGAGACTGGTAAGGTCCCGGGAAGAACACCCGGTAGGACAGGCACGAGGTGAAGGGCATGCGAGTGCTAGAGCCTACGTGTACTGAGGACCGAGGGCTTGCCTGGTCAGGGATGACTCGGCGGTGTGCCGTGTTCAGACGCAAACGTCGGCAGATACTGAACGAGCTGGATTCGATCGACATCACTCGCAGATATGAATATTGTTCGCACCAACAAGATCGCACAGGTGTGTTTTGAGCGCGCGGGACCCACCCCGTCCCATCCCGAACCGGGTCGTGAAACCGCGCAGCGCTGAGGGTACTGGGGGGATGACCCCCTGGGAGAGCAGGTCAATGCACCTGCGCGATTACAAAAGCCGTCGTGCGTAACTGAAGTAGTATTCAGTGTCACGCCCGACGGCTTTTGTGTTTTAACGTCCCAGAAACGGGGCAATAATAAAGCGGAGCACTGGGTATAAGCACTCCGCATTTGCTCGATAGATTATCGGAGGGGGAGCGGTTGTATATGAAACAACCGCTCCCTCGAACGACTTAGGCCCGCACGTCGGCGCGCTGAGGTCGAGCGATCGTCGGCGCGATCTTCCGTCCACGAATCGTCGTGCGCTTGAGCGCACGAATGACACGTTCCGACATATTTTCCGGCACTTCTACAAACGAGAACCGCTCGTACAGGTCGATTGCGCCAATCGCACGTCCTGGCACGCCGGCCTCATTCGCAATTGCGCCGACAATATCAGCAGGCCGGACGCCATCATCGCGACCAATATCGATATAGATTCGAGTCATGCCTTGCTCTGGACCAAAGCGACCCGACGGTGCGCGTCGCGGTGCGTTGCCATTGGCAGGCCCCTGGTCGCGACGAGGGCCACGACGGTCATCGCCACGACGTTCTTCCATTTCCGCGGCGGCAAGCTTATCTTCCTGGTCTGCATCAGGTTCGCTGAGCAACAACTTGAATGCTGCCGCAGCCAGGTCTGCTGGACCGAACTCCTCGCCCAACTCCTCGAGCATGATCGTATATGTTTCCAGACCACCATTGGAGATCGTTTCTCGCAGCGTTTCCTTGAAACGCTTCACGTCGCCGTGCGATAACATCGGCGATAGTTGGTAGATGCATACGCTGAAGTTGTGAATTCGTCGCTCGTTCGATCATACGTAACAAGCCACGCTCACGTGGCGTTACCAGTGTTACGGCAACACCCGTCCGACCAGCACGACCGGTTCGCCCGATGCGATGAACATAGCTTTCTGGGTCGAGTGGAATGTCGTAGTTGAGCACATGCGAGACATGTTCGATGTCGAGACCACGCGCTGCCACATCCGTAGCAACCAAAATTTCAACCTGGTTTGTGCGGAATCGTCCCATCACACGGTCACGCTGCATCTGACTCAAATCGCCATGCAGGGTCTCGGCCGGAAACGCGCGAGCCGTAAGGCGTTGTCCAAGATCATCCACCGCACTTTTCGTGCGACAGAAGATAATCGCCGATGTTGGTGTTTCATAGTCGAGGATACGAGCCAAGCACCTCGAACTTATCGCGTCCCCCAACTTCGTAATATACCTGGCGAGTCTGCGGTACTGTCAATTGCTCAGCTTCCACCGAGATGCGCTCCGCAGAACGCAGGTAGCGTTTCGCCAGCGAAGCAATTGGACCGGGCATCGTCGCCGAAAACAGCATAGTCTGCCGCTCAGCAGGCGTTTCTTGCAAAATCGTCTCGATGTCCTCAATGAATCCCATGTCAAGCATTTCATCGGCTTCGTCGAGTACGACGGTACGGATAGAACTCAACTGGAGTGTTCCACGGCGGATATGGTCGAGCACACGCCCCGGTGTCCCAACCACAACATGCACACCACGCTCAAGTGCGCGTAACTGTCGCTCGATCGGCTGCCCACCGTACACCGGCAAAACAGAAATAGCCATGAACTGTCCATATGACTGGAACGCTTCGGCAACCTGTACGGCAAGCTCACGAGTCGGCGTAAGGACCAGCGCCTGTGGCAGACGCAGCGTCGGATCGAGCTTCTCAATAATTGGCAGCGCAAACGCTCCCGTCTTTCCGGTACCCGTCTGCGCCTGGGCAATGACATCGACACCTTCCGCGACCCGCAGAATGGTGCGCAGTTGGATCGGCGTCGGTTCTTCATAGCCCAGTTTTGTAATCGCTCGTAGGATCGGCTCGGATAAACCAAGCTCCTCAAATGTTGTCATAATATTCCTTATCGTTGCGAAAGCTTCCATGAGCCTTCAGAGAATTGCATCCTGCTATTGTAGTATATGTTCTCGCCTAGCTATGCTATACTCAGGCGGTGAAAGTCAGGCATCAGCCGGATGAGTAGGATGCTTTCGTCTCACTGCTGAGTCTGGCTTCTGATTTGCACTCGACCCTTTTTATGACCTTCGGAGAATCAAGCCCATGCCAGTTGTGGCAGTTATTGGCGGACAGTGGGGCGATGAAGGCAAAGGCCGCTTCATCGACCTTCTAGGCCAACGTGCGCACATGGTCCTTCGTTATAGTGGCGGCAACAATGCCGGTCATACCGTTATCAACGATCGCGGGACCTTCAAACTCCACCTTATCCCATGCGGTATCTTCCAGCCAGATGCCGTAAACATCATCGGAAGTGGAGTAGTTCTCGACCCGGCGGTGCTGTTGGATGAGATGGCGATGCTCGAAGCAGCTGGAATACCACTCGATAATCTCTATATCAGCGACCGCGCCCACATTATCATGCCGTACCATACCATACAGGACCGTCTGCAAGAGTCACTCCGTGGTGACAGCAGAATTGGTACCACAGGACGTGGCATCGGCCCAACCTACAGCGATAAAACCGAGCGGATCGGCATTCGAACGGGCGATTTGCTCCACGAGGAAACGCTCTTACAACGTGTCGCTCGTGTTATCGATCAGAAGAATCGCATCCTGAGCGCCTATGGTGGGCAAGAGCAGTCGCTGCACGAAACCTATCTCCAACTCCTCGAATATGGTCGGAAGCTACGTGACCGCATCGTTCCGACACATCCCCTCGTCCAAGGTGCCTTACGACGTGGCGAACGCATCCTGCTGGAAGGCGCTCAGGGCGTCTTGCTCGATGTCGACTGGGGAACGTATCCATACGTCACATCATCCGCGCCCGGAGCCGCCGGAGCGAGCCAGGGAGCGGGGATCGGTCCACGTGACTTCGACCATATCGCCGGATTGTTTAAAGCCTACACTACCCGCGTTGGTGAAGGTCCATTCCCGACCGAACTAACGACGGCATTCGGACAACACATCCGCGAGCGTGGGCAAGAATACGGCACCGTCACAGGCCGTCCACGTCGTTGTGGGTGGTTCGATGCGGTTGCCGCACGCTATGTGCACGAACTCAACAGCATCGACTACTTGTTAATCACCAAGCTCGACGTACTCGATGATCTCGAACAACTCAAGATATGTACAGGCTACCGCGTATCAATCGACGGTCATCGACTACATGCCAAGCTCAGCCAGCGTATTGAATGACATCGAACCCATGTATGAAACATTTGAAGGCTGGCAAGAGCCAACCACCGAATGTCGCACATTTGACGATCTGCCTGCCGCCGCTCAACGCTACCTCAAGCGAATCGAGGAACTCGTGGGCGCTCAAATCGCGATGGTTTCCGTCGGACCTGAACGCGATCAGGTCATCGAACATATCCAGATTTTTCTGAGGTCAGCGACCTCAATATCAAAACGGCTGTGGCATTACACCACAGCCGTTTCTTTCTGGAGGCGACGACGGGATTTGAACCCGTGATGGCGGTTTTGCAGACCACTGCCTTAGGCCACTTGGCGACGTCGCCTTATACCTTCTGTGAAGGCAGCCGCAGTAATAATACCACAAATGCTACACGAAATGCACAGCTCTATGATACACTTAATCGAATAGGTTCAGTCGGAACGTCCAGAGGGAGGAAGAATGACCGACAGACCAAAATCAAATACTCCCGGACGCACAACCGCGGGCGAGCAGAGCAGTTACAGGCCGAGTGACATTCCCAATGTCGTCAATACTGTTCGCACGATGGTGGCGAACGGAAGAACAGATGATGCCCGCCGATTGCTCAAGCGCGTCATCGAACATGCACCTCAATTCGATCAGCCCTGGCTTCAACTCCTTGCCCTCGATCCCACTCCCACCGAAGAAGCGACATTAATACGAACTTTTCTGCAACATCACCCAAATCACCGTTTTGCGACATCCTTACACACACGCTTACAAAACATCGAAATCATTGCGATGCTCGAACCACTCACGCAAACCAATGTGCGACCAGGTATAGATGACGCATCGTCCGCAACATCTTCAGCCGAGCCCCAAGAGCCACCATCGCGGCTTGGCGATTACCTAATCGCGCGGGGTTGGATCACACCCCAACAGATCGAGGCAGCGTTAGAAGAACAGAGGCGCCTGGGGAAATCTGGTGTCGAACAGCGCTTGGGTACTATCTTGTTGCGGAATGGACATCTTGACCAAGAAAAACTTGCGACTGCTTTAGCAAAGGGCCGTACTGTTGGATTAGGGGAGTTCGGTTCGTATCTCGTGCGCCAAAAACTCCTCACACCGGAGCAGGTAGGCAAAGCACTGGCGCGTCAGGCTTCCCTGGTAGTCGAGCAAGAACGACGACATCTAAAATCATTTAGCTTATTTTCCAATAAATCCTCAGCGCGCGTACCCATTCCACGGCTTGGCGAGATCATGGTACAGTTGGGCATGCTGACAACCCAGCAGGTCGAGGCGGCGCTACGCGACCGTCAAAATGAGTTCAACACACAATTCGATTGAGGCAATCTTGCGCGTGTCGAGACGGTATGAACCTCCACGGCTATCGCTCGACTATCGGCGTTGCCCATATATCGTAGCCACCAATCTGCTTCACAAGCCGCATCGTATTGCGCTCAGCCAGGGCAACAAATGCCGGAGGTTGGGAATCGCGATAAAGTACCACGAGCACTGGTGTTTGTTGTCGGAGATCTGCCGCGAGTTCCACACTCACCTCAGGAATAAGACCGAGCGGATAATCGTAAATGTAGCGGGACGACGGGCGACGATCGGCAAGCAAATAGATTTGCGGTTCGGACGCCCACACAAAGATCGGTTGTTCGGGCATCGTCGTAGCACGGATATATGAAGCGACCGCCGGAGTGGTCGCAAAATAATCGGTGCCAATCTCACCGTACAGCCGTGTTGCCTGCTCAGCCGCGTCGAGCCGTGATACCTCCATAGCATCACGCACATATGGCACCAGTAAAACTGCGGCAAGCAGCGTAGCCGCCAATCGGTTGCCTACTGGTGTCGCTTCACCACGACGTTCCAACAAGCGCGTTACAACCGGAGCCGCCAGCAACGCCAGTCCCGGCAAAGCTGGATAGTAATAGTGGATATAGCCACGCAGGCTCACCACTGCCGCGCCGATGAATGCGAGCGTCCATAAAGCAAGGGCGAGGCGCTGCCGGGAACGCGGTAAACGCCACCCCGACAGCGCCACACCACCTACGGCATAGACCAGGAGTGCGCCAAGCGGCGCGATGACATTGACGACCGCGCCTATATCCCAATCGCGGAGGCTTTGTGCCGCATAGATACGGTTATATGTAACAAGGGCGAATACCAGGTCGGACCAGGCTCCAACCCAACTCCACACCGCCAGCACCGGCATCCAGGGCAGCACCATGCCACCCATCATCGCACCAATGTTGCGTATATAAAATGTGGGACGACGCGCACCCGCCAGCAGTATAAGTGGCATCAAGAAGGGCACGACGGTTGGCTTGATCAGCGACACCAATCCCAGGCAGAGCCCATATCCGATGCGCCACCGTAAGTCGGTCGTCGGCGATGGCGCGCATAAGCACCCAAAGCGCGGCTAGCGCCGGCAGCATCAGCGCCTGTTCGGTGTTAAAAACCACTCCCTGCAGCCGAAAAGCGCTGCCGACGAGCGCATACACGAACGTCGCAAAGGCGGCGGTCGTAGGAGACCAAACGATACGCCCCAGGCTATATACCAGCGGCAGTTGACATAGGAACAACAGCGATGCCCAGACCCGAATCGCGACGACATGGATCGCCACCCACAAGCAGTGGCGGCACATACAGCAGGTATATCAACGGCGGCTTATGGTCGAAGGCATCACGATATGGCAGATACCCCTGCATCCAGAGCGATGCGACCGTGCCATACGCACCCTCGTCACGTTCGAGCGGCAGGTGAAGCGCATACATTCGCGTCAGCACCGCTGCGACGAAGGCAAGCACCAAAAAGATCGGAACAGCCCAGCGCTGGAAAAGGGAAGGTGTGTCGTCCAATGCGGACACCTCAGAAGGCGCAGGAACGCGAAGAGCTTCTGTTTCGTTTGGGACAGGCGATGCCATAGCCAGGTATTATACGCGAGCGCAACTACAGCGTGGCGTCATCACATCCACGCCTAGCGATCTTTTTTACGCTCCTTCTCTTTACCCGGAGGTTGCTCTTTGCCTTTCCCTTTGCCGGAATCTTTCGGCTTGCTTTGGTCGTTTTCTCCTGTGCCGCTCTCCAGGTTGGCATCGTTTGCTGGCGGTGCAGGCTCTAGCACAACGGATTCTGTAGCAACAGGTATGATCACGGGTTCTTCCACAACAGGCTGTGTGGCGATCGGTGTAGGGTCCTGCTCGTTCGCACCACCGATATCGGAGGGCAGCGGCTCCACGATCACAGGTTGTGGGACATTCGGCGCTCCCTGCACATCGGCGCGTTCGCCGCGTGCCAGCACATAGCCAAGCGATATCACAAATAGGATACCGACGATCCCCACCAACCAGCGTCGTTTGCGCCATGCAGGCATATTCGACCACGTCGATACTGCCTGTTGAATGTGCTGCGATGACGGGCGCGTGCGGACTGGCGGTGATGCTGCACGGTTCGCGCTCACGTCAGGCACCGCTGTAGGAACAGCCAGGGTAGGGAAGGCATGTGCCGCGTCGCGTGCGACCGCCGCAAGATCATCCTTCACGGTTTCAGCCATCGCGTAGCGTTGCGACGGTTGTTTAGCCGTCAAGCGTGCGATCACAGCATCCAATACAGGCGCCGCGGGGCTCGCGATGCTGAGCGGTGGAACTGGTACCGTGGTGTGCTGCTGGATGATTGCGGGAATACTCGAAGCGTCGAAAGGAGGGTGTCCTTCGATTGATTGGTACAACACAATGCCAAGGGCGTACAAGTCCGCCGCGATAGTCGGCGGACCGCCCTGGGCACGTTCCGGCGCGAGATAATGGGGTGTAGCGATCAGCGTCGTGGCGTCCGCACCTTCGGCGCGGGCGATACCAAAGTCCAGCAGAACCGGCGTGCCATCCTGCTTGAGCAAGATATTCGTTGGTTTGATGTCACAGTGCAGATATCCACGATGATGGATATATGCCAACGCCGATGCGATATCACTCAAAATACTTGCTGCCCGCTGTGGTGGCAACGGGATGACTTCATCCAGAGTACGTCCAGACAAGAGTTCTTGCACCAGAAACGGTCCAGACGTATCTTCGCCAGCATCGTAGGTCCGCACGACATTGGCATGTACCATCTGCGCCGCAATCTGCCCCTCGCGTAGAAAGCGCGCGCAAGCGTTCGGATCGGCGGCAAAATCGGCCGCAGCACCTTGATGGCAACCGTTCGCCCAAGGCGCGTGTCTTGAGCACGATAGATCGTGCCCATGCCACCGTGTCCGACGACTGCTTCCACGACGTAGCGATCAGCTATGGTAGCACCAATGTTATACATGCCATTCCATCAGCAATTTCTTATCCCACAACTCGTAAATACCTACGACTATTGCCCTGTCATTGTAGCGAACCGCACCATACTATACAAACGGCGTAAACGGAGCTCAGGTTACACAGCATGTATAATCCGCCCAGCAACCCTTGAAGGAGCAGGCCAATGCAACCCCTGGTATATGTTACACGCCACTTACCACAACCAGCGCTCGATTTTCTCGCCCAACACACCCGTATGTCCTGGTGGCCTGACGAGCAACCACCGCCATATGATAGGCTAGTCGCCGAGGCCAGCAACGTTGATGGGCTGCTGGCGCTGCTGACCGACCGCATTGACGCCAAGTTCCTGGATGCCGCACCGCGCCTTCGTATCATCAGCAATTACGCCGTCGGGTATGACAATATCGACCTCCATGCGGCGACCGAGCGCGGCGTATTGGTGACCAACACACCGGACGTGCTGACCGAAACCACAGCCGACTTCGCTTTCGCGCTTATGTTCGCGGCAGCGCGACGCATGGTAGATGGCGTGAACTATGTCAAAGATGGATCAGTGGAAGACCTGGGGACCGGAAATATTGCTCGGTCAAGACGTGTATGGCGCGACACTTGGTATCATCGGCGTAGGTCGTATCGGCAGTGCCGTCGCCAAACGCGCCCATGGTTTTGGCATGCGGATGTTGTACAGCGACGAACGACGCAAGCCCGACCTTGAAACTGCTTATGGGTTGGAACACGTCACGATGGACCAACTGTTCGCCCAAAGCGACATCGTCTCGCTGCATTGTCCGCTGACGGATAAGACCCGACACCTGATCGACCAGAGCCGCTTTGGAACGCCTCAAGTCAACGGCGATCATCGTCAATACGGCTCGTGGTGCTGTCATCGATACCGCTGCGCTGGTAGAGGTGCTGCGGCATAAGCCCGATCGTCGCGGCGCTCGACGTGACGGACCCAGAGCCGTTCCCGCACGATCACCCCTTGTTGGCATTGCCAAACGTGCTGGTAACACCCCATATCGCCAGCGCAACCGTCGCGACGCGCACACGTATGGCGATGGTCGCAGCAAAAAACCTGGTGGCTGGCCTTCAAGGCCAACGTCCACCATTTCTGCTGAATCCCGATGCCTGGGAACGTTTCATAGCACGCGAGCCTCGGGCATAGGTCGCGCAACATGCCATTCAGATGGGAGCGAAGGTAGATAGCCAGGGTAAACGCAAGGATCAGAGTAATTGTAGCTAGCACTCTCTGATCCTTGCGTTACACCCTGCGCACAATCTCCGAACAACAAGCAGGAAAACATGACCTGTATGCGTCACTTCCCGCTACCTATGTGCGGTAACCGGTTATCACTAGCCAGTGGTCAGCAATCAGGAAAACTCCTGTTCGATCACGCCATAATTGCCATCGGTGCGCCGATACACAACGTTTACCAGATTCGACCGTGCATCAGTGAATACGAAGAAATCATGGTTGAGCAGTTCCATCTGCTCGATGGCTTCTTCAGCATCCATCGGCTTATAGACGAATTGCTTAGTTTTGACCAGATTTGGGCTGTCATTAGCGCATTCATCGACCGCGACACCATCGCGCTCCATTGGTCGCCACCGATCGGGAGTGGCCGGTGCGGCGCATTTTGCCACGGCGGTAGTGCCGATCTTTATAGCCGTCAAGTTGGCGTTGCAACGTATCATGGAGGGTATCGACCGCTGCGTTGAAAACCGGGTTACGTTCCTCGGCCCGAATCACAACCCCATGCTCCGCTATGAGCGTCACTTCGACGACAGAAATATCGCCGCTGCCACGGGTACGATTTCGCGCATACTCGACCCGAATGGCGCCAATATCGTCCAGATACCGATCCAGTTTTTCAAGCTTACGCTGAAGGTACGTTCGCTCGTCGTCAGTCAGTTTAGTGTGACGGCTTTTGATCGTGATATCCATGTGCGGTCCCTCCATAATACGAAGCCGTTTTACCCACGCTGTCATGTGTCGCCTTAAACACAACATCCTACGGCTCACGAGCACGCAGGATATTTGATCAGCGGTTTCAATGGTTCGCCTCGATTTGAGATGTATGTATCGACCAGCCTATGTACCATTATGACCCCTCGCTCATCATTGGGCGATCACGACACAACGTACATCTATTGTACTCCGAGATACCATGCGACCTTGGTATGCACGATGTCCAAGCGTAGGGTTTGCGACAGACAGCATCGCTATTACACTTATGCCGCAGCAGCATTCATGCCGTATGTGGGAACATCACTTGCAAGTGGGATTGTCGCCTTGCCGAAGGAGTTATCGTATGCGTACACCATTGATCGCTGGCAACTGGAAAATGTATAAAACCGTCGCCGAAGCGGTCGAACTCACGGATGCCCTTGTCGCCGGATCGGCAGATGTTCACGATCGCGAAGTCTTGATTTGCCCGTCCGCCACCGCCCTGCATGCCGTCGAGCTCGCAGCCTGGAAAGAAGCCCGATTCAGCTTGGCGCGACAGAATATGTATAGTGCACGCGAAGGCGCGTTTACAGGCGAGACCTCGCCACTCATGCTGCAAGACCTGGGCTGCACCTATGTACTGCTTGGTCACAGCGAACGCCGCCATGTCTTTGGCGAAACTGACGCAGGTATCAACGAGAAGGTCAAAGCCGCGCTCGAATACGGACTACGCCCCGTACTCTGTGTTGGGGAAACGAAGCCACAGCGTGATGCTGGCATGGCGGAGGAAACCACGCTCGGACAACTGACTGCCGGGCTCAGCGGCGTCGCGGCGGAGCAGATGGCGAATGTCGTTATCGCCTACGAGCCAGTCTGGGCGATTGGCACGGGGGACACGGCGACACCGGAAGACGCGCAAACGATGCATGAAGCCATCCGCCAATCGCTCGCCGATACTTTTGGTGCAGATGTCGCCGACACGACCCGTGTGTTGTATGGTGGTTCGGTCAAGGCCGATAACGTGGATTCGATCATGCAAAAGCCCGACGTCGACGGCGTGTTGGTCGGTGGAGCATCGTTGAAAGCCGACAGTTTCGGGCGGATTATTCGGTTTCAAGCCTAGCACCCCTTGAGGTCACTCAATGAGAGTGTTTCAGCCTGAGCAGTCGTCACTCGACTATACGACGCAGTTCCGTATCCACGCGGACATAACGATCCGTGCGGCACGAATCGAGGACCTCAAGAAACTGGAATGGTTTGGAGCATACGCTCACTTTCGTGACCTCTACCAGCGGACCTGGCGCGACCATCTTTCGAGCCGACGCTTGATGATGGTCGCTGACCTCAACACCTTTCCCATTGGGCAGGTGTGGGTGGACGTAACGCCCCACAACTATGCGTACCTTTACGCGTTACGGGTCATGGAACCATTCCAGGGGCTTGGCATCGGGTCAGGTCTGATCGAGACAGCCCAACAGATCGCCCGTTCGCGTAACTATCGCATCATCCAACTCGCCGTCGAACGTGCCAACACCGGCGCACAGCGATTGTACGAACGCCATGGTTTTCGTGTCTTCACTCAGCGCGTCGATCATTGGTCATACACCGACCACAATGGCAATATCCAGTGGGTGCAGGAAGATGTATATGGTATGGAGAAACATCTCTAAGATCAGGCATTTGGAATGGCGCAGCCGTGGGACTCAGGCACGGTGCGTTGACTGCATGAGTTCTCGCTCCGCAAGGATGACTAGCAGCAGAAATGGTTTCACATACCACGCCACACCTGGGACGTTCACGTGATAACCGTGCCAATCTCGACGAGGCTCATACATCACCTGGAGTCCTGTACGAGCAATTGAGCGGACGGCGCAACCTGGCACCGCGTCGCTGACGATACTCGGTTGTCATCACTTTGTCAACGATGTGCCAATTTTCTACAGGGCTTGTGCAAAGTCCATCTGAAAGCAGCCGAACCTCAAAAACTGTTATGCTGAGGGGAACGAAGCATCTTTTTGAACCTGGGGAAGATGCTTCATTCTCCTCAGCATGACCGTTCTCCGACGTTGCACAAGCCTTTCAATTTTCTATCATTGTGGCTTTTCAAGCCGAAACCACCCGTATTTATTCCACCTGGAGCGTGCCGATGATTTGCTCGAACAATGGTTGCATGCGTGCACGTTCGGCACTGGTGGTAGTAAACGTCATCACAAACTGCTGCTGACCCTCCACAACGATATACTGATCCACCGCGAGTTCGAGCCCCTCGTCGCCCATAGACTGCATCGTGACCATGGAGCGCAGTCGCACGGCATCACGACTGCCGATCCGCACAGCATCGCGCTGGACGTTCTTGAAACCGCTAGCGGTAAGTTGTTGTTCATTCGCGGCTCCAACCTCGTCCAGCGAAGCGATGCGTTCAAGTTGCGACTGTCCAACCGATAGATTGCTGGTGAAGTTCGGAATAATACCTTTGGGATCGAGATCGAAGGCCATAATCGAAATCTGACCGTCCGCCAGCGCTTCTTTACCCTGCTTGGCGACCGCTGCCAACTGGGGATTTGTCTGCACCAAATCGTCAAGCGCTCCCTCGAAGTTGCCGTCAGCAGCGTTCACGACCTCCCAGGTTGCCGGGAGCGCGAACACCAGCGTGCCATCGCGCACCGTCTGCCAGCCTTGCGGCAGCGCCACTGAGGAGATCGCCACCGGTTGCTGACCACATGCGGAAAGCATCAGGGCGATACTAGAACAAGAACGTGCATAGCACAAGAATTCGTCGAAAGCATAGAATCTCCTTAAAACAAACATCCCCGCCTTGATGCAAGGTGGGGATGTCGTAAACGCGACGTCAGGTGTTAGTTGCGTCGTCCACCAAACAGCATGAACGCATAATACAGGAGGTTACTGATCGCCTGTGCAGCCGCCGCGACATACGTCAGTGCAGCCGCGTTTAACATAGCGTTGACGCCATCCATCTCGGCGGATGAAACCAGGCCGTTACGAACCAACATCGCACGCGCACGCTTGGATGCATTGAGTTCGACTGGCAGCGTCACCAGCGTGAACACTACCGAGGCCGCAAACAACAGCAAGCCGAGCAAAGCAATGTTCCAGCCCAAGCCTCCACGCGCAAGACCACCAAACAGCATACCCATCAGGAACAACATCGGTCCAAGGCTCGTACCAATGTTGGCGATGCCGACGATCGAGGACCGTGCACGCATCCAGATGTAGCCTTCTTTGTCCTGAACAGCATGTCCTAATTCGTGGGCGACGATAGCCATCGCCGCGACCGACGGTGTTGCGGTTGATCCTTGCGACAGATTAATAGATTTATTTCCAGGATTATAAAAGTCCGTAAGATCACCCGGCACCTGGTTGACTTCCAGATACTCAAGACCTTCGTTACGCATCAGCACGCGGGCAGTTTCGAGCCCACCAATGTTCTGCATCGTGCGAACTTTGCTGTATTTCTTAAAGGTGGAGTTCACCTTGTACTGCGCCCACATAGCGAACACCAATGCAGGCAGCGCGAAAACAAAAAACAGTGGACTAAAAAACATCTCTGAGCGCCTCCAAACGCTTGCCCCATCTCAAGGCTCGGTTATTGAGCCCCTATTCTATATTACGCATAACGGCCCCGTTTGGTTGCAGGGCGTTGTTCCGGTTTGCCGATCATACCACGCAATACCACACCAATCAGCAATCCAGCCAGGAACCCACCTGCATGCGCGGCATACGCTACTCCACCAGTCGTTTGTTCAGTGCTTGCGACCGCACCGAACGTGGCAATGAACTGTTGCGCCGCCCACAGTCCAATCATCATCCAGGCTGGAACCGTGGCGATGAAATACCCGATCAACACGCGGATAGGGTTGCTGCCATAAAAGATGATGTAAAGGCCGAGTACGCCAGAAATCGCACCGCTCGCGCCAACGCTTGGGATCATCGACGTAGTATTGAGCAGAATATGGGCAGCCGAGGCCAGGATGCCGGTCAGCAAATAAAAAACGAGGTAGCCGATGTGTCCGAGTGCATCCTCGACGTTATCGCCGAACACCCATAGAAAAAGCATGTTGCCGAAGATATGCGCCCAGCCGCCATGCATAAACATCGACGTGAGGATCGTATAGAGATCCTGGCGGGCAAGGATCTCTTGTGGGATCACGCCGTAGGTATTGATGAAGGACTGGATCGCCTCTTCACTGCCCAAAGAAATCTGGAAAATAAAGACCGCGACGTTGATCGCGATCAGCACATAATTAACGATCGGCCTGATATGTCCTGGCCGATTCTGATCGCCGATCGGAAACATAGAATCATTCCTTGAATGCTGCAACAGGTAGCAATGATCATGCCCCAGTGCCATGGCGCAAACATGCGAGACGACCTACAGGCATGCCTGTAGGTCGTCAAGACCGAGTCACCGTCGGTTAACTACCAGAGAATGATCGGCAAGCCGTTGCTGACGCTTTGCTCGGCAGCCGTTTTGAGCACCTGCAAGGCTTCCACAGGGCCACCCGCCGGAACACGGTGTTCACGCAGCATCGCTTCAAGTTCGGTCAGTTCGCGCAACAGGGCGACCGACGAGCCGAACGAGACGGTCGTATCTTCGTCCGTCAATTCCTCTTCTTCTTCGTCTTCCTCATCGCCATACTCAACCCAGATTGGCTCGGCGAACTCGACGGGCAGGTAATAGCCACCATCGCCCTGGTGCTTGATCAGGTGCGGGAACTTGGTGGGCGTTTCATCGTCCCAGATGTCCGCCAGCAGTTCATCGATGTCCTCGCCATTCACCGCCGCGCCACCAAGCAACATCTGGATGTCGTCGCCACGTTCCAGGTGCGCTGCCAATCGTCGCAGTTGGTACAGATCGTAGAAACTGCGGATGCCACCTTCCCAGACCTCAGTACCTGGTTGGGACATCAGATCAACGTCGACGCCTTCTTCGCGCAGCAAATCTTGAACGTCCTGCAACCATTCGCGTTCCTCTTCATAGGATTCACGGTCCTCGTCAGGACGTGTGGTGATCATCGAACCGACAACCATGTCGAGTTCGGTCATTGCTTCGGTCATACCATATCCTCCAACATCATCGGGCAAAATGGTCGAAACGTTTCGACCACATCATATCTTCGTGTGCGACCAGGTGATACGCATCCTGTCAGCACGTTGTTTCGCATAGTGCTGATCGTGCATTATACGCGACACAGCCAGTCTTGGGGTACCGGATTTCACGCCCCGCACACATTCAATCGTCGCGGGTAAAGATCGATAATACCAGGCTAACCGCAGACACGATCAACGAGCCAAGCAGGGCAGGAACCACGCCATCGACCGTGAACCCAAGACCGAACTGCTCGGCGATGTACGAAGTAAGCCACAACAGGAAGGCATTGATCACAAAAATGAACAATCCTAGCGTCAACATGTTGATCAAACATGTCGAGAACTTCAAGATGGGTTTGACAATCGCGTTGATAACGGAAAAGATCAGCGCGATCAGCAGCAGATTGAAAATCGCTCGCGGGTCAGAAATACTACGCCCGTCGGTCCCCACAAGATCGACACCAGGAACGACCGCGATTGCGGCAAACAACGCGGCTGCCGTCGCGACAAGATGAATAAACAGTTTCCCCATCAGGTACTCACCGCCCACCACAGCCCGCAGTTACCAACGAGCGGCAGCGCCGAGCTATATTTTCGTCGTTTCATCAGTTCACCTCAGATACGGAACCAGCGCGACACCAAGGCGGCTAGTTGATTGTGCAAAGAGTAGCAAAAGCGCCCCCTCGCCGCAACACATGACGTTCAATCGACGCCGAACGATTTGGAAGTGTTTCACTCCTTGTGTATACTCCTATATAGCATGAAAGAACTTACGAGACTCGATCCTCAACAATCGCGTACCTGTTGCCTGGTCAGGCAACAGGTACGCGATCCATTCCCTTGGCATTATTGTTGCCGGAACGATGATGGTAAACACCGGAAGGAGCTACTTTCGATGACGAATACGGCAGTCGATGCGACCCCCGCAGACAAAGGTCTAGAAGGGATTATCGCATCCAAAACGTCGATCAGCTATATCGACGGGCAACACGGACGACTTTTCTACGAAGGTATTGAGATTAATGACCTCGCCAAACATTCTACGTTTGAAGAAACGATTTATTTATTGTGGCACGGACAGTTACCCACGAAGGCACAGCTTGCCGAACATGAATCGTTACTAAAATCACACCGCAAAATTCCAGCAGAACTTGTCAGCCTGATGCAGGGATTGCCGAAAGATGCATCCCCGATGGAAGTGCTCCGCACCTGCGTGTCCGCGCTGTCAGCGTTCGAGGCGGACAGCGACGATGTCTCGCATGACGTGCTGGTGAAGCATGCGGCGCGACTGACGGCAGCCGTACCGACGATCGTAGCAGCCTGGCAGCGCATCCGCAGCCAACGCTGAGGTTGTGCAGCCACGCGAAGACCTGGGACACGCCGCGAACTTTTTGTACATGCTTCGTGGCGAAGAGCCGAACGAACGCGCCGCCAAGGTGCTGGATATCGCCTTGATCTTACACGCCGATCATGGGCTGAACGCATCGACGTTCGCTGCGCGCGTGACAGCATCGACGCTCGCCGACATGTACTCGGCGATCACATCGGCGATTGGTACGCTCAAAGGACCGCTCCACGGCGGCGCAAACGAGCAGGTCATGCGGATGCTGGCGTCTATCGGCAGCGAAGATAATGTTGAAGCATTCATCGACGACGCGCTGGAACGCAAGGTCAAGATTCCAGGATTCGGACACCGGGTGTACCGCGCCGACGATCCCCGCGCCATCCAACTTCGCCGTATTTCTAAAGAAGCCGGCGAAGCGGTCGGCAAGCCGGAATGGTACAACCTATCCGAGCGCGTTGCCTCGATCATGGAAGAGCGCAAACCGAACCTGCCGATCAACGTCGATTTCTTTTCGGCATCGACTTATTCGACGCTCGACATTCCCACCGATCAGTTCACACCGATCTTCGCGGTCAGCCGTGTCGCGGGTTGGACAGCACATGTGATCGAACAGGTGGATCACAACCGCCTGATTCGCCCGGATTCGCTTTACACGGGTCCGACCGACATCGAATACACGCCGATCGCAGATCGCGTCTAGCATCACCTAGGTCGGGGAACAGGCTGTTCCCCGACCGTTGCATTTAAGGAACGCCGTTGCCTCCCGTTCATACCGCACAACCGTATGCTATGGTCGCGCAGGAGCTAGCGGACACATTCGCCTCGTTCCCACAGGTGGAGGCCGTCGCCTGGGCGGGTTCGCTGCAAAACGATGTCGCGGACGCGGCATCGGACATCGACCTGTATGTGTATACGATTGGAGACGTGCCGCTCGACGTGCGACAGCGCATCGCGTCGGCACGTGGGGAGCGCGTGGAGGTTGGCAATCAGTTCTGGGAAGCGGGCGACGAGTGGGACGAACGCGCCAGCGGCATCCACATCGACGTGATGTACCGCTCGATGCGATGGGCTGAGGACGCTCTCGCCCGCGTGCTGGTACGCCACAAAGCCGCTATTGGCTATACGACCTGTATATGGCACAACATCCTTGCATCGCAAGCGTTGTTCGACCGTCATGGTGCGTATGCTGCCCTACAAGCTACTGCCCGACAGCCCTACCCCGAAGAATTACGACAGGCGATCTTCGCGAAGAACCTTCCGCTGCTTCGGGACGCCCATGGTGCGTATCTGGGGCAGATCGCCAAAGCTGCTCGACGCGGTGACCTCGTGAGCGTCAACCACCGTGTCGCGGCGCTGCTCGCATCGTATTTCGATATCGTGTTCGCGCTCAACCGCAAACCGCATCCTGGCGAAAAACGCCAGATAGCGCTGGCGCACCGTGACTGCCCCGTTCTTCCCGCGTCGATGGAAGCACAGATATGTGACCTGCTCGCGGCGGCGGCATCGAACTCGGACTCCGTTGCGGAACACGCCGACCACCTGATCGCCGGAATCGAATCCTTGATCGAGCAGCCGCAAGCGAGCAGATGAGCGAAACATCAGCCACGAGTGGTTATTAAGCCACGGCCTCGCGTGGCACGACGCCGTGACCGGGACCGCTAGTCGCAACAGAGATGCGACCCTCCTGCTGCATGAATCCGCCAACAAACGGCTGTTCCGCCATGAACATCGGCGTGTCCAGATCGACGAACTTGAATCCGCCCTGACCTGCCGCAAAATGTGCGCTAACCGTCATCGCCAGGATACTTTCGACCATTCCACCGATCATCAGGGCAATGCCGCCAGCACGGCAGATTGCGGCAATATCCAACGCTTCGGCAATGCCCGCCTTCATCAGCTTGATATTGACACAGCTTGCAGCGCCTTCACGGGCGACACGTAACGCGTCGGCAGCGGTGGTAACGGTTTCGTCGGCTGCGACCAGCACCCCGCCCTCGCTCGTCACACGTCGGATGCCATCCCAATCATGCCGTGCAGTAGGCTGCTCGAACAGAACGATGTCGATCCGACGCTCGCGGAGGCGATCGAGCAGATCGAGCGCACCCGCAGCATCGTAGCCACAATTTCCGTCCAGGATCAACGGCGTGGTGGGGGCGACGCCATGCACCGCCACGATCCGTTCGAGGTCTTCGGCAGGAACGCCGCCGATCTTCAGCTTGATCGTCCGGATACCACGCGCCAGGATCGCGTGCGCGGAACGTGCCGCATGTTCGGCGGACCCCGCTGTGATCGTCATATCGGTTTCGAGTTCGGTGCCGTCGCCGCCGAAGAAACTCCATAGCGGCAGGGCCGCCTGACGTGTGAGCGCATCCAGGATCGCGGTTTCGAGGGCGCAGCGTGCCGCAGCGGCTTTGGGTTGTGCATTGCGCATCATCGCGGCAAGGTGCCGCCACTGGCGTACGTCGCTGTTCTGGAGCGCCGCACCCAGCACATGTAACGCGGCAAGCGTCGAGGCTTGCGTTTCGCCCGTAACCGCGTGAAACGGCGCGGCCTCGCCATAGCCCAGCGTGCCATCGGCGAGTTCGACCGTCACCAGCACATTTTCGGCTAACGCCTGCGCTCCCGTTGCAATAGCAAACGGCTCGATCAGGGAAATATTCAACGGCTCCGCACGAACCGCGACAATCGTTGATGCACTTATCACATACATATCCTTACTACTGACGAACGACAGCGACCAGCGAAGAATAAAACCACACGATATGAACAAAAATATCGTTCTCGCTCATCACGAGAAACTAAGGTCCTGGGCGTATTGCATCAGGCCAAGTCGCCGCGCCACGCCCTGCGACGCGACATTGTTCCAGGATGTGCTGTACAACGGCACGCGGTTGAGGTCGCGCACCGCGTTCGCCCACGCCGTTGTAACGGCGACAGCATAGCCGCGATGGCGTGCGCGTGGCAACGTATCCAACCCAGCCTCAGCGGCGTTGTCGGTGAAGCGTGAACTGAAGCACATCGACACCGCAACCCCATCTTCCACCACGACAGCACACGGACCCATGACATCGATGTGGCGCTCGAACCGCTCGATATCGGGTTCCATCTCTCGCAACAAAGCGAGGTTTGTGCGGTCGATCATCACGACGTTCGACGGCTGCGGCACCTGGTCAGGAAAGCAATACGCTGGACCATGCGATTCGTCCGCGATCGGCATGTGATCTGCCAGAACCGCCCGCACGCGGTCCAGGAACACGGCAGGACTTCGCAGATCCGTCGCGACAGGTTCGGCGGCAGCAAGGGCGTCGAGGCGCTCCACGACAGCGATTGGCAAATCGTCACGGAAGCGCCAGCGGTTGCCGCCGAGCGAACGCCCAAAAAAGAAGCGCGGAGCGCGGCGGTTCGGATGGGGTTCGTTGGAGCGCATAATACAGCCATCAGCATCGTGCGTAAACAACGCTTCCACATGCATGTCGAGCAAAGCAACGACCATCAACTCATCCAATCTATGCTTCATATTGCTCTCCAGTCGTGGGACCGTCGGTACCGCCAGGAGCACAGACACCAAGCTGACCGAACAAGTCAAAGAGATCTGGACCGCCCCAGTGTTCCACAAATAAACCTTGTTCGACACGCACGATATCCAGCACGCCAACCGATATGCGGTTGCCCGTCGGTGCAACCGTACGAAATTCGCCCAGGTGCGTACCACGCATCGTCGCACGAAAGACCACCCGATCGCCGTCAGCGAACAGATCTTCCAGCGTAAAACGGAGGTCAGGAATAGCTGTCAAAAATTTCGCAATGCGCTGCTGCTGTTCCTCGCCGGTAAGCGGTGCTTGCGTGGGGCTCAGGTATCTTTGGTAGTGCGAAGCGAAGAACGGCATGGCCGGCATACGTCCGTTCCACACACCCTCCACGTAGCGATGGACCAATTGCTTCGGATTATCGAATGACACAAAAATCTCCTTGTCTATTGGCACGAACGCAGTTTCTAGCCAATCATTTGCTCCCCTGGTGGGGGAATATCTCTCCCCACATACTCCGTTGTTTCAGCGAGTCTATCTGCGATGACGCGCCCCTTGTCCATGTAGACGACACGGCTAATGGGCCAACCAGGATGCGGACGGTGTGCCACCACCAGGATCGTGCGGCGTCCTGCCCACAGGTGCAGCGCTTCGGTAAAGGTGCGTTCGCTTTCGGCGTCGAGCGAAGTCGTCGCCTCGTCCAGCACGATCACACGCGGGTCTTGCAAAAACACACGAGCCAGCGCTAGTCGTTGCCGTTGCCCCGATGAGAGTAGCGCGCCCGATTCACCGACCAACGAAGCATACCCCTGCGGTAGCCCCACGATAACGTCGTGCAGTCCGACTGTTCGGGCAGCCTCCTCGATCTCGGCCTGTGTCGCGCCGGGGCGTCCAAGTGCGATATTTTCGGCAACACTTACACTGAATATCAGCGGGTCGCGAGTGACGACGGCGAACTGTCTGCGCCACATGCCAACGTCACAATCGGTCGCCACCTGACCGTCCAACCAGATCGCACCCTGATCCGGTTGGTAGAAGCGGAGCAATAGGCTGAGTAGAGTCGATTTACCGGCTCCATTGGACCCAACCAACGCGACCACTTCTCCGGCCTCTACCGCCAGATCGATCCGCGATACACCTGCGTTGCCCGTTTCGTAGGTAAAACTCACGTCCTCGAACCGGATCGCGCCAGGGCCAGCGACAATGCCATCGCCACCGCGTGCCTCGACCTCGGCTGTAGCCTGTTCGATCACACGCAGTCGGTCGGTCCCGCCACGAACGACTTCGACCGAACTATAGGCGTTGGCAAGTCGACGAAGGTTGAGCGCCAGGATCACAAAATAGGCGGTGAACGTAGTGATCTGCTCGACCGATAGCGAACCATCGGCACGCCCACGCTGAATGCTCCATCCACACACAAGGATACTGGCACCAATCGCAAGCGGCAGCAAACCTTCCATTGCCGCCTGTCGCATCACACGTTGCCGTTTGACCGCAAGCACCGCGTCTGTCGTGCGCTCGAAGCGCGCCATGGTAAACCCTTCCTGGGTCATCGCCTTAATCTGCCGTATCCCGCTCAGGCTTTCCTGAGCAACGATGGTCATCGCCGCTAGCCGTGCTTGTCCCTCACGCACAGTACGCCGCAACGACCGCCCAAGCAGTCCGATCATCACCACACTGGGCAGCACGACCGCGGCAAGCGCCAGCGTCAACCACCAATTTTGGACGAACATCACCAGCACGATTGCGACTACAACCGGCAGGCTTTGCGCGAGCGCCGGCACGATGCTTCCAAGCGCCTGTTCGGCGATCTGGGCGTCGGACGTGAGCGCCGACAGCAAGGATGATGACCAATTACGATCATAGAATGGTACAGTCGTGCCGAGCATGCGCCGGAACAACGAGCGGCGCAGGTCAGTGACGGCACGCGCCGCCAGTACACCAAGGAAATAGGTGCTGAGAAAACCAAACGCTGATTGACCGAGTAACGCAAGTAGAAGTACGCTCCACGTAGCAGCGTCGACATCCGGCAACTGGGCGACGACCTGACCGATCATGGCCGGCACAACCAGCAGCAAGGCATTCATCGTAAGCGCGCTCGCGATGCCACCAACCAGGAAAACGCGTTGTTGTTGTACCCAGTGCCAATATGGATTATGCAAAAGCATTTTCAAACCGTGCTACACTCCTATCAGTTTTGCTTGTAGTATATGCGGACCAGACTTTGTCTATGTATAATCACGTAGTGTAATAATCAAAGGATCTATCGATGCCAAACGACGTTAAATTCCAACCGACAAAAGACCGACAAACAATCACTCCTGATGGTGAAATTCTCAAACCACAGATCGACGGGCTGATCATCCGGCGCGCTCCACCCATCGAGGACGAACGCGGCGAGATCGTGGAAGTCTACAATCCGGCATGGGGAATCCACCCAGACCCACTCGTGTATGTGTATCAGACGAGCGTGCGACCAGGCGCGATCAAAGGGTGGATCGTCCATCGCGTCAACGAAGACCGCCTGTTTATGAGCCGTGGCGTCACGCGTTGGGCATTCTATGACGACCGAGCAAACTCGCCAACCCATGGCATGGTCAACTCGTTCGTCTTTACCGAACGCAACCGAGCGCTAGTGATCGTGCCCCGTGGCGTATACCACGCGGTCAAAAACATCGGGCAGGACGAAGCCGTATTCGTCAACATGCCAAGCACACCGTACAATCATACCGATCCCGACAAATACCGCCTACCACTCGACACCAATCTGATTCCATTCAGTTTCGACGACGGTCCCGGTTGGTAGGCGTGGGCGACATCACACCCGACCGACCACCGCTCGTTTCGGTGATAATTGCGACGTACAACCGTAGCGCGATCCTGCCGTTTGCCCTGCGGAGTCTGCAAAACCAGACCTTCACCGATTGGGAAGCATGGATTGTCGGCGATGGATGCACCGACGAGACGGAAGCGGTGGTGCGTGGCATGAACGAGCCGCGTTTCCACTGGCTCAACCTGGCCGTTAATTCAGGCTCGCAGTCCGCGCCAAACAACGCCGGACTGCGAGCAGCACGCGGCACGTATGTGGCCTATCTGGGCCACGACGACCTATGGTTTCCCTGGCACCTCGAAGCCCTCACACACGCCATCGCGGAACACGATGCCGCACATGGCATTTTAGCGCTGATCGGACCAGACGGCGCGGAACAGGCACGTGGAGCGCGCAATGTCACCGTCGATCAGCACCTGCCGCCTTCGAGTTGGCTACATCGCCGCGAAGCCGTCGAAGCCGTTGGGTGGTGGCGCGATCCAGAAATGCTATCGTTGCCGGTAGACAATGAGCTATTAGGGCGTATGTGTGCGTCCGGGATACAGTTCGCGTTATCGCCGCGTTTGAGTGTCCTCAAGTTCAAATCGGCAACCTGGCGCATGTACGCGCTCACCGGCACGTATCCACAACAGCCCTACTTTGCAGCACTCCTTGAGGATCCACACGCGCTTCACAACCGTGTTCTGACCGAACTCGCACTGGCGTATGCCAGACACCAGGACCGTCAACGACCCGTGCGCGAGGTACTCCATATCACCCTTAGTCGTCTGGTATATAGGCTTGGCGAACGTCACCGCGATAACGCCACGGTGGAGCGGCTGATGCGGTGGCGTTTCCAGCGCTACCGCAAGCGTATGCGCCGCCAGCGCGGGCTGGAATCATAGGCGCTACCGTGGTGGATGCTTGCGCTGTTATGTTACCCTTGGCGCATGCTAGCAAAAACATTTCTCGCGTTCGATCTCGGCGCGGAGAGCGGACGAGCGATCAGCGGGGCGTGGGATGGAGCCACGCTTGCGATCGAGCAACTTCACCGCTTTCCGAACCGTCCGGTCCGAGTACACAGCAATCTGCATTGGGATATCTTGGCGCTCCAGGCCAACATCGAAGACGGACTCGCGGCGCATGCAGCGCGGCACGGCAGCGAACTCGCCAGCCTCGGCATCGACACCTGGGGCGTGGACTTCGCGCTGCTGGCAGCGGACGATACGCTGGCGGGATTACCGCACCATTACCGCGACCGCCGCACTACAGGCATGCTCGACGCCGCGTTCGGGATACTGTCGCGTGACGCTATCTTCGACACTGACAGGCGTACAGTTCATCGACATCAACACACTGTATCAATTGTTAGCGATGCGCCGTGCCAACGCTTCGGCGCTCCAATCAGCCACAACCTTATTGATGATCCCTGACCTATTCAACTTCTGGCTATCAGGCATCAAGACCTCGGAATGGACCATCGTCAGCACGACCCAGATGGCGAACCCGCGCACCCACCAGTGGAGCCGTCCGCTGATGGACGCGCTCGACCTACCCTTCGATATTCTGCCGCCAGATTGTCGAACCCGGAACGGTGCTGGGACCGTTGCTCGGCTCCGTCGCTCGCGCGCACTGGCTTCGGCACGGCGAGACCCCAGATCATCGCACCCGCCAGCCATGATACCGGCTCGGCGATCGCAGCGGTTCCCGCCAGCACGCCGAACTTCGGCTACATCAGTTCGGGAACCTGGTCGCTGGTGGGCGTCGAAGCGTCCGAACCCGCCATGGGACCGCTGGCACTACGCTACAACCTCACCAATGAGGGCGGCGTCGATAACACCTACCGCGTGTTGAAAAACATCAGCGGCTTGTGGCTGATTCAGGAATGTCGCCGTAGCTGGACGCGCAACGGCAAGGAATGGTCGTATGGCGAACTGACCGACCGGGCAGCCCAGGCACCCGCGTTCAGGTCGTTGATCGACCCGGCTCACCCCGATCTGGTAGCGCCAGACGACATGCCCACCGCGATCAGGGAGCGTTGCGCCGCGCTTGGACAGCCCATTCCCGACGAGCCGGGCGCGTTCGTGCGTTGTGCGCTCGAAAGCCTCGCGCTGGCGTACCGCCAGACCTTCGACCAACTCGCCGAAGTGCGTGGCGTCGGCATCGACACCATCCATATCGTCGGCGGTGGATCGCAGAATCGTTTGTTATGCCAGTTCACCGCCGATGCGTGTGGCGTGCCGGTGGTCGCAGGTCCGGTCGAGGCGACCGCGCTAGGCAATCTGCTGGTACAGATGATCGCGCACGGCACAATCAGCAACCTTGCGGAAGCACGCGAGATCGTGCGCCGTTCCACACCCGTCGAACGCTTCGAGCCGACTAATCACGACGCCTGGACCGACGCCTACGGTCGCTTCCTCCAACTATCCGCAGCAAGCGAGAACATACCATCATGACCCAACGGACACTCGACGCCATCATCGCCGAAATGGCCGACACCGGAATCCGCATGTCGCAGATCGACGCGGCTGAAGGCGCAGCCGGAAACATCTCGATCTTTCAACGCCACATCGAACCAAACGCCGCCTTTGAGGCACGCGGCACCGTGCCGCTGCCTGTAGACGTGCCGCATCTGAGCGACTGGCTGGGTGATCGTCACCGCCGCCGGACGCCGACTGCGCGACATCGGCAGCGCGCCGCAACAGACGGTCTGTTTGCTGCACATCGCCGCCGATGGCAAGCAGGCAGAGTTATACACTGCCCCTGGAACGAGGCCGACCAGCGAACTCAACACCCACCTGGCGGTGCATGACGACCACGTAGGCAGGCGTGCCGTTGACTACCATGCCGTCGTCCATGCTCAGCCGATACACCTGACCTACCTGAGCCACATCGAACGCTACCAGGAGACCATGGCCTTCAACCGCCGTTTGCTACGCTGGCAGCCCGAAACGATCGTGGAGTTTCCCGAAGGCATCGGCGTGTTGCCGTTCGAGGTGCCCGGCTCGCTCGATCAAACTGGCGTGACCATGCCCGCCCTGCAACGCTATCGGGGCATCATATGGGCCAGCCATGGCATCGTCACCCGCGCCGACGTTGGCGTGACAAAGGCGGGCGACCTGGTGGAATATGCCGAGGCCGCCGCACGCTACGAATATCTCAACCTTGCGGCGGGCGAGCCGACAGGTGGCATTTCGGAGGACGCGATGCGCTTGATCTGCGAACGTCTGAACATCGCGCAGGACTATTTCTAACCGCGATGGAAGCCCTGGTTGTAGGCATCGACATCGGGACCGGCGGCGTGCGTGTGGCAGCCTATGACGCCGCCGGACGCCTTCACGCGGAAGCCTCCGAGCCGCTCACATCGGTGCGCGACGGCGACCACTTCGAGCAGGACCCGGCGGCGTGGTGGCAGGGCGCGGCGGCAGGACTGCGTGCTGTCGTCGCGGCGACTGCCGAACATGCGCGGATCGTCGCCCTCAGCGTAGCGGCGACGTCAGGGACGATTTGCTTGCTCGACGCCGCCGGAAACGCCGTCCGTCCGGCGTTGATGTACGCCGACCGTCGCTCCGAGCCGCAATCCCAACAGATCAACGGCGCGACGACCAGCCTTCGCACACGGTTCGGCTATAGCTTCAATAGTTCGTGGGGACTGCCGAAGATCGCGTGGCTCGCGCAGCACGAGCCGAACGCGCTGGCCCGCGCCAGCGCATGTCGCTCACGCGGGCGATGTAGTCACAGGTCATCTCACCGGACGCTACGACCTGACCGACATCACACAGGCGCTCAAGACGGGCTACGACCTGCTCGACGAACGCTGGCCTTCGGTCATCGAGGAGCTTGGATTACCGCTCGCAAAATTTCCGCAGGTCGTGCGATCGGGCGAACCGCTCGGCACCATCACGCCCGCCGCTGCAGCCGAAACTGGCCTTGATGTCGGAATCGTCGTGGTGGCAGGGATGACGGACGGCTGCGCTTCACAGATCGCCAGTGGCGCGGTCGAGCCGGGGCAGTGGCTCAGCGTTCTCGGCACGACGCTGGTCGTGAAGGGCGTCAGCGCGGACATGCTGCATGATCCTGCCGGACGCATCTATAACCACCGTCACCCCGCCGGATACTGGCTTCCCGGCGCGGCGTCCAACGTCGGCGGGGGCGTGCTTGCGCGCATGGCCTCGCGCCGCTCTGCCAGAACTCGACCGCGCCGCTGCCACGATCACCCCGACCGGATTGGCGTGCTACCCGTTGGCGGGCGAGGGCGAGCGTTTTCCGTTCGTCCATGCCACTGCCCGCGCTTTCACGGAGGAACGCCGCGTTCGGACCACGAGCATTACGCCGCCACGCTCGAAGGCGTGGCCTATGTCGAACGGCTGGGCTACGATGTTCTGCGCCAACTTGGCGCGACGGTCGGACCACGCATCCTCACCACTGGCGGCGGGACGACGAGTGCCGTCTGGAACCAGATCCGTGCGGATGTGTTGGGGTGTACCCTCGAAGTCGTCGCGGAGCCAGGAGCCGCGTTCGGTGCGGCCCTGTTGGCGGCGAGCGCATCGCTGCACCCCGACCTGGCGACGGCGACACGTCAGATGGTCAAACCGGGCGCGGTCGTCGACGCACAACCACAGCACCAGGACGCATACGACCGTGGCTACGAGCGGTTCGCGGCCGCGTGCCAGGAGCGCGGCTATATCTGAGCATGTGGCGCAAGCGCATTGGGAAACGGGTCATTCGTCGTTCGTCGTTCGTCGGAGGAATCATGACCGATATATGGTTGGCACGTCACGGCGCGACGGCATGGAGCCATGCCGATCTGATGTGTGGCAGGAGCGACATCGAGCTATCACCGGACGGCCACGTGCAAGCAGTGTTACTGGCGCAACGGCTGGCGACTGAAAAGATCGACGCGATCTACACCAGTCCGTTGAGGCGTGTCGTCGCTACGGCGGCACCCATCGCCGCGCAGCACCAGATCATGCCCGTGGTCGTGGACGATCTACGCGAGATGGATTTCGGAGCCTGGGAGGGACAACAACGTAACGCGATCATCGCCAACGACGGCGAGCGCTACCAGGCCTGGCAGCGCGATCCCGGCGTCGTGCGCCCAACGGACGGCGAGGGAGCCTATGCGGTGGCGGAGCGGGCAACCCGTGCGCTCGCCGCGATCGTCGAACGCCACCCCGACCAGACGGTCTTGATCGTCGCGCACCGCACACTCAACCGCATTTTGTTGTGCCACCTGCTCGGCTTGCCGATCAGCCTGTACCGCGACCGCATCGCCCAGGGTATCTGTGCGCTCAATCGCTTCCGCATCGACGCCGACGGCGCGGCGCAGATTACCCTCCTCAACGATGTCGCCCACACGGCGGGACAACTAGACGCCGGATAGCGCGCTTCCGACAAACGCCGCACGCTGTTCATGGAGCCAGCCGATCACCGTGTCGAGTCCGGTGCCATCCTTGAGGTTGGTAAAGACAAATGGCTGCTCGCCGCGCATGCGTAGCGTGTCGCGTTCCATCACGTCGAGCGACGCGCCAACGTAGGGCGCGAGATCGATCTTGTTGATCACCAGCAGGTCGGAGCGCATGATACCGGGACCGCCTTTGCGCGGAATCTTATCGCCACCCGACACGTCGATCACATATATCCAGCGGTCAACCAGTTCGGGGCTGAACGCCGCCGCCAGGTTATCGCCGCCGCTTTCCACCAATACCAGTTCCAGCCCTGGCAGTTCATCTTCGAGGTCCGCGATTGCTTCCAGATTCATCGACGCATCCTCACGAATCGCGGCGTGCGGACAGCCTCCCGTTTCGACGCCGCGCACACGCTCAGCGGGTAGCACCCCCTGACGCAGCAAGAACTCGGCGTCCTCGCGTGTATAGATGTCATTGGTGACGACCGCCAGATTATAGCGAGGCCACAGGTTACGGCTAAGCTGATCGACCAGCGCGGTCTTGCCGCTGCCGACGGGTCCGGCGATGCCGATGCGTAGGGGACGAGAATCGTTCACAATCGTTTTCCTTATTGACCGACGACGATATTGACCGACGAACGATCAACGCGCTCGTTTATCTTCGTTGGTCGTTCGTCGGCATTCCTAGAACAGAAAATAGCGTTGTGCCATCGGCAGCACGGCGGCGGGTTCGCATGTCAGGTGTTCACCATCGGCATACACCGCGTAGGTTTCGGGATCGACACGCAGGTCGGGCATGGCATTGTTGTGGATCATCTGCGCCTTGCCAATGTTGCGGCAATCGCGGACGGCGACCACCTGTTTACGTAGTCCCAGCCGTGCGGCGATTCCGGCATCGGCAGCGGCCTGAGATACGAAGGTCACACTCAGCGGAGCGGGTGCGCCGCCAAACGCGCCGAACATCGGACGATACAGCACCGGCTGCGGTGTCGGAATCGAAGCGTTGGGATCGCCCATCGCGGCCCAGGCGATCATGCCGCCTTTGACGATCATTTCGGGCTTGACGCCAAAGAAGGCGGGCTTCCAGATCACCAGATCGGCTAACTTTCCCGGCTCGATCGAACCGATCTCATGCGCCATGCCATGCGCGATCGCGGGGTTGATCGTGTACTTGGCGACATAACGCTTGACGCGGGCGTTATCGTTGCGGGCGCTATCTTCGGGCAGGTGTCCGCGCTGCACGCGCATCTTGTGCGCGGTCTGCCAGGTGCGCGTCACGACTTCGCCGACGCGCCCCATCGCCTGTGAGTCGCTCGAAATCATGCTCAGCACGCCCATGTCGTGCAGAATATCTTCGGCGGCGATGGTTTCGGCCCGGATCCGGCTTTCGGCGAAGGCCACATCTTCCGGCACCTGCGGATTGAGATGATGGCAGACCATCAGCATATCAAGGTGTTCGGCGATCGTGTTGACCGTGTACGGGCGGGTTGGGTTGGTCGAGGACGGCAGCACATGCGGGTACGCCGCGATCCTGATGATGTCGGGAGCATGACCGCCGCCCGCGCCTTCGGTATGGTAGGTATGGATGGTGCGCCCGCCGATCGCGGCGATGGTGTCTTCCACAAAACCAGCCTCGTTGATCGTATCGGTGTGGATGGCAACCTGGATATCGTATTCGTCGGCGACGGTCAGGCAGGTGTCGATGGCGGCGGGCGTCGTTCCCCAATCCTCATGCAGCTTGAGGCCGCACACGCCCGCCAGCACCTGCTCGCGCAGCGGTTGCGGCGTCGATACGTTGCCTTTGCCCAGGAATCCGAAATTGATCGGCCACGCTTCGACGGCCTGGAACATACGATGAAGATTCCACTCGCCCGGCGTACACGTCGTCGCCGCCGTGCCAGTCGCGGGACCAGTGCCGCCGCCGATCATGGTCGTGATGCCGTTGGATAGCGCTTCGTAAATCTGTTGCGGGGCGATGAAGTGGATATGGCTGTCGATGCCACCAGGGGTGATGATACTATGCTCGCCCGCGATCACTTCGGTGCTCGCGCCCACGATCAGTTCGGGATCAACGCCATCCATAGTGTCAGGGTTTCCGGCCTTGCCGACCTTGACGATTCGCCCGTTCTTGATGCCGATATCACCTTTGACGATGCCCCAGTGATCGACAACAATGGCGTTGGTGATCACCAGATCGAGCGCCCCGGATGGACCGTTGCGTGTCGCATCGCTCGATTGTCCCATGCCGTCGCGGATAACTTTGCCACCGCCAAAAGTGATTTCGTCGCCATAGACCGCGTAATCATGTTCGATTTCGATCACCAGATCGGTATCGGCGAGCCGCACACGGTCGCCAGTGGTGGGACCGTACAGGTCGGCATAGGTGCGCCGTGGAATCCGTAGGCTCATGTTCTATGCTCCTTCGCCAAATCCGCGCTCGGCGAGATGTTCAAGTGAATCTTCGCGCACGCCGGGTGAATCCAACGCCATCCCGACCAACCCGTTATGTCCGCGCATGATGCGCCGCCCACCCAACGCCACCAGCGCGACCTCTTTTTCCTCGCCTGGCTCGAAGCGCACGGCTGTTCCCGCCGCAATGTTGAGGCGCATCCCATAGGCGGTCGCACGGTCGAAGTGCAGGGCGCGGTTGACCTCGAAAAAGTGATAATGGCTGCCGACCTGAATCGGACGGTCGCCGGTGTGCCGCACCATCACGCTCGCCATCGCACGTCCAGCGTTGGCTTCGATCGGCGGTGCGGATTCATCTACCAGATATTCACCAGGGATCATGCGGGAACTCCTCTTGTATCGACCAATGACGAACGACCAACGACCAACGGAGAAGGACACATCAAATAACGCTGGCGTCGATAAACATGGGCATACACTCCACAATGAAACGCCCTAATCTGCGTTGCGTCATTGGCGTCG
This sequence comes from uncultured Chloroflexia bacterium, assembly GCA_963782315.1. Classification (GTDB taxonomy): domain Bacteria; phylum Chloroflexota; class Chloroflexia; order Chloroflexales; family Kallotenuaceae; genus JBBSGA01. The sequence goes on from CAWAJS010000038.1 coordinate 35,639, forward strand.
TTCGTCGTTCGTCATTGAATTGGATCGTGAACGGTCACGAGTTTAGTACCGTCTGGAAACGTCGCCTCGACCTGCACTTCGTGGATCATGTCGGCGATGCCGTCCATCACGTCGTCGCGGCTGAGGATCGACGTGCCAAAGCTCATGATTTCGGCGACACTTTTGCCGTCGCGGGCGGCTTCCATGATCTCGGCAGCCAGGATCGCCATCGCTTCGGGGTAGTTCAACTTCAGGCCGCGTGCCTGCCGTTTCCGCGCAAGTTCGGATGCCGTGAAGATCAGCAACTTTTCCTGTTCGCGTTGAGTCAGATGCATCTCGCTTAACCCCCAGATTAATACGAGTTTGCGTGGCGGCACCGCCGCCCGGTCGTATAGCACATGCTTGGCGTGCTGCCAGAACTCGACCAGCGCCGGATACAACAACCGTCCCGACAGGCTGAGGCCACGAACGCTGATGCCATGAGCCGGAAGCGTGCTGACACCCCATACCATCGTACCGTGTTGCGCGCTGCGCGATGCGAGGTCGGCGAGGCTCATTTCCAGGTCGCGCCAGAGCGCGGCGTCGAGGCCGACCCGACAGATGTAGAAACTCGCGTAGTAGCGATATGGACCCAGGCGCACCGCCGACGTGAGCGGACGCTCGTGCGGTTGGAGCCGCGCCCGTTCAAGTGCGACCACCTGCCCGTCGGCGACAATGGTGAGTTCGTTTTCCAGCAGATCATACGCGAAGATTTCGCCGTGCGCTTCACGGCCGGGTGCGATGATCTCCCACCAGAACAATCCGGCACCGGGCGCGAGTTCTATGCGGGTGCGTTGGCGATAGGTCGAACCCGCATACGGCAGACACTGGGTCAGGGATATATTCGAGCAGCGCGTTCTCCCCTACCCGAATCGCGGTGCTTTGTTCGGCGGGTCCGCGCTCGGGGCGACCACGATACAGGCGTGTCGCTCCTGTTGTGGTCAGTTGGGCGTAGGCTCCTGACCCAACCTCGACCGTCATGTGTAGCTTGTCGCCGCCAAGCACGCCACCGGAAACATTGTGCAGATGCACCAGAGCGCCGCCATCGGAGATCGGGAAGGCGCGTACCACCTGCAACGGCGCACGTTGCTCCCGCACGCGCATGGTCGTGCGGGCGTGGGCATCACGGCGCGTGAACAGCAGATCGAGCCCTCCGTCGACGCTGGCGGCCTCGACCGGGGATGTGCTGTGCCGTCATCAACTGATGAACAACCGCGTCGGCAAGCCGGGGTGACGCATCCCGCCGATATCGACCAGCGGGGCGAAGGTCCATCCAGCGTCATCCAGGACGGCGTCGCGGCTACGTTCGGCGGCGGCGATGATCTCGTGCTTGATCCGCCACAAGAGCATGCTGGCCTGACGTTGCCCCACCGGCAGCAGACGCTGACAGACGTTGATCAGCCCGCCGATGGATTGTTGTAGATACGCACGCACGATGGTTTCGAGGTCGATGCCAAGGGCACCCCCGACCAACCCGAAGGCCGCGCAGAAATGCGGCTGTACGCCCGATGACCGTCGAGCATACGCGGCACGTTGGAGCACCGTACGCGGTTCGAGTTCCTGCACCAGTTGGATGAAGCGATGCCCCAGTACGGTGCTGGCGGCGCGGGTTTCGCGGGCGGGCTTGAGCGCCCCGCAACGCTCGTTGAGCCACTGCCATGAGCGGTCGAAGTCGTCGTCAAAGTTGCGCCAAGGGTATACGCCGAGCGGCAGAACGCCGCTTCGAGCGTGCCAGTTTCGAGCAGATAATCACGTAGAAACAGCGCGAGGGTGTCGGGTGTGAGCGTTCCATCGGCGGTCAGGGATTCCAGACCGAACGAGTGCGCGAGTTGACCGATGGGGACGGCGCTATCGGCAAGTTGCATCAACCACAAATGCTTGGGAGCGTCGGTGTCATAGGTCATAGCGCGTTCTTGATCTCCTCGGAAGGAATGCAGCACAAACCAGGTGCTAGCATCGCCGCTCCTATGATTGTACGCACCCGATCGAGCGTGCGCTATATCCATTTTCCATAAAAAGCACCCTCAAAAGTTGTGCGCTTCGACGAACACTAGACACGATTGCGCCATTTGAGGGATTGCCAACCGCCATAAAGCACGTATAATCTCCGAAGGACGGTAGTAAATGCTGTTGAAGGCGTGCATGCAGGATCGGCGACGACAACGGGTACATTTGGAGCGTGAACACCAGAGAAGCGACCGCATCACGCTTGCTTCTTCGCACACGCGCATCCTTTCGCCGGTAGCTTTGCGTCCGGTCGTCAGGGTTGCCCGGCGCCGCTCTATAGTCGACCGACTCTTGTTGCTCGGCGAGTGGATGGCGGCGATCGCGCTGGTCGGGTTCGCCGGTTATCAGGTCTATGAAGGTCCAGTACAGGATTGGCTGACATGAACCTCAGGCAGCGCAAGCCGCCGCGCAGGTCGTCGTAGCTCAACCAGTCGTGCCAGCACCGACCCCTGCCGAAGCACTACCAGCAACCGAAGCACAGCCGGAAGCAGCGGCGACAGCGCATGCTGCATCCCGAACTGGGCTATACGCTGCCAAGCATCAACGAAAAATGGCGACGGCCCGCCGTTGCGCCCGACTACCTGCAACCGGCGCGCGATTTCGTTCCGGCAGCGGTGGTACCACCACCAGCGGTCGTGCAAGCAGCAACCGGCGCAAGCGCCCGTTCCGGCGGTGAATCTGCCGCCGACGCGACTGCATGCGCCAATCGTGGGAATCGATACCGCGGCACCGAGGAGGTCTTTCTGGTCGACGGTACCTGGCAGGTCGCCGACTATGCGGCGGGCTATCTGCATGGTACTGGCGTCCCTGGCAGCGGCAATGTCGTGATGGCTGGTCATCAAGGCATTCGCGGCGCGGTTTTTGCCACACTTGAAGCATTGAAACCAGGGAACGAAGTATACGTCGATACCGCGACACAACGTTTCCGCTATAGGGTCCGTGAAACAGGCAATGTCTGGCCTTCACAGGTCAGTGTAATGTTTCCGACCGCAACACCTACGTTGACGCTCATGACCTGTACCAACTGGGATATGCAGCGTTTTGTTGTTATTGCCGATCTTGTCGACACCGCCGCGCTCCAGGAGAGCGCGACTACTAGCTAGTGAGCGAGGACCCCATGCGTGTACCTGCCCCAACGCCTTCACCGCGACGTTCCCGTTGGACCGTCCGCGAGCTTGCGCTGCTTGCATTCAGCACCGTGCTGATCCTATCGCCTGTTGGCGCGGTGGCGTATGCCATGCTGCAACCAAGCATCACGATCGCGCAAACAGCGCCTGACCTGCAAGTGACCAAGATCGCAACGTCGTTGGGAGGTATCGACATCGCCAACATCGCTCCCGGCGGCGAATTCTATTATGAAATGCGTTGTGCAGACGACATCGACTGATGCCGTCAACCTGACCCTGCTCGACAGCTTTCCGGCGACGGTTCAGGCGCTGACGATCACCGACCGCAAAGGCGGGACGTGTACGCTCACCGCCAATCAGCTTTCGTGCTCGCTGGTGACATCGGCGGCGAATCCGGCCTCGGTGCTGGTCCGCACCCGCGCCAGTTCAAGCGCCGAGAATGGCACACAGGTTCGCAATACTGTTCTGGTGACCGCTGGAGGCACCAGCATCCGCGGAAACTCGACGCTGACGATCGCTGGTCCAGCCAACCAACCGTCGGCGACGATAGCGGCGATCACCGCGACGACTGCACCGCCGACCAACACACCGGCACCGACCGATACCGTAGCGCCGACGAACACACCCGATGTCGCACCACCCACCGACACCGTCGCGCCGCCGACCGATACACCCGAGGTGGCAACCCCCACCGCGACCGCGACGGCGAGCGGACCCACACCAACAGTGCGTGCTGACAACGCTACGGCAACATCTGCGGCATTGACCGTCGTGCCGGTGACGACCGTCGCGCCGACCACAGAGGCGACCGATCAGGCGACGACACCGACCGCCACCGCCGAATTCACGGTTACGCCAACCGCCGATTCGACGCTGGTATCGCAAGGTACACCGGGACCGACGACCGAGCCATCGACACCGACCGCCGTCGTCGAAGTGCCGCCGACCGCTATTCCAGCGACCGTGATTCCAACGCTGGAAGCGCCGAACACCGACGCTCCGACGCAGCAACCACCAGTTGCCGGAGGCGGCGACAGTCCACCACCGCCCACTACCGATGGTGGCAAGGAGCCGCCCACTAGCCCGGATGTAACGGGACGTACGCTGCCCGCCACCAGCGGTGAACAATGGCTATGGTTGGCTCCGTTGTTGGGTCTGGTTGTCCTGTTCCACACCCTACGAACCCGCCGCGCACGAGTGAGCTAACGTGCTCACGCGAAGGTGCCGTGACAAACGCATACCTTCGGTCATCATCGAGTTCATACAGGGCACGCAAAGGCCCCGGTGACATATGCACCTGGCAGCATTTCGTTTAGTCCTTACTGGGTTCGGTGAAGTTCACGACTAGGATCCTAGTGTTCCGGTTCGTCAGCAGGAAATATGCGTGGATGAATATAGCCGCGTTCAATCGGGATTTTCAGCGGCACCACCGTTTCGAGTGTCCAACGGTCATTTTCGGACACTAAACGCTCCCATAAGCGAATATCCTGGGTGATCGCCACGAACAACCCGCCGCGCACAACGACCCGTGCGGCTTCTGCTAGGATACGCGGATAAAGCTCTACGTTCGCGGCATGCGACCCGACGACCTGCCCAAACGGCAGATCGATCAGCGCGGCGTCCACGCATGCGTCGGGAAGTGGCAGGTTTCCAGCATCCCAACTATCGAGTGCGATCTGCCCGAAGCCACTCTCATCTACGTTGCGGCGGGCGCACCGTAACGCCGTCCGGGTCAGTGTCGCAACCCATGGCGATACGCGCCGGACCCTCGATCAGTCGTTCGATCAGCAACGTCGCCGAACCACATGCAATGTTCAGCACCACGTCGTCAGAATCAGGCAGGGTCAATCCTGCCATCACATGCGCCACCGTCGCGTTAAGCGCTCCAGGCAGGTTGCATGCTCGCCATGGGCGCACGGACAACGGGCGCGGTGACAGGCGAATCAGTACATCCCACCCCTCCGCACCGTCAAGCGGACGCCGCAACCGGATCAGGAGATCGCCCTCATCGGCGACATCCGTAAGGCCCGTTTCCGCCGCCAACATTTCGCGCCAGCGCACCAGCACCGACAGAGTCCGCTCCCGCCGCGCTCACCCGCACGCTTTTGAAGGCATCCGGTGGGTGAAGTTCGCGCACCGCCTCGATCATGCTCAGGACCGTCGTAAACGCGGCGTGTCCCTGCAACGCTTTGGGACGTGGCACTTCGAAATGGCGTTGCCCATACACCGCCAGCACGGTTCGTAGTTCGAGCAAATCGGCGAGATCGCCATCGTACAGGATTGGGATCAGGCCTTCGCGCAGCGACGGCAGGATCGTGACGCGCCGCCGGAAACGCTTGCGTAATTCCTCGATCGCGAACGGCTCCAGACCAGGAAGGACTTCGATTTCGCAGGTTATCGGATCTGCGGGCGCATAATGTGCCTCGGCAGGTTGTCGCATGCTTGTTCCTCCATACATCCGAAGATGGTACCATCTTCGGCGATGAAAACATTGCAATGTATCCATTTCATACTGTTTGCGCTTGATGTTGAGCGGCTGTACACTCGGACAGGAACCGCCCGCTGCTACACCCATGGCAGTGAATCCAGCCACAGCAGTTGTCGCGCCGACGCTCGCCGCCCACAGCGCCACCACGGCGACCGGAACACCGATCGTGCCCAGCACGACGACCACGCCAACAATCACACAGACACTCCCGCCAACCCTGACGATGGCACCCACGCCCACCGTCAAACCGACCCTGACAGCGCAACCAACTGTCACGGCGCCACTAGCCAGCGATGTGCCCCAGATCGTCCTGGAACGCCCGGTCGAAGGCATGTTTCTCCAATCGCCAGTCGAGATCAGCGGAACGGTCAACATGACACAAGGACAGGTGCGCGTTACGGTCCATACGCCCGATGGCAAGCCACTTGGTCTGCCGCCGGTTCTGCTGCCGACCGAACCCAACGGTGCTGGCCTCAATTTTCGCGGCACCATCCCACTGGGCTACGCGCCAACACCTCGTGGTGCAGTGATGGTGGTGGAGTATCTGGACGAGCAAGGGAACGTGGCGGCGACTGCGGAACAGCGCACCAACGTCGAAGGACGCTTCGCACGGATCCAATACCTGGTCGTCGAAGCACCCAGGCCATACGCTAGTCCGGCAGAACCAACGATTCTGGTCTATGGTGCAGCGGCAGGTCCGCCTGCATCGGTTGAAGTGCGACTGCTGGACAGCGCGGGGGGCATGCTGCAATCAGTGCAAGCGTTTTTGGGATGGTATCAGCAAGGGTTACCGTGCGATTTCTCGGCGACGCTCGATACACGTCCCGAAGGAGCATCGATCGAGGTCGTCAGTCTCGATCCTGAAGGCAGAACCCTCGAACATGTGAATGTACCACTCACACGTCGCCAGTAGCATAGCACCGCGAGTAACGATGCTGTATAGTAAAGAAATGTGCATGTTTCGCCTCCATCGAGCAGCTCCATCGTCTGCGATTGCTCCTCGTCGATGGGCGGCGGATAAGGGGGCCGCATGGACGTGTTGGGGATCGACGTTGGAGGATCAGGCATTAAAGCAGCGCCCGTGGATATTACGACCGGAGCGTTGCAAACAGAACGTTTTCGGATCGCGACGCCACAGCCTGCCACGCCTGGAGCGATGCTTGATGTGATCGAGCCAACTGATCGCGCATTACTCGCTGGAATGGTCCGATCGGCTGCGGTTTTCCGGCGGTGGTCAAAGACGGCACCGTGTATACCGCCGCGAACATCGACCCCGAATGGATCGGCGTCAAGATCGAAGACGAGATCGCGAAGATCGCCACGTCAACCGTAACAGTGTTGAACGACGCCGACGCGGCGGGTCTTGCCGAAGTACGCTGGGGCGCAGGCAGAGGATCAACATGGGCGTCGTGTTGATGCTTACGTTTGGCACTGGCATCGGCAGCGCGGTATTTCTGGGTGGCAAACTGCTGCCAAACACCGAGTTTGGTCACGCCGAGGTACGCGGCAAAGAAGGCGAGGTACGCGCCGCCGACAGCGTGCGCGAGCACAAACAGCTTTCCTGGAAACATTGGGCCAAGCGTGTGGACGAATACATCGGGACGATGGAGCGTTTGCTGTGGCCTGATTTGATCATCGTCGGCGGTGGGGTGTCAAAAGACGGGGACCAATGGTTACCGCTGCTGCATACTCGCGCACCCATCGTCGCGGCGCAGATGCTAAACAGCGCCGGTATCGCCGGGGCAGCCCTTGCCGCATCCTTGAAGGACGAGCGTGGATACTGTCACACGTCAGGTTCTTGATTGCGCCGATCGCACGTTCCGGTGACCGGATATCCAATGTATACTACTACTGTCTTTGCACATGCTCAGATATATTTCATTGACGACGCCGAAATCCTATGCTACGAATAAACGTAGCAGATGGAATTGTAAGCTGACCAAGGCTGCATGAAGATTACACCAACCGAACTTCCCGATATTCTTTTGATCGAGCCAGAGGTTCGTGGCGATGAGCGCGGTTTCTTTATGGAAACCTTCCAGGCTCACAAGATGGCTGCTGGCGGCATCACCGAAACATTCGTTCAGGATAACCATTCTGGCTCGCGTCGTGGTACGCTGCGCGGACTACATTACCAGATACAGCAACCGCAGGGAAAACTCTTGCGGGTTGTGGTCGGCGAAATCTACGATGTCGCCGTCGATATTCGGCGGTCGTCGCCAACCTTCGGTCAAGCCGTGGGCGTGCGACTATCAGCGGAAAACCGGCGACAGTTATGGGTGCCGGGAGGATTTGCACATGGCTTTTATGTCGTGAGCGAATGGGCAGAGTTGTTGTATAAAGCGACCGACTTCTATGCCCCACAATCTGAACGTACCTTGCTGTGGAACGATCCGGCACTGCCGATCGAATGGCCTATCGAAGCAGGAACGGATGTAATTATTTCCACGAAAGACCAGGCTGGAAAGCTGTTACAGGATATCGAGCTTTTCGATTAACGCTAGCGCCGGTGATTCACCACCGCGCAAGACTGAATCACGGGCGTAGGGTAGGATCTATGGAGCGTCGAAATATCGATCGGATCGCGAAGATCGCCGCAGTAGTGATGCTTGTCGTCATTCTGTTTGCAGTGATCTTCGGGGCATTGGGACTATAGGTGATACATGGATACGCAGGATTTTCAAAACTACGGACCAATGCGTCGACGAGGACGTGATACACAGCCGATTCGCAATATGGCACAGCCATATCAAGCCGAGCGCGGCGAGTATCACCGCCCGTACAGCAACGAAACCCTCCAAATCCGATCCTATGCGCGCCGTCCTCCACCACGTCGTGTCAGTAACTGGTGGTTGGTCCCAATCCTCGTCGCCATCGCCGTACTTGCCACCGCGTTAGGCGGCCTGACCTGGCTCGATCAGAACTATGCTGGAAAGATTTATCCTAACGTATCCGTGCAGGGCGTTGACCTGACCGAAAAGACGCCAGCACAAGCCGAAGCAGCTTTGATGGCGCGGTTTGGTGATTTCGTGAACAAGCCAATACGCTTCGAGTACAACGGTCAGGTATGGGAACCCACGCCACAGGAAATCGGGCTGCGTACCGATATCCCGTCGCAGGTTGCGGAAGCCATGCGGGCAGGGCGCGGGAACGGTCTCACCAGTGATCTGCAACAAATGTTCCTGATCTGGCAGCAAGGCCTCGATCTGCCGCTCCGTATGACGGTCGATGCACGACAGATGCAACGCTACATCCGCACGATCGGCGCTCCAATCGAGCTCCCAGCTGTTGAAGCGACCTTCTCCGTCGATACTATCGCCGGTACCACTTCATCCACCGAGAGCGCCGATGGACGTATGTTGATACTTGACGCGACCGTTGAGCGGGCGCTCGAAGCGCTTCAGACGATGGAAACGCATTCGGTGGCGATCAAAACCGATACGCTGATTCCGATGCTCGAAACCGGTGATATCGTCGAAGCAAAACGAACCGCCGACGCGATGCTCCAGGCACCGCTCGACGTGAAATTCGTGCAGGAAAACCAATCCTTTCCGCTATCGCAGGCCGACATCGCTGACATGCTGGCAATCACCCGTATTGAAGGGCCGAGCGGACCGACACTCAATACCCAACTCGACCAGGCCAAGCTCACTAAATGGGCGACCAAACTCGCTGACAAGCTGGGACGGGCTTCAATCGAGCCGCGGGTGGCCTGGAACGGCGGCAATCTGCAAATCATCAGCCCTGGACGCACGGCCTATCGCCTTAACATCGAGCAAACGATCAATCGTGTAAACGAAATGATCGTCAGTAGTAATCGCGTGCTTGAGTTGCCAGTCGAGGAAGTGCAACCGAAGGCGACGCCAGAAACGCTCAGTCAGTTGGGCATCGTCGAACCGATCGCGTCGGGTCGAAGTGACTTCACTGGCTCGGCCCCATACCGCATCGCCAATATCATCCGCGGCGTTGAACTTGTGTCAGGTATCCTGGTGCCACCGGATGGCGAATTCTCGTTCAACGAAAATGTGGGCGAGATCGACGCAGCACACGGCTTTGTGGACGGCTACGCTATCGTCGGCAACCGCACCCAACTTGAACCGGGTGGTGGCATTTGCCAGGTATCTACGACGCTGTTTCGTGCCGCGTTCTATTCCGGCGTGCCTTTCACCGACTGGACACCACATCGCTTCCGTATTTCATGGTACGAGAAATACGATTCGATCGGCATGGACTCGACAATCTTTACCGGTGGCGGTCCTGACCTCAAGTTTGTCAACGACACTGGCAACTGGATTTTGATCGAAGGTGTCGTTGATCAGCCCGCCGCAATGGTCACATACACGCTTTATGGCACGAAAGTTCCCGGGCGCGAGGTACTACGAACTGACGCCAATATCACATCGCAAGCACCTGCACCAACCCAGCCAGTATACATCAACGATCCCGAGCAACCCGTCGGCACGTACCACCAGACCGACACATCGCGTGGCGGCATGGACATCGAAGTTACCCGCACGATCATGCAGGATGGCGTCGAAGTTCGCAGCACGACGTACCGCACGCAGTTCCAGCCCTGGCCCAACATCTTTGTGAAAAATCCCAAGACGCCGCTGCCCGCTGGAGGCAAGTTGGGTACGAACTAACAATGCGGGACGAGAACACGGAACCGCACATCATCAGAAAGTATGGTTCATGGCTAGCAACAATTGCCGCGTCGGCTCGACGCGGCAATTGTCGTGTTTTGGGCAAGCTACCCACCCGTGTACGCCAAATATGGGTGCTTATGGCATTGCTCGCCGGCCTCGTGCTACCAGCGCACGGTCAGGGCATGCCGACGGTCGCCGACATCACCATTGGCATCTCGACGCAGGGGCGTCCGGTCACGGCCCTACGAGTCGGCACCGGACCACGCAAACTGGTTGTCGTAGGTGATACCCACGGCGGACCCGAAGCTAACACGTACCGCTTAGTGTCGCAACTGGTCGAGTACTTTCGCATTCATCCCGAAGAAGTTCCGGCGGAACTCAGTTTCTACCTGATCCCGACGATCAACCCTGATGGGCTCGCGATTGACACACGCTTTAATGCGCGTAGCGTCGATCTCAACCGTAATATGGAAACCGGGCATGATACATGTCCCGACAACGACTGGCGTTCCATCGTCCAGGGCGCCTACGGCAATGTGTCGAAAACCGGCGGACCGTATGCTGATTCCGAGGTGGAAAGCCGCTTGATCCGCGACTTTCTGCTCGACGCCAACGGCGTGATCTTCTACCATTCCAACGCAGGCGTAGTCTTTCCAGCGTGTGACCATTTACCCTCGGCGAAGCTAGCGCAGGCGTTCGCCGAAGCGGCGGACTATCAGTACGCGCCCATCTGGGAGCCCTATGTCATTACGGGTGGTATGCACGATTGGGCGGGAGGTCTCGGCATAGCGGCGGTCACGCCCGAGCTTATCACTGGCAACCTGCCCGAATACGAGCAGAACCTGCGGGGCATTCAGGCGGTACTGACGGCACAAGGCGCGTTACTACCGCCGCTGGGCGAATACACGGTCAATGGCATCCCAGTACATCCAGTGATCTGGCGAGCCTGGACGGCCTGGGGCGGCACACGCATCTGGGGCCAGCCGATCGCACCGCCCGCGCCTGATGAGCACGGTGGCTATTCACAGTTGTTTGAAAACGGTTTGCTGGAATACAACCCTGACCGCAGTGGGACACGCAGTGTGGTCGAAGTGGCGCATTTAGGGCGCGAATGGTTGGGGGATAGGCAGGTCGCCCCCGAGGAACCGGGCGACGGACGGTTTTTCCCCGAAACACAGCACGGCATCACAGGAGCCTTCGCGCAGTTCTGGCAGCGAAACGGGGCGCTACCTGTGTTCGGTTTGCCGTTGACAGGCGAGGAACAGGGCGTGGATGAGGCGGGGCAAGCGATCGTCACACAAACGTTTGAGCGAGCGCACTTTATGCGCCCGCTCGATACAAATACCCTTGAAGCCGTGGAGTTGCTGCCGTTGGGACGGTTGCGCTGGGCGCAAACCGACGCACATACGATTGCGAGCGATTTCCGCGCGCGCTGACCTTACGATCCGACAGTCGTCAGTTCGGTCGGCGTACCATTCTGGCACAGCACGGCCTGGTCGCCGGACTGGTTGGTATGAACATCATACGTGGTCGTGCCGTCGGTGAAGGTAATCTTATACCCTGGCGTGATCACCTGGGTATACATCATGCCTTTCTGTGGACATCCCAAGGCAGGAGTAGGCCACTGCTGCTCCTCGGCCCCCACATACTGAAGGTTCGCACCATCGAGGCCAAGTTGCTGTACTAGCGACGCCATGACTTGGGCCGCCGGCCCGATCATATCCGCGGCGGCTTCAGTGGGTACAGGTGTCGGCGCTGGTGCAGCCGGCACCTCAGTTGCGGGGACTGTCGTCGCATCGGTTGCGGGAACGCTGGTGGGATTGCCGGTGGGAACTGATGCTGCCGCGCCACAGCTAGCTAAAATACCCATCATCAATACTATCGTGAAAATTCGCATGTCGAGATTCTCCTTTAAGTGCCTGCTATCTTCAAGCGTCAAACGCCGAACAGATGGTTTGGTACAATGTTCCAGCACTTATAGATATAAGACGTTATCCATTATCCGATAGTTCCCTGATTGGAGACTGCATGCTTTCGTTCACCGTCGATCTTGCACGCGAGGCGGGCGCGATATTGCGCCAAGGATTGGATCGCCCACGCGAGATCACCTTCAAGGGTCGCGCCGATATCGTCACTGATGTCGACCTCGCCAGCGAACGACTGATCGTGCAAGCCCTTAACGAGCATTTCCCGGACCACGCCGTGGTCGGTGAAGAAGGCGGCGGCTCAACCGATGCTCGCTTCGTCTGGGTAGTTGATCCGCTGGATGGTACCACGAACTATTCACACGGCTATCCGGTATTTTCGGTGACACTGGCGCTGTTTGATCGCGGCGAACTGCAACTTGGCGTGACCTACGATCCGTTGCGTGACGAGTGTTTCACCGCCGAACGCGGTGGCGGGGCATGGCTCAACGGTCGCGAGCTTCGAATATCTACGACGCCGACGTTACGCACCGCCCTGCTTTCGACCGGATTCCCATATCATCGCTTCACGAACCCCCAGAACAACATCGCGCAACTGACAGCGATTTTGATGCACTGTCAGGGCATCGCACGTTCGGGTTCCGCCGCGCTCGACCTGGCGTATGTTGCCGCTGGACGCAGCGACGGTCACTGGGAGATCGGGCTGAAACCATGGGATTGCGCCGCCGGAGCGTTGATGATCATGGAAGCGGGTGGACGGGTAACAAACTGGGGCGGAGCGCCGTTTGATCCATGGCAGGGCTGGACCGTTGCGACGAACGGTGCCATTCACGACGAGATCCTTGAAGTGCTTGCGACGACACCGGAATGATCCGCGTCCGTTCGCATGCGGAAAGCTAGAATCATGACCACGTATCTTGAAGAACGACTGCCGGGGCCTGCGCTCAGCGCACGGCGTCCAATGGCGAACGAATTATTCTTGTCGAACTATTTGCTGGCGACCTATGGCGGCTGCGAGTTCGCTTGTCCGTATTGCGACCTGCATGTGACGATGACACGCCCGTTGGGAGAAACAACCCGGGCGTTCGTTGATGTTCCTCATCGCATCGGCGACGAACTGGCGAACATCGACGCCGGCGATGTCGTCGGGTTGTTGCTGAGCGACGCCTATCAACCGGCGGAGCGTATGCATCGCATAACTCGCGATGTGCTCCTGCAGATGGCGGAACTCGCGCAACCTACGACGATTCTGACCAAAAGTCCAACAGTCGTGGAGGACAAGGAAACAATCAAGGTGATCCACGACCGCTCGCTGGCGATCGTATTCATTACGCTTGTGACCACCGACGGGCCGCTGAGTGAAAAACTGGAAGGTAAAGCACCCCACCCATCCCTGCGCCTGGACGCAATCAAGCAATTGCGCCGTGCCGGCATTCCGGTTGGCGTAGCGATCATGCCGATCATCCCATATGTCACCGACAGCAGTTCGCACCTACAACGCATGTTGTCCAAGATCGCCGATGTTGGGGCTGACTTCGTGGTGTGGGATCACCTGGGGATTCCTAACGAGCGCCACAAGGAACGTGTGGACGACATGCTGGGCCGCATTGGGCGCTTTCCCTCAGCCTACTACCGTGACATTTACGGCAGCCGACCGTATCCTGGGCTGGAGTATCGACGCAAAGTCGACGAGGAGATCATGCGCCGTGCCGATCTGCTCGGACTAGAATCACGGGTGCCGCACCGCATCTATCACCGCCGCATTACGCCCGCCAACGAAGCGTCGCTGTTGCTACGCCATCAGGCGTTCCGCGACGCGACACAAGGCCGCGAGCATCTGGCGCAGATGCACCGTTCGCTCGCGGAGGAAGTGTACCTTGGTCGCTTCGACAAAGTTCGGCTCATGCAAAGCCCCTTCTGGCCTACACTCCAGAGCGTGCTGGAGCCACGAGTGCAGGAAAACGAACAGGAGTATTAATCCACCCGGAGCATAGGCAACTGCCAGCCCGCCTGTTGCAGTGTCGAAACGAAGCTTTGTGCCATTACGCGGTAGCCCCGGACGCTGGGATGGAAGCCGTCAGCGCCAATGTTACGCGGGTCCTCGGTCTCGTCACTCGCAAAGAGGTCCACCAGCGTTGCGCCGTGCTTCCCGGCGATTTCGGCGATGGCATGATTGAACGACCGCAAACGGTCTGCCAGCAGCATACGGTAATCGGCAAAAGGCACCGGCAGCAGATGGACGAAATTGGGGATGTTGGACACAAGGACCAATCCGTCGACGTTGCGGGCAACCTCGCCAACGAGGCGGTCGTGGGTCCGGCGAAATTCATCGAGCGGTGTGACCGGAACATCATTGGCACCGACGACAACCGTCAGGAGCGTCGGTGCAAGCGCGATGGCAGGAGCGACCTGATCGCGCAATACATCGATGGCGCGCGCGCCAGAGACACCAACATTGGTGAAACGGGATTGCGGATAGAGTTCGCCGAGCATCGCGGCTAGCACATGCGCGAAACCGATACCAGCATCGGACACACCCCAATCGGTGTATCCTTCGACAAGACTATCGCCCATGGCGACATAATTGACCGAGGACATTGTTTGCATATCGATGCACCTTACAATGATGAGAAAACAAACACATACGTGTTGATTGTACCGTGCTTCGTGTGGCGACAACGAACCGCCCGACGAGGCCAGAATTGATGGGATATCGCGACTATGGCTGACGAGCGCTTGCCACGCATGCTGACCCTGCCCGACGATCTGCGGCAGGGTATCGAACGTGCCTTAGCCACGACAACTCCGGCACGCTGGATACGTGAATCACAGGCGCTCAGCGAACGCTATCGGGCTCCGCGCACGGCGGAAACGCCGCCACTGGCGACCGGCACCGCGCAGGTATTAGGCTATCTCGCGCTCGTGATGCCCGCGACCTATGCACAGTTACGCGGCGCGATGGCGGCGACGCGCGCTCGTGTCCCTGGCTGGCAACCTAGCTCCATGCTCGACCTGGGTAGTGGTCCCGGCACGGCGCTGTGGGCGGCAGCCGCGCAGTGGCCTTCGCTTCGCACGATGACCGCCTGGGAGCGCGAGCCAGCATTCATCACTACCGGACGCACGCTGGCACAGCAGAGCGCGGCGGCGGCGTTGCGTGAATCCCGCTGGGAGCGCGGCGACCTGCGGAACCTGCGCGACCAGGGACGCTACGACCTGGTGGTACTGGGACATGTATTGAACGAGCTCGACCCCGAAATCCAACAGCGCACCATTACGACGGCCTGGGAATTGACGGCGGGTATGTTACTGATCGTCGAACCCGGCACGATGGCAGCGTTCGCGGTTACCCGCGCCGCGCGCGATCAATTGCTCGTCGCGGGCGCACGCACGATCGCGCCATGCGCGCATGACCATCCTTGCCCACTCCAAAACGACTGGTGCCATTTCCCACAGCGGTTGTTGCGTCCGGCGTTCCAACGTCAGGCACGCGGCGCACCCTCACAATGGGAAGATGACGTAATTTTCTCATATGCCGGCGATGGCGCGATTCGAGGCCGCCACGCCGCTGTGGGGCCGGGTCATCAGCGAAGCGACCGCCAACAAAGCCTATGCCGAAGTCAAGATTTCGACCGCTCAGGGGACGGCGCGTATGCGTGGTTGGAAGCGCCATCGCGACGTATTCCGGCATGTGCGTGATCTTGAATGGGGCGAAGCGCTCGACGCGCCGTTACCAGAGCCACTCGAAATACTCCCTGATGCGTCAGCCACCCACCCCGAGGCGGAATCCAATGACAAATGACCTACCAACCCTGATCGCGGCGCTTGACACTGACGACGCCCGTGCCCAGCAGCACACGGGGCAACGTCTGCTCGATGCGGGCGCGGCGGCACTTCCGGGCTTGTTGGCGGCGATCACATCGCCGTCGCCCCAGGTGCGTAAAGCCGTGGCGTTTTTGCTCGGACGCACCAAGCCATCACCGGAAGTCGTGCAAGCGCTCGCTGCAGCGTTGTCCGATTCTGAACCCGAAAGTCCGCAAGAACGTGGCGATAGCACTCGGCACGCTTGGAGCGGCCGGAGGCCGTCGCGCCGTTAGCGCAGGCGGCGGCTAGTCGAAGCAGTAGGTTGGGTTCGCCCGTCGCTGATACTGGCGCTGGGGGCTATCGGCGGCACGAACGCACACACAGCGATCCAGAGCATCGAAGCACGCAACGACCGTGAACGCGAGGCTCGCCAGAAGGCCCTCGACCGCACCGCACCACAGCGGCAACGTAGCGCCTGGCGCGAAAGCGAATGGCACTTACCATTGTTGATGGACGCGCCACTCGGCCTCGAACGTACCGCGATCGAGGAAGCGACCGCACAAGGATTCGGAGGGTGCCGTGTTATCGCGCCGGGGCTCATCGGCGTGCTTCCGGCATCGCACCCTGGCACCTCATCCCCACGCTTCGCTGTGTATACGGCGTCCTCATCGACGGCGGCACGGGCGCAGCGTTGGGAGCGGACCCCGCACGAGCGGCAGCAACAATTGCGGCGATCCTGCAAGCCTCCGTGCCGCTCCGTACCCTTGCGGAATGGCTCGACTTGCACGACGAACCCATACGGTATCGTTTCGCGGCGAAAGGCGACGCTGCACCACGCTCGCTACATCGTACGTTGCTCGAACAAGCGCGTGCGGTATGCAGCACCTTTGGCATGCACGATAGCCCATCGAACTACGATCTGGAACTTATCGTCGTCGCCGACAAAACCGGCACACGCCTCACGATCAGGCCGCGCTTCATGGTGGACGGTCGTTTCGACTACCGTCACAAGGACGTGGGCGCGTCGATCAATCCGGTCGTGGCGGCGGGACTGGCACGCCTGGTTCGCACGTCGGAACGTGCCACCGTTTTCGATCCAACATGTGGTAGCGCAACCTTGTTGGTTGAGCGGGCTAAACTCGACGCTCACACACGGTCGCGTGGCCTTGACATCAGCGCGACAGCGATACGTGCTGCGAACACGAACATCGAGGCGGCACGCCTTGGACGGCGCATCACCGTAGCGACGGGCAGCGCCAGCGTACCCGACCGCTGGATTGACTGTGATGAAGTAATGGCGAACCTGCCATGGGGCATGCGTACCCGCCAAAAGGAGACAGACTTACCAACGCTTTATCGTACGGTCGTCGATCAGGTAGCGAAACACCTGCGTCCCGGTGGGCGGGCGGTGCTATATTCCGCGAACGCACAGTTGATCGAAGCCGCGATAATTCACCATAAGCAAACATTGAAGGTCAAAGGGCGACAGCGTATCTTTTCGGGCGGCGTTTGGAGTACCGCGTGGATCATCAACAGGACAATCTAAGCCGTCGCGTTTCGATTCTGCTTCGAATCCGGTTCCCGTAAGCGACCATAGACCGCGCGGGTTGCGGTACAATCGAAGATATTGACCGGCGACATGTGTCAATTTCGCCCACAAGCCAGCCAGGATAACGATAACGGTGTTGGCACCCGCCGAGCGCGGTGTGTTCCTCGCTCGACGACGCTTGTAAGGACAATTCGCGATGATGAATCTTACCTTTCAACAGGAACCGGCGATCCGGCTCGATCCCACCGACGACGTTGCGATCGCGCTCGTGCCACTTCCTGCCGGACGGCGCGTTGCATTCGACGGCCTCCGAACCACGCTCACGAATGACATTCCTGTCGGTCACAAGTTTTCTCTCCACGCAGTGGCGCTCGATGCTCCAATTCGGCGCTACGGTCAGATCATCGGCTATGCTACCGCGCCGATCGAAGCGGGCGAGCACGTCCACACTCACAATCTGCATGTGGGCGCGATGACCCTGGATTATGCGTTCGGCACCGAGCGCAAGCAAATACCCTATGTACCGGAGAACGAGCGGCGCACGTTCATGGGCTACCGTCGAGCGGATGGACGGGTGGGAACCCGCAACACAATCGTGTTGATCTCGACGGTGAACTGTGGCGCGCATACCCTCCGCACGATCGCCCGCCGCGCCCGCGAGGAATTCCTGCCCCAGTTTCCCAACGTCGACGATATCGTCGGGCTAGGGCATAAGAGCGGCTGTGGCACGAAGCACGGTAGTCCCGAAGTGGACCTGTTACAGCGAACGCTGGCGGGACACGCCAACCATCCCAACGTCGCCGCCGCGATCTTCGTCGGTCTGGGCTGCGAAGTCAACCAGTTCTACGATCTGGTAGGACGTCCCGAACTCCACGGACCCACTCCAGTACATTACCTGGGGATTCAGGACACACGGCGGCGTCGCGGCGACGGTCCAGGCTGGCCTGGAACTGATCGCGTCGTTGTTGCCACGGGCCAACGAAGCACGCCGCGAGCCAGTTCCGGTCAGCGAACTCGTGGTCGGTCTGCAATGCGGCGGCAGCGATAGTTTCTCCGGCATCACGGCGAATCCGGCGCTCGGCCTAGCAGTGGACTGGTTGGTGTCGCAGGGTGGCACGGCAGTGCTATCGGAAACACCCGAAGTCTACGGCGGCGAGCATCTGCTGACCCGTCGGGCGGTATCCGAGGAAGTCGGGCAGAAATTGATCGACCAGATTCACTGGTGGGAAGACTACACCGCCCGTCACGACTTCGAGATCGACAACAATCCGGCACCGGGCAACAAGGCAGGTGGTCTGACCACGATCTATGAAAAGTCGTTGGGCGCTATCGCCAAAGGTGGCTCGATGCCACTGCAAGCCGTCTACGATTATGCCGAACGTATTACGGACCGTGGTTTTGTCTTTATGGACACCCCCGGGTACGATCCTGTTTCCGTGACCGGACAGGCCGCGGGTGGTTGCAACCTGCTCACGTTCACAACCGGACGCGGCAGTTGCTTCGGCTACAAGCCCGTCCCAAGCATCAAAGTCGCCACCAGTTCGGCGATGTACGAACGCATGAAGTCAGACATGGACGTGAACGCTGGCGTCGCGCTCGACGGTGGCAACCTGCAGGACGTGGCAAACGACATCATCGAGCAGTTCATTGCCGTCGCGTCGGGCCAACAATCCAAGAGCGAGGCACAAGGTATCGGCGAGGAAGAGTTCAATCCCTGGATTCTGGGAGCAACACTGTAGGAGCCGACCAACGACCAACGACCAACGGAGCCGAACGAGGTGCTATCGTTACAGCGATGCCAATCAGCATCTATTATTCGCTCCGTCAATGCGTTGATATGACTCCTTCTTCGTTGGTCGTTGGTCTTTGGTCGTTGGTCGTTGGTCGTTCGTCAAAAGGATTTTGGTTCATGAGATTAGAACAGCGGATCGCAGTTATTACTGGCGCGGGATCGGGTATCGGACGTGAGATGGCATTGTTGTTTGCGCGTGAGGGTGCCAGCATCCTGGCAGCCGACCTCAACGGCGGGGCGGCGGAAGCAACCGCCAGCATGGTCAAGGAAGCGGGCGGAACGTGTGCCGCGCTGGCGGTTGATGCGTCGAAGCCAGCCGATGTGGAGCGCATGATCGCCCAGGCCATCGAAACGTACGGGCGCGTCGATATCCTATGCAACAACGCGGGCATCGGCTCGACCACCGATGTCGTGGACTGCGAGCCTGACGAATGGGATCGCGTGATGACCGTCAACGTGAAAAGCGTCTACCTTGGCTGCAAGTATGCCGTCCCACACATGATCGAGCAGGGCGGCGGCGTGATCGTCAATACAGCCTCGGTCGCGGGCATGGTTGGCATCGTCAAGCGAGCCTCTTATAGCGCCAGCAAGGGTGCCGTGATCGCGCTCACGCGGCAGGTTGCCATCGAATACGTCGAGCAGGGTATCCGCGTCAACTGCATCTGTCCCGGCACGGTCGATTCGCCGTGGGTCGGACGATTACTCGATGAAACCGCCGATCCAGCAGCGGCGCGTGCTGGTCTGGTGGCACGCCAGCCGATGGGACGCCTGGGCGATCCTAAAGAGATCGCCAAAGCCGCGCTGTACCTGGCCTCGGACGACGCCGCGTTCATCACCGGCACCGGCCTGGTGATCGACGGCGGGTTGACGGCACGCTAGCAGCAAACACCACCCTCCGAGGCGGCACAGTACTGGCTGCCGCCTCGGACAAGTCTCTGCGATATCGCTTCATAGTGTTGCTTCTACCAGCATCCTTCTGAACATCATTTCCTCGATGTTTGCGGCGTTTCCTTCAAATCAGGTATCATTCTTGTTACGAATAGGGTTGATCCAACGCCGGGGAGTGTCCACAGCCGAGGATCATCTTGCGCGATGACGAGTAGATGTCACCGAGTGTGAGACGTCAATAGCGCAAGCCGACCCTCTAGCCAGGATCGATGCACATGCTGGAAGCGGTCTTCTCGCCGCGCTCGGTGGCGGTGGTAGGTGCCTCGCCCGACGAGCGCAAGCTAGGCCACACAGTTTTCCGCAACATCGTTGATAACGGGTACCAGGGCGCACTGTATCCGATCCATCCGACCGCAACGGATGTGCTTGGATACCCGGTGTATGCTTCGATCTCAGCCATCCCCGACGTTCCCGAACTGGTTGTGATCGTCGTTCCTCCCGATCCCGCGCTCGCGGTCGCCGAAGAATGTGGGCAGCGCGGTGTCAGTGCCTTGATCGTGATCACGGCTGGCTTCAAGGAAGTCGGCGGCGACGGTCACGAACGCGAACGCAAACTGCTCGACATCGTGCGCCGCTACGATATGCGGATGGTTGGTCCCAACTGTCTGGGCGTGATCGACAACATCACTCATCTCAACGCTTCGTTCGCCGCCTTGATGCCATTGCCGGGCAACATCGCCTTTATGTCACAGTCCGGCGCGATCTGTACGGCGATCCTGGATTGGTCGGTCGCGGAAGGCATCGGCTTCTCGCGCTTCGTGTCCCTTGGCAACAAGGCCGATGTGGACGAAGTGGCGCTGCTGCAAGCCTGGAACAACGATCCCCAATCACAGGTGATCCTGGCCTACCTGGAAGGCATCTCGGATGGCGAGCGCTTCGTGGAGGTCGCCCGCGAGGTGACCAAGCAAACGCCAGTCATCGCGATCAAGTCCGGCACGACCGCAGCCGGATCGCGAGCAATTTCATCGCACACCGGATCGTTGGCGGGCTCGGAGCAGGCCTATGCTGCCGCTTTCGCGCAAAGCGGCATCCTGCGCGCCGACACCATGCAGGATGTGTTCGATCAAGCGTTGATCTTCGCCTACCAACCGCTGATCACCGGCAACCGTATCGCTATCGTGACCAATGCCGGAGGTCCGGGGATTCTGGCGACCGACGCCATCGAACGCGAAGGGCTGGAACTGGCACGTTTCGACCCGGCGACGATCCAGGGACTGCAAGCCAAGCTACCGCCGACCGCCAACGTCCTCAATCCAATCGACATCATCGGCGATGCGAAGTCCGACCGCTACCATATCGGCATCAGCGCAGCACTCGCCGATCCGAACGTCGATGGCGTGCTTGTCTTGTTCACGCCGCAAGCGGGCAGCGAGATCGAAACAACCGCCCAGTTCATCGCCGACCTTGCTGAAGCACAGCCAGAACCGCGCAAGCCAGTGGTGACGTCATTCATGGGCGAGTACAGCCTCAAGCCCGCACTCGACCTGCTCAACGCACGACGGATTCCGGTCTATCCGTTCCCCGAACGTGCGGTCAGCGCCTTGAAGTCGATGGTCGCTCATCGCCAATGGCGCGAACGCCCAGCCGGAACGTACAAAAGTTTCGAGGTCGATACAGCGCGTGTGCGGCAAGTCTTTGACGACGTTCGCGCCCTGGGACGGCTCGAACTCGGCGAACTCGAAGCCCGCGACGTGATGGAAGCCTACGGCATGCGGCTGCCACAAAGCCAACTGGCGCGTTCGCCCGAAGAAGCGGTCGAGATCGCCAATCGCATCGGCTATCCGGTGGTGATGAAGATTTCGTCGCCCGACATCCTGCATAAGTCCGATATCGGCGGCGTGCGCGTTGGCGTTGCCACCGCCGCCGATGTACGCGATGCGTTCGAGTTGATCGACTACCGGGCGCGGCGCTACCAACCCAACGCCGATATTCGCGGCGTGCTGGTGCAGCAACAGGCACCACGCGGGCGTGAATGTCTGGTGGGCGTGTCACGCGATCCACAGTTCGGGCCGCTGGTCGCCTTTGGCATGGGCGGCATCTATGTCGAAGTGCTCAAAGATGTCGCGTTCCGCCTCGCGCCGTTGTCGCACGAGGAAGCCGAAGAACAGATGCGGTCGATTCGGTCGTTCCCGATCCTGGCAGGCGTGCGCGGCCAGGCACCAGCGGATATGCCAAGCATCGTTGATACATTATTACGCACATCACAACTCGTCGGCGATTTTCCCGAAATCGTTGAAATGGATATCAACCCATTGATGGTATACGACCAGGGCGAGGGAGCAATGGTGCTTGATGCCCGTATTATTCTCGCGGAGGCTACATAAATGGTGCAACTGCAACCCAATGGAAGCGTGATGCTTTCTGGGGATGCAACAAGCGTCCGAACCGTGCGTGCATGGCGCTGGATGCGCTGGTTGAACATAAGTCTGTTGGTCGTGATCCTGGCGGCGTGCAGTTCTACGCAAGCACAGGCGACTTCACAGGTCGAGCGGCAAGTCGAACAGATGCGCGTCAGGGGTGTCGAGTTCGTAAACCTGCGCTCGTCGCCGATTCGTGGTAAACAGGGCGAACGGATCGCCGAAAACTATGAGTTCGATATTCCGAGCATCAACATCAAAGACGACGCCGCTGGCACAATTCGTATCTTCAAAGATGCGGATTTCGCCGAATCCAAAAGCGCATGTACGCCTTTCTTGGTGCGCCCGGTCCTACGACGAAATTGGATTACGTGACAATCGAAGGAACACGGGCGTTGATTCTCAACCATCAACTGCCGAGAGAGATGGCACAGCGCTATATCGATGCGTTCGTCAAAACGGCACCAGCGCCGTCAACCTAGACCTATAACGACAGGAAGTTGGATATACGAAACGGTTAGGTAATGCCAGGACGAACGAAACATAGAACACTGTTCAAGGGCGGCGGACCAGGAGTAGCATATCAATGGTATCGCTTCCATCGTCCATCTCCGGTGGTCATTGGTCTGTCGTCTGTCGTCGATTTTCAAGGGAGGTCGTCCGTGACTTCACTCTATGTTGCTTCTGTCGAAGCATCTGTTGGTAAATCGGCTGTGTGCGCGGCATTGTTGCAGCAGTTTCGTGACGCTGGCTACACCACCGGATATATGAAGCCGGTCAGTGTGACCGCTGTTCCGACCGAAACGGGAACTGTCGACGAGGACGTGTTGCTGATGCGAAGCCTGTTCGACCTTGCCGAATCGCCTGAAACGCTCGCGCCCGTACTGGCGACACCACGGGTGATCGAACAGGTGGTACGGGGAGAAAAGCCCAACTATCACGAGCGGGTGCGTGCGGCCTACGATCAGATCGCTGCCGACCGCGACCTGGTGATTCTGGAAGGCGTTAACACCTGGGCCGAGGGCGCGATGCTCCACCTTTCCGCCGACGACGTGAGCGAACTCCTGGATGCACGGCTACTGCTGGTGGCGCATTATCGTTCGCTGCTTTCGATCGACGCTATCATGGCGGTGCGCCAATATCTGCACGAACCCTTGATCGGCGTCGTGTTGAACCAGGTTGTGCCGGAGCAGGTCGATTTCGTGCGCAACACGGTCGTCCCGTTTCTTGAAGCGTCCGGTATTCCAGTGTTTGGCGTGCTGCCAGCCGATCCACGCCTGAGCACGGTTGGCGTCGCCGAGCTCGCCGAGGCCTTGAACGCGACCATCGTCGTGCCTGACACACAGAACCGCACCATCGAATCGCTGGCGGTTGGCGCGATGGGCGTCGATACTGCCTTGCAATTCTTTCGTCGCAAAGCCAATAAAGCCGTGATCACGGGCGGCGATCGTGCTGACCTGCAACTCGCCGCGCTGGAAACCTCGACCTCCTGCCTGGTACTGACCGGCGACGTACAACCGGCCCGTCAGGTCGTTGATCGCGCACAACAACGCGGGGTGGCGGTCCTGGTGGCCCGTGGCGATACCCTTAGCATCGTGCAACAGGCAGAAGGATTGTTCGGTCGTTTGCGCTTCGGTCGCGGCGATACACAGGCGCGGTTCGCTGAACTCGCCGCCGCGAATATCGATATCACAGCGTTTGATCGACGCATTGAAACTATCACCGCCACAACGAACGTAATACAACATGCAGGCAGGCCTGGTGCCTGCGGAAAGAAAAGGAAGTAGATGAAGTTGATTCACCGCTATCTGGTGCTTGCGATGTTCGGGGCGGTGCTTGTAAGCTGTGGTAGCAACCCGGCAGCAAGCACCACGCCGACGAGCGCACCCGAACCCACTACAGCCGTCGCCGAAGCGACCACCGCGCCATCAGCGGCAGAACCAACCGCGGAAGCTACAGATGTCCAACCAACCGCCCCGGCGGCGGCAACTGAAGCGTCGAGCAGCGCAGGTGACGAGGCAGACCGCGACAGCAGGCACCGCGCAAAGCGAGGATGAGATCAGGGCCGAACTTCAAACCGTCGTCGATACCTGGAGCGCGGCGTAAGAAGAGGTCGATGTCGATAAACTCGCAAGCGTGATCGATCCCAAGGCGCTGACGCTTCGCCGCACCCAGACCGAACTTTTGAAGTACTTCGCCGAATCCATCGGCGGCTCGGGACGCGATTGGAGCGCTACTGTCGGCGAGATCGTCCCGCGTGAGTTGGGCTACGTCCTGGCATACGTCGATGTCGGCGGCGCACGTTACCCCTTCACCTTCAAACAGGTGAAAGGCAAGTGGATGATGAGCGAACCCAAGCGTGCCGAGATCGGCAAAAAGTTGAAGCAGGAAACTGAACACTTCACGTTCGAGTACTATGCATGGGACGAGCCAAATCTGCCTGAAATCATCAAGTTGATGGAATCAGCCGATGCGATCGTCGTTGGTAAGATGGGCAAGGGACCGGAAAAGAAACCGCTCGTGCGGATCATTCCAACGACCGAGGTCGGTAGCAATTCGTCAGGACGCGCATTGGCTTACTACGTTCGTGGCTACGGTTCCCAGCGCGGCACCCAGAACATGGTGATCAATTCGCCCACCTCGTATGGCTTCGGTAGCTACCCTGCGAGTACCGGCTGGGAAGAAGACCTGGAGATCACGCTCGCCCACGAGTTCACCCACCTGGTCAACGATTGCTGTTTCGTGCCGATCGCACGCCAGAATGATTGGATGACCGAAGGACTTGCCGAATACATTTCGGATGGTCCGGTATCGCGCCGGGGCCAGATAGCCCTAGCGGTTCAGAGCAACGCGATCATCCCAATTCAAACAACAGATACCGATCGCTACGACAAGCAAGACCTCGAACATCTGACACTGCTGGATAAGGACATCAGTCTGGCATACGGTCTTTCGTCGTCGGTCGTCGATTACATCGTGCGCAACTATGGTGGCCTGGATGGGTATTGGAAACTGATCGGCGATTACGACAAAACACAGAATTTCGGTCAAGAGTGTGCAGAATGTCCTCGGCATCAGTTTCGAACAGTTCCAGGATGACTGGATGGCAGACCTTCGTAAGCAGTTTGGAGGCTAAAATGAAGGCAGCAGAGCCGCACATCGTCAATATATTTCGTTCCCAGGAAGCAGGCGAGCCGATGCTTGGGGTCGATGCAGTCGACGTAGTTGCGGACCACGGCTTCAAAGGCGACCGCAAAGGTCGTCCTGGCTCGAAGCGGCAGGTCTTGATCATGGACATCGAAACCATAAGCGAGTATGACTTAGTTCCCGGCGATCTGGAAGAGAATATCACGACGCAAGGACTGAACGTCAAGGACCTCAAACGCGGGCAGCATGTCAAGATCGGCGATGCGGTCCTCGAAATCACGATCGAGCGCCCAACCTGCCACAAATTCGACGTACTCCGTCCAGGACTGGGCGAAGAGCTCAGCGGACGACGCGGCAAAATGACTCGTGTCATATCAGGCGGCACAATTCAGGTTGGCGACATAATTACAGTGACGAACGGCGACGGACCACGGACCCAGGACGACTGAACACCGGAGTCGGATACCTCCGCAGCATCGTCAAAGAAGCCCTCGAACTTTACGTTCGAGGGCTTCTTACGTTTCAGCCTTCCAACATAGAACCAACGGATTTCGCAAGCATCATTCGTCGGTCGTTGGTCGTTGGTCGTTGGTCAGTAAATTGGTAGAGTAGCGGTCCAGTTCCCATTGCGAAACATGCACGCGGTATTCGTCCCATTCCTGCTGCTTGGCTTCGAGGTAACGCTCGAAGATGTGCGGTCCGAGCGCTTCCTGCACGACTTCATCGTTGGCCAGCGCCTCTAGCGCCTCGCCCAACGAACCAGGGAGCATGAGCAACGAGCGCGAGCGCGGGTCGATATGATACAGGTCCTCCTCGGCGGCGGGCGGCGGCGTAAGTTTGCGCTTGACACCGTCCAGACCCGCTTTGAGCATAACAGCGAACACCAGGTAGGGATTCGACGACGGATCGGGGCAGCGCAGTTCCACTCGTGTCGCCTGCGAGCGACCAGCACTAATGCGCGGCACACGCACAAGTGCCGAGCGGTTGGTACGACCCCAACTGAGGTATACTGGCGCTTCGTATCCCGGCACCAGACGCTTGTAGGAGTTCACCAGCGGTGCGAGTACCGCCGACATGCCCTGGGCATGTTCCAGCAAGCCCGCGATGAAGTGGTGCGCCAGCGGCGATAGGCCACGCTCATCGCCTTCAGCATAAAACGCATTCTTGCCTGTTTCCTTGTCCATCAGGCTTTGATGAACGTGCATACCCGAACCATTGATGCCGCCGATCGGCTTCGGCATGAACGTCGCATACAGACCGTGTTGCTGCGCGATAGCCTTGAGCGTCGTGCGAAACGTCACGGCATAATCGGCGGTTTGGAGTGCAGGGCCGTACTGGAAGTCGATCTCATGCTGCCCGACGGCAACCTCATGGTGGCTGGCTTCGACCACGATACCGAAGGATTGCAGTGCCTTGACCATATGGCGACGAATGTGATTCGCCGAGTCGGTCGAAACATCGAAATACCCAGCATCATCGTGCGGGCGTGGGCGGATCGTCCCATCGGGTCCAGGCCGGAACAGAAAGAATTCGAGTTCGGGACCAGTGTTATAGACATAGCCGAGCGCATCGGCTTCTTCTAGCACATTCTTCAAGGCGCGGCGCGGATCGCCGGGAAACGGGTCACCCTTGGGCGTATACACGTCGCAAATGAAGCGTGCCGTGATCATGCCAGGTTCACTATCCCACGGAATAACGGCGTAGGTGTCGAGATCGGGGACCAAATACATATCGCTTTCGGCGACACGCGCGAAACCTTCTATGGCCGAGCCATCGAACCACACGCCATGGTCGAGCATGTCATCGAGTTGGCTGATCGGAATCGTCACATTCTTGTTGATGCCGACAATATCGGTGAACTGAAGGTTGATAAAATCAATCTTATGCTCCTTGAGCAGTTCACTGATCTGTTCCTTCGAATATCCCACGGTTATATGCTCCTTATCCATTTGAGGGTATGTGACCAGAGCTCCGTCAACGTCCGATCCAGAGCACGATTTCCCGCGATATTGTCACTCTCAGTGGAGCGAAGAGTTTGTTTCTCGTTCGGAAAGATCCTTCACTGCGCTTCAGGATGACACACTTCACGCGTTGACGGAATCCTGGGTATGTGATGATTCCTTCACCAGCACATTCACCATCATGGTAAAGGAACTGGAGTCGGCACGGGCGCCTCGAGTTGGACTCGCACCGGCCCACTTTTAGCGATAGCGGTGCCTAGAAGCCCTAGCAGCACTTGATCGCCAACGGGGCGTTCGGGGTGAATCTCCATACGAGCACGCTCGAAATACTGGACCGTATGGATACGTCCATCTTCCAACACTTCAGGGAGTTCATCGCTGATCGGATAGCCAAACACATCAAGGCCGCCATGGTCGTTCCAATACTGCAAAAACAGACCGCCAACCCCGTGTGCGGTTTCGGGGAAATACCACAGGCCGAGCCGACTGGTGAAGAACGCTTGAGTTGGGAACACACGCCCCTGCGTGTACTCGCGTCCGAGCAAGCCGGGCTGGATGCGATAGAGTGGATCGAGGTTCTCGGGCCATTCTTCCAGTCGCGCACGCTCGAACATCTGAATGCGCCGATTATTTACGATTTTCATGGGGCCGATGGGAAGGCCAAAGGTACGTAAACCGTCGTGTTGATCGTAGTATTCCCGAAAAAGCGGGTCGACGCCGGAAGACGAATCAACGAGCGATCCAGGAGCATCGACACCGCCGATCGGTGTCGCCGTGGGACCCAGCGCGCTGGTGATGTCACCCCTTGGAACAAGGGCCTGTTCCCTCCGCCCCCGATAAACGGAATCTTCAGATTTCCAGTCGCGGCGAGGACGATCAGCAGGACAATTAACAGCAATATACCTAATAGCAGCTTCGATGGCCCTTCGCGACGTGCTTCGGCACGCTCTTCCTCCAGTGTTTCACTGGTAGTTTGCGCGACCGCTGTATCCAGTTCCTCGCGGTAGGCTTCGCGCTCCTGTTCGAGGTCGCGCTCGACGGCGCGTTGCGCCGCAGCCTTGATCTCCTCGTCGCGGGCTCGTGGGAGTTCCTGCTGACGTAGTCGATTGACCTCGGCTTCAAATAAAGCACGATCCTCGGGGGTAAATTGTTGTTCGTCAGACATGGCAGTTCCTAGGCTTGTAGCGTTTGGGCAAGTGCAGCAAGGGCATCGTGGTCGGTCGCACCACGACCCTGCAGGTTCACATGGTCGTCGTACCAGCGTGGCATGAGGTGCAGGTGGTAATGGAACACCGCTTGTCCTGCCGCCGCGCCGTTGTTTTGCACCATGTTGATGCCATCAGGCTCAAGCTTTGAACGCAGAATATGGGCCACGGTTTGTGCGCCACGAACCGTTTGTGCTAACACATCGGGAGAAATATCTTCCAGGCCAGCCGCATGCGACTTAGGAATCACCAGCGTATGCCCGCGTGCAGCTGGCATGATGTCCAGGAACGCGAGTATATGGTCGTCCTCATAGACCTTGTAGCAAGGAATCTTCCCGGCGATGATGTCACAAAATATACAGTCCATTGATTCCCTTATCAGGCTCGATTAAGTCGCTGGCCATAGCATCATGCTATTATAAATGGAGCCGCAAGAACGGATGGAAATGTGCGCGACGTACTCAGGAAGGTGTCGTATGAGCCAAGCTGTTGAAGAACTCCTGCTGACAATCCCTGTGTCTCCTACATCGTTACCGGCGGGTCAGTGGCCTCCCCAGGGTACATGGACCGTCGAACATTGGAACCACCTGCCGGATGATGGACGACGCTATGAGATTATCGATGGAGTGCTTTACATGACAACCGCCCCTTCGATTCCACATCAATGGAGCAACGGCACACTCTATTTATCTGCTAATGCAACCATCTTCAGAGCGCAAACTCCACCACCTGGGATTATATTCGCTCCTCCAATTGGTGTTATGCTTCCCGACCGGGCGCCGTCATTCCTGATCTGGTGTACCTGCACATGAGCAACCTCCATATCATGACGTCCAAGCGCATCGTCGGCGTGCCGGACCTCGTGATCGAGATCGCCTCGCCGGGAACAGCATCATACGACCGACGCGAAAAGCAGGATGCGTATGCACGCAGCGGGATCTCCAGAATACTGGTGGGTCGATCCCGCCAACCGTACGGTCGAAGTGCTCGTTCTTCGAAGCAACGGGCATCTATCGTCCGCATGCCCTGGTGACGGGCAAACAGCCGATCCCATCGACTGCAGATTCCGGGACTACAGTTCGCAACGGAAGACATCTTCATGCCGCGAGACCTGGAGCACAGCCTAGCGGCAGAGTGATAGCACGGACGACCGATCACCGGAAATGATTCATGTTTCGCGGTGTGCCGCCACGTATGAGTATTTCAGGTGGTCTTTCGTTCATTTCTCGCCGCCCTGCCCCGTTCGTTTTGCCTTGAGTGCCTCGATTTCATCCCATGACCAGGTGTTGATTACATCGGCGGCGGTCGCCCAGCCGCGCCGCGCCGTCGCGACACCGTTGATCATCTCGTCGAGTTCGCGTGGATGATGTGCGTCGCTGTCGATCGCGATCTTAATGCCACGAGCGAGGGCTTGCTTGACCACCGAAGCATCCAGGTCGAGGCGCGGATACGACCCATCGACTTCCATCACGACACCGGACGCAGCGGCGGCATCGAGAATCGCTTCCATATCCAGGTCGGCACCTTCGCGGCGCAGCAATAATCGTCCGGTCGGATGCCCGATGCAATCGACGTGTGGGTTACGGATCGCCCCAAGCAGGCGCTCGGTGATGGTCGCACGGTCCTGGCGCAGACTGACATGGAGCGAAGCGACCACCCAATCCAGCGTTTCGAGTACATCGTCAGATAACGCCAGCGTGCCGTCCGGCAGAATATCGACCTCGATACCTTGTAGCAGTCGGAAATCCACGCCCCGTGCTTGCATATCGGCGTTGACGGCATCGATCTCGCGGCGCTGCTCCCGCAAACGCTTCTGGTCCAAACCGTTGACCATGCCCATGTACAAACCATGGTCGGTGATGGCGTAGTAGTGATAGCCACGCGCCTGTGCTGCCGCGGCGACTTCGGCGACCGTTCCCGACCCATCGCTCCATTCCGTGTGGGTATGCAGATCACCCCGAATCGCGGCGAGTGTCACCAGGTCAGGCAGCTTCGCTTGCTGAGCGGCTTCGATCTCGCCCCAATCCTCGCGTAGCTCCGGCGGGATGAACGGCACATCGAAGGCGGCGTAGATTTCCGCTTCCGTACTTGAAGGCAGCATTGTATCGCCACGCCACAGGCCATCGGAGCGCAATGCGAGGTCACGTTCGGCGGCAAGGGCGTCGAGCCGAGCGCGATGAGCGGCGCTACCGGTCCAACGGACGAGGGCAGCGCCCCACGCTTCCGGCTCGACTACCAGCAACGAGCAGGTTTTACCGTCGTGGAACACGACATGTGCTTCGTTATCACTTTGTCGCTCGACGCTCGCAACGTAGGGCAACCCAAGAAAGGCCTCCAGCACCCGCGCAGGCTCCGGTGCGGCTCCCACCAGATCGAGATCGCCGATGGTCGGGCTGGCACGTCGCAGCGATCCGGCGATCTCCGCCTGCACCAGCGACGGTGCCGCTACCCGCAAAGCATCGAGCACCTCGCGTGCGAGCGGCAGCGCCTCGCCAAGCAGATAGCGCCGTGGTCCATCTTCCTGCTGCTCCAGGCCCTGCAAGATGCGCTGTTCGAGCTTCGCGCCCAGCCCTTTGAGCTTGCGAATCTGCTCGGTACGTGCCGCCGCTTCCAGCGATTCCAGCGTCGTAATGCCAAGCTCCTGGTACAGCCGCCACGCGGTTTTGGGTCCGACCCCTGGCACACGCACCACATCGACCACACCATCAGGAACCTCGGCACGCAGACGTTCGTAGAAGTCGAGTTTACCCGTGTCGAGCAGTTCGGCGATCTTGCTGGCGATGGCAGGACCGACGCCTTCGATCTCACGCAGGGCTTTGCGGGCGTGGTAGTCCTGCAGGCTAACAGGCAGCGCTGATAGCGTTTCGCTGGCACGCCGGTACGCCTGGAACTTGAAACGGTCGTCGCCGCGTGTCTCCATCGCGTCGGCGATACGGGCAAAGATTTCGGCGATCTGCTGGTTACTCAATGCTCTCGTCATCGATAATCCTATACTGGTAACACATCCACATCGACAGGACACCGCCATAAATACTCACCGATGACCTGTGATGCCAGGGCGACATCGCCGCTCGTCCAGAAGCGTTCCTCTCCAACACCGTCGGTCCGCAACAAGTCATTCGCGCTCAGCACATCACGCACGCGGCGTGCGACGGCGGCTCCAGTGTCGATCAGGGCGATTTCGTCGCCAATGAGACGCCGCAAGAGTGGGCGCAGAAATGGATAGTGGGTGCAACCCAGCACGAGGGTGTCCGCGCCCGATTCTATCAGCGGCGCCACGTATTCCATCAATAATGCAGCCGTCGCCGGACCTTCGAGATCGCCAGCCTCGATGCGCTCGACCAGGCCCGGGCAAGGCTGCGTCAGCACCTGCACATCGCGCCCCCAGCGCTCGATCAAGGAAGTAAGGCGTTCCGATCGGGCGGTCCCCACGGTTGACAGGACGCCGACAACGCCCGTGCGCGTCGCCGCGACGGCTGGCTTGATGGCGGGTTCCATGGCGACCACAGGCACATTGAGCGTGGCACGCAGCGTCGTCGCGGCGGCGGCTGTAGCGGTATTACAGGCGATCACGACCATCTTCGCGCCCTGATCGACCAACCAGCGTGAGATCGTCAGCGACCGAGCACGGATATAGTCGTCTGACTTGTTGCCATAAGGACAATGCCCCGAATCCGCGACGTACAACAGCGCCTCATGCGGCATGAGTGTGCGAATCTCGCGCAGAACAGACAAGCCGCCCACGCCGGAATCGAATACGCCGATCGCCCTATTCTGCTCCATATGACCCTACTATAGCACGAGGCATAAACGCTTTTAAACCAGCGTGCTACAATTACCGTAGCCCGCTACTGCGTCGCAGAGTGGAGCATCGAAATACGGCTGACGAACCATCTGGTTCATGCCACCTGGATCTGAAGGAGACCGGGATGGTTGCAACTGAAACCCCACTGCTGGTAAAACCGTCGCTCGCATTGATCGGCGCGGGACGGGTTGGCTCGACGCTAGTGCGTGCGCTCCATGCGACGGGCTATACAATCTCGGCAATAGCAAGCCGCACACCCGACCACGCACACGACCTCGCCGCGCAGACTGGCGCACAACAGACCACGCTGCTTGAAGCCCCACTGATGGCGGACCTCACACTTATCGCTGTTTCCGATGATCAGCTAGACGACGTTGTGGACATGCTGGCGATATACGGCGACGACCTACATGATCGCACGCTGGTACATTGCTCAGGCGTGCGTCCTGCGGCAGTCCTGGCTCCGGCACACGAACGCGGCGCGTCCATTGGCGGACTGCACCCACTCGCGGCGATCGCTCGTCGTGACCAGCCGCTCGCACACGGCATCGCCTTCGCGGTCGAGGCCGAGGAGCCGACCCGAACGCTGCTATGGCAGATCGCACGCGACCTGGGCGGTCAACCTTTCGACCTGCGGCCCGACGCGCGTCCGTTGTACCACGCGGCAGCGGTGCTGGCGTCTAACTACACCGTGGTACTCGCGGCACTCGCCACGACGTTGCTCGATCAGGCAGGTATGAACCGTCAGGACGCCCTGGGCGCGCTGTTCCCGCTGCTCGGTTCGACACTGGCGAACCTTCAGGAAGTTGGCTTGCCCGCCGCCCTGACCGGACCGCTGGTGCGCGGCGACACCGGCACCGTCGAGGCGCACATTAGCGCGCTCGATCAGCACGCACCTCAGATCGCCGATGCCTATCGTGCGCTGGCGTTAGCGGCTTTGCCACTGGTAGCCGCTCAGAATAAACTCGATCCCGCCACGCTCGAACGCCTCGAAGAACTTGTTAGCATCCATGCC
Source organism: uncultured Chloroflexia bacterium (assembly GCA_963782315.1). GTDB lineage: Bacteria > Chloroflexota > Chloroflexia > Chloroflexales > Kallotenuaceae > JBBSGA01. Next base: position 69,430 of record CAWAJS010000038.1, read on the forward strand.
ACGCTCTAACGTGATGGCTGCACCATATATCATCCACGATGACCTTGTTCCGCTCCTGGGTTTGGCTCTATAGCAGTGATGCATTAAGTGAGGACGCGATGCGCCTAACAGTTCGTGATATTCAACGCATGAAAGATAATGGTGAGCGCATTCCGATGCTCACCGCCTATGACTATACAACTGCTCAAATGGTGGACGCCGCCGGATTACCCTTGATCCTGGTGGGCGATTCGCTGGGTATGGTCGTGCTGGGATACAACTCGACCGTGCCAGTAACGCTGGACGACATCGTGCATCACGCACGCGCGGTGGTGCGTGGCACCAAGCGCACCTTGATTGTGGGTGATCTGCCGTTCCTGACCTATACATCGCCCGAACAGGCACTCCGCAGCGCCGGACGGCTGATGCAGGAAGCCGGAACCCAGGCTGTCAAGCTCGAAGGCGGCGCAGCCATGGCACCAAGCGTCGAACAACTGGTCAAGAATGGCATCCCGACGATGGGACACCTGGGACTCACGCCACAATCGGTCAACGTGCTGGGACACCGCGTTCAAGGGCGTTCCGTCGAAGCGGCGCACCAGCTACTCGACGACGCGCTGGCGCTCGAAGCAGCCGGTGCGTTTGCAATCGTTCTGGAGCTTGTCCCCGAACCGCTGGCGCGATTGATCACCGAAAAACTACACATCCCGACCATCGGCATCGGCGCGGGCGCGGGTTGTGGCGGTCAGGTGCAAGTCATCCACGACCTGTTGGGCTTGTATACCGATTTCGTCCCCAGGCACGCCCGTCGCTATCGTTCGCTGGCGGACGATATTCGTGCCGCCGTCAGCGAATACGCCGATGACGTGCGGACAGGGACGTTTCCCGGTCCCGAACACGCGACGGACTTAAACCAACAGGTGCTGACCGATCTGCTCAAGCGACACGAGGTCGAACACCAGTAATGCGTACCATCGCTACCATCGCAGCGTTCCGTGCGGCGCGTCCCGAGGGGGCAAGCCTTGGCCTCGTGCCGACCATGGGCTACCTGCACGCGGGCCACATCGCCCTGGTCGAACGCGCCCGCGCCGAAAACGTTACCGTCGCCGTGAGTATCTTTGTCAATCCAACGCAATTTGGGCCGCATGAGGACCTGGCACGCTATCCCCGCGATCTCGACCGCGATCTGGCGATGCTGGAAGCGGCAGGCGCCGATTTGGTGTTCGTGCCGTCGGTCACGGAGATGTATCCCCAGGGGTATAGTACCTATATCGATGTGGAAGGCGTCACATCGGTACTGGAAGGTACTCATCGCGCCGGACATTTTCGCGGCGTGGCGACCGTGGTTTGTAAGTTGTTCAACATCGCAGGATCCGACCGTGCCTACTTCGGTCAGAAAGACGCCCAGCAGACCGTCGTCGTGCGCCAGATGGTGCGCGACCTCGATATGCCAACCCAGATCGTGGTTGTACCGACCGTGCGCGAGGCAGATGGGCTTGCCATGAGTAGCCGCAACGTATACCTTAACACCGCCGAACGAGCGGCGGCACCGATGCTATACCGCACGCTCCAAGCAGCGCGCACAGACTGGGACCACGGCGAGGACGACGCCCGCGTGTTACGCGAACGTATGCTCGCTACGCTCGCCACCGATCCACTAATGCAGGTCGAATATGTCAGCATCGCCGATCCCGACACGCTGGCTGAGATCGACCGCATCGAGCATGGTGCGCTGGTGTCGCTAGCGGTGCGGCTCGGACGCACCCGCTTGATCGACAATATCATCCTGGGATAAAACTTGCTAAACTGTCATGTGTACACACGTAGAATTAAGGTAGGAACAGTGCGCGGCAACCCGTGGATGCTAGTCGTCGTCGAGGAATAGATATGGCAAAAGAACAGGGAGCGCCTGCGCAGTCCGTTTCGGTCAATCGCAAAGCGTTCCACGATTATTTCATCGAAGAAGAATATGAAGCAGGTATCGTCTTGTCTGGTTCGGAGATCAAATCGATCCGAGGCGGACGGGTCAACCTTCGTGGTGCGTATGCGCGAGTCGACAACGAAGAGGCATGGTTGTTCGATGCCCACATCTCGCCCTACGAGCAGTCCGGCACGCATTTCAACCACGAGCCAACACGACCGCGCAAACTGCTGCTGCATCGCCGCGAGATCGAGCGATTGCTCGGCAAACTAGAAGCCAAAGGGTTGACACTGGTGCCGCTCGATATCCATTTCAAGGGACGACGCGCCAAGGTCAGACTCGGGGTCGCACGAGGTAAGAAGTTGTTCGACAAGCGTGAAGCCACCGCGGAGCGTGACGTTAACCGCCAGACTCGACCGGGTAGTTAAGGAGCGTCGGTATCGCGACGATTAGCAAGCACGTAGTAACTTGCGCGATATTGTAAAGAATCGCGATCTTGCGATCTATGCAATGATACGGTATGCTGTATGTAGCATGATTTGTCCGGCACGGGTGTCTTGAAGCAGTTCGGGCAACACGCTGGTTAAGGAGGATCTCTGATGGCAACGATTCCGTTGATTGAGACTGATATTGTGACCATTACCCCGCTGCGGCTTCCAAGCTGACGAACTCTCATGGCAGAAAAGCAGTTGGAAGGGCACGCACTGCGCGTGTTCGTTGCTGGCGGCGGTTGTTCCGGCCTCCAGTACGGCATGACGTTCGATAACGAATCGTTCCCAGGCGATACGGAATTTGAAGCCAATGGCATGATGGTACGTGTCGAACTCACAGAGCGCGCAGTACATCAGTGGCGCGAACATCGACTTCATCGATTCGATGATGGGCGGTGGTTTCAAGATCGACAATCCAAATGCTGCTTCAAGCTGCGGCTGCGGTTCGTCTTTCCGACCGAAAGAAGAAAGCGCCGAAGCCCCTGCCGCAAGTCAGGGCGGTAGTTGCGGCGCCATAAGCGTGTCTGGTCGGCCTTCGGCCACCTCGTCGCGACGAGGTGGCCTTTTCAGTACTCAACGTTGCCAGCCACCAAACACGTTTCGTGCACATGCTGGAACGCACGAAGTGGCATTTTAGTCAGTCTTCGGCGAACAAAGGGGTAAGCTATGTCGACGCAATCACGTACTGGACAGGTGAGGGTCAACAGCGCACAACTGTCCTATGAAGTGGTAGGTGATGGTCCAACCATCGTACTGATTCACGCTGGCATCGCCGACAGTCGCATGTGGGACGACCAATGGCAGAAGTTCAGCCAGCACTACCGCGTCGTACGTTACGACGTACGCGGCTATGGCACGTCCACCAACCCCGACGGCGAGTTCGGGCATGACGAGGATCTGCACGCAGTCCTGCAAGCGATTGGCGTCGAACGTGCCACGTTCGTAGCGGCCTCGATGGGTGGACATATCGCGCTCAACTACATCCTCCAACATCCCGACGCAAGCTGAAGGCCTGGTCCTGGTTGGGTCCAGCGTCGATACAACCAAACCAACCGAAGCCATGAAAGAAGCGTGGCGTGCAGTGAATACTGCCAGTGAAGCGGGCGACATCGCTGGCGCGAACGAGATCGAGATGCAGCTATGGATCGATGGTCCGACCCGTGCCCCTGGCGTCGTCGATGCACGCGTGCGAGAGCGTGTCAGCGAAATGAACAGCAACGAGCTTGCTGCGTATAACGAAAATGCGACCGAGCGCGATATCGAACCGCCCGATCACCACACGACTTGGCGAGATCAGCATTCCAGCGCTGGTGATCGTCGGCGATCTATGATCAGCCGATGATACTCGACAGCGCTGATATTTTCGTGCGCGACATACCCAACGCTCATAAAACAATGATCCGAAGGTACAGCACACCTACCAAGCATGGAACGAGCCGACGGAGTTTATCGCACTCGTGCTCGATTTTCTCCACAATATCCACAACCCATCCACACGTTGGCCATGGGATGATACGAGCAAGCGAACCGGCATCCTCTAAAGGACATTAGGGACGTGCCGACGAGCGACGGCTGGTCGGACTTAGTTTCACTGCTTGGATTGGCAAGTTTTTTCTACCCATTCTTTCTCGTACTGCCCCAGGTCAGCGGCGGTGAAAGCGCCCGCAGTCTCGACGCGCCGTGGATTTTCGGCCTTCTGATGCCGTTGCTAATGGTGCTGATTTTGGCAGAACTTGGTGGCCAGCGTGCTAATGCCAAGATGATCGCCGCACTCGGTATCCTGACGGCGATCAACGCCGTTCTGCGAATTCCGGCAGGGCTTGGCGATAGTCCTACCTTTTTCTTTTTGCCGATCCTGGTCGGTTATGCCTATGGCGCGCGTTGGGGTTTATGCTTGGTGCACTCAGTTTATTCGTTTCGGCGTTGCTGACGTTCGGCATCGGTCCCTGGCTGCCGTTCCAGATGTTCGCTATAGGATGGCTCGGCATGGGTGCGGCGGCGATGCGTCCTGTGGGCGAGCGCGTGGGTGGGTGGTGGGAAATCGCTTGCTGGCGCTGTATGGCTATGTCGGCTGCATGCTGTTTGGCGTATTCATGAACCTGTATTCATGGCCGTTCAGTGCCGGTATAGGCGGACTTGGGTGGCAACCAGGGTCGTCATTGTCCCAGACATTGCGCCAGTATTGGTTGTTTTACGTCACGACATCACTCACCTGGGACACTCTGCGTGGCTGTTCGACAGCCGCATTTATCCGGTGCTGGGCAAACCAATCCTCCAAGAATTGCGACGGTTCCGTCGTCGTTTCGTCTGGACCGAGACCAGACTACCGACCACTGACCACTGGGGATGGCAGCAACTCACAATGACAAGAAGTATAATAATGGATGTCAGTCGCAACTCCGTATGCTTTGATGCGCCAATCGATCACACGTGATTGACAAGAGGCGATGTCGTGTCTACGATAGGGCAGCCTGATTCGGCACCGATAGGAGACAACTACATGCGTTTTGTCACATTTCAGCACGGGTCGGAAGCGCGACCAGGGGTGGTCGAACGATGGACGAGTGATCGATCTAAGCGCGGTTGCACCAGTCTCTTGTCCCTTATCGAAATGGGCGATGATGGCCTGAAGCGTGCCCGTGAAGCTATTGCCAATGCGACAGCAACGCTCGCCCTAGAAGATGTGACGCTGCTGGCGCCAATTCCGCGCCCACGCAAGAACATTATGTGCGTCGGCATGAACTATGTTGATCACGCCTACGAATCGGCGCGCTGCACGTGGCGAGCCCGAAACGCTGCCGCCTCATCCGGTCTACTTCACCAAGGCCGTGACAGCGGTCAACGATCCCGAAGGCGTCGATTCCGTACGATGCCACGATGTCCGAGCAATCGACTGGGAAGTCGAGCTTGCCGTGGTGCTTGGACGCACCGGCAAGGACATTCCCGCAGCCAGGCCCTCGACTATGTCTGGGGCTACACGATCGTCAACGATGTATCGGTGCGCGACATTCAGAATAAGCACCAGCAGTTCTTCAAAGGCAAGAGCTTGGACGGCACCTGCCCGATGGGACCGATGATCGTAACCGCCGACGAGGTCGGCGATCCGCATACCCTGCGCCTGACGCTGCGCGTCAACGGCAAGACCATGCAGGATAGCAACACCAACGACCTGATCTTCAATATCCCGACATTGCTGTCGGTGCTGTCGCGCGGTCAAACGCTTGAAGCCGGCGATATCCTGGCGACCGGTACACCCAGCGGCGTCGGCATGGGTCACACACCACCAACCTGGCTCGTACCTGGCGACGTGATGGAAGCCGAGATCGAAAAGCTCGGCGTGCTGCGTAACCGAGTCGGTGCGTGACCGACCGCCGCAAGGCGACCGGCGCACGCGGTGAAGCCATCGCCGCCGAATATCTGCGAGGGCAGGGCTACGACATCGTCCAGATGAACTGGCGCTGCCCTCGTGGCGAGATCGATATCGTGGCACAGACATGGCGCAACACTGGTGTTTGTCGAGGTACGAACCCGCAGCTCGACCGCGCTCGGCAGCGCCGAGGAATCGGTGACACGCGCCAAGCAACGACGGCTGATCGAACTGGCCACAACATATCTGCTCGACGTGAGAGGCCGCTGTAGCCATGGCAAGGTCCGTGGCGCATCGACGTGATCGCGTTGCAGATCAATCGACGGGCCGGAAGCGTGCTGCGGCTCAACCATCTGCCGAGCGCCGTCGAAGGCTGAGCCATCCGACGGCTCGGCCTATCGTTTCATGCGGTGCATAATCGCGTGGCTTTCCCTCGTTTCAAGCACAAGTGCATTGCACGCGAACCGCACGATGAACCGGCCTCGCTTGCCCTATGGTCAGTGGTCGCGGGTACACTCGTGGTGCGGTGGTCATTTATACTGGAGATCGATAATGTCGAACAACGCACGACCATCGCGACGGAATACGCCCCTGCGGCGATCGGACCATACGCCCAGGCTATTGCGGTTGGCGATTTTATCTTTTGCTCCGGGCCAGATCCCGCTCGATCCGACCACCAACACCGTTGTCGAAGGCGCGATCGAGATCCAGACTCGCCGCGTACTCGAAAACCTCACGGCGGTGCTTCAGGCGGGCGGTTCGTCACTGCAGCAGGTCGTCAAGACGACGATCTTCCTGGCCGACATGGGCGACTTCGCGACCGTAAACACCATCTACGCCGAATACTTCGGCACGAATCCTCCGGCCCGTTCGACGGTGCAGGTGGCACGCTTACCACGCGACGTAGGGATCGAGATCGAAGTGATCGCCCTCCGCGCTAGCAATGCTCAGCCGCATGCGGCCGCTGCCGCTGCCGGTCGGTGGTGATTGGCTGTGGTCTCGTGCTGGTCCTCGCGTTCGCACTATGGCAAAGCGGACGCCCGGATGGACGTTTCCATCTGATCATGCCGCCGCTGGCGGGAGATGGCTATCTTGCTTGTCGCGCCCGCCGGACAAATGTGCGCTGGTCGACGGCGGTGCCGATGGCACAGCCGTCGCCAACTGGTTGGGACAAGAACTGCCACTCACGCGCAGATACATCGACCTGCTGGTGCTGACCCGTGCCGACGATACAACGCTACCAGGCGTCAGTTGCGGTCGTGCGCCGCTACACCATCAGACAGGCGCTGTTGGTACGCCCCACCGATGGCGGGGCGCAATGGGATGAATTAGTGCGGCAACTTCGCGCCCAAAAGGTACCGGTGCGATTCGCCGCGACGGGCGACCGCGTACGTATCGCCGATCTGACGTTCGCGGTGCTTGACGCATCGGGTGGACATCTCGCGTTCGCGGTGACGAACCGGACGCATAGCATCTTGATGCTGCAATCACTTGGCGACGAAACGCCGATCCTTCCGGCATCGCGCCCGACGGTCCTGGTATATCCGTGGCGACGCACGACCTTCGATCCGGCGATCCAGACGTTGAAACCACAGGCCGTGATATATGGCGACCAACCCGGCGTCGATCCCGAACGCTCGTTCGCAGAGCGCCGATCGGCTCTGCACGATTATTGCATGAAGTGTTGGACGGACGCATCGAACTGACCATGGACGAACAGGGAGTCCATCTTTTGACGCAACAACGGGAGCAGTAGGAACATGGCGCTAGACCTCGAACGGGCGCGAGACTATGTGGCAACGCATGGGTCGGATATGGAAAAGGCACGACTGGCGGTGCTGCTGGGTAAGCCAGCCGAACCACCACAGGCCTTCCTTGACCTCCAACAGGATGACGGCGGCTTTCCCTACGATTGGATAGCAGGAGCGCCCCGGTCGTTGCAACATACCGCCACGTCGCTCAGATGGCTACACGATCTGGGACTGGACGATCACGCCGTCACCGCCAAAGCGGTCGCGTTTCTGGTCAATGCCCAGAAGAGCCGCGGTATCTGGCGCGAAAGCGACGACCTTCGGCGCTATGATTTGCCACTGTGGATGGACCCCGACGCGACCGCCGCCGATGTGTATACTACGGCCTCCTGTGCCAGTGCGCTGGTGCCGTTCCCAGAAGGATCGCTCGCCCTTGACCGCGCTCAGGCCTGGCTCCAATCACAGCAAGGCCGCGACGGGCTGTTGCAAGGTTTCAAACTCCATGCGAGCGCCTATGCCGTCCCGGTGTTCAGCGAAACGCTAGGCATCGAGGGGCGCGGCATCCGACGACTGGTGGGCGGGCTAGGGAATGTTCTGCGGTCCGATTGGGCGGCCTCGACCCTGGTACTGCTGCTACGGCAGATGTTCGACGCGGGGTATGGTCTGCGTACCGAGGTCGTGGCGCGTGCCTGGACTATGCTGCAAGCCGCTCAACTCGCGGATGGCTCGTTCGCCGAGGAGGATGAGGACACAGGATCGTCCGCTGTGACGCTCGACGTGATGTTCGTCGCCCACCAATTGGGGTACGAGATCGCACCAGCATGACCGATCCGGACTCTTTTCACGTCCTGCCGCATAACATGGCGCATGTGCTGGGTAACACGATCATCGGCGTGAACTGGCAGCATGTATCCACGACAGGATCGACCAACGATGATCTGAAACTGCTGGCACGCGATGGTGCGCCCGAAGGCACGGTGCTGAGTACCGACGAGCAGCAAAGCGGGCGCGGACGGCGCGGGCGCTCCTGGAACGCTCCCGCCGCGAGCAGCCTGCTCGTATCGACGCTGCTACGCCCGACCTGGCTTCCGGCGCGACAGGGCGGATTGCTGACAATGGTGGCAGCGGTGGCCTGCGCTGAGGCTATAGAAGAAGCCACGAAGCTGACGGTGGCGCTCAAATGGCCTAACGATCTGCTGGTCGAGCGGCGCAAAGTCGGCGGTATTCTACTGGAAACCGAATTGGCACAATCCACCCTGACATGGGCGATCATCGGCACGGGTATCAACGTCGCGTGGGATCCATCCACCGATCCAGCGCTCGGCACATCGGCGACTAGCATATCCACCGCCCTGGGTCGCGCTATCGGACGCGCACAAATCCTTTTCGCCCTGTTGCGCCACCTGGACACACGCTATGCACGGCTCAAGGCTGGCGCGCACACGGAACTCTTTCAGCATTGGCGAGCACGCCTGGACACACTCGGGCAGCAGGTGACGGTGGAGGAAGGTGGTCGTATCGACTATGGCATTGCCGAGGACGTGACACCAGAAGGCGCGTTGATCGTCCGCAGCGATGATGGATCGATACGCACGATATCGGCGGGCGACGTTTCGGTACGACCGACAAGCGGCTAGCCACAACGAGCCAGACGGGCAATAAAAAGACGGCTTCACGCATCTTGAAGATGCGTGAAGCCGTCCACTAACTCTAGCACCATGAAAGGGCTTGATCGTCCACACTACGCGATCTGCTTGATCGCTTCCACGATACCGCTTTCCACGGCTTTCTTGGCCTGACGAATCGCGCTGGTAATCGCGATCGCATCCGACTTGCCGTGCGAGATGATCGCGATGCCATTGACACCCAGCAGCGGCACGCCGCCGTGTGCACGGTAATCCATCACCTTGCGTAGCCCATACACAGGCCAGCCGAGCGCACCCAGCAGCGCCGGACCCGCCACCAGACCAGCGCCCAGCACCCAGGCCGGAGCCGGGCTGAGCGCAGCCAACACGGCGACGGGAGCAAGTCCCAGCAGCGCCCGTAGCGGCAAGCGGGGCTTGACAGCATCCTTGACCTTCAGGATTGCGAACTTCGCCACCGCCTCGGCTTGTTTGAGGAACAGGTTGCCCACGAAGCCATCGGCGATCAGCACGTCGACAATATCGTCGGCGAGCGCATCCTTTGGTTCGGCGTTGCCGATGAAGTTCAGCGAGCTTTGGCGCAACAAGGCATGGGTATCCTGCACCAACTTATCGCCTTTGGTATCTTCCTCGCCATTTGCTAGCAGGCCGACACGCGGACGATCGATACCAAGTACGAGGTGCGCGTACAGGCTCGCCATATGCGCGAACTGCACCAGGTATTCGGGCTTGCAATCGGTGTTCGCGCCAACATCCGCCACGACCAGGTGATTGTTGTAGCTTGGAAAGACCGTCGTCAGACATGGCCGCTCGATTTTACCGATGCGACCCAGGATAAACAACGCGCCCGCCATGGTTGCGCCGCTGTGTCCCGCCGACACGAAAGCGTCGGCCTCGCCATCACGAACCAGTCGCAACCCACCGCCACCGATGATTCTTTCTTGCGCCGTACCGCTTGTACGGCATGATCGCCCATTTCGATGACTTCGGGGGCATGTACGACCGTGACCGCGCAGACCCGCCGCATCATGTTTTGCGAGTTCGGCACGGACGCGATCTTCCGGTCCAACCAGGATCACCTCGACGACCAACGTGCGTGCGGCTTCCACCGCACCCGCGACCGGAGCGGCGGGCGCGTTATCACCGCCAATAGCATCAACTACAATCTTCATACGCGCATATACTCCTAGCCGCGCGGCGCAGCGCTCGCTGCGAGCCGCGCCAGTTCTTCGCTCGACGACCTTATCGTCCAATTTAGTGAACAACGGCTCTGGTTGTCGCAGATGCTGCCCTGGCGCGAGCGTGCTGGGTGCCAGACGTGCACGACATCATAAGCGCCGGTCAGCACCTCACGCGGACCGTCCATCAGGATCGACTGCCTGCTCGATGTGCGGCTGTGGCGCGATGGTGTCTGTCGTAACCGAGCATCGTGTGCAATCGTTGCGACAGAACGGCAGGAACGGCGTGAACAGCGTCTTGATGCTGTCGATGGCACGCAGACCAACATAGATCACCTGGCGGCACGCTCGCGGTCGTTCTTGACCAGTTTCCAGGGCTCCTGCTCGCTGATGTACTGGTTCGCGCGCTGGGCCAGCGTCAGTCGCTTCCTGCGAGGCTGCTTTCAGACGCACGGCATCCAGCAGGTCGCCACGGTCGCGAATCCGGCTTCGACATCCGCCAGCAACCGACGATCCTCGTCCTGCAACTCGCCCGGTTCAGGAACCGTGCCAAAGTTGCGGAAGCCGATCGTCAGCACGCGGTTGACCAGGTTACCCCAGGTCGCCACCAGTTCGTCGTTGTTGCGGCGCACGAACTCCGACCAACTCCAGTTGCTGTCACGACCTTCCGGCGCATTCGCGGTCAGATAATAGCGCAACTGGTCGGGTTGATAGCGTTCCTGCAGATCGGGCAACCAGAGCGCCCAGTTGCGGCTGGTGCTCATCTTCTCGCCTTCCAGGTTCAAAAACTCGTTGGAAGGCACATCGTAGGCGAGGCTGCGGTCGCCATAGCCGAGCAGGATCGCGGGCCAGATGATCGTGTGGAACGGGATGTTGTCCTTGGCGAGAAAATAATACGACCGCGCCGGAGAACTTCCGTCGGCGTTACAGACCCACCAATCGCGCCAGCGTTCCGGTTGCCCGATACGTTCGGCCCATTCGATCGACGCAGAGTAATAGCCGATCACGGCGTCGAACCAGACATAGATGCGTTTGTTCTGCATATGCAGGATCGTCCATCGGCACCGGCACGCCCCAATCAAGATCGCGGGTAATCGCACGTCCACGCAATCCCTGTTTAAGCCAGTTTTGCGTAAACAGCAGCGGTATTGGTGACGCCAATAGGAGCGGTCGGTGCTGTCGAGCCAGTCGCGTAGCGCCGGTTCGAGTTTACCAAGGTCGATGAAATAGTGTTCGGTTTCGCGGAACGTGACTGGCCCACCATCAAGCGATCGAACGCGGCTCGATCAAGTCCCATGGCTCGTGCAAGACGGCCACAGCTATCGCACTGGTCGCCACGCGCTCGTGTCGAAAGCCACAATTGGGACACGTTCCTTCGACATAGCGATCCGGCAGGAAGCGCTGCGAGCGACTCGGAGTAGGAACCGGTCATCGTTTCCTTGTACAGATACCCCCGCTCCAACAAGCGCATGAAGATACTCGGTGGTCGTGCGGTAATGGTTGTCGGTATAGGTTTGTGTGAACAGGTCGAACGTGACGCCCAGGGTATCAAGCGTGTTGACGAACGAGGGATGGTTGCGTCGAATCACGTCCTGCGGCGTGATGCCCTGACGCTCAGCTTCCAGCGTGATCGGCGTGCCGTGGCAATCCGATCCCGACACCATCAGCACATTATTTCCCCGCAGACGTTCATAGCGTGCGAAGATATCGGCTGGCAGATACGACACCTGCGATATGACCGACATGAAATGGGCCGTTCGCATAAGGCCACGCTACAGATACTAGAATATTTTCACTCATGACATGCTCCACGGCAAGAATCCGCATGATACACGATTATCGTACGCGACGACGGAGCGCCGGTACACGATGCTCCAGCGAGCATCCGCTCATTATCGAAAAGCACACACATATGTATGCGTTGAATACAGTAGGTAAGGAGAAATTAGGCGGCGGGACCCGCCATCTGTCCGCGTGCAGAACGCCACGGACCGGACCAACGCCACAGGCGTGCGCCCAGCAGGGAGATCGAACCAGGTTGGTTGGTCGCATTCATGGGGATATTCTACCATGTGGAATATGGGTGGTGGGGCGTGAGTTGGGCGTGGCGATAATAGCGGTGTATGTATGTGGATAGTCGTGTGGATAACAAACGGCGACTATCATTGTGATAGCCGCCGTTCATCTGTTCCTTTGCCCGCAGGTGAGCGTGCGCTCGTTAGCTGCCCTGACGTAGCAGATAGAAGCCACCACCCAACAGCATCAACGCGACGGCGATGCCGCTACCACCGGGGAACATGCTAGCGACGACCAGCACGCCGATGCCGAGCATAATCGCGCCGGCGAGGCGGTTACGACTCATTGGTGCCGGCGAGTGGCTGACCGGTCTGCGAATCGTAGCGAGGCTGCGCGACGCCGTTGAACGCACCCTGGACCTGTCCCTTGACCTGATGACCGAACTGCTGCATTTCCTGCCAGCCTTCCGACACAGGGGTCTGCGAACTGTACGCGGCAGGCATGATCAACCATAGCACCGGATACAACAGGACGCTGATACCACCAGCGAACACGAGCGCGACCGCGATCAGCCGGACGATCACCGGATCGATGCCAAAATAGTGGGCGAAACCGCTACACACACCACCAATAACTTTATCTGATGTCGAGCGGGTCAAACGTGTTCGAGTCTCCATAACGATCTCCTCGATCTATGAAATATATTGCGAGCTTTCGCCACAACTGTGTTGGCGAAGGACCTAAAGCGTTGGAACGTTCCGTGAGCCGTATGACGCCGCGGAGCGCGGAAAGGTTGCGCTATCGAGCGATTGGAAACACGATATTGAGGGGTTCATACATGCTGATAGGCACGTCGAAACGGTCCATCTGCGTACGTGGTTAGAAGCAACCTACGGTGAGATATCAGACCGAGCGTCGGCGAAGGAGAATGGGTACAAGTGGATAATTCGTGGACAAAAAAAGGGCCTGAACCCAACAGGCGACCTTACGACACCCGCAGTGACCTACTTACCGTTGCTGCCTTCCGGCCCTGGCGGGGTTCACAAGTATGCGCCGCGTAAGACCCATCGGGTCAAGCTTACTTTTATATTATACCGAGGAGGGTATCGAAATGCAAAACGTGATCGTCGCTTCAAATGGGGTGCGGGTCGAGGTTCTTGCCTATCGATAGGCAAAGACCTCGACCCGCACCTCATCTATGCCCGTAGAGGGTGCTAGACGCCTTTCTCAGCCGTGATAAGGGTCATACTGATACCTCCGGTAGCATACAACCCTAGAGCGTCTGCTGCGGGCGCTGTGGGTTGCAGCATGTGTTCACGATAGATCGCCTGGGCGGTGCGGCGCAACGCACGACGGCGATCCTCGCTCAGAAATGCGGTAAATCCTGCTTCACCCAACACAGCACGGTACGCGGCGGCAGGACGAACCTGTGTCGCCTGCTCACCCATGTGTTCGCTACAACACCCTGTTCGTCGCTCAGTTGGTCTTGATACAGCGAAAGCGCGACGACGCCCAGCCGTCCACTGTGCTTCAGCACGCGCGCAAGTTCGTTCGCCGTTCGCTGCAATCCCGCAGCAAGCGGGATCGTGACGATCGCAACGTCGAATGCACGCGCCTCGAATGGCAGTGCATCCAGGCTCCCTGCCTGTATGGTGATATGATCGTGGGCGGGATGAACGATCGGCTCATCGCCGGGATTGACCAGCACCGTCACCTGGCAATCGAACTCATTCGCCAGCGTCAACGCCGTGATCGAGCCTTCGCTCGGCACGAACAACACATGTCTCACCTGGTTGGATATCCAGCACGTTACCAAGGTGTCGCACGATATCGTGTGCTTCTTGAGCGAGCGACGTTGTCCACACCGTTTGGAGCGAACCGAAAGCTCGCGCTGGTGTGGGTGTATCAAAGTCTGATGAGTGTTCATGTGTAAAGGTCTCCTAACCACTGTTGTGAATGCCGCTCTTCTCTTATCGTGAATTGTACAGCAACCCATGCGCCATTGGCAAGTACCCGTTTGTCCACATCCTTATGATCCAATATGTTAATTAATAATGGTACCAATAGTAGGCAGTGTGGATTCGTTGATAACTACGTTTAAAGGCCTTCAGAAAGATGTATCTGAGCGATCGTTCTTTGTGGACGACTGATCACACTATCCACAGAGCCACGATGATCGCGCAATCACCCACGATCTTATCCACGAAAACTCATGAGTTACCCCGATCTCACAAACGACAGATCTGCGTACTTATCCACATAACAGGGTAGTTTTCCACAGGTGGGTGTCAGTTATCCACAGATATACGGTTCTGTGGACAAGTGGATGGCCCTGTGGAAAACAAAGGACGGCTGTCATATATGACAGCCGTCCTCGGAATATTCTACGTGTTGTATGGCTACTTCGTTTCGTCAGGCGGCTTCTGATTTTCCAGGCTGTTGATGAAATCGCGGAAGATCGACAACGATTCTTCATTGACTTCACGCTCGTCGGTTTCCACCGTTTCGGAGGAGGTCTGGCGTTTGACGCGCTGTTGAAGCGTCGGCGTTTCTTCCTGCTCCTCCTGCTCTCATTTCGGCATCGTTCTCGTCGTCGCTAGTCATGCCCGCCTGATCGAATACAGCTTCTGCAACATAGATCGGTACATCAGCCCGTACACCAAGCGCAATCGCGTCGCTGGAACGCGAATCGATCTCACGCTGCGAACCATGGATGTCGACCACGATGCGTGCGTGGTAGGCAGTGTCCTGCAGGTGGGTGATTGCGATATATTGCACCGTTCCACCCAATTCGCCAATGACATTCTTGAGAAGATCATGGGTCATCGGGCGTGGCGTCTCGTGACCCTGAAGTGCAGTGGCAATAGCTTCCGCCTCGAAAGCACCGATCCAGATCGGCAATAATCGCCGACTATCGACTTCACGCAGCATAACCATGCGTTGTTGGGTCAGAAGGCTGACACGAATGCTATCGACGTTTACACGTATCATGTTCATGGCCTTTCTGTGAGAGTAATCCATTGCAAGAAAGCGACGTAAACCGGCGCATAAACTGCTACTCCATCCATGATCATACTACGGTAGCAATGTATGCGTCAAGGGAGAGGTCAACGCCCACTCGACCCGGCGTGCTGGTGCCGGATGCGTCGCGAACACTCCTTCCACAAGTTGGGGTGGCGAAGGATCGCTCAAGTTTTGCTGTGCCAGTCGGACGAAGGTGCGTGCGAACGCTTCGCGGTCTCCCGTGGCTGCCAGCGAGATACGATCCGCTTCCGTTTCCCAGCGCCGACTTTGCCAGTTTTGGAGCGGTAGCGCGGCGGTCGTCAGGAGCATGACGATCAGGAGCAGCAAGGGAAAACTCGCGACATCGGCGATGCTGCGTATTCCCCAACGCGGCATAAATTGCCGCATCAGAATGTGCACCAAGCATAATCCGAACGGTGCAAGCACCCAACTGAGCGCCAATCCTTTCCAGATATGCCATGATGCCCAATGCCCCATTTCATGTGCCAGGATTGTGTCGAGTTCTTCGGGCGCATAGTTGGTAAGCAGGGTGTCGTATAGCACGATACGGGTCGAGCCGCCGACACCAGTGAAATACGCGTTACCTTCATTGCCCTGCGAACTGGCGTCGATCACATACACGTCGCTGATGCTGATGCCGGTGGCGTCTGCCAGACGCAGGATGCGTTCGCGCAACGCTGTGTCCGTCAGCGGTCGCTGCTCGAAGAAGATCGGCGTGATCACAAGTGGCTGTAGGTATACCAACGTGATGCTGAACAGGACATATGCGATGCTGGCCCAGATCCACCAGGTATACTGCCAGCGCCGCACCAACCAATAGAAGCCTTCCAGCGCCACCAGGAACGGTACCAGGCTTACGGCTCCTTCGAGGGCTTGCCGTACCAGCCACTCCGTCGCGGCTTCGCATGACAATCCATAGCGCCGTCGCAACATATAGCTGGAGGTATGCGAGCGGTAGCGACAAAAGAAACATGGCAATGTATAGGACGATGCCGTATGCTCCCACCTGAAGCCATTGGTTGCGAAAACCAC
This sequence comes from uncultured Chloroflexia bacterium, assembly GCA_963782315.1. Taxonomy (GTDB): domain Bacteria; phylum Chloroflexota; class Chloroflexia; order Chloroflexales; family Kallotenuaceae; genus JBBSGA01. The sequence goes on from CAWAJS010000038.1 coordinate 85,832, forward strand.
GTTCGGCAACACGCCTACGAAGTTTTGCGGACCATCCTTGTTGAACGAACATCCACAAGAGCAGCGGTGTTAGCACGAGATTGGTGCAAGCGAGGACGATGCGTAGACGGCTGAGATGTTGGGCTTGTACGATCCAGGCTGGATCGTCGACGAAGCGAACGGGTAGCGCCGGAGCCGGTGTTTGGGGCCCGAGCAACGCCGCCATTGATAGCATGACGATCAAGACACGGCTGCGACGAATACTACACGCATGGTAATCCTCTATGGCTATATGAACCGCACGGTTCACGCGCATCAACAATGAATCCACATTGCAACACCCGGCGTCCGCCGAAACGCTACGCGATGTATGATACCCTCAAGGATATGATGAGAATGGAGGGGGATGATGACCATTTCTGAGTACGGTGTTCGAGCATGGAAACAATGTCGGATGTTTGCTTATCCATGGATTTGGCGGTCGCCAGTCCGATCTGCGTCCACTCGGTGACGAACTGATTCGGCGTGGATATACCGTGTAAGTATTCCCTTGTTGCCGGGACACGGCTCGACGTCCACCGATATGCGAACTGTGCGTTGGCGCGATTGGTTCGAGGCGGTGACGGCAGCACACATGGCGCTCCGCACAACCTGCCGCGATGTCGTGTTGATCGGTCACTCGATGGGTGGCGCGCTGGCGGTGGCGGAAACTGCGGAACGCCCTCCCATCGCCCTGGTGCTGATCGGTATGCCTACCTTTATTGGCGACTGGCGGGTGCATTCATTCCGGTAGCCAAATATGCCATCCGCTGGTGGTACCCACTGACCGATGCCGAATTGGACGATCCGGTGGTGCAGGAGAGAGTGCGTCGTCACACCCCCGTTGTCGATATGAGCGACCCTTCGGTTCGCCGCGCAATCCTGCAAAATGCTCGTATCCCAATGTCGGCGGTCGATCATTTCTTCCGCATCACACGCTATGCTCGTAAACTGCTCCGCAGGGTTGAAACACCGACGTTGGTCCTGCACGGACGTAGAGATACTGTCGCCGTGCCGATCTGTGCCGAGGAAGTGTATCGTGCCCTCGCCAGTTCGGACAAAGAACTCACCTGGATCGACGATGGCGGTCATCAACTGATCATCGGTGAACATGGTCGCGAAGCGATTGATCGTGTCGTCGATTGGCTTGAACGGCATGTACATGTGCGAGATACGTCGCAGTAGCCTACAGGTATAGGCTTGTTCTGGCGTTTCTCACCATCCTCTTTCCAAACACCAACCGCGTGATTGAGTTGTTATGAATTGCCCTCCATGCTAAGATATAATCCGCCCTGAACTTACTAGCACGGCATCACCATTCTCGTGACTGCTGGACGCTTTACTGAAAGTTAGCGGCATCTCTCAATCGCAGATTCTTGGAGGCCCAGATGCGACGACTTTTCCGCCTATTCCCGATCGCAGCGCTCCTTCTGGCAGCATGTGGTGGTGGCACCCCTGTAGCGCAGACGCCGACGGAAGTTCCAGCAGAGCCTACGGTAGCGGTGGAACCAACCGCGGCCATGACACCCACCGCCGAGGCATCGCCCACACCGGAAGTGACGCCGACCGTGGCAACAATGAATAACGAAGACATTGCCGAGAAACTCCGCCCTGCGACCGTACTGGTCCTGGCGCAGTTCGCCGAAACACCCATCAATACCGAAGGCGTTGGCGGTGGCACCGGCATTGTTTACGATCTGGAAAATGGTTATATCATCACCAATGCCCATGTCGTCGAAGGTGCATCGTCGGTGCAGGTTGCACCCGCTAACTCGAACCGTGCGCGTCCGGCGCGAGTGCTGGGTCGCGCCCAGTGTGATGATCTGGCGGTGCTCAAGGTCGAAAACACGGACGGCATGGAACAGGCCAGTCTCGGCAGCAGTAGCACCATGAAGGTCGGTGCCGAAGTCGTGGCGCTAGGCTATCCTGAGTCCTTCGATTTAGGTAATGATCTGACTGTTACAAATGGTACGGTGTCGCGGCTCAACGCACAGCGCGATAAGTATCAGGACTTGATCCAGACCGATGCTGGCATTACGCACGGCAATTCAGGCGGTCCGCTGGTCAATCGTCGAGGCGAAGTCATCGGCATCAATACCCTGGGCTTCTATACCGCCGAAGGTGAGCGCGAGCCAAACATCAACTTTGCGATCGCTATGTCGCAGGCTCGCCCAATCATCGATGCGCTACAAGAAGGCAAGAACCGCCAGTACATTGGCCTGAACCTGTATCCGAATGTGTTCGAGGACTTCTTCGGCACGCAGGATGGGTTGGTCGTCATCGGCGTGGCGAGCGGTTCAACCGCCTCTCAGGTTGGGATTCAGCCCGCCGACTTATTGTTGAAGCTCGAAGGATCATCAGTTAACAGCGAAGCCGATGTATGTAACATTCTGCGGTCACATGGCGATGGTGACCAGATCAAGGCGCAAATTCTGCGTGCGTCCACTGGCGAGCTCATGGAAGGTGAAATGACTGTCGGTAAGACCGGCGCGGCAGATGCCAATGTCGCTAAGCTCGCGGTCGTCGGCACAGTCGCGGGTGCCGATCAAAGTGGCGGTGGCGATCAGGCGGGATCGGGGAATGACGGTTCTGGCGCAGCCGAAACCGCCGTCGCGAATGATGGCGGCAACACCGGCGATATATCGATCGTGCTGGCATCGAACTTCGACACTGATACAGGTGATTGGCCTGTAGGCGATGATCCTGATTACGCTGCCAGCGTTATCGATGGCTCCTACGAGATGGTACTACGCTCGCCACAACAATATCTGACGGTTACGCCGGATAAGGCAGCCAATATGACCGATGGAGCGATCTCGACGGAGCTACGAATCAGCGAGGCAACTGGCTATGGCGGCGTGATCATGCGGTATAACGAAACCGACGGTAAGCGCAGCATGTACGTATGCTGGATCAGCAATGCCGGGCAATATGGTTGCTCGAAAGCCATTTCGAACGAGTGGACGACGGTGGCTGAACCCGCCAACGACGACGTGATTAAAAAGAACGACGTGAATCGTATTACGATGGCGGCGATCGGCAACGAGATTTCGTTGGATATCAACGACAAGCAAGTAGCGTCGTTTACCGACGATTCGCTTACCAGTGGTGGTACCGGCTTCTATATCGAGAACTTCGACGATCCGGTTACGGTTCGCTTCGACAACACGGCGATCGTCAAACCATAATCGACAATTCGCCACACATTTCAACGACGGTCCTTCATCAGGGCCGTCGTTTTTTTGTATGTGCCAAAGGGGCGTGGTATACTCGTCGCGCTTGGCGGACATGGTGCCATCTGAAGAAGTTGTGCAGGGAATAAGCCACATTATCCCACAATAAGCCACATTATCCCCCAACGATGGATATGAATACTCTATGACGAGGATATATTTGTGGGAATACGAACAAATATTCTAAAACGCAGACATGTATCTGCACTTCCCAAATGATCAGGTCACATTACGACGTACCGTCTTCAAACTTGGGCTTCCTGCCGTGGGCGAGCAGTTGCTTAATCTGTTGGTGGGGCTTGTCGATACGTTTCTGGTGGGCCATCTTGCCCTCAACGTCGCTACAGATTTGGGGTATGGCAGCGCCCAGGCGCTAGCGGCGGTGGGCATTTCTGGATACGTCGTGTGGACCGCGACCACATTGTTCATCGCGGTGGCAGTGGGCGCGACCGCCCTGATCGCACGAGCCATCGGCGCGGGACGCGTGGGCGAGGCCAACGAAGCGTTGCGTCAATCTCTCTGGCTGAGTGCGATCATGGGAACCTTTACGATGGTGGTGATCCTGGCGACGGCTCCATACATAGTGCGGGCGTTGGGCGCTCCCGCCGACGTAGTGCCCCTGGCGATCTCGTTTTTACGGATTACTGCGCTGACAATGCCGCTGGCGGCGATGTTGTTTGTTGGAAATGCCGCACTACGTGGCATTGGCGACACACGCACGCCACTGCTGCTAATGTTGGTCGTCAACGGCATCAATATCTTGATCGCCTGGTTACTGGTCAACGGTCACTTCGGGTTTCCCGGTATCGGTGTCGACTGGTTCGGCCTGGGGCGCGTCGATCGCGCGCGGCGTCGGTGGGTGTACTGGTGTGTTATTCTGATGCGTGGGCGCGGCAAGCTGCGCCTCGACCGTTTTCCCTGGCCTCAGCGCGAGATGTCGCATGCGGCTTACTGCGTGTTGGGTTGCCTGCTGGAGCCGAACAACTGGCCTTCCAATCGGCTTTGATCGTATATCGCGCGCATGGTAACAGGGACTTGGCACGGTCGCGTTCGCGGCGCACAATACGGTTCTCACGATCGAGAGCATGTCGTTCTTGCCGGGTGCCGGATTCGCGGCGGCGGCGACAACGCTGGTTGGGCAGAGCCTCGGCGCGGACGATGTTGGGTCTCGCACGGCGCAGCGCTAACGAAGCGTTTCGCCAGGGCGTGATCTTCATGGGGGTCATGGGGGTGTTGTTCTGTGCTGGTGCCGCAATGGTTCTTGTGGGTCCTGGTGAACGATCCGGCGGTGGTCGCGAGGGCGTGCATCCGTTGCGCACCGTTGGCATCATTCAACCGCTGCTGGCGGCCAGTTTCATCTTTTCTGGTGCGTTGCGTGGGGCGGGTGATACACGCTTCCCCTTTATCATTAAACTGATATCACCGTGGATGCTGCGTTTGCCGTTGGCGATGGTGTTGATTCCATGGCTTGGTCTGCTGGGGCCTGGATCGCCCTTAGTTCCGATCTGGCTCTGCAGGGTATCCTGGCATGGTTGCGTTTTCGTGGGAGTGGCTGGGAGCGTATACGCGTATGAACGAGGCATCGATCGAATTGGCCCCGCGCAATCCCTATGGCCTCGCCGTTGCCACGGCGCTGTTGCCCGCACCAGGCTGTGTGGTACGCGACCTCGATCTCCGTCCATATGGTGCCTTCGTTACGCGCACTGCCACACTCCATACGCGCCATGACCCGGTTCCTCAGTTCGCGGCTGTGCCTGGTGGGTTGGTCGTATCCGCGCTTCCCACGATCGGATTACGCATCTTGCTCAAAGAAGAGACGAACCGCTGGGAACGCTCGACGTTGCCCGTGATCGTCAGTCTACAGGGTGAGGGGGATGAGCTTGGCGAGATGGCTGCGAGGCTCGAAGGCCATGATATAGCAGGGTTGCTGATTCTGCCCGAAGGTGACAGTTCTGGCGCTGTCAAAGTGGTCGCGCGCTGCTACGCCGCGTCCAGTTCTGGTGATGTTGCGCTATGACGAACCGGTGGTTGTCACTGCCCAGGCTATCGAAGCCGCCGGGGCGGATGCGCTTGTGCTCGTGGGACCACCTCGTGCTGCCGCTTCCATACGATGGTGGGTGGGATGGCTTTATGCTCGGTCCTGCGGTCTTTCCTTTGGTTCTGCAAACCTTGCGTGACCTTGGCGAAGCCGTCGATCTGCCCCGCATCATGCTCGGCGGCATCACGACCCCGGCGGCGGCTCGTGCCGCTCTCGATGCAGGTGCGAGTGCCCTGATGATCGACGCGGTACGCTGGGGCGATCTGGCTGCGGGCACACGCATTGCGGAGTCATTGCTTGACGCAATCGTGCCATAGCGCTGCCCAAATCAAAAAAGTTATCCACAATTTGGCGAGTTATCCACCGATTGTTGGTTGATTGCTATAGGCTGTCCCTATGCAATCTATTCCATAATGGCCCTATGACGAATAGATCAGGCTTGTTATAATGAGAACCATTATTGGAAAGTAACTTTGTGGAGGCTAGGACTGCCTCCCAGGAAAGGTCAATCGACGATGCTAGACCCGATCGACACCTTTAATGCGCGTGCGGAAATCACCGTCGGCGGAAAAACGTATACGATCTATCGCTTAGACGCGCTTGCCGCTGCGACCGGGGCGGATATGACCGTTTTGCCGGTTTCGATCCGGGTTGTACTCGAATCGCTGCTCCGCAATTGTGGTGATGGTTTTACGACTCCCGAAGAAGTCGAAGCGTTGGCGCGCTGGACACCCGAAAGTGCAGGACAGCGCGAAGTGCAGTTCAAGCCAGCACGCGTGTTGTTGCAGGACTTCACCGGCGTTCCCGCCGTGGTCGATCTTGCGGCGATGCGCAACGCGATGCGGGAACTTGGCGGCGATCCGGCCAAGATCAACCCGTTGTCGCCCGCCGATCTGGTGATCGACCATTCGGTGGTCGTGGATGCATACGGCACGAACGATGCGCTTGCTGATCAATGCCGGGCTCGAATTCGAGCGCAATAGCGAACGCTACGAGTTTCTGCGCTGGGGCCAGCAGGCCTTCGATAATTTTAGCGTCGTTCCACCCGCTACGGGCATCGTTCACCAGGTCAACCTCGAATTCCTCGCCAGTGTCGTTCAGACACGTGAGATCGACGGCGACGAACGTCGCGTTCCCCGATAGTCTGGTCGGCACCGACAGCCACACCACGATGGTCAATGGACTGGGCGTACTAGGTTGGGGCGTCGGCGGCATCGAGGCCGAGGCTGTGCTGCTGGGACAGCCGTTGGCGATGTTGACACCTGCCGTCGTCGGCGTGCGCCTGACCGGCAAACTACGTCCAGGCGCGACCGCGACCGATCTGGTGTTGGCGATCACGGAAATGCTGCGCCGCCAGGGCGTCGTCGGTAAGTTCGTCGAGTTCTGCGGCGCTGGACTGAGCAACCTGAGCCTCGCCGACCGCGCGACGATCGCCAATATGGCTCCTGAATATGGTGCGACCTGTGGTTTCTTCCCGGTCGACGACGAAACATTGCGCTACCTGCGCCTGACCGGACGACCCGACGACCTGCATCGAACTGGTCGAAACCTATTCCAAGGAACAGGGTCTGTTCCGTACCGACGAAACGCCCGATCCGACAGTTCAGCACGTTGCTGGAACTCGATCTTCAAACCGTCGTGCCGAGCCTGGCCGGACCGCGCCGACCGCAGGATCGCGTGCCCCTTGACGGCGATGAAGGAATCGTTTTGGACTTCGCTCAAAACGACATTCAACCAGACCGTGAGCTCCACGCTCTACCACCGGACGTGGCTATATGCGCTGGGCCGGCGAAGGCGGCACGGAAACCGGAACAGCAAAGTGCGGAAGCCAACGGCAAGCCCCATGCGAGCCGCGAAAACCTGTATAGCGACAATCAGGTCGACATCAGCCTGAACGGCGAGAGACGTGACACTTACCCATGGCTCGACCGTGATCGCCGCGATCACTTCCTGCACCAACACGTCGAACCCATCGGTGATGATCGCCGCTGGTCTGCTGGCAAAGAAGGCCGTCGAACGTGGCCTGCAGGTTCCGTCATATGTCAAGACCAGCCTCGCACCCGGCTCGCGTGTGGTCACCGAATATTATCGACGTGCCGATCTGCTTGACGTCGCTCGAAGCGCTGCGCTTCAATGTCGTCGGCTACGGTTGTACGACCTGTATCGGCAACAGTGGTCCGGTCGCCGACGAGATCGCCGATGCGGTCAAAGAGAATGATCTGGTGGTCAGCGCCGTGTTGAGCGGCAACCGTAACTTCGAGGGACGCATCAATCCGGTCGTGCGCGCGAACTATCTGGCCTCACCGCCGCTGGTGGTGGCGTACGCGCTGGCTGGTACGGTCGATATCGATCTGATGCACGAGCCGCTGGGCATAGGCTCGGATGGAAAGCCGGTGTATCTGGCGGACGTATGGCCGACCGCCGAGGAAGTCCAGAGTCTCGTCAATAGCTGCGCTGAGCCCGGAGCTGTTCCGCGAACAGTATGGCAACGTGTATACCGGTAACGAGCAGTGGAACGAGATTCCTGTACCGGAAGGCGATCTGTATGCCTGGAGCGACGATTCCACCTATATCCAGAACCCGCCCTACTTCGTCGGCATGAGCAAGACCGTAGCCGCCACTCCAAACGATCAAGGATGCGCGTGTGCTGGCAATGCTGGGCGACAGCGTGACGACCGACCATATCTCTCCGGCGGGCAGTATCCAGAAGGATAGCCCGGCGGGACGCTACCTGATCGAGAAGGGTGTTACGCCCAAGGATTTCAACTCGTACGGCTCGCGTCGCGGCAACCACGAGGTCATGATGCGCGGTACGTTCGCGAACATTCGTCTGCGTAACTACCTGGCACCCGGCACCGAGGGTGGCGTGACGATCCACCTGCCAACCGGCGAGCAGATGTCGATCTACGATGCCGCGATGCGCTATGCCGAGGACAACGCCACGCTGGTGATCCTGGCGGGCAAGGAATACGGTACCGGCAGTTCGCGTGACTGGGCCGCCAAGGGCACGTTCTTGCTGGGCGTCCGCGCGGTGATCGCCGAAAGCTTCGAGCGTATCCACCGCTCGAACCTTGTCGGCATGGGCGTGCTGCCGCTGGAGTTCGCCGGTGGCGACGGCTGGGAGGAGCTTGGCCTGGACGGCAGCGAGCACTATCACGATCGAAGGCATGGAAAACGCTCGAACCGCTCCAGATGCTCGACGTGAAGGCACGTCGTGATGACGGCACCGAGATTCAATTCAAGGTGCGTGCGCGGATCGATTCGGCGGGCGAAATGACTCTATTACCGCAACGGTGGCATCCTGCACTATGTGTCTGCGAGTGCTGGCTGGAACTGCCACGCCCGCCGTTGCCTGATCGACCATAACGATTGAGCGCAAAAGCGTCCGGCACATGCCGGACGCTTTTGTTTGCCCCAAACGAGAGCCCCAACGGAACATCATCGCTGACGACTGACACGGCACCGTTCGTGCTGGACGCTCCTCATCGACGTTCGCTCCTCACCACGCTGTTCCGTTTCAGTCGCGCTACCGCTACACGTGAACCAAAACAGCTTTTTGGGTCGAGCGCTTGTTACAATGTCGCCGAATCAGGATGTGAGCAAAGCGTTTGCACGCCGCCATGATGCCGGGGTATTGGCAGAGTATCCCTGACCTCGGTTCGATCTATGTTCAAGAGCCATCATTATTTCGTGGAGATAGACTATGCACCAATCCGCGTTCGAGCCTTTATTATTGCGGCTGGACCAGATCGAGCGTCAAAATCGTCGCTGGCGCTTCCTGGTCCTTTTGTTGTTCCTCTTGCTCGGCGGGATGATCGCCTTCGTGATCGTGGATCGCTGGACGGGAGTGTTCGTTCCGGCGCGAATCGCGGCGCGAAACTTTGTCGTGCTGGCGTCAGCACGGCGCGACACGCGTGGAACTGGGTGACATCGAGCGACGGCAATGTGCGTCTAGCGTTATTCGATGCGGATGGCCGTAATCGGCTCAGCGTCGGTATGGAAGCAGGCGGCGCGCCGATCCTGACGTTCGCCGATGAACAAGGACAGCCACGTGCGGCGTTGCTGCTCGATGCGGATGGAAAAGCGGGGCTGAGTCTGCTCGATCAGCAAAACCGTACCAGAGCGGCTCTGATCGTGGAGGAAAACGGTCGAACAAGTCTCAGCATATTGGACGCCGCCGGCAAGCCACGGGCACTACTTGGTGCCGATGCTGCCGGCGCGTCCTATGTCTATCTGTACGATAGCGAGATGAAGCGAATATGGGGCGGTCCGTAAAGCGCTACTTCTCGGTGATGCCGTTGTCGTTGCTTTTGATCGGCCCAATCACGGGCACTGCGTTCGGCGATAGCAGATCAGCACTGATCCATCCAGAGCAATCGCGGCGCTGAATGTGTACGCTATGTTGGCCGTTGGTCGATGTTTGCGTTTCAAGCAGCAGGACCGCCGAGCCGTGTGGCACTTTACAAGCAACATGACTGGTTTCGAAGGGTTGCGCCCAGACCCAGATCACCGCGAGTGTCCAGGGTGGGTTCGCATCCATCACGCGACCGTCAATAAAGGCTGTTCCGGGTACGTTGAGCGCGCCATGTGAACTATCGACCGCCGTCGCACCCGATCCGAAGACCCGTCCACTCGGGTCGAGCGTCGTCGTAGCCCTTGGTGCGGCAGTCGCACGGGTGGGCGCCGCAGTCGGTTGCACGGATTTGCTCGCCGATACGTGCCGAGCGATCGATCAACAGTGCCAGGAGCATCAGAACGATCAGGGCGAAGACCACCATGCCCAGCGCGATCCGTCCCAGGTGCGGCACGGACGCCGACTTTTTGCGAACGACACCCTGCGCGAACTTGCGTGCGGCAACTGCCTGTACCGGCGAGTAATCAGGATCGCGGGGTTGTTCGTCGAGTGGCTCAAGCAAGGTTGGGGCTGGAATGATGATCGCTGGAATCGATTGTGTGCCGCTGGTCTTTGTGCCCGCGCTGCCATAATAGCTCGGCGACTTCGCGGCGGGTGCGCCCATGACCATGGTGTCGTTCCGCAGAGCCTGGTGTGCTGAAGCAACCGGTATCGACGAAACGACCGACGGTATCGCGCCCCAGGTGCTGGAGAAGGCCGAACGTTTCGCTGCAGATGACGCTACGGCATTCGGCGCGCCAGCGGTCGTGGCTGGTGCATCATAGTGATAGCGTGGAGGGATCGCTGCCAGATCGCGGCGCGCAGCATGGTTGAACGGGTTGATTTCGAGCACATGGCGCAAGCAATCAAGTTGCTGTGCGGTCGTACCTGCGACCGTCGAAAGCCATAGCCATGCTTGCTCATCGTCCGGATTTTGAACCACTGCCTGCCGTAGTAAGGTCTTGCCGCGCTCGGCATTCCCCAACCGGATGGCTTCGATTCCCTGCTCAGTTGTCATATTCAATATAGCCATGCGCAACGTCTCCTTCTGCCTTCAAATCCTAGGCGACGCAGGCCGATCATTCAATACTACACTGGTGCGTACATCCTGAAGAACTCCTTACGCATCTCCTGTGTGCGAGGTGATACTCGACGCGATATTGCGCATGAGTTTCTCATCAGCTTATGTACACCTGACATTCTTTGATGACGTAGCGTATAAAGCCGACGGCGATCAAAGCGCGACGTGGTGGGGCCGGATAGTATGCTTTTCCCTCGCCGGTCCTGATGCGTAGTGCCTCACGCACGATCTTGTGCCATTCTTCCGGCACATGATCGAGGGCATACAAACCCGCACCAGTTTTGGAGGTGATCGTCGTGTTCGCGAAAGGTATAGTATTGCCGCAGCATGCCCAGCACGGCCCATTCGATTCCCCAATCATCCAGCAATATCGCCATTTTGCTGGGACTCTTGGTCCAACTTTTCCAATAGGTGTTGAGGTTGTGGCCCATTCGTTGGATCAACGTATCCCAATCGACATCGTAGGGTAAGCTCCTGTGCGGGTGGACCGAGCAATGTGATGCCATGCTGCTTGAGCACCCACCAGGTGATATCGTTAAGATCGAAATGTCCGGCCGCGTTGAATTTGCCGTCGTGGATATATGGAAATGGCGTGACGGAATCCTCTGCTTTCGCCCATATCCTCGGGTTGAAGGTAGCCGCCTTCCAGCGCCCATCGCGGATAGGTCTGCTTGATGTCGCGGTGGATGGTCTTGAGTATGCCGATGTCTTCTGGGGTCACATGGCGGCTGATCACCGCGATGAAATCGATGTCGCTCGATGGTTCATGGAAGGCACCAAGGGCGATCGAGCCGTGGATATATAGCCCGGTCACGAATCCAGGTAGCTCGCGTTCTAGAGATACGAGATAGGTCGTCAAGCAGGGGTTCATATTTGCTGGCGGTATGCGTTCGATCCATCGGTATGCTCCATATCCTTGATCATGCCATCGGCAGGGTTGTGGCATCTTGGCGCGATCGAACTCGGTGTTATCTTTGGACAGAGTGTACTTTGATTCTCCAGATTCAACATAGTTCGAAAGGTGATGATTTGGTGTTGAATAGATCGCAGCAAAAGATACGGTGATGGCGCAGAGCACAGATCGACACGATCGCTGTCGTGTGCGCGATCTTGGACATGGTGCCAGGTATCCTCCAGCCTGGACCATTGAACGCGATCACCGATGTCGCGGGTGTACGTGTCGGGCACGTCACCGTGGTCGAAGGCGATGACGTTCGGACCGGCGCGACCGCGATCCTGCCTCACGGCGACAACCTGTTTCAGCACAAGGTTCCGGCCGGGATGGCGGTGGGCAACGGCTTTGGCAAGCTGATGGGCAGCACCCAGATCGCGGAACTTGGCGAGATCGAGACGCCGATCCTGCTGACCAATACGCTGGCCGTGCCACGCGCGGCGGACGCGATCCTGGATTGGACGCTGGCACAACCCGGCAACGAGGCGGTGCTGTCGGTCAATGCGGTCGTCGGCGAGACCAACGACGGCTACCTGAACAATATCCGTCGCCGTGTGCTGACAGCCGCCCAGATCATGGATGCGATCAAACTGCGACAGGATGGTATGGTCGCGGAAGGGTGCGTCGGAGCCGGAACAGGCACCGTCGCGTTCGGCTGGAAAGGTGGCATCGGCACGAGTTCGCGCCGTCTGCCCGTCGACGCTCGGTGGATACACCGTTGGCGCGCTGGTGCAGTCGAACTTTGGCGGGGTGTTGCAGATAGCCGGGCTATCCCCGTCGGTCGGCGGCTCGGACGCTATTATCTCAAGGATGTGCTCGATCGTGGCGACGCCGACGGCTCGATCATGATCGTGCTCGCCACCGACGCGCCCTTGTCTGATCGTAATCTTGACGCGGCTCGCGAGCCGCGCTATGGCAGGACTCGCTCGCACAGGTGCCGCGTTCAGCAACGGTTCGGGCGATTACGCGCTCGCATTTTCGACGCATCAGGCGTGCGACGACCGTCGAGCGCCGCGCCGCCATCGTCCATATACCCGATCTGCCCAACGAACTGGTATCGCCGCTGTTTCTGGCAGCAATCGAAGCGACCGAAGAAGCGATCTACAACTCGCTGTGTATGGCGACGACGATGACGGGCTACCAGGGACGCACGATCGAAGCGTTGCCGCTCGACATGTGATGCGTGACGATCGGACCACTGGCAGCGGACCACACGGAGATATTGTGTGGCCCTGTTGCTCAGTCAGACAGTGATAGTCGCTCCTAGCCTTGCCCGATACGTTCCTCGATCCATGTGAGATGGTATCGTAGTGTCGTGTGTGTTACCGGAAAGGCGATGGATCACTGGCTCGCCGTTGTCCTCGCCTGGTTCGTCCGGCAGGTACTGCGAATAGGTTTTGTGCATGTCGGCATCGGTCGAGCGGTTCGATGGTCGTCAGGAAATCCTGGTGGTTCTCTCGAAGGCGGCCAGCACGTCCTGCAACGAACGATCTTTGTTCTGCTCGAAGATGATATCGTTCAGGCCGTCCTCATCCACCGTGAGATAGGTCTGGCTCGTCCACGCCCAGCCCAAGGTGGCGCGGGATGCCGCGTAGCAGGTTGATGACTGACTGCTCCCAGACCGTCATATGCACGATGTAGTCTTTGACCGACCAGCCATCGTCGCCAGTAGAGGCGACCAATTCTTCATCGGTCAGCCGAGCGATCAAACGCTGAAAGGCATCCCATGATGGACCGATACGCTCTAATAGTTCGGCCTTGGTATGCGGATCGGAGGGATCAGGGTTGATTCCGTGACATGTTCCATGGTATTTGCTCCCTTGAAAATGACCACCGACGACTGACCATAGACCACCGGAAACGAATATCGCACGATGTATGCACGTACGTTTCCGTATCTACCCACGTATTGGGATGGGCTAAGCCCATGCTCAATCTGTGCTTACCGCACGTATAGAGCTCTTTGGGATGCCATCAGTTGTCGAAGTTCCTCTGTTCCCAGGAACTCGAAACGAATCTCGCCAAGTTTCGTGCGCAGGATCGCCAGACGGGCTGCGAACGGCTGTTGAGCAGGATTCTTGACTTTCCATTCGCCACGTCCCTGCTTCACGATAAGTTCAAAATTTGTTTGTACAGTGATGCCGACGAGCGTTTCAGCCGCAAGGTCTTGAGCGCTCTTGAGGCCATCGATCAGCCCTTGCCACATAGCAGTTGGCTCGGTAATGCCGACTGCATGCACCTCTCCACTGCGAAAATCTGTACCTGTGAAAGTGTCCACTGAACAGGACGGTTGCTCCCTGGAGAACATATCGTGAGCAGCCAGTTTGTTGAAGCATCACCACTTTGTGGTGAGCTATGGGTTTGTTCAGCGTTGTTGTAGGCTTGGTCGGCGGCCTGTGTCGCTGCGGCATCCACACGCTCGTTACGATCATCTCCGGCATGCCCTTTGACCCACTCATACGTGATCGTATGACCGCGCATGGCATCCGCGAGATGTGACCAGCGTTGATCGTTTTTCGCGCCGACCTGAAAAGGTCGTCCCGCGAGGATGCGTTTGATACCGCTGATGACGTAGGTCGAGTCGATGCGTAGTGTCACGTCGCAAGGTCGGTTGAGCGCTTCAAGCCCACCTATGACTGCCTGGATCTCCATAGCGTTATTGGTGGTCGTCGCTTCCTCCTGACCAACCACAAGTTTTTCGATGACGCGGTCTTCTTTTTCGATCTGGAGGAGTGCTGCCCAACCACCGGGACCTGGATTCCCGCGTGCAGCGCCATCCGTGGTAATGATTACATGCGGGAGTGCATGTGATGCGGGGTTGTCGTTGGACATGGGATGCCCTCTCTATACTTACCGCCGCGCACCGCCGAAGCCTAGCCCGCGTTCGCGCAGACTGACCCAGCGCCTAGTCAATGTTTTGCCTCCTCTCACTGATATTTACACTTTGGATGATTTTTGAGTATCCTGAATCTCCTGTTGAACAGTTACCTGGGCTGATTACGGGATTTTACGACATTTTAAGTTCACAAAAGTTAGCGTATTTCGCAAGTTCAGGAACAGCGTCGAGCCACAATCGTTTGCTTCGCATCAGGATGATGATGGCACCGCGAGCCATTGCGGATCGAACAAGTGAAAAACTATAGAGCTGTGATGGAACAATTAGCCCACGGTGGTGGAAGCGATGAGAGTGATAGGGAAAATATTCGACACAAAACACATTACGAGCAACGGTTTGATTGCCAACATCTTCTATGAGGCTCCGTAACTTACGCTGCCACCACCAATAGCCAGAGCCTCCAATATTCGGGTCAAGCAAATAAAATGGGTAATCTAAAGCCTCATGCCGTAGATTCTTGCGTAACACATCAGAAAAATAGGCATGTTGATGTTGAAGGATGTCATCTGGTGAATAGCCAGGATTGAGATTGAGCAAAACCACGGGCGCGTTTATATCTCCAAGAAATGGCTCCGGTAAGAGTTCGAGATGAATGAATCCATCAGCTGATCCTTTGGAGTTCGCTTTGATAATTGCATCTTTGTCAGAAGGAAGTACGAATAGCTCCGAATCTGGGAGGTGTAACCAAGGGTTATCCATTGTAGCTGTTGCTGCCGATAGTCCGCTATCATCTTCACGCGTGTAAATCAAAAAGAAATCACCGCCGCAGCACCGCCGAAGCCTAGCCCGCGCTCGCGCAGGCTGACCCAGCGGCCCTGCCCGATCACAAGATGGTCGAGTACATCCACGCCCAGCAGTTCGCCCGGCCTGGACGATCTCCTTGGTCACGGCGACATCTTCGGGTGAGGGCGTGGGATCGCCAGAAGGGTGGTTATGGGCGACGATGATCGCGGCGGCGTTCTGTTTCAGCGCCTCCTTGAACACTTCGCCGACACGTACCGCCGAACTATTGATCGAGCCGATGTATACGGTGAAGTGACGTAGCACCAGGTTTTTGGTATTGAGAGCGACGACCTTGAGGTGCTCCTGTTCCAGATGGCTCATTTCGAGCATGAGCAGGTTGGCGACATCGGCGGGCGAGGTGATCTGCGGGCGTTGTTCGGGTTGCGCCAGCAACAGGCGGCGACCAATTTCGAGCGCGGCCTTGACCTGGGCGGCCTTGGCCTCGCCCATGCCGTGAATCTGGCAGAGTTCGTGGAAGGTCAGGCGTTGCAGCCCGACCCAGCCGCCATGGTCGATCAACATCTTTTGCGCCAGTTGCACGACGTTCAGCCCCTGCACGCCGACACGTAATAGGATGGCAACAGTTCGGCGTCGGAAAGGGCGGTCGGGCCGTAGTCGCGCAGACGTTCGCGCGGCTGCTCGGAGGCCGGTAACTCCTTGATGCGTAGATGGTACTGCGCCATACTGGTCCTTCGTACCCGCCACGAGATGGATGAAGCATGAGTGGTTGGCTATGGAATAGCTGATTGTAGGATCGGTAAGGGTTTTGGCGCGACTTCAAACAGATTCAGAACGAGCATTGTCCGCCAAACACTATAGTATTGACGATGATTCTGCCGGGATTCAAGCCGTCGTGGACGCAACGTGCTATAATGTCCGACGTTTAGGGAGGCCTGGTGAAGGAGTTTCTACGACGATCGCCACGTTATTTCACATCACCTCGCAAAGATGCGGAACAACAAATCCCGGAAGAAATGTTTCGCAAATGTCCGGGATGTGGCGAGCTCGTGTATGTCAAAGAATGGGAAGACAACGCCAAAGTCTGCCCGAAGTGTGATTTTCACGATCGGCTATCGGTGGACGAGCGCGTTAGTTTGCTGCTCGATCCCGGCAGTTGGCAAGAACACGATACCGAGCTTGCGCCCGACGATCCGCTATGATTTCGTATCGCCGAAAGATAAATATAACGAAAAGATCGCCGGTATCCAGTCGATCGCTTGGTAAGCTCGACGCCGCGATGTGCGGAACTGGCACGATCGAACAACTGGGCGTGTCGTTGTGTATCCATGACTTCGCGTTTCTGGCTGGCTCGATGGGCGCGGTCGTTGGCGAAAAGATCGCCCGGTCCGCCGAGCGTGCTGCCGAACAGCAGATCCCCTTGATCACGGTGAACACGTCCGGTGGCGCACGCATGCACGAAGGTATCCTGTCACTGATGCAAATGGCGAAAGTATCGGTGGCACTGGCACGTCTGGGCGAGGCAGGACAGCCGCATATTTCGTTGCTGGTCGATCCGTGTATGGGCGGCGTTACCGCTTCGCACGCTTCGGCGGCGGATGTGATCATCGCCGAACCGGGCGCGGTGATCGGCTTCGCAGGGCGGCGCGTGATCGAGCAAACGATTCGGCAGAAGTTGCCCCCCGATTTTCAAACCGCTGAGTTTCAACTCGAACATGGGATGGTCGATATGGTGGTGCCCCGCTCGGATCTGCGATACCGTGATCGGTCGACTGCTCCGGTCTGTACGCGTAACGCCAAGACGATTATCAGAGCTATCTCGTGGAGATCCAATGACTAGTGCTGCCATACTGACGCCGTGGGATCATGTGCAAATCGCACGTCATCCGCAGCGACCACATACGCTGGATTATATTCGTGCGCTGTGCGAGGAGTTTGTCGAACTGCGTGGCGACCGCCGCTTTGGCGACGATGCCGCGCTGGTGGCGGGCATCGCACGCTTCGGCGGGACGCACGGTTGTCGTGCTGGGACACCAGAAAGGTAGCAATACCAAAGAAAACATCCGGCATCGCTTCGGTAGTCCGCAACCGGAAGGGCTATCGCAAAGCCCTGCGAATCATGCGGCAGGCCGAAAAGTTCAGGTTTCCGATTCTATGCTTCATCGACACTCCCGGTGCGAGCCCCAACATGGAGTCCGAGGAACGCGGTCAGGGTTGGGCGATCGCCGAAAACTTGCTGGTGATGGCCGGATCTGCGTGTGCCGATCATCGCGACAGTGATCGGCGAAGGCGGGTCGGGCGGTGCGTTGGCGATCGGCATCGCCGACCGGTTGATCATGCTGGAACACGCGATCTATTCGGTCGCGTCGCCCGAAGCCAGCGCTGCGATCTTGTGGCGTGACGCCTCGAAAGCGCCCGATGCTGCCAGCCGCGATGAAGATCACAGCTGCGGATCTGAGCGAATTGCATATCGCCGACGAGGTGGTAGGCGAGGCCTCAGGCGGTGCGCATCTCGATGCGCCACGCACGATCGCCGACGTTGGCGCGGCGATCCGTCGTCATCTGAACGAACTTGTGGAGCTTTCGATTCCTCAATTGCTCCAACAACGCTACGAAAAGTATCGTGATATCGGCGTGTTCCACGAAGATCAAATTGCGATCGTGGCGAATATTATCAACGAGTGACCTGCATCGTCTGCGACTCGGGTCCGTCGACTCCAAAATCCTTGACGCTCCTAGGCGACATTGGTATAGTGATTGTAAAGTGATCGGACCACACCTCCAGACACACATGATGCTGGAGGTATGCTAACCAATCGAGCGACGCTATGCTCGTATGCTCCCACGTTGCAGCTCGTCATGAGTTTCCCCGCCGTCAACCATGTATGCACTGCATGCCAAAGGGAAGGAGGATCCGCTCCGAGCAGTGCCGTTGATGCAAGGATGAGCTTGTTACACTCTGCATGATTTCTGGCTACCGGTTCTCGCCTTGCCGCTATGCCGCAACCCATAGAACCTCCCGGTAGCGTATGTCATTCCGACAGGAGGACGCACATGGTTACTTTCGATGGTGCTTCGCTAGTCAATCTTGTTGCAGAGCTTCAGGACCGTAAACAGTATCAGGAACTCAACTGGAACGGCTCGTTCGGAGACTATCTCGAACTCGTAGACACGCAATCCCCGGGTCACCCGTACCGCCTTTCAGCGTGTGTATGACATGGTGATGTCGTATGGCGCTGAGGAATTCATCGATGCCAAGAAGCGACTGATTCGCTATAACTTCTTCTCCGATCCGTCGATCGACACTGCCGATGCGATCTATGGTCTCGAAGTCCCACTGATGCGCCTGGTTTCATTTCTGCGTTCCGCGGCAGAAGGGTACGGTACGGAACGGCGCGTGTTGCTGCTCCACGGGCCGGTCGGTTCGTCGAAATCCACGATTGTACGCCGCCTCAAGAAAGGGCTCGAACAGTATTCACGCACCGAGGACGGCGCGTTGTATACCTTTGGATGGTACTTTCGGCGATGCGACCGACGATGCAGGGCAATCCCATGACATCGAATGGGAATGGTGCCCGATGCACGAAGACCCGCTGCACCTTATCCCTGATGATTTGCGTCCGCAGTTCCTGACTCAACTCAATAGCTGCGTTGCCGGATGGCCAGCGTGTCAAGATCGAAGGCGATCTGTGCCCCTCCTGCCGCTACCATTACCGTGAACTGATGGATCGTTATGAGGGCGATTGGTCGCGATATGATCCAGCATGTGCGGGTGCGACGCCTGGTGTTCTCGGAAAAGGATCGTGTCGGCATCGGCACCTTCCAGCCTAAAGACGAGAAGAATCAGGATTCGACCGAGCTTACTGGCGACATCAACTATCGCAAGATCGCCCAGTACGGCTCGGATAGCGATCCGCGCGCCTTCAATTTCGACGGCGAATTCAACATCGCCAATCGTGGTCTGGTCGAGTTCGTCGAAGTGCTGAAGCTCGAAACCGCGTTCTTGTACGATCTGTTGGGCGCGTCGCAGGAGCACAAGGTCAAGTCCAAGAAGTTCGCCCAGATGGATATCGACGAGGTGATCATCGGCCATACCAACGAGCCTGAATACCGCAAACTCCAGAACAACGAGTTCATGGAAGCGCTCAAAGACCGTACCGTGCGTATCGACATCCCGTATATCACCAAGCTCAAGGACGAGATCAAGATTTACGAGAAGTCGTTCAACGCAGCAGAAGGTGCGTGGCAAGCACATCGCGCCGCATACGATCGAGATGGCGGCGATGTGGGCGGTGCTGACGCGGCTGGAAGAGCCCAAGAAGGCCAATCTGACGCTGCTTGCAGAAACTCAAGCTGTACAACGGCAAGTCGCTGCCGGGCTTCACCGAGGACAACATCAAGGAACTGCGCAAGGAAGCCCTGCGCGAAGGAATGAGCGGGCATCTCGCCACGCTATATCCAGGATAAGATCAGCAATGCGCTGGTGAACGACGGGCATGAAGGCTGCGTCAACCCGTTCATGGTGATCAACGAACTGGAAGGTGGCCTCAAGAACCATTCGCTGATCAGCAACGAGGAAGATCGCAAGCAGTTCCGTGAACTGCTGGGCGTCGTCAAAGATGAGTACGCCGAGATCGTCAAGAACGAGGTCCAGCGCGCGATCTCGGCGGACGAGGATGCGATCGGTCGGTCTGTGCGGCAACTATATCGACAACATCAAAGCCTATACACAGCGCGAGCGCGTGCGTAATCGCTATACCGGCCAACACGAGGAGCCCGACGAGCGCCTGATGCGTTCGATCGAGGAAAAGATCGATATCGCCGAAGGCCGCAAGGATGACTTCCGGCGCGAGATCATGAACTACATCGGTGCGCTGGCGATCGAAGGCAAGAAGTTCGAATACAAGAACAACGAACGGCTTGCACCGGGCGCTTGAACTCAAGTTGTTCGAGGATCAGAAAGACTCGATCAAGCTCACGAGCCTGGTATCGCAGGTGATTGACCGCGATACCCAGGAGAAGATCGACGTGGTCCAGACGCGGCTGATCCGCGACTATGGCTACTGCGAAAAGTGTGCGGTGGACGTGCTGACCTACGTTGCGAGCATCTTCGCCCGTGGCGACGTGCGAAATCGTAATTAGTGTATCGTCGCCGTCGTGAAAAGCGCTGTGCCGCCCTGGGTGGCACGGCGCTTTGTGTGCGGAGCAGCGATAACGGGCCACTGACCAACGGAGGCGACAATGTAGTTGGTTCTTCGCCTTTCCTCTACTTCATCGTACAATCGCGTGGTCATATGCAGAGCCACTACACATGAAGCTACGAAGCCAGCCCTCGCGCCGTTCGTGGCGGGTACGGGCGTTGTCGAGTTCGACGACCAGTGCGGCAGGTTGACGCTGCCTGAGGCGTCCCGACACGCCTATAGCGACGCGCAAGTGCAGGATTACGCCGGACTCGCACGCCGCGACTATCCATGGCGACCACCGCTGCATTTCTCGATCGAGGCACGTTTCTCGTCGTCATCTGCATGGCACCGCGGGATTTGGCTTCTGGAACAACCCTGTTTCGTCGCGTGGCCTTCCGGCGCTTCCTCGCGCTCTGTGGTTCTTCTGGGCGTCGCCGCCGTCCACGATGGAACTCGCGCAGGACGTGCCGGGACACGGCTGGAAGGCCGCGACCATCGACGCCACGACAGCACGCGCGTTAGCATGGTCGCCGTTTGCGCCCATCGTGCTGCTCGCTATGCCGCCATGAGGGCATACGCCGCCGGCTATGGCCCTGGGTGCAGCACGCGCTGCTGCAGTAGACTGAGCAGGTGCTCGATATCGACCGCACCGACCTGGCATCGGTATGAGATCTTCTGGCTGCGCGACCGACTGCTGTGGGGTGTGGATGGTCAAAGCGTGCTGGAGACACGCAGCGCGCCACGCGGGCCGCTTGGGTTGGTGATCTGGAACGATAACCAGTGGGCGCGGGTGACGCCAGCGGGATCGTTTGGTGCGGGTTTGCTCGACGCCGCAACATCGCAATGGCTGGAATATCGGGATCTGCGCGTTACAACGCCACGCTAAGTGATCCCGTACGAGGCTCACCTTGTTCCGCAATCTGTTTGCCGCACCTATCGCCGCATGGTACAGTCCGATGATGCCTGAACAAAATCCTATTGTCATACTGAAACCGGGACGCGAACGCTCGGTGCGCAATCGTCATCCCTGGCTGTTTACCGGCGCGATCCAGAACGTGCGCGGCACGCCCCGCGACGGCGATGCGGTCGAGATCGTCGCCCACGACCAAACCTGGCTGGCGCGAGGTACCTGGAGCGGGTATTCGCAGATACGGGTGCGCATTTGGACCTGGGAGCCAAACGAAGCGATCGACATCGCGTTGCTTCGCACACGCATCGAGCGTGCGATGGCGGGACGTGCCGACCTCGCCGCCGATCCGACGACCGACACGTATCGCCTGGTCTTTTCTGAAAGCGACGGTGTACCCGGCCTGATCGTCGACCGCTATGGCGACTATCTGGTGATGCAACTGCTGACCGTCGGCGCGGCGGTGCGCGCGGACGATATCGTGACGTGTTTGAACGAGATACTTCAGCCTGCCGCGAATCTACGAGCGAAGCGATGCCGATGTACGCGCTAAGGAAGGGCTCGATCGCCACGAAGGACTGCGGAGCGGCACGCTGCCGGACGGTCCCGTGATTGTGATGGAACGCGGCGTCCGAATGGCAGTGGAAATTGCCGCCGGACAAAAAACCGGCGCATACGTCGATCAACGGACCAATCGCGAACGAGTGGCCGCTTATTGCCGCGACGCCGACATGCTGTCGTGTTTTTCATATACGGGCGGCTTCGAGCTACAAGCGGCACGAGCAGGGGCGCGACATATCACCAGCGATTGATAGTTCCGACGAAGCACTACGACAGGCCGACGACAACATGCGGCTCAATGACGTGACGACGCCCGTCGAGCAGATCGCGGGCAACGTGTTCAGCGAGCTACGGCGGTTCCGCGCCGAAGGCCGCACGTTCGACCTGATTGTCCTCGACCCGCCCAAGTTCGCCGCCAACAACGCGCAGGTCGACAAGGCGACACGCGGCTATAAGGATATCAACCTGCTGGCGATGCAGTTGCTACGTCCTGGTGGCGTGCTGGCGACGTTCTCGTGTTCCGGCCTGATCAGCGCCGATCTGTTCCAGAAGGTGGTGTTTGGGGCATCCGTGGACGCCCGCCGCGATGTACAGATTCTGGAACGTCTGACACAGGGCTCCGACCATCCGGTGCTGCTTACCTTTCCCGAAGGCGATTACTTGAAGGGGTTGATCTGTCGGGTGTGGTAGAGTGGTGGACGACGAACGACCGACCACGCGAGAACGGACGACAGACTGTTCAGCGGAACTGTACTTGGCTGGCCGTAACACGAGGGCGACGAACACCGTTCGTCGCCGTCGTCGTATACGCCGTCTGTACGGCGCTGTCATACGGTTGGGTCGTCCGCGCGATATGGATGCATGTCCACGTCTTCTGCACCGCTGGCAGTGAGGGTAGTCATGGGCGATCTTCGCGGTTCGCTCGTCCACACCCGTGACTGCCACAATCACGTTGCCCGCTTCGAGCGCACCGCTGTAGCGTTCGGCACGATCGTGGGGTAAACCAAGCGCGTTGAAATGGGCCGTGCGTTGTCCCGCTGCCGAGCCAAGCACTGTACCGCCCAGCGTCGTCGCCAGCACACCGGCACCCAGGAACGGTCCGAGTCCTGGGATCGAAAACAGCGCCAGTCCTGCCAGAAATCCGACGACGCCACCGGCAGCACCGCCAACGGCCACATCTGTACCAACCGCCTCGGATTCACGGTCGATCTCGTCCATTTCGGCTTCTGCTACTTCGGTCGTAGTCGTGCCGAACGACAGCCGAGATCGTTTCAGGCGGGATGCCTTGCGCCTTAAGCGCCTCGACTGCTCCCTGGCGTGCGATTGATCGCCGAATGTTGCGATGACGATCTGTTGACCGGATACTATGTCCGAAGATTGTGCCATTGTGTGTACTCCTTGAAACCGACGACAATCAAGCAGCGTGCGTTGTACGCTCCGCATACTGAATTGCGTCGAGTTGCATACAGCGGTATATTGCACTACTCATTATTTGGCGTATACGGCTGGTGGCTGCAAGGAGTGTGCCAGACGTCTGCTGGCTCGACGGCGCCTTGTATAATTTCCTCATACGCAAGGATGTTCGATGTTTGGTTCTCCGCTTCGCCAATTGATCTGTCGGTGCGCCTCGCAGCGGAAAGACGACGACCCTGGTCGAGCGCGCTGTTGCCGATGATCGAGGATCCCGAACGCGCCCCACGTATGCTGGCGTTATCCGACCTCGCAGCGAACCGTCCAGCGTCTGCGTATCGTGTTTCAGGATCAGCGTATCGGAGGTGTGCCGACCGCGGATGTATGGCGGCGGGCGGTGTCGCTGCTGGAGCAGTTCTCGCAGTCCGCTGGCCTCGCCCCGAACTGGAAAAGCACTGTCGATCGTTTCGGCGCTGGATCGGCGCTTCCTGATGCAACGTGCCTGGGCGGAAGTTGGAGGTGGACCGCAGACCCTGTACGCCAGTATGGCGATGCGCCGGGGACGTTGGACTGGCTGGTGCGCGCGTTCGACCGCTTCGCGGAATGGAGCGGCAGCGCTGATCCCGATCTTCTTGTGCGCAACACCGCAGGATGCCGCGCTCGCTGAATTGTGGGCGGCCTACCGCGCCTATCTCGTACGTGCCAACACTTCGGTCTGGTCGCGTTTCAGGAAGTGTTGCCGCGTGCGCTGGACGTGCTGCGCGACGAACGGATCGCGGCGCGGGTGCGCCCAGACGTGCTGCTACTGGATGATCTCGATCTGTTCCGTTCCACTGAACTGCTGTTCGTACGTGCGCTGATCGGTCCAAATACCAACGTCATTGCAACCTCATCGCGTGTTCCGGCGGAGGATGATCCCGACCCGTTGATGCGGATGCTGCACGATTGGTGTGGCGATTTCGAGGTCGAGCCGGTAGAAGGCATGCTGGTGGGGAACAAGGCTCCTGCCCCTGTCCTGGTCGCCCACGCGAATGTTGACGCCGAAGCCGCCGCCATCGCCCGCGAAGCGGCAAGTGCCATACGCGATGGCATTGCTGCCACCGATTGCGCCGTTGTTGTGTTCGATCAGGAGATCGAGGCGCCATTGCGTCGTGCCTGTGTGCGCTACGGCATCGAGCTCGTGGGCATGGAGCGCCGTGATGCTTTTACGCTCGCGGTCGCGCCAGTGGTCGTCATGGGTATGCGCCTGATCGCCGCCGATCGTTGCTCGCCAGCGGAATTGCTGGCATTCATGCGCCACCCGTTGCTGGATGTTCCTCCTGCCGACCTGCGTTTGCTTGCTGTAGCTGTTGATGGCCTTGCCGGACCCCATATGCTCCACGAGGGCGACCCGTTACCTCTCTTGCAGCGGCTGTGGTCGGCGGAAAGCTCGCCCGCAGGCATGGCGCGTTTCAACGAACTGATGGAAGTGAGTGAGCAAGCTCGTCATGCGACCCTGGACCCCAGTATCAAGCTACGGACCTGGCTGCACGTCCTTGGCATCGAAGCACGAGCGTCGGCATGGTCCCAGCAGGTGTTGGAACCCTGGGCAGTGGAAGCCGACGCAACGCTGTTCCAACGGTGGTTTGCCTTTCTCGAACAGTCGGAGCAGGTCCACGAACAACTCGGCGAGCCGCTAGGGGATCAGGATGCGGTCGATGTCCTGCGATCCAGTCAAACATTGGTCGAGCCGATCCCACGGCAAACCGAGGATGCCGTGCAAGTATGGTCACCGTATAGCGCTGAATGGCTGTTCTGCCCGCATGGTATGGGTTGCGGGGCTCAATGAACGGGCGCTGCCACGTCCCGGTGATACGCTGCCCTGGGCGGCGTGGTCATCCTATGAAGCGGCGTTTGCGTCGCTCCCCGGCTTCGCGGCGGCTCGATCCGAACGACCTTGCCGTTCGATGGTCGGAGGCACAGCAGGTGTTGCGGCGTGTGAGCGGGCGTGCTGACGACGCGATAACACTGTCGTGGAGCGCCACCGACCGCGACGGACGTCGCCGCTTGCGTTCGCCTCTACTCCAGGCGCTGCCAGCCACAGCGTCTGCCGTCGCCGTCGGGGCGGCGCTGACCGCCGAACGCTCTATGCTGGTGGACGATGCGCCGCCTGTATTCCCGCATCCCTACGTTCGCACCGACGCGATCTTCTCGACCTCGCCATCGGCGATCGAGAATTATCTGCGCTGTCCGCGCCAATACTTCTACGCCCGCGAACTGCAATTGTTCGATGTGGTGTCGTCGCCGCGACAGGCGTTCGGGCAGGTGGTGCATGCGGCTCTGCGCGATCTGGAGCAAGGCGACGACCCTACACCGGATGTCGTCGCTCTACTGGACGCACACTGGTCTATGACCGAAGGAAAGTTTGGCACACGGCTGCGACGTGCTGCGTTTCACGAGATGGCGGTTGATGCTCTGCGGCAGGTGGCGCAGTTTGACCGCGAGCGGCGGAGCGGCGGGATGCACTTTGTCGCCGCCGAAGCACGGTTTGTATGGCGCATCGCACCGGATGTCGAGTTACGCGGTACCATCGACCGTATTGATCGTGGTCCGCAGGGCTTAAGCGTCCTCGACTACAAGTTGGGGTCGACGAATCACAGCATCAACGAACTGCTGGATATGTTTGTTGCGCCCACCACGCCGGAGGAACGGGCGGCGTGGCGACCGTCCGATCTGCAACTCCCATTGTATGCGCTGGCGATTGAACGTGGCACGCTGGAAAACTTCCCCGAACTCGTCAACGAGCGCGTGGACGAAGTAGGGTTGGTGTTCCCACTGCGGCTTTATAGTGCCTCCGGCAAAGCATCCATCAACCGGGCGTCGTATGATTAAGATCAGCGACCACGACGATGCTTGTACGGTTTGCACTACGCCGCGTGGCCGTTCGGGTAGCACTGGCGAGGTCTGCCGCTCTCAACTCGATGCCGTGGTCAACGACGCGCTTGCCGTTGTTGGTGCGATGCAAAGCGGCATTATCGATCCCGCGCCAGCCGAGGGTGCCGATACGTGCCGCATATGTGCGTTCCGCACGATCTGTCCGGCGCCACAAGCGTGAGTGCGGATGACCGACCACCGACGACCGACCACCGGAGATCGTTCGAGCTATCAGTACGGGGGAAGTGAATGAAACGACTGCCTTGGTCGCGTACAGGCCGAAATACCACAACGATTTGTATACGTGTGTTGCATACAACGGATGAAGAGCCGTTGGTCTCCGGTGGTCGGCATAGGACAACGAGCGATGAGTGATATGAGTGGTGGTTCGGCGATTGGTCGTCCACGTTCGCAGATACGGCTCAACGACGAGCAGAGCGATGTTGCGCAGATTGAGGGCGATCTGCCGCTCAAGGTGATCGCGGGGGCGGGAACGGGCAAGACCGAAACGCTGGCGGCACGCTTCGTCGCACTGGTGCGGGCGGGTGTGCCACCTCACCGTGTCCTGCTGCTGACCTTCACCGAGGAGGCGGCAGTCGAGATGCGAGCGCGGGTGATGCAGCGTTTGCGTGAATACGCACCGGAGATACCGCCTGAGCAACTCATCGATCTGTGGTGCCATACGTTTCACGGCTTCGGTGTACGGCTCGTGCGTGAATATGGCTGGGCGCTGCGCTTGCCACCCACGCCGCGTATCCTGGACCAACAGGATCAGCAGCAGGTGGTGGACGAACTGGTGATACGGTGGGAGGATACACCCCACCATCCTGCGTATCGTCCGCTCGAGCACACGAGTTATGGTTGGGAGAACGGCGAGGCATGGAATAAAGCGCTCGGTGTGCTGCACGTCATGCGCGATAGCTCGGCGACGCCCGCCGATTTGGGACCACATCCTGATTTGCGCGAACAGCAGGACGCACGCTTCGCCGCTGAACGCGCACAATTAACGCCGCTGATCGAACATTCCCATCAGGCACTCGAAGATTATCTGCGTACCACCGGCACGCTTGATTATCCCGCATTGATCGACGCGGCGGCACGGCTGCTCGAAACGGTCCCGCACCTGCGGGACCAGTTCATTGTCGTGATGATCGACGAGTTCCAGGACACCAACCCGGCGCAACTCAACCTGCTCACCCACCTGCGACCGGACTGGTCGGCGACGACAGTGGTGGGCGATCCACGACAGGCGATCTTCGGTTGGCGTTCGGCGCATCCCGATAGCCTGCGACTGTTTCCCTATGGACTTGATCGTGCCTATGCCGACCGTCCTCTGCGCGAAAACTACCGTAGCCACGCGGCGATCTGCGCCGTAGCGAACCTGGCGCTTCACGGCTCCGAACTGGCACGCGAAGTGCCGCTCGTCGCCGCCCGAACGTCCGAGGCCGTCCATACGGTGCTGGCAGATCTGCGGCCAGTGTCATTGTTCCTGCTGCCATCGGTCGAGGCCGAGGCTACGCTGGTCGCCGAGCAGATGCGTTCGTTGCTCGATCAAGGTGTACGACCCACGTCGATGGCGCTGCTACTGCGCGCCCGCACCCGGTTGAGGGTGTTCACCGACGCGCTGCTCGCGGCGGGCGTACCGTTCCGAGTGAGCGGCGGTGCCGGATTCTACCGTGAGCCGGTGGTACGCTTGATCGCTTCGTTGTTACAGTTTCTACAAGACCCCGAAGACCGGACCGCGGCGGCGCACCTCTGGGAGCATCCGGTGCTGGGGGTTGGTTATTGGGGCCTGGAAGTCTGGGAACGCCAGGGCGACGAACCGAATGCTCGCGTGCGTGCGGCGAAGAACTGGTGGCACTGGCTCGTTGAGCCGGAATTGATGCCCGATAGTGTGCCGGAACGCGACCAGGTGATCCGTAAACTGGCGCATTTCAAGGCGCTATACCACGAAGCCCGCGCCCGTGCTATGCTTTTCGGGCCCAGCGATTTCTTGATGTGGGTGTTTGAAGCGTCGGGACTGCACGCCTGGTACAGTGCGCACGACGACCACCAAGCGCTGCGTGACGTTCGGAAACTGGTGGCATTGGCTGACGAATGGCAAAGTGCCGACCGTGCGCTCACCGTGGCGGGATACACACGACATCTGCGTGCGCACGTAATGGGCGAGATTCCGAGCGCGGAAAAGGAACCTGTACCGCTTGAATATACGGTCGATGCGGTTGAGATCACCACGGTGCATGGGGCGAAAGGCCGTGAATGGCCAGTGGTATTTCTCGCCGAAACGTCGCTGCCGTCGCGCCGTTCTCGCAACGTCGCGCATGTGTTGTGGGATGTGCAGTGGAAAATGGTCATAAGCGACAACAAGGCGAGCGGAAAAGGCGCTGCCGATCCGCTGGCGGAACTGCGCCACGATCTGCGGCGACGATCGCGTAACGAGGAACGTGCGATCTGGTACGTGGCTCTCACCCGCGCCCGCGATCGTCTGGTTGTCACGCATAGCGGCTGCCAAGTCGACGCAGACGCCCATTTTGATGATGTGAGTGTTACGCCGAACGGCATGCATAGCGACGAGGATGTGCATTTCTTCCATGAACTGTGGGAACTGGTGCGGGCGCATCCCGAAAACCTGGCGGAAACCGTAGTGTATTCTGACGCAAACGATAGCCAGTGATGATTAAGTGGATCGTCTCGATCCAAGACGCACAAGGAGCCACGATCAGGTGAGGAACGACACCGCGATTTTGTTGATCGACTGCCCCGACCGCAAAGGATTGGTTGCGTCAATCGCACAGTTTTTGTACGGCTATAACGCCAACATTCTGCACGCCGACCAGCACCGTGATGACGAAACAGGTCTGTTCCTGATGCGGATCGAATGGGAACTACGCGACTTCAGGCTCGAGTTGGCGGATTTCGAGGCTGCTTTCGTGCCGTTAGCGCAGGAACTTCAACTGCATTGGCGGCTGGAATATTCCACGAATCGACCGCGTATGGCGATCTTTGTCTCGCAGTACGATCATTGTTTAGCCGATTTGTTGTACCGCCATCGCAGTGGTGAGCTAGCATGTGACATTCCGCTGATCATCGCCAACCATGCAACGGCACAACCGCTAGCGGATTTCTATGGCGTGCCGTTTTACGTGATCCCCGTCAAACCGGCTACCAAGCAACACGCTGAGGATGAGCAACTACGCTTGTTGCGGGAGTATCAGATCGATTTCGTCGTGCTAGCGCGTTACATGCAAATTTTGTCGCCCGCATTCGTCGAGCACTATCCCAAGCGTATCATTAATGTCCACCACTCGTTCCTGCCTGCCTTCAGTGGCGCACGCCCATACCAGCGTGCCTTCGAGCGCGGCGTGAAGTTGATCGGCGCGACTAGCCACTACGTGACCGACGAATTGGATGAGGGGCCGATCATCGAGCAGGATGTCGCCCGTATCTCGCACCGTGATCAGATCGGCGAACTCATCCAGAAAGGACGCGATCTCGAAAAGGTGGTGCTGTCACGCGCCGTGCGCTGGCATATCCAACACCGTATCCTCATGTACGCATCGAAAACCGTGGTGTTCGACTAAGCTATGCTCTACGTCCGCGTTTATGATATGCGCTTGTCATAACCTGCGCTCGTTCCCCTGTCTAGCGGCGTAAATGGCTATTTGTGCGGTTGCCGCGCGTATATTCCTGTGCTATACTTCTGCCGCAAAATTGTAATAGTTACTGCTCATTGCGAGGGGTGGAGGGACTGGCCCGATGAAACCCGGCAACCCCGTACAACGTTGCTCGACTTTTGTCGTAGTTACCTATACGGAAGGTGCCAAATCCTGCGATGTAACATCATGTTACATCGGTAGATGAGAAAGGTTGCCAGAGCCTCTCGCAATGAGCGGCTTTTTTTGTGTGATGGAACTCCAAACAGTCTGGTGGGAATCTAACGCGGTCTGCCTGATCGACCAAACCCTTCTGCCGCATGTACAGGCTGAGGTGCGCTGCACCACAGTGGCAGAAACAGCGGAGGCGATCCGTGGTATGGTCGTGCGCGGTGCTCCGGCTATCGGCGTCACCGCCGCATATGGCATGGTGCTGGCTACACAGCAAAACGCCGATACCACGTCCCTGCTTCTCAAATCATTACGTGACGCAAAGACAACCCTCGATGCCGCACGCCCGACCGCTGTCAATCTCGCCTGGGCGACTGACCGCATGGTGCGTGTTGCCGAGGAGCATACCGACGACGCGCCAGAACGGTTGCGCGAACGTCTGCTTGACGAAGCCCGCGCGATTCATGCCGAAGACCTGGCGATGTGCCACGCTATCGGCGAGCATGGCGCGGCGTTACTGAGCGAAGGCAGTCGTATTCTGACGCATTGCAACGCTGGAGGACTGGCGACGGCTGGATATGGCACAGCGCTCGCGCCGATTCGTACTGCACACACGCAAGGCAAGCACATACACGTTCTGGTCGACGAAACTCGGCCATTTTTGCAGGGCGCACGCCTGACCGCCTGGGAACTGCAACAGGCCGGGATACCTCAGACGTTGATCACCGATAACATGGCGGGCTACTTTATGCGTCGTGGCGAGGTCGATTGCATCATAGTGGGTGCGGATCGGATCGTCGCGAACGGTGATGTCGCCAATAAAATCGGTACGTATAGCCTCGCGGTGCTGGCACGAGCGCATGGATTGCCATTCTATGTCGCCGCGCCATCCTCGACCGTCGATCTGCGCATCGCCGATGGCGATGGTATCCCGATCGAGCAACGGTCATCCGAGGAAGTAACGCACCTGGCAGGACAACGTGTCGCCCCCGAAGGCGTGACGGCGGCGCATCCGGCTTTCGATGTAACGCCGCATACGCTGATCGACGCGATCATTACCGAGCAGGGTATCGTGTATCCACCATACGAAACGCATCTGCCAAAGTTGTTCGCTCGCGCCGCTGGAGCGTCGTCGTTGGAAGAGCAACCGATCACCTGATGAGATGTGTTCGCGCACAACGCCGGATATTGCATGCCCTTGCCGTTTCGACCTAACTGCCTCCCGACGGCGCTTGGTCCATTGCCACATCGTACAGCACGATTGGCATGGGATATGTGCGTGCGCTATTTCCCGGAGATGCTCCCGTTGCCGCTGCTTGCGTCCAGCGGTGAGGAACCGTTGCGGGTCGCTGTCCAGGGCTTTAGAGGGGTAACCTTCGTGCGCGATCAGGTGCAATTTGATCATGCATTGGCGATAAAGGGATTCGACGACCTGTATCTGGCGTATCTTGAAGACCAGTTTGCAACCTATGCG
Organism: uncultured Chloroflexia bacterium; assembly: GCA_963782315.1. Lineage (GTDB taxonomy): Bacteria > Chloroflexota > Chloroflexia > Chloroflexales > Kallotenuaceae > JBBSGA01. Next base: position 117,456 of record CAWAJS010000038.1, read on the forward strand.
ATCAGTCTGGGCGCGTTCACGGAATGGACCGCACGCGAATTACATGTTAAGCGGGCGGACGCGGTATGCACAACCATTATGGGCCCGATCAGTGCCGCGCTGCGTCTGGTGGATGACGGCGTAACAGCGCTGAACGATGTCACGGTGGTCGATGCGCTGGCAAAACATATTTGTCTGCGGCTCCAATGGCAATCCGCGATGGTTGATCGCGGTGCCGCGACAATCGTGCAATGGTTGTATGAGCCCTATCTTGATGTGGTCGGCACGCCGTTTGCGCCGATAAGTTGGAGCGCTGCCGGAGAATTGTTTGAGCAAGCGTTTGGCTCACAACAAGGCGTGGGTGCCGTGTGGACGAGCTCGACGGTGAATCTACCCGCCCTGCTCGCCGAGCCTGTGGTCGAAATCGTCGGGTTGCCATTGCCACAACCTGCCGCCGCATCTGTGTGGGGTCCCGCATTGCGGGAGTTCATACAGCGCCAAGGGGTCGTTGGATGGGGTATCGTACCAACAACGGCTGAAGGTTTAGCAAACGCACGCGTCGGACGGCTTGCGGCACGCTTCACCGAGTTTCTTCAAGGGTTGGAGGCGGTCGGCTTGCCGGTTGCGGACGTGATCGCTCGTTCGTTGATCATGCCGGAAGATATCCTGGGACACCTGGACGCGAATGTTGCCGAATCAGCGTTGGCTATGGTAAGTCAACTGTCCGGGATGTTGCGCCATTCGTATGGGATAGATTAGAAACGGACGCTCGACATTGTGTGGTGATCGAGCGGTTCACGCATGGGTTAAGGAGATGTCGTTGTGTCTATTATTGTAACGGGTTCGATTGCATACGACTATATTATGGTCTTTCCGGGTCAATTCAAAGATCATATTTTGCCTGATAAAGTACATATATTAAGCGTAAGTTTCCTGGTGGAATCGATGAAACGGCAACGCGGCGGAACTGCTGCGAATATCGCCTATAATTTAGCTCTTATGGGCGAGCGACCACGCATCATGGCCGCTGTAGGTGAGGACTTCGCGGACTATCGCTTGTGGCTGGAGGAACAGGGCGTCGACACCAGTGGCATCAAACCGATTCCTGGCGAGTTTACATCTTCGTGTTTCATCAACACCGATCTCCAAGATAATCAGATCACAGCCTTTTATCCTGGGGCGATGTCGCACGCGCATACATTGTCGTTCCGTGGCGACGAGCTACAGGATGCTGAAATCGTCGTGATCTCGCCCAATGATCCGCTCGCGATGCAAAGCTATGCTGCTGAATGCGTCGAACTTGGTATCCCCTACCTGTATGATCCTTCGATGCAAGCACCACGGATGACCGCCGAGGAATTACGGGCCGGTTGCGTGGGTGCCAAGGTGTTGATCGGCAATGACTACGAGTTTGGCATGATGTCCGAAAAAATGGGCATCACGGAATCAGAACTTCACCAACTCGTTCCCATTACAGTCGTAACCAAGGGCGAACAAGGCGCTTCGATCTTTGTCGAAGGCACGGAGTACGTCATTCCACCCGCCAAACCAACCCAGGTCGTCGATCCGACGGGTGCGGGTGATGCGTTCCGTGCCGGATTTGTGAAAGGCATGCAACGTGGCTTGTCTTGGGACGTGGTCGGGCGATTGGCGAGCATCAGCGCTGTGTATGCGATCGAGCATCCCGGAACACAGCAGCATTCCTATACACCACAGGCCTTTATCGAACGGTATCGTGAAAACTTTGGCATATCGCCCGAAGTCGATGTATTGTTCGATGTTCGGTCGGAAACGGTATCATAAGGTTGGTTTCGGACGTCGGAATGATTCATCTCATGCACATACAGACCAGATAGGGTCGAATAGGAGTATTTCAAGGTAATGAGTAACAATTATGATGTGAAGGACCTCGGACAAGCTGAGGTCGGACGGCAGCGTATTGATTGGGCAGCACAGGAAATGCCCGTCCTTCAATTGATCAAAGAGCGCTTTGAACGAGAGCGCCCACTCGAAGGCATCAAGATGTCGGCCTGTCTGCATGTGACCGCAGAAACCGCGAACCTGGCAAAAACCCTGGTCGCCGGTGGTGCCGATCTGGTGCTGGTAGCGTCGAACCCGCTTTCGACCCAGGACGACGTGGCGGCATCGCTGGTCACGCACGACGAGATCCCGGTATTCGCGATCAAGGGTGAGGACAACGAAACCTATTACCAGCACCTTAAAGCCGCCCTCGACCATGGTCCGCAGATCACGATGGATGATGGTGCTGACTTAGTATCGGGCATGCTCAAGGAGCGCAAGGATCTGCTGAAATCGCTGATCGGCTCGACCGAAGAAACAACCACCGGTGTGATTCGCCTCCGCGCGATGGCAGCCGATGGCGTGCTGTCGTTCCCAGTAGTCGCCGTAAACGACTCGCTGACCAAGCATATGTTCGACAACCGCTACGGCACCGGTCAGTCCACGCTGGATGGTGTGATCCGCGCGACCAACGTCCTGATCGCTGGGAAGACAGTCGTCGTGGCTGGCTACGGCTGGTGCTCGAAGGGCATTGCGATGCGTGCCAAGGGCATGGGTGCCGATGTGGTCGTCACCGAGATCGATCCGGTCAAGGCGCTTGAAGCAGCGATGGACGGTTTCCGCGTTATGCCGATGATCCAGGCCGCGCCGCATCGGCGACATCTTCATCACCGCGACGGGCGATATCCATGTCCTCGACGGCGAAGATTTCTCGGCGATGAAGGATGGCGCGATCATCGCCAATTCCGGCCACTTCAACGTCGAAATCAATATTCCCGACCTTGAGAACCTGGCGGTCGAGAAGCGCAAGCCGCGTGAATTCATCGACCAGTATATCCTTGCCGATGGTCGCCGCCTCAATCTGCTTGGGCGAAGGCCGCCTGATCAACCTGGCTTCGGCGGAAGGCCATCCGTCGGCGGTGATGGATATGAGCTTCGCCAACCAGGCGCTTGCGTCTGAGTTCCTGCTGCGCAACCGTGGCAAGCTGGAGCCACGTGTGTATGCGCTGCCCGAGGATGTTGATCGCGAGATCGCAGCACTCAAGCTTGCCGCCATGGGTATCGAATCGATACCCTGATCGGGCGAGCAGACCAAGTACCTCTCGTCCTGGGAGGAGGGAACCTAAATGTCAACGACGTTCAACGAATCGCCGCAGCTATTTCTGACCTCGGAATCGGTCACGGAAGGCCATCCCGATAAGATCTGCGATCAGATCTCGGATGCGATCCTCGACTGCATGCTAGAACTCGATCCAAATGCTCGTGTGGCCTGTGAAACGGCCACCACCACCGGGCTTGGTCGTCGTGCTGGGCGAGGTGACAGTTGAAGGCTACGTCGATATCCAGGAAGTCGTGCGTCGTGTGGTCACCGAGATCGGCTATACCCATAGCGATTACGGCTTCGACGCCAATACCTGTGGTGTGATGGTGGCGCTGCATGCGCAGTCGCCCGATATCGCGCAGGGTGTTGATAAGGCGCTCGAAGCCCGTACCGGCGAGATGACCGAGGCAGAAGTCGACGCGGTCGGCGCGGGCGACCAGGGCATGATGTTCGGCTTCGCGTGCAACGAGTCGCCCGAGTATATGCCGTTGTCGATCGCTCTGGCGCATCGTCTGACGCGCCGTCTCGCTGAAGTTCGCAAGAGTGGGCAATTGCCCTACCTGCGTCCCGACGGCAAATCACAGGTGACGGTGGAATACGAGCATGGCATACCCAGGCGTATCGACACCGTGCTGATCTCGACGCAGCACGATGAGCAGGTCTCCCAGGAGCAGATTCGCAACGATGTGTTGCAATATGTCATCAAGGCGGTGATTCCTGCCGACCTGTTGGACGATGAAACCAAGTACTTCGTCAATCCGACGGGACGCTTCGTGGTCGGCGGCCCGATGGGTGACGCTGGCCTGACCGGACGCAAGATCATCGTCGATACCTACGGTGGGATCGCGCGTCATGGTGGTGGTGCGTTCTCCGGCAAGGACCCGACAAAGGTCGATCGTTCGGCGGCGTATGCCGCGCGCTACGTCGCCAAGAACGTCGTCGCTGCCGGTCTTGCCGACCGCTTCGAAATCCAGCTTTCGTATGCGATCGGTGTGGCACATCCGCTGTCGATCTCATTCGAAACGTTCGACACCGCCAAGGTTCCCGATGAAGTGATCCACAAACTGATCGCCGAACACTTCGATCTGCGACCGGGAGCGATCATTCGTGACTTGAGGCTGCGGCGGCCGATCTATCGCAACACGGCGGCATATGGTCACTTCGGACGCGACGATATCGACGCACCGTGGGAAAAGACTGACAAGGCCGAAATGCTGCGCCGAGCGGCAGGATTCTAAGCAAGGGCTTGGGTGGGAAAAGGTGGGCGTTGGAAGTTTCGACTTCTGATGCCCGCGCTTCCTCGCTCGATACCCGATAACACTATGGCCTTTCCTTTTGAACAACTGATGCGCGACCTGGCGACATACCTGCAAACGCCGCTGGGATTCGAGCGTGGTGTGTATTCGCTCACTGTGCCGATGCCGAGTAATCGGCACCAGGATGTATTCGCGACGATCCGGAACGCACAGGATGGACGTGAAGTGATCGACTTCGTATCGACTGTAGGTCCTGTTCGTGCGGGTATCGATCCGTGGCAATTGCTTGAGATGAACGGACGGGCGACGTTTGCCCGTATCACCGTTGAACGCACGATGATCTTCGTGGTCGCGAGCCAACTGCTCGCCACTGCTCAGCCCGAAGAAGTGTTGCTGATGCTACGCGAAGTAGCAGAGGTTGCGGATCGGCTTGAACAGGACTTCTTCCAGGAAGACGCGTTTTAGCTGGAACTACCGGAGCGGCTGCGACCTCTCGCAAACAGGGCGTATCGCGTGAACGTTCACGCTATACGCCCTGTTTGCGTCCTTCAACACCATTGCGCCTGCTGCGTTTCGGCGCGTCCTCATGGTCTCGATACTGACTTTGCCACGCCCAGCGCCAGAACTGAAAGCCTGCTCGCGCCCGGCGGTCGCGGATGGCGCGGACCACATGATATGCTGCAAACATAAGCGCCGGTCCGAACGCGAACACCGCACGGATATGTTCCAGAAGCGTGGGCAGCGGCAGAATCGGCGTAAGTGGATAAATAATTGGTACGATCAGCGACAGGAGTACTGCGGCGCGCCCTGATACGCGCCAGTCCAGCATCGCTGCCAGCGCGACGAACCAGGTGGCGTACCAGGGCCAGACCCACACCGAGCCAATAGTGACGTATACGAAGAATATCCAGGCCAGCGCCAGCAGTAATGTCCGGAGGTCGCGGGTGATCGCGGCACCGATCAGGCATGCCATCATCACCAGAATAAGACCGATAGTGCGGAAAATCGTCGAAAGGTCGCGGTCCTGACGCACGATGGCGTTTTGTTGCAGTTGTTGTTGACGGTTGTAACGCTGCAACCAGCACCCACTGATCGTCGCGCCAATCCTGCTGCTCGACGAAGTCTAGGTCGCGGCCACGTGTCATCGTCGGGCTGTCGTCATATGGTACTGCCGTCCATGTCCCTTGGTCGGGATGAGGCCACCGATTGAGCAAGAACATGGTGTATTGCATCTCGTAGGCGAACATGTCGCCGAGTGAGTTCACCATGAGCCTTTGTGGTGGTGCGTTAAACAAGCACGGCGAGCGTACCGGGCCCTTGCCAGAAGGGTACATAGAGCATAACCGCGACGACAGCGACAAGCCCCACCATGCCGCTCAAACGCGCCACCCGCATCCGTAGCTCCCGGTGCTTCCACAGAATCACCAATCCATACAACGGCAGTAGCGGCAGGGCGATCCACTTGGCGAGAACGGCCAGCGTCCAGGCAACGACCGTCCACGACCACAGATCATGGAGATGAAACCAGACGCCGAGCAGGATAAAGGTGATCATCAGCACGTCGTTATGGGCGTTGCCGGAAAATTCGACCAGCGCCAGCGGATTGAGCAGGTAAAAGGCGGTGCGCCATGTGCGTTGCGTAGGTTGCCATTTGCTCAGGATCGCCCAGAGCAACGCGCCATTGAGCAGATGGAGCAGAAAGACGACGATCTTATATGCGAAAACATAGGTCAGCGGGTTGGACCAGGTGTGTTCGACCAACACGGTCACCAGCATGGAAACATAAATCCACGGCGGACCGTAGACCGATGGCACGTCTAGCCAGTACACCCATTGTAAATATTCGTCGGGATAGCGGGCGGGGCGGTCGATGAAATGGATTGCCGTTCCAAATCGTCGCGATACGCCCGAAACTGATATAGCTATATACATCGGTGGATAGTAGGTATGGCAGCAGCAGCAGCGGAATGCTGAAGACCACCGCCGCGCCCATCAATGTGCGGAGACGTGGCTGTTTGTTCTGCGGAAGGGAGCGTAGGGCTGTCAGGATGCCAAGGTAGCCGAGGCTGAGCGGAATGTAACCCAGCGTGAGCCAGAGTGGAAATTTCGAGGCGAGGTTAGAACTCCGCGATGCGTTGAGTAGGTCTTCGCTCCAGAATAGGTGCGAAATCCATGCCCAGTAGCCAGGTAGATTCTGAAACACCTGCCCGGGACCCCAACCAAGCCCACGGAGATGGAGTAACAGAAAGAACATGACATAGCCAAGGAAACTTCCAACGAGGGAAATCCAAAGCAAAAATCCTGCTCGTATGCCGACTTTTCCGATGCTTACATCGTGTCGCGTAAGCGCGCGTATCCCTTCCCCCGACGACACCGCCTGTCTCCCCCTTCATGACCTCGTGCATTATACCGACTTCCTCCCAGCATGCTGCACGCCCGTGCTATCGTCCATATATGAGGGGCGTATGAAACCTTGATGATAGGGGGGCCGTGATTTCTGACGCCGTGCTATAATGCTCGTGCAACAGTGCAAGGAAACTATTCCGTCCTGCCCGCTATGCTGCGGCCCTGGACGGTAGGGTGAGGTTTCTCTTTCTCCGCCTCACGCACAACGTTTCCATCGTTCGAGATAGTGTTTAGGCAGACTGCTGGTCGGTCTGAAACTGCATATATGTACAATCCCATCAACGCGGTTCTTGGAGCCTTCAGCCGCGATCTAGGAATTGACCTTGGCACCGCCAATACGCTGGTTTACGCCCGTGGTAAAGGCATCATCATCAGCGAGCCTTCAGTGGTCGCAATCAATCGGCGTACCAAAAAGGTCATGACGGTTGGAGCGGAAGCCAAGGCAATGGTTGGCAAGACGCCAGCCGATATCATCGCGGTGCGACCACTCAAAGACGGCGTGATTGCCGACTTCGATGTTGTCGAAAAGATGATGGCGTACTTCATCAAGAAAGCCAATACCCCACGTCCGCGCGTTGTCGTCGGTGTTCCTTCGGGCGTGACCGAAGTTGAGAAGCGTGCTGCCAGGGATGCTGCGGAGAATGCGGGTGCGCGCAAAGCCTACGTGGTCGAGGAACCCATGGCTGCTGCGATCGGCGCTGGTTTGCCTGTCGCTGACCCGGTTGGCTCGATGGTCGTAGACATCGGCGGCGGGACGACTGAAGTCGCGATCATTTCGCTTGGTGGCATCGTGATCAACAATTCGCTACGTATCGCGGGTGACGAGATCGACGAAGCGATCATTCAGTTCGCTCGTCGCGAATATAACCTGTTGATTGGCGAACGTATGGCGGAGAAAGCCAAAATCGCCGCTGGCTCGGCTTATCCGCTTGACGAGGAAATCACGGTCATTTTACGTGGTCGCGATCTGTTGACCGGGCTTCCCAAACTGGTCGAAGTATCCAGCGTCGAATTGCGCGAAGGCATCTCAGGACCAGTGACATCGATCGTCGAGGAAGTGCGTATTGCGTTGGAAGCAACGCCGCCCGAACTCGTCGCGGATATCATGGAGCACGGCATCGTGTTGTGTGGCGGCGGCGCATTGTTGCATGGCCTGGATCGGCGCATCATGGCGGAAACGAAGATGCCAGTGCATATCGCCGACGATCCGCTCAGTTGCGTCGCACGTGGTGCCGGACGAATGGTCGAGGAGATGGAGAATCCGGTGTTTATGCGCATCCTCGAAGAAAGCACGAATAGCCGTCGCTCCGCACATCGTATTTCGCGCTAAGCGACAGCCTTTGATGGATGAAGATGGTAGGTGATGCGTACAACCTTTGACCGCTCATCCTCGCGCTCACGGTTTGGTGGCATCAGCCGTCGTGTGCTGGCGATCGCGCTCGCGTTGGTGGTCGCCGCCTGCCTCCTGATTGTGCTGGATCGCCAGGGCATCGCCTCCCCACTTAAAGGTTCAGCACAGGCGTTGCTGAGTCCGGTGGAACGCGTTCTAACGCAAACCCGTCTTTCGTTCCAATCAATGTCCGGGACAGTGTTCGGTGGCAACGAACTACGTAGCCGCGTATCGGAACTGGAACGCGAAGTGAGCGCCCTGCGACAGGAGAACATTCGCCTTCAATCCATGCAGGCTGAAAACACGCGTCTGAAGGTCGAACTCGGTGTGCGCGAAACCTATGACTGGATGACCGTCACGGCGGCAGTCGTACAGACGAACGCCGAAAACGGACGGCGTATGATCCGGATTGATCGTGGTGAATCCGATGGCATTAAACTCGGCATGGCGGTGGTGTCCAAGGAAGGCGGTAGTCCGGCGGCGCTGGTCGGTGTCATCGACGCACTCTACACGCAAACCGCCGACGTGCTGTTGATCACCGACTATGGCTCGAACATCAGCGCCAATACAACCCAACAGATCCAGGCCAAAGGTCTGGTCGTCGGACAATGGCAACTTGGTAGCCGCATCAAACTGGTAGATGTTGAACCCTCGATACCCCTCGCCATCAACGACTATGTCGTGACGGCGGGATTGAGCAAAGGACTGGCACCGGAAACGCCGATGGCGCAGGTGCTGGCAAATATTCCTATTGGCACAGTCACCAGCGTCGAGCGTACCAACCACACACAAACGGCAGAAGTGCAGCCGTTTGTCGATCCCGATCGTATACGAAATGTATGGGTGATAACCGGCTCAAGATAGAGCAGCGTATTCTGCGCGAAGCATTGCGTATGTGCGCGATGCTCGGCGTGGCGCTGCTACAAACCACCCTCCTTCCCCCACTGTGGAGCTTTCGGATCGATTGGGTGCTGGTGGTCGTCATTGTTCTGGCGCTGCTCCGCAACCTTTCCTCCGGGCTGCGCTGGGCTGCCTATGGCGGTCTGGCGCTTGATTTGCTAACCCCGCTGCCGATGGGAACCCACCTGCTGGCATTGGTCGTGGCAGTGACGACGGCGATCGTCGGAACTGAAGCGATTCGGCTCGATAACCTCGCCGTGCCAACGATTGCGGTACTCATCGTATCCTTACTGTACGCTGCTATTACGGGTATCGTGATGGCATCGATCGGGTTACCGGTGGTCTGGTCTCGCTACCCTTTGACAGTGATGTTGCCAACGGCGCTGGTTAATGCGATCGTTGCGCTGCCGTTGTACCTGCTGCTAGAGCGTGTGCAACGGAAGGGGCGTCCTGACATCGGCTTTGAACTCTAACAAGGTGTTGTATTCGTGAACCGTTTTGTTGTGTTTCGTCTTGCGATTGTGCTGCTGTTTTGTATTCTGTCGTCGCGCTTATGGAACTTGCAGATGCAGCAAGGCCAGAAGTTCTCCGATGAAGCGACTGCGCATACACGACAAACGGTGTTCGAGCGCCCGCTGCGTGGTGAAATCTTTGCCAGCGATGGCACGACGGTGCTGGCGGAAAGCCTTCCGGCCTACACCATCGCGGTCAGGCCGAACCAATTGCCAGATGCCGCTGACGAACGCCAGATGTTGTACGCACGCCTCACCGACATGCTGGACATGAACGCGACCCTCACGCTATCGCCCACCGACGAGCTACGCTATGTGGCAGGGCTGCGCGAAGGCATCGAAGGGATCGCTGGCCTGTTGCCCCAGGATATCCTGGCTTCGCCAGTATTTACTGCGACCGTGCCGATCTCGCGGTCCGTCGATGCATTGAAGTTGAGCGAACAGTTTACGCAAACGCTGACCTATCGTTCCCCGATCGCGACGTTCGTCGCCATGACTGACGTACCTGCTTATCAGACGCTCGCCATTTCCACGACGCGCTCACTGGACATCGCGCGCACGATCAAGGAAAACGCACTATCACTTCCAGGGGTGGTGGTTGAGCGCGACTACCAGCGCAACTATCCTCATAGCACCGACATTCGTTCGCTTCGCACCTGCTGGGCTACATTGGTCCGGCGGACAAATGTGCCATCATGGCGAATAACCCGCCGCGCTATTGGAGAGACACGCTGTACTTCGCCTCTGATATGGAAGAATGTGGCCTGACGGACGCTGATCTGGTGGATGCCACCGCCGATCTGCGCTACATGCTCAGCGACCGTATCGGGCGTGATGGAGTGGAACGCTCCTACGAAAACATCCTGCGCGGCGACCTAGGCGAATACCAGATGGACGTTGATGTATATCAGCGCCAGGTGTCCGAACGCCGTGCGATCCGTCCTACCGGATCGGGTAAAAACCTGGTGATGTCGCTGGATTACAATCTACAGAAGCGCACCGAAGAGATTTTGCGGAAATGGATCGACGAGGCCGAACGCCGACGCGCCAACTTTGGGCAACCGGCGAAGGGGCGGCTCGATCCCAAGACGTACCCCCCGATCGAAGCGGGTGTTGCCATTGCCCTCGAAGCCAACACCGGACGGGTCTTGTCGATGGTCAGTTGGCCTTCGTTCGATAACAACATCTTCAACCGCCGCAGGACCGAAGCCGAGGTACAGCCATTGTACAATGGCAAGTTCCCGCAGGCGATCAACCAGAATACCGCCGGTCTGTTCCCTCCTGGCTCGACTTGGAAGCAGATTTCAGGTGCGGCGGCGTTGAGCGGCGGCACGATTTCGCCCGAAACGCAAATTCACGATCCGGGTCGGCTGCTGGTCAAGAACCAGTATTTTGAGGATGATCCTACCAAGGATCAGGTGTTCCCGAACTCCTTTGGCGGCGATCGCGGCTTCATCGACATCAAGGAAGCGTTGCGAATGTCTTCAAACGTGTTTTTCGAATCAGTCATGGGCGGTACACGTTTCGTCCGTAACCTGCTCGACACCGAAAAGATCGATGGCCTCGATCCGACAGCGGAAAAACTGGCAGACATGGCGCGGGCGTTTGGTTTCGGCAAGCCCACGGGTATTCCATTGCCGGGTGAATACAGCGGAACAGTGCCGTCGAAATCCTGGAAGGCTGGACTGGATTCGCCCAAAGCACGCGATCCGTGGAGTATTGGCGAAACCTATAACTTTGCCATCGGACAGGGCGATCTGTTGGTGACGCCATTGCAACTCGCCGTTGCTTCGGCGGCAGTCGCCAATGGCGGAACCCTCTACAAGCCACAACTGGTCAAGTCATTCACCGATGAAACTGGCAAAGTAATCGACGAGCTACCGCCGGAGCCTGTCGCGGAAGTCCCCGTTGCGCCGGAGCATCTGCAAGTGATTCGCGAAGGTATGCGCTTGTCAGTGCTAACCGGCCCTAATGTGTGTGCGCGTCCCGATATTTCCGGTCTTGATATCGCGGGCAAGACTGGCACGGCAGAATATCCTGAATTGATCGATCCAACCAAGATGGAATACGATCCGGCGAACATTCGTATCCGTAGCCATTCCTGGTTCGTCGGGTTCGCTCCGTATGACAATCCACAGATCGAAGTGTTAGTATTAATCGAAGGGTCTGGCGACCTGTATGATGGTTCAGGTACGCTTGCTGTGCCGGCTGTCACCGAAATCATGCAAGCCTACTTCGGAACGACACCACCGCAAGCCAGTCTGGAACCGATTCTGAACTACAAACAGGCGTGCCACTAGAGCCGGATGCACCGGTAGTTGACATTTGCGCTTATAATGGCAGTTCACAGCCTCGGAGCACGTATGGCGACACCCATTTCAATCAAGGGCGGCAAGGATGGCTTGCGCCTGGTTCTGGACGAAGCCGCATCCTGGGACGATGTTCTGGACGAACTCGAACAGCGCCTTGTACGCGGCGTGGAGTTTTTTCATGGGGCGCAGATTACGCTCGATACGGGCGACCGCGCCTTGCAGGATGGCGAGTTGTCAGCGCTGCTCGCACTGATGAGCGAGCATGGTCTTCAGCCTGGCATGTTGGCTACATCGTCACGTGAAGGCCGGAGTGCAGGACGTGCTGCTGGTATCACCACACGTCCACCCCAGCGCGCGGTGCCAGCAACGCCTCAACAGGATGTCGATGCGGCACTGCTGGTGCAGCGCACGTTGCGCTCTGGTCAGGTGCTGCGCCATCATGGACATCTTACCGTCATCGGTGATGTTAATCCTGGAGCCGAGGTGACAGCCGGAGGCAGTATCGTCGTGTGGGGGCGGCTGCGCGGAACGGCGCATGCGGGTGCGTTGGGCGATAGTGCAGCAGTCGTGTGTGCGCTGGAGCTTGCGCCTACGCTGCTACGGATCGCTGACGCCATGGCGTTGCCGCCGGAAAGTCGTCCGTTTGGGCCCGAAATGGCGCGAGTGACGGCGAATGGAATCGAGGTTGAACCCTGGGAAAGTGGAAAGCGACAATAGGCAGTATGCAAATTTTCAAGAGTGATTACAAGCGCTGCCATTTGAATGGCTGGAGGAGCGTATGGCGCGAGTTATCACAGTAACATCGGGAAAAGGCGGCGTTGGCAAAACAACCACGTCCGCGAACCTTGGAACGGCGCTCGCCATGAATGGTCAGCGAGTCGTGGTGGTCGATGCCGATATCGGATTACGCAATCTGGATGTCGTCATGGGCCTGGAAAATCGTATCGTATATGATCTCGTCGATGTTGTTGAAGGACGTTGCCGGTTACGGCAGGCATTGATTAAAGACAAACGATTTCCTGAATTGTTTTTGTTGCCCGCAGCGCAAACCCGCGACAAGGATGCCGTCAGTCCTGACGACATGATCGCCTTGTGCGATGAGCTACGGCGCGAATTTGACTTTGTCTTGATTGATTCACCGGCAGGCATCGAGGGCGGGTTCCGCAACGCCATTGCCGGAGCGGACGAAGTATTGATTGTGACCACCCCCGAAGTGTCGGCGGTGCGTGATGCCGACCGCATCGTCGGTTTGGTCGAAGCTTTCGAGAAGGGACATCCACGTCTGATCTTGAACCGCATCAGGCCGCATATGGTAAGCCGTGGCGAAATGATGACCACGGAAGATGTGGTTGAAATCCTGGCGATCGACCTGATCGGCGTTGTGCCGGACGATGAAACCATCGTCACGACGACCAACCGTGGCGAAGTTGCGGTGATGGATCGAAATTCTAAGGCAGGTCGTTCGTTTGTCAGTATTGCACGGCGGTTAATGGGTGAAGATGTGCCGCTGCAGGTGCTGACCGCTGATGAAGGATTCTTGACGAAACTGTGGGTTGCAATGGGTTTGCGTCGCGCGTCACGTTAGAGACATATTGCGTCGCGTGTATGTGCATGGGGCATATGTCCGTGCCGACGTTGTGGAGGAACTATGGGGTTTTTGGATACATTGCTCGGTCGCAAACCGCAAGCGAGTTCATCCGTGGCAAAAGAGCGGTTGCTCACCGTCTTGGTGCATGACCGCGTAAAATTGACGCCCGATATGATGGATGCAATGCGCGCAGAAATTATCGCTGTTATTTCCAAGTATGTCGATATCGCCGATGCTGATGCTATCGATGTATCGTTGTTACGGGGTGAGTCATCCGATCACCTTAAGGCCGATATCCCGGTGCGTCGCTCGCGCTCATAAGGAGCGTATGGAAGCACGAACGCTACGTTTCCCACTATGGGCAAAGATTACTACGGTTGCGCTGGTCACAACACTCTTTATTGTACTGTTGCGTGCGATGGGTGGATATCTCAATCCGTTTCTATGGGCACTCGTCACCGCATACCTTTTTAATCCACTTGTCCGGTTTTTGTCACAACGAAGTCGAGTTTCACGATTCTGGTGGGTACTGCTTATTTATGTGATTCTTGGAGTATTCACCTGGGTCGGCGTGGGCTACTTGTGGCCTCGTTTGTATACGCAGTTCACGGACTTGCAGAGAGCCTTACCCGATATCGCTGGACGGATCAGTAGTTGGCTGGAGCAAAATGGCTCGTTTGCCATCGGTACGTTCGTGATCGACCTGCGACCCGCCGAAGCCGATGTCGTGACCTGGTTCACGGATTTCGCCAGTAATATCACGGCGAGCGTACCAGAACTGTTGCTGGGTGTGCTGGAGCGCTTGATCCTGTTGCTCGTGTATCTGGTCGTGACGTTTTATTTGCTGATGCAATCTGATCAGATTGTCGACGCGATGTATGGTCTGGTTCCAGCACCCTACCGCGCGGAAATGCGCGGACTAGGACGCTCGATCGATCGGGTACTGGGAGCGTATATTCGTTCTCAGGTTATATTGATTGTGCTCATGAGCGTCCTGACCTATATACCGCTGTCGCTATTGGGCGTAAAATATGCGTTGGTGCTGGCAATCGCGACGGGCTTTCTTGAGGTCATTCCGTTCGTGGGGCCGTATACGGCGGCGGGCTCCGCGATGCTGGTATCGCTGGTGCAAGCCACGACGCCGTGGGGGTGGCCTAACTGGTTGCTTGCGGTCGTCGTCGGCATCATTTATCTCGTGCTACGGCAGGGTGAAGATCATCTGATCATCCCGAATCTGGTCGGACATATCGTGAAGTTGCATCCGATCTTCGTGATCTTTGCGATTTTGGCGGGTGGCCATTTAGGGGGTGCGCTCGGTCTGTTGATCGCGGTTCCGTTAGCGGCGACCTTTCGCATCATCTTGGCCTATCTGTATGCAAAGTTGGTCGATTCGCCTATGCCAGTCGCCGAGTTACGTGCCAATGAGCAGAAACTCCTGGATAGACCGACAGCGCCGCTTGCGGCAGCACCTGGACGGGGTGATTTAACCGATGGAACTTCGACCGGCTGAACTAGAAGACCTACCGGGCTGTGCGGCGATTCCGGCAAGCATCGCCAGCAATCATGTGTGGCAACTCACACTCAACCGTGATCCCACGGCGACGCTTGCTACGAGCGAATTCAGCATGGGATTGCGGTGTTTGCGTTTGCCGCGCTCGGTCACGGTTTCTATACCGGGTGACACGCTTGATGCGGTCTGGGAGCGTGCCATCGCTGTGTTCGTCGCCGCCCAGGAAACGACTATCGGTGGGTTTATTGTGATGACGGCAGCGGACGAACGACCCGCCGCGATGATCGCGCGGCTGGTCGTCGCACCGCCTCTGCGACGGCGCGGAACCGGCACCGCGCTACTCCGGGTTGCGGCGCAATGGGCCTCATCTGAAGGCATGACTAACCTCGTCGGTCAATGCTCGGCGCGGAATCATCCTGCTGTAGCCTTCTATACACGGTCCGGTTTCAACTTCTGCGGCTATAACGAAGCCTATTACCCGCGTAACGAAGTGGCACTGTTCTGGCAGCGTAATATTTAGTTTGCCGTTTCATACAAGACGATTCCATGGTGCTGGGATATGCTGATGGTGTCACAGCAGCCACATCTGACCAGTCACAAGGAGCGTTAGCTATGAATGAAACTGTTCTACCTCCAGGGACCAAACACGATCTCGTGTTCACCCGTGTGTTCGATGCACCTGTCGAGCAAGTCTGGGCGGCCTGGGCCGATCCTGCCTACGTACGACAATGGTGGGGACCGGACGGCTTTACCGCACCCGTCGCAAAGATGGATGTGCGAGAGGGCGGCACCACGCTTGTATGTATGAGTTCGCCCACATTCGGTGAAAGTTACAGCACCTGGCGTTACACCGAAGTCGCCCCGCTTCAGCACATGGCTTTCATACATAACCTTGCCGACCAGGATGGCAATACCATCGATCCTGCCTCGGTCGGCATGCCGCCGGACTTTCCGCGTGATCTGCGCTATGTTGTGACGTTCGAGGCCTTGGACAGCACTCGGACGCGGCTGACCGTGACTGAATACGGCTGGACGGAGGGACAGATGATGCAGTTGTCCGAACTGGGTATGAACCAGTGTCTTGACAAGATGGAACGTGCCTTGGAGGGAACTCAACGATGAGCAACGATCAGGGGGGCTTTGCTCCCGTGCCGATGATGAAACTCGAACTCGTGCTGCTGCCCGTTGCGGATGTGGATCGCGCCAAAGCGTTCTATGCCAACCAACTCGGCTTCAACGTCGACCATGACGTACAACCTAACGACGCGATGCGGGTCGTGCAACTTACGCCGCCGGGGTCTGCCTGCTCGATCACCATCGGCACGGGTATCGACGCGCTGGCCGCGATGCAGCCTGGGTCGATTCAGGGGCTACACCTGGTCGTCGGCGATATCTATGCCGCTCGCGATGCTCTGGTAGCCAGAGGTGTTGATGTCGGGGAGGTCGATGTCTACCCGCAGGATATCAAGTTTGCCGGCTTCCGCGATCCCGATGGTAATTCGTGGGTGCTGCAGGAAATGCCGTGGCGGTCGGACGAGTTCAAAACACGCGCCGATTGAGCGCCGAGCATTCCGCGTCAAGCGTGTATGCAATCATCGAAAGGAGCCGCACTATCATGCGGCTCCTTTCGCGTTATTCCCATTCGATCGTCGCTGGCGGCTTGGACGTGATGTCATACACGACGCGGTTGACGCCAGGTACTTCGTTGACGATGCGGTTGGCGGTGCGCGCCAAGAGATCGTCGGGCAGTCGCGCCCAATCGGCGGTCATGAAGTCCTCGGTCGTGACGGCGCGTAGAGCGATGACATCAGCATAGGTGCGAGAATCGCCCATGACGCCGACGCTTTGCACCGGCAGCAATACCGCGAATGCCTGTTGTGTCGAGCGATACAACCCGGCCTGGTGCAATTCGCCAGTAAAGATCGCGTCGGCACGGCGCAGGGTTTCGGCGCGTTCGTGGGTGATCGATCCCAGGATGCGTACGGCGAGGCCGGGACCTGGGAAAGGGTGGCGCCATACCCACGATTCCGGCAAACCGAGTTCCAGTCCCAACGGCGCGTACTTCGTCTTTGAACAGATAGCGCAGTGGTTCGACCAATTTAAGGTTCATACGTTCGGGCAACCCGCCGACGTTATGATGTGTTTTGATCTTGGCGGCGACGTTGCGGTCGGCGGCGGTTGACTCGATTACGTCGGGATACAGGGTACCTTGTGCCAGAAACTGCACATCGCCTAGCGCCAATGCTTCGCGCTCGAAGATGCGGATGAAGCGCTCGCCGATGATCTTGCGCTTGGTTTCGGGGTCGGACGACATCCTGTAGCGCATCGAGGAACTCCTCGGCGGCGTTCACGGCGGTGAGTGGAATCTGCAGGTTCTCGTTGAAGGTCTGGATCACCTGCTCGGCCTCGCCCAGTCGCAACAAGCCATTATCGACGAAGATACAATGCAATTGGTCGCCGACAGCACGGGCGATCAGCGCGGCGGCAACGGCGGAATCGACGCCACCTGATAAGCCGCAGATGACCCGTCCATCGCCGACCTTCGCCCGGATCATCTCGATCGACTGCTCGATGATCGCGCCGTGATTCCCAACCGCCCTTGGAGCCGCACACCTCATAGGCAAAGTTCCGCAGGATTTCGCGCCCTGATGGCGAATGGACGACTTCGGGGTGAAACTGAAGGCCATACCAGCGACGTGTTTCGTCGCCCATGGCGGCATATGGCGAGTTTGCGGAATGTGCGATCGGATGAAAGCCGGTCGGCAGCGTTGCCAGTTTGTCACCGTGGCTCATCCACACACGCTGCGTGGCGGAAGCGAGGCGAACAGCGGTGATTCGCCATGATCGACTGTGATCTCGGCTGGTCCGTACTCACGCTCGTTGGACGGCTGAACCGACCCATCCTGCGAATGTGCGATTAACTGCATGCCGTAACAGATGCCGAGAACCGGCTTGCCCGCATCGCTAACCCAGTCCGGTAGCTGCGGTGCGCCCGGTTCGTACACGCTGGCGGGGCCGCCTGAAAGGACGAAACCCGCGGGGACAATGCCTGCACGGTTTCAGCGGAAGCATGAAACGGCAGCAGTTCGCTGTATACGCCCATTTCTCGTAGCCGCCGCACGATCAGTTGGCTATATTGTGACCCAAAATCCACGACAACGATCGCGTCATCTGCCATATGTTGTTCCATTCACGATAGTGTATATGCTCGTCGTTTGCTAGGCTTGAGTGTAGCATGTTTGCGATCCAGATAGGCAGGATCGCCTTTGGAAAACCATTACCTATGCCCAGCGGATACCCGCTATGGCGAACCTCCAGACATGAGAATGTATCTTCCTGCGATGCGCGGCATTCATCGATATGCCGCTCATGGAAGTGCCACCAGTAAAACCGAAAGCGCTTGTCGCTGACACCGTGAGCAGAAGGCGTGGTACAGTGTGCATGATGAAGGTATAGCATACCCTCATCAGCCCTATGAGCAGTATCAAGCGGAGCAGTCACGATGTCCAGCCGTCCTACGACGAACGAGACTCTGTTTGGCGAAGTACGACAGTCGATCGGTCCTTATCGCGTACTCGGTATCATCGGGCACGGCGGGATGGCGACCGTTTATAAGGCGATGCAGCCGGAGCTTGATCGTACTGTTGCGATCAAGGTGCTATTGCCTGTGTTCGCCAACGACGCGGGATTTCGTGCGCGTTTCGAACGTGAAGCACGCCTGATCGCACGTCTGCGGCATCCGCACATCGTCGGTATCTATGGTGCTGACGAGGATGCTGGCATGCCGTTCCTGGTAATGGAATACCTGGATGGCGTGAATCTGCAACAGGAATTACGGCGACGGCATGCATCGTCGGATCCGTATTCCCCGGTAGAAGTGCAGGCACTGCTGCAACCGCTGGCGCACGCGCTGGACTACGCGCATGGCCTGGGGATCATCCACCGCGATCTCAAGCCCGAAAACATTATTTTGACGGCGAATGGTCCGGTAATCACTGATTTTGGTCTGGCGAAACTGCTGATGGAAGAAGCCGCGACGGTCAGCGTCGTGATGGGGACGCCCTCGTATATGGCACCGGAGCAGATACAGGCTGAGCCAGTAGATGCACGCACCGATGTATATGCACTTGGCATCATTCTGTACGAACTTTTGACCGGGCGCGTACCGTACACCGGATCGACACCCTTCGCCATCGCCCAGGCGCATATCAACGAACCTATACCATCGCTAGCCGACCTCGACCCGCGCTGGTCACAGGCGACCATGCTCAATGACGTGGCGCGTCGAGCTATCGCCAAGCGCAAAGTGGATCGTTGGCCTTCCGCCGGAGCGCTGCTCGCCGCGCTCATGCGCGCGCTGGACACGCCGATTGAACCCGCAACACCCGCGAGCATGGGAACACGCCCGACGCCCGTCAACAAGACGCGATTAGCACCACCACCGCTGGCGGCACCATCGCGCCTTCAACGTCCCCCAAAGTTGGATGGCGTTGGGCGCTATGTGTTGATCGTTCCACTGATCCTGCTGGTCGTCCTGGGCATCTGGGCTGTGAGCATGTGGTCGCAATCGGTCGTCTCAACGCGACCATCGCCTCGTCCACCGGCGGAACTTACCACCGTGGTGCCTTCAGGTGTTGCGGCGGCGCGCACACCGACCCGTACCAGTCAGAGTGCCACGGTCATACCCAACACGCAGGGTGTCGTACGCGCGCAGAATGGCGCGTTCCTACGGTCAGGACCAGGCACGAACTTTGAAATTATCGGCGGCTTGCCCAATGGCACGACGCTTGTTCTGGAAAGTGTGAACGACGATTGGCTTGGCGTAGCTACATCGGATGGACGGCGTGGGTGGATCGCCTCGCAACTGCTGGAGGTAACCTCCGGCGACGTATCGACGTTGCCTGTGCGAACGGTTCCGTCACCTATCGCGACAGCCATACCTTCCGCTGCCCCGACAGTTGCTCTGCCAACGTCGGCTGCCGTGCCGGTCGCTGGCACGCTGCGACTGGAAGATACCGATTTCAGTGGTGGCTGGCGTAACCGTGGCGCTAGTATCTATGGTGGGCGAACTGCAACCTGGGTGTACGGTCAGGGGTCCGGCTATGACACGATGCGCGCATCGTTCCAGGCTTCAACCAGCCCCGGCGCAACAGCGGTGTTGCGGATCACGGGCATGGATTCTGAGGATAGAGCCAAAACCCCGATGCGTGTAACGATCAACGGTACGTGCTGTTCGAAGGAAATAACCCCTTGCCGAACGACGATATTCCGCTCAACATCAGGGCGTTGGGATGAGTTAGTGTTGCGTTTCGATGCGGTGTATTACGCGATGGAGCCAATACGATTGCAATCACAAACCTCAAGAAGGGGCGGTCGGCGGTTCGCCATTTGTGGCGGTGGATTACGTCGTCGTAGAGCTGCCGTGAGCGACGTCACGCACTTACCTCGTGTACGACTGTCGATGCGGCGACTTCTAGCGCATAGACTGGAAGCGTAGGTCCGCTGGCGGCGGTCAGTTGCAGGTGCGTACGATGTCCGGCTGCGCGAGGGCTAAGGAGCAAGGCGACTGGCTCTGGACACAACACCTGAAACTCGTCCCAACTCGCCGACAAACGATGGAGCCGAATCGCCTCCTCGAACGGTGAACCAAGCACGGTATATCCGGCACCTGGCAGCGTACACGGAAGTCCCGCGCCGACGCTGATGCCACAGCGTAATGCCGCGTGCGTGGTAATGAGTTCCACCGCCGCATCGTAGGCTGCCCGGGCGCTACGCGCCGCCGGTTCGTGCGAAAACGCAGCAAAGATCAGGGCGAATGTGCCGCTACCTTGCATCTGCAGGAGTGCGGAATAATCTTCCGCGACACGCACGACCGTTCCCGCAATGTCACGTAATTGCTCCATCGCTTCGGGCGACGCGCCAGGCTGTTCCTGGTCGCGCAGACCGAGCGCAAGCACCGCGATGCTGCGCGGTTGCCCCTCGGAATCATCCAAGAGCCCCAGCGCCGCGCTTGCTGGTACCGCCTGTGGGGTGAACTTCAGAATATGTTGCTGCTCACGGCTACGTTGGATCGCGTCGTTGAGCGCACGGTCGAGCGCCGACGCAGTTGGATCGTCGGGGACTTCAAGCTTTTCGAGCGATGCGACTGACTTGAGTTGGTTGGCCAGTCGCTGCATACGGCGGCGCGCCCGCGCACGTTCGACGCCGAGCAGCAACAGGATCGTGCTCGCTGCAACCCCTAAGATCATGACGCGCCATGCCGGCATTAGGACGAGTGTAGGTCCGATCACGGCAATTGCGGCAAAGACACCGCCGATGAACGGCCAATCGCTGGCTGTGATCGCATCAAAGCGATTTTTTGTCGTATTCTTTTGTTTCCTCACATAAGCACCGTATCATCTCCGAGCTTATGCTAAGGACGCTCGCAGATTACAGGACTGTTACAGCTTACGGTTTATGGATTTTCTGGTCTTTTTCCTGGGGTTGAGCGCCGAGCGCGCCGACCAAAATTCCCACCAATGTCAGCGTTGCTGCAACGATACCGTTTACAGTAATGCTTGTGAGTTGTGCTAGTGGTACGCCGAGTGCCGATCCTGCGGCACGTCCGGTAAGAGTCGAAAAGGACACGCCCGCCATGACAATGCCGCGGGCGTTGGGGTCGATGATCGACGCCAGCGAGAAGGACGCGACGATCGAAAACTCGAAGAACAGCGCATAGAGAAAAAAGAGCACGAGATAGCTGTTCCAGGTTCTGCCCAGCACTGGTAGGAGTAGGTACACAACGGCGGCGCACGCGAATCCCACCAATGGAGCGCGACGCTTGCCAAGCCAGTCCGTCAGGAGCGTCGCCAGGGTAACGCCAAGCAGCTCGCCGAATCCGAACACTACCAGCGCCTGTCCGATCGTTTCCGACGACGCGCCGAAATGTGCGGCGAGCCACGGTGCCTGTGCGACGAACAGAATCTCCTGACCACCCATCACCAGCCACAGAAACACGAACAGCGCGATCACGGCAGGCTGCTTGATCACGGCGAACGAACTGGTGGTGCGCCGTGCGACCGTGGCACGCGGCGGGTCAGGTGGCAAGGCGAACTGGTTGACCATCAAGCCCCAGACCCAGTAACGCGGCGAGGATGAGATAGGGGACGTGTAGCCCACCGCTCCATGTCACCAGCCATAGCAGGAGCGGAACGATCAGGATGCCAGCGAGCGACCAGGACAGTTCGATCATGCCAAGCGCACGACCGCGTTGTGCAAATGGGGTTGCCGCGCTGACATACGCCTGAATCGAGGGTTGGTACATGACTGTGCCGATGCCAGCGGTGGTGACAACCGACCAATACCCAGACGAGTGACGGTGCTGCGGCGATAATCAGCGTACCGCATATGGTGATAACCAGGCCGAACGCCATGGCATTGCGATATCCGACATGATCTCCCAACCAGCCCCCGATCGGACTGGCAAGTCCGGCGAGTACCTGGACCGTGACAATCAACGTAGCGGCTTCGATCGATACGCCATAGCGTAGCGCGACAAACGGTACGAGGGGATAGGCGACACGAAAGACGGCGTTGAGCATTAATCGGCTCGCGATGAGCGTCGCGAGCCGTGGATAGGTCAGCGGTTGGACGGATAGCAGCGTTGTTGTCATGAGCCGAATCATACCAAGACTGCTACGTATAACATTGCCGCTCGTATGAACTTGACGAGTTTGCAAGCGTTTGTTATACTACGCCACGTCAAACGGCCCTGTGGTGTAGCGGCCTAACATGCCACCCTGTCACGGTGGAGACCGTGGGTTCGAATCCCATCAGGGTCGCCAGTTTGATGAAGCCTGAGCATTCGTGCTCAGGCTTTTCTCATCTTAACCTCGGTCCACACAACCTACGCTACTCGCTATAATGTATCTGAAGCAAGCGAGGAGGCCGTATATGGCAGACCGCGTCGAGCGTGACCTCAACCGTTTTCGCCAGATTGTGCGCGGCAGGATCAAAAAAGACCTGCGCAAGTACATGTCTCAGGGCGAAATGATCGGACGCCAAGGACGACGCTATGTTTCGATTCCGCTGCCTCAGATCGATATTCCACAGTTTCGCTTCGGTCAGAAGCAGGGTGGAGGGGTTGGTCAGGGCCAGGGCAATCCTGGCGATCCAATCGGACGTGGCGATGGACAGGATGGCAGCGGCGAGGCTGGCGAACAGCCCGGTCAGCATACCGTCGAAGTTGATCTGACGATGGAAGAACTTGCCCAGATTTTGGGTGAAGAACTCCAATTGCCCCGCATCGAGCCGAAAGGCCGCAAGAACATCATCGCCGAGAAGGATCGCTATTCCGGCATCGCACGAGTCGGTCCTGAATCGTTGCGGCACTTCAAGCGATCCTATCGTGAAGCGCTCAAGCGCCAGATTTTCAGCGGCGAATACGATCCCGACGATCCAGTGATCTATCCGATCCGGGATGATATGCGCTATCGCACGTGGAAAACCACCATGTTGCCCGAAAGTAACGCGATCATCATCTATTCGATGGATGTGTCCGGCTCAATGGGCACCGAGCAGAAGGAACTGGTGCGCATTACCGCCTTCTGGATCGAAACCTGGCTGCGCTCGCAATACAAGTCGATCGATATCCGCTACATCGTCCACGATGCCGCCGCCAAAGAGGTCGATCAAGAGACCTTCTACCATATCCGCGAAGGTGGCGGCACCAAGATTTCGTCGGCATATCGCCTGACCAACCAATTGATCGATGAGCGTTATCCGCCCGACGAGTGGAACATCTATTGTTTCCACTTCTCGGATGGCGATAACTGGGGTGGTGGCGATACCCGTGAATGTGTCGAGTTGCTGCGCGTCACACCTCCTGCCGCAAGATCAATCTGTTTTGCTATGGGCAGGTGCGTTCGTTGTATGGTTCGGGCCGCTTCGCGCATGATCTGGACGAATATCTGCACGGCACCGAAAATCTGGTGATTTCGGAGATCGCCGACCGCGACGACATCTACGACACGATCAAACGATTTCTCGGAAAGGGGAAGTGAGAACCTGGTCGGCGTAGCAACAAGCGTCCATGCAGACCATGCTTAGTAACTATGCGAAATACACAACTTCCAGCCGAGCTACAGGCTGCCTGGGAAGCGATCGAAGGCTATGCACGGGAGTATGGCCTGGACACCTTCCCGATCTCGTTCGAGGTCGTCGATTACCGCACGTTGTATGAGATCGCCGCCTATGGTGGCTTCCCGACGCGCTACCCACACTGGCGCTGGGGCATGGAATTCGATCAGATGATCAAAGGGCATACCTATGGTCTATCGGTCATCTATGAGATGGTGATCAACAACAATCCGTCGTATGCCTATCTGCTGGAAGGCAACGACATCGCCACCCAGAAGATGGTGATGGCGCATGTGACAGGGCATGTGGATTTCTTCAAGAACAATTTCTGGTTCTCGCACACCAATCGTCATATGCTCGATACGATGGCAAACCATGCGGTACGCATCGGCAACCTGATCGATCGCATCGGCTACGAGCAGGTCGAGGATTTTGTCGACGTGTGTTTGTCGCTGGAAAATCTGATCGATTACCACGCGCCCTACATCCGCCGTCACGAATCCCAGACGCCGTGCCGATGACCGAGGACGATGAAGAGGCTGATTCGCCCGTAGCGGTCTGCCGGTGGACCGTCCTATATGAAGGGGTATATCAACCCGCCGGAGTTTCTAGAAGAGCAGCGTAAACGGCTGGAGGACGAGCGGAATCGCTCGCGCAAGTTCCCCGAAAATCCGCAGCGCGATATTTTGCTGTTCCTGCTGACTGTATGCTCCACTCGAACACTGGCAGCACACCGTGCTCGAAATTATCCGCGACGAAGCCTATTACTTCGCGCCGCAGATGATGACGAAGATACTCAACGAAGGATGGGCCTCGTTTTGGCATTCAGAGATCATGACCAAAAAGGCGGCCGATCCTTCCGAAATCGTGGATTTTGCCGACCATCATTCCGGCGTTGTGGCGACCAGTCCTGGGCGGCTCAATCCGTATAAGTTGGGCCTGGAATTGCTGCGTGATATTGAGGATCGCTGGGACAAGGGACGCTTCGGTAAGGAATGGGAAGAATGCGACGACATGGAGGCCAAGCGCAACTGGAATCGTCCGACCGGGCTAGGCCGTCAGAAGATTTTCGAGGTGCGGCGTTTCCACAACGATATCACCTTCATCGACGAGTTTTTGACACCGGAGTTCGCGCTCGAACAGAAGTTATTCACGTTCCAGTACAATCGTGACAGCGACATGTACGAAATCGCGAGCCGCCAGTTCGCCGAGATCAAGCAGAAACTGTTGTATCGGCTGACAAACTTCGGGCAACCGTTTATCTATGTCGTGGAAGGCAACTACGGTAATCGCGGCGATCTGTTGCTGCAACACCGACATGAAGGCGTCGATCTGCGGCTGATTTTGCCCGCGACACGCTCAAGAACATCCACCATATCTGGCGGCGTCCGGTGTTTCTGGAAACGACGATTCGAAGAAAAGAAACGTCTGATTGGTTACGATGGTCATGATTATAGCGACCGCCGGATCGATTGAGTGGTTAGGTGGAGCGGAGGTATGCGTGGGAGATACGATTGGGAAACAGGTACGTGATCGAAGTGCGTGGTGCCGCCGACGATTCCTCGGTCGTCGTATCGAACGATGATGTGACCGTGGTCGTGGATGTCGAACATGCGGAACGCTATGGCCTTGGCGTGCGCGGCCTACGCGTGCAACCTCGACAATCCACTGACGATGTTGGGGAAACAGCGGAGCGCATCGCGCACTCGGTTCGACGCCGTGGACGAGCTACGTGTCGTCGAATATGATAAAGGTGAGCAAGAAGCGATTTTGCGCTCGGCGCAGCCGCAGGAGGACGAGAAAGGCATGGATTATTGGGAAGCGACCGTCAAGCCGAACGAAACGACCGTCCAACGCTACCGCAAAACGCATGACGAACCCGACCGCGCCGTGGTCGTCGAACCGCTCAGTTATGGCATACTCGGCGAACTGGTCGATCAGGTCGCCGATGCGGTGGCACCAGGATTGTCCAGTGAGACGACTGGCGACGAGGTGAACGAGGAAGAACGATGATCAATGATGTGTTGCCGTTTATCGACATGTACCGCGAGCGTAACGGGGCGCTTGGCATGGCAACGGTCGTCAAAACCTATGGCTCGGCGCCACGACAGGTTGGTGCCAAGATGATCGTATCCGCCAGCGGTACGGTCGCCGGATCGGTATCGGGTGGGTGTATCGAAGGGTCAGTCTTTGAAACCTTGCAGGAAGTGATGAAAACAGGCGTGCCGCAGTTGCTCCACTTCGGCATCGCCAACGAGGAAGCCTGGGAGGTTGGCCTCGCGTGTGGTGGCGAAATCGATGTGTTCTGCGAACGTCTGGACTGGTAATACTGTGATAACACTCTTTGATAGGCTGCGACAACATATTGCTGACGAATCGCCCTGTGGCGCTGGCGACCGTCGTGCGCGGCCCACCATCGGTGCGAAGATGCTTGATCGAATCGTCGGGCACGACTGACAGGCTCGTTGGGTGACGACGCACTGGATGAGTCGTCGTCCAGGACGCTGTGTCGATGCTGGCAGCCGAACAGAGCGAACAGCGCTCCTATACCATCAACGATACCGCGGTCGATGTGTTGATCGAATCATATGCGCGCGCCACCACACCTGATCATCGTAGGCGCGGTGCATGCGGCGATACCGCTGAGCGCCGGAGCGAAACTCATGGGATTTCGCGTGTCGGTGGTCGATCCGCGCACGACCTTTGCGACGCCGGAGCGTTTTCCCGATGTCGATGCCCTGGTGACGGAATGGCCCGAAGATGCGCTGCCCCAAATGCGCCTTGATCACTCGACGTATCGTTGCCGTGCTGACTCACGATCCCAAGTTTGACGATGCCGCGACCCGGATCGCGCTGGCGCATCCGGTGCGTTACATCGGTGCGCTGGGCTCACGACGCACGCAGGAACGACGTAAAGCCACGCTACGCGAGGCGGGCGTGCCGAGGATGACCTGGCACGTATCTTTGGTCCGATTGGCCTGGATATTGGCGCGAAAACCCCTGCGGAACTGGCGATGAGTATTCTCGCTGAAATTGTAGCGGTGCGACGTGGCAAGAAGCCCTGAGCGGCGGTTAATAGCCGGAATCATTCTGGCGGCGGGGACCGCGAGCCGCATGGGGGCGATGAAGGTGCTGCTGCCGTGGCAGGGACAACCGCTGATTCGGCACGTCACACGAATAGCGCTCGCGTCAAGCCTCGAACAGGTCGTCGTTGTCACTGGTAACGAAGCGGTGGCGGTAGCCGGGGCGCTGCTGATTTGCCGGTCAAGCTTGTCCAAAATGACCGCTATCACGAAGGATTGAGCGGATCATTACGGGTGGGCTTGGCGGCCCTTGAACCGAGACGTCGATGCCGCGTTGATCATGCTCGCTGATCAGCCGTTGCTGACGACCACCGTGATCGACCTGCTGATCGAACGCTATGAGCAGGGCGGCGCACTATCGTTGCCCCTTTCGCCGCTGGACAGCGCGGCAATCCGGTATTATTTAGCCGGCGCTATTTCCAGAATTGGAGACAGTACGTGGGGACCAGGGAGCGCGGAGCGTTCTACGTGCGTATCGGATGAGATCGCAGGTGTCGAGGTCGCTTCCGAAGTGCTGGTCGATATCGACACGCCTGACGCGTATCGTGCGTTGCTTGGACAGGCTGACATACATACCAGCATCAGACTGAGTTGCCATAATCGCGCTTCCTGTCAGTGTTCCGAAGTCTCCCATGGAGAAACAAGCGGGCCGAACCATCATATGCGGCATCGCCGCGTTCCATAAGAAATATAGCGGTGTGGAGTGGCAATTCCCAGGCTCGGAGGTTCGATGAGCGTAGTAAGGAGCGGGCTATATTGGTCCTAGTCGTTGATTTCCTGGCGGATACCGTATGCTTAATGGAATCTCAAAATATGCCCAAAATTGGTGCTTGCAATTCAAAACCCGTCTGCTATAATCCGGTTATCTCCTTCTCCTCTCTTCTCTTGTTTCTGGGGTTCAGTGAGAATGCTGAACTCCAGAGACATTTAACAGGGCCGTATATACGCACAAATGTGCGTATATACCGGCCTGTTAGATCGTGATTATGGTCGCGAGGGCAGCTTATACTGTATCTTACGCTGCGCGAGCGACAAAGAATAACGCGATCATCAAGACACATATACCGATCTCGACGATGCTTGCGAGCAACCACCCAACCAGGTAGCCGCTTCCTGCACGCATGACACGCTGCCAATCGCGGTGGCGCAGTATTCAACCAGCACGATCGCAAGGATGAGCCGAGCACCATACCAGATGACGTTGAAGACGAGAAACCCGACGATGCCGCCGACAAAGCTCGCCAGCGTCGCCCACCCCGACGCGCCGCCTTTCGACGCACCCAGATAGCCCTAGCCACCAGTCGGCGGTGCCTCCGACAATGCCGAGGAGTGCGAGCAGCACCAGCATCGACGATGCCTACCTCATCGAAATTCGTGCGCCACGCATAATAGAACGCGCCAAGCCACACAATCGGCGGTCCAGGGATCAACGGCAGGATGGCACCCACGACGCCGACGATCCATGATCAGGACTGCGAGGCTAAGGTCGCCGCTCATGCGTGTATCTCTTTCATGTGGAGGAGTCCGTCATCAGCGAACTCGAGTGGTGATCGCTGGGGCTGTTTTGCTGGCGTCGAGAACACGCTCCGGAGCGCGGCAGGAAATAGGCGCCACCCGAACGGCGTGGAAACACCTGTTCGCTTACCGGCACGAAGCGGCGGACATCCTCAAGATACATCCGTTGCGATATGCGAATGACCTGATCCTCGATCTCGATGACGTTGAACGCAGTTCTTGCCGCGATGCCACAGCCGGCCTCGGCGCGAGGTGGTGGTGCCGTTTGCGCGATGATTGTGCCTTGTTTCAGCGATGGGTCGAACTCCAGAGTATTACCATGTACGATGAATGGAGATGCCCACACAGCACCAGTTCCGCACCACCCCGGTCAAGCGCGGCGAGCGCTTCCCTGGCACCGACCGATCACATCCTTGGTGTGTCCTGGTGGTCCTGGCGGCTGGACGACATGGTGGTGCATCACGACGACTTTGCATACGTCGGGACCATACTGGTTGAGGGTCGTTTCGAGCCATTTAAGCGTGCGAGCACTGAGCTTGCCACCTTCGATCGTGAACGAGCGTGCGGTGTTGAGGCCGATCGCTACTAACCCATCACATTCAAAGATTGGTTGTAATTCGTTCGAAACAAATTTTTTGAAGCGCCGAAACGGCCAGAAATAGCGTGCGATCTGGTTGAACTGTGGCACATCATGGTTGCCGGGAACGATCAACTGTGGCTGGGGTAGCCGTTGGATGAATGCCCGAATATCGCGCCATTGGTTGATATAGTCGGCACGCTGTACCATGTCGCCAGAAATGACTAGTAGATCGGGGTTGAAGTTCTTCGGCTTCCCGAACGATCAGTTCGGCCTTTTCGGCGTTGAACGGCGGTCCTGCGTGTAGATCGGAAATATGCATCAAAGTAAGATGCATTACTCGGCTCCTTGCATATCGTTAGGCGCGTGATGTACGGACTAGTTTACGATAGTTGATGGGCTTCAAGATGAAGCCTCGATGTCGATTGTAGCACGGGGTGTTCCAGGGGCGGTACCGTGGGCATATGCTATAATCGGATGTGTTGCTGAACGAGTGATGCGTATCAGGTCATAGAAGATGGAGCGCAGATCGATCTATGCCACGCCATTTTCCAGATGGCTTATCAGCATGTATCCCCGCGACGTTCGCGCGGCTTCAACGCCGCTTACCCGCTCCCGGTGATGTTTCCGTCCGCGTAGGAAGTCGGGTCGAACCCGATGACCTGATTGGACGTTGTAGTGTGCAACCCGATCCGGTGCTGCTCCATGTTGCGGTTGAACTGGGTGTTGAGCCTGCGGACATCCGACGGTATATGCGGCGTAAGGTGGGTCACGCGTTCGCGATTCGTGAAGTATCGCCCGGCGTGGCCATCACCATGTGCTCGCGCCAATGCGGGGCGTCGATCACCGAAATCGACTTGACGACCGGTTTCATCGTACTCACGCCTGATCCTGTTCCTGCGAGCGTGACGGCGATGCTGCGTGGCTATATCACCGAGGTCGAGGAAGGGCGTGCGGCGACTATCGAGACTACCGCTGCTATCATGCAAGGGGCGGTGGGCTTCGGCGACGAACAATGGGGCATGTTGCGTGTGCTGGTAGACGCCCTGACCAACCGATCGTGCCTTCGCTGATCGATACGTTATCGCTTTTGCGCTGATCTGCTCGGCGGTAGTATCACACTCGAAGCTTGCGGGCAGCAGCCAAACAACAGGTTCTAGCGGTCGTCATTGGCAGCGTCGATATAGATGTGTTGCGTGCGTTCTGGGGCGACCGGTGGACGCCCAACTGGCAACGGCTGCAAAAACCGTACCGCGATACCGGAGCAATGGGATGATGGACCTGCGGTGATCCTGACCGAAGGGTTCGGGCATCACGCGATGAACGAGCGGATATTCGACAGTTGCGCTGTTCGCTGGGCAGGAAGTCTATGTCGATGCGACGACGTGTCTCCATACGCCACATCGCCGACCCCGTATCGTTGTCCCGTTATCGTATAATGCAGGTAAGGTGGAGGAAGCAAGACCCATGCAGGACGTACGACCGGGCGTGACGGTGCGCCTGTTGGACGAGTCTCATCTGGGAGTGACTGCTCTCCTCGACCATATCGCGCCCCATGGCCGACTCAGGATCGGGGATTCGGACGGCAACGGCGACTGTAGCATTGCCTAACGGAGAGCAAGCGACGGTGCCTTTGTCGGCGCTGGATATTCTTGGGTAATCTGCCACGCGTCCTGATCGTTCCAGGCGCAAGTGTATTACTCCAGCGGGTCGTGCAAAAACTTGAATCGAGGCCGGATGTGTCGATGATGAACACGGCAAATGCAATGCTCTGGCACTTGCGCCGCTTTCCTGCGGCACATGTTCTTGCTGCGACCGAACTCGAAGATTTCGATGCCGTGGAATTGGCCGATATTGTTCCTGCACTCGACCCCTCGGTTAAGTTGATCCTATGTGGTTCTACGAACCCCGATCTGTACCCACGCCACCAAACAGCCGAACGTCGAACTGGTGTCCTCCGTGCATGACCTGGTCGAACGCTTGCAACAGTTGCATCTCGCACCCACGCCCGAACCTGCGGTAAGCAGACCCCCGGCAAGGCCCACGTGGAGTGGTAGGCGCACTGCATCGGCAACCACGGTCCTCGACGTGCCACAGATGATGGCCATCGACGGTGTGTTGCGAGAACTGGCAGCCCAGACCCAGGCACAGGCGGTCGTGTTGAGCGATCTGACGGGCATGACGATCGCGCAGATCGGCGAAGTCCCCGCCGACGCCGCGCCGCTGTACGCCCCACTGCTTGGAACGCTCTTTACCGCAGCGTGGAATTTGGCCATGCGGTCGGCGAAACGCACGCGCAACGCTTATATGCGCACGGTGGCGTGCGGCATCAAGTGTATGCGCTGGCGTGCGGCGAGCGTTGGATTCTCAGCGCGGTCCGCGAATCTCCTATCGACGGCGGCGCGCATCAGCCGCTCCTG
>CAWAJS010000039.1:0-21680 GCA_963782315.1 uncultured Chloroflexia bacterium
ACGAACGACGAGGGTGGGTATCACGTCGATACTCACCCTCGCTCTGTGCCAGCGTCGGAGCGCAACCCCAGGTCGGCCGTTCCTCAGCCCTTCACGGCTCCAGCGGTCAGCCCCGCGATGATCTGGCGTTCGGCCACAGATAGAAACCGATCGTCGGCACTAGCGAAAGCGACACAAACGCCAGCACCCGCCCCCAATCGGTGCCAAACTGCCCCTGAAACTGCATGATACCGAGCGGCAGCGTATAGAGTTGCTCGGTGTTGAGCACCAGCAGCGGCAGGAAGAAATTATTCCAGCTTGCCACCATCGTCAGCACGGTGACAGCCGCCAGCGCCGGACGCATCAGCGGCAGCAGAATCCGCCAGAAAAAGCCGACCGGCGAGCAGCCATCAATCGCCGCTGCCTCGTCCAGTTCGCGTGGGATCGTGCTGAAGAAGCCGCGCAGGATCAGGATATTTCCCGGCAAGCCCGAAGGCGACCTGCGGCAGGATAATGCCCCACAGACTATCGACCAGATTGGCCTGCCGCAAGCGTGATATAGAGCGGCAGGATCGCGACGGCAAGCGGAAACAGCAGACCAAGCGTGAAGAAGTTAAACGCGACTTCACGCCCGCGAAAGCGTCATGCGAGCGAACACAAACGCCGCCATGCTCGCCAGGACCACGACGCCGATCGACGTTGCCGCCATGACCAGCGTGCTATTGAGCATCTGCCGCCAGAACGAGTCGCTTTGCAGGATACTGGTGTAGTTCTGCCACTGCCAGATCCTTGGCAAACTGAACGGACGTGACAGCAGTTCGGCATTGCTCTTAAAGCCGTTGATGACTGCCGTGATCAGCGGCACCAGCACGAGCAGCGCGACAACGACACCGACGAGCGTATCGAACGATCAGAGCCCGTTCTGGGCGGGACGACGGACACACGTACCTGTTGTGATGCCATAGCTAAGCGCCTTCCCTTACACGATAATCACGGCGCAGCGCGAAACGCTGATAGACCAGTGAAAAGCTGAAGCAGATCACGAACATAATCACGGCGATCGCGCTGCCATAGCCCAAGCTGGAAGCGCTGAAAGCCAAACTTATACAGGTAGGTCGCCATCGTATCGCTGGCTCCCACCGGACCGCCGGTTGTCATCACCCAGATCAGATCGAAGAACTGGAGCGAGCCAAGCACCGACAGATAAATCGTCAGCCGGATCGTGCTGCCCAACAACGGAATCGTGATGTAGCGTAGCGACTGCCACGCGCTACAGCCGTCGATCTGGGCGGCTTCTTCCAGTTCCAGCTGGAATGTTCTGAAGACCGGCGATATACAGGATCATGTGGTAGCCGAAGAACTTCCAGGTGATCACGGCGAACAGGGCATACAGCACGGTGCTCGGGATTGGCGAGCAACGCGGTCGGCAGCCGACGCTCGGGCGACGAAGGTCTGCACGATCTGATTGATCAGGCCACCGTCGGGGCGATAGATGAAGTTCCAGATCACGCCAGTGACGACTTCAGACAGCACGAACGGCAGAAAGAACAACGTGCGAAAGGCGGCGCGACCCCAGCGCAGATGTGCGGATCAGCAGCGCCAGGCCAAGCGCCAGTGGCAATTGGATCACCAGCGATAGCACGACGAATTGCAGGTTATGGCCGAGCGCGTCGCACGAACACATCGTCGCGAGAGCGCCCGCTGGTAGTTCGCCAGTCCGGTGAAGTTCTGTAGCGGACCAAGGCCATTCCAGCGATACAAGCTGTAATAGACAGCCTGAACGATCGGGAACAGCACCAGCCCGGTATAGACGAGCGCGGCGGGAAGGAGAAAGCCAGCGACCGTGGCGAGCTTTGCCCCAATCGAGGGCGCTTGCGCGGTCGTGCTGCGACGTGCGTCGACTGTGCGCGACGAAGTATGTTGCATGAGAAGATCCTTTCGAGCGTGGCAGATCACAGGCTCGTGTAGCTTCGCTGCGTCACGCCGTCGATACACGTCACGACGGCGAGCATCAATACGCAGGTCTCGACCGCCTCGGAGCGATCGTCCTACGGCGTCAGCTCAGCCGCCGCGGCTTCCTCGATCGTTTCGGCGACCTCCTTGGGCGACGATGTTCCGGCAAACAGGCCCTGGGTGGCATCGTTCACCGCCGCGCCGACAGCAGGCGGCAGATACTGGTCGTAATACAACTGGTAATACTTGGCCTTGCGCAACGTTCTGGACTTCCTTCATCAACGGATCGTCCAGCCCGGCCTCGGCACCCTTGACCACCGGCGGAACGGCGAATCCAGCCTTGGCCATCGCCGTCTGGTTTTCCAGACTGGTCAGAAAGCGCACGAAGTCGATCGCTGCGTCCGGCGCGTTCTTGCCGATCGCGAAGCCATCGCCACCGCCGAGCGCGTCCGACGGGTCGCCCGCGCCACCCTCGACGGTCGGGAACGGGAACCAGCCCAGGTTCTTGTTGTAGTCATCGACATTTTCGGCGACGCGAGCGATTCGCGCCGGGAGCCCAATGGCCCATCAGCTCCATCGCGGCTTTGCCATTCGCCCATGACCGCCTGCTGATCGCCGTAGCCCGCGCCAAGGAAGCCGTTCTGGAACGGTTGGAGATCGACCAGTTCTTTGAGGCGCGTCCCGGCCTCGACGAAACTGGGATCGGCGAAAGTGCCTTGGCGGTTATAGGCCTTCTCGAAGGCTGCCTGACCACCGATGCGCGTGGCAAGATAGACCCACCAGAAGTGTCCGGGCCACTTGTCCTTTTCGCCGACGGCAATCGGGGTGATGTTGGCGGCCTTGAGTTTCTTGACAGTTTCGAGCAAGTTCGGTCCAGGTCGCCGGAGGTGCGTCGTTACGCCCGCTTGCTCGAACAGCGCCTTGTTGTACCAGAAGCCGATCATGCCAGCGTTCCATGGCACGCCGTAGCTCTTGCCGTCGAAGGTATAGAGCGAAAGCGGACCGGGCTGGAAACTCTCGCCCCAACCTGCTTCCTGCAGCGACGGCGTGAGGTCTTTGACCAGTCCAGCGTCAGCATATTGCTTGAGCACGCCGCCACCCCAGCTTTGGAAGATATCGGGCGGGCTGCCGGACTGCATCGCCGTTGCGAGCTTCGACTTGAAGGCTTCGTTTTCCAGCACCGTGATTTCGATCGAAACGTCTGGATGTGCCTTGACATAGTCATCGGCGAGGTTCGCCCAGTTTGCACGCTGGTCTGCGACGGTGCTGATGTGCCACCAGACGATTTTGGTCGCACCGGAGCCGACGGTCGAAATGCCGGGAGTCGGAGTTGGAACGTTGGTGGGGACAGCTTCGGCGCTGGTGCTTCCGTGCGGCTTCAGTTGCCGGGGCGTAGCGGTTGGTTCTGCTGCTCGGGGGCGGCAGTTACGGGTGCTGCTGCTTCGGGTTGAGCGGCGGGTGTTGCGGGCGTTTGACCACAGGCAGCCAGCAAGACCAGCACTCCGAACAATGAGAGGAACGATCTGCGGACCTTCATACCATGCTCCTTTGCGCTTGAACGATCTTCGGTTAGATCGTGTCTGGGAAAACGCAATCACACGATTCTTCCTCGGACGGGCGACATTACCCACTGAATTAGGTTCCTGTGAATGGCTTCCGCTGGATGCGTATCACAGCGACATGCAACGTCCGATGGCGAGTAGACTGGAGCGCCTGGCTGAAGTCCGTCTCGTGCTCCACAGCAAGGTCAAGCGTCATGGCGGCAGCTTATGAACGGTCGAGCGCATACGGAACCTAATGGGAAAGCGTTATCACGATTTTCAGCATAGCCTATGATACTGAAGATGTCAATACGCATGAATCTGATGCTTGACAGCGTTTTCCCCGTCGCCCATAATGCCAGCAAGCTACAAAGGCAAGCGATGAATAAACCTATTACGATCGAAGATATCGCACGCCATGCCGGCGTTTCGGCAAGCACGGTGTCCCGCGTACTCAATGGCAGCAAGCGTGTCGCCGAAGACAAACGTGCGCTCGTGATGGCGGCGATCGAACAGCACCAGTTCCGACCGAACATGATGGCGCGAGGGCTGGTGCACGGGCGCACGATGATGATCGGCGTGCTTGCACAGGATATCGATAGCCCGTTCTTTGCCAAAATGGTTGGCGGGATCGAGCAGCGACTCGCCCCGACACCCTACCGCCCGATGTTGACGACGACGAAATGGGATACCGAGAACGACGAGGACATCGCCCGTTCCCTGCGCATCTTCCTCGAACGACAGGTTGATGGCTTGATCGTGCTTGGTGGGCGCATACCCGAAGATAAGCTGCGCGAGATCGCGGCCCAGATACCACTGATCGTGGTCGCTCGGCGCATCAGCGGGCTGGAAGCGCAATGTCTGTACATCGACAACGAAGCCGGTGCGTATCGTGCGACGCGCTATTTGATCGGCCTCGGTCATCGGCGCGTCGCGCACGTTACGGGAACGGCAGGTCATCCCGATGCAATCGACCGACTGGCGGGCTATCGGCGGGCGCTAGAAGAAGCAGGGATAGCGTTCGACGACAACTGATCGTGGAAGGAAATTTCACTGAAACATCAGGGGTGGCGGGCGTCGAGGAACTCTTGTCACGCGGCGAACGGTTCACGGCGATGTTTACCGCCAACGACCAGTCGGCATACGGTGTCATGCTCGGTCTGTTCAACCATGGCTATCGTATTCCCAACGATGTGTCCGTCGTCGGCTTCGACGATCAATTCCTGTCGGCGTACACGCTGCCACCACTCACGACGGTCTATCACCCGACGACCGAGATGGGCATACAGGCGGTCGAAGGGTTGCTGCACATGCTGGAGGGCAAGCAAGCGGTTCTGCCTCAGTTCACACCGGACCTGATCGTCCGCAAGTCGGCGATGTTCGCGGGGCATAGCTAAGGCGCTGGTACGCCCAGCGCCTTAGCTGCTGCTTCATCGGGTGCCGTGCGCGTGGGACGCAGGACATGGGGCGCTCCTACCAGGGCTTGTCAAACGTCCACCTGAACCACTAAAGAATCTTAAAACTTGTCATGCTGAGCGGCGCGAAGCATCTCTTCCAGGCTAAAAAAGATGCTTCACTGCGGCTCAGCATGACAATTTTGAAGTTACACTAGCCCTTGCGCAGCTACGCGCTGGCCTGATCCAGCGCGGCGATCTCGTCGGGTGCCAGCGTGAGGTCCGCCGCCTTGACCAGATCGGCTAGCTGTTCTTCAGTCGTCGCGCTGGCGATGGGAGCCGTGATGCTGGGACGAGCGATCAGCCACGCCAGTGCGACCTGCGCCGGTGTCGCGTCGTGCGCAGCGGCGATCTCGTCCAACGCCGCAAGCACGCCATGCCCGCGAGCGTCCAGATACTTCTTAACACCACCACCACGCGGACTTTTGTTCAGGTCAGCTTCCGAGCGATATTTGCCCGTCAGGAAGCCCGACGCCAGCGCGGAATAGTTGATCACCCCGACATTCTCGGCAGCGCAGATCGGTTCGAGGCCGTTCTCATAGTCACCGCGCTCCATCAAGTTATACAAAGGCTGCATGGTTTCGTAACGCGGAATACCGAGCCGCGCACTCGTAGCGAGCGCCTCGCGGAAGCGTTCGGGCGCGTAGTTCGACGCGCCAATCGCGCGCACCTTGCCTGCCGCGATCAGATCGGCGAAGGCTTGCAGCGTTTCGTCCAGTGGAGTGTCGAGGTCGTCGCGGTGCGCCTGATACAGATCGATGTAGTCGGTTTGTAGCCGTCGCAGCGAATCGTCCACCGCTTGCATGATCCAGTTGCGCGACAACCCCTTGCGCCCGTTGCCCATGTCCGAGCCGCATTTGGTCATGATCAACACCTGATCGCGCTTGCCGGTCCGCTTGATCCAGTTGCCGATGATCGTTTCCGATTCGCCGCCCTGGTTGCCGCGACCCCAGGTCGAATAGACGTCGGCTGTGTCGAGGGCGTTCAGGCCCTGATCGATCGTGGCATCCAGCAACCGGAAGGATTGCGCCTGATCGACGGTCCAGCCAAAAATGTTCGTTCCCAGCACGACTGTTGGGGTGCTGATACCAGAGTTTCCGAGTGTACGATGTTCCATCAAAGCTCCTTTTGCGTTGGTTCCTGCCCTGTTCTAAGCACACCATGCACCACAAACGCCGGGGAATCCTCCGGCATTGTGGTGCATGGTGCGTCGAAGTGCGTGCGGCTATGCTTCGAGCGGTTCGTCCCCAGGCCACGCCGGGTCGAGCATGAAACCCGCCGCAGTCAGTCGCTCGTTCAGTTCGTCGATGTGCTCGGGTGGCGCTTGAAAGATGACATGAAACGGCAGCGGCTGCCATGCCTCATGCGCTTCTGAAAGAATCTCGGCAAGTGCAGCCAGACTTTCGGGCTGAGATTGATCCATCAACATATGTGCATCCGCGACGAGCAGGATGTAGGCGCTGCCGGGGAGCCAATCCATGTCGAGGATGCAATCGTTGAACGCGCTCCAGTTCTTGCCGAAATATGACGGAAACTCCAGCGCCGAAGCTACAGCCATAAAAAAATCATCTTGCTTTCGGCTCTTGCTGCCTGCGATTGTGCGCACGACGGCGTCCTGCCGTTGCTGTTGCAGGTCCGATTGAAGCCGATCTAGTGCAGCCGTCGAACACGCGACGGTATGGAAGCCGCTGCCATCAGTGGACCATAAATAGTTGTTCATCTGTACCTGTCCTTTGCCCGCTATACGATACGCCTGAAGTGACCGTAGTGATCACCCGTGTAGTATTTATGCCCGTCACTACCGATGACTACACGGTCTGAACCACGATTTGCACCTGTATACGGGTGGATGTCGTATTCAAGGTAGGTGATGGCGCTACCAGTCGCCGTATATCGAGGCAACACAGCATCACCTGGTTTCACCGTCTTCCCCCATGCACGATTGCCAGCGTAGCCGTTATAAGCAGGTCCACTTGCACCTTTCTTGGGAACGGCGATGGGAACGATCGTGGCGATGGTCTTGGGAGCGGGAGCCACCGCCGGCAGAGGGGGAGCGGGAGGTGATGTCACTGGCACGGAACTTTCGGTGATTGTCTGGGCACTCGACCAGATTTTGGTCAGGTCTCCCTTGCGCGTGGCATCATCAAGGAACGTGCTTAATTCGGTGGCCTTGTGTCCACCGTCAGGCGCCAACCATTTGCTCAGATAGCCGCCAGCATCGTCGTTAGTTTTGGTCAGCAGTTCGTCCACCAGCGTGGCATTCTTGTCGCATGCCGTAAGCACGATCGCACGCTGTGCAGGATTCGGCAGTTTTGTGACGAAGTTCTCAACTTGCGCCACCGTCGCGCCACCTGTCAGGTATTCCTCGAGCACCTTCAAACCGACAGCCGTCACCAGTGTATCCAGTTTTGTAGTGTCAGGCACAGTGGTCGTAACGGTTTCGACCATGGATAGTGTCGCATCAGGCGTCGTAATCAGCCGGTCGAGGCGTGCGTAGCCGAGTTTCGTCATCAGCCGCATCAACTGTTCCGCGTTCGGTATACGGGCCATGAGATCGGTCAGTTGTGTGAGCGTGAGCGGCAGTTGGAGGTAACTATCGAGAACCGCATAGCCAAAGTCGCTCAGAAGCTTGTCGAGTTGTTCCTTGACAGGTACTTTGACAATCAAGGCTTCGAGTTCGATCAGGCCGGGTGTAAGACCCAGCAGCTTTTTCAGCCGATCGTAGCCGAAGCGCGTAAGCAGGTCTTCCAGTTTGTCGGGGTTGGCGATGGTCATCGCGAGTTGGTTTACACGCGTCTGCCCGCCTGCCAGCGCACGCAAGCGTTCCTGTTGCGCGAATGCTTGCACATCGGCGGTTGCCCCGGCTTGTGCATCCCCCTGGGCCAAGTCCCGTATGCTTGCTGCACTGGTCGATGCCACCTTAGCAGTGGAGGCTTTGCTTGCAGCGTCGGCAGCGGTTTTCGCAGCCTCTTTGGCCTTAACCTCGGCCTCCTGCGATGCCTTACGTGCGTCTGCTGCCTGCAGATCAGCTTGCTTCATCGGTTCTGTAGCGGCTTCGGCTTCTGACGCGGCTTTGGCTTTCCTGCCTGCGGCAGCATCGACGTTCTCCACGTCTTCCTCGGTGTATAGTTTGACTAGGTAGGGCTCAGCCTCACTATCGAACGTCCGATTTTTGGCCCTGGCTTCCGCCGTGGCATGTGCCTCGGCTTCAGATATGGCTAGGGCGTCAGCCGCACGCTTGATATCACCCACACGTTGCGCTTCCTCTTGCGCCTTTTGCGCGAGGTCGGCGAATTGGTGAGAGGCTACTTCGGCGGCTTTATTCGCCGCCTCCTGCTTGTCGGCATCATCCTGTGCCAGGCGAGCCACTTCAGCTTTTTGCTCGGCATCTTCCTTGGCCTTTGCCACCCGTTCAGCGCGTATGGCGGTTTGAGCGGCATGCTGAGCGATGAGTTCTACGACAGCCAGCGAATCCTTCGCCAACGCAAGGCTTACGTCCGCAGCCGCACGGTTGTCTTGTATTTTCGTAAGAATCGAGGTGCCGGCCATTACAGTCTCGACCGTGCTTGCCGCGGTTGTTGCGGACGCTACGACTGTTTCAATCTTCCCGATTAAGGCGGCACACGCAGTTCGTCCGTTGGCGATAATGGTGTTCTGCTTGGCGACAGCATTTGCTGCGGCGCGCGCGATAGCAGCCGTTGCTGCACCGTAGACCTCTTGCTCTTTGCTTCTCAGCGCCGTTAAAAGACCCTGGACGTTTGCGGTCCCATTTTTTGCCTTGAGCTGGTCCGTTGCCGCCGATGCCGCTGCGGCCTCAGCCTCACTTAAGACATCTTCCGCGCTTTTCTTAGTCGTAGATGCGGTCGTCGCTCTCAAGACGCCACTAGCGGCACGTTTTTTCGCCTCAGCGATGGTGTTCTTCCAACCTTCTAACGACGTATCAACCTTTAATTCGGTTGCAAATAACCCAGCCTGCCGCTCAACCTCTTTTTGCTGTTTTACAGCTTCCGCCAGGTGAAGAGCCGCCGATGCTGATGTCGCGTCTCGATCATCAGCCGCTATTCCTGCGTTGACCGCTGCATCTGCGGCAACTTTAGCTGCCTCGGATGCAGCCTTTCCGCGTTGGTTAGCTGAAGCTATGGTAGTGGCCGAAGTCGTTGTACCACCCGATGCCTTGCCACCACCCGATGCCTTGCCACCACCCGATGCCTTGCCGCCACCCGATGCCTTGCCACCACCCGATGCCTTGCCACCACCCGATGCCTTGCCACTGCCGGCTCCGCCGCCTTTACGGGCGATGACATCAGTCGTTCGCTGGAGCCTGAGCATTCTTTCCGGAGGATGAACATCGGCTGTTGGGGGTATCGCTTCCGCAACACGTGGCAGGTCATCGGTAGGCCGTACTGTCGGCGCACGATCTCGTGCCAGTAGTCGCTGCACTGCCCGGTTGCCGACGGTGCGCTGCAAGGCGAGGATACCGGAGCGGCCAAGTATGTTCGTAGGCATTCCAGGCGACGATCCCACCATTTCAGTGCGCAGAGGTTCCTGAGCGTTGAGCGACGCGTCGTCAATGGTAGGTTTCGCTGCTGACCGCTGTGGTTCGCCTGACTGTTGCTGGTGGTCACGTTCGGTTGCCATAGTCGTCCTCACTGCGAGATGCGGTGCAATGCTCGATGCAGGTGGTGTCGAAGCTTGATGTATCGGGCAACGGTCAAGGCTATCGAACAGGGGACGTGAGCATATGGTGTCATTGCCTTCACAACGTAGAAACATCATAGCACACTCGGATACAGCAAGGCGCGAGGAATCGTCCTCGCGCCTTGCTGTCGACCACTGGAGCCAGTGTGTAGACGCATCCCGCACATCCGCGCTCCGTACATATTCGCAGAGCCGGCTTGTTGTTTACGCTCCTACACACCGCTATACAACTGTCCCTGGCTCATTGCCGTGGGGCTGTTTTCCGTTGGTCCTTGGTCGGTCGTTACAGGTCGACCTTGCGGCGCTCCGGATCGGGTTGTTGACGGTACAGCGTCGCCACGTTGCCAATCAAGCCCACCAGTATGCTGCCGGTCGTTTCGACCATCGCATTCGTCAGTTCCTTCTTCTGATCCGTAAAGTCCAAAAACTTCACCTTGATCAGTTCGTGGTTTTCCAGCGCCTGGTCGACGTTATCCATAACGCCCTCGGTCAGACCATTTTTGCCGATCTGCACAAGCGGCCGTATGGTGTTTGCCAATCGTCGTAGTTGGGCGCGTTGCGCGTTCGATATACTCGCCATAGCGTTTCTATGCTCCTTAATATTTTTTTGAAGCATACCGCACTTAGGGCGCAAATGGATGCAAAACACGCGCCTAACATCGCGGATGTGCGGTAGTATGGACGGGATTCATCGCAGTGCGTATCGCTATCCCTATATCTGACGCTCATGCGCGTCGTCGCTCATACAAGGAGTCCGTTCATGCCGGTTCTTCCGACCATCGTCGCTACCGACCTCGAAGGCGTACTCGTTCCTGAAATCTGGATCGCCGTCGCAGAACGCACCGCGATCCCCGAACTTCGCCTGACCACCCGCGATATTCCCGATTACGATGTGCTGATGCAGGGGCGTATGCGTATCCTCGCCGAAAACGGGCTGAGATTGCGCGATATCCAGGCTGTCATCGATACCATCGATCCGCTGCCGGGAGCGAAGGAGTACCTCGACTGGTTGCGCGCCCGCACACCTCTGGTGATCCTGTCCGACACGTTCTACGAGTTCGCCGCGCCGCTGATGGCGAAGCTAGGACAGCCGATGCTGTTCTGCCATACTTTGCAGGTCGATGCCGACGACCGCATCATCGGCTACACGTTGCGAACGACCGACGGCAAGACCAAAGCCGTTGAAGCGTTTCGCTCGCTGGCGTTCCGCACCATCGCCATTGGCGATTCGTACAACGACACCGGCATGCTAGCCGCCGCCGACCATGGCATCCTGTTCCACGCGCCCGCCAACGTCATCGCCGACTTCCCGCAGTTTACCGTTCTCGATGGGTACGCCGATCTTCAAACAATGCTCGACGGACTGCTAGGATAACCATGCCACAACTTGAAATCTGGCAATGGGTGCTGGTCGGCATCGTTGCGTTCCTGATCGGCCTATCCAAGACTGGCGTCACCGGCATCGGCGTGGTCGCGCTGGCGATGTTCGCCCTTGTGCTTCCCGCCCGCGAATCCACCGGCGCGATCCTGCCGTTGCTGATCCTGGGCGACATCATGGCAGTGACGATCTATCGCCGCAATGCCGTGTGGTCGCATGTGCTGCGTGTCTTTCCGTGGGCCGCTGTCGGCGTGATCGCGGGCTACTTCGCAGTCGCCGTGATCGACAACCATCAGGTGTCGGTGCTGATCGGCGCGACGCTGATTATGATCGTTTCGTTGCAATGGTGGCGCTCGCGCAACCGTATT
Source organism: uncultured Chloroflexia bacterium (assembly GCA_963782315.1). Classification (GTDB taxonomy): domain Bacteria; phylum Chloroflexota; class Chloroflexia; order Chloroflexales; family Kallotenuaceae; genus JBBSGA01. Next base: position 11,372 of record CAWAJS010000039.1, read on the forward strand.
CAAGACCCCGAAGACGTGCCGCACAACCCGTACTTTATCGTCGCCGTCGGCATCATCGCCGGGTTCTCCACGATGGTCGCCAACGCTGCCGGACCGATCATGGTGCTATACCTGCTGGCAATGCGCCTACCCAAAATGGAGTTCGTCGGCACGACCGCATGGTTTTTCATGCTGATCAATCTGTTCAAGGTGCCATTCAGCGCCGGACTAGGGTTGATCAACCCGTCGTCGCTCGGTCTCGACCTGGCGCTGGCTCCCGCCGTGATCGTGGGGGCGCTCGGTGGTCGTTGGGTGCTGCCGCATATCGACCAGCGTTTGTTCGAGAACATCGCGCTTTCGCTGACCTTCGTGGCGGCGATCAAACTTCTGCTCTCCTGACCCAAACGTATCGTCGTTTCCCGGCAGGTTCACATCTCCGTTAGTCGTTAGTCGTTGGTCGTTGGTCGTTGGTCGTCGAAAGGTTACACAATGGACGTGCAAAATACCCCCTACCGCATCGGCTTCATCGGCCTTGGGCGCATGGGCGGTCCGGTGGCGGGGCATCTGGTGGCGGCGGGGCATATGGTGCATGGGTACGACCTCAACGCCGCGTCGGTGGCGGCGCTGGTGGGCGCAGGCGGTGTCGCGGCGAGTTCGGTCGCCGAGGCCGTGCGCGATGCCGATGTGGTTGTGACGATGCTCAACTCAGACGCCGCACTGGTGGCGGTGGTGGAAGGCGCGGGCGGCTTGCTCGAACACCTCGCGCCACCACAAATTTACGTCGATCTCAGCACCAGCCGCGTGCCGACGGTGCAACGCCTCGCCGCACGTTTCGCCGAGCGCGGCATCGCCATGCTCGACGCCCCGGTGACGGGCGGAACCACGGGCGCGATTAACGCCACGCTCGACATCATGGTGGGCGGCGACGCGGCGGCCTTCGAGCGCGTGTTGCCGCTGCTGCGTGCGACCAGCCGCAAAGCGACCTACGTCGGCGCGAGCGGCGCGGGGTTGCTGGCGAAATATGTCAATCAGATCGTGATGGCGGCGACGTTCTGCGCGGCGTCCGAAGGCTTGGCGCTGGCGGTCAAGGGGGGAGCCGATCCGCAAGAGTGTACGAGGCGATCAACACCGGACTGGCGGCATCGCCGCTGCTCGATTGGATCGTGCGGACGATCTTCAGCAGCGAGTACGGCGACGGCGCGGAACTTACGCTGTTCCACAAAGACACCGCGTATGCGCTCGACGCCGCGACCCACCTCAACGCCTGGACGCCGACGACCGCACAGGCGCACGAAGCATTCAAGCTCGCCATGGGCGCGGGCTTCGGCGGCGGCGGCGCGATGGGCGTCGCTCAACTGTGGGAGCAGGTCATGGGCGTGCGGCTCCAGCCGCCAGCGCCCGACGAGCAGGGGTAGGGGCGGCTCGTTCTTTATGTGTGGTTTTGGGATGAGGGGAACCGTGGCCGTTCCTACGAAACGCTCCCGCCACCGCCGCGCTGATGCCATAGCTCCACCAACAGCATATTGACCGCTAACACACCCGCGAACACCCAAGCCCATTGTGTGCGGCCGGTGGACGCCAGCGCCCCGATCGCGATGCTGAAGTACGCGATCTCGAAGCCGATCTGTAACGCGTGCGGCAGCGGGTACACCGCACGCGGCGACGCGAACACCCCCCACAAGACCGCCGCCAGCACGGGCGCACCCAGGCCAAATGCGAGCCATCCCGTCCAGCCCTGACCGACGTGGTAACCCCAATACCCCAGCGCGGCGAGGGCGCAGAGTTCCAGCACGAAGCGTAGTCCCAGGTTGGCATATTTGAGCGCGAGCATATGATTCTCCAACGTCGATCAGGACGAACGAACCATCGGCTCAGGGAATAAAGAATCGTCGCTCACAGGTCCCGGATGCTATACTTCGGTAGCTTCTCATGCAGAAGCTTCGAGCAATAGGTGTAGCACACAATTCTATGTCGTCCGTCCTCGTTATAGCATCACTCATCGGCAACATCGCGTTCGCCTTCAGCGGCTTTTTGGTCGGGGTGCGTCATCGCCTGGACTGGATGGGCGTGTTCATCGTCTCGTTTTTGACAGCGAGCGGCGGCGGCATTATCCGCGACGTACTGATTGGGAAAACGCCAGCGGTGTTGCTGAGTAACATGCCTATCTACGTGGTTGGCGGCGTCATGGCCGGTTCCCTCTTACTGAAATTGCATGACTTCCCCGATGTGGAACGTCGCGGTTGGTTCGTGACCAGCGATGCCGTCGGACTGGTCGCGTTCGCCGTCACCGGAAGCCTCGCTGGAATCGACGCGGGGATTACCCCTGTTTGGCGTGGTCGCGTTGTCGCTCATCACGGCGGTCGGCGGTGGTCTCCTGCGCGATACACTGGTTGGCAACCGACCACTAATTTTGCAAGAGGGCTTTTACGGTAGCGTCGCGATTCTGCTGGGAATTACTTTGCATATACTATCAGAAATCGCCATGCTATCGCCTGCTCCGGTGGTGTTAGCGTGCGTTGCGGCCTTCGTCCTGCGCCTCGCCGCACACCGTGGCGGGTGGTCGCTGCCAAAGATCGGCAGATAGCGCACGGCATGATTCATATTGGCTAGCGCGGGGCGTGTTAGATTATCGACAGCACGACGACCTGAAAACCCACGCGATCCATCATACCCACGCAAACAGTATAGCGGTCATATCGTGGTCGAACTGGAGAAAACCCATGCAACACCCCCTGGCAGAACGTCATATACCTGCCACCCTCACCCGTCGGTTCGTCGCCTATGCAGCCGACTGCAGCATCCTATTTGGTGGCCTCCTGGTCTGGCAAACGATGCTGAAACCAATTACCCTGTCGTCGCTGCCATGCACGACGAACCCCCGCACCCTGGCCGATTGCACGCGTGGGTATTCGGTACAGGAACACTCCCGTTTCTGGTGTACTTTGCTGCCACGCAACAATCTTCACGTCAGGTGACGCTCGGCCAACAGTGGCTCGGCATCAACGTCGAATCACTCGATGGTAGTCGTATCAGCCCGGGTCGCGCGCTGGTGCGATGCGCGGTGATGCTGCTGCCATTTGAACTCAATCATGCCGTGCTATTTCACCTGATGCCTAAGGAAGGAGCATCACGAACCGCGTTTTGTACTGGCTACGCCCTGGTGTGGGCGGTCATCGCAGTATATGGAGGATCGGTCGTGTCGACCCAACGCGGGCAAAGTATCACGACCTTGTCGCAGGTACGGTTGTTTCGGTAGTTTAAACACCCATGCGCCTGTGTCGTTGCTCACAGGCGCATGGTGTATAAGATAGTGGGGATATACCAATCTCGTATATGCTACCTCCTCCGCTCGCTCACTAGACGAATTGACCGAAGACGCATGGTGACTGCCAAGCTTGAAAACTCTACTGCAAAAGGGGTCAACAATCGTTGAAGGCACATGGATCGTCATCGCGCTCCCGGCAGTGGAGTACTAGCCGATCATGCTCTCGTAGCAGGTATACTTGAGTGGTCCGTGGCGTCATTAACATCAATGTCGCATGCTGTGGAGCACCAGGGATGAGAACAACGCCCCACATCATCTCGAATACCTGCCAGTCCATCATGCCCCGGTCTTTGCGTCCGATATGGTATCCAAGCGCTTTATGGTGACGATCACGCGCTTCCAACAGGAGCATGAGATGAAGAAAACGTAAGGGCATATGAGGGTTATTCTATGGAATTCATCGCGGGCATCGAACTAAGTCGCCAGTTTTACAGGAAAGCCGTGCGCCCAATCCTCGATCAACGTTTCCCCAACCTCGCGCACGCTGCCGCTCACATCGGCGGGGGCAGCGATGTACTGGGCTTCGACACTCCCGTGTACTACCGACCATGATTGGGGTCCGACGGTACGCGTCCTCTTGCGCGACGAGGATGCCGCGCTCGCGCCCATAATCCACGAACACCTTCGCCACACCTTGCCGCACGAGTTCGCGGGCTATCCTGTCGGTACCGAGGATGCCGAGGATGATCCGGGTGTACGGCGCATGCAGACGACAGCAGCAGGCCCAGTCAACCATCGTGTGACAGTCACGACATTGCGCCATTTCGTGGGTTGGGACTACGAGCAGCCAATGAGCACTGCCGACTGGCTGACACTGCCGTCGCAGCGCTTGCTTGAACTGACGAGCGGTGCGGTGCATCACGATGGCGTTGGCGACCTGACGGCGTTGCGCGAACTGCTTGCGTTCTACCCCCATGACGTGTGGCTGTATGTGCTGGCGGCGGGATGGACACGCATCGGGCAGGAGGAACACCTGATGCCGCGTGCCGGATACGTCGGCGACGAACTCGGCTCGGCGTTGATCGGCTCGCGACTGGTGCGAGACATCATGACATTGTGCTTTCTCGTGGAACACCAGTACGCGCCCTACCCCAAATGGTTCGGCACAGCTTTCGGAAAACTTCGTTGCGCCGACGAACTCCAACCGCTCTTGTGGCAGGCACAGATCGCGTCGACCTGGAGCGAACGCGAAGCGGCGTTGGGCGCGGCCTATTCTGCTCTCGCCCGGATGCACAACGCCCTGGCGCTCACCGCGCCGCTCGACACGTCCACCAGGAGCTTTTTTGGGCGACCGTTTCAGATCATTGGCGGGGAACGCTTCGCGGACGCGCTCCGCGAGCGCATCATGGATCCCGAGGTGCAACGGGTCGCACGGCAGCGCCTCATCGGCAGCATCGACCAATGGAGCGACAATACCGACCTGCGTGCTCATTCGGTATGGCAACCTGCAATTCGCCGGCTTTACGACGTTCCTGAACCAACAGAAAAGGAGCAACTCATGTTGAATGAAACGGACCTTGAACACCTTCGCACGGCGATCGCGATCGCGGCACGCGCACGCGATAATGGTAATCATCCTTTCGGGGCGTTGCTGGTAGGCGCGGACGGCGCAGAGCTTGCGGAGGGTGAGAATACCAATGTCACAGCGGAGGATATCACGGGACACGCCGATATTAACCTCGCACGACTGGCGTTTAAGCATTACGACGGTGCGACGCTCCAGGCGGCGACGATATATGCCAGCACCGAGCCATGCGCGATGTGCGCGGCGCAATCTATTGGGCGGCATCGGCCGCGTGGTCTTTGCACTCAGCGGCGCGAACATGGCAGCCATGGCGTCCACCAATTCCGCTAATGATAGTCTGCTAGTGCCTTGCCGCGACGTACTCTCACGTGGCGAACATCCCGTCGTCGTCGAAGGACCATTCATCGAGGATGAAGCGCGAATTGTGCATGAGAACTTCTGGTAAGGAACGACCGCCGCATGCTCCTACCAGCAAAACGCATCGCCCTCCCAATGGAGACACGTACCATACCGGGTGGGCTACGCTAGCTGACGTTCGCGCGATCACGTCCGACGACACCAGGATGTGAGCGTTGCGCCGATGATATTCTCAGGAAACATTGCTATGACCCTTCCTCGTATTCACGTCATCATCGGTTCGCATACAACACATCATTCGTTCGCCACCGACTTCTGACTAAAATACGATGAGGAGAGCGCGTTTAACGCTCCGCTGTGGCAAACGAACGCGAGGACAGAATGCGCCTACGCTCGACACTGCTCGTCATTACGCTGCTGATGACACATTTGCCCCATACCACGTTCGCGCAGGTGGAGTCGCTCTGCTTCGATGTCCCCCCCATTTCCTCGTGCGTCGAAGGCCGCTTCCGACAGTTCTGGGAGCACAACGGCGGCCTTCCAGTATTTGGGTTTCCACTGACTCCGGCATATATGCCAGTGGGCGAAGGCTCGGTACTGACGCAAATCTTCGAGCGGAGCCGCTTCGAGTATCACAACGATAAGCCTGCGCCCTACGACGTATCACTGGGTCGATTGGGTGACGATCAACTTAGTCTGATGGGGCTTCGCTGGCAAGACTTCACGACCGCCGTACCAGAAGATCCCCATTTCTTCTCTGCCACAGGACACGCCATCACGCATGCGCCGTTCGCGGCTTACTGGCTCGCACATGGGCTCAACGATCCGGCGCTCGACAGCGGTGCGCGTTCGCTGGCATTGTTTGGTCTGCCACTGTCCGAAGCGATGCCGATCTCCCACGCCGATGGCACGGTCGTCCTTACCCAATGGTTCGAACGCGCTCGGTTCGAGGATCATGGCGAGGCGGGGGTGCTGCTCGGGCGTGTGGGCGATGAAACCAAGCCAGCAGGACCGTTCGAGCCATCTCCTGTCCCTGCGCCGTTGCCGGAACCAGCGCCTCCACCGCCACCGAACCAGACTGTCGTGTACCTGACCTTCGACGATGGGCCATCCTTACCCTGGACAGCGCAGGTGCTGGATGTGCTACAACGTTATAATGCGGCTGCGACGTTTTTCGTCATCGGGCGGCAGGTGCCGGGGAAGGATGATCTGCTCAATCGTATCGTCAGCCAGGGTTCGACCATCGCAAATCATACCTATCACCACAGTTCTCTCGCTGGCATCAGCCGCGCACAGTTCCAACACGAGGTGTTGGCGACTGAACACGCGCTCGGATCTTATGCGACACCATGTTTGCGCCCGCCCTACGGCGCCACCGACGCCAACACCTATGCTTTCGCACAGGAACTGGGCTACCGCATCGTCCTGTGGGACATCGATCCGTACGACTGGCAAAATCCCGGCGTCGATGCCATCGTCAGCCGCGTCGTGCAGGGCGTCCATCCCGGTAGCATCGTACTGATGCACGACGGCGGTGGATATCGTGCCCAATCCATAGCAGCGCTCGAAACGATCCTCGCCACCCTGACGCCTCAGGGCTACCGGTTTGAAGCGCTGTGCCATTAAGCAACGCCATGCCCTGCCCCGTCGAACCACGATGCGAGGCAAGGATCGCCCATTGTGCTTGAGGCAGCATCGAAAGGGGCGAACATCGTCGGCTAGCATCCAGGTTGCCGTATCCCTTTGAGCGCTACTAGCACGCCCCTTCAGCATCATCTATCATACGATCGCGTATCATTTTTTGGGCTGATTTGCCCGTTAGCCTTGGGCCTGTTACGCTATAGGCAGAGAACATTGATGCGGCATGAGCATCGTCCCCGCCTATGTGCGGACACATGCAATGAGTAGTATGAGCACCATCGACAAACGTACATCGATCTGGGACGGCGTGCCGTCCGATACACTCCCGCTCGATCCCGGCATCCAGCGCGCGGTTGGACGTGTCAGCGACGCGGAACTGCGCGCTGGAAATAAGCTGACGCTGTTACGCAACGGGCCGGAAACGTTCGACGATTGGCTCGACGCGATCGCCAAGGCGCAGCGCTGGGTACACCTTGAGAACTACATTTTCAAGCCCAACGACAAGATCGGCAAGCGGTTCACTGAAGCGCTGATCGAGCGGGCGCATGCTGGCGTTGCCGTGCGCGTATTGTATGACTGGTTCGGCTCCTGGGACGTACCCACGAGCTACTGGCAGCGCATGCGCGACGAAGGCGTCGACGTGCGGATGGTCAATTCACTGGTAATGGGCGCACCACTGGCAGCGATTAACCGCGACCATCGCAAACTGATCACGGTCGATGGTACATACGCCTCTATTGGTGGCGTGTGCATCGCCGATCCCTGGCTCCAGCGTTCAAAGGAAACCGGACTGCCCTACCGGGACACGGCAGTAGGCGTCTATGGTCCAGCCATCGCCGACCTGGAACGTGCCTTCGCGCGCATGTGGGACCTGACGGGCGCAGCGTTGCCCAGCGAGGAACGACCCGCCCTCGCGTCGTTCGCCCCGGCGGGCGACGTCGCCGTCCGCGTGATCGTCGAAGAGCCGGGCCGGATGCGTATCCTGGGCGTGCTGCAACTGGCACTCGCCAGCGCGCGCAGCCGTTTATGGATCGCCGACGCCTATTTCCTGGCAATCCCGTCGCTGCGTGAAACGCTGATCGTGGCTGCACAGGCCGGGGTGGACGTGCGTATCCTGTTACCCGCCACCAACGACCTGCCGGTTGTCGGAGCGCTATCGCGGGCGGGCTATCGTCCATTTCTGGATGCAGGTGTGCGTATCTGGGAATACACGGGCGTGATGATGCACGCCAAAACCAGTGTTGGCGACGGATGCTGGGCGCGTGTCGGCTCGACGAATCTCAACGTCACCGGCTTGTTGACCAACTGGGAGATGGATTTGCTGGTCGAAGACCCACGGTTCGCCTCCAAATGGAAGACATGTACGAGGAAGATCTGTCCCATGCACGTGAGATCAAGCTACGCCCAACACGCAAACATGGTGGAATGGGGTTCGGCGAACAACCCAGGCCAGAACAAAAACGGTCATCCGAGCCGAGCCTACGTCGAGCGTAATCTCCGTATGAAGCCGCCAACGTCCGCGACGGTCGCGCGCGTTGGGGCCGCGGTTCAGGCGGCGCGTGGTGAGGACCTCGACCAGTATGAGCGCACGCTTAGCGCTGCAATCGGCACAGGCTTGCTGGGCTTGTCGCTGCTGGCGGCACGCTTTCCACGATTGTTGGCGTGGCCGCTGGCGGCGCTCGGTGCGTTGCTTGGCGGCGGCACACTCGTGCGTATGCTCCGACAAGACGACGACGAACTTCTCGTCGCCGAGGACGAGGGTAGTCCAAGCTAAAAACCCTCGCAGCCACGTTTAAACCACACACGGGCAGTGTCGCCTTCGACACTGCCCGTGTGCTGCACGGTACCCTTCCCCGCGACCGAACCATAACCCCAGGTTCTGTCGGCACCACCGGGGGCACGGCTCGGTCGCGGGGAATGATGCCGCGCTACTGTGGTGCATGGTCTACCAAAAAATCCTATCCACCATAGGCTTCAATGGTAGACCTATGCCTCGCACGTAGTATAGTCAGACTAAACCCGATTGTCTGCGCATATCCTGCGTATCACTTCGCTTCACTTCGTATTCGATAGTATCAATCGCGAGCCCGTGTCATCCAGCGCGCAGATTCGAGCCGCGTTTCTTGTAGACAAGGCGACCAACGACCCAGGTATCAACGTACCCCAGCCCAAATACATGTTTACCTGGCTCGATTCTGATACTCGTTTGATACAACAGAACTATCGATCGGTTCACCGTCATCGCGCCGTTCGTTGTTTGGAGCACGCAGGGAAAGCCGTATGTCGTTTCCATACACGTTGGTGAACACGACAAACGACCTGGTAAAACCAGGTCGTTTGTCGGTATGTCACCGTTATTCCGATAGCAAAATTAGGAATTTATTGGAACCATTCCTTTTTCCACTGCTGCATTCGAGCGATCTCACCCTCTTGCGCCGTAATGATCGCAGTCGCCAGGGCTTTAATCTCGCTATGCTCAGATTTGCTCTGGGCGTCACGCGCCATGTCGATCGCGCCCTGATGGTGGCTGATCATGCCATCGATAAAGCGTTGGTCGAAGGGGATGCTGACATCAGCGCTAAGTTCCATGTCTCCCATCTCCATGCCCGTACCAGCAGACGGTGCAAGGCCAGGATACCATTCGTCGCGCCACGCGGTCATCTGTGAGATTTCCTCATTCTGCGTCGCAATAATATTTTGAGCAAGTTCCCGTATCTCCGGTCGCTCGCTTTGCTCCAGCGCTTGTTCTGCCATCATCACCGCGCCCTTATGATGCATGATCATGCCGTCGATGAACTGGGCGTCGTACGGTACGTCCGCAGTAGTCGCCGTCGCGCCATGGTCCATGCCTTCCATTGCGCTAGTCGAGGTCGCGCCATGGTTCATGCCTTCCATTGCGCCAGTCGCCGTCGCCATGCCATCTGCGGTATTCATGCTGCCCACGGGTTGCCCACACGCCGCTAGAACCAGCGCGAGCGTCAGTCCACTGACGCCGCGAAGTAGTTGTGTCTTCATTCCTAATCTCCATACTCTACTGAATGAAGCATACCTGCGAACCAGACACGGTGCATGTGAAGTTCCCGCACAGATAGGTAGGCCAAATAGCCTACTCACGCGCAAATTAAGTCTACGACCACGCCGCACCACTAGGGAGGTTGGCCATATGCACCCTGGCTGTCCTGCTCGAAACTGATGCACGACCAACGACGAGCGTCACATGAGCTCAAAGGTCGCGCTACATCGACAACAGTCAAACTGTGCCGCAGCGAAGCATGACCGTCAGTGAGGTTCGGGTGCCTCCTGCTGGCCACTGCACAAGCCCTGTATTTCCTATCCAGATCCCACGGTTACATCAAGGTCGTGAGATGTGTCATGCTGAACCGCAGTGAAGGACCTTTCCAAACGAGGGACAGTCTCTTCGCCCCGCTCAGAGTGACAATCTCGCGGGACATCGTGCTCTGGATCGGACTTTGACCGAGCCC
>CAWAJS010000040.1:0-70230 GCA_963782315.1 uncultured Chloroflexia bacterium
GGAACGGGCAAGACCCGACTGGCGTCGCAGACGGTTGCGGGGCTTCGCGATGACTTCGCCGATGGCGTCTGCTTCGTCAATCTCGCGCCGATCAGCGACCCTGCGCTCGTGGCATCGACCATCGCGCACGCACTTGGCCTTACCGTAACCAGCGCCCGGGCAGCCCCTCGACGACCTCAAGGACTACCTGCGTGACAAGCAGACTCCTGCTGGTGCTGGATAATTTCGAGCAGGTGGTGGATGCTGCCGTGGTGGTCGCGGAGCTCCTGGCGGCGGCTCCGGCGCTCACCGTGCTGGTCACCAGCCGCGTCCCGCTCCACGTCCAGGGTGAGCACGAGCGCCTGGTGCCGCCACTCACGCTGCCCACGAACGGCGACCAGCCGCTGGTCGAACACCTGAGCGAGTGCGAGGCGGTGCGTCTCTTCACCGAACGGGCGCGAGCGGTCATGCCAGATTTCGCGGTGACCAGCGCCAATGCGCCTGCCATCACCGAGATCTGCACGCGTCTGGATGGGTTCCCGCTGGCGATCGAACTGGCCGCTGCCCGCACCAAGTTTCTCGCCCCGCAGGCGTTGCTTGCCCGCCTCGACAGCAGGCTGCACCTGCTCACCAGCGGTGCGCGCGACCTGCCGGCCCGCCAGCAGACGCTGCGCAACACGATCGCCTGGAGCTATAGCCTGCTCCATGCGGCGGAACAGACGCTCTTCCGGCGCCTGGCGGTCTTTGTGGGCGGCTGCGACGTGGAAGCGGTGGCGGCGGTGTGCTTTGGGAGCGGCGACCCGGTGCCTGATGTAGCATCCGCTCCGTGGTCACGTTCAGCCGAGGCACGGCCTGCGGACGCCTTCGAGGGATTGATCGCGCTGGTCGACAAGAGCCTGCTGCGGCAGCACCCAGAGGGTAGTGGAGACGTAAACGGCGAACCGCGTTTCAGCATGTTCGAAACGATCCGGGAGTACGCCCTGGAGCAGCTCGAGGCGAGCGGCGAGGCCAGGATGCTGCGCTGGCAGCATGCCCACTATTACCTGACGTTCGCGGAGCGGGCGGCGGCGGGGCTACGCGGACCAGCCGAGCGGGAGTGGCTCGACCGGCTAGAAAGCGCGCACGACAACCTGCGCGCGGCGCTCGGGTGGATGCTCGATCAGGGCGAGACCGCGCTGGCCATCCAGCTCGCCGGTGCACTGGGTCATTTCTGGTCGTGGCGGGGCTATGTGAGTGAGGGCCGTATGTGGCTGCGGCGAGCCCTGGCGGGCAACGACGCGGCGCCTGCCGATCGCGCCCGAGCGCTCCACGCAACGGCATTCTACCTTGGACTGGAGGACGATGCCCAGACGATCCCCTGGCTCGAAGAGAGCCTCCGCTTATACCAGGCGGCGGACGATACAACCGGGATGGCCTTCGCGCTGCATGCGCTTGGCCAGCGCCGGACGACGATCGAGCCTGACAACGCCGCAGCGCGCACGTGTGTCGAGGAGAGCGTGCGACTCTTTCAGACGATCGATGAGCCATGGGGGCTTGCCTATGCCCTGTGCGGTCTGGCCAACGTCGCCTACTACGCGCAAAGCTACGACGAAGCGGGCAGGTGGTATCAGGAGGGCGTACAGGTTGCGCGTCGGCTGGGGGAGAACTCGATCCTGGCCCTCGCGCTCCAGAACCTGGGATGGTGGGCCGCGTTTATCAACATGATTCGGAGCAGGCCATCGCACTGTACGAGGAGAGCCTGGCGCTCAATCGACGGCTCAATAACCGGGTGGGGCATAGGCGATGTCCTGGGGTTTCTGGGCGAGGTGACGCGGCGCCAAGGGGACTACGACCGGGCGGAGGCCTACTACACCGCATCCTTGATTCTGTTTCGAGAGGACGGCAACCGGCGCCTCGCGGCCCTGAACAGCTGAATCTGGGGCTGGTAGAACAGGCCCGCGGGAACTATGAGCGCGCGGCAGCCCTGAGCCAGGAAGCGCTGCGCACCTTACGGTCAGAACGAATGGCTGTTTGGGTACTGCTTTGCGTTCGAGGCTCTGGCCGGTATCGCCGCTGACCAGGGGCAGGCGCACCGCGCGGTGCGTCTCTTTGGCGCCGCCGCAGCACGACGCGAACAGATCGGCTTCGCGATCGATCCGGCCGACCGTTCGGACTACGATCGCGATGTGGCAGCCGCGCAGCCCAGGCTTTCTCCCGGCGAATGGGAGGCGGGATGGGCCGAAGGGAAGGCGATGACGCTGGAGCAGGCGATCGCCTATGGGCTCGCAGAGATCAAAGATGAGTAATCCGTAAGAGACACCATCAAAGACTATTGTTCTCTTGCCGCCCGACGCAGATCCTCGCCTTCATGGGGGAGCTATCTCACGGTACGGGTAGGTCACCTGTTCTTCGCCGACTTGATGTGATGTCCGCGACGACGAAGAAACCACACGTACTGAATACTGAACCTATCGGTTCTGCCGAGTTTGCAATGATTGACGCAGCCGTTATACACCCCACACCTGGAATCGTATCCAAAAGCTCCAACACTCCTTCCCACTTCAGTGGCTCTGCATGGTCAGCAGCGCTCCTGTCACCCGCCGCCGGTGCTCCCCGCTTGTCGCATGTCGCTGTCCCTTGCGGCGGCGGCAGCGACATGCATAGACTTCCTGTGGTTGTATCGAGGCAGCGATCTGCTGCTGAATGCACCACGTTGCTCGTCGAGGCAATCAAGACCGTGTATTCATGGCGCTAACGGTTACAACGCCGATGGCAAAAGACACCCCTCCATCCCCGAATAGTGACAGGAATGGAGGGGTGTCTTTGTCCCGATGGTCTATGGCTCATGGCTGTCCATTGATCCGTGCTTCGATGGATTGCAGCTTCATTTGAGCGTAGGCGTCGTTACCCGTGGGTGCCTCGGTGCCTACAGGTGCCTGGGTCCTTGCAAGCAGGGTATCCATGCGTTCTGCACTCATGGCAACGTAGGCATCGTTGCGTGAGGCAACCTCGTTGCCCGTGGTTGGATTGTTGCCTGCGAGCAGAGCGTCCATGTGGTCCGACTTCATGGTAGCGTAGGCGTGATTGAGTGGAGATGCCGCGTTGAATGTGGTTCCCTCGTCGCCGGCGAGCAGGTCGTCGATTTTGTCCAGCTTAATGATGGCATAGGCATCGTTGGCAGTGGGAGTTTCGTTGGCTGTTGGCGTTTCTTGAGCTGCGGGACCTTCGTTGACTGTGAGCAGCACGTCCATACGCTCGTTCTTCATGGTAGCGTAGGTTTGATTGACGGATGCTGCGACTCGCTCGGGCACCATCAGCAGCACTGATGTAGCCAGGCCAAAGCCAATTGCGCTGACCGTCGCGAGAGCGGCCAATCGTGCGTTTCCTCGACGCGTCCATCCGTACCAGCCTTGACCCATGAATGTTTGCTTGTTCATTGTCGTCTCCGCATTGTGGTTCGTGATATGTCCGATTTCCGTCGTTGCTGGCTGTGTTCGTTGGATTGCCATTGCTTGCCTCCAGTTTCGTCGCTTGGTGTCTATGGTCATTAGACATCCATGAGGTCGGCATATGGGGGTAATCCACTACCCCGGAAGGCACCCCAAAAGCTACCCCATCCAGGGTATTCATGGTGGTGAGTGGTGTGCGGTTATGAAGATTGCTCAGGTACGGGTACAACGCTGGTGGAACGATGGGATGTACCAGAACCTATGAGCGGTGAACATAGCCCTCGCAGGCCAGTACGGTTCTCGCGTTGCGGTGCGCTCGTGAGACCGACATCGAGGCCATTGACGGCAACGACCGGCCATGCTCGAAGTGGCCAGTGCCGCGATGATGCCCGGTACGACGATCCAGCGTGTGCTCCGCTGCTACCTGAACGTGCATGGGAAACATGACCGTGGCCCTTGTTCGTCGTGTTTGCTGCTCATTGTTATGGAGCTATTCCACACCGGAGAAGGAGGCACACGATATGGCTTTGTTCTACCATAGGCCATACAATCCGAGCCCACACCTCGTGCTGGCAACGCAGACGCAGTTCAGCCCACCTGACGCATTCACCAGGTGAGGTGTGTGTCCGTTTGTGCACTCGCTGCGAGTGACTGTTGACGGACGGCGCGGGAACATGCCATAACACGGAAGCAGGAGGCACACCTCAATCGGCTCGCACGTGAGGAGCAACGTTGGCTGGACGCCTATTAATCTGCGGTGATCACGCGTGACGAACCGAAGCAGCGGCGGCACCAGGCGATTCGTGTCCAACAGGAACAGCAGACAAAGCTCCGGCGCGAGGCAGCGCAAATGCACCAAAACGGAGGGACGTCTTCACGTTCTGTGAACGGATACGGTGCCGATTGGATAATGGAAGCATTGAGGAGAACAGGCGATCTTGCGGTTCGTGATTGAGCGCGTTCGTGTTGGGGAGGACACGCTGGAAATCCGGCATGGGATTCCGCTGCACACTGCGATGGACTGGGGCGGCGGCCCAGGGCAACCGCCCCAGTCAAGAAGTCGGATAGAGAGATTTCCCGGGCAATTGTCACCCTGAGTGGAGCGAAGCGTCTGTCTCTCGCTCGGAACAGTCCTTCACTGTGGTTCAGGATGACAGTTTCACATGTTACGGAACGCTGCTGTTCCCTCAACTTGCCAACGCCGGCGTGAGTATCACTTTTGCTACATCAAGCGTACCACTTGCGAGGTCGTGGATCAGTTGTGACCCTTCCTCTAAGGGAGCAATGCGTTCGATCAGCGGCGCAACGTCGATATGGCCATGGGTCTAACGCGTCGATAGCCAGCCCAAATTCCTGATTGAAACCGTAGGTTCCCCGAATCGTAATCTCGCGTGTGACGACCTGCTGCATGTTGAGCGTGACCTCGGGTGCAGAGTTGCCGATCCAGGTTATATTGCCTCCGATGCGTGCGACAGCGAGTGCTTGTTGTACTGTCGGCGCTGATGCCCACCGCTTCGATCACCGCATGTGCTCCCGCGCCGCCGGTCGCATCATTGACGACGGCGATCGGATCACGCTCGGCAATGTTGACGACGATGTCGGCACCAAGCTGCTTCGCGAGCGCGAGGCGATGCGGACTGAGGTCGGTGACGATGATTTGTCCGGCTCCCTTGAGGCGAACGGCAAGGAGGGCTAGCAAGCCGATCGTGCCTGCCCCGACGATCACGACGGTGTCCATCAGACTCAGCGGCGTGAGGTTGACGGCGTGCATGGCGACCGAAAGCGGCTCGACCATCGCGCCCTGCTCCCAGCTTACGGTGTCCGGCAACCGATACAACTGATCCTGTGGTACACGCACGCACTCGGCATACGCGCCGTGGGTGTGCATCCCGATCAGTGTCCGGTTATAACAAACGTTGGGCCGTCCCAACCGGCACATGTCGCACGTTCCACAGGTCGCGAGTGGCTGCACGATTACCCGGTCGCCAACGTTGTGTGATGAGACTGCCGCGCCCGTTTGTGCGACGATGCCGGAAAATTCGTGCCCCATGACGATTCCGGGTGTTCGCCTTCCGGTACTGCCGGTAAACCCGTGGACATCCGATCCACATATGCCCACCGCTTGAACCGCAACGATTACGTCGTCGGGTGTTGGGCTGGGTGGATCGATCTGGCGAAGGGGCATCTGCCATGCGCCATCGTAGACAAGTGCTTTCATCATTGTTCTCCCTTGCCATATGGTAGGTGGACGAGCGTACCGTACTTGCTCAAAAAAATCAATTATTGTCCGGTATAAAGCAGGGCTGCGTCAAAGTTCGATCCAGAGCACGATTTCCCGCGAGATTGTCGCTCTGAGCGGGCGTCCACTGGGCACAAGAGTCTGTCTCTGGGTCGGAACGATCCCTGGTTGAAGGCTATGGAGCCGACCTCAACATGGATGCGGTTGGTATCCAACGTACCTGCGCCAGTGATCGTCGGCTATAATAGTTCGCCTGAACATACCTAGCTGTAAATGGAATGTCACCATGAAAATACGCTTCGCGGAGCATGTACTCGTTGCCTCTATCGATGACGAAGCAGTCGTGCTCAATACTGAAAACGAACAATACTACGGGCTGAACCAGTCGGCTTTGCAAATGGTCGAAACACTCACGCAGGCTCCCAGCGTCGAGGCGGCACGTGCTGAATTGAGCACATTCTATGATGTGGCGCCGACTGTACTCAGCGATGACCTGGACCACTTGATCGCAGAACTGGCGAAACGCGGCCTGCTCGAACAAGAACATGCGGCGTAAATGGCTGCGTCTTCGCCGGCTTCCGCGTGTAGAGCGATGGATGCTGGTGCGCGTCGTCCTGATGCTGCCCTTGATTGAACTTTCATTGCGTCTGCGCGGATTACGCTGGACGCAACAGCAATTGCGTCGCCTGATGCCACGTCGCCCGATTGACGATAGATTGACCCCCGATGATATCAACCGCATCGTTCGGCTGGGCGCGGGTGGCGGGCTGTATCGTGCTACCTGCCTGCGCCGTTCGCTCGTGCTGTGGTGGTTGCTCAGCCGGCGCGGCGTCCAGAGCGAGATCAAGATCGGAGCACATACGTTGCCGCAGCAGTTCAAAGCGCATGCCTGGGTGGAATGGGAAGGCAACGGGCGAAGCGATGCGCCGGCTACGCTCCGGCATTATGCCGTGTTCAAGCCGTGGATGGGAAACACACCCGAATGAGCGCTATCGTCGGTATCTTCAATCGTGATACTACCCCCGTCGATCCGGCAGCGATAGAGGCGATGATGGACGCGATCGCGTTCTACGGTCCCGACCGTTGCGGCATGTGGGTTGATGGTCCGATAGGGTTGGGGCATCTGCTGCTGGTCGTCACACCTGAATCCACGCACGAACAGCAACCGCTCGTTGCACCTGCGAGCGTCGTGAGCGCCGACGCTCGCATCGACAATCGTGGTGAGCTTTTCCGGTTGCTCGACATCGCGCCTCCGCACGACCACCTGCCCGATAGCGTGCTGATCCAGGCGGCGTACGAACGGTGGGGAACGGAGTGTCCGCTCCATCTCGTCGGAGATTACGCATGCGCGATCTGGGATGCTCACAAGCGCTCACTGATGCTGATGTGCGATCACATCAGCGCCCGTCCGCTGTATTACGCCCTGACTCCTCAGCGCATCGTCTTTGCGACCGACGTTCGCGCCCTGTGGGCAGGCGGTGTGCCACATCTTCCCAACGAGGAGACTATCGCCGCGTCGCTGGAGAAATATCCCTTCGTGCCCCAGGATGACACGTTGTATGCGGGTGTTCGTAAGCTGCGTTTCGGGCATCGATTGGTGGTACATGGTACGGAAGCCGCCGAGGAGCAATACTGGTTTCCCTTCCGGCAGACTCCGTTGCGCCTGCGTGATGAACAGGCATACGCCGACGAATTGCGACGAATCTTGCAGGAAGCCGTCGATTGTCGGGTACGCACCGCCTATCCGGTCGCCGCGCACATCAGCGCTGGATTGGACTCAACCGGGGTTGCTGTGCTGGCTTCGCGCACGCTGCGCGCGCAGGGCCGTAGCCTGGAAGCGGGGTATTCCTGGGCACCCCAGCCGTCCGAGGCGTGGCCGCTTGGCGAGCAGGATGACCGTCGGTTGATCGATCGTGTTGGGGAAACGGAGGGTATACCGATCACGTATATTGACGGTACGCCCGAGGACTTTTTGCAGTATGTGGGTCGCTTTCCCAACGTTGGAGCAGCGCCGAACTATGCCTCGGAAGTCCAGGTCATGCGCGATGCCGCCCGTCGATGGTGTGCGGGTTGTGCTGAGTGGATGGGGTGGTGACGAAGCGATCACGGGAGGCTCGACCACGCTCACGAGCTTGCTCGTCGGGGGTCGTTGGATGCGACTGCTGCGGGAATATGCAGCGATACGTCGCTTCGCGAGCCACAAACGGATGCTCCTGATGACGCTCCTGCCGCTGGTGCCTGATCGTGTGTACCAACGCTACACGAACTTCAGCTTCGATGGTATGACGAGCTATATCCATCCCGACTTTTCCCGTCGAGCCTCGCGATCCCGCCATACCAGACCGTTGTACCGGTTACGTGGTGGAACGCGACGCTACCAGCAACACCTGCTCGAACGTGGGACCATGGCGATAGTCCCAGCGGTGTGGAACACGCTAGGTGCTGATGCTGGCCTCGTGTATACATTTCCCTTACTCGACCGCCGGGTGCTTGAGTTTGCCTATCGCATTCCTGAACACCTCTACATGAAACGCGGGCTGTCGCGTTACCTGTACCGCGCATCGATGAAAGGCATCCTGCCGGACGAGGTACGTTTGTTGAAGAAGGACTGGCACAGCGCGCACGGCACGTTCAAGTATCGCTGGTGGCGCGCGACCTGGCAGTACCTCGCCGACGAAGTACGGGCGGGACGTTGGGACCACGATAGTTCCTGGGTCGATATGCCCCGGTTGCGTGAAGCGCTGACCAATGTTCCGGATGAACGAACGTTCCGCCGCGAAGGATGGAAGGATTTCATGGGGCTGATTGCGACGCTCGAAATGCACATGCTGCATGAGCACCTGTCGCCCTCTGCGGCATCGGTTGAAACACCTGCGGGCGAATCCGATGGTGGATGATCCGCATACAGCCGGAACGACGTTTCAGGCGTCCGGGGTTCATTTCACGATGTC
This sequence comes from uncultured Chloroflexia bacterium, assembly GCA_963782315.1. GTDB lineage: Bacteria > Chloroflexota > Chloroflexia > Chloroflexales > Kallotenuaceae > JBBSGA01. Next base: position 8,598 of record CAWAJS010000040.1, read on the forward strand.
GCATGCTCCGATCAGTCCGTTGATGACGAGCGATGCGCCGCCTCAACTTCATTTCGAGCGCGACACCGCGCCGTTATGGGACGCTAGCGACTGGGAGGCCGCGTCGCTGCTCGGGCGGGACGTTGATGAGGTGGAGGGGTCGTGGGCGGAACTGCGGCAGCGCGGCGACGAGCTATGGTATAGCACACAATGGCACGGTGCCCTGCGGATTGGCCCACGAACGATTACCGGGCATCCGTGGACGCCAGCCTCTATGCTGCCGCTAGAGATGGAGTTTCTGGAACTTGGCCTGGCATTTTACCTCAACGCACGGGATACCCCGGTATTTCATGGTGCTGCTATCGCCGTCGAAGACGCGGCAATTGCCTTGCTGGCGTCCTCGGGAAGCGGGAAATCCTCGTTGGCGCTCGCGTTCGTGCAGCACGGTCATGGCTTTCTGAGCGATGACGTGGTAGCGGTTCACGGACCCGAGATGCTGGTGTATCCTGGTCATTACCACATGCGTCTCCATGTTGATACCGCGACGACGCTCCTCCCGTCGCATCTCTTCACACCGCTTTTTCCGCGCTACCCACGCACGAAGTATGTGACCGACGTTCGGAAGTGGGGTACCGTTCAAACCACGCCGGTTCCTTTGCGTGCGATCTACGTTGTCGAAGCATCCTCGACAGCCGCAGAGATACAGATCACCACCATTCAGGGGTATCAGGCGCTCCAAACGCTGATCGCACATGAACTCGGACGGTTCGGCGCACGTCATCCGGCACGTCTTGCGGCTCTTGCCGCTGTGTTGCGGTCGGTTCCGATCCGCAAGGTCACGTATCCTCGGTGTTATACGATGCTCGAACAGGTCGTCCAGACGGTTGTCAAGGATGCTGGACGCACTTCAACGCAACGGCGGACAATCATACAATGACACATTCATTCCGGATCGCGTTTCGGTGGCAGGTGAGCATCGAAACAAACGACGATGGCCAGTCTTTCCTGATCACGCAGGAGGGTACGAGCAGACCGTTTCCCCTCGGCCTGCTTGGCGCGGCGTATCGTGCGGGTCTGCACTCACTGCAAGGGGATGGCATCCCAGCCACCGATGTTCCCCTGATCCATCAGCGGATCAAAGCTGAGCAGGGTCTGCTGGCGGTGGGGCAATTTATCCGGCTCTTACAGAACCTGATGGCCCAGGGAGCTTTGCAGTACACGCTGTTCGTTGACAACGAGCCCTATCTGAGCCTTGTGCCGCTCGCCCAAAGCTTTCGTTTGCATGATGCGACCATCGAGCGGACGGCGACGATGGTATTGTCGCGCTTTGCGTCGATCCATCGTGAAACACATGCGCTGGTGCTGGATTCGCCGCTTGGACATGGCAGGTTGATTCTTCACCATCCGTATGCGAGTGCTCTCGTCGTACGACTGGCGGCTCCTGCTGACTATGAAGCGCTCCTGCATGCCACGAACCTCGAACGTGCCGCGCTCGATACCGTTCTTCAGGTCTTGCTGAGCGTCAAGGCGGTGACATGCGTAACGGACGAAACCACGGACGAAGACCGTGATCCCGCGCTTCGGACGTGGGAGTATCACGATCTGTTGATGCATAGCCGTTCGCGCTTCGGACGACAGCCAACGCCACTCGGCGGGACGTTTCGATTCGTCGGGCAGATCGACCCGCTGCCTGCAGTCGCACCGCGACGGTCGCAGCAGGTCGTCGCGTTGCACAAACCGGATATGAATCAGCTTTCGGCACAGGACGTGCCGCTAACAGCCGCGCTGGAAGGGCGGCGGTCACGTCGCATACACGGGCGCGAGCCGCTGACCCTACACGTCCTGGGTTCGTTTCTGTATCGCACGGCACGCATCCAGGATACGCACGTGTGGGATGTCGGCGCGGACGGTCAGACGGTCCCGTTTGAACTGCTCCGTCGCGCCTACCCGGCAGGAGGCGGCATCCACGAACTCGACCTCTATCTCACCATTACCCGTTGCACTGGCATCGACGCTGGCCTCTATCGCTACGACCCGCAGGAGCATGTGTTGGAGCATGTGGCTGCCTACACCGCACAGGTACAGCGGTTGGTGCTGCTGGCCAAACAGGCGACGGCGAGTACCGACGAGGATTTCCCACAGGTTCTCGTCACCTACGCCGCCCGCTTCGGTCGCATCACATGGAAGTACGAAGGGCTCGCTTATGCACTTGTGCTGAAACATGTTGGCGTCGTCATGCAAACGATGTATCTGGTTGCCGAAGCTATGGGATTAGCGGGGTGTGCCGTAGGGACCGGAGACTCTGATCTGTTTGCACAGATTGTCGGGATACCGTATCATTCCATGACTTCCGTAGGCGAGTTCACGCTGGGCAGCAGAGCAGATGACACGATGTCAGCATGTTCTCCGTAAAATGAGCAACTCGACGATGACGCAGAGCAGAAAATATGCTCAGGTAAAGGGAACACGATGAGTCAGGATATCCAAAAGATCGCCGCTGGAACTGTCATACGTCAGACTCAGCCAGTACCCACACGCCAACCATACACGCCGCCGGTCGTGACCGACCTGGGGGCGTTCGCTAACCCTGCCATTACCGGCTCGGGCGTATGCTGTGATGAGCAGATTAATGGTAATCCCAACATGTGCCGTGGCTAACCTTTCGCACCATCCGCCTGTCAACTTGACGACGCCACTACGTTGTGCTGGTCAGTTTCCCCGATGTGGAGTGGAGCGCATAACCGACCTGACATAGCTGACGTAGATGTTGAGCATTAGCAGTGCGCAGCATCACATAGAATCCATATTCATACACGAGGAGCCTGACGATGGAACGAGCACCAGTGACCCAAGCCGGACTTGACGAGAAGCCGATCACACGCCGACCATACACGCCGCCGGACGTGACCGACCTGGGGGCGTTCGCCAACCCTGCCATTACCGGCTCGGGCGTATGCTGTGATGAGCAGTTTGGTGGTGATCCCATCTTTGTCATTTGCTAATCCGGCATTCCGTACAGTATCAAGCTGACATGTTGGACGTAGCTATTGACCGATGGGGTTAAATAAACATTATGTCATAGCTATCGTAGATATTGACCACTAGCACTGCGCGACATCAACGAGACTGCATAAACATACGCGAGGAGCCTGAGAATGGAACGAGTACCAGCGGCGCACGCCGGATCTGACGAGAAGCCGATCACCCGCCGACCATACACGCCGCCGGTCGTGACCGACCTGGGGGCGTTCGCCAATCCTGTCATTACCGGCTCCGGCATATGCTGTGGTGAGCAGTTTGGTGGTGATTCCAACCTTTGCGCTGGCTAATCTTCCGCACCATCCGCGTGTCAACTTGACGACGCCACTACGTTGTGCTGGTCAGTTTCCCCGATGTGGAGTGGAGCGCGTAACCGACCTGACATTGCTGACGTAGATGTTGAGCATTAGCAGTGCGCGACATCACATAGAAACCATATTCATACGCTAGGAGCTTGACGATGGAACGATCACGAGTGGCGCAAGCCGGACCTGACGAGAAGCTGGTCACACGCCGACCATACATGCCGCCGGTCGTGACCGACCTGGGGGCGTTCGCCAACCCTGCTATTACCGGCTCGGGCGTATGCTGTGATGAGCAATTTGGTGGTAATTCTAGTATTTGCGATCTGTAATTCGGCATTCCGCACATTATCGGGGGCTATCCAGACTGATTGTACGAAGCTATTGTCTGATGGGGTCACACTACCGACATTTTCTGGCTACCGCCTACGGTAGCCAGTGCGAACTGCGCGAGATCAACGAGACTGCATAAACATACGCGAGGAGCCTGAGAATGGAACAAGTACCAGCGGCGCACGCCGGATCTGACGAGAAGCCGATCACACGACAACCATACACGCCGCCGGTCGTGACCGACCTGGGGGCGTTCGCCAACCCTGCCATTACGGGATCTGGCATATGCAGTGACGAGCAGAGTGGTGGTGATATCAACGGTTGCATTTGCGCATGCCCTTGCCCGTGTATTTGTGTGCCATAGATCATCATTGTTACCTTGGTGGAAAATATAGCTGCACTGTGCTCCAGACTGGCGGGACGCCCATCTGTCTGGAGCACGGTATGTTATTGTGACCATGTTCAACCCCCGGACGATGGTCGTAATTGAAAAGAAATCTCTTGCATGTTGAAATACCCTCGACTTAAACGTTCCAGCGTCGCCTATATGCCCGAAGGTGCAGAAGAAGTTGTCCTGCTTTCCGAAGGTAAGCGGCAGATGAACGCTGACCCAATCTTTCGTAAACTTCTCCCGCTGCTCGACGGACAGCACTCGATGCAGGAGATCACGCGAGCGTTGAGCGGCGCGCATACGCTCAAGGATATCCTTGGCTCGATCCACCTGTTGCAGAAATGGGGGCATCTCGTCGATGGTGCGGTGGCTGCCGATAGTCCGGTGCCGTATTGGGAAGCGCTCGGCTTGCCGGAGCACCCCGGCAAGCCGTCGGCCGTTTCCGTGCGTTCGTTGGGCGTGTCCGATTGTCAACCACTGATCGACGCACTGCAACACCTGGACATAGCTGCGGACGAATCCAACAGTGCGCTCGACCTGATTGTTGTCGACGACTATCTGCGCCCGGAGCTTGATGCATTCAACCGACAGGCTCGACGCCCCTGGTTGTTGGTGCGCCCGGTTGGTCTGCAAATCTGGCTTGGTCCGCTGGTCGTTCCTGGCAAGACTGCATGCTGGGAATGCCTGGCACATCGTTTGCGCCTTAACCTCAAAACCGAGCAGTTCATAGCACGACAGTCCGGTCAGGCGACCTTGAAACAGCCCGTTGCTCTGCCGGTGACGGTTGCGCTGGCCGCTAACCTGACAGCACTCGAAATCGCCCGCTGGTTTCGCGATTCCGGCAAGCAACGGCTCGTCAACACGTTGTACACCTGGGATGTTCCCGAGATGAGTCTCGAAGCGCATCCGATCACGCGGCGACCACAGTGTCCTGTGTGTGGCACGCCCGAAGCCGCGGAGCCACAACCGATCCGGCTGCAATCGGGAGGTCTTGGCAGCAAAGACGGTGGGTTTCGCAGTATCAAGCCCGAAGAAACGTTGGAACGCTACCGCCACCACCTCGATCCGCTAACCGGTCTGGTCAATGGTCTGCTCCCGATCGGCAACGCGGACGGAATCCACATCTACCGGGCGCATGGTCATCGCATCTCGACGTATGAAACCTGGAAGCACGTCATGGCCGACCACCGTTTTGTCGCGGGGGGCAAGGGACGGACGGATGCCCAGGCGAAAACGAGCGCGTTTTGTGAGGCGCTGGAGCGGTATTCGGCGCAACGCCTCGGCAATGAATCATCAATTACTTCTACCTATGCGGCGCTTGGCGATCAGGCCGTTCCTTTGCACGACCTGGTGCATTTCAGCGAGCAACAGTTCGCCGACCGCGAGGCGTACAACGAACGTGCGTATGTCGGGCGTGTTCCACAGCCGTTTGACGAAACAAAAACCGTTGAGTGGGTTAAGGTCTGGTCGTTGATCCATCACGTATGGCGCTACGTGCCCAAAGGCATTTGCTACATGGCGATGGACGAGCGCGACCAACAACCATACTATGCAGGTGATTCCAACGGCAACGCCGCCGGTAGCTCACTAGAAGATGCGATCTTGCAGGGGTTCTTCGAACTGGTCGAGCGAGATTGCGCCGCGATCTGGTGGTACAACCGTATCCCACGTCCGGAAGTGTCGCTCAAAGGTATCGATGACGAGTATATCGATACGATGAAAGCGTATTACGAGACCATCGGGCGTCGGTTCTGGTTGCTCGATCTGACAAACGACCTCGATATTCCGACCTTTGTGGCTATCTCGACATCCATCGACGGATCGCGTGTCGGAACGGGGTACGGATTTGGTACACACATCGATCCACGGATTGCCGCGATGCGTGCGCTCACCGAGTTAAACCAGTTACTGCCGCATGTCATCCGTGAAGCCGAACGCGAAGATCGGCGCGTGCTGGACGATCTCACCACAGCTATGACACTTTCGGGCGTTCAGCCTGCCGAGGAAGCATGTTTATGCCCTGACCCGAACGTGCCGCCGCGCCGAATGGAGGATTTTAGTGCGGCGGCACAGACGATCGGCGAAGCGTTGGAGGTGTGCCTGGGGCGCGTCCGCGACCTGGGCATGGATATGCTGGTGCACGATCTGACGCGACCGGACGTGGGTTTGCCTGTCGTCAAGGTGATGGTGCCAGGTCTACGCCACTTCTGGCGACGGTTGGGGCCGGGACGATTGTACGATGTTCCTGTAAAACTCGGATGGCTCGCCGCGCCTCTGCGCGAGGACGAGCTAAATCCACGTGACATAACGCTCTAAGGCGTTATCCACCCGCTAGCCAATCCTGCAAGACGTTGCGACGATTAACAACCGTCGCAACGTCTTTCTTATGCGCCAGGTTCCACATTAATCGGCCATATCTTCGTGCCAATCGCAGGATATGTATCGGGTAATAAGCATACAGCCATGGCGATTGCGGAGCAACGCCATATTGTCGTGCCAGGGCATCCCGCGATGGCACGATGCGCGGGCGTATCGCGGCGAGGCGTGCTGCAGTACCGCGTTCCTGCCACGCCCGCACGACGGGCATCGGCACCGTGTCGTTGATGGTCCGATCGACAAAGAGTTGTGCCTGGGCAGCCTGGATGATGTGCTCATCGCATGGGCCGGGCCGCAACTGATCAAGCACGCTTTGTGGCACGGCGGCACCAACCAGATCCGCGGCTAGCCGTAGCGCCAGGAACACGCCGCGCTGGCAGTTCCAATCTGTCGCACGAGCAATGAATATGTCCCAGCGGAACCGAGCGCCATAGTGGGCGATCGTGGCGGCGATATCGCAGGACGGACCGAGACCGAACACGAACTGATGCTGGTAGGAAATATGCAGACACAGATGGAGCAGCAGGTTCTCCGGGTCCAGCGCCCACACATTCGTTCCGGCGCGCTGGAAGGGTTCAATGTCGCGCCAGAACTCAGCCGGATCAATATGCCATTGTCGATCGGGGTGTGTGAGCGACCAATGGACCTCGACTGCCGTCCCGTGCGGGCTCACCAACGCCCCCAGGTGGCGTTTGATCGTCAGATCAACGGTCACTCCGTCCGGATTTTGTGGTCGGAACCCGGCACGGAGCAGTGCTTCATCTACACGTTCGATGCACTCGCGGGGCACCATGATGTCGATGTCAGACATAGGGCGCACCGCGACGTTGCCGTACACGACTGGCGCGAGGAAAATGCCCTTCAGGGCGATCAACGGCACATCGATGGTCGCCAGCGCACGGGCGATATGCCGCAAGTCGCTTTGCAGCCGCAGACCATGTGCGGTATGCGCCATATAGTTCGCCCGGAGGGATTCGATGACCGCTGGTGGAAGGTGATCGAGGAGTTTGAGCGTTTTGAAGCGTCGGTAGATATGTCCACGAACCTGATGACTTGCTGCCAGCCTGAGCAGGGTGTCCCAATCCTCATCCGACCATCCGTCAAAGCGTTCAAGCGCTAGCGCGTCGCCGTCCATATGCACGCACGCAACCAGCGCGTCGATGATCTGTTGCGCTGGCCGATGCCGTGGCGGCCTCATTGTTGCACCATGTCCTGGTCATAGACCACGCCGCTGTCACGCATCTGTTGTCGCCATGACGTTGCATAGCGCCCATTAAGCGCAAGGAGTGCAGCGTGTGACCCGTGCTCGACGATCCGACCGCCATCCATCACATAAATAATGTCTGCCTGGAGCGCGGTTGTAAAGCGATGGGTGATGATGATCGTGGTGCGTCCGTCGGCGAATGTGCGAAGCCGCGCCAGCCAGTCGGCCTCGGCCCATGAGTCCATGGCGCTTGTCGGCTCGTCCAATACGAGCAACGACGCCTGACGGAGGAAGGCGCGGGCAAGCGCGATGCGTTGCCATTCTCCGACGCTGAGTTCCGCCCCTCCAAACCACTTTCCAAGGATTGTGGCGTAGCCTTGCGGTAAGCGATTGATCGGCGTGTGGGCGCCTGCACGGATGGCAGCGACTTCCACTGCTGCTTGGTCAGGGATCGATGGCATCGCGCCATACGCGATATTCTTGTGGACGGAGTCGTGATAATGCACGGGTTCTTGAAACAGCACCGTGACGGCACGTCGGAGGTCAGACTGGGCGAAGTCGCGCAGATCGTGACCGTCCCAGGTGATGCGCCCCATTGCGGGATCATAGAGTCGGCATAAGAGTTTGACTAACGTACTTTTCCCGGCACCATTTTCGCCGACGATGGCGACGATCTGACCCGCGGCGACCTCGACGGAAAAGTGGTCAAGCGCGTACCGCTCGCTGCCAGGATAGCAAAACGATACATCGTCGAAGCGGATGCCGGACCGGAGTTCCGATGGCCCCGCGACTGGCGTTATGGGATCGACCAATGCGGGCTTCAATACGAGGAAGTCATGCAAGTTCTGCAGGAACAGGGTGTTGCCGTAAATCTGACTGACGCTACCAAACATCGTGCGCACGACACGCTGCCCCTGATTGAACGCCTGATAGAATAACGCCAGATCGCCGAGCGTTACAAAGCCGCAGACTCGCACGTAAAAGCATCACCCCTAGTGTTACAGCGAGCGCGAGCAGCGTTATCCCACCCGCCAGTGTCTCACCAGTGGCCTGCTTGCGAGCGAGCCGGAATCGCTCGTCCCATACGTGATGGCGCAGGCGCGTCCATTCGTCGCGGAAGGGTCGCCCAAGGCCAAACAAGCGCAATTCGGCGGCAGCCTCGCGGGATGTCAAGAGCCAGGTGAAGTATTGCGTGCGGCGGCGATGTGCCGTGGTACGAAGTCGCCATGCATTAAGCTGCACGGTGGATCGAAGGACAACCACCAACGACGGTAACGCACTCACGACGAGGAGCAAGGGCAACCACAAACCGAACGTCGCCAGGACGCCCACCATCGAAACGAGCAACAGGCCATTCTGGAGCATGGTGCCGAGGCTTTCGACCAGTGCGATCGGGCGTGTCAAGGCGTCGGTGCGCGCACGATGTAACTGGTCGTAGCCTTCGGAGGTTTCATAAAAGGCGAGGTCGAGATCGAGTGCCTGCGCGTGAATCATGTCGCCAACCACGGTTTCAACGCGTTCCGCCTGTACGGTCTGCACCAATCCCGTGATGTTACGGAGTACTTCGATGGTGAGCATCAGGACGGCTACGATACCGAGCAGCACGATGATTGGCTGCAACGCTGTCCAGGTCGTGGGCGTACCGAGTACGCCCGCCAGATTGTCGATCAAGGCACGACTGGCGTACAACACGCCCACTGGAAGAATGCCCTGCAATGTCAATAGGACAATCCATAGCGGAGTCCACCAACCTGCTGCATTCCAGACGAGCCGTATAGCCCACGGTAGATATTTAAGCTGTGTGCGAAACGCACGGAGGTTTCGGCGCAGTTTCATGCTGCCTGCCATCTACATCTCATCGCGTTCCTGTGGTCGCCGTGGTAGACGACGCTTCATCATTTCCCAGGTATGGTGCACGTTGGTCCGCCCGGTATCATCTTCAATGCTATGCGACGAACATCGCATAGGCAGGGTACGTCCATCCCAGCCGGGAGGTCGCTATAGTATAGCGGAAGAGCGCGGTCGGTTGCGGCAGAACTCGGACCAGGTTATGTCGCAACGGCGTGGGCAATTGGAATCATAGGTGCCTCCGAGAGAATGGATGGCGGATGATCGGTAGTCACCGTGTCTCAACGAGTGCCGTGTCGGGCCAGATAACCAGTGCCAGGTGCGGCCAAGCGACAGCAAGGCGGAGAGTGAGCGGAACTGTAACAACTTCGGTATTAATTTAAAGAATCGAAGGCGATGGAAGGTGGGGTACCGTACCCCACCTTCCATCGCCTTCTGATTGAACTGCCACCGTGTCCTAACCTACAGGTGTCGGGACACGGCTCCGACCGCTAGCGTTGTACCGGCAGGCGCGGCTGGTTTGGTGGCACCTGCCCCACAGGTGCCACAAGGCGCTGCGTGATCTCGGTCTGTGTGCCGACGCTGTTAATGACCTGGATCGTCACCGTCTGCGCCGACGACGTAAGACCAAAGAGCGGATAGGCCGCGCTCCAGCGACCGTTCGTCACGGTCGCGTGCGCCCAGCCGTTCATGCCGAGCCGCACCCGCACACCATTGATGCCGACCGCATCGCCGACCACGCCTCCCAGCCGTAGGACGCCAGCGGTGTTGCTTGAGCCATCAACCGTCACCGTGGGACGGGCGGTATTGCGGGTCCATGCTTGCGTGTATGGCTGCTGTTGAACCTTGCCAGCCCAGTCTGTCGCACGCACCGCCAGGGTATGGGAACCGTTCGGCGCTGCGAACGAGAAGGTTTGTCGGACCTGGTTTTTCGCATCACCCTGCGCCCACATTTGTCGTGCCACCTCCTTGCCATCCATCGTCAGGATGACTTCCTTCAATGGTGCTGTCGATTCGGCGCTCACCTGCACGGTTGCGGTATTGCCACTGATGGAGGATGCCGGACTGAAGATCACCGCCTGGGGTCCTGTGACAGTAGCGGCTTGCGCAGTGAGGCCCGCTGCTACCTGCACCGCCTGCGTCGTACAGCGACCGTAGATGTCACACGCACGCAGACTACCTGTCGGCGTATTCGATGCCTGCCACACCGTATAGGTGTTAACAAGGCGTGTCACATAAGTTATATCCGGCGCGAACGCACGCACGATTGGATCAGCGTTCATCGTGCGGGTCGGCGGCTGGATGCTATTGCCGGGGCAATTGAACGCATCTTCGTTGAGCCATGCATCCTGTGCATCACAGGTATACACCACCTCAAACGATTTGTGGCCGTCGCCATCCATCATCGAGGCCCCCGTCGCACGTCCGGTGAAGGTCACGCGCGGATTGACCAGGTCAATCACGCCACGGTAGGCATCGCCCGAGAGTTGCATGTTGCCACGCTTGTCAGTGCCGCGCAAATCGACCTGGTAGATACCTTCCAATCCCGCGGGAACGTCATACACCCAGGTGGATATCTGCGCCCCTGGATGATGGACGACAGCAGTGCCAAAGGTTCGGCTACCACCCTGATACAAGCCGCTGACTTCGGTCGCTGAAAGGTCGTGCCCGAAGACAGCCAACATATCGAGCGTTGCTTCTCGCCCCTCCCGAGTGCCGATAGTGTGTGTCGGGAAGCCATAATAGCTGCCCTTGACATCACTCCTGGAGCCGGCGAGTTGTCCATCGACGTACAACCTCGAAATACCAGTCTTGTTGCTGAAGGTGCCGACCAGATAGTGCCACTGGTTATCACGCAAATCGGTTGTGCCTTCGACCTGCTTGGTCTGGATGGCACTGCTGCCATTGGTATACCCAACGACCTGCCACTGCGCTCGACCAGTACTGGCGGCGATAACCAGACGGTAGGCACGTCCATCGAGCAAAACAAATTCATTCGTACTGCTCGTTCCGAGTTTGACCCAGCCCTGGACGCTATACGCGCTGGTAGACGAACGTATTAGTGAATCGAACGGGTGCCCATCTACGTACAGTTGCATACCAAACGTATTCGAGAAGTGGATCGCCGTTGCGTCGATGCCAGCCACCCTATTCGCCGGACACTGGCTCGCAATGCCTGGACACCACGCATCGTTGCCGTGCGCCGAGCTATCCTGGTAATAAAGCGGTCCGGTGTTTTCATCGAGGCGGAGCAGCATCAGCGTGTCGGACAATGGTGCCACCTGCTGCACCGGTGTTACCGCAACACGCAGATTGGAAATCCCAGAGCCGCCTGTGTCGGTGACGACACCGCCCAGTTTGGAAGTCGTGGTGATCGCCGAGGTCAGGAGCTTGTTGCGGTTGTCGCTGAAGCGCACGTCAGCACCAGGACCGCGTACATCGAAGAGCGGCAGGTAGAACCCTACCCAATCCGCGTTCGAACTCAAGGTAATCGGCGTCGTTCTGTTCATTACCGACCCGGTCCTTGGCACGCACAAGCAGCCAGAAATTGCCCTGCGGTGTTGGGTCGACCTGGTGCTCAGTGAACGCGTATTGGACCGACCATGTAAAGCCCTGCCCGGTGCTCGTTGCAGTCGCGGGCTGCCAATGCGATGCAGGTTCGACGATGCCGTTCTCGCCGGGGCGTACCAGCTGAACTTCAATCGAACGGAAATCGATGCCACTGCCCGCCTTTCCGCTTTCGATATCCGGATCGCTAATCTTGCCGGACAGGTCGACCGCCCACTGACCGGTGGTCCGCAAGCGGTATGGCTTCGCGCCGCCGGCGGGGGCTGCGTAATTAATCGTCGGTGCGGTCTCGTCACCCCACACCGTCACACTCGGACCGCTCGCCGTCGTTTCGCGGTTGTTGACAACGTCCGTTGCCTTCGCGACCAGCGTGTTCTTGCCTGTTCGAATCTCGACCTCGCCGGTCCATGCCTCCGTACCGCTGGCGGGAAGGTTCGTGTACGGACCGCCCACTTCGACATACCGCACGCCTGAAGTCGGGTCGGATGCCGTACCGCTGACCACCATGCGCAAACCGTTCGTCGTTGTCCTGACGTATTGACCGTCGGATAGTGACGTGACACGCGCCGTCGGCTTATCGGCGTCGATCGTCAGCGGCACACTGACGCTATAGGTCATCGCGCCACCACGCCGATCCACCGGACGTAGGCCAGCCTTGGTCCAACTCACAGTCGACGTGCGCGGTGTGGTGAGAATGCTGTACGCCTGCATGTTGTTGTCATACAGCGCTTTGATCGCGTCTGCGCCGAGCGCCGTGCGGTAGATCTTGACTTCGTCCACGGAACCGTTGAGGCCCTGACCGATCATCAGGTTGTCGTTCGTGATCAGTGGTCCGGTGACATAACGATCGCTGCCGCTGGCATACGTACCGTCGATATACAAACGAGCGGTGTTGATCGTGCGATCCATCGTCATGACGACATGGTGCCATTTGTTGTCGCGCAGGTCCGGGCCCAGGAACATGCGGGATGTTCCGTTGCTTCCAGCCAGTTCCATCGCGGCCTGACCACTATTCGCCACGTACAGTCGCACCGAGCCGCTTTGCCCCGTACCCTTCGCCAGGATATAGCCGTCCGAAGTAGGCTTGACCCACGCCGACCAGGTGAAGCTATTGTTCGTGTTGAACTTCAGAAATGCCGTGTCAGGGACGTATGCGAACTGCGGCTCTACGAACGGTTCGCGTGCATAGCGGAAGTTCAAAGCATAATCGGATGCTGGTGTGCCGACCGCGACACCGTTGAGGTTGCGCGCCCCCACATCACCGGGCACCGGACAGGTGGCGTTGTTGCAGGTCGCGTTATGCTGGAACGGTGAACTATCGACGAACCTGGTGACACCGGGTACTTCCTCAAAACGCAGGTCGAGCACTGGTACGGATGCCTGCTGCGGCGAGACCAACGTAGCAGGACCACGGGTTTCGCTGCCGGTAAAGCCGAAGGTCGTTCCGGCAATACCATAAGCCGCGTTCAGGCTGCTGTCCAGCGGTATGACGTGCTGCAGGCCTGTCGACGGATTTTGGTATGTCAGCAGGTATGCCTGCGACGTTGGCTCGTATGTGATCTGGGGGGAAATGCCCGGTCCAATGGTCTTCGAGATGGCGATACCCGTCCGTGCCGCGTTGAACGTTCCCACGTACACGCCATCTTCATCGGTCCTATACGTTATCGCAAGCGTGCCACTCAGTCCGTTAACAGCCAGGGATGGAATCACCGATGCCGCGCCGCTGCTGGTGCGCAGGCTAGTCCACGTTGTACCGATGCGGTGTCCGTCGCTTTCGAACTCGCCATAGTACGCTGTCGCCTGTGCATTGGTGCGGAAGGCGAAAGCCCAGTGACTACCGCTGGCAATGTATTCCAGATCACCGCTGACGAGATCACCAGGCTGGCCTGACACACTTTCGCCCAGCCGATAGCGATAGGCCGTACCAACATTGCCGCCGCTGTCGTAGCGTTGGACCTGGATGCCGAATGGCGTGGTATTTTGCGTGGTTTGCGTCACGATTGCCGTGATAACCAGGAAGCCATCACCATCCGTCGCGACGATGGGTTGACGGCTATTGCCGAGCCCGTTGGGCCGCGTCGGCGGTTGCTGATACGAAACGCGGCGAATGATTCCACCGCTGGGATTCACAAGCGCGCCGGTAACGGTGGGTCCGTTCACGTACTGGTCCCACATCATCAAACACTGATTGGACCTGTTGCACGCGACCGCCGGATGGGCTGGAATGGTCTGACCGTTGGTCTTGTTGTCCAGCGTCGTCGACTGTCCGCCTGGAATCGTCAAGCCCACGATGTCCGCACGGCTTGATCCGATCGCAGCATCCGCGCCTAGCAAGTACGAATCCTGCCGATCCGCTCGCGCTGCGCCCGCGACCGATATAACATCGTTGGGGCTGGGGAACGAGCCAACCGATTGCACGGACGGACCAATCAGCGCCCACGGTGCCCCGCTCGTGTTGGGCAACCGGGTGCGAGCCGTGCTGGTAACATTGATCCGCTGCGTGGTGTTGGGAGAACGCACCAGCAGTCTCGTTAAATGCGTCACCGCCTGCGGCGACGTTGTGAATGGCAGTGCGTACGGTTGTCGCTTCCCGATCAAGGTTTCCGGCGCGTCCACGACCAGCGAACCTGGTACGACGCGCTCCTGCGCGATGACCTTCGTGGTAACGTCGATGAACTGCCCAGGCCCGACGAAGCCATCTTCGTCATCCGTCGAAATCGCCATTGTCAGCAACGGCGAATTCGGTGTCAGCGGGTTATACGGTCGGTTGACCACATCCGCCTTGCCGAGCAGGTCCTTTTCGGCCTTGTCACTTAGGCCGTCACCATCGGTATCGGGCGTGGCGGGATTCGACGACACATGCACCGTCAGTGCCGACACGCCGTTTACTACCACGTCCCAACCGCCCACCCAGGCGTTGGTCGGTTGGCACTGCGCGTTGTATACCTGGTGCCACACTTCGTCGCCATCCACCAGACCGTCGTTGTCGGTGTCGGCGCGCGTCGGATCGCTGCCAAAGGTTTCCTCCTGACCATCAGCCAGTCCATCGTTGTCGGTATCGCACTGAATCGGTGAATACGCGACACCCGCCATCCCACGCTCGATCTCGTACGCATCGGTCAGACCGTCGTTGTCGGCGTCGGCCTTCGTGTCGTCGGGATCGGCACCGTTGCGGCTCTTCGCGAGCAGACCGTCGTTGTCGGCGTCCACCAACGAGGGGAACAAGGTGTCCCAACTCAGGCCAAGGCCGCCATCGGGCTTGACGCCGAGCGCCATGAAACCGTCGAGGGTCGCGGGCAGGATATCGTACTTCAGTGTCTTGATCTGCGAAAAATCGCTGCCGCTAAAGGTCTGGGTATAGCAGATTGGGATCACTGGCGGGACGAACGGAATGATCGGGTTCGGAACGCCGATACATTCATACGCGGGCAGCGCGTAGCCTGTGTTGAGGTACAGGTTCGGCTGCTTGTTGATGCCGGCAGACAACGATTGTGGTGCGGAGGTCACCGTCGAGTTCGCAGTACCGCGATACATCGGCGTCAGGAGCAGCTTATGGTCTTCTTCCACCCTGTACCATTCGTTCTTCATTTGGTCGCGCGACGGAAACAACAGGAGCGGAATCGAGGTCAGACTATACCGGAACGTGGTCGAACGCAAGTTTTCCTGTGAGAACAGGTACAGGTAGGGATAGATATATAACCCATTCGCCGGATCGGGGTCCTTGTGCGTGATGGTCGTCGTGATCGGCAACGAGAACGTGACCGGATTCCCCGTCACGAAGCCCTTGTTCGGATCAGCCAGTTGTGTGTTGAACTGCCCTGTCCGAATCATGTTTTCCTTGGTCGAGTTGATCATCACATCGTAGTTGTACAGGAAGTAGGCGATGGCTTTGATCACGGTCGTGGACAACGTGACGCAGGCACCACCATAGAACTCGTCCTGGCGCAAGACTGACGAGCCGTTAAGGTCTTCGTCAAGTTCACAGGCAGCGGTCAGGATCCCGTCCACCACGCCGAGGATAGCTACCAGGATCGTGCCGAACACGGTCGCCGAAACGAACGCTAGCACGATGATGAAAACGGTACTGGCTATCGCTTCAGCTAAGCCCTTGCCGAACTCTGGTGTACCCGGTTGCAAGCCCTCTGTCACGGCGCTATAGATGAAGAAGCCCCAGGTGACACCTATAGCGATCACTGTGCCGATGACACCAGCAATGCGCGAGGCTCCCAGCACTTCGCTAGACATGCCAAGAATCGACTTGAGGCCCATAGCGCTGCCGATGGCAGAGCTTGTTAAGTCAGTAATAGACTTAATCGCCAGCACCAACCCGACCGTCCCTGCAACCAACGTCGTCACAAACTTGACGGTGATCTGTGCTTCTGGATAATCGTTCAGGAAGTAAAAGGCCAGCGGAGCCAGCGCGGCGATACCCAGGGCAACTCCGACGACGACCATTGTTGCCTTAAGCGCGTGAGTCTTAAGTAGGTGGCGATTGTGGATGGAACACTCTTGATCGCCGACCCGACCTGACCGACGGTCGGTATCACTTTCCCCAAATAGGCCTTGATACCAAGCCGCGTGATCTCGTCGATGACGCTGGGGCCAGGATTCGTATCTACAGCAGAGAAGAACGCCTTATCGGCGATAAACTTCGCAACAGTTCCCCCACCCGTGTTCGCCAACCGAACAGTAGCCGTCAGCTCAGAATCGTTCTGAGTCTTGACCTGGAGATTGCCAATGATGGTGCCGCGCTGTGCGACACGGCTGATCCCGTTGCCAAGCGATGTGTAGTACAGCTTGAGCAACGCCGCTTCGCCGGCGAGCATCTCGGGCGTATTGGGCGTGTCGGGGAGTGGCGCCGTATGCAAATACCGGGCGTCGAGTTCGTTCCAGTATTCATCGGTGGCACAGGGTGCCCAGCCCGATGCATTCGAGTAGCAATAGGCGATCCACTTGAAGCGAATTCTGAGTGACGATCGGCTCAACGGCTTTGCCGGACGGCTGCATGTCGACCACCAAACCCGAATCACTCGCCACCACGTAGCCATCGCCAGCCGAGGCGCGTTCTAGCCCCAGCGTGCGGTAGTTCTGCTCGGTCGCTACCATCATCAGCGGCTTGACGCGAGCATCATTCTGCGCGGCGGACGTGAATTTAGTGTCGAGAATCGACTTGAGCCTGGTGGTATTTGATACCACCGATTGGTCGAACGTGGTGTAATTGCCACGTTCGACCGCCAGTACGTTGCGGTCGCCAATCAAACTCCAGCGCTGTTCCTCGGGAACATTGGCGTTTGTGGTGCGATTGAAGCGATGGTAGATTTCGGACACCGTTACGTCGCGTACCTTGTTGTTGTCCTGATCGCGAGCCGATAAAAATGAATTATCCAGACCATCCGCCATGACCCACAACGCAGCATCGTCCTTGAGATTCGGATCGGCCGCAGGGTCTTCGTAGATGATCGCGGCTCGCGTGGCGCGGTCCTCGGTCACGTTGAGGCCGGTCAGCATCCAGTTGTCATAATAGGTTTGGATGACCTGCGGAACGTTGTGGAAATAGTTGTCAGCGGCGCAGCCTGCGGCGACGGCTTCGGGATTGCTGCTATCGCATGCTTGATCCATGAACGCCTGCACCACCCAAACCATGCGAATGGTGTGCGGAGTTGGCCATGTGCCACTCGGTAGATAGCGCATACGTCCGCTGAACGCAACGCGACTGCCGGTTGATTCATCCGTCACTACGCTCAACGGCACATACAGCAGTTGCGTATTGGCGTCCAACATCTTGGATGTGATGTTGTACGGCAGCAGATCCTGCTTCGTCGGGAGGTTAGTCGGCGTGCCCTGGATGCGAATTTCAAGCATCGGCAACAGCTTTATATCGCCGTTGCCATCGTTGGGCGCAACCGCACGGTGTTGCAGGGTCGCGATATCGGCAATCGTTTGGTTGTCGACATCGACCAGTTGACCTTCGCTATCGGTCGGCCAGTCAAGGACACTAAGGGCGAAGCCAAGGTGCCTGGGATCGGTTGGGCGCACCTGGAAGTCCACGAACGTCGGCTTGTCAGCTTGCAAGTCGGTCACTGTCAGGTGGAAGGGATTCGCCTCGCCAAATCCCGTAGGCGTGCTCGGTATACGCACCGTAGCCGCCAGGTCGAGGCGGTCGGGCACGCCATCATTATCGTTATCGTAGTCCAGCACGTCGGGTGTGCCGTCGGCGTCGGTGTCATCGGGTTGTCCGTTGGCGTTGGTGTCCCATTCCAGTCCGTCAACGATACCGTCGTTGTTGGTGTCGGCTTCGAGCGGATTCAGGTAGAAAGTCTTGCCGCCGAACGTCCAACCTCGGGCTTCCATCCCGTCGGCAAGGCGATCGCCGTCGGTGTCACGCTCCAGTGGGTTGGTGCCGATGCGCTGTTCCTGATAGTCGGTCAGACCATCCCCATCGGAGTTGAGACCCGTATCGGTGCGTAGCACGTCCGCTGCTGGAATCGCCGGAGCGCCCGTGGTCTGCACCCGTCCCGCTCCTTGACCTACGGCGGTTGCCTCACGGTCGCGGCGGTCGGCGGCGACGAACGGGCTTTCGTGCGCGTTAAATGTCGTCGCATCGTTCTTGGCGCTTGCCCTGTCTAGCAATGCCTGCTCGGATTGGATGCGCTCTTGTTCGGCGGCGGCTTCTGCTTGCATGCCGTTGTAAGCATCGGCCTGTTTGGCACGCAGCAACGGTCCCACCAACAGCGCGATGACGACCGTCAATACTAGCGCCGCTTGCAGCGGGCGCGAGCGGCGTCCACGCGCGATGGCGAAGGCCAGCACCGCGATCAAAGCAAGGCTTGCAACGTCGCCTGACGACGGCAGATACGCGCCAATGAACGTGAGCGGCGCTAACACCCCTGGTAACAGGGGAGCGCCAAAGTCGCTGAAGTGCACCACAATGGTGGCGCTAACATATTGGTCGTTCTGGCGTGGAAAGTCGAGGTCGAAGGTCGCTCGTAGTGGTTGACCATTTTCGCTCACCCACAATTCGCCTGTACCTTGCATATCGCGGTAATACTGCGGAATGGCGATCTGGGATTCGGGGGGAGCGCCCCGTGCTCGCATGGCTTCTTCGAGTTGCTCGCGCATGTATTGCGCGAACTTCGGACCGTCGATGATGAAACTATTGCGCGTGAAATGCACACCAGCACGGGTTTCGGGTGCGTGCGGCGTGATGTCACGCACAGCATGCAGGAACGCGAGGCCATCAGCCTGTGCGGCTACGCCGTCGAATGTGCCTCTGGCTAATGTCCAGGCACCGCCGTTTTGCTGTGTGTAGGTCTTGCCATCCACGATCCGCACTCCCATGCTGCCCTGCATGTTGGAGGTGCTTCCACTACCCTGCGACAACACCATCTCCATCGTAGAGGTTCGCAGGTTGGTTTGCCCCTGCATGTGGAACTGTTGCGTCCGGGTTGTGCGGCCAACATTGTTCGCCGTAGGCGCAGGTGTAGTGATCTGCTCGATATCGCTGTCGAAGCGATACAAGCCAGACGCATATGCCTGTGCCAACGCTGTACTCACGGGATCGCGTCGAGCGGCTTGGAGCAGCGTCGTGGATCCCAACCCAGCGCCGAGGACGACCAAAAGTGCAAGGATAAGCCAGCGAACATTTCCAACGTGGGGCATCCGCCTCAATACCATCCGATACATCACGTTCTCCTTGATAAATATTCCTTGCGAGCATGGCAACGAGTCAGGGCAGGCACGACGTAGAACGATGAAAAAAGGCGAGCAAAACGTATGGACGGCCTGAACCGTTCGTCTGTCAGTGTGGTTTTAGGTGCCACTACCGACATACTGTAGGTTGCAGGCACTGACGTACGGTAACGATGAAACGTAGGTCGAAACCATCGGCAGGAAGTAGGTTAGTTAGATGGTGTAGGACTATAGTACAGGGGTCGGCGTTACGGAATCGTGACGAGGCGCGTGATCAACGACGTGTTTTCAGGAATAAAGGAGCAATTTATCCGAAATGCTCGGTTACGAGCAGGGACCATCAACGCAATGGCGTGTATACGTGGAAGCGGTCCTTATGGGTGTGATGAGAAACATTCGGTTGCAAGCAGACGGGCAGTACAATGGCGCGGTCAATTTAAGGACGTGACGTGATAGCAATAGCGAGGTGCATTTCTTTAAAGTAGGAACATGCGAAATAATGCTTTGTCTTCGCGTCAGTCGCGGCAGTTTGTCGGAGAAGTGGTGACTTTCCCTATACCGTTGGTCATAATCATTGAGCCATGGGCTTTTGCTACGAGAATTGCACAGTCAGTAAGAGGCGTCTGCGCAAAGCTCAAGCATTGCTAATACTCCTGTAATTGATGAGCCGCAGGAGGTAGCATACCTTCCGAGGACACCTCCCCGACAAACGATTCTCGCTTTGGGTAGCAGATCACAATGAGGTCATCTTTTCACCCAATTCGATGCAACCATCCGCGGGGCAGCAAGGGTGACCTGAGGGAAGGGTCCGCCAGGGAATTCGCCACCACTATCTAATGTGGGAGAGTTGGAGTACTCGGTATTCGCTGCACGTCGGCAATTACATCCCATTTCGGTTTTCCGAACGAGTCCCCAACCTCACCTTTGTACAAGATCGATCTTGACCATGCCTCTTTCTACATCGGTCATGAATTTCTTGACGTACACATCAACCGCACTCGCCAATTCTGGAGCATTGGTAATCCATTTTACACCAGTCAGGTTGTTCTCCTTGGCGAATTGGAGTTGGGCGAGTAACTTCTCCCGTTCTGTATCAGGGAAAGGATCGTGCGACCACGAACGCTTCTTTCCCCCGATTGACGTAACAACATCTGGAGTTGCTGGACCCTTGAACTCAACGCCTTGATCGAGGCCGCGCATCTTCGTGTCTACGACAAACCCGTGGGTATCGATATCATCTAACTGGACGCGGTTTCGGACGCTACGGACTGCGAGTCGATCCCCCTTCAACTCTACCCATCTCCGAGGTTTCCGCAAATCTGCTTCCCATGAGAGCCTGGCTCCGCCCGTATACATCGATTCTTCCCATTGGCCCGGAATGCCACGGTTGCGGTACACAGGTCGAAGGTCAGTGTCTTTCAGGTTGGGATAGGATTGGATCAGGTGTTCGCGGTATTTGAGTGCAGCCGGATAACCGGGGTCGAGTTCGGCTTTATTCCTGGGTATGTTTGTGTTCACCCTCCGCGCATTATCATTGACCGCCGTATTGGACTTCATGGTCGTGGCAGGGTCGTCCGTTGCCTTCGCCTTCGCGTCCGTATGCTTGTTGCCATACGCCGGTTCGTCTTTGCCGCGCACGCCACGGGTGTCGCTGCCTTTCGACGGTGTAAAATGCCCCACGGTTGGGTCATCGCCACCGATGCTCTTTGGCCCCATCGTTGGCGTGTCTGGTCCACCATGGACAGCGATCTGTTGTTTGTTGCGGAGTTCTACCAGTTGGGCAACGTTGTCCTCCTGCTGCTTCGCGATTCGCTGCTGCCGAGCATTGATATCGATGATGCCAGCATCGGGCTGTGCTTTCGCGACCTTCCCTGCATCCACCACGTTGTCATTGTG
Organism: uncultured Chloroflexia bacterium; assembly: GCA_963782315.1. Lineage (GTDB taxonomy): Bacteria > Chloroflexota > Chloroflexia > Chloroflexales > Kallotenuaceae > JBBSGA01. Next base: position 30,223 of record CAWAJS010000040.1, read on the forward strand.
TGGCGGCTTCTGGAAATCGACAATCGGTACCTGCGTTTTGCTCCCAACCGTCGGCGCTAGCCCGCGCTCTGCATCGTTCAGGCGAACTCGTTCCCGCTACCTGGTTCGCTACGGAGCGTTCGCCCGTTGTTGCTAGCCTACGCTCCGCATCACTGAGCGCTCCACTCGTCAGAGCATGCTGGGTCGCGCCGACATCGCTCGCGTCAACGTGCACCTTGCCCTTCGGTAGATGCACCATGCCGGACCCCATGTGCGCCAACACCCGCGCGTACGGATTATTGACACCCAACTCGTCCAGTACAACATCAGTGCCTTTTTGTAATATCTTGTCTTTGAGGTACGCGATAGCAAATCCGCGTATGCCACCACCCGCCATGCCCGCCGTGGCAATATCCGCGGCATACCCCAGGAGTTCCAGGTACGCGAGCATGAAGGCGATTAATTGCTCCCCTAGCTCGCGCATCTTCTTCCAGATCGCGTTTCGCACAAGGTTGTCCAGCCGATCCGCTGGTAGCCGGAACAACTGCAACGGGAACTTGTAAAACTCCACGATCACTCGCTCGTTCTGACCGGAACCTTCAACCCATATAATCGTGAAATAGTCCAGCACGGTTTGGTCAAGTTTGAACGTATCCTGTAAGGCGGGATACTTTGAAATAGCTTTGATCGCTTTTGTCTCGAACAACCGGGGGTCATTCTGACGCGCTTGTTTGATGACTTTTATCAGGTCCACTGTCTCAAACTCGTCGAGGTGGTCCATGCCCTGGTCGCGGGCGAAACCTTCCATGCGTCGGCGTAGCCCGGTCAGTGTATCGAAATCAACGCGGTCCTCCTTCGGCGTCATCAACCCCAATTCCAGCCGCTGCTCGAAATGGGCTCGCTCCGTTGCCGCTAGTGGCCCCAACAGCAGGTCGCGGTCGGCGCTGGGCAACTGCTTTGACTTCTGCACACTGAGCATGTTCCACTTCGATCGTGCGTGGAACAAAGCACAATAGCAGAATTCAAGGTAGATTTCGTAATAGAACGAACCCGATGGCGCTCCCTTGTGGGTGATTCTCTGACCAGCGCGGTTCGTGGTAGAAGATTCCCTTGCCTTCTCGCGCGCCCATTTCCACATCTGAAAGTAAGCCATCTGGTCGGCTCCGGCGTCCATGAGCAGCGTGCGTAGCGCGGCAAACGCGTCGTCCACCTGTTGCAGCCGTGCTTCCAGGGATGTGGGGAACCGTTTATACGAAGTTAGCTGATCGAAGGCAACATTACAGGCTAATACCGCCTGATCGAACGCCTTGCGCGAGGTTTTTGGTGCCGGGTTATAGTCGAACAGATCGTCCAGGGTCGGTTTCCTGTTCCACTCCTTCTCATACGCGTCGCTCAACACCGAGGTTAGCGTGCGTGCGTCGCGTAAGTTGGTGCGCGCTTTCATCGCCGCGGCACGCAGATCGGTCCGATCCTGCTCCGGCATCTTCAGCCACAACGTTTTGTATAGCTCGAACTGCTGCGCTGTCGTCTTGGGGAGGGTGAACTTCAGCTTGGGTTGATTCCCCGTCAGGCTCTGGATGGCGAGAGCGTCAATATACAGCACAAAATCAGCCATCTCGTTCAATGGTCCGGCCAGTTTGGTAGCGCGCATCAGCAGGATCGGTAGATTGCCAGTCCGACCAGGCGCGGACCTTCCTTCAAGTCCTTCTGGTTGGCAGCAAAACTGCTGGCAAACATCCAGATGCATTCCAGCAAGGTCGCCTGGTCAACGATCTGGTTGTTGATGAACTTGATGATGTCCAGATGTCCGGCGTCGCTTGTTAGCGCCTTCGGAATCAATTGCTTAAACTGAGCGGGGATGTCTTTAGGAGCCATCGTTCCATCCCTTCATCGTCCGAGGAGCGAGATCGGGCGAGTCATGCCGCCCGATCCCGCTTTTGCCCAACACCATTAATTGTCGACTGGCGGCACCACCACGGCTTGCCCGATCCCCTCGATCACGACCTTGCGTTCGATGTCGGGGTCCTCGCGTTCGCCTTCCAGGATACGGGCTGCGTAACGCACGTTTTCCAACTCCATCCGGCGTACTTCGGCCTGCACCTTCTTCACGTCGATCGCGCGGTGCTTCAGCTTGAAGTCCTCCAGGATCGGGTGAGCGCCCGGCAGCGCGTCGATGAACAGCGAGCCAGTCGGAACGATGATCTCCTCCTCCGCCGGTCGTGGGTTGCTCAAAAGTCGGCGGAACTGCTCGCTGAGTTGGTCGATGGCCTCCTGTAGTTCCGTCTCGCTGATTTCGTCGTTTTCGAGTTGGATACGCATCTCGGCGATCAGGTTGCGGGCGTAGAGCTTAAACTCCTCTGGGGTGAAGTTCCCAAACTCGTCGGGATCGCGGAGGCCAAGCTCCGAATCCACAAACGGCGTCATCATGAAGTCGGTTAGCGCGTTCGATTGGCGCAGCGGGAAGATCATGTAGTTGCCCTTGAAGCCCAACATGTTGTCCAGGTCAGCGATTTCTGCCAGGGTGACGAAGTCTTCGTCGGGGTTCAAATCGCCTTCCACCTCAACCTGCGCTTCTACCTCCACCACGACGTGCTTGGCCCTGGAAGGTGTCGAGCTAGGCGGCTGGGCAGGCTGGGATAGCTTGTAGCGGCGCTGCCTGGGGACCAGTCGTGGGGCGAGTTTCTTGTGCAGCGTCAGGAAGATCTGGTCGTTAAAGGTATGACTCCAGATGGCCTGCATATAGAACAGGATGTTCGACTTGATATGCAGCCGCAACGTGCCAATGTCCATCTGACAGTTGAGGTGATCCGCAAGCGCTTTCGCGTAGGCGTCGCTCGCGCCCTTCAGCGCGGCTGTCTCGCTATCCAACTGAGCGCGTAGCTCCTTCTCCTTCTGGATGGCTCGCTCGAACCGCTCACGGGCCACGTCCTCGAAGATGCGATAGGCTTCCACGCTCTCGCCGCCACCATCGCCAAACACCGATTCCGCCGCTTTCTCGAAGAATCCCTCCGAGTCACCTTCAGCCACCGCTTGAGCCCGACGGACCGTTTCGGCAGTGAGCAGGTCGGCTGCTTGATTCGAGATCGAGCGAGCCTGGGAATAGCTCTTTTTCAGTTCGTCCACAACCTGCTGTAGCGTGGCTAGGTTGCGTTCCATCTGCCGGATCGCGAACTCCTCGCCCACCAGTCTGGTGCGGAAATATTCAGTGGCTTGCGGAACTGATCATCGAGCAGCACCCGGTCGATCACCCAGCCGTAGGTGAGCAGCAGCGTGTCGATCGCGCGGCGACCTGGGTTTGGTACATCCATTGCCACCAGCACCACGGGGATCAAGCGGTGGATCTGCTCCGACACCTTGAAGCGCCTCTGCAACTCATAGAACAGGAAGGACACCGGAATCTCCTCGTTCGGATTGCTGATCTCGGCGCTCTCGGTCACTTCTGCCTCGAACGATTCCTTAGTTTCCACATCCAGCTTGCGCTCGTCCTTGTACTCCTGGGCAGCCTTGAAGACGGCCTCGCGGAAGGCTTTCTTGATGTCGCTCGAATTGGTAGAAGCGTCCTTGCCGAATACGGTGGAGGCGTCGCCCTTGGAAATACCGATGTTGTACGAGCCCTTCGATGTCAGGCTGAAGTTCGTCTTGGCCTCCGCCTTGGCAACGATTTCAGCCTCGTCACGCGTGGTCTGATTGGCCTCCTCCTTACGCACACGCAGGCTGTTCTCCATCTCCTTGACGGCACGCTCCTTCTTGATCACCTGCCGGGCGCTCACTTTGCGGCTTTCCTTGGGTGCCAGGGTGATTGTTTTGATCAAGTTGCCCGCCTGATAATTGATCGGCGTCCACTTTTGACGGTAGGTAACCAGGATGCCGTAGTTCACGCTGCCAGGGGCGAAGACTTCGAACGCAAAGCGCTCGTTGAGCAGGCTCTCGATCTGGTTCAGCAACTCGTGCGGGAACGGCTCCTTGACCTGCTCGAAGACCATGAGATCGTCGAACATGTCGGGACGGACGATGGGACCGCGCGGAATGGGCGGCGTTCCGCCGCCGCCGGTGCCCGTTCCGCCGCCATCGTCGCCCGTCGGGTCTACCTCCTGGCGAATGCGCAAACTGCCCGCCACATTGGAACTCATCAGCGTCGTCAGGTTCGAGTCGGCGTGGGCAGCCTGGACCACCTTCAACTCGCTTCGCAGCGCCTTGATCGGATCGCCACCGTTGTTGATGGCGCCCAGCGGATCGCCGCCCATATCCATGATCTGGCGGCCCAGGGTACGAGCACCTTCGATCACGCCTTCATCAATCGCTTTCTGCCAGACATAGTCAAAGGCGATCTGCAGACTATGGAAGTCATAAAAGGCGGGCACATCTGCTGGGCCAGTGTGGAGCGCGAAGGAACTGATATTGCCGTCCACATCGTCCTGCGTGGCGCGTGGGTCCAGGTCGGTCAGCAGGGCTTCTTCGGGAGAGGTCATGGTGTGGATCAGTCGGTCCACAAAGCCTGGAATACCTTCGTCAGCACCACCATTTTCTGCCACTTCTCCAGCGGTCAACGCAGGCAGGACGCTCGAAGGGGTGCTCGGCTCGTCAGTCTCAGCGAGGAGTGGAGGCACCGCAACGGACCGCAACGTGGTCGGGTCTTCGCGGATCAGCCAATTCGTCCGCTGGCTCTCGTTGGCACTGCAAAACAGATGCGGGTTGATCTCGTCCGCTGGAATATCATCGCGGAAGCTGCCATCGGCTTTCCGAAACTGCTGTGCCTGCTCTTCGGTCAGCACCACAAAGCCCTTCGCCGGAGGTGCCCGGTTGATGGTGTTCTCAATGCTACGGTTCAAGGCGCTGAACATCGCGACATGTACATCAACACCCGGACGAACATAGTTCAGCCGCTCCGCTAGCCGGTCGGGAACACCGCTCAGCTTCTCCAGCAGACGGTCCTCGACCTCTTTCTCCACCTGCACCGTGCGTTGGCGGTGAGCCTCGACCTGCTCGGTAGCGAGTTTCTGCACCGCGCCCTTGATGCGGGTTTCGCGTGCCACCGTAAGCTGTGCTTTGCCGACGACCGCATCCGGTTCTTCAGTTTCGAGCGGCACATTCGTGGGTGGAGGCACGTCCGCCGCCGCCAGTTTGCTGGTGGGGATGTAAATAATGAACGCCTCGCTCACTCCGGCATCCTGGCGGACGTTCTTTGAGACATGCAGCACATCGCTGGTGTCGGCCGCGCTCATATCTTCGGGCGCGCGCACGAGCAGGAGCAGGTCAGGCCGCTTCTCGTCAGGGTTGCGCCGACGGAAGTCGGCATCGTCGTAGGTGAAATTGAATTGCCCGCCCGTTGTGGTCAGCGTCGAGCCAAGCCGATCACCCAGGCTGATAGTTTGCGCCGCAGCGGTCGAGAGAGTAGGCTCCCCACCATTGGGGACCATCTCTTCAGGGCGTGTACCAGGGTCGAAGTCGTAGATCTCCACCAGCACGTTCGGGATGCCAACTTTCGTTTCCTTCAACAGTACTTTCCCGGTAACCTGATTCATCGTTGCTCTCCTTAACGATTACGAAGAAACACAGGTGCGCGTGGTGGACGCCCGCGAAATCTGCCGCGCTGTCCTTATGGATATAAATGTGTGTACCGTGAGATTTATTCGGCTTTGTTGCGACGGAGTAGCCAGTTGCTGCGGTGTTGTTGCGATCAGACGGGCAGGACGATGAAAACCGTACATCGACGAGCGGGAAATCATGACGGGTTGTGTCAATACTGCGTGCGTTTGGACGGGCACTGACGAACGAGGGCGTGGTTGGCTTTTGCCCAGCTATCCATTAGGCAGCCATCATCTCGTTCATCACGTCTGAAATCAAACACAATACTCCTGTCGTTGTTCCACCGCTCGTGGAGCAACGACAGGAGTATTGTGGTCCTCAGGCGGAAAATAGTGACGTTGCTCATCTACGGCGCGGCAGAACTCGGAGGCCGCATCGAAGCTCCCAGAACTGCCGTCGACAGGCTGAGCAGCGAAAGATGCGATAAGGTCTAATGGATGTTGCATTTCCGTACATAAACTATAAACATTTGAAACAACACCTCTCCCATGCGATGCTTCAAGCAAGCTGCGGCCGACGGAGGTGTAAGATAGTCGGTGTACTGTTTTCCGTCATCATGGCTCTCAGGCGAGTTTGGTGATGATTGGAAGGGTAGCCCAATAACTTGGGTCAATGAGGTATCTTTGAGCATTTCCGGGGTGACAAAAGACACAATTCATGGTTATTTGTGGATGCCATCCCTATCTTGACATAGGCTTCACCAAAGTCGCCGGAGAGCCGTCATCATCTCCCCACGGTGTAGCGACATCGTAGACTCTATACTGATGATCCTGTCAATCTTTTCAACCGCAGGATCATAGTGTAGAGGTGGCACGATGGAAGACTACTGGCTCGCCGACCGGACTCTTCTCCGCTCCTTGCTCCAACTCCAGCCGACCTGGACCACGCGAGACTACGCGGCTACGACCCATCGCTCGCTTGCCTGGGTCAAAAAATGGCGCCAACGCCTCCGTGGTGTCCCACCCAATGATGACCACATCCTTCACAGCCGTTCTCGTGCACGAACCCATCCGCCGCCTTGCCTCGACCCCGTTGTCATTGAGCGCGTTCTTGCCATTCGTGATGCGCCTCCTGCTCACCTCCAACGTGTCCCCGGTCCCAAGGCCATCTTGTATTACTCTGGCGCATGACACTGAACTCCAATCGCTCGGCCTCCGACTGCCCCGCTCCACACGCACCATCTGGCACATCCTCCGTCAGCATGGTCGCATCGCTCTCCCGAGCGAACGGCACCACACGCCCATCGAGCGGCCTGAGCCCATGACCTCCTGGCAACTTGACTTCAAGGATGTCTCGACCGTCCCGCCTGAGGATGACGGCAAACAGCAACACGTGGTCGAAGTGCTCAATACCGTCGATACCGGCACCTCCATTCTCGTCAACGCCCAGGTACGTGAGGATTTCACGGCAGAAACGACACTCGAGGAAATGGTTGAGACCTTACGTATCCAAGGCTGTCCCGAGATGATCACGATGGATCGTGACCCCCGGTTTGTCGGCAGCCAGATGCGGGATTTCCCTTCGCCGCTGATGCGCTTACTGCACTGCCTCGGCATCCAGGTCACAGTCTGCCCGCCTCGTCGTCCCGACCGCAATGGATTCGTTGAACGCTACAATCGCACGTTCGCTGAGGAATGCCTGAAGGTCTTTCAGCCACACGATGCAGAAACGGTTCGCACCCTGACACAAGGCTTTCGACAGCACGACAATTATGAGCGGCCCAACCAGGCACTCAGTTGTGGCAACCAGCCTCCCTGTGTCGCGTTTCCCAATCTGCCGGCGCGGCCGCACCTCCCTGCTCTCGTGGACCCCGATCGCTGGGTCGACGTCCTTGATGGCCTCAGGTTTGTTCGAAAGATCCGTCGCGACGGGACGGTCACGATTGATGGGACCGCCTACTCCATTGATTATGCCTGGCATGGGCGATACGTGAGCCTGCATATTCAAGCAGGTGCACGGACCTTTCGCGTCGAATACCGTGAGGAGGTGCTCAAAGAGGTGCCGATCAAGGGATTGATGGGTGAGAAACTCCCGCTGGAGGTCTACCTCGAGCAGATGAAGATGGACGCGCGAACACAGTACGTTGCGGGACGACCGGTTGGGCGTCAATTGCGTCTTCCTGTTTGAGTTCGGCTTTGCTCCAGGGCCAGTGTGCGTCCTTTTCTGCCACCTTTCGATGGGGTGGAGGCTTCGCCATGCAGTGCGAGCAGGAGTGAGCTCAGCCTGCACCCTGCAGGACAGAGCAGTTTGAGCCGGGAGTGTTCGCGTTGCGAATCGAACCCGAATGTTTCACTGGCAACGTACCTGATAGTTCCTTCGAACATCCTGAGAAGAAACGCTTGACAGAGATGCTCGATGAAGAGCTTCGATGTCGCTACACCGTGGGGAGATGATGACGGAAAACAGTACACTGGTCAGTGTACCTGCCCACGCCGTTGCAACAATATCTTTCATAGTCAACTCTAAAGAAGTCGCGGAGCATCTTGCAGGTATGTACATCGACTGCTGCAGACTCGTTTTTCGCACCATCCGGCGAGTCGTTGCGAGCATACCGCTCCTAGCGCTGCCGGCGATACACCACAAACGCGATGAGCAGGGCGACCAGCGCGAACGCACGCGCGCCGCCTGATCCGAACGTCACGACTGCAAACAATCCCAGGACGACTGCCAACTCGAGCACCGCCTGCACTTGACGCTTGTTCATTCCCTCCCTCTCTTTCCCTAGGTCCACGGCACCGATCGCGAGCACCGCCGCACGGCGGATCGCAAGCGGCGGCTGGGTCTGCATCCAGAGTTGAGTCGGCGTAGCGGCCAGTAGCTTAGGTGCCGGCCCCGCCCATGACCAATGGGCGCATCGCGCATACTGGCTCTCCAATGTGCTTGCGCGCGCATGTGGCGCCGACGAGGATGCGGTCATCGACGACCTGGACGCCATGGTCGCGCAAATTGCGTGACCATGGCGTCCAGTCCTGTGACTTTACGCATGCAAACACCGCGATGTGGGCGACATCAAGCAGAGCACGGCCCGACATATGTGGTTTCTTCGTCGTCGCGTGATTCGCGGTAGTTTGGCGAAGAACAGCCGACTGTCTATCGGTGCGAAACGACACATGGCGGGCGGTGGTAAACGTACACCCCTTTGAAACAGTAGGCCATATCTATGCTTCTCATGTTGAGGAGCAGATCACTTGAAGGATTTTACCGGAATCAACGCTTCTGATTGTTACTGGCTGATCAAGCGCACCATCAAGCCAAAATATTCCTTCCACCATGCCATGTCTCACAGGTGGTGCTCCTTCCTTCTCTTTTCTATGGTACAATGTGACCACTTGTGGTCACAAGGGAGGACGGTATGAAACGTATTGGCGTACGCGAGTTCCGCGACCACGCAACGCAGTATCTCGCTGGCGACGAAGTCCTGGCTATTGAGCGTCATGGGCAGCCCGTCGGCTTCTACATCCCGACTGCCAACAGTCGAGATGAAAATTTTAAAGAGGCACTCGAGCGCCTCGAACGTACCCTCGCTCGTATTAGTGCTGAAAGTGGACTGTCTGAGACGGACGTAAGTCTCCTGTTCGAACTTACTGAGCCGGTTCCGACGAGGCGGGACGACCTATCTGCAGTGTCTATCATCGACGACGATGCGTCTCGTCGTTGACGCCAACATCCTGGTCGCTGAGGCGATGCGGACGCGGGGCCGTGCATTATTGTTGCATGCAGAGCTTGACCTTTTTGTCGCAGAGCTCGCCTGGAGCGAAACAACGTACGAATTGCGCAAACGTGCGGCACTGCTCGTACGACATGGACACTTAACACATGACCAGGTAACACACTTACTTGATGACGCGCTCGCTGCAATTGGTCTACGTATTCAGAGTATCCCACTCGATATATACCAGGATCGGCTCCCGGAGGCGATCTGGCGTATCCCACGCGATGTGCAGGATGCGCCAACCGTGGCAGTAGCCTTAGCATTTGACTGCGGTATCTGGACAGCCGACCGCGATTTTTTCGGATCCGGCCTTCCCGTTTGGAGTACGTCGACGCTTCAGCACTACCTTATGGGCGAGAGCGACAGCACAACACAACGGATTTAACTCAATCTCCTGGCGAAGAGGTAGGTTTGACGGAAAGCGCAGACCTCCACAACGAGGATGCCTGACATCGTCTGCACCAGTGGGTGAGGTTAGCAAACCCGTACCACTCGTACCATGTTGCTGGGAAAAGGCCATCCATTCCTGTAGTCATAGATGCCCATTACAAGCCATTGTCTGTTTTTCGTCATCGCGTGAAAACTCGTAAGTTAGACGCACAACAACCGATGTTTCCTGCTTCAAAGATGAAAAATCGACGAAGCCGAGATAATTATCCTGACTGCCGCTTGACGCCTGACGGTCGATGCGTATGTCGCACAGTCTGCTCATCGCCGATCACTACAACAATTATGTCATGTCGCAGTGCGTGCTCTTCGAGCGATTGCTTCTACCCATTGCTTTGAGTAGGCTGCCGCTTGATCAGAGATACACATATCTCTGTGAGGCGAACGAGATGGTACGTATATCGTCGCAGCATCACGTCCATCCAAGAGCTTGAAGCTCATCCTTACACCGCATCCAGAATATAAACATCGTACCAGTGGGAAATGGTTGAAACGTGTCGTTCCGCCCATTGCATCCAAACCGTTTCGATGAAGCTCGATGCTACTGTTGCTCGCTCCAACGCGGTTGGTGCCTGCACAATGTCAGCAATGGTCAACAAACCTGCAAATGAGGGGGCCGCCAACCATTGAAAGCGCTCATGCTTCGCTCTCCCGTGCTCTCGAAGCGCACGCTGGCGCACCCACAGCGCATTCGTTGGTTCCACGCCACGCAGAAACACGCCATGAAGTGTCAAGAGATGCACCGCCACCGATTGAACTGATTGAGGCGACGGCGTGCCGGGATGCTGCGCGGCATACGCATCGCCGAGCAGCGATATCATCGCGCCAGATGCCATCGGCGGTTGCCCAGCGTTGAACAGATCAGAGAACAAGGCCCAGCATGCTGCCGAAGCACCAATATATCGATGAGTCGCTCCATTGTGGTTGCGCAACCTCGCTGCGCAGCCTGGACACACCTCCCATTCAACGGCATACATACCTCGATTTCTCCCGTCTTTGGCGATGCTATGACGCCACATCATAGCGCCAGCGGCGAAACATCGTGTTTGATTGTTGACGCATCTGGGATGAACACTGCTGATACCACTGATCTGCTCCCACCATAACGGTGCAGTTCACTGAACAGATGCACCGTATAGTGTTTTCGTCATCACGTCATTCGCGATAGGTAGCTGAACAATTCCAGATACTCAGCACGCTGGAGCGGGAAACCTATCGTCTGGTATGAAGGCCATGAGATCGACGCGAGATGGAGTGCTTCGAGCAACAGCGTTATCCATGAACGATAAGACGTGTGCGAGTAAGTTCCACAAACGTGTGAGATGCAAAGGCAGTAACGATGGATTCAAGGTTCGCCATAACCAGCATTTCGAGCTCAGCGTTCGTGATATTTCCAGTGGAAATGAGGAGCAACCGTTCTGGCTGCTGAGTGATGAGAAAGGAACTCACAAAATCGGCATCTTTCGTGACGACGATGCGACCTTCACGAGCAGCGATAGCTACGATACCGATATCAGGCGTGCGGTTTCCCGCAGGAAGATCCAGCGTATGGATGGCATCATGACCAGACGCGGTCAGGCGACGAGCCAGCCGGCGTGGAAGCTGGGCGTCAACAAGACATTTCATGCGGCGAGTGACTCGATACGTTTGACTTGGCTCAGGCGGGCAGCGAATGCAAACACAGCAAGGAGGTCTTCACGCTCAAGGTCCTCATAGTCGTCGAGAATGTCGTCGTAACTCATCCCAGAACTGAGCAGTTCGAAGATGAATTCGACTGGATAGCGCAGACCACGGATGCATGGCTTGCCATGGCAGACATCCGGGTCGATTGTGATACGCTCTATTTGGCTTTCCATATCAGGTCATCTCCCTTTGATGTTCTCACGAGCTATCAGTATAACGAACCCACGACGATTGTAAACTGGCTTGACCGCCGTGTTTCGACAGAAGTCCCATGGTATCGAGCAAAGACTACATCCTTCAGTCGACAACGCGTGAAACCGCGTCACGTATGCGAAGGTGACTTGCCCGTCCCTTGAGATAGCTCGCCCACAAAGAAGAGGATCAACATCGGGGCGTCAAGAGAGCAATCAGGGTCCTCGATGGTGTCGCATGCAGACTACTCGGGCTCTGTCTCTCCAAGCGCATAGGCAATCGCCTGCTCCAGCGTCATTGCCCGCCCCTCTGCCCATGCAGCGGCAAAACTCGGTTCGCCCAGCTGCGCCCGGAGCCCGGCGAGCCGCGAGGCAGCCTGGTGACCCCAGGTGATCTGGTCAGATCCTATGACGCTGATCTGCGCTTGGGCTGCACCGGTCAGCCATGCCGCGCGCTCCACCTCCGCGCCCCGCCCCTGCGCAGCTACTTCGGCAAGGCCTATCAGCGCATGAACGATCTGTTGCTTGTTTCCTATTTCGTCGGCGAGCCTGAGAGCCTCCTCCAGGAGCACCCCCGCGCGCCGGCCGTCACCTTGGTTCCCCACCACGCTTCCGAGGCGGACGAGAATACCGGCAATAAGGTAAACATCCCCGACGTGCCGCATGTGTGCCAGACTCTCTTCCAGTAATTCGTAGGCCCGGCTGCGATTGTCCTGCGTATCGCCGGAGTCTGCCATATCCAACTGGGGAAATGCCAGAAACAGTAACGTGCAGCCGATAGCCCACTGATCGCCGAGCGCCCGGAACAAGGCCAGGCTTTGCTCCGTTAACGAGATTGCCCGCTGCGGGTTGCCCTGCTCATTGGCGAGCAGCCCGAGACTTTGGAGCACAGAGGCAGTTCCCCAGGTATCACCGAGGTCCTGGAACAGTGTCAGGCTCTCGTCCAGCAGCGCCTGGCTCTCATCCAGCAGCGCCTGGACCACGAGCGCGTCGCCCTGGTACACGGCCAGATTGCCCGCAGCCAGGAGCGCTCGGGCCCGGAGCAGGCGTGCTTCAGAGCCGGCCGGGTTTCCCTCGCTGTGGGCCAGCAAATCAGCAAACCAGCGCCTCCCCTCCCGCCCAAAAGCCTGGCGTGCCCAGAAGTCCCACACGGCGACTGCCAGCCGCAAGCCGATTGTTGCCTGCTCTCCGCCGGGTGTGCCCGCGAGGCTCCAGGCCAGCACGGCGCGCACGTTGTTGTGCTCCAGCTCCAGGCGTGCCAGCCAGGCTGCCTGCCGTGGACCGCGTATCTCCGGCGCCGCGGTCTCGCTCAGCGCGAGATAGTAGGCCGCGTGCTGCTGCCGCAACGCCTCGTGCTCGCCGTTCGCCGCCAGTTGCTCCAGGGCGTACTCGCGGATCGTCTCCAGCATCAGCAACCGCGGCTCGCCATCCGGACCTTCCAGTTGCCTGATCAGGCTCGTATCGAGCAGCGATTGCAGCACATCCAGACTCTCCAGTCCCCTGGTGTCCATGCTACAGACCGCCTCGGTCGCCTCAAGCGTCCAGCTGCCTACGAATACTGCCAGTCGCCGGAACAGCGCCTTCTCCTCGTCCCCGAGCAGGTCGTAACTCCAGTCGATGGCGTCACGCAGCGTCTGGTGCCGCGCCGGACGGTCCCGGGCGCCGCCGGTCAGCAGCATCAGGCGATGGTCGAGCCGCGCGGCCAGCGCCTGAGGCGTCAGCAGCGTACTGCGCGCCGCAGCGAGCTCGATCGCCAGCGGTAAGCCGTCCAATCGCGCACAGATCTCGGCCACTGCCGCGGCATTCGCCCTCGTCAGGTGAAAGTCCGGCTTGACGGCACGCGCCTGTTGAACGAACAGCGCCACGGCCTCGTACCGCGCGAGGTCAGGCAGGTCAGGCAGGTGCTGCGGATCGGGCAGAGCCAACGCCAGCACCGGCACGTCGTGCTCGCCCACCAGATGCAGCACCGACCGGCTCGTCACCAGCACCTTCACCCCGGGCGCAGCCGCCAGGAGTGTGGCGACCTCAGTGCTCGCCGCCAGCACCTGTTCGAAATTGTCGAGGAGCAGCAGCCGCTGCTGGGTCCGCAGAGCAGAGGTCAGGCTCTCGCGGAGGGTCGGCCCGCCGCTATCGAGCAGCCCGAGTGTCCGAGCGATGGTCGGAAGCACGAGCTCGGGGTCGCTGATGTGAGCGACGGCGACGAAGGTCACGCCGTCACGAAACCTCTCGATGAGCTGCTCGGCCACTGCGAGCGCGAGACGGGTTTTGCCGCTGCCTCCTGGTCCGGTCAAGGTCAGCAGGCGCACCTGCGGGTCGAGCAGGCGCTGGTAGAGTGCAGCGATCTCCTGCTCGCGGCCAATGAAGGGGGTCAACGGCAGGGGCAGATTCGCCCGCAGTGCACCTGAATGTTCGCGAAGTGTTCGCAGCGGAGGGAGCTCGCCGGGCACTCCGCTGGTGGCAAGCCGGTCGGCGGACAGTTGGCCGCGTGCGCTCCGGACGAAGGCAGCGTGCTCGGTCGCTGGAAGCTCAAGCGCCTGGGCCAGCCGCAGGGCAGTCTCTCTGGAGGGACGGCGCTCCTCCTGTTCGATCTTCTTGATCGTGCCGGTCGTGCAGCCGACGCGGCGCGCAAGCTCGGCCTGCGTCAGGTCGACGGCGCGCCGGCGCGCTTTAAGCCAGCTGCCAAACGAGGCGATCTCGTCCATCGTGCGTTCCTCCCTGTGGAAGAGCCCTACCATGGGCAGCATACACCGCTCCTCCTGGCAGAGCAACGTGCGGGCTGTGTCCCTTTTGGTGTCCCTTGTAGTGCCTCTGAGGGACACCACACAGAGGCGTGGGTGTGGCCTAATAGACCCATCATCCACGAGGCACTATCACCCACAAAAGGAACCAGGAGGCTCAAGATGTTGAATGCAAAACGGATGTCGGACCGCTTGTCGCTCGCTCAGTCACTCCTCGCCCTCGTCATCGTCGCAGTCCTCGCGTTTGCTCTCGGCCCGCTGGCCGCCAGTACGATCAGCCGCCCGTTCGTGCAGACGCCCTCCGCCCGCCCAAGTGAAGCAGCCGATGGTGCCCTCACGATCGGCACCAACCCGATAGTAGCGGCGCGAAACGAAACCAGGCCGGTCCGAGTACCCTATGAGGCAGGGTGGGATCTCTACGATGGTGGTTGGGCAGGCGGTCCTGCTCATCAGGTGCCGACGCTGGTGCGCGTGCCCTATGAGATGGGCTGGGAGCTGTACGACGGCGGCTGGGCCGGCGGTCCGCCCACCTCCCCAACGGGGTACCCAAAGAGCATGGCCGGCCACTAAAGGACAGCAACTCCCCCTTCTGGGCCGATTTGAGAGACGATCTCAGGCACGGAAACCGTCCCCACTGCGGCAGCCCAACCTGGTGTACTCGTATGGTGCAAAGAGCACAGCACCGTTCAAGAGGGAAATGTCAATTTCAAGAGTGTTCGTAAGTGTTCAGGTTTGGGGTAGAGGAGTTTGCCGGAGGAGTGACAGACACTCCTCGAACGGATTCAGTCCACGTACATGCCACGTTTCGAACAGGCTCGCCAAGCCCATGCGCGTTTTGTCACGACAGCGCGCTTCCGAGCCGTCGGCATCGATCAGGCGGCGTATCGATCGGATTTCTTAATCACCGGCGACAAAATTGCCTACTTTTCTCCCACGTTGCTGCCAACACCCGAGCAAGTGGCCAAGGTGAGAGCGGCTGGACCACCATCTGGCGGGCTGCCTGCGACGGGAGGAGAGGTCAGCACCGCTCCAGTAGCCTGGCTGCTGGCGCTCGCCGGTCTTATGCTCATGATCGGTCTCGCCCTTCAACACGCGCGGGTTCGGACCCGGTAGTCCTCTTGTTGGCATGTGGGTCACCCTCGCTGGGAGGAACCAGCATGGCAACCACACCTGCGGCGAGATAGGCGTTCGCGCCCGCGTTTGACCAGCGACCCAAATGACAAGGAGGTCAGCCATGACGCTCACCCATAAACGGCATGCTGAGACGAGGCTCCGTGGAGTCGACCTGAGACAGACTCTGGCAACGACCTGTAGAACTGGTGGAACCAGGGGAGGAGAACCCATGAAACCAGGACGCATCATCATCACGATTGGCCTGCTGCTCCCGCTCCTATTCCTGCTGGCGGGCACATCGTTCGCCGCGCCGGCCGCAGCAGAGAAGCAGTGGCATCTTCGCGGCTCTGTGCAGGCAGTTGAAACGAACCAAGTGGCCTTCCCGATATTGCATGTGGATGGAACTGGTTCTGGACACGCAACACATCTTGGTCGGTTTACCTTCACGTTTCAGGCGAGCGTGTACATCCCGGCGAGTGGCGCGACGGTGGCAGCTCACCTGGTAGCGGCCAACGGAGACAGCCTTTTCGCTGAAGGAACGGGACAGGGTGATCTGACGGTGGCGCCTGGCATGAATCAGATTGTGGAACAGTACACCATCACGGGTGGCACGGGCCGCTTTGCTGGCGCGAGCGGGAGCTTCACGGTGGAGCGTCTGCTGACCCTCACCACAGGTGTTTCCTCCGGCACACTCACGGGAGTATTGTCACGGTAATTTCGGGCATGTGCATCTACTCGGGTACACGAGAGAAAGAAGGACGAGATTCATCCTTCTCCGGGGTCGTATGCTGCCAGTTGAACTCCAGTGACATCGTTCCATACCAGGAATCGTTGACGGCGTTCCTCTTTGCAGGCAGGTGCTTTCAAACGATGACGTCGCAGGCAGAAATGCTCTCGAATGGGACCAAGAATTAAATCAAATCGTCGGGCAGGCCCAGGGAACTCGATCCGAGCTGCGACCGGGTGTATGCTGGAGGCGTCTTGAGAGGGTAGGAGATGCGTATCAGGTCGAAACGTTCCATGGACCTGAGGCGGTGGCGATACATACGGAACGCCAGGCAATCGGGCGAGGAATCGAACATGATGAATGATGATGTCCAAACATGGCATTACGGAGCGATGGCACGGCATTGGGCCGAGCACAACACCACAGGACCAGAAATCGCATACTATCTCCAGCAGATTGAGCGGTATGGTCAACCTGCGCTGGATACCGGCTGTGGTACCGGTCGTTTACTCATTCCGTTCTTGCAAGCCGGACTGGATGTGGACGGCTGTGACATCTCTGGCGATATGCTCGCCTACTGCCAGCAGAGGGCCGATCGCGAGGGAGTTGTCCCCCGCTTGTATCAGCAAGCGCTGCACCGTCTTGATTTACCGCGACACTACCAGACGATCATCGCGTGTGGCTCCTTTGGCATCGGTGTCACCCGTGACCAAGACTTCACGACGTTGCAACGGTTTTATGATCATCTTGTGCCGGGAGGCGTACTTTTGATCGAGTGCCTGCCCGCCTATGGTGAAGCCTCATTATGGCCGTTGTGGCTCAAGGATGCGCGGTCACACTTGCCAGAGTCGTGGTCAGACGACATTGGCAAGATCCCCGAGGATGATCAGGATTACGAAAATCATTATCGACTTGTTATGGTCGACCCATTTGAGCAACGTACCATAGGCGAGATGCGTATGGTCGTGTTCAAGAATAAGCAACTCGTGTCGGATGACACTATCCAACTAACTTCGAACCACTACTTTCGCCATGAACTTCGTCTGTTGCTTGAGAAAGCGGGATTCACCATCGAGGCGGAGAAAGGCCACTGGACGGATGCTGACGCGACTGCCGACCATGATGTTATCGTGATTGTTGCCAGAAAGCTCTGAGGGAGCGGAGTGTCTCGACCATCCTGAGCCATCCCACGCAGCCGCAGGACGGTCTGGTATCAAAGGCTGGGTTTCGTGGCGTAATGCTGTAATGCCTGCTCGCCAACCAGGGCCAATCACCTGTACCTGTTGCCGCTCGGTACGGATTTGAAAGGAACCACACATGAACACACCTGACCTCCCGCCACCCGTCAAGCTCCTCCACATGATGATCGCGTTCAGTGCGAAAAGGCCATCCGAGGCATTGGAACGCGTTATGCTGCTCGACGATAATCATGGATCATGCCGCCCAAGATGTCTCGCCGTTCAATCGGACCATCACGCGTTGCGCTTTCGAGGGGAATCGGACATCGTTGGTCGATTCCCTGGTGCGGTCGAGCGTGGTTGTAATAGTCAATGTATGTCGTCAGAACTCGACGAAGGTGACGCTCGTTGAAGATCAAGAGCCTGTCGAGGCACTCTTCTCGAACGGACCGAACCCATCTCTCAGCGAACGCATTCGCATTGGGTGCCCGCACGGGTGTTCGGATAATGCTCACATCCTCTGAGGTGAACACGGTGTCGAAAGCTGGCGTAAACTTCGTGTCGCGATCGTGGATCAAGAATCGCACCGGGAGCGTACCATCCTGAATCTTCCAACTGAACTGGCGGGCTTGCTGCGTCACCCACGCACTCGTTGGGTTTGTGGTGCACCCGGCGAGATGGACCTGCCGGCTTCCCAACTCAATGAAAAACATCACGTACACCGTCTTCAACCATGCTGTTTCAACGGTAAAGAAGTCACAGGCAACCATCTCGCCCTTGTAGTGCGTCAGAAACGTGCGCCAACGTGTACCCTGTCGGCTACGTTCAGGTGCAGGTGGGACGTGCCTACGTTTGAGCACGCCACGGATGGTCGAGCGCCCAACGTCATGCCCGAGCTTGCTCAGCTCGCCCTCCAGCTTGCCATAGCCCCACGTTGGGTTCTCTTTTGCGAGACGCAGAATCAGTGCTTCGACTTCAGCGGAAATCGGTGGTCGGCCCAACGGTGCCTTCTTCTTGAAGGTCCATTTCCGGCGTACAAGCTCTCGGTGCCACTTGAGGAGCGTGTCAGGCTTGAACAAGAGCACGACGTGACTGAGTCGGCTGCGGGCGCTGGTGGTCAGTGCCACCAGTTTGCCTACGAGAATGAGCAGAATGAGTTTCTCCCAGCGCGAGATACGTGGTGGCTGGGGCTGTTTGCGCTGGAGAATCCGCAGTTGCTGGCGCAGGAGCAGGATTTCGAGATCCTTATCATGATCGGTCTGCCGGCTCAATCCGATGAGGTCGAGCAGCAGCGAGAACACCTGGGCAAGAAGAAAGAAAAGCATGCCAGATAGTGTTGCACGGATCATGCCGAGCAGTGCGATTGCCAGCAAAAATAGACCATGTGCGACGCGCTGAAAAGGCTCTGGAAAGCCTCAGACACATTTTTCGCACCCTACGGCCATTTTGCCCCGAAACAACGGCGGCCACTGCCGAAGATGGCGGCATTTGGTTCGATGGTAATGCGGTCTATGATCTTACTGGCTCGTTTATTTTAGGCTTAGCCGACCTCTACAAGGACAGCAATTGGAAGCTGTATGACGACGACGGCAACGTGAATATCACGGACACAGAAGAAGCATTTGAGGGGGCAGCGCGCCCAGATGTCGATCCCGCCTACCAAAACCACTGTGTTGAAGGCCGCATTGAGTGGCTGGACAACGGCGAGCCAGTGACTACCACTGTTGTGATCCCAGCCACGCCAGTTGTGGGCGCGAGTGCCACACAAGCCAATGGAAATCTAGGCATTACGCTCAACGGTGTGATCATGGCAGCGTCGGCTCCTGTGGATGCGATTTTGAGCGCATACACGATTGCGGCATTTGATGATTGTGGCGGTCACATCAATCCAGTTGACGGCTATCATCTGCATCGCGCACGCGGCTGCTCGGAAGTCGGTGAAGCCGTTGATGGCGAAACCCCGATCTTTGCGTATGCGCTGGACGGGTTTGCCGTTCACAGTCCACTGGATGAAGCGGCTGAGGCAGCGGCTGGGCTAGATGACTGTCAAGGCCATACCACCGAGGCGGATGGATACCATTATCATGCCGCTGCTGTCGAGAAGAACGCCATGCTCAGTTGTTTCACGGGCGTACTGGTCGAAGGTACCGGGCGAGGCGCTGGTCCCGGAGGCGGCCCTAACGGCGGGGGATAAAACAAATTGATTTGCGACCCAAGATGAGGTGCGTTTGGTCGAGGAGAAACCCGTGGTGAATTGCTTCGTCTTCGCGTGAAAACCCGTCAGTTAGACGCAGAACAACCAGGTTCCCTGCTTCAAGCAGTTCAGGAATGGACGATGGGGAAATTGTGAAACTATGGCATCCTGACGCTTGAGGAGCGATATCCGTATCGAGCAGCTTGGTTGTAGCCGTCAGCATACGATAGCGATGAGCTCTGGCACATATGCTGACGACTGCTTCCTATCCACGATATGCCATTATGTCATGTTATAGTGCGTGTTCTTGCAGTGCCTTCTTCTGACCATGCTTGGAGAGCGACACATAGATACTCGTTGTCGCAAGACTTGCGTGTCCAAGCGTCACCTGTACCGTTTTGATATCCGTTCCTCTTGCCACATGGTGCGTCGCCATCGTGTGGCGCAACGTATGCACCGAGGCATGGTGGATCTCGCACTCCACGAGATATTTATGAACCATGTATTCGACCGCTCGCGCCTTCATCTGTGTCTTGAACTTCGTCACAACAGGCCGTTGTGCTCGACCTTCGGGCGAACCTTGAGATACGTCGCCAGTGCATGACATGCCTTGTAGTTCAGTGGAATCTGCTCAACTTTGCCACCTTTGCGCCGAACACGCACACTGCCCATCGAGTCGATGTCACGCGTAATACGTTTGGGTAATTCGACATCCTTGAGCGTCAAGTTCGCAAGTTCTGACAGGCGCATCCCGGTCTGAAGGAACACTTCGATCATTGCGGCATCTCGTGGATGATGGCTACAGGCGCAAAGCAATCGCTTGTACTCGTCCTCGGATAGGAAACGCGGCTCCTTTTTGATGGCCCGAGGTGGAATCAGGTGGATCGAAGGATTGATGAGGAGGAGGTCATGATGGACGAGCCACTGGAAGAACGATTTGATCGTGTGCGTCTTCCGGTTGCGGCTGCTACCTTGTAGACCGCGCCGATCCAGTTCGGCAAGGTAGCTCTCCAAATGCGGCAAACGGACCGTTTCCACATCAGTGATGCCACATGTGGCAAGATAATCGAGCAACTCACGAAGGTCGCGGCTGTACTCACGACGCGTCCGCACGGCAAAGTTCCGTGCGGGCATCCCCACCGTTTCAAATGTCGTCAGCGCACCGAGTAAGCTTCCATCGTTGTTCGTCCCAGCCATGATGTCGCCTCCTCACCAGCCCATACAGACTGCGTAGACGAAGCATACACCTCCACGACGATTTGTATCGATCTGATACTCGGTCGATTATCAGATCGCAATCCCCTCTTCGTACGGAGCGCGATGCGGGAACATTGAAACGTCTTGCGGATGCCGGTTTCGTGTACGTGGACGCAACTGTGGTGATGGGCGCGATTGATTGGCTCGAGCCCTACCGACGCTGCTTGAGGCTCTTTGACAGACAGCGGCCCACAGCCACCTCGTACCCCTGCGATGCTCTGCCTATCAGTTCTTGTACCTTGCCAACGCGATCCATCAGTCGACGAGTTCAAGACGAAGATGCTTGCCAACACTCTGTGCCGCTCGTTCCAACGTATGCAATGTCACGGATGGATTGTCTGGGTCAAGCAATCGAAGCAAGGCAGCCCGGCTCGTGTTCATTCGCTTTGCCATCGCTGTTTTCGACAGTCCTTGTTCTTGCATGAGTTGCTCGATCTGCCAGACAAGCACACGCTTAATCGCAACAGCATTCACTTCCTCGTACAATCCCTCTTCGATCAGAAAATCATCGAGTGATGAGCCAATATGCGGATTCGTGCTCATGCTCCTACCTCCTTCATCCGTTGCCGCGCGAAGGTGAGATCGTCATCTGGCGTCTTCTGCGTCTTTTTGATAAAGCTATGAACCAGCACGATTGTGCCATCGGCAATGCAAAACAGGATACGTGCGGTCCGTCCACCAGGCAGGTTACTTCGAACTTCCCACAGTCCCTCTCCAAGGCTTCGACAGAGTGGCATACCAATTGGCCAACCATATTCAACCGTCTTCAAGTCTTGACCAATCACCCGCTTGTCGGCGATGGTGAGGGCTTGAAGCCACTCTCGAACAGGTTCTCGCCCGCTCGCCAGGCGATAGAACGAGACGGGAAGTACTTTTCCTTCATCAGGCATACCGCAGTGTATCAATTTTGGTACAGACCGTCAAGCAGCAACAAGGATGGCAAACTCTTCCGAGCACATAATGGGACGAGCAGCGTCGAGATCGAGATTCTCTGCGATCAAAGGCATAAAAGCTCGAATCTCGAGCCATCGTCGATTGTGGTGCGTAGCACAGAAGCAAATATGGTTGGGATTAAATAACACAGATGCTTCTTCGTCGTCGCGTGAATCGCGGTTGTTTGGCGAAGAACGGGCGATTTGCTTTTCTTTGAAGGCAAAGGTGGTAGAACAGCGAGGGCACGCAGTATACATAGCAACAACGTATGTCGGGGCCATTCTACTCGATCGAACTCTTCTCAATATTGGGAGCATGTCACATCACAGCGTCAGGAAAGCCATGATGGGAGAACGCACTCGTCGAATGGGCGGTGAAGCGACGCCGTAGTCATTGCAGCGCCAGCGTTGTCCGCCGAGCCGGGTCTGTCCATCCTTGCGCGTCTGCTCGCTTTCACATCGAATGCATTTCATCGCTAGTACGTTCTCCTGTTTCGTACTGGTCATTGTACCTGCCCAAACGGTTGCAACCTAACCGCATCACCACGCGCTGCCGGGTCGAAGCGGCACTTGATTGGGACACGCGCTGCGACGAAGGGGCGAATATTCATTGTCACAGAGCACACGTGCACCGTTACAATTTTTGTGACGCTTTTTGTATTGCTTGGATGCTAGTATCCCGGACGATTCAACCGTATAACAAGAGTGTCGCCGCAACCGAAGCGACACTGATAAAGACAAGGATACAATGATGTTTAAGTATCGCTCAGTCCGACGCTGGCGGAGCACACTCGCTCTTGGCGCTCTTGCTGGCATTTCTCTAGGAACACTCCCGACCCACGCCGCCCCCTGGGACGGCCGTCGCTCGAATTTCGTTGATCCACGCTTTGAGCAGGTCTGGCGCGCCGCAGATGTTGCCGTACAGCAGGGCACCACCTCGCGCTCATGGACCTGGGGACCACAGCCATGGTTCGATTATAAGGAAGTCTACAAGCAATCGCCCAGCGGACTACGCCAGGTACAATACTTCGACAAAGCACGCATGGAAATCAACGATCCTGCAAACACCAGCGGACCCTTAGGCGGTGTCACCAATGGATTACTGACGGTGGAAATGGTGTCAGGGCGAGTGAAGCTTGGCAACGGTACGAACACTGAGGAGAATCAGCAACGTATCGCCGCACAGATTCCGGTTGCAGGAGACATTGGTCCTGATGCCACCATCGATCCGTTGACGCCAACCTATGAAACCTTCACGCCGTTTGCGACGACGGACAACGGTTATCGCGATCCCAACAAGGTCGGTCAACGTGCCGGTACGATGTTAACCAGCAGCGGTGGGACAAGTCCGCTCGGACTTCGCGGCGGCAGCCAGGCACCGATATCGTCGTGTATGAAAACGTGACCGGCCATAACGTACCACGCGTCTTTGAAGACTTCCGGAACGCCGGACCGGTGTCGGCCATCGCCGCCTTCGGCTACCCGATCACCGACCCATACTGGACCCAAGCCCGCGTCGGCGGACACGTTAAGGACGTGATGGTGCAACTCTTTGAGCGCCGTAGCCTCACCTATACGCCCACGAATCCTGCAGCCTTCCAGGTCGAGA
Source organism: uncultured Chloroflexia bacterium (assembly GCA_963782315.1). Lineage (GTDB taxonomy): Bacteria > Chloroflexota > Chloroflexia > Chloroflexales > Kallotenuaceae > JBBSGA01. The sequence continues at coordinate 53,569 of CAWAJS010000040.1, forward strand.
TGGGCAACGTCGGCCAGCATTACTTCCTGTGGCGCTACACGATGGGCACGCCATGGGCGGCTCCCGATCCAGAATTGCCGATCGTCTTTGCCCAGAAGAGCAACGGGGTCAGCTTCAACATCGAGGCACTCAATCCCTCCACGAACAACGCGACCGGTGTATTTGCCGTGCGCGGCATCGATGTGATTCCATCGTCCGTACGCCGCACATGGAGCAATGAAGCGCAGTTAATCTATGGCACCTATGTCACAGCACAAAACAAACGTGTGCTGATCAGTATCGCAGCGGGAGCACAACAGCCCAACATCCTCTCTCCGATGGATGTGAACACCTACGAACCGATGATCTCGCCAGACAACCAGCAGATGCTGTTCGTCTCTGACCGTGATGGGAATCCTGAAATCTTCCTGGCTCCAAACGGCGTAAGCGCTGATAGCGCTGTAGCGGTTACGTCAACTGTCAACTGTAGCAATGGTCATCCCTCCTGGCTGCCGGATGGTTCAGGTTTCGTGTTTGAGACGGACTGCCATGATGGAAACTGGAACATCTACCTGGCAAAACTTGCCTATCGCGTGGTCGTCAATCCGAGTGCAGGGACAGTTCCGCTCGCAGAGCTCGCCAGCTATCAGCGACTTACCAGCGCCGGAGCCGAGGATCGCTGGCCAAGTGTGTCACCTGATGGCCGTGCTGTGGCGTTTATGTCGAAGCGCGATGGCAACACCGAGATTTACACGGTTCGCCTGGATGGACAAGGCGAATTGCGGTTGACGAACAACCCCGCACGTGATGAAGCTCCGACATGGGGCCCCCGAGGCCTGCAACTGGTGTTCAACAGCGACCGTGACGGCGACCACGAATTATTCATCATGGGCAGCGGCGGTGAAAGCGTGCGCCAACTCACAAATAACACCCTCGATGATGGTTATGCCACGTGGTGGAACTAGCGACCCAGACGTATCCATCACACGATGCCTAACGAAGACCACCAGCGCTGCTGCTGGTGGTCTTCGCGCTTCTGATTCGCGCAGGGCGGCGAGTGATGCCCCACGTTGTCGAGTATGTCGCAGGAGACCTTTAATGCAAATAGGATAGGTGGCTAGAACGCGATACGTCCGAACCCGTCACTTCCACTGGTATTGTTGCGCCTGAATGGGCAGTGAGTGCTCATTCGTCCCAGTGGAGCGACCAAAGACGAATCGAGGGCATCGAGCGTGTAGAAATCAGCGCTGAAGAAGAGTTATATCACCTGTGTCAACTGTGGCCAAGTAACGGCAAGTCGAAGATTGAGTGGAACCGCAACGGTAAGGTCAGAAAAGCCGTTGCGGAGATTCCGGACAAGGGCATGACCACGAACAATCACATCGGCAGACGCTTCTTGCTTGAAGCCTCACATGGCGTACAAGCGTTGTTTGAGATGCCCATGGTCGCGTTCAATGGCCTGATCATAAATGACAAGTTCTGCATGACCCGCTTCGAACGCCTCTCCTCCATCCTTCCCTCACGAACCACCTCCCGCACTCCTCCTCAGCAGTATCCTTCGACTGACCTCACGGTGTGCGGAGGATTGCATGAAACACAACTGGCGCATTCATCGGCAGACGATCCCTCTTCCCAACGGTCAACAACGTTGGGATCAGGTGTACCAGCATCTGCTGCAGTGGACCCAAGTCCATCGTCCCGAGCCAACCCCTGCCCCGACAATTCCCAATTCTCAGGAGGCAAACCATGCGCGTAGCTCTGTATCTTCGGGTCTCCACCTCGAATCAAGTCCACGACCAGACGATTGACCAGCAACTCGAACGTCTTTCAGCGTATGCCCAAACCAAGAGCTGGATACTCACTGACAACGCCATCTTTCGTGACGACGGCTGGAGTGGAGCTCGTCTGCGGCGCCCTGGCCTCGACCGCCTCCGTGATACCATTCAAGGCCGTGCGTTTGACCGTATCCTGGTTACCGCTCCCGATCGCCTCGCTCGCAACTATGTCCATCAGATGCTGCTCATTGAGGAGTTTGAGCATGCTGGCTGCTGTGTCGAGTTCATCGAGCGCCCCATGAGCCAGGACCCGCATGACCAGCTCTTGCTCCAGATTCGTGGTGCCGTCGCTGAATACGAACGGACCTTGATTGCGGAGAGGATGCGGCGTGGTCGACTGGCCAAGCTCCAAGCGGGCGTCATGCTCCCATGGACACACCCGCCCTACGCCTATCGCCTCCACCCTGATCGCCCGCGGGATCCCACTGGCGTGACCCTCGATCCTGCTGAAGCAGCGGTGGTGAAGGAACTTTTCGCCTGGTATCTCGAGCCCGCAGGCAGCTTGTATGAATTGGTACGCCGGCTCCGAGCAGCCCAGATCCCATCGCCTCATGGACAGGCAATCTGGGGCGTCGCTACCATTCGCGGCATTTTGACCAATCCTGCCTACGTTGGGCAGGTGTATAGTAATCGTGTCTCGTACCGCCCGCCCCAGGTTCGACGCTCCGCGACCCATCCCATCGGGCGGCCACACAATACGGCAGTAGCACGACCTCGTGACGAGTGGCTGTTGGTCGCGACGGTCCCAGCAGTGGTCAGTCAGTCTGAATTCGACCAGGTGGGAGCCAAGTTGGCCATGAATCAATCATTTGCCAGTCGCAACAACAGCGTCCATCCGTACTTGCTGCGTGCGTTGGTGAGTTGTGGTCTCTGTTCAATGTCATGTACGGCACGGACGCTCAACCATCGCAATAATTACTATGTCTGTGCTGGCAGAGCGAAGGCAATCCAGTCCAAGCGAGAGGAGCCATGTCCGTCACGCTACATTCCCGCACATGAGTTGGATGCGCTGGTGTGGCAGGATCTCTGCGAGGTCGTGATGGAGCCAGCCAGGATCGGGGAGGCACTGGCACGGGCGCAGGAAGGAGCCTGGATGTCTCAAGACCTTCAGGCACGACGGGAAACGCTTCGGAAAGGGCAGCAGAGCCTTGCACAACAGCTAGACCGTCTGACTGAAGCATATCTCCAGAACGTGATTCCATTAGCGGAATATGAACGACGGCGGCGGGAGTTGGAGCAAAAACAGGAGGCGTTGGCGGCGCAGGCGCAGCAGTTGGGAGCGCAGCAGGAGCGGCAGGTTGAACTCGCTGGCGTGGCAACAACGATTGAGGGTTTCTGTGAGCGTGTTCGGGAAGGGTTATCGACAGCCACGTTTGACCAGAAGAGGAAGTTGGTTGAACTGCTGATTGATCGCGTGATCGTCACCGGCGATGAAGTGGAGATCAGGTACGTTGTCCCGACAAGCGCTAAGAGTGAAAACGTTCGTTTTTGTCAATTGCGATCAGACTATTTCAATGCCCCAAACGTGATTGGGGTACTGACTGGTTGTATGGCGCAACAGGTACGGATACACCTGATGGTCGGGATGACGCCGACTGAGATTGGGACCGGGATGAATGGCAGCAATGCCCATCTCTTGCATGTACTGTTGAACCGTTGTCCGACCGGTTTTCACCTCCTCTTGCTGCAACAGGGCTGCGATACGACGCGAGCCGTAAAACGGATACTGTGTGTAGATGGCATCAATGCGATGCTTGATGTGGACTTCTCGCGACGATGGCGGGACGGGCTGATAATACAAGCTTGAGCGACTGAGACCAAGCAGATTGGCCTGGGTTGTGAGCGGAAGTTCGACGGCGGGAGCTTCGACCAAAGCGATGCGCTGCGGTCTAGTCAAGCTCAAAACCTTTTTTTTTCAACCACGCGAGCTGCGTGGTGAGTTTACCGATTTCAGCGTACAAGTCGGTGAGTTGTTGCTCATAGTGAGCTTTCGTGGCATCAAGGGCTTTGTGCTCGTCAACGAACAGGTTGGGCAATCCTTTGAGAGCCGTCGCCTTCCACTGATGGAGTTGGGTCGGGTGAACATCATACTTGGCGGCGATCTGTCCAACAGTAAGTTCCTCTTTGAGCAACTCACGAACGACTTGAGCTTTGAAGGTGGGTGAATACGACTTTCGCATGGTGTGAGTCTATCTCAAATTGGCTGGTTTCGTTGTCCAGTTTTCTCAGGCCACTATAATGAGCTGTCGAGCTATCACCCGAATGATTTTATCACTGCCTATCTGACGAACGGCGTAGCCAACATGGCATCGCCCGTCGTCCAAGCCAAAGGAGAAGCCAGATGAATACGCCAATGACGATATCCCAGGTGCAGGGACGAATGAGCACGGCTGGACTGCGCAACGCGATCGTCGCAGGACTGGTTGGCAATGTGTTCGTGAACGTTGCGCTCCAGGTGCTGATTGTACGCACGCTCATCGTTCCGCTGACGATAATCATGGTGCTGACGCTGGTGATTGCCGCTGTGTGCGCTTCTCGCTGGCGCTGGGCGCCGCTCCTGGCCGTGGTGTGGATTCTGGTATCGGTTGTCCCCGGTCTGCAACCCTATATCTTCAATCTGACCCATCCCGTTGATACAGGAAGATTCGTTGCCACGTTGCTCAGTTTGGCGCTCTTACTCGTCAGCCTCGTTGCCGGCGTGGCCGCGATGATTCGTCGTGATAGCGGTGGTGTTGGGGGGCAACCCCACGTGGCTGCGCGGCTTTTTGATCGGGACAGCGATGTTCGTGATCGGTGCGAGCCTGGTCGCCGCCATTCCACAGACGGCGGCGTCTGCTGAGGTGAATCCCGAAGCGCTGGCGCAGCTGCCAGTGTTGCGGACAGTGGGCTTCAAGTTTGACCAACCGGAGCTCCATGCGAAGGCCGGAGAGACTGTGGCGTTGCGGCTCGAGAACGGCGATGGCAGTACGCATAGCTTCGACATCGATGCATTCAACGTTCATGTATCGATGCTCTCGAACAAACCTGGCTTCGCGCTCTTCAGACCGACGAAACCCGGAACGTACACGTTCTACTGCGCAATTCCTGACCACCTGAAAGCTGGTATGGTCGGGACGTTAATCGTTGAGCCATGAGGTCGGCAGGATCATGCGGGAGGAGGCAATTGCCTCCTCCCGCATGATCCAACTCACGCTCCTTTTGTCCCTCGTTACGCATTGGGCCGCTGCTGTGGCAAAGGCGTGAAGATCAATGGGGCCAACAGACAATGTGATACCTGTCGGTCAACGGTGCGATGGTGTCTGCCTTACTGCATACAGATAATGCAAGGAGCCGGCACAACGAATACACGTTGTTTCTTCGCCGTTGCGTGAATCGCGGTTGTTTGGCGAAGAACTTGGAACATTCCCGGGTATGAAACTCTAACGGAAGGATGATCCTGACGTACGTTACCTCGAAACAATTCTACCCGCTTGAACGCCTATTACAGTGGGTAGCAACTCAGCTACGGTAGCTAGCACGGGTGCGCGAACACATCGCAACAGCGCTCACACACAATCATATGTCGACGAAGCTGATCAAACTCGATTGCCACATCAACAGGCTACCCAGCAAGCATTCCTTCCGCAAGTTACCCCCTGGGTCACACCTACAGCCATGACTCTCCCGTTCATCGACCCTACGACGGCTCCAGGTATACGAGCACGCCTGATTGACGCCGACGACTCGTGGCTTGCGCTCCAGCGTGAACTTCAGACACGATCAACGTCCGGCGAACCTCTGTTGTCTTTAGAGACAGGCTATGCTACGATGCCATTCTTATTCCTCATCACCTGGTGTGCATGCAAACATCTCAAAATGTAGCACTGTCCACAGCAATTCAATCCTTCCTGCTATCGGCCTATCCGCGCGGGACACATATTGCATCAATTCCCACAAAGCATCCGGGCTATCGAATGTATCCGATGTATGTGACCGTCGGAAAGCCCGATGGGACGACTGAACGCTGCATCCTCAAAACCAGAGACCGATTCGAAACACTCGAGCGGGAAGCGAGAGTCATCGGTGCATTAGCAGAGTTCGGTGTTCCAGTTCCAACGGCGCTCGCTGGTCCGGAGAGTATCACAGACGAATCCGGCACATATGCGGCGATCGTGGTGAATGAACTCCCCGGACAATCACTCCCTTGGCTCGGTACGACCTCGCTTGTAGAGGCTGACTTCACATGCCGCTTACTTATTCAGGGTGTTGGTACGCTTCACCAATTGACCGAACGGATGAGGCAACATGACGTTGCGACGATCCTGCCGTCCAATACGCTATCTGCGGAACTCCATGCGATCGTAGAGCGTGGTGGGGAATGGCAAGAGGTCGAGCTTTTTGCACGAGCAGTCGCGTATCTCCAGGGAACCCTTGCCGCGATCGAGGTACCACCTGTGTTCTCAAACGGCGATTACAATCCGCTCAACTTCCTCCATGATGGGACGAACCTTACGGGGTTCATTGACTTTGAACTCGCCTGCTTTGAAGACCCCCACGCCGGGTTTGCGAAGTTCATTACCTTGAGCGTTGATGCATTTGGCTGGGGAACTGGTATGAAGGCGGGATTGGTTGAACGCTACCTTTACTCGCAGGGAGTTTCACGTCGCGAGTTTCTTCCGCGCCTCATCTTACGCTGCATCCGACGCCTCCAGCGAGATGTCTCCGTGTCGGGCGACTCCGATGCGGGTCCACGACAGTTCATGCTTCAGGTGTTGGAAGAAAGCCTATCCGAAGCAGAGCAATTCTGATCGGATGAAGATGAACCATAGGCTGTGATCTGCTCCCAGTCATGAGGTGCATGTACTCCGGTAATAACATGTGTGAGATTCTTCATCTTCGCATGATTCGCGGTTGTTTGGCGAAGAACAGGCCACGTTCGCGGCGCGACGACTTCCAAATGGCAAGATATTCCTGCCCATACGCTACCTCATACCATTGCTACCTGTATGAACGCTTCTCACGGTGTGAAGTAGACTTCGGCAAACTCAACATCACGGTTCATGGCTCGCCACTCAGACGTGAAAGCTCATCACATCGTAGCCTCACAAGCACGTACCAGTATGCCAGAGAATAAGCGCACATCCCCCGTTGCACCTGGGTACGGGATCATCCGCTCGAAGTGAAGCCCAAGTTTGTCAAGTAATCGGGCTGAACGTTCGTTCTCTTTGGCGGTAATGGCAACCAGCCGTTTGATGCCAAGAACCAACGACGCATAGCGCACCACGCCCTGCGCTGCTTCCAGTGCATAGCCTGCGCCTCGATACCCCGGTAGCAAGGCATACCCGATGTCGACATCCTCCAAAAACTCTCGCTTGAAGAGTCCACACATGCCAATCGGAACGTGATCGCTCTTTCGTTCGACGACATACGGGCCAAAACCAAAGGTGGTATACATCGTCATCGGCCCGGCCTCAAGGTACGCGAGCGCCTGCTCAACACTATGCACATCACGGTCGCCGATATTGGTAAGCCAGTCTGGATCATTCAACAGGTCGATGATAAAGAGAGCATCATGCGGTCCGAACTGTCGGAGGGCGAGGCGCTCGGTTTCGAGAATCACTCCTGGTTCCTTTCTGTATCTGTCGACGGCTATGATGCACGCAGGTGACCTATCCCCATACAGATAAACATTCGACAATACAGCATTTAATATTGTATTCGTCTTCGCATGAATCGAGTCAGTTAGTCGAAAAACGGGCGGATTTCCGCACGTGAGAAGGTCTCGTCAGATCACGGCAAGGGGCTGCATCAGTGCGGCAGGAGAACAGTCCATGGATCCTTGATAACATGCTGTACGCATACTCAAACTCGACATCTTCGAGCGCGTAGGCGATGGCCTCCTCCTGCGTCATCGCTTGCCCTCGGCCCACGCAGTTACGAACCTTGCCTCGCCAAGCTCCTTCTGTACCGCCGCATAGTCTGCTCATAGCGCGAGCGCCGGACAGGTGACTGGCGAGGAACAGTGATGCCACTCCGTCGCCGCGCTCCAGAGTGAACTGCTCCGCCGCAGCGGCCTTGTTGGCGACCGTCCGCCGCAAGGCCGCAAGCGCATCAGACCCCATAGCCCACTCCATCACGTCGAAGCGATTCGTGGTCGCAAATGCTACGCTTTCGCGGAGGAGCTCAGCGGCGCATGCATCGTCTCCCTGCTCGTACACCATCTCTCCAATCTGGAGCCGTCCGATAGCAATGATATGGCGCGCCTCCGATGCCGCAGCAGGGCCAATCCCTCCTTCCAGAGTCTCCCTGATCGACGCCTCATAGCTGCCAGAACTGCCTGGCCTCTCCGTCGTGCTCTCCCGCACGCCGCGCTTCTGCCAGGTGAATCAAGGCCCAGCCGAGCATCGGCCGTCCAGGAAACTGCTGCCCACGCAACAGTCCGACACTTTCCCCAGCACGCCTGATGGCGCGCTCCGGCGCCTGCTGCTGGAGCGCCGGCGCCCCAGGTTCTCCAGCACAGACGGCAGCCACTGCTCATCATGCGTCGCGCGGGTCAGCTCCAGCGCCTCGGTGTAGACGCCTCGCTCGGGCATAGTTGCCCAGAACTCGAGCAGTTCGACCGAGATCGATCAACATCGTGCTGAGATTCGAGGTATCTCCCAACGACCGATACAGAGCCGCGCTGCGCTCCATTAAGGCCATCCCGATCTCGCCATCCACCGCTGAGGTTCCAGCGACCCCCAGCGCATCGGCCAGGCCGGCCTGATCGTCGAGTGCTTCGTAAAGCGCGATACTTTCCTCGGCGTCGGAGCTTGCCAGAGCATAATCACCCCACATTCTAGCGAGACCAGCCGCCGCCGAGAGTGCTCGTGCGCGCAGCCGCATCGGCTCAGCCCGGCCGTCCTCAGCATTCGCTAAAGAACGCACACTCAGCCTGAGGGCACGATGCATCCAGTCCACTCCCTCGGCAAGATGCTTCCACCAGAAGTTGACGAGCGCCGTGGCCAGGCGCAAGCATACACTCATCCTGCTCCACCCGGGCCTCACACCATGCGAGCGCTGCCCGCAGGTTGTCAAGCTCAGCCTCCAGGTGCTCCAGCCGAGGGGGTCCCGTTCCCGCCGTGGTGAGGTGAGGTGCCGCAGTCTCGGCGAGCTGCAGATAATAGGCGGCGTGCTGCTCTCGCACCGCAATGGCTTCTCCACTGTCCTCCAGGTGGGCCAACGCATACTCATGCAGTGTCTCGAACATCCGGAAGCGCGGAGCGCCGTCCGAGCCTACCACCTGAAGGATCAGACTGTTCTCCACCAACGCCTGAAGCCCGTCTATGACCACCACACCAGCGTCGCCATCCGAAGCACAGACGGCCTCAGCAGCTTCGAGGGGCCAGCCACCCTCGAACACCGCCAGACGCCGGAACAGGCGCTGCTCTGCCTGCGTGAGTAGCTCGTAACTCCAGTCGATGGTCGCGCGCAGTGTCTGCTGACGGGCTGGAAGGTCCCGCGCTCCGCCGATCAACACCGGAAGCCGGTGTTTCAGTCGCTGCATCAGCGCCGCTGGCGAGAGGACCCGCGTGCGAGCCGCCGCGAGCTCAATCGCCAGCGGCAACCCATCCAGGCGACAAATGTCGACCAGCGTCTGTGCCTGGGTGTCAGTCACGACAAACGTCGAGCTTGCCGCCATTGACCGGTCGACAAAAAGGCGCACGGCAGCGACCTCCAGAAGCTGTGCCAGGCTCGGGCTCTCTGAGCGATGATCCAGGCGAGCAGGCACCTCTAGCGGAGGGACGGCGACGACGTGTTCGCCCGACAGTCCCAACACGATGCGGCTCGTCACCAGCAGCCTCAGGCCCGAAGCAGCGCGTAGGAGCTCCGCCAACAGCGGCGCAGCTGTCACCACCTGCTCAAAGTTGTCGAGCACAAACAAGACTGCTTCTCGCGCAGGGCTGCTGAACGTCGCAAACAGCGACTGCGCGCGCCGCTCTGACGACGACCGAGCGCTGCAGGATCGTGGCAAGCACCAGGCCCAGCCCACGAATGGGGGCGAGGTCAACGAAGACGGCTCCATCCGCAAACAATCTCTCGGCATCGGCGCTCGCGACGGCAAGAGCAAGCCGCGTCTTGCCCGACCCGCCCAGGCCCGTGAGGGTCAGTAGACGAACATTGGGCCGTTCAAGGATAGCGCGCACCACCGCCACCCCGGGCTGTCCGCCCGATCAGCGGGGCGGTCGGCAGCCGGAAACGTACCCCGGCCGAGCGTGACGCTCGGGAGCGAGACACACACGACCTGTCCCCGTGGGCGACCAGATGGTCGGCGGCAGATCGGCCCGCGCGACTTTCAAAAACGCGACCGCGCCTCATCCACAGAGATCCAGCATAGCGGCCAGGCGCTGGGCCATCTCCGGCGATGGCCTCGTTCGTTGGCTCCAGCTTGCGAATGGCGCCAAGCGAGCAGTCCGACCCGCCGGGCAAGCCCGCTCCTGGTCAGGTCCAGCGCCTTGCGCCGTCGCCGGATCCAGTAGCCAAAGGACGGAGTGTCGTCCATTCCACGCTCTCCTTGCTTGGCGCCAGCAAAGACAGAGCCATCTCGGCAGCCGCGCACGCAGAGCCCGGGTGCCTGCAGTATACGCATACTGGCAAACATAAGGCATCCCCACAGATCTGGCCTACCATGCGCGTGCCGTTCAGGGACGCTATCCGGGGTGGTTTCCGGGACGGAAAGTGCCCCCACCGCCGGCCGTTCTTGGTTCAATACCGTCCAGACAGGAAACCAAATAACCACCAACCAGGAGGCCCACCATGAAGGACATCGAACGGTTCGTCGTCGCAGCAGCAGTGGTCCTATTGACGGGCACACTTGCCCTCGGGAACGCCCGCCGACACCAACGCCGAGCCCGCCGCGCGGCTTCGCCCCGAGCAGATTGCGACCATGCCCGCGCGCATCCAGGCGCAACTTGCGGGAACGGCATCCGATCAGCGCTACCCAGCCGCACCCATCACCGGTAAGCATGCCCCGGCTCCGTCCGGAACAGGTTTGACATTGCCCTTCAGATCCAGGCTCAGGCGGCCGGGACCGCGGTCCATCCAGCACAGGCACTCGCACCGGAATACATCGCGACGCTGCCGCCGCAGATTCAGGACCAGGTGCGCCGCTCGATGGGTCTCACTGCAGCGCCAACCGATGCTTCGTTTGCTGGCTCGACGAAGCGTGCAGGAGCTGCGCGATGACCACAGGATTCCACCGTCGTTCGCGATGATTCTGGCTCGTCCAAAGCCAGCGATCCAATCAGAGGAGGCCATCATGGTTCGCAGACGAGGACGTTTGTATGGGTTGCTCAGTCTCGTGCTCGTGAGCATGGCTGCCTGCACACCCAACGGCACACCAACAGCCGGGACGACTGCAGGAGTGGCACCGTCACCCGTGCCACCCAGCGCCGATGCTCCTACACCGGCGTCGACTACCACCGTGACACCTTCGCCCCAACCGGCCACAGTGCTTCCTTCACCAGCGTTGACACCGGTGAACGTGCAGCCAGCCATCGAGCAGACCGCGCCCCAGGCTGCGGCCTGATGCGCCAATGTACGGTGTGCACGGGCCGTATGCGGTTGGCACACGCGATCTCGTCGTGACTGAAGGTGATCATGCCCTGGCGATAACGATCTGGTATCCAGCACTGAACCCGACCAATGCCGAGGAGGCGATCAGCTATCAGATCGCTGACCAGATCGGGAGTGCGCCCCCGTTGCCACGCGAAGCCCGCATTCTCACTGGCCGAGCGCTTCAGGCTGCCGCCCCTGATACGGCACAGGGCCCCTACCCGTTGGTACTGTATACGCCAGGGTTGGCTGGCTTTCGTCAACAGTCCGCGTTCCTCACCGAGCACCTGGCCTCGTATGGCTTCGTGGTGTTCAGTCCGGACCCGCGCGGCGAAACGTTCGAGGAGTTTTGGGCCGGCGCGGCAACTCGCCCGCTGGACATCAACGTCATGATTGCCTCTGCCGACAAGCTGACCGCCCCAACGGGAGAATTGGCAGGGATGATCACTATGGAGAAGATTGGGGTCACAGGCCATTCCTCTGGTGGCTGGGGTGCTCTCATTGGTGCTGGTGCACAAATGGATCTCGGATGGTGTGCAGCCAATCCCGACATCGTCGCTCAAACAGAGCAGAGCAACTGCACCCAGTTTGTTTCCCGCATCAACAGGATATCGCCACCGCCCTTGGACTGACATCTCCTCCGACCGAGATGTGGCCGGCAATGAATGACTCCGCGGGTCGGTGCGGTCGTGGCGATGGCGCCGGATGGCGATATCTGGGGAGCGAGTATGAGGGCGTGGCAGCCTCAAGGTGCCAGCCCTCATCCTGGGCGGGTCAGGGGAGACCATTAACGTTCCCTGAACTCACTACCGATCCGATCTACCAGCATCTCGGGAGCGCAAAGAAAAGTCGGGGTGTTTTCGAGAGCGGGATCACTTCATCTTCTTCATCGATCGGCGAGATATCCCATGGGCGAGCGACATACCGTTCTTCGTTGGGTCGCGATCCAGTGTGGGATATGGCTCGCGCGCACGATATCACCAACCATCTTGTAACGGCATTCCTGCTGTCCGAGTTGCAGGATGATGCCGAAGCCAGTACGGCGTTGCGACCAGAGAACGTGCGTTTTCCAGGAATTAGGTATGAGACGACGGCCTTCGCCGCTGCGCCGAGGTAACAGGCGAGGGGAGAGCAATCAGCGTCTGTTGCTCTTCCCTGGATACGGCGCACCATCCTCGGGAGGACGGAGCTGTGGCGGCGACGCGTATTGTGGCCGATTATGTCCGGTTGGCAGATGCGCTGGCGTCCCCAACTGCATCTGACATGTTTTCAGCAGTAAGGAGCGAGCGCTGGGGAGATTTGTCTCACGGTAAAATTGCCCGGGCTTTGAGAGGCAGTCAAACGTAGAGCATCGACATGATGGTTTCTTCGACTTCGCGGACACAACTCGACAGTTAGCTGAAGAACAACCGATTTTCCTGTGCCTGAAGCGTCTTGCTCTTGGCAAAAGGACGGTGTGGCATATGGTTCGGACACGACTGTGTCAAACAAGGACCCGTTCATATCAGCAGGTCATAGACCCTTCCACGTACCCACACCAACATTAATGGCTGAGGTATTGGGCATGCCGAACACCTTCTGTCCAAGGCTCACAATCAACGCCTAGTATGCCATACCGCAATCAACGCCCAGGGCAGCATAGAGCGGCTTCGTCATGTGCTGCTCCCGCGTTGCATCGATTGCCAGAGAGCAGCCGAGGGAAGGTACCTTGGCGCTGACGCTAAGATTCGACGGACCATTATTCGGACGTCTGACCGAACCCAGCATCACGCGCCTGCACGATGGCCTCGGCACGATCCGCAACGTGGCAGCTGGCGAACACATGCGAAACATGATTCCGCACTGTCTTCTGGCTCAGCACCAGTCGTGTGGCGATATCGGCATTGTTGAGACCCTGCGCGATCAGATGAAGCACATCACGCTCCCGCTGGCTGAGCTGCGGAAACGTATCATCCGAAGGTGGCGTTGTATCGTGCCGAAATACCGGATCATCCGCTGGGCGATCGCAGGACTGAAGATGGCTTCCCCACTGACAGCAGCGTTGATCGCCCGTCCAAGTTCGTCGCGGTCGGCACCCTTGAGTACATACCCCCGTGCCCCCGCCCGCATCGCCGCAAAGACCGAATCGTCCTCTTCGAACATCGTCAGCATCAAAATGCCGATGTGCGGGCTGGCTTCCAGAATCCGACGCGTGGCGTCGATGCCGTTGATATCTGGCATCTGCACGTCCATCAGAATAACATCCGGTTGCAGCGCCAGCGAGCGCACAATGGCCTCGCCACCGCTTGCCGCCTCGCCGACAACCTCAATGTCTGGGATCACACGGAGCAACGCACGCAGACCCTGGCGAAAGAACGCATGGTCATCGGCAATAAAGACCTTGACGGGATCCATCTGGTGCTCCTCGTGTTGCCACAGCGTCGTCCGCCCTAGCGCCAGCGATATGTGGCGGTTCCTGTGGGCGTGATATTCTCGCCGAGCGGAAGATGCGCCTCGATGCGTGTACCGCCGCTCGACGACTCGATCCCGGAACGAGCCTCCGGATCTCTTCCTGCTCGCTCTCGCATCGACCCGAGGCCTACGCCCGCGCGATGCGCGGACGGCAGGCCGTTACCATCGTCCGTGACGACGACCTCAAGCCAGGTTTCCTCCAGCGTCAGCACGACCCAGCAGCGCCGGGCATCGGCATGTCGCGCCACATTGGTCATCGCCTCAACCCCGATGTAGTAGGCTGCCACCTCAATAGCTGCCGGTAGCGCAAGCTGTTCCGGCAACGACATCACGTCGATGTGGAGGGCGTCATCCGCGAAGTGCAGTGCGTGTTCCCGCAGCGCCGCCACAAGCCCGAACTGATCGAGCACGGGCGGTCGCAGCGCGTACACCAGTCGCCGCACGGTTCCAATCGCAACCTGCAACTCACGTCGGATCGCGGAGAGGAGCGCAACGCCTTCGGTCGGATGCTCTTCCACCAATGCCTCGGCTGCGTCAAGCTGCATACTGAGGCTGGCAAGGGTCGGTCCGAGGCCGTCATGGAGGTTGGCGCCGGAGCCGCCGCCGTTCTTCTTCGCGTGCCACCACCAGGCGTCCTCGCGAGCGATGCAGTGCGCGCGTCACCTGCACTGCGTAGACGGCGACTTCAGACTGCAAGGCAATGTCATCGAGGAGGCGTCGTTCCGCTGGTGTGAAGGGTTCATCCTGCGCACGTTGCGCCACCTGCAACTGTCCCACCGTCTCAGCCTGGTAAAGCAGCGGCAGCGTCACGACGTCACCTGTGGGCTGCCCGTGGGCGGCCTCGATATCCAGACGCTCGCCGTTTCGCAACGCCACAGCCACATACGGTAGTTTTAGCCGTCGCGCCACGCCATCCACGATCGCCGGGAGCACAGCATCAGGCGCAAGCGTCGACCGGAGTTGCTGGCTGAGGTGTGAGAGCACCGTGTAGGGGTCGTCGCGCTCGCCGTACATCAGCCGGTTCACGCCGCGCTGAAGCCGTGTCCGCAACGGCTGCACCAGAATCGCAGCCAATCCAGACGACAGGATCGCGATCACCGTATAACCACTCGACTGAAACACGACGCTCAGCGTGCCGACGACGAGCATATAGAGGCCGACGATACTTGTGCTCAGCATACCATAGACGACCGTGCGATTGATCAGGATGTCAATGTCATACAGGCGATAACGCAGGATGGCGAACGTGACCGATAGCGGGAAGAGCATTCCAAACGCGACCAGGATGAGGCGGCTGAGAAGGAGGGCATACATCCGATTGGTGCCGGGAAGATCCGGCGGAAAGGCACAATGCCATGACCAGCCAGGTGCATACAACGCCGATCGCTCCCAGCAAACCGAAGGCAACCCACATGGTCTGCTGCCGCTCGACCGCCGTTGATACCTGCCGATAGCGAAAGACCCAGGCATAGACGGCGCTACCTGCAGCGAACGCGAGATAGGGAACCAGCACGAGGACGGGCACGCGCCCCCGTCCCTGGTACATGTCCAGCAGAACCACCACGCTGGGAAACACCAGAAACCGTGTCCACAGCGGTATGAACCGACCATCTGGAAAGAGGTACAGCACGACGACGAGCGCGGTTACGGCAATGAAGCCCAGTCCAGTAACCACTATCGACAACAGCGGCGAGGTACGCGCTAAGGCATTGCCACTGGATGTAAACACCACCATGCCCAGCAGTACCAGCGTGATCGACAAGAGCAACGCCATCCAATCGTCGGATCTTCGCCAGAAGATGACGACGCCGACCGCGAGGAACGTGAGATTCAGCATGTGATCGATCGCGACCAGTAGTTGCTTTACCAGTCTCCGGGCAAAACACGTTCCTGCATCACCGCCACGTCTTCAACGGACAGTTCCACCGGATCACACGCGATGCCTGCAGCCGTGCAGTTCGGCAGCGGTTCGCTGCCAGACCTACTGAATTTTGCCCATCAAACAGCATCACGGCGACGATGGTGAGCGGCTACTCCACAGCGTCCTTGGTGCTCTGAGCCGTCCGCCTTGCAAACGGGTAGCATTCGTTCCCTGGAAGCTCATGCCCGCTTTCGGCGAGTGTGGCAGATGCATTGCAGTTCCCCGGAACGCGCGCGCCGATGGCTCAAAACCAAGCGGCTGCCTGCTCCACATGCTATACAGATGTCGCTGGAAGCGACGTTCGTGCTGTTAGGTGATAACCCCAGTGTAGCAGGAGACCCCACTACGACTTAACGATCAAGGTGCCAACCATACCCGTGCGAGCGCCCTTGTCAGCGTGCGGATGGCAGTAAAAGGTATACGTCCCCGGCTGCAAAGGGTGGAACGTCGCGAGGGCTGATTCGTCTGCCCGCATTGTCACATGCACGTCGAACTCGTCGATGTCCAGGAAATGCGGCGTAGCGTCGGCGTTGACCAGGCGGAATGTCACGGTGTCGCCCGCCTTCGCATGGAGTGTCGACGGCTCGAAGCGCGTGTTCCTACTCATAAGCACCGGAAGTCCAACCAACACTGCGCCGCTGGTGTCCGCCGTTGCGGTCCGTGCCATCACTGCGCTCTGCAACACCACCGCAGTGAGCAGCATGACGATGAGCAGAACGACCGGATAGGTCCAGTGGGACGCTTCGCGTGGGTGAACTGTACCACCCGGTGCAACGCGCAGTCCCTGTAGCGACAGTGCGACGCACACGACCAGACCGAACACCGCAAGAGCAAAAAAGAGCGTGGCATAGATGAGCGTGGTACCGCCATCAATTGCGGCAACGATCAGATCCAGGAAGATGA
>CAWAJS010000041.1:0-194298 GCA_963782315.1 uncultured Chloroflexia bacterium
AGGTGATTGCAGATGTTTAAATGGATCGGTCGCATTTTTCGCGCCGACACAACCGAGCGCGTTATTGCAGAATTAGATGTTATTGTCGATCAAATTAATGCGCTCGAACCAGAAGTAAGTACGATTTCCGACGAGCAACTTCGCGCTCGAACAGATATGTTTCGGCGGCGCCTGAAAGAAGGTGAGACGCTCGACGCAATCTTGCCCTCGGCGTTCGCGACCGTGCGCGAAGCGGCGCGGCGCATGATCGGGCAGCGTCACCACGACGTCCAATTGATCGGCGGCATCGTGCTGCATCAGGGCAAGATCGCTGAGATGAAAACCGGCGAAGGTAAGACGCTGGTCGCGACGTTGCCACTTTACCTCAATGCGCTTGAAGGAAAAGGCTGTCATCTCGTAACGGTCAACGATTATCTTGCCCGTGTTGGCGCAGGCTGGATGGGACCGATCTACCATATGCTGGGCATCAGCGTCGCCTTTATCGCGCACGATCAGTCCGCAATCTACGACCCCGAATATCTCGACCCCAAGGCCAACCTGGAAGACCAACGACTGGTGCACTGGCGACCGATCACACGCCGCGAAGCCTATGAAGCCGATGTAGTGTATGGCACGAACAACGAATTTGGCTTTGACTATCTGCGTGACAATATCGCGACGCGCTATCGATGCGACCGTGCAGCGCCCGTTGAACTTCGCCATCGTGGACGAGGTGGATAACATCTTGATCGACGAAGCGCGTACGCCCTTGATCATTTCAGGTCCGTCGCGTCAGCCAAGCGACGAGTATCGCTACTTCGCTGGCCTGGTGCGCGGTTTGCGGGGTATCGAGGAGCGTGAGTGGACAGCGATTAAGAAGGAGTTCGATAACACGGGTGATAACCGACGTCGCAACGAAATTCAGCACACGATGGATACGTCTGACTATATCATCGATCTGAAGCATCGTGGTATATCGTTGACGGATGCTGGAACGCTCAAGATCGAACGGAAAGTCAAGGACCAGGGACGCATTCCCGACGAAGCGACGCTGTACGATCCCGAATACGCCGAACTGGCCCATTATCTAGATAATGCCATCAAAGCCGAATACCTGTTCAAACGCGATAAAGACTATATCGTCCAGAATGGCGAGGTGGTGATCGTGGATGAGCAAACCGGACGCTCGATGCCCGGTCGACGTTGGTCGGATGGATTGCATGAGGCGGTCGAGGCCAAAGAAGGCGTGACAATCCAGCAGGAAAACGCGACGATCGCGACCGTGACCATCCAGAACTACTTCCGCATGTACAAGAAGCTGAGCGGCATGACCGGCACTGCGCTGACCGAATCGGAAGAGTTTGCCAAAATCTATAAGCTCGACGTCGTGCCGATCCCAACGCACCAGGACATGATTCGGGATGACCGCAACGATCAGATTTTCCGCACCGAGGAAGCCAAGTACCGCGCTGTCGTGCGCGAACTGCTGGCGGCGTATGTGCGCCAACAGCCGGTGCTGGTCGGTACGGCATCGATTGAGAACTCGGAACGACTGGCGCAGTATCTCAAGCCTCAATCACTACGCACGCTGGCTGTGTCGTCGGTATTGATGGCGGCGGCACGCGATGCCAAGAAAATGAATGACGAGGTGCGCGACGCGTTCGCAGGTTCACTCGACGAACCGTTGTCGCAGGTGGCTCCCGGCGTTCTCAAGAATGCGGGTCAGGAACTCGGTCTGCCGGTTGATCCGTTCGCGCCCGAGGTCGTGCAGCGTTTCGCCGCGTTGATGCAGGTCACTGACGAGGAGCGGTTGGTCGAAGCACTTCGTAATGGCGTGCCGCACGCGGTGTTGAACGCGAAAATGCACGAACAGGAGGCTCGTATCGTCGCCCAGGCTGGACGTCCAGGTGCGGTGATGATCGCCACGAACATGGCGGGACGTGGAACTGACATTCTGCTCGGCGGTAATCCTGACGCGCTTGCGGCACAGTACCTCGAAGAACAAGGTGTGCGACGGGAGCAGGTCAAGGCACTGGCTAAGTATCTGATTGATGGGAACGAGCCAGGGGCGCAACAGGTGCTGCAAAAGGCGCAATTACCCGCTGTTCTGATCGACGAACTCACAGCCATGCGCCTGGAAGCAGACCAAGCGTTGGAGGCATTCGAGCATAATCCCGTGCTGTTCTTACTCAACCGGTTCGTACAAGGCCCGGAGGATACGTTCGGTGAACGCTGGCACTTCGTCAACGACGTGCTTGCGGGCGAGTATGGCATGGCTCGCGACATCATTCGTGACACTCCCGGCTTGCGTGAGGAGCAGATCACCGAGATCGCGGCGATGCGAGGCGACCTGCTGGCGTACCGTAACGACCGTGCTGACTTCCTGGCGAACCAGTTGTTCGATCGCATCTATGCGGGACGCGCCCGCTTGATTGCTGCGGTGTTACGTGGTGATGACACAACTGCGATGAAGATTGTCGAGGAAACGCCGACCATGGACCCGTCGCTGATCGAAGGCGTGCGTGGCATCAAGCAGCAGGTGCAGGATGATGCGGAATTCATCGGTGAGTTGGGCGGCTTGCATATCATCGGCACCGAGCGCCATGAGGCACGTCGCATCGACAACCAGTTGCGCGGTCGGGCCGGACGCCAGGGCGACCCTGGCTCGTCCCGCTTCTATATCTCGCTCGAAGACGACCTGATGAAGCGCTTCGGTCCGTCGATTGATCGCGTCAAGGGCATTATGGGACGGGCTGGCTTCGAGGACGACATGCCGATCGAGTTCGGCGTGATCTCGCGCTCAATCGAAAGCGCCCAGACCAAGGTCGAAGGCTATAACTTCGACATGCGAAAGCGTGTTGTGGATTATGACGACGTGATGAACAAGCAGCGCGAAGTGATCTATTCACGTCGCCGCGCCATTCTGGAAGAAGGCGAGGAACAACGCCGCATTAAGGTGCTGGTCGAGCGATATCTGGCGAACTACGGCGATTGGGCGATTGGTCAGATCGAAGAACTGGTTTCCGGCCTCGAAACCACGGGCGAAGCCGAGATTCGTCGTCAGATGTCACAAGTGCTGCCACAAAGTGACCAACTCGACCTCGATGCGCTGCAGAACGCCGACGAAACAGCGCGCAGTGCGATGCTGGCTCCGTTGGTCGAACAGGCCGAAGCCACGCGCTATCCGTTGCGGCTGTTACTGCAGGACGTGAGTAGTTTCGTCGATTTGGATGTCGAGGAATCGCTTACCGCGCTCTCCGATGCAGACCGTGCGGCGGTGGAACGCTTGATCGATGAGCGATGGCGCGAAGGTACCGATGGCGATCTTGAGTTCCGAATCAAAGACCTGTTCTACGATGAATTCGATGATCTCATCCAGCGCTATGGTGATGGGTATGACGCCTGGATGACCGCCGAGATCAATGCTGCGGTCAATGACGCCACCACTCAGGCGACGAATTACACCAACGTCGAGGGCGCGTTACGACGCATCAAGCAGAAGTTGCCGCAGGCTGTCGCGCTCGAATCCGCCAACCTTGGCGGTGTCGACAGCGATATGCTGGTGCGTGAACTACAAGCGCTGATCCCACGCTCGCGAGAAGAAGGCAATGCGCTACGGTTGTTCGCGCAGGAGGTGCAGGAGATCGTTCCCTTCATCCCAGGCGCGCCGGATGCCTTCCTGCATCAGTTCACAGAGAATCTCCAAGCATTACTCCAGCACAGACCGGATGCTGAGCGCGATCCGCTCATCGGGCGTATTCTGGGACCCGTCAGCATGGCGCTTACGTCCGGTGTTCGCGGGACAGAACTTCGATGCCGAACAGGCAGTTGCCTTCCAGCAAGCCGTCGATGATACCTGGGTCGAGGCGTTGTACGAGGCTGGCAAGGATGGCGACGAAGCGCTGGCGAACGGTCTGCAGGCGATGCTGGACCGGACCTTCGAACGCTGGCGTGCGTTTATCGGCGTCGACCTGCTCAACCAGTATGGGCGCGAGTTGATGCTGAGCGCGATCGACCGCGAATGGGTGGATTATCTGACGGCGATGGAAGACCTACGGCAGGGCATAGGGTTGCAAGGTATTGCACAGCGCGATCCGCTTGTGATCTACAAGACCGAAGCGTACCGGATGTTCGAGGAATTGATGATCACTATCGACCGCGCCACGATGCGCTCGTTCTTCAACAACCTGCCGCGCTATGTCGGTCAGATGCAACAGCAACGTGCGTCGAGCCAAACGGCGCGTGTGCGCGACCTGAAGGTTGGACCAAACGAGCCTTGTCCGTGCGGTTCTGGCAAGAAGTTCAAGAAGTGCCATGGTGCTCCGGCGAAACCCGCTGCTGCCGCACCACGGGCGGTCGCGGCGCTCGCGGCAACGATGGACGATACGAAGATCCCGAGTCCGGCAAAGCCAACCCAGCAGCAAATGCAAAAGCAGGCGGCGCAGGATGGGCAACGCCGCAAGTCGAAGGGACGCTCGGTGCCAGGACGTAAATCTTAGCGCCATCGTAGCATCAAGATATGTGTAAACGGTCGCCCAACGGCGACCGTTTACGAGATAGAAAGGGTCGGAGGCATGTCGGAATCGTTCTTACGAAAGCGTGCGGAACGGTTGCTTGAAGAGCAGAACAAGAAGGCGAAAACCGAAGCGGTAAGCGAGGAAGATCAGGAGGCGCAAGCACCCCAGCGTGGAAGTCCGGCAGCCTGGCGCGGCCTCGTAGAACAGCGGATTCAGGAAGGCATCGAAAACGGCGCGTTTGATAATCTCGCGGGTGCCGGGAAGCCCCTGAATCTGGAAGAAGACGCGATGGTGCCGGAGGACCTCCGCATGGCGTATCGCTTGCTACGCTCCAATGGACTCGCACCATTATGGGTGCAGGTGAATCGCGAGATTCGTGATGATGTTGAACGCCTCGCACGTTATCGTACGTTTGTCGCAGGACGCTGGCGCGAAAGCAACGAAATACAGCAAGCGCATCATCGCCGCGAGTATGCCGCACGGGTGCGTGATATCAACGACCGAATCCTCAATTACAATATCACCGCACCGTCGCTCCTGGTTCATTTTCCCATGTTAATCATGGCTGATGAGATGGCCAAATTTGAGCAAGCGATTATGGGCACACAATAAGGATATACATGCGAATCATTCTTGTACGTCATGGTGAAAGCGAGTGGAATCGCCTGGGTATCTACCAGGGTCAGGAGGATGCTCCGCTTTCCGAGCTCGGACTGCGCCAGGCAGATGCCCTGGCCAGCCGACTTCAACACGAGAAAATCGACACGATCTATACCAGTCCATTGCAGCGAGCACGCAAGACTGCCGAAGCGATCGCAAAGTTTCATACGACCGTGCCGTTTGTCCAGGAAGATGCGCTGATGGAAATACATCATGGAATCTGGCAGGGACTTCCTGCTTCCGAAGTCCGCGACCATTACCCGGAGCTTTTGGAAGAATGGCGGCGATTTCCGACACGTATTCAGATGCCGGGCGGCGAGAGTTTCTCGAATATCCTGAAACGCACACTTAATTTCCGCGAGCGGGTCTGTGCCGACGAGGATGATCGGACCATCGTGTTTTCGACGCATGATGTCGTGATCAAAATCCTGATCGCCGATGTGTTAGGCATGCCGATGGACCGTATTAATCATATCTGGGTCACGAACGCCTCGATCAGCGTGATCGAGTTTACTCAGAACACGCCGTTTCTTGTCTCGTTGTCGGAAGCATGTCACCTTGGTCAACTCGAATCAGTGCGTGAAAAACAACTTGCAGTGTAGCTACGGAGCCTTTAATGATCCACCATATTGTCTTATTCAAGCTCAAGCCGAATACTGATGAAGCTACCATCGCCCAGCGCATGGGCGATCTTCAGGCGCTGGCGGATTCGATCGATGCGATCAGGTCGATCGAAGTCGAGCGCGATTTCGTAGGACGTGACGTGTCGGCTGAGTTCGGTCTTGTGGTACAGTTGGCGGATCGTGATGCGCTCCTGGCGTACCGCGATCATCCAGAACACCAGGCCGCCTTTGGCCGACTCAAGCCGTTGCTTGATCATATGCTCGTGCTTGACTACGAACGCTAAGCGAACCAGGCACGAACTAGCGGGAAAACGGGAGAGGCGACGATGAGAATATCAGAAGGGCGGATGGAGCGCTTGGCGAGTGGCATCGTCGACATGCTGGCTGAACGCGATGACGTTCGGCTCCAGGCCGACGACTCACAACTGATCCATGCTGTGAAAGCGACGCTGACAGACGAGATGCAAGCCGAGGATCGCGTGGACGCTGAAGTGCGCGAACTGCTGGAACAATATCGTAATGACATTGCTGCCGGTCGCCTAGACTACCATGAACTATTCCGCAAAATAAAAGCCCGTCTGCTGAGCGAACGTAAGATCGTGTTATAGGGAACGTTCAAACAAATACATCTGCCACTCATTCATAAGCACCAAACAACCGTGAGCATATGCTCACGGTTGTTTGTGTCCGGGGTAGTACTTATTCGGTTTCGCCGGTACGCTCTGGGTTGTTGACGCCGATGAGACGATTCCAAATCCGGTAATCGACTTCTTTCTTCGGCACGATCCAATTTGAATCGCCAACTTCTTCACTTGCCATGCCGGTGAATTCATTGCGGTCTGGCGACGCTAAATCGACATACGTTGCGCCCTGCTCCAGACGGGTACCGGTGGGCAGCACGATGATGCGGTCGAGTTCGTCGCGGTCGAAATCCGACAACATCCGCTTGAGTTCGCCATGGTCGCGGGCGGTCGGTGCCGATGCGCTAACCGACATACCGCCGTCATTCATTCCAGCATTGGCGTTTGGATTGAGGTCCTCGCGCCATTCTTCGGGATGCTGGTCCCCTGGTTGCATATGCTTTTCTTGCATGTTTCCTCCTGCTCACTTCATTGTGTTCGTCGTGCTGCCCCGCCTCGCGACCGAGCAGCACACCGTACTGAGGAATAAACCTGCAAGAACAGTTCCTACGCTATGATGCCTTCCGCAACCAGTAATTCGCCGTTGAGGATCGCGCCACCTGCCGCTCCACGGATCGTGTTGTGTGATAGCACCGAGAACTTGTAGTCGAGCAGTGGACACGGCCGCACACGTCCAACAGTTGTTCCCATACCGTTGTACAGGTCTCGGTCGCGGCGTGGCTGTGGCCGGTCCGGCTCGTCGCGCACGACGATGGGGTGCGGTGGTGCCGTTGGCAGTCCGCGCACGGACGCCGGACGGCTGGAACTCGCGCATCGCAGCGATCACTTCTTCGATGGACGCATGGTCGCGCAGGCGGATCGATGTCGAAACAAGATGCCCGTCCAGGACTGGCACCCGATTGACCGACGCGCTGACCGTGATTTTGGCGAAGTCGATATGATCGCCCGCGAACGCACCCAACAGCTTTAGCGGCTCGGTTTCGATCTTTTCTTCCTCGCCGCCGATGTACGGCACGACGTTATCGAGGATATCGAGCGATGCAACGCCGGGATAGCCCGCGCCTGAAATGGCTTGCAGCGTCGTGGCAAGCACGTCGGTAATGCCGAAGCGTTCGTAAAGGGGTTTGAGCGCCATCACCAATGTGATCGTCGAGCAATTGGGATTCGTAACAATAGCTCCACTCCAGCCGCGTGCGTTGCGTTGCGCTTCGATCAGCGCGACATGTTCAGGGTTGACCTCCGGGATGATCAGCGGCACCAACGGGTCCATGCGGAACGCCGATGCGTTCGAGCATACCACTGTACCAGCGGAAGCCCAGGCTGGCTCTGCTTCGCGAGCCTGGTCGGCGGGCAGCGCCGAAATCGCCAACGGTACCCCGCCAGCCTGCGTTGTGGGTTGGACAATCATCTTGGCGACTGATGCTGGCGGCGTCCCATCAAGCACCCAGCGCACGACCTCACCGTAAGGCCGACCAATCGACCGTTCCGAGCCTGTCAAAATCGCGATCTGGAACCAGGGGTGGTTCTCAAGCATGCGGATACAGCGTTGTCCTACCGCTCCTGTCGCGCCAAGGATCGCTATGGGTATCTTCTTCGACGGATTCACGACGTTTTCATTCCTTATTGGAGACGATCAGCGTAGCTCATCGTTCATGTGTCGATTAGGCCACGATCGCAAGATCATGGATTTTAGAAACGGCGGCTTCAGCGTCGTCACGGTCGACGACCAGGCTGATTGAACACTCCGATGAGCCCTGCGCGATGGCGTGAATGTTGATGCGTTCGCGACCCAGGATGCCGAATACTTCACCGGCGACACCCGGAGTGCCACGCATGCCCGCGCCGACGACCGTTACAATCACGACGTTATCCTGTGCCGCGATGCCGTCAATGTCACGGCGCTCGACTTCGGCGCGAAGTTCGGTTTCAAGGGCGTTCGTTACCGACGAAGAGGCGGCTGTGGGGACGACGAAGCAGATGCTTTGCTCGGACGATGCCTGAGAAATCATCAGACAGCTTGCGTTCACCTGTGCGACCGCGCCAAAGGTGCGTGCGGCAACGCCGGGAATACCAAGCATGCCACGGCCCGCGACCGTGATAATCGACATATCGCGGATAGCGGTAACAGCTTTGACGATGCCGTTGGCGGCTTTGGCCTGACGCACGATGGCTGTGCCGGAATGTTGCGCGTTGAAGGTGTTGCGAATCACGAGCGCGATGTCACGCTCGACGATTGGCCTGATCGCTTTGGGTTGGAGTACCTTCGCGCCGAAGAACGCCAGTTCACCGATCTCCTCATACGAGAGGGTCGGCAAGACGCGGGCGTGCGGCACGGTGCGCGGGTCGGCGGTCATGACACCATCGACATCGGTGTAGATCGAAACCAGGTCGGCGTCCAGGGCAGCGCCCAGGATCGATGCCGTGAAGTCGCTGGCACCGCGTCCGAGCGTCGTCGTTGCGCCATTCTCGGTCGCGCCGATGTAGCCTGTCACGACCGGAATCGTGCCGCGTTCAATGGCTGCGCCAAGTTCGGCCTGCGCGCGTTGGCGCGTGCGGTCCATCAACGGTGCGGCGTCGCCGAAACGGTCGTCGGTGACGATGATGTTCGTGGCGTCGAACGCGCCGGCACGTAATCCATGGTGGCGCAAGGCTGCCGCGACCAGTGGGGCGCTCATGCGCTCACCCAACGAGGAGATCGCGTCGAGGGCGCGTGGTGTCAATTCACCGATCACCTGGACACTGTGGCAAAGTACGCGGAACTCGTCAATCAACTTGCCGACATTCTGCAAGACGGCATTTCGTTCTTGTTCGTCGGGGACGAGTTCGAGCGCTGCAGCCACGTGTTTTTGTTCGATGTCGTTTGCAAGGGTGCCAAAGGTGGTAGTGTCTCCGGTACTGGCGCTATGCGCGCCGCGACGCAGCATATCAGTCACGCCGCTCATCGCCGATACCACTACGACCAACGCATCGTGTGCGTGCGTTGCTTCGCTGACGATCGTCAACAAATTGTTGATCGCCGCCGCACTCCCTACCGACGTTCCTCCGAACTTGAGTACATGTAAGCTCATCGCGTTCTACCGTCCATTCCTGCCATGCCTGCAAGGGGCAATTAAAAACGTGCTCTCATCCAGACTGATGAGAGCACGTCGAACCGCACGCAAGTATACTGCGATGGCGCGTTCTCTCATCTTCCAGAAGATTCTGCCGGAATTGGCACCCTGCTGGCGTACGATGCCAGCGAGTTGCCGGGGTTTCACAGGGCCGGTCCCTCCACCCCTCTGGATAAGAGCATTTGCCTATTTTTCGTTGTCTGGACTATAAAAGCTTCACGGGTAAATGTCAAGCCCCGTAAGCATCAAAATAGCCTGAGCAAGTGCTTCATATCTTCTACCGTAGCCGGTGAGTAGGTCCATCAAATGGCCTACCAGGGTGGCTTCGTATGCTGACACCGACACCGAACACAGAGCTGGCTATATCATTGCCGATTGCTGCTTCTGTGACCTTAATTTACGAGGTGTGAGCGCTTCGGTATGCTTCAGCCTGAGCCACGAACGCCTGGAACTCAGACTGTGAATCAAATGCGTTGCGTGGGACCATTAGTGCTGAAATGGCGCTGACGTACAAGAAAGCATGGTCATCGGTGGTTGCGATGCGCTCGACCGTTGACCAATTCATTGTGCTTGTACTTGATTTGGCTGTTACGATTAGTCGCTTCGGGCGTCAGTTCCAGCCTCTGATCGCCGAGCATACTGCTCGTTCTTACCTTCACGCGCCATCTTTTCCACGAGTCTTCATAACTGCTGCGACGTGCTAAGTGGGATAGATCGCAAAATGAATCACACTGATACAAAGCGAAATGAGAATGCTCGATAAGCTCAACCGTACCAGCGATAGCAAAGAGGATCCACATCTCAATCACAATGAGCAAGCCCTGTTATCAGGCTCCGTACACTAGGAGCTGGCGCTGGATAGACTGGCGATGTTCGCATGTGATATGCGTTGAAGGCGAGCAAGTCTGCCATCGTTACGTGAGTTTCGACGATCAAGAATCGGACTCCTTACAGGCGTACAACGTTGATTGAATGCGATGAGGAAAAGTATACAGTACGTGGAGATACATTGCACAGACCGTGAGATGACGTATCAGGTTGGAACGAGCCAGTAAGGGCGTGATTCATCACGTATTTAGTCACGCCCTTTGATTCTTGCGTTTAGAACTGCGGTAGGTACTGCGCCTGTGCCGCCAGCAATTCGTCGGCGAGCGCGGTGGCCTGCTCGATGGAGGCGGTCGCACCGTCAAGCACCAACGCTTCGATGAACTTGGCACGGCTGCCTTCCAGGGCGGCGTCCACGATGGTTTCGACCCACTGGTAGCGTGTCGCCAGCGTTCCGGCGATGGCGGGAGCGAGCGCTGGCTGCATCACATGCTGCAAGCCTTCGCTGGTGGCGATGGCGGGCGCTTCCACGATGGCGTCGAGCGGCAGGTTAGGGACTTGCCCCTTATTCGGCAGGTTTGCCGAGAAGATCGTGCCACGGTCGCCGCGAATCGCTTGCAGGATGTCGAGGGCTTGCTCATGTTCGCCGCTGAGCCGCACCAGATAATCGTCGGGAAGCGGTGCATCCGCAAACGCGATCTCGCGCATCTCCTCGTAGGCGTTGTCACCAGTAGGCGACGACTCCCTCGAAGCTGAACGCATCGACGCCGAGCTTGCGCCCGTAATACGTGCCGTCGCGGAAGAATTGCGGGAAGAACTCGGTAACGTGACGATCGAGCGCCGCGGGCAGCGCCCCGAAGTATTGCATGAGTTGCCAGGAGAAGGGATTATCCACGCCGTTGAATTCGGCATGATAGAGATTGTCGTTGCCACTTGCTTCGCCCGGCTGGGCGCTGGTAGAGGCGGGAGCGCGACTGACGCGCTCAGCGGCGATTTCCAGCATGCGCGGCATACAGTCCTGCCCATTGGCACGCACGCTGCGAAACCAGGTCAGGTGGTTGATACCGACAGCGCTGTATTGCAGGCTCGCCTCGTCCACACCGAGGGCGCGTGCGATGTACTGCCCGGTATGAAAGACGCCATGGCATAGCCCGACGACCGGAAAGCCCGTCGCCTTGATGATGGCGCGGCAGACCGGAGCCATCGGGTTGCCATAGTTGACGAAAAAGGCGTTGGGCGCGAGTTCCTGTACGTCCCTGGCGATGGCGACCATCGCCGGAATCATCCGCAGCGCCCGCGACGAGCCGCCGGGACCAACGGTATCGCCCACCGGCATGAAAATGCCATATTTGCGCGGAATGAACACGTCCTGTTCCCAGGCGCGCCGTCCGCCCACGCCGATCGTGCAGATCACGACGGTCGCATCGCGTAGCACATCGCGGCGGTCCGTCGCTGCTTCTAGCTTGAGCGGCGCTCCGGCGAGCGCGATCATCTTGGCGGCGAGGCGTTCGGCGACTTCCAGCGCCACCGGATCGATATCGACCAGCGCAACTTCGGCATCGACCTTGGTGCGGATCAAATCCGCGACCAACCCTCGGGTGAACACAACACTTCCAGCACCGATCAGGACGATTCGTTCCTTCATTGGAATCCTTTTTAGGTTACTTCATGCCACTCAAGGCGACAGCGTTGACGAATTGACGTTGAAAGAATAGGAAGATCAGGATGATCGGACCGATGATCAGTACTGAGGCTGCCATCATCAAGTCGTAGCGCGTGGAATGTTGCGAATTGAAGAACGTCAGCGCCAGCGGCAGGGTCATGCGGTTCTGATCGTTGATCACGATCAAAGGCCAAAGATAATCGTTCCAGGTTGCCATAAAGGTAAAGATACCGAGCGTCGCCATAGCGGGGCGTAACTGCGGCAGCACAAGTCGCGCATAGATCGTGAATTCTCCCGCTCCGTCGAGGCGTGCCGCGTCGAGCAACTCGCTGGGAACGGCAGCGGCGAACTGGCGCATCAAGAACATACCAAACGCCGTCACCATGCTCGGTACGATCAGGGCAAACAGGGTGTTGAGCAACTGTAGTTTGCTGATGATCAGGTACACCGGAATCAGTACGACCGGAAACGGCACCATCAATGTTGCCAGGATCAGCGTAAACAGAATATTCTTGAAGGGAAAATCGAACTTGGCGAAGATATAGCCGCCGAGCGTGGAGGTGAACAACTGGATCGCCGTAACGGATAGGGCGACGACGACGCTGTTACGGAACCAGGTGAAGAATGGTGCTTCGGTCAACACTGTGCGATATGCACTCAGTGATGGATTCGCCGGAAAGAGCGTCGGCGGCACAGCGGCGGCTTCGGCGGCACTCTTGAGGGAGGTCAGAATCATCTGCACGAGCGGCAGCGCCATCAGCACCGCGCCGAAGGTGAGCAGCACGTACAGGATGACGGTGCTACGGTCGGTGTGCGGTTGGGATCTTGGGTGAGTCGATGCTGCCATATCAATACTCCCAATTGGTGCGTAGAAAACGCATCTGGATCAGCGTAATGACCAGCAGGATAATCAGTAGCATCACCGATAAGGAACTGGCATAACCCATCTTGAGGTAGCGAAACGCCTGATCCCAGATATGCAACACGACGGTGCGGCTGGAATCGAGGGGCCCGCCTGCCGTCATCACCTGCATCGGAATAAACACCTGCATGTAGGAAAGGGTCGTCAGCACAGTCACGAGCAACATCGTGCGACTTAGCAGCGGCATCGTAACGTAACGAAACCGTTGCCAGGCGGTCGCGCCATCGACCGTCGCCGCTTCGTGCAGCATTTCGGGGATGGTTTGCAAGCCCGCAAGGAACACGATGATGTTATAGCCCATGTCCTGCCACACGGCGACCAGGATGATCGCGTACAACGCCGTTTGCGGCTCCGACAGCCAGAATCGACCGGGCAAGCCCATCGAACGGAGCACGGTGTTGATGATACCGGCCTGTGGTTCGTACATGTAGGACCACACGAACGCGACCGCGACGAGCGAGGCAACCGAAGGCATGAAAAAGATCGTGCGAAATACCGCCTTGAAGCGCTCGATTTTGTTGAGCGCCATGGCGATCGGCAGCGTCAGCACGATGTTTAGCGGCACCGCGATGAGCACATACAGAAACGTGTTGACGACCGATTTACGAAACGCTACATCCTTGGTAAACGCGAAGGTGTAATTGCGGAAACCAATAAATGGCGCAGTGGCGTCAAGCGGGTTATAGCGATACATGCTGAGTATGATGCTCATACAGATCGGCAGGAACGAAAACACGAGGAACAGCAACATGATCGGGACGATGCAGATTGCGACGAAGCGCATGCGTTGGGCGTGACCGGGCGCACGTTCGCGTCGGGACCGCCGCGTGGCGCGCTTGGTGACGAGCGCTGGCTTTGCTATCGACATACTCGGAACTCCTTCAACCAACGACGAAAGATGACAGGTAGTGACCGAAAAAGGTGGGGAGACCGAATGCCTACGGCAACGTCTCCCCAGAACCTTCTTGCTCTATGGTACTACCTGCGTCTACGGCCCGAGGTACTCGTCGATCATGGCGTTGATTTCGGTCGTCATCAGGGCCGGCGAATCCTCAGGCTTTTCCTGACCCAGCACCACGGCGGTGTAATGGTCGTGAATCACCTTGAAGAAGCGGTCACGATTCTGTACTTCGCCGATCCACTGTCCGTATTGCAGCGCGTCGAACGATGTCTTAAGGGCTGGCGTTACTTCCAGTAGCTTCGGATCGTCCTTGAGCGCCTTGATCGACGGCACAGTTGCAGTCGTGTTGTTCCATTCGCGGGCGTTGTCGGGCTGCGACATGAACTCAAGGAACTTAAGCGACGCTTCCTTGTTCTTGGAGCGGCTCGACACAACGGTTCCCCAGCCAGATTCTGCGGCGAACAGCGGAGGCGTTCCATCGACAAATGATGGTACGGGAACATAGTCGAAATCGGTGCCATACTTTACATCAGGGTAGGTTTCGACGGCTGTTCCGATGACCCACGGGCCCCGAAAGCCCATTGCGGCTTTCTGCTGATAGAACACGTCGAAGGTATCAACGGTGGGGCCAAACGCGCGTTCCTGCGTCAGCTTGTCGGTCGTTTCGAGGCCAGTTTCAAACACCCATGCAGCCTTTGCTTCGGGCGTGTTGAAGTTGACATACTTGCCTTCGTCGTCCCAATACTTCGCGCCCTTGTTGCAGGATCAGCGACAGATAGATGAAGGTAATACTGTCATTGTTGGTGAACGCGAAGCCCGATTGTTCGAGTTGCTCGCCATTCCACTTCGTCAACTGCTTGCCGACCTCCCGAATTTGATCCCAGGTCGTAGGCACTTCAGCCCCGATTGATGCCAGCATCTTTTTGTTGATGAGCATGCCGCCGTTTTCGAGGTTGTATTCCTGCGGTAGCCCGTAGACTTTGCCTTCGACGGTGTATGCACCCAGGGCTGCGGGCCAGAACTGTTCCTCAAGCTGTGCCCGCGGGATCGTGACTTCGGTCAGTAGACCCTTCTTAGCGTACTCGGTGGCCCAGGTGCCGAACATCTGCTGCATATCCGGTTCCGTTCCGGAAGCATAGGCTGTTTGGAGTTTGTTGATCAGTACATCGTACGGGAAGCGCTGGTAGACGATGTTGATATCTGGATTAGCTTCCTGGAAGCCGCGGATCAAC
The DNA here is from genome assembly GCA_963782315.1 of uncultured Chloroflexia bacterium. Classification (GTDB taxonomy): domain Bacteria; phylum Chloroflexota; class Chloroflexia; order Chloroflexales; family Kallotenuaceae; genus JBBSGA01. Next base: position 15,074 of record CAWAJS010000041.1, read on the forward strand.
TCTTTGGTTGCTTTCACGAACGCGGCGTTGTCGTGGGTCCAATAGGTGATGTTTGTTTTGCCAGCGACTTCAGCCGATTCCGTTACACCATCTTCGGTGGCGGTCGTGGGAGCAACCACGCCAGAGTCAGCGGTTACGGCGGGCGCGGCGGCACTATCTGTGGCGGTGGTCGGGGACGCGGCGGGTGCGGTCGAGCCGCCACCACAACTTGCCAGAACGATCATTGTCATCAATAAGATGACCAGCATCTGCATGGACCGCACGTGTCGGACGTTCTTCATACACTTTCCCTTTCTGTGAACTGAATGATGCGGCTGTTGCCCGATAACCGTTCGCTAAGCGAACGAAAATCGCGCCAATGACGAGCGATGTCAATTTATGCCGTCCGAACCTCGATGTCCGGTGTAGCAACCAGGGATTGTCCGATCACGAACCCGCAGGTTCATACTCGATCGGTTGTACCTCTGCGATGAGATGTTCCGCCTCGCGGCGTCCGAATATGCCCGCGCCGGTTTGGAGGGTATTCGCGGCGCCTGCTGCCATGCCGCGTCGAGTCGCCTCTGCCAGCGGCGCTCCCCCTGCCAGTGCGAGCGCGATTCCTGCGAAACAGGCATCCCCGCTGCCAACCGCTGAAACGCTACAAACCTTCGGGGCACGCCATGCGAAGGCTTGCCCGTGTTCATCGACGCCAGCGGCACCGACCGCTCCCAGCGTGATCACTACCGCACGCGCACCGGCGGCCTGGATGTCAATGGCGGCGGTGATCGCTGAAGCGAAGCCTTCGACGGTGCGATTAAGCAGGTCGCTGGCCTCATGAGCGTTGCACTTGACCAACCATGGTCGCGCACCAAGGGCATTGCGTAGTTGTGGACCATAGGAGTCGAACATCGCCGGAATTCCGGCGTCATAAGCGCTTTGAGCGATGTGCCGCAATGCATCATCGGAAACACCCCTCGGAAAGCCTCCACCGACAGCGAGCATGGTACCGGACGTAAGCCGTCGTTGAAGTGTGTGCAGTGTACGCTCCCACGCTTCCGCAGGCAACACCGGACCCGCCTCATAAATCTCGGAGACCTTGCCGTTGCTGGGATCGACGATGGACAAGCAGGTGCGCGTTTCACCGTCGAACCAGACCGCTTCACACTCCAGCCCCTCGGCGCGAGCGAGATCATCGATCAGGTGACCGATGTGCCCCGCCAACGGCGCGACGACGACCGGATCGTGGCCGAGAACCCGTAGCGAGCGGGCGACGTTGAAGCCTTTGCCGCCAGCTAACATTTGAACGTCGGCGGTGCGAAAGATCGTGCCGAGATCGAAGCCGGGAACGACTACGGTCTTGTCCAGAGCCGGATTCGGCGTAAATGTAACGATCATCGGGAAGCCTTGTTCGTACGCACGAGCGCGTATACGTTGTTATTCGCCGGCTGTTTCAAGATGCGCGACCCGCACAAACTTGGTCACGTTGCGCGGCGAATCGGGATTGAGTCCCTTCGCCATCGCACGTTCGTAGGCCATCAACTGCAACGGTGGTAAATAGAGTGCCGTACGTGCGTGTTCGGGCAGACCGGAATCGAGAACCAGCGAGCCGTCCATTCCTTCCATGAGCGGCGACGACTGTTCCGCAATGGCTACCACCTGTGCGCCAAACGCCTGTGATTCGCGTAACACGGCGAGCTCTTCGTCGCTGCCGTTTCCACCGATCAGTCCAATCACCAGTGCCTGTTCGTCCGCCATTGACATCGGACCGTGCCGGAACTCAAGCGGGTTATACGCGTGGATGTTTGTAAGCGACATCTCCTGGAATTTTAAGGCGGTTTCACAGGCGATGCCATAGCGCACACCCGAACCGAGTACGAAGATGCGTTCGATCTCGGTGTCGGTCGCACAGCGGCTGATTGTCGTACGAGCCGTTTCGAGCAAAGTCGGTCCAAGGTCCGGCAAGCGCTCAAGTCCGGCTGCCAGGTCGTCGGTATCCGCGCCAGACTGCCCCATTAACGCGACGATGGCCTGTCCGGCGATGTACATACCAGCGAACGAGCGTGTTTGCGCGGCGCTTTCTTCGCGGCCTTCGGCAACTTCCACCGCAACATCGGCGATGCCCATCAGCGTTGTCGATGCGTCACAGCCGACGGCGATGACTGCACCGCCTGCACGCTGGATGATGCGCGTCGCGGCGATAGCCTCACTTGTTTCGCCGGAGCGTGAAAAGACAATCGCTAGCGTGGGTCCCTGTTCGGCGAGAACGCTCTGGCGGTTAAAGACGATCTCTGCTGAGGGCGACACGGCACACGGGCGTCCGACATGGGCGCGGATGAGCGCGGCGATGGCCTGTGCGAGATAGTAAGGTGATCCGCTGCCAAGCATCAGCAACGGTTTGCCGTCGAATCGCTGCAGCAGCGCCTGGAGTTCGGTTCGTTTGGCTTGTACGCCGTCTAGCGCCGAACGCCATGTGACTGGCTGACTCAGGATTTCGCGGATGGTATGTTCGCCTTGTGTGATCGTAGGTGCGGACATGGGTACTCCGGTACGACTGAATTGGTCGTTGTCGGCTAAGGAGGATACATATGCCCTTAGCCCAGATTAAGGTCGTGTATTCGTGACGACATTGTGGAAGGACATCGTTGAGATGCGTCAAAATATATCATAACAGTGCAAAAGCGTCAACAACAGGCCTGGAACTAATTGACAGTTCCACGCAGGTGATTAGAATAGTGGCAGAATCTGACGCCCCGCAAAGCGTCATTTAAACTCGGGCGCACGACGTTGGTGTACCTTTCGTCTCTCCCCGTGATTCTCGGTCATCGGTCATTTATCAAGGAATTCTCGATGCAACTTCGGGACTTTCACCCACGTTCGATGTTGACGACCAAGCAAACGAAGATTGAGCACCCGCGCTTTCCGGTGATCGACGCACATAATCATCTTGGGCCTGGATTCGGTGGCTGGGACTCCCGTCCGGTCGAAGAATTGCTGGCAGCGTTAGATCGTGCTGGCGTGCAGAAGTATGTCGATCTGGACGGAGGATGGGGCGAGGATATCCTCGATCGTCATCTCGCACACTTCAAGGCGGCAGCACCCGACCGTTTCGCGGTGTTTGGCGGCGTTGATTGGTCGAAGTGGCCGGAGCATGGCGACAATTTTGGTGAGTGGGCGGCGGAGCGTCTGCGCGAGCAGGCTGCCCGCGGTGCGGACGGCCTCAAAATCTGGAAGTTGCTTGGTCTGACCGTCACCGACCAGAATGGCACGCTGGTGGCGGTGGACGACCCGCGGCTCGATCCGGTGTGGGCGGCAGCGGGTGAACTCAACTTGCCAGTGCTGATCCACATCGCCGATCCGGTGGCCTTTTTCGAGCCGTTGGACGAAACCAACGAACGTTGGGAGGAACTGCAAGCGCACCCTGACTGGCAGTTTCCTAGTCCGCCCTTTCCTCCGTTCATGACGATCATGGAGGGACTGGCGAACATCGTCGCACGTCACCCCGGCACGGACTTCATCGGCGCGCATGTCGGATGTTACTCGGAGAATCTTGCGTGGGTCGGCGATCTGATGGAACGCTGCCCGAACTTTTATGTGGACATTAGCGCCCGTATTTCGGAGCTTGGACGCCAGCCATATGCGTCGCGGCGCTTCTTCCTCGATCACTCCGACCAGATCATGTTCGGCACGGATTCGGGGCCGGGACTGGAAACCTACCAGACCTACTATCGGTTTTTGGAAACTGATGACGAATACTTCAACTATGCTGGTAGCCATACCCCCGGCCAGGGGCGTTGGGGTATATACGGCGTGTTCCTACCCGATGACGTGTTACAAAAAGTCTATTACGATAACGCCGAGCGCGTGATCTTCAACCGCAAGTAGCAGTAATGGGCATGAGGTTCAAAACTTCATGCCCATATATCAGGATATGGTATGCCGGGATTCTGGGCTGATCAAGACCTGACACCTAATGATATCGACGTAGCTCGACGGCTTGCCGCCGGGCGACCGGGCTATGTCGATCTTGCCAGCAGCAATCCGACCCAGCAAGGCTTGCTGTTTCCTCCGGCGATTTTGCAGTCAGCCTCAGAAACGTATTGGGCGACGCGCCGCTACGAACCTGACCCACGCGGTTCGACGGCGGCACGCCGAAGCATCGCGGCGTATTACGCCCGACGCCAGCCCGCGTTTGTGATCGATTCCGAACACGTCTTCGTGACCGCCAGCACCAGCGAGGCGTATTCACTGCTGTTCGCGCTGCTCACCGAGCCAGGGGATAACATTCTCGCCCCTGAGGTCACCTACCCGTTGTTCGAGTTCCTGGCAGCGATTCATCATATCGAGCTACGCACCTATCGCATGCGCGAAGAACCGCGCTGGCACATCGACGAGGAAAGCCTCATTTACGCCAGCGACGAGCGTACACGCGGCGTGCTGGTCGTGTCGCCACACAATCCAACCGGCATGGTCGTGCAGCAACCCCTCGCCGCGCTCAGCGAGCTTGGTTTGCCCGTCGATCTGCGATGAAGTGTTCGCGCCGTGGGCGTTCGCGGCACCGCACGTCCCACCGTTCGCCGCTCTACATCCTGACTTGCCGGTGTTCGTCCTCAACGGCATTTCCAAAATGTTCGCGTTGCCCGACCTCAAACTCGGTTGGATCGCGCTCGACGGACGCGCCTACGAACGCTGGGGCGACCGTTTGGAACTGCTCAACGATACGTTCCTGGGGGCCAACAGCCTCACGCAGCATATGCTGCCCACGTTATTCGAGGAGGGCGACCCGTTTGTGGCGCAGATGGTGCAGCAGGTGGGGGCGAACATGCGCTTTGCGCTCGATGCCTTCGCGGCGTCGTCGCGTATCGACGCACACCTGCCCGATGGTGGCTATTATCTGTTTCCGCGCATCGAAACCGCGATGGACGAAGAAGCCGTTGTGCTGGCGCTGCTTGACCGTGGGATTAACGTCCACCCCGGCTATTTCTACGGCTACGAACGCGGCGTACACTTGATGGTGTCGGCGCTGACCGAACCACAAGCATTTCGCGCCGGCATCGTGCGGCTTGTGCAAGCGCTTGATCAACTAGGCTGAAATCTAGCGGTACGACCGCGCCTGTAGCTCGAATAGTTCGGCGTACAGGCCGCCCCTGGCGATTAATGCGGCGTGGTTGCCCTGCTCCACGATGCGGCCGCGATCCAGCACCACAATCAGATCAGCCATTTGCACCGTCGAGAAGCGATGCGACACCAGGACCGTCACGGCCCCGGTGGCACGGCGCAGGTCGCGGGCAGTCGCGGTCCAACGCTCGAACAGACGATGCTCGGTGTCTGCGTCGAGCGCGGCGGTCGGCTCGTCCAGCAGCAACAGCAGTGGACTGGTCCGCATCATCGCCCTGCCAAGCGCAAGTTTCTGCCACTGTCCGCCGGATAGGTCAACGCCCGTAGGCCACGATGGGCCAAGTTGCGTCGCCGTCCCTGCCGGAAGCGTCGGCAACATGTCGCTGGCTCCCGCCCGCTCCAGCGCATCAACCACCCGCGCCTCATCGGCGAGTGCCGTGAGGTCGCCGATGCCGACTGTTTCACGCACGACAAACTCCCAGCGAGCGTGATCCTGGAATCCGGCTGCGATGTGCGTGCGCCACTGTTCAGCATCAAGCGTCGCCAGGTCGGTGCGGTCGACCAGGATGCGACCACCGGATGGAATGTACAGCCCCGCCAGTAGTTTCACCAGCGTAGTCTTGCCCGCGCCGTTGTCGCCGACGAGCGCGATCGTCGATCCTGCCGGTAGATCGAGAGTGATGTCGTGAAGCGTATCGCTTTCGCCGAGTGGATAGCGGTAGGTGATGCCTTCCAAACGAATGCCGTCGTGCAGGCGCGTCGGCACGATGCCCGTGCCAGCGGCAGGCCGCACGGCTTGCGTTGCGACATCCTGGAGATACACGAAGCGGCTCGCCGTCGCGAGCGAACTCCACGCGAACTGGATCAGTTCAGCCGAGCCAGCGATCAGGCCAAGCACCTGTCCGGCGAGTGTGGCAGTCAGGACGGCATCGCCCGCCGTCGCCTGTCCAGCGAGCGCACGGTTGACCATGAACACGATCGCGCCGAAGAAGCCGATCAGGAAGAAACAACGGGTGAGCAGCTTCAACCCCGCGCCGCGCATGTTCAGACGCTGGTGGATGGCTTGCACTTCGTGGTGCGCGGAATGGAAACGGGCGAGTACTTCGTCGCCTAGGCGGAATAGGCGCAGTTCCTTGGCGGCTGCGCTGGTAGTGGCCATATTGAATAGATAGTTGGCGCGGCGTGACGGTTCGGCGGCGAGTTCGTTGCCTAACTGGTACAGGTTACTCGTGCGCGAACTGAGCAGCAACGCCGGTAGTCCGAATAGTGGCAGCAGCAATAACAACGGATGGATGCTCAGTAGTACGAGCAGCGTCGTGACGATTCGGACGAGGATGGTAAAGAGCTTTAGGATCGATGGAATCACCGAGCCGAACTCCCATGATTCGCTTTCGAGCAATTCAAGTTGGGCGAGGTGCGCGGGTGTTTCCTGAATGTCGAGGGTCGGTATATGCGCGACAAGATCGAGTAGACGCCGTTCGACCAGATGGTGCGCCCGTTCCGACATCAAGCGACGCATCAGGCTACCGTAATACGCCAGCGTTGTAACCCCAGCGATGGAGCAGGTGATGCCGATGGCGGCGATCATCACCGGGCGCTGGTCGCCGCTTTGCACGCCGTCGAGCAGGAGTTTGAGCCAGAAGGCGAAAAGGATTTGTGCGAGTCCTTCGAGTCCGATCAGACCAAAGGCCAGGATTGAACTGCGCCGATCCGCTTCCCACGCGAAACGTAGCATCGTTTTGGCTGCCCGTATGCGGCTGTGAAACGAGGTATCAAGCATCGTCATCCTCGCTTTCGGCATACCGCATCGCCTGGGTCTGGAAGAGGTGAGCATACTGACCGCCAGCGGCGATCAAATCGTTGTGGCTGCCGTCCTCCACGATGCGCCCGCCGTCAAGAACGACGATCCGGTCGGCGCGGCGCACAGTCGAGAAGCGATGGCTGATCACGATGGTGGTCAGGCCAGCCGTGAGGTCGATGAAGCGATCATATAGGGCGGCTTCGGCGCGTACGTCGAGATGCGCGGTCGGCTCGTCCAGCACCAGCACACTCGCGCCTGACTCCACGGCGGTCATAGCGCGTGCCAGGGCGATACGCTGCCACTGACCGCCCGATAAGTCGGTGCCGCCAGCGAAGCGGCGCGATAGCGGTGTATGTATGCCTTGCGGTAGCCCTGACAATACATCCTCGGCTCCGGCGCGCCGTGCTGCACGTGCGATGCGCTCGTTGGTGTCCGGGTCGTGGAGCGTTTCAATCGCGCCAAAGCCGATATTGTCGCGTGCGGATAGCTCGTAGTGTACGAAGTCCTGGAAGATCGCCGCGACGGTGCGCTGCCACGACGCGGGATCAATACGGGCGAGGTCGATCCCATCGACGGTGATGCGTCCGCGTTGGGGTACTTCCAACCCTGCCAGTAGCTTGATGAGGGTGGTCTTGCCCGCCCCGTTGAGGCCGACGATCGCCAGCGATTGACCGACGGCGATACGAAGGTCGAGGCCGTCATAAACGGGCGTTGTACGGGTGCCGTAGCCGAAGCGTACATCCTCGAAGCGTATCTCTTTGGTGGGCGTGTGCTGGACGAGTGCGGCGTCCGGCTGTGGCATCAGATGCGCGGTGTCGCGCTCGAACGCCAGAAGGTCAGGCACCGGGACCGCACCGTTCTCGATCCAAACGTCGCCTTCCTGGTCGCCCAGCAGCGACATGCCGAACAATCCCTGTATCAGCACCGTCACAGCGCCGATAGTCATGGTTCCGGCGAGCGCCGCCGACGCAGCTAGCCATAGCACGCCGCCGTTGAGCAGCAGGACCACCACGAGTAGTAGCATCATGCGGCGTTGATCGACCTGCCGCGCGCGCCAGAGGTTGTTCATAACGCTCAACCATTGTGCGCTCCATTGCCGCGTCAGCCAGTCGGCTAGGCCGAAGATGCGTAGCTCCTTGGCCCATTCGGGCATAAGTGCCAGTTGTTTGAGGTAGCGTGCGCGGCGCAACGGGTCAGCCCAGAACGGGTTAGCGCGGTAATAATCGGCCTGTAATTGCCACCCGACGAGCATCCACACCACCGCAAGGACAACGGCGGCCAGGGGCCAGATCGTCGCCACCAGTACAGTCGCGGCAAGCCCCTGCGCCTGTTGCCCCCATTTGGCGCTGAGGCCGCTGACGAGTTCGCCCGGTCCGAAACGGGCGATACGAACGGCGCGGTCGGTGCTTTGGGCGATGGTGGGATGCTCGAATAGATCAAGGCGGGGCACGCCGAGTGTCGTTCGCATGACGCGACCGAGCAGATACTCGTCGTAGCGGCGGTACAGGTTGTTGACGACGATCTCGCGCACGGCGGCGGTGACTTCCTGTAACACCAGGACGACCGCCATCGCCGCCAGGGACGTGGTGACACGCCCACGGTCGATGGTCGCGCCGGCCACACTTGTGGCGATGGTCTGAATGACCCCGGCGACAAGCACGGCGAATATGGCAGGCAACGCGCCGCCGACGAGTGCCAGCAGGGCTACCAGTGCGAGGCGTCCAGGGAAGGCTCCGGCGAGTAGTCGCAGTGCGAGGCGGCGCGTATGGACGCGCTGCCGGGTAGTAAGTTCAGCCGTATCTTGCATCACGCGCTATGGTAGCAAATCGCAGGGCGTGTGTCACACCTGTATGATCCTGGACGGCGGAGCCACAAAAAGCTTTGACATCGCTCTTATGCACTGAATGTATGAGCCGTGCTATGTGCGGATGTTGACGCGCTCACGCAGCATGGCGACTGCGGCGGGCGATCCGGCGATGAGTGGCTGCTGCGGCTTATCTCGACCAAGTGTTGACAGGTCGATGGGCTGTCCGTCCTTGAGCGAGCGGATATCGCCACCCGCACGATGGAGCAGCGCAAGCCCAGCCGCCATGTCCCAGATGTAGGGTGCACCGATAATCGCGCCGACAGCGGTGCCGCGTGCGACGTAGCATAAGTGCGCGGCGAGCGAACCAAGCGAGCGAACCTTGCCGGGATGCACGATCTGGTAGCGGCGATGGACGTTCGACGGCACGCAGATCCAGGCTTCGGAATCGAGCAGGTCGTCGGTCGTCGCGTGGATCGGTCTGCCGTTAAACAGGGCCGGACCCTCGATACCGACTTCGTACCAATCGCCGACGAGCGGCATGTAGAAGCAGCCCAGGATCGGGACGCCATGGTGGAGCAATCCAATCGATGTTCCCCAGATCGGCAACCCCTCTACGAAGTTGCTGGTGCCGTCCAGTGGGTCGATCGCCCAGGCGTAGGGTGCGTTGCTCCTGTCGCCGCCCTGTTCCTCTCCGATGATGCTGTGGTCGGGATAGGTGGCGTGGATACGTTCGCGCAGCAGATGTTCGATCTCGACATCAGCGGCGGTGACGACGCTACGGTCGGCTTTGATTTGGGCTTCGACACGATTGAAGTAATGGCGGCTGATCTCGCCGGCTTCTTCGGCCCAGCCGTGGACGATTTGTAGATTCATTCGGTGGTTGCCGAGCTATGCGCGGATTGAAGGAGCGCCGCGCCGATCTGCGAGCCATAGCGGATCAGCCAGCCATTGTCGGCGGTGCGCGTTCCCATGATCGCCCAGGTGACACGCGCTTCGGGATCGAACCAGACAAGGCATCCTGACGCTCCGGCATGTCCGAACGAGGACGCTGAGGCCGAAGGGGGAGCCCAATGCGGTGTTTTGGTGCCGTGGAGTTCTGGTCCTAGTCCCCACGGGCAGTGTTGCCACCACAGCGGCCTGATCTGACCACCGCCCAGATCCCCGACCTGGTTGCTGGTAGCGTCGCGCCGTGTCGATTCACTTAAAGAATCCTGGTTGACTCCATGCGTCGATGAGCGTGAATGCGCCGTCAAGCGTCGCCACCAGACCGGCCCATGGCAGCATGAGCGACCGATAGAACGTGGAATTGAACGGCTCCATACCCTCCTGTGCGCGGCGTCCACGTACGTCGCTGAGATGTACGGCTGGACGGGGCAGGTCGGCTTGCAGGTAGGCTTCAATGCCGAGTGGCTCGATGACGAGCGAGCGCAACGCGTCGGCGAACTGGAGGCCAGTCAAGCGCTCGACAACGATCGCCATCAACCCGTAGCCGACGTTGCCATACTGCACGATGCTGCGTGGTGCAGCCACTAATGGCGTTTGCAGACAGGCGTCGCGTAACGCGGGCCAGTCCAGTCTCATTGTATAGGGAGCGCTAGCCGGATCGAGGTCGGCGGGCAGTCCGGCACAATGGCTCAGAATGTCACGTAGCCCGATCCCAGGGAGCGCCGATGCTGCTTCGGGCAGATGCTCGAACAGCGCATCGTCATAGGACAACACGCCCTGATCCACCAGGCGTGCGATCGCCAGTGATGTTGCAAGCTTGGTGACTGACGCGACTGGAAACAAACTTTGCGCGTTCAAAGATGCGTCGTGTTCATCGCCCCCGATGAACAAGGTGTGGGGTGTTTCATCGCCCACCCTGGCGGCGAGTGCGATGCCGCCGACGCCACCAGCGGAGCGGGCGCTTTCCACGGCATCGACGATATCCTGCCTGAACGCGCTCATATGACCCTCAATACGATTTTGCCAAAGTTCGCGTTCGATTCCATGTAGGTGTGTGCCGCGACCACATCCTCGAAAGCAAAGACACGGCCCACGATGGGGCGCACGCTGCCACGCGCCAGTAATGGCACGACATTGGCGGCGAAGCGTGCCGTCAACGTAGCTTTTTCGGCGCGAGTTCGACTACGCAGCACCGTTCCGAAGATATGCAGCCGTTTGCTCATCAGCAGACCCATATCGAGCGGTGCCTGTGTGCCGCCCATCGTTCCCACCAGCACCATGCGTCCGCGTAGCGCGAGCGCTTCAAGGTTCATTTGTAGGTATGGAGCACCCACGAAATCGACGATGACATCGACACCGTCGCCTGTCGCTTCGCGCAGCGCTGTGGCGAAGTCATCCGGGCTGAACGCCGCATCCAGCCCCAGTGCCATGGCTTGCTCGAGCTTATCGGCTGTGCGCGACGTCCCATATACGGTCACTCCGGCGGCTTTGGCGAGTTGGAGTGCAGCGGTGCCAACGCCCGAGCCAATGGCATGGACAAGTAGACGTTCGCCCATCCGTAGATCGGCCTGGGCAAACAAGGCATCGTAGGCGGTCATAAAGACTTCGGGGACCGCTGCCGCGTCGGTATATTCGAGGTTGGACGGGATCGGCGCGAGTTGGTCGGGCGTCGTGATCACGTACTCGGCGTATCCACCGCCGCCGACCAGACCGAACACACGGTCGCCCTGCTTGAACCCGATAGCGTCGGGTCCGAGCGCATCGACCTCGCCCGCGATTTCAAGGCCAGGGATGTTGGCGGGCCAGGGCTTTGGCGCGGGATAGCCGCCTTTGCGTTGCAACAGGTCGGCGCGGTTGAGACTGGTGGCGTGAACGCGCACCCGCACCTGGTCGGCCTGTGGCTGTGGGAGTGGCTGTCGCTCAATCGTGAGTACTTCGGGAGCGCCCGGTTGGGTAATGACGACCGCACGCATGGTGTTATTTTGAACTGCTGACACGCAGTATTCGTCCTTCCTGGTCCACGGTAACATGGACGATCCGTTGGAGTGTTTGACCATCAGCGGTGCGGATGGCGCGTTGAGCCGTCACAATGTATTTTTCACCATCGGGCGCGGACTGCCCGCTACAGCGCATACCGCTCATCTCTGGGTAGCGTTCGAGGACGGCTTGCCGCGCCGCCGCGATCACCTTTCGTGGTGCTGCCATGCTAACCCTCCTATGTTGAACGTCTACTATCGAACGCGCGTATGCGTATGCTATGGAGCATAGCATATTATGCACCTGGCGACGAACGTGAGTACCTGCGTTCTGCGGTCCATAGCGGGTAGGCTCGGTATGTCAGGTAGAACTGGTCTGTTCGCTTAGGTGCTTCCCAGCCTAACGGGGAGGAATAGCGGCAAGGATGCGCTGGACGTGTTCGACTTCATCCCGTTGACGGTGTGACCCATGCCACGATAGATGCGTTCGGTGACATTGGCGCCTAGAGCCGTCAGTATTTTGGTGGTGTCTTGGACGCGCTTGTAGCGGGATATGGGCGTCGATATCACTGCATCCCAGGAACACTGGTGTTCCATCGAGTGAGCCCTGGTAGTCGCGGGGCGTGCCATCTGGACCGATCGACTCCACCACTTAGCCCGGCGATGCCGCCGTAGCGTCGTGCATTTCGCGCCGCATACTCGGTCGCGAGACATGCGCCCTGTGAGAAACCCAGCAACACGATGCGCTGACGTGTCCAGTCCGCTGCGTTAAGCGACGCGATAAGTCGTCAATGGCACGTATGGCATAGCTAAGGTATGGCTCGTTGCTGGCTATCGGCTCCATGAAGCGTTGAGGATACCATTGGTACCCTGGTGCCTGCGGCGCGAGATACGCGATATCAGTCTGGTTCATGGAGCGATGCAGCGCCAGGATGTCGCTTGCCGTCGCGCCACGACCATGTAACATGATCGTGGCACCGCGCGCGTGTTCCGGTTGTGTTCCAGCGTATGCAATTGGTATTGTGAGCTATCGTATCGATCGTCCATGTTGTTATACCTCGATTGACATAGTGTTATAGACGGATCTTGTGTCTGAATGCGATTCTAGTATACGTCCTGAATAGAACGTACTAGTGAAGTTTTAAAATCCGCGATTGACACGTCCGTGCGACATGGTATACTGCCCTCACAGACGATCGTCTATATACCACGACCGTCGAGGGAAAAGGAGGTGATGCCCATGAGTATTACGCGTTCGGGCATCGCCACCGCTACCAATCGGTAGTTGAGGTGGAGATGCCCTCCTTTAGAAATGGCCCACGCTGTAAAGCGTGGGCCATTTGCCTTTAATACCCGGCTGCCGTACCATCGACGCGCCCTTCGCTACCCGCAACATACACACCGTTTTCTAGACGTCGAATGATTTGACCGCGTCCGAAGCGACCCGGTTCTGGTGCTACTTCGATGGCATGTCCGCGACGGAGTAAGCCGCGTACGACGTGGCTCGGTGTGGAGTGCTCGACATCGACGTTTTTGCCGCTCGACCATGACCAGCGTGGTGCGTCCAAACTGGACTGTGGATTCATCCCATAATCGACCATATTGACGACCATCTGCACGATGTCCTTGCGGCTGCATGTGTCCACCCATCACGCCGAATGGTCCGACCGCCGCGCCGTCCTTGGTGAGAAAGCCTGGGATGATGGTATGGTATGGTCGCTTGCCTGGTGCAAGTTGGTTGAGATGTCCTGGCGTCAGCTTGAAGCCACTGGCTCGGCTGTGGAGGGCGATGCCGGTATCGGGTACGACGATTCCTGAGCCGAAGCCAAGGTAGTTGGACTGAATGAGGCTGACCATCATCCCATCACGGTCGGCGGCATTGAGATACACCGTTCCACCTCGCAGCGGTTCGCCATGTTCGAACGTTCCGGCGGTGTCGCCAATCGGAGAACGGCGCGTGGCCGCATAGCCTTTGTCGAGTAACCCGCCCACAGCGTCTCGTGCGGCAGCCTGATCGCTGGCAGGATCAGCGATGAAGGTAAATGCATCGGCGAAGGCTAGCTTGATCGCTTCGATCTGGAGATGAAACGCATCGGCGGAATCGCGCTGCCAGCGCGGTGATTTCGAAGCCTTCCAGGATATTGAGTGCCAGCAGTGCGGTCAAACCCTGTCCGCTCGGTGGGATCTCCCAGACGTCATAGCCGCGGTAGTTGGTGGTGATCGGTTCGACCCAGGTGCTGGTATGTTGTGCGAGGTCTTCAGGGTCAGGGTGCCGCCTGGTGGCGTCTGCGAAACTCGGCGATGGCTTCTGCGCCAATGCGACCACGGTAAAAATCATCCGCGCCGGATGCCGGCGATCGCGCGGAGTGTTTGTGCGTGTGCGGGCGATGCCCACATATCGCCCGGTTGCGCTCCAAATCCATCCGGCGCGAACGTAGGTCGCCATCCGGCGAATTCAGGACCAGAAAGTGCGCTGGTCGTTTCGAATGCCGGCCTGCCAACCCTGCGCGAGAGTTGGCGAAAGTGGAAATCCTTCTTCGGCATAGCGGATCGCGTCTTCGAAGAGGCTTTCGAAGGGTAGTTTGCCCCAGCGGTCATGCAGGTCGCGCCAGCCTTGCGGAGCGCCTGGGACTGTTACTGTGAGCCAGCCACGTGCAGGCATCGTCGCGTGCCCGGCGTCACGAACGCGATCGATGGTCAATGCGGCGGGAGCACGGCCTGACCCGTTCAGTCCATGTAGCCGCGAACCATCCCATACCAGTGCGAAAAGATCGCCACCAATGCCATTGGATGTTGGTTCCACAACCGTCAGTGTGATCGCCGTCGCCAAGAGCGGCGTCGACAGCATTACCACCGCGACGTAATACCGCTAGTCCGGCTTGACTGGCGAGCGCCTGACTGGTTGCGACAACGCCATTTCGTGCGACGACTGATACGCGCTCGGTAGCGTATGGGTAGTGAGTGAGATCCATCGGTCCTGCCATGAATGTATCTCCCTGATTATCCGGCGATGCAATCCCGGTATACTGAACAAGCAGCCGGCGAGGCCGGACGGAATGTGGACGAATGGCATCCCATTTATCCTCAACGGAGCGCACGCAACAACTCATGTCGATCAATGGCCAACACGAGCCCCTTGTTACAATAACGCATCTTTCAAAATCGTTCGAAGAAGCTGGGAAGCAGCGTACTGTGCTCCATGAGGTCGACCTTGTCCTTGCCCGTGCCGAGTTCGTCGTGTTGCTGGGCAAAAGTGGTTCTGGCAAGTCGACACTCCTGAATGTTCTCGGCGGGATCGATACGCCGTCCACAGGAACGATGAAGATCGCCGGGATCGACCTAACCGCGCTTAGTGAACACGAACGAACGCTCTTTCGGCGTCAACATATTGGCTTTATCTTTCAATTCTATAATCTACTCCCGACGTTAACTGTTGGCGAAAACGTACTTTTACCGCTCGAACTGAATGGCCGGACCGACCGGGCCTCGCGGGAGCATGCGTTCGAGCTTTTAGACCAGGTGGGATTGGCCGATCGTCGTGATTCGTATCCCGATCGATTGTCTGGCGGCGAACAGCAACGTATCGCGATCGCTCGCGCATTGGTGCACGATCCATTATTGATCCTGGCTGACGAGCCAACCGGCAACCTTGATGCCGATACCGGCCGTGTGGTGCTCGAACTTGCTCGATCGGCTGACACGTCAAGCTGGTAAGAATCTGATTATGGCGACGCACAGCACCGATGTGATCGCTTACGCGGATCGTGTGTTGCGTATCGACGACGGCATGGTACACGAAGCGACCCCACAACGGAGCGCATCCACATGACACCGTTGGTGTTGCGAACGAGTCTGCGGTATCTTCTACGCCATCCCTGGCAACTCGCGCTATCGATCCTTGGTATCGCCCTGGGTGTGGCCGTGGTGGTCGCGATCGATCTGGCGAACGGCAGTGCACGGCGCGCTTTCACGCTTTCCGACCGAGACAATCACTGGACGAGCGACCTATCAGATCGTCGGAAGTTCGAACGGGATCGACGAGCAGTTGTACGGTCAACTGAGCGATGTCGGTCTGCAAGCCAAGGCGCCAGTTGTCGAGGGCTATTTGACCGTCGGTGCTGATGGCAGTGATTCCGCTGGCCGACCGCTGCGGCTGCTCGGTATCGATCCGTTTGCAGAAGCGCCGTTTCGTGGCTTCACGAGCGGTGGTTACGACCACGACACGCCTGGCTTCGGGTCGCTGCTGACCCGTCCCGCGACGGTATCGTCGTATCGCGCCAAACGGCTGACAGCTATGGTGTTGGCGTTGGCGATACGCTTCAGGCTCGGGCGGGTGGTAAGCAGATCGCGGTAACGGTCGTTGGCTTGATCGAGCCCACCGACGATGCGAGCAGGCGGGCACTTGACGGACTCGCGATCGCCGATATCGCGACCGCTCAGGAAGTGTTGGGTCAGGTCGGTCGTTTGTCGCGGATCGATCTCATCGCCGACGCTCCAGCCGCCGAGCGACTCAAACAATTGTTGCCACCAGATGTCGATATCGTCACACCTGCGGCACGTTCTGCGACGATCACACAACTGACCAGTGCGTTCGAGACAAACCTAACGGCATTGAGTCTGCTGGCCCTTGTCGTTGGCATGTTTCTGATCTACAACACGATCACGTTTTCGGTGGTGCAGCGCCGCGCGTTGTTCGGGACGTTGCGCTGCCTGGGTGTTACACGTCGGCAGATTTTCGCCTTGATCATGCTCGAAGCGGTTGGGGTCGGGCTTGGTCGGCGCGCTGGCGGGGGTCGCGCTTGGCATCGTGCTCGGTCGTGGTCTGGTCGGTCTGGTAACACAAACAATCAACGACCTGTATTTCGCGGTGTCGGTGCGCGAAGTGTTTGTGGCTCCGCTGACGTTGGTCAAGGGGATCGTGCTTGGAGTCGGCGCGACGGTGCTGGCGGCGGCGGTGCCTGCGCGTGAGGCGACTCTGGCACCGCCGCGTGCGGTACTGCGTCGTTCCAATATCGAAGATGTCGTGCGTGTCGCGGTTCCTCGGCTATTGTTTGCTGGTATTGCGCTGTTCGTGTTGGTGGCGGATTGCTGCTGCTGCCTACTCGTTCGCTAGTCGTTAGCTTTATCGCCTTGTTCTGCTTCGTGGTCGGTAGTCGTTTCTTACGCCAGCCATCACCGTTGGCTTGATGCGCCTGGTTCGTCCGCTGCTTGGACGTGCCTTCGGCTTGCTGGGTCGAATGGCGGCGCGTGACGTTGATCGCCGCCTTATCACGAACATCGGTGGCGATCGCGGCGTTGATGGTGGCAGTTTCGGTGACCGTTGGCGTCGGGATCATGGTCGGTTCGTTTCGTGAAACAGTGGTCGTGTGGCTGGATTCAAGCCTTGAGGCGGACATCTATGTTTCGCCGCCGGGATTTGCGGTGAATCGCATCGACGCGACGCTCGATCCACGGGCTGTCATCGCTATTCGAAGCGACACCAGGGATCGCTGCGACCAGCGGCTATCGTGGCGTGATGACCGGCAGTCAGTACGGGCAGGTCCAATTGATCGGACTTGATCTCGCTCCGCAAGGCGAGCAGTCCTATCAATTTCGTCAGCGGCGATCCGGCGACGATGTGGCGTGCCTGGCGTGCTGGCGGCGTTCTCGTGTCCGAGCCATTCGCCTATCGCCACGAGGTCGGCAGTGGCAACTGCCGATCACGCTGCGGACGCCACAGGGCGATCAGACCGCTGCAGTGGTAGGCATCGTCTACGACTATGCCTCGGAGCAGGGCGGTGTCGTCGTCGCCGATGTCGCTGTTCCGCCAATGGTACGGCGATCTGCCGTTGTCTTCGCTCGCGGCCTACGTCACGCCGGGAGGCGGATGTCGATCAGATGGTAGCGAGCGGTGCAGCACGCAGGTCGCGCCGTTTCAGGAACTCGACGTGCGCTCCAACGTCGGACTGCGCACCGCCACGCTGGAAATCTTCGACCGAACCTTCGCGATCACGGGCGTGCTGCAATTGCTGGCGACGATCATCGCGTTCGTTGGCATTTTGTCGGCGCTGATGGCGCTGCAACTCGAACGCGCGCGCGAACTTGGTGTGATGCGTGCCAATGGCTTGACTCCGCGCCAGTTGTGGGGCGTCGTGCTGGGGCAAACCGGTCTGATGGGCCTGACTGCTGGGTTGTTGTCGTTGCCAGTCGGCGTCATGGTCGCGACGGTGCTGGTGTATATCATTAATCGCCGCTCGTTCGGCTGGACACTGCGCTTCGTCATGTCGCCTACGACATTGGTCCAAGCCATGGTTCTGGCTCTGGTCGCGGCGCTGTTGGCTGGCTTGTATCCGGCTTATCGCATGGGACGAACATCGCCCGCGCTGGCGCTGCGCGAGGAATGAACGTCGCAGTGTCCTGTTCAGAGTACGCAGTCGCCCAGGACAGCCGCAAAAGTTTTACTGCGATCGCGGCTGCAAGAACAATTTGCTGCCAGACGAACGAAAGTGGTGTCGGTGGAAGCGATAGTGCTAGCAGCCATGCCAGACCGATCAAAACCGCATGGAGCGCGACTCCTGCGATGGACAGCAACAGGAATCGCGGTAGATGGCGCACTGCGAAGGATAGTGCTGCGCCCAGCGCCACAAATGGATTACGGCGATCCATAACGACAACATACGCACGGGCAAATTCACCCAGTGTGTTCAGCAGTTGTAGTACCGTGATACTGACGATGATCATCGTTGGCGATGAAAGCAGCGTGCTGCCGCCAAACACGATGACCAGTAACGCCACCATAGCGAGCACGAATTGCAACCCCAGGAACGACCAGAAGAAGCGCCGAGACGACGCCCAGAACCCGCGATCGGACATGAGCCAGCCGCTGATGATCCCCCCACTTATGAAGTTATACACGAGCGCGAAGATGCCGCCCGCCGGTAGCAATCCAAACGCCCATAGCCCCGCGACCGTGCCGCTTCCCGGTATACCAAGAAAGAGATCGGTGTAGGGTTTCGTACCGCCCCGGGTGATCTCAAGCAGGAATGGATTGTTGAGCCCCGTGCTCTTAGTCAGTGAGAGGATAGGCCATGACTGCATCAATCCAAGCAGCAGACTACACATGTACAGCGGAAGGATGGATCGGAAACCGAGGGCGCGACGTGTGCCAAGGATGAGGCTTTTTGTTGTCGTTGGTTTGGTTAGGTCGGTCATCCAAAAAGTCCCAGCAGTTGCACGATGGTCTGCGACCAGGCCGCCAGCCGCGCACCGAGTGTGAGCGTCGGCGCGATAAGCGGTTGCACGGTTCTGGCGTTGTCAGTGCGGTCGAGTTCCGCGACGAGTTTGTAGGACGGATCGATGGTCACGGAAACAACGGGATCGCTGTCGTCAAAGGTGAAACTGGTGGTCTCCTCCGCGCCATCCCAGGTCACGATGTGTTCGGCACCGCTGTTGGACTTCACCAGAACATCGACCGGAACGCGCACGCCGCCTTCGCGACGAATCCGCACCACATCGCCAGATACGCCACCTGCCCCTGTGCCGCCATGCTCGATTGCGGTGATGGCGTAGTCGATCGCGCTGGTGCCGTCAAGATAGTCGTCGAAAAACCAGCCGAGGTCGCCGCCTAGCGACGTTTCAAGCGAGCGGCGAAAGTCAGCGCCGGTGGGATGTTTCCAGCGATACTCGGTGAGGTATGCTGCCATCGCCGACCGGAACTGAACGCTGCCCACGGTGTTCTCAAGCGTCCATAAGCCTACTGCTGTCTTGCCGTACACCGCGGCACCGTATGCTGTGCCAGTGTACCGCCACGCTGGCAGGGTCGCGGGCTCGTCAGAAGCGGCGGCATACTGGGCGCGATCAAGGGTTAGAGCGTCGATACCAGCGATGCCCAGGTCGAGCGTTGTTTGTGCCTCGACCATATACCGAATGCCGGAATACTCCGTTAACCCTTCGTCGAGCCAGGGCTCGAGCCCTTCGTTTGTCGCGGTTTGCATTGGCCACCATTGGTGCGCAATCTCGTGCGCCGTGACGAGCGCCACGCCACCCGTGCCTGGGATGCCGATGCTGCCGCCAGTGACAAGAGTCGGATATTCCATGCCGCCCGCCCCGCCCGCATCGTCGGGAATATCGACTACCGATAATCTTGGATGTGAATATTCGCCAAACCAGGCATTGAAAGCGGTCAACGATCCTTTTGCTGCCTTAATATATTCGGGGACCGTTCGCTCGTGTTCGGGTAGGTAGAACAACACGATCTCAGTGCCGTCGGTATTCGAGGTGCGTGTGCGAAAGTCAGGCGATGCTGCGAAGGCAAAATCCGTGACACTCGATGCCTGGTAGTGTATGGTCGCTGTTCCATCGCCGTTATCATGTGCGTCGCCGGACGGTGTTCCGGTTCCAGCGACGACATACCCGTGTGGCGTGGTAATCGAAACATCATACGACCCGAAGTCGTGAAAGAACTCGGAATTGGTATGCCATGGCTCGGTGTCCCAGCGTCCACGGTCGTACACTGACATTTTTGGATACCATTGACCAATCATGAAAAACGTGTCGTCGCGTCCACCATAGCCAGTCCGGGCGAACACGCGCGGCAGGGTGCTAATCCATGCTACATCTAAGACGATGCTTTGTTCCGGTTCAAGCGCACGCCGAAGGGGCACGTGCATAAGGGTGTCGGTAAGGGTAGTGGTGGCGAGCAAGTCCTGACCGCCGGAAGCGAGGTGCGTCACTTCGATATCGCCGCGTTGCTCGGCGTTCGCGCCATATCCACGGTGACTACCGCCCGATTCCCGCATCCAAACCGTATCGTCGCTGCGAAAAGCACGTAGATACAATCGTACCCATAGCTCATTCAAGATTTCGGTGGAAGGATTGCGATAGGTAATCTGACCTGTGCCGCTAACCGTTTTCGTGGTAGGGTCGAGGCGAACGTCCATGCGATAGGATGCAACATCCGGCGCGGAGGATACCTGTTCCGCTAGTGCAGCGCTGGCTCTACCTTTAGCTTTAGCGTCCGTGCATGGTAGTGTGGACAGCAGGAGAAATGCAAGCACGGTCAATGTGCCAGTGATTCGGTAGGCTGTTTTACGCATGCTTACCCACATTTCGTCGGTTGTTGGGCTTCCGCCCAAATATGGTCGAACTCTTGCGCGTATGCCTGAGCCAGCCAGGGACTATGGACGATCACAAGGTTCTCGTCATTTGATTGTTGGGCGGCGGCCGTCCAATTGAACGAGCCTGTGATGACAATTGCGCCGTCGATGACCATCGTCTTATGGTGCATCTTCGCACAGTTGCCGTCCTCCAGCACAGGAATATCGGCCTCGCGAAACGCCTGTCGCTCTGCACCCGCGCCTGCGGCGTTACCATGCTCGACCACCCCTGTAACATGCACACCACGCTCTCTTGGCGGCGATGAGAGCCTCGGCGATGGTATCGGACGTAAACGAAAAGGCGAGGAACTCGACCGAACGCTGTGCGCCCGCGATCGCCCTTACCACCTCGGTGGTGACGGGCATGGTGGGTGCGTATAATACCTGAATCGACGTTCCATCGACCATGACACCAGGGAGCATCGCTGCTGTGCTGTTGCCGCCATTCGCAAGCGCGGCGAATGTGTGCGTGTAGCTCGCCGCGACGCGCGTATCCTCGATCCGTAGCGCATTGTTGTTGTTGCGAAAGGTATCGTTGAGCGTGAGATTCCACGAGCCAGTCCAGACGACGCGCTCATCGATAACGATGAACTTGTTGTGCATGAACGCTGCGCGGCGGTCGTAGGCGACGGTGATTCCGGCCTCCTCTAACGATCCCAGCATGTAGGCTGCCCTTGGATCGGTCAGGTTCTCGCTATCGACGACCATCCGTACGACGACGCCACGCTTGTGGGCGTCGAGGAGCGCTCTCGTGATGCTCGCGAGGTCGAAATCGAACGAAGCCACGTCGATAGAATCTTTAGCATGCAACAGATCGCTCGCAACGGTTTGGTCGAGCCCACCTTCTTGCCACCGCTTAATACCATGGGGGCGTGTAAAATACACCTGGAACGCACCCTGCGTATAGCCCTGCAACGTGTTCGTTTCAATCGTTCGCACAGGCGAGATTGCACCACTCAGTAGCTCGCCAGTGAGTTCGGTTGCGACTGCCATAACATGATCTCAGGGAAATTAAGCAGGATGAAAACCGAGTACGCACATCGTTGTGACGAGTGCTATGATCGAAATGCTCCCGCGTTGTGTAGGCATGATGGGAGTATACCCCTCTATGCTAACGGTTGACTACCCATTCTTTGTGTTGACATAAGACGCGTGATGTTGCGATGGAATCAGGCTCTTCATTGACACGGTGATGTGGTGGTCTATAATCAAGCGATACACTTTTCTGTTTAATGACCGACTTTTGCCCATTGGCAAGGAGTATAGAGTTCGATGACAATTGTTGACCGAATACGAGATGATATCAAAGTCGCGATGCGTGCGAAAGATCAGGAAACACTGGGAACCCTGCGCCTGCTCCTTTCTTCAATTCAGGAAGAAGGTGGTGCCAAGCGCCAGCGCGCGTTGGATGAAGCAATACAGAAAGCCGGTGTTGATCTGCGACTGATCCCGGAATCGGAGTTGCCTGTCGAAGAGCCGTTAACGGAAGATGAGATCGAGCAGGTTGTTCGGCGCGAACTAAAGAAGCGCCAGGATGCACAGGATACCTATTCCAAAGCTAAGCGTCCCGAACTCGCTGCTAACGAAGAAACCGCTGCGAACACATTACGCGTGTATTTGCCCCAGCAACTTGACATGGATGGCTGCACGTCCGTTGGTGGCGGCGCTTATCGAGGAGGTCGGCGGTGGCGAAAAACTTGGGCCTGCCGATATGAAGCGCGTGATGCCAGTGGTGATGGAGCGAATGCGTGGCAAAGCAGAGGGTCGCGTCCTCAATCAATTGGTGCGGGACCTCTTAGCAGCTAATATGTATGTTCGAATCTGCTATAGGGTCGCGTATTTGGTCGGTGCTACGACCAGCACGCCAGGACCTGCCACATCGGAACGTACTTGTCTTCGGCGTTGTGTTGGGGCTTTTGCTGGGAGCCATTCTCGCGGTGCCACTTAGCCGCGCTTCGTTGGTCGTGGTCGGACAACCAAGTCCGACCACGATTTCTGCGTCAAGTTCGATCAACTTTGACAGTGAGGTGCGAACGCGCATCGCGCAGAAGGCCGCTGAAAACGCCGTCCAGCCTGTGTATGAGAGCACGCCAGGGATCGCATCGCAACAACGCCGTGCCCTCGTGGATGCTCTCGCGCAGGTTGACGCACGACGGCGCGATCCTGCGCTGACGGAGCAAGACAAGCTTTCCGCCCTCACTAATCTGAGTGCGCCTACGATTACGACGACTCTGGCAACCATCTTGGTGTCGTTCAGCGACGACGAGTGGCAGCGTATAACAAACGAAACGACCAGACTGTACGACATGGTGTTGCGCGAGCGAAATGACACGCTTAACTGAAAGCGATGTAACTGAACTTCGCGAACGTATACTGCCATACACACCGGCATTGCCGACGGTCACCCAACAGCAACGAGAAGTTATCCTGTACTTTGTCGGCTCGTTCCTGCGAGCGAACCGCATTGTCGATCAGGAAGCCACCGACCTACGTCGCGCCGAAGCGCGGGCGCGTGTGCGCGCCAATGCAGGTATCGGTCGTACGCGGCGAAAATATTGTGCGCCGTGGGGATATCGTCTCCGAAGCTGACTACGAGAAGTTGACTAAGCTCGGTCTGGTACGTGGGGCGGGTGGCTGGATTACAACGCTTCAGATGTTGGTACTGGGTGGTCTGATTGCCTGGCTGTTTACTACCTACCTACGCTATGGACATGACGCGATCTGGGAAAATCGTCGGGCGTTGTTTATCGTCGCGGCATTACTCGCGGTCGCGCTGCTTGCGGGGCGTTTGCTTATCCCTGCATGGCCCGAGTCTCCCTACGCATTCCCGCTTGCTTCCGTCTCGATTTTGCTGACGGTGTTGTTCAACGGACCGTTGGCGTTGGTCGCGACGCTCGCCCTTGCACCATTGCTTGGCTTGCAGCACGAACAGAGTATAGCTCTCACGGTGACGCTGGCGCTCGGCGGCGCGGCGGGAATCTTCACGGCACAGCGGGCAAGCCGAACGACGCAATTCGCCTGGGTGGGCTTGTCTGTGACCTGTGTAACAGCACTGTCAGCGGTCGTGTTTTACCTTGGTCCTGATGCCGACCTGAATACATTGCTTCAGATCGTTCTGGTGAGCCTGTTCAATGGCACACTGTCAGGTGTGCTGGCGATCGGTTCGTACCATGTCCTGGGTCGTCTGTCCGGTATCGTGACGCCTCTCGAACTGATGGAGCTAGCGCACCCCAATCAGCCGCTGTTGCGGACGGCTGATGCGCGAGGCCCCCGGCACCTATCATCACAGTATGGTCGTCGGAAATCTGGCAGAAGTCGCCGCCGAAAACATTGGTGCTGATCCACTGTTGACGCGGGTAGGTGCGTATTACCATGATATTGGCAAATTGCTACGGCCGTATTTCTACACGGACAACCAGCACGACCGCTCCAATGTCCACGATGTGCTCGATCCTACGACCAGCGCGTCGATCATCATCGACCATGTGCGTGAAGGTGCAAAGCTCGCTAAGCAGTATCATCTACCACAGCGTGTGATCGATTTCATTCCACAGCATCACGGTACCAACCTCGTTTCCTATTTCTACTACCGGGCGTTACAACAGGATGCCGACATCGATATCGAAGAGTTTAGGTATCCTGGTCCGAAGCCGCAGACCCGCGAAACGGCGATTATGATGCTGGCTGATGGCGTCGAGGCTGCCGTTCGGGCGAAGTCGCAGGCCGGGAAACTGCGTTCGGCGCGGCCTGATGAAAACGAAGACGTCAACTCAGGACAAACGATCGCTGAGATCGTCGATCAGATCGTGAACGAGCGGATGGTCGCCAATCAACTCGACGAAGCGCCATTGACACTTCACGATCTGACCGTGATTAAAGAATCGTTCATCCAAACGCTGCAGGGTATCTATCATCCGCGTGTCGATTATCCGCAAGTACAGGCGCGTGCAGCATAACGAGGAATACACCATATGGACGAGCAACAAACGTTCGATGTCGCGGTCGAGGTCGATCCTCCCTATGCAGGTGCCGTCGACGCCGATACAATCGTACGTGTCGCCCAACAGGTGTTGCGCTACGAACAGGAAACCGGACCGCTTGAACTTGGCGTATGGATTACGAATGAGGACGAGCTACAGGTTCTTAACCGCACGTATCGCAACAAAGATAAGTCGACCGACGTGTTGTCGTTCGGTGAAGCCGAGGACGACGAGATGACCTTTGTGTTCGCGCCGGAAGCCGTGCGACACCTGGGCGATGTCGCTATCTCGTATCCACATGCTGTTAGGCAGGCAGAAGAGCTTGGACATAGCACTGAGCGCGAGCTATCGTATCTACTCGCGCATGGGATCCTGCACCTGCTGGGATACGACCACGAGGAACCCGACGATGCGCAGTTAATGCGCGAGCATGAAGAAGCCGCCCTGGGGAGCGAGCGTATTTCGCCTGAAGCATACAATGCCCGCTTCTCCGCCATCTGATCCACTGCCACCACTGTCAGTTTCGCCCGTTACGCTGCTAGGCCGAAGGCAACGCTTTGGACGCTGGTGGCGTGCTATGGTGCGTGGCTTCGGCTTCGCGTTCATGGGCATCATCGACCTGGTTCGGATACAGCGTAACGCACAGGTACATCTCTTTGTCATTATCGTGCTGATCGCCGTCAGCCTGGCTTGGCGCATTTCGGCGATGGAATGGGTGGGCCTGATCCTGACGATGACACTTGTACTGTCGTTGGAGGCGATGAACACGGCGGTCGAAGCGGTCGTCGATCTTGCCTCACCGGAGTATCACGTGCTCGCTAAACGTGCTAAGGATGTGGCGGCGGGAGCGGTGTTGATTGGCGCCATCGGTGCCGTGTTCATCGCGTTGATCATCTTTGGACCGCGTTTGCTTGCTCTGGTGACGGCGCTCGTTTCATGAAAATCCTTTTCCTTGCTCCATATGCTCCGTATCCTCCGCGCGGAGGTGGTCAACAGCGTATGTATCAGATGCTACGGTTGGTCGCCGAGCAGCACGACGTGCATCTGCTGACGTTCGTGGCGAATCGCGAGAGCGCCGCCGCGCTTGCTCCCCTTCGTGCTTTCTGCACGGTTCATACCATTCAAGCACCCGTGCATTCGATCGAGCGTCGCTTACGCACCCTGCTTACCTCGACGGTACCGGACATGGCGCTGCGTGGCTCTGACGAACAATTCGTCCAAGCCCTGCGGTATCTCCTGGAGTCGGCGCAGTTCGATGTCGTACAGGCTGAGAGCATTGAAATGGTCCAATATGGACGATTGAAGTCCAGTAGCGAGCGGTCTCCTCTCTGGGTCTATGATGCCTTCAACGCCGAGTACCTCATCCAGCGTCGTGCATTCCTGACCGATATAGGTAGTATTCGCCGTATGCCAGTCGCCGCGTACTCACTTATCCAATGGCTCAAGCTACGTGCGTACGAACAGAGCCTTGCGCGACGCTTTGATTTGGCTCTGACGGTGTCCCTCGACGATCAGGCACATCTTGGCAGGCTTGCGCCGGGGTTGGCGAGCGCAGTTGTGCCGAATGGCGTGGATATCGAGTTTTTTCAGGCTGCAGACGCGCCGGAAACCGAGCCGATGGTGTTGTTTACTGGCACGCTTGACTATCGTCCTAACATCGACGCAGTATCGTGGTTCGTGCGCGAGGTGTGGCCTGTGCTGCACGCCAAACGCCCGACGTTGCGTTTCTCGGTGGTGGGCCAGCGTCCGACGCCTGAATTGCGCGAGCTTGGACGTGTTCCCGGCGTTGAGATTGTCGGGCCTGTGGATGACATTCGCCCCTGGTTTGGGCGTTCGGTGATCTATGTGTTACCCATGCGCGTGGGTGGTGGCGTGCGGTTGAAACTGCTGGAAACCTGGTCAATGCAGGTGCCGTGCGTGACGACGACAATGGGTGCTGAGGGTGTGGCAGGATTTGTCGCGGGTGACCATGCCCTCATCGCCGACGATGTGCAGTCGTTCGCGCGGCAGGTCGAGCGGTTGCTTGATGATCCCCTGGAGCGTTTACGTATCGCCCGTGCCGGCCGCGCACTCGTGACAGAACGCTACGAATGGCGCTCTATCGTTGCACACATGGTTGAAGTGTGGAAGCGTCATATCGAATGATTGCACGCAACAAGCGCGTGACAAATAGCCACGCGCTTGTATTGGTACGCTTCAATCGTGAATCTGTGGGATCTATTGCTCTTCGATCGTTATGCTCTTGATCAGGACGTCTTCGTCTGGTACGGACACTTCCCTTGGATTTGCAGGATTAGGGGATACCGCTGTGTTGGCAATGGCGTCCAGCACATCCAATCCCTCGGTTACCTTTCCAAAGATCGTGTAGTTTTTGTCGAGGGGGTAGTCCTCCTGAACGATGAAGAACTGACTGCCGTTGGTGTTGGCTCCGGCGTTCGCCATCGCCAGCGTGCCGCGCAGATATTCGCGCGACACTGGCTCATCCTCGAACTGGTAGCCGGGACCACCCATACCGGTACCCTGCGGATCGCCGGTCTGGACCATAAAGCCCTTGATGATGCGGTGGAACTTGACATTGGTATAGAAGCCGTCGCGTGCCAGGAACACGAAGTTGTTGACGGTAAGCGGCGCATCTTTAGCATACAGTTCGGCACGCATGGTACCGTCGGTCGTTTCAATGATCGCCGTATAGGTCTTGTTTTCGTCGATCGACATGGTGGGCGCGGCGGCATATTGTTTGTCGCCGCTTGCCGCCACTGCGTCGCCAGTCGTGGTGGTTTCTGTCATACCTGTGGCGCTATCAGCGGATGTTTCCGCTGCGGTTACCGCTGTCTCACCTGTGTTGGTGATGGTTGAAGATGTGGGCGTTCCACATGCAGCGAGAACGAAGATCGCTGCTATGGCTACCCAATACCGCAATGTGTGCATAGTATCCCTTTATTCATAAGTCCGGTTCAACGATGACTGGACGTCCGCCAGACCATCCAAGCCCATGTATTGTACCCACGCTTACAGCGAAAACCAGCGGTTTTCGCCGCCAGTATTATCGAATTTACGTTCTCAAGGTAGTCGAATCGTGCGGAAAATTCAAGGTAACGATGCTGAACTCCCCAGGTCCGGCGTTAGCTTAGCGTCAGTGATCGCAACAGATGAGAATAGCGAACGCGTGTATGATGAAATATACATTCCATTCATACCTCGAATATCGGTACAATCCATGTATAGTTATACCCAGGTGCCATCGCTGGTTGTCAAATTCCGGGCGATCATGGGTGCCGATCGGCATGGAGAACGAACCTGTGAGAGTGTACTGGTACACGATGAGAGTTGGGGGGCGTTTACTCTTGTGCGTGGGGTTGCTCGCCGCGCTATCGTCCTCGGATGTCCTAGAAGCACGGGATAGCGAGGGTTCCAATTCGGTTCGGATCGCGGTTCCCATGGCGACGACCACGTCACAGGGCGGAACGGCTGTGCCGGTGTATTCATATAAGGTCGTTAGAGCCTATCCACACGATCGCGACGCTTTTACGCAAGGTCTTGTCTACGACAACGGCGTGCTCTATGAGGGTACGGGCCTCAACGGACGTTCTGAATTGCGTCGTGTTGATCTCGAAACCGGTAAAGTGCAACAGGAACGCGATCTCGACACTCAGTATTTCGGTGAAGGCATCACAACGCTCGGCGATAAAGTATATCAGATCACCTGGCAGTCAAACATCGGGTTTGTATACGATAAATCGACATTCGAACCGTTGGGCCAGTTTAATTACCCAACCGAAGGTTGGGGACTAACGCATGATGGCACGCGCCTGATCATGAGCGATGGAACATCGCGGATACATTTTCTTGATCCTGATTCCTTGGAGGAAACAAGTTCGATTGACGTACGTGATGGATCAACGCTGGTAGCAAATATTAACGAACTCGAATACATTCAGGGCTCGATCTATGCTAATATCTGGCAAACCGACCGAATCGCGGAAATTTCGCCTGAAACTGGACAAGTAACGGCCTGGATTGACTTGACGGGTTTACTCCCTATCGCAGACCGTACGCCTCCGGTTGATGTGCTCAACGGGATCGCGTATGATGAGGAAGCAGATCGTTTCTTCGTAACTGGTAAGCTCTGGCCCCGTTTGTTTGAGATAGACCTTGTAAAACCGTAGGATTCTAGGCGCGATACTTGCATAATACCCGCTTGGTTCGGACGGATACACGGTGAGAAAAATATCGAAGTGTTGACGAACACGAAGCAATGTGTAACAATCGTCACACTATGTAGCACGGAGGTTCTTATGGCACAATCGGTCAGTACATCCCAGCTCGTCGATGATGTCGCAGAGCGGACAGGGATGTCAAAGGCCCAGTCCAAACAGGCAATTACGGCTGTAGTGGAAGCACTCAGCGCGCATCTTTCCAAAGGTGATCGTATTCAACTGAGCGGACTGGGAACATTCGAGGTCCGCGATCGCGCAGCACGCGAGGCTACCAATCCTCGGACGCGTGAAAAAGTTCATGTACCGGCAACCAAGGCCGTTGGCTTCCGAGCAGCGTCGCAACTCAAAAGTCTCGTTGGAGGAGATTCAGAGTAGCTTTTCCGCTTTTTGAAGCGATACAACCCCGCAGGATTACTCCTGCGGGGTTTTCGTTTGTGGCACATCAGTTACCGTAGCACGGTCGTTTCGGTTATTTCGTTGCCCAGCTAATGCCACCATAGTCGCCGAGATCGGTCAATTGACGCTCGGTTCCGTCGGCAAGAGAAAGCAGCAGAACGCCACCACCGTTGGTCACGATCGCAATGTTCTGCTTATCAGGGCTCCAGGTTGGACGGGGATCGTCATAATTCTTCTCCGTTACTTTTTTCAGATTCGATCCGTCGGATTCAACCGTCCAAATATCCATGGGCGCGCCATGGGCTTGCACGACCTCGACACCCAGCAGACCTTCAAGTGCTGAACGGAATGTTGACGGCACGTCGTTTTGTGCTGTCCCGCCACCGCTAGCGGCAAAGACGAGCGTGCTACTGTCAGCCGACCAACTGGTTCCAAGCACCGTACCGAAACCGTTACCGGGCCCAAGAACAACCCGTGGATTGCTACCATCGACATCGGCGATCATCAGTTGTAACTCGAATGTTTTGGGATTGTTGTACACATATGCTAGCCGTTTCCCATCGTGTGATAGCGCCCCACCGCTCGAATCTCTTGTCACAGTTGTTCCTACGGTACCGCCCACATCGAAACGGGCGATCTCTGTCGTCGTACCTAGGTATTGCTTGTTTTCGTCCATTTGGTGACGTGCCAGCGTTGCGTAGAGGGCCGTGCTGTCGCTGAGCCAGGTCGGTTCGGTCACCGATTCGGCGGTTTGGCCCTGCGCCAACATGCGACCTTTGCCTGTCGCACGGTCGAGGCCGCAGATCGTGCTGAGTGGAAGCCAACTCAGCGCTTTGTCGGGATTCTGCATATTGAGTGTGTACGCCAGAATTTGTCCGTCAGGCGACCATGCGGGATTTTGAATCCATTGAACCGTCGGTAAAGTCAAAAGTTGCTGTAATTCTCCACCGTCCTGACTGATCGCAACAAGATTGCCACTGCTGACAAAAGCGATAGACTCTATGATCGGGCCGCTCGCATCGGGACAGGTACGTGCTGTCACCGGAGGCGTTGTTGTACTGGAGGCTGATGGCTGTTGGGTTGGAACTGCGGTTGATATCGTGGCGGGTGTTGCCGTGGTACATGCGCTCAGCAATACCAGCAGTCCAGCAAGTCTATAGGCAGCGGCCTTGTGAGCCATGAAGCAGGTCCTTTCGTGTACATCGTCTGCTTACATGATACAGTGATTTGGTAACGAGGCCTGGAAGCACGGCAGAATCGAATGATGAAACGTAGGATTTCAACTTCAGTCTGATTGAAGCACCGAATCCCATGTTGTAAGTCGAAACAGTTCGCTGGGGACGCGAGAAGCACATCAGTCTGTAGAGGAAACGCGGAGGTCACACCACGGCTTGTACTGCTGTGAAACACACAGCCGGGATTGGACCTCAGAATGGTGACAAACTGTGGGTGCCTAGGGGTTGGTAGAAGCGGTGTCCGCGAAACGATGCACACAGTCCAGGAAGTCGTCGAGGTGAAACGGCTTTGCGACGACAGCGTCAAAGTGGTCGTCCGCTTCGGCATCATACACAGCGGTCATCAGAATGATAGGTATTGCAGATGTCGTAGGCAGGCTGTCCAGCTTCTTGCACAGCATCCGGCCAGTCATTTTGGGCATCATTAAGTCCGTGATGATCAGATCAGGACATGTTTTTTGTGCCAGTTCGAGTGCCTCCGCGCCCTCGCTGGCTGTCAATACCTCGAATCCTTCATCTTCCAATACATCCTGTACCAGGGCAAGGAGCGCTTTTTCGTCGTCGACGACAAGCACAACAACCGTACGCGACACATTGTTGGATGTGTCGCGTACGGTTGTTGTATTGACCTGATAAATCATTGCTCCCATCTGCCGCATGTACTCCATACTCTCGTCAACAGTATGGGTATGTGCAAGGAGCTTGCCATGAGGCCTGATTCGTTATTTTCTGCGCCGAGTTCGCCGTAGCATTAGACCTCCAACGATACCTGATGCCGCGATGAACAGCAGCCGCAGAGACGGTATCGCAGTTGGTACTCCGGTGTCTGGGAGCTGAATCGGCGTCGTTGGTCCTGGCGTGCCTGTCTGAAGTGGCGGCACCCCGAATGCGGCAGTAGGCGTCAGGGCGCTTGTTGCCGTCCCCGTGAGTGGCGGTGTAGTGAATGGCGTTGGCACTAAGGTGGTCGTGTCCGTTGGGCTCGTCGTCGGGTTGATCGGGCCTGGTGGCCCCGGATCGGGGGTCGGCACCATCGGCGGCGGCGGTGTGGCGGTGACAGGTAGCGGAACCCCTGCAACGCCGATGGCGATGCGAGCGATCGAAGCCCCGATGCCGGGTTCAGCCGGAGCGTTCGCACCACGAGGTATATCGAAGTTGCTGACATACAGATCATTGCCGACAAACGCAGGACTGGCGGGAAACTCCAGTGGTCCAGTATTGTCGTTGCTCGTGACATCTACCACATCACCTGCTGTCGTCACACGCACGATTGCGTTCCGCTCGTTAACGGCGACATAGAGATCACCATTGGCCGCGAACGCAATGCCGTCTGCGCCGCGCAGGAGTTGGTTTTGCGCGATACGTTCAACCGGACCTGTTGAGCCATCCGCGTTGATCTGGATGCGGTCGATAGCGCCTGATCCAGTGTTGGCAGAGTACAACCGTCCGTCGGCACCAAACTGAATGCCATTGGTGCTGATCTGCTGCTCTTCGCGGTCTGAGCGCAGACCGCTGATCGGTGTGCTGACGGTGCCATCAGTCGCAACACGGTAGATATTGCCTGTCGCTCCACCGGATACGTACAGATTGCCATTGCCGTCGAAGGCGAGGCCGTTGGCGCCGGCTGTCCCTGTGGCGAACGTTTGCACGCTGGAGGGATCGAGGGGTATGGTGTTGAGCGGACCTGCAGCTATACGGAGGATCAATTCTCCGCTCGCCATGTACAGGCTTCCGGCACGGTCGAAGGCCATGCCCGATGCTGGACGCGGTAGCATTCCCAGTACTTCAATCACGCCGGTAGCCGGTGTAACGCGGAAAAGTCTACGTGACTCAAGGTCGATGGTATACACACGTCCCTGACCATCTGCGACAAGCCCTTCGGTACGAATGCCTGTGGCGCTGTTGGGATCGAGGTCGGCGGCGATAGTCACAGGAATCTGTGTCTGGGCGTGTGCCGGGAAAGCGATCAATACAAGTATGAGACACAAAAAGGAGAAAACGTTTCGCATGTACGCTCCTTCACAACGCTTTTTTCCTATCATACTACGCCTTGCGGTCAATGTTGCCTCAGGTTATTCATCAACCCCGCTTTGCAACGTCAGCAGATAGGCAACCAAATCGTCGATCTGGGCGCTCGTCAACACGTCGGCATATCGCCGATACATAATCCCTTCTTGAAATCCACCCGCAAGATAGGCATCGGGGTCGACGATCGACGAACGCAGATACGCTTCGGGTGATTGACCTGCGACCATCGTGGAGGCGCGATTCCCGATGTTAGAAAGATTCGTTCCAATGTCGGCAGGCTCACCAGGTTCGATGGCATGACAACTAACACAGGTCGGCACGTTAGGATCGCCCAGGTTAGCTTCTCCCCGAAACAGCGCCTGACCGCGTGTGGCATCAGGAACCGTGCTACCACAGGACGCAAACAGTATCAAGCCTACCACCCCCGTAATTGCACGTCGCTTTACCATGCTTTGTCGGGATCGTACGTGATGCGATAAACGGTGCTGGTGCCGAAGTCGGCTATATAGAGATTGCCGTCGGGTCCGGTCACTGCGTCGATAGGCCATAGGAAGCCGCTGCCGAAGGGCGAAACGCGCCCCAGGTAGTTGCCACTGGCGGTACGTCCGACCTCGACCCGTGCGACCTCGCCACGGCTCCACAACGTGATGAACGCGCCGTCATGGTACTCGGCGGGATAGCGCGCTCCCTCGTAGAAGGTTACGCCAGTTGGGACCGAGTGGGCCGGGAAACTGACCAGTGCCCCACGAGTGCCTCCATTTTTCGGGGGATCGCCATAGAAGTAGGGAAAGCCGTAGTGTCCGTTCTCGACAATGTGATTGAACTCGTCGGGAGGATCGTCCGCGCCTTGGGGACTATTATCGCCGCCAAATAGCTCGCCGTCAGCGTTGAAGGCTACGTCGAACGCATTGCCGAACCCACGGGCAAACACCCGTAGGTCGCTGCCATCGGGGTTGACTGACAATACTGCGGCAGCATATTCCTGTTGCTCGACTTCGCTATCAGTCGTGCTGCCCACACCAAAGTACAAGCGCCCGTCGGGACCGATTGCAAGTCCGTTATTGGAATGCGGCTTGAGGATCATCGACGGTAGCCCGGACACGACGATTCGCCGCTGATCGGCTACGCCATCGGCGTTAGTGTCGCGCAACGCCTCGATTTTGCCCGAACTCGCAGCGTATAGCTCGCCGTCGTGCCACACGAGCCCGACGAGTAACGAAAAGCCGTCGGCGAAACGTTGAATTTCGTCAGTCGTGCCGTCCTGGCTCGTATCATGGGCAATCCACAACGCCCCGCTGATATCGGCGACATACAGTTCTTTGTCAGGTCCAAACGCGATGGTGGTCGGGTTGTCGATGGTGCCGTGCAGGTAGACGCTTGCCGCGAAGCCCTGCGGTAGCTCGATCGTCCGCTTGGCGGGATCGCGCTCACGTTCGCGTTCTGGCGTGCTGATCCTGATTAATCCCATGAAGCCCGCTCCTGCTAGCACCGGCAGCAGGAGGCAGATGAGGATGCTCGTCCACACACGGTGCGGTATAGCTGTCGTGCGCCGTGCGAGCAACCAGGTCAGCCCAGCCACGAACGCGACCACGACGAGCGTCGTCGCCGATTGCAGAAGTGTTGTCCAGAACGGCACCCGAATTAACGGATCGCCGATGCCGAACGGGTATGTGCTGAGGACGACTTGGAATGCTAGGAGGAGCACTGCCTCAAGGAGTACGATGGCGCCTAGCCAACGGCGTCCAGGTCGTCGGAGCAGCAGGATACCCCATACACCAAGACCCACGAAGCAGGTGATGAAAGCAACGGTTGCGAGGATGATTAACATACCAGGTAGTGTACCTAAAAACGACGTATCATTGACGTGCAACACCGCCGCATACGCGTTTCGCATGCGGCGGTGTTGGTCGAGGGCTTAGCCGCGTATGATCCCGAGGACTTCGTCGCGCTTCGCTTCCATTGTGTCCTTGTCCATCGCCTCCAGGTTGAGGCGCATCAGCGGTTCAGTGTTTGATGTGCGGACGTTGAAATGCCAATCGTCATAGGTGACCGAAAGACCGTCGATATGCTCGATCTTCCCGTCGCTGTATTTCTGCTCTAGCTCGGTGAGCTTGGCTGCGGAATCCGCTACCTTCGAGTTGATCTCGCCGGAGATGAAGTACTTGGCTTCGAGCTCACGTAACATATCTGCGAGCGATTTGCCGCGCTTCGACAACATTTCGATGATGATCAATGATGGGATCAGCCCGGAATCAGCGAAGTTGAATGAACGGAAATAGTAATGCCCGGAAACTTCGCCCGCGAACAACACATTCTCGTCTGCCATACGACGCTTGATGAAGGCGTGTCCGACACGCTCGACAAGCGGGATGCCGCCCGCTGCTGTTACACGGTCGGCAACGGCCCAGGAGGCGCGCACGTCATACACGATCTTGGAACCAGGGTCTTTTTCAAGCAGATACTCGGCAAGCAGCGCCGTCATGTAGTCGCCAGCGATGAATTCGCCGCGATTGTCAATCGTAAAGAAGCGGTCGCCGTCGCCGTCGAAGGCGAAGCCTACCGCTGCTTGTTCGTCGACGACGCGCTTTTGCAGTTCGGCACGGTTTTCTTCCTGTAAGGGATCGAGGCCGTGGTTGGGCAGTGAGCCATCGGGATCGAGATACATGCCGATCAATTCGACGGGCAGTCGGTCGTAGACACGCTTGAGGATTGGTCCGACCATGCCGTTGCCAGTGTCAGCAATAACCTTAAGCGGCTTCAACGATTGCACATCGATCAGACTCAGCACTTCTTCGATGAATTCCTCAGACAAATCGATCGTCGAGATGTCGCCACGACGTGCCGCATCGGTCCACTGATTGGCTTCGACCAGTTGCCGTAAATCCTGGATGCCTGTATCTCCGCTGAGGAGATAGGGCATCTTGCGAACCATCTTAAAGCCGCTATATTCTTTGGGATTGTGTGACGCCGTGACCATCATGCCGGCATGGCCGAGTCTGGTACAGGCGAAGTAATACTGGTCGGTGCTGACCATGCCGATGTCGATCACATCGGCACCCTGGTCGCGCAAGCCATCGGTGACTGCCTTGAAAATCTGTGGCCCTGAAAGCCGCATATCACGTCCGACGATCACCTTGTCCACGCTGAGAAACGTCGCAAATGCACGACCAATCTTGTACGCAGTTTCTTCGTCGAGTTCGGTAGGATAGATACCACGAATGTCATAGGCTTTGAAAATCTTGGTGTTGACGCTCATTTGACCTCCAATATGAATGATTGCTCTGCACTCAGGGATAACGGCATGTGGTGGGCGGTAATTCTGTTGTTATAGCAGGTCTGTCAAACGAGACGTGGTCAACTGCGATCCGGCTTGAATGCATCGCGTGCGGCAGCACGAGCGCCAGCCTCATGTTGATCGCGTTCGCCCTGGCCTTGCATCGCTTCAACGATCATATCACGGACCTGCTGCGGTGAATCCGCCATCATGAGCAGATCGAGGTCCGCCGGGGAAATCTTGCGTTCCGTTAGCATCGTGTTTCGTAGCCAGTCCACCAACCCTCCCCAGAACGCCGAGTTATACAGGATGACCGGAAAACTTCTGACCTTGCCGGTCTGAATCAAGGTCAAGGACTCGAATAGCTCATCCATGGTGCCGAAGCCGCCAGGAAAGATCACAAACGCTTGCGCGTATTTGACGAACATCGTCTTACGAACGAAGAAATAGCGGAAGTCGATCGAGACGTCGACGTACTGATTCGAGCCTTGCTCGAACGGTAGCTCGATATTCAGGCCGATCGATGGCACGCCACCTTCCTGTGCGCCACGGTTGCCTGCTTCCATGATGCCGGGACCACCGCCTGTGATGATTGCATACCCGGCCTCGCCCAGCAGATGCGCCGTTTCAACAGTGGCGGTATACATCGGATCGTCGGCCTTGACACGTGCGGACCCGAAGATCGTGATCGCCGGACCCAGATCTGCCAGTGTATCGAAGCCTTCGACGAATTCTCCCATGATGCGTAGAACGCGCCACGGGTCGGAATGGGTAAAGGATTTTTCGGATGCCGACTGTTCATGGGGGCTTTCAAGCAGACGTTCGTCCTCTGTTCCTTGTCTGGAGCTTGAAACGCGATTGAGAGATGTATCACGTACCAGCCCTTTCCGTTGTTTTTCGCTCATGTATCGTCCTTATTCATACCTTGAATTTACCGCTATACCTATCAAGGTCGTTATTGATTCGCTGGGAGCGAGCAGAACGTATGCCGCCAACATTCTCATCTGACTATTGGTCATAAAGTTGCTAGCATGTGCGATTGTATTTCCCATTGGTCGTGTTCGTTCGTCATCGAAATAGTGGTCAGGATCGTCGTCGATCCGATGCAAAGGAGCTTTCCATGAAGTTGCGTGCACGTCTCTCGTCCTCGTTTACTCGTGTTGCATTTATCGTTTCCTGTTTGGTCGCGTGTGTCGCCATTGGTGTTCCGCATGCCCTGGCTGTGAAGCCAGCAGTCGCCGCCGGAACGTATTCCAATCCGCTGACAATCACAATCCCAGGCACTGGCACGATGGTTGAGAGTTGCGCCGATCCGACGGTTCTACAATCGCGCACGCCTGATCCACAGGATGGCAAGCTGTATTGGTATGCATACTGTACGAAGGACCCCCTTACGCGTGCGGAACGCGATACCAATGGCAATCTGGTGTTTCATATCACACCGATACTGCGTTCATTGGACCTGGTGACGTGGGAATACCGAGGTGATGCGTTCGAGCCCGATGCGCTGCCTGCGTGGTGGGTGCCGACTGCGGGCATCTTCGCGCCGGAGATCGTGTACCTCAACGAACGATATTACTTGTACTATTCGGTTACCGACGTTCAGGATAGTGTCAGCGGTTCCGTCGGCTGTGGTGGTGACAATGCCATTGGCGTTGCGACAAGTCCCAGTCCCGAAGGGCCATGGACTGATCTAGGGCGTCCGGTAATCGAGCCACGCTACAACGGACCAGATCGACCGTTCGGTGAGCGCGACTGTAACTTTTTCTGGACGATCGATCCTGACATCATCACTGATCCTGCAGGCAAGCATTATATATATTACGGTAGTTATTACGGTGGCATTGAAGTGCGCCCGCTCGCCGCAGACGGCACCACCCTGACGGGATCAGCCGTCCCGATTACCATTCCCAACCGCTATGAAGGCGCGGAGGTCGTGCGCCACGATGGCGCGTATTATCTGTTCGTGTCGGCATCGAACTGCTGTAACGGACCGCTTACGGGCTACGCTATGTTCGCCGGGCGTTCGACCAGTCCCACTGGACCGTTCCTCGACCGCGAGGGTGTTTCATTGAACACTGGACGTGTTGGCGGTACACCCGTATTGGTGCAGAACGGCAATCGTTGGGTTGGTGCGGGGCATAACTCGGTATTCCAGGATGCCGAAGGGCAGTATTGGACGATCTATCACGCTATCGACCGCAATGATCCCTACTTCGAAGGCACCTTTACGCGCCGTCCTCTCCTGATGGATGCGATTGATTGGATCGATGGATGGCCTGTCGTGCGTGGTGGCGCGGGTCCGTCTGATACCCCCCAACCGGCTCCCGCGGCACAAGTTGGTGATGTATCCGAATACACGACGCACCCATACAGCGAGCCGACCATCGGTGCTCCTATTGCCGCGCTATCTGATGACTTTGACGACGCAACACTCGGTGCTCAGTGGAGTTGGATCAGGACACCCTCTACCCCAGCAGCGGTGGTGAACGGTGCGTTCCAGTGGGATGTCGAAGCGGCGGATCTGTACCAGGATAACAATTCGGCGGCGTT
The DNA here is from genome assembly GCA_963782315.1 of uncultured Chloroflexia bacterium. Lineage (GTDB taxonomy): Bacteria > Chloroflexota > Chloroflexia > Chloroflexales > Kallotenuaceae > JBBSGA01. The sequence continues at coordinate 53,511 of CAWAJS010000041.1, forward strand.
GCTGGTGGAGAATGCGCCAGCGGGCGATTTCATGGTCGAAACGAAGATCGAGTTCGACGCACCCGCCGATGGCTGTTGCTTCAATTTCCAACAGGCTGGTATCGCGGTGTACGGTGGCGATGACGCATACGTGCGGCTGGCGCACGTCTCAATCTGGGAAACGCGCCAGACTGAATTTGGGAAGGAATACGTGGACGATACGCGCGGTGCCTATTACGGCAGCACTGTCGTAGGCCCGCCTGACGGCACGACATGGCTGCGGATCGTAAAGCGGACAAACAACCGGACGGGTGAGGAACTCTATACCCCGTACACGAGCCGTGACGGTGAGGTGTGGGTGCGTGGTGGCACCTGGACGCATCAACTTGGGGCAGACAGCAAGCTCGCCCTGTTCGCGATGGGTAAGAATGACATCAACCAGGATTCGTTCACCGCACGGTTCGACTATGTACGTGTATACACCCTCAACAACGCCACATATCTTCCACTCGTGTTTAGATAAGACATAGGATGACGGACGAAAGGGGGTATGACCCTCCCTCAACGGTAAAGCACAACACAAAAGACCTGACCAAGATGGTCAGGTCTTTTGTGTTGTGTGAATAGGTGCGACAATTTAGCGCAGGTACGATGCGCCGTTGATGTCGATAACTCCGCCCGTGAGGAACTCCGCGCCATCGGATGCAAGGAAGGCGACAGTGTACGCGACTTCCTCCGGCCTTGCGATGCGTCCAACCGGGCTTTGGTTACGAATCGCGTCGGCGTCCGGTCCTTCGAGGGCATCCTTCGATAAGCCGCCTTCAACCCAGCCCGGTGCCACCGCCGTGACAAAAATCTTGAAGGGTGCGAGTTCGCGTGCCAACGACTGGCTGAGCGCGCTCATCCCGGCTTTACTGGCACCGTAAGAGGTGTGTTCAGGTTCGCCCCGATATGCGCCCCGTGAGGAAACGTTAACGATACGCCCTCCGCCGCGCTCGATCATATGACGTGCGGCACAATATGAAGCGTTCGCGGTGCCAGTGAGATTGACAGTAATGACTTCGTTCCAGGCACGCTGCCATTCCGTATAATCGACTTCGGCGACAGCGTGCTTGATATCAATACCCTGATTGTTCACCAGCACGTCAAGGTGTCCAAGCTGCTCGATCGTCGTTGTGACCATCTGTGCGATGCTGTCAGCGTTGCTCATGTCGCATTGCACGGCGATATGTCCCTCGCCGTTGATGCTGGCGATCAACTGTTCGGCGACAGCCTTTTTGCTGTTGTAGTGTATGGCGACACGAGCACCAGCATCTGCGAACTGGCGAACGATGGCTTTGCCGATGTCACCCGACGCACCCGTAACAAGCACGGTCTTACCTGTAAAGTCCAATGAAGTATCCTTTCTATGTCGATGTTAGGATAACGGCAAATTGCCGAGTCGATGACGCCGCATCCGCAATTTCGTGGCGTGTTCGAGGTCATCTAGCGCAAGATCAAAGTCGCCAATCCGTTCATATAGTTTGGCTCGTTCTTCAAGATCGGCGGCGTCATCCTCGCGGAACGCTCCGCGCCGTGCATAGAGCGACTTGCGGGCGCGGTCCAGGCCACTGGTTTTCAGGATGTACTCGATTTCGAGGGCAAGCGGACGGCGCTCAATAGCAACGGCCTTCGAGTTGGAATCAGTGGGCGGATAACGCTCGCGCAAAAGGCGCAAGGCTTCGCGGTAGTCGGCTATTGATTCGTGGAACAACCCCATGGACCGCCGGAGTTGTGCGCGTCGTCGCCATGGATCGACATACGTTCGAGATCGAGCGCAGATAGCGTGGTCGAAGTCGCGATGCGCTGACTCTTTGTTGTTCCAGCGCTGAAACGTCCTGCCACGTAAGAAGTACGCTTCCGCCGAGCTTGGATCCGCGTCGATGGCGGATTGAAGGTCGCGCAAGGTCCGGTTGGAATCGCCCAGTTCGGCGTTGGCACGCGCACGCAACAAGTAGCCTGTCGGATCCTGCGGCGCGATTTCGATGAGCATATTGCAGTCCTGTACCGCGGCTTGCCACATGCGTTGTTCGAGATGGGCCTGGGCGCGAGCGATACGGGCGGCATGGTTTTCGGGATCGTGTTCGAGGATTGCGATCAGGTCTTGCATCTGACCAGCACGGTCGCCGGTGTCGCGTCGCAGCGCGGCACGTTCCAGGTAGGCATCAACCTGACGCGGACGTAAATCGATTGAGTGTGACAGGTCATTCAGGGCAGCCTTGGTATCGCCACGCTTGCGCTGTGCTTTACCGCGCTGAACGTACCAGTTCGGTCGCGTCGGCAAAATCCTGATCGCCTGGTCCCAATCCTTGACCGCCGCCTGGTGAAACCCCAATCGTTCGTGCGCGGTTGCCCGTGCCGCGAACGCATCGGCGAAAGCAGGTGTGATCTCGATGGCACGCGTGAACAACACACGCGCTTCTTGTGCGTCGCCATCCGCGAGCGCCTGTTGCCCTTCACGAAACACTGCTTGGGAGTCCGGTGACGGCTCGAATGTATTCTGCGGCTTGGATGCAGCCGCATTTGGCATGATGTTTCTGATCTCCATCGGGATCGTCCGCATGGCGGGTGCCGATGGTGAGGCGGCGGCACGGGCGGCTTCGAGGGCGGAGATCACGCCGGCCATGGTTGGCGGGCGGTGTTCGCTCCAAAGTTCCATGCATTGCATAATCACGAGCTCGAGCGGTTTTGGCACGGTCGCGTTTAACACGGTGATCGCGGTCAGGTCCTTGCCGATCAGCCTGTCGATACATGATGGTGGCAGCGTTGCCGTGATCAAGCGGTATAGCGTCGCTCCGAAGGCGTATACATCGCTTTGCTGATCGGTATGGCTGCCTTCCTGCAGTTGCTCGAGTGGGGCGTACGGTACCGAAGCAGCACGCGCAGCCGTCGCGGTGGTGGAGCCGTCGAGTTCTTTCGCGATACCGAAATCCACCAGATAGATTTGACCGTGTGGTGCCAGCCGAATATTGGCAGGTTTGATGTCACGATGAATCACCGGCGGTGCTTGCCCGTGGAGGTACTGCACGACTTCTGCTAGTTGGAGCGCCCAACCCAGCAGCACATCCCAATCCGGCGGTCCGTTACGGATCGTGAACGCTTCCAGGTCGTCGCCTGGAATCATCTGCATGATCACATAGATCGTGCCGGTATCTTCTAGACAATCGTAGATCGCGGGAAGATGTGGATGACATAGACGCGCCAACACCTTCGCTTCGCGCTGATATTGCTGGGCTTCGGCAGCAGAATGCACCGGAATCATTTTGACCGCGCACGGACGATCCAGGCGCAGGTCATGGGCCCCGTACACCGTGCCCATTCCCCCCTGTTTAATGATGTGTTCGATGCGGTAGCGATGGTCGAGCGTGGTCCCGGTATTGAGCATCATCGCGGTCGTCTACTCCGTGATCGAAACATAGAAATGAGTTCGCTCGATGCATCGAAACTACCTTGTCATAACGTCCATCAATCGCGGCGGAGTATAGCATGCTACAGGCTGTAGTGCAACGTATGCGCGACGTAGGGGGTGCTGAAGCGGCAAGCACATGAGATATCGTGTTGGTATGTGGACATGCCCACTCGCCGGCTACGCCATCTTCACCGTCGAGACAGTCTGAATCGTGCAGACGAGCAATGCATGGGCTACCGTTTTGTGGGGCAAACAATGGAGCAGATATGGAATCATCGTGCTCCAAGCGTAGCAAGGATATCAGGTACGCCCGATCTCTACTTTTACGCTACGCTCATGACGTGAGCGTCGTATCCGCTTCCGGTGCGTCGCAGACATATGCGTGTTTCCCTTGCGTCCCACCACTTTGTCCGGTAAAGTGGAAGGTGATGAACGAATCAATAGCACATGGTGTATGGTGAAGAATACGACGCTCGACCTTCGGGTGATGCGGCGAACCTGGGGCAGCACTGACGCGATAGCGATCATTTTCGCCGGGTCAGCGGCTGAGTTCGCGGTGAACCGGGAAGTCGATTGGTTATTCTGGACGAATGCGCTGCCCAATGCGCCAATCGAGCGCTTTTTTGAAACGGTCCGCTTTGCCCAGGCGATCGCATTCGGCACGCCGGACGAAGCGCAGGGCGCCATCGACGGCGTGAATCGGGCGCACGCCGCGGTCGAACGCTCGCGGGGTAGCTCGATTCCTGCGTGGTCCTATCGCGACGTGCTATTTATGTTGATCGACTATGGCGAGCGTGCATATGAAATCGTGTATGGTCCATTGATCCAGGACGAGCGAGAAACGTCATTTCGTTGGTCGGTCGGGTCTGGGGCAGGCGATGCACATGTCCGACTTGCCGTTGACATATGCCGACTACAGCGTGCACCGCCAGCGAGCATCTGGCAACATAACATCGTGCATAGCGAATGGACTGACCTGCTCTATCGCTCGTATCGGGAACACCTGGGACCGTGGCGCTATCGTGCGATGCTCGATCTTCAAGGCAGCCTGGTGCCGCCCGAAGTCGCGACGGCGCTGGGGCTGACGCGCAAGCGACGAGTCGATGTGTTACTGCGCTCATATCGCCATCTGCCACGTCGACAGTTGCTGCGAACCTTCGGGCCGGTATTCTTTGCCCGCCAGTACGCGGCGCAACTGGCGACGCTCGAAAGCATGTCCCCTAGCTTCACCACTTAGGCATGGCACTCAGGGCGTTATAGGCTGGACGTGGACTCCAATCGCTATTGATGACGCCATAGGCCGCTTGTTCGTGTAGTGGGTCGCCGGCCTTCTTCCAGGCGACGGCGAAGTTGAGGTTCCAGACCATCATCGCGCCCAGCCATGGTGTGTAGCGTGATCGCCCGATCTCGAAGGAACGCCGCAGGTATTCGGCCTGTAGCTCAAAGGTATTGGTGTTGCCGAACTGATGCAATGGAGAGTTGTTCGCGGTCGCCCATCCAAACTCGGTCAGCCATAGCTGAAACTCAGGGTGTCCCAGCTTCGACCATCAACGCGCGAACCGCCTCGATACGCCGGAAATAGAACTCACCGCTGTTGACCCAATCAGTGCCGGGTCCAGGCGTTTCAGGCCATAGTGTATCGGGTGGGTTGGTATAGCCAAAAACATGCACACCAACATGGTCGATGTGGGTCCAGAAGCGCGGGTCGGCGAACAGTTCGCGGTAGAAGATCAGGTCGCTGATAGCGACATCACGCCCTCCCTGCCATTCAGTTGGACCCGCTCCGCCAGAGATTACCAGCGTTTCTGGGCGCGCCAACTTGATCGCGTTGTAGGCGATGATCAGCAGTTCGATGTAATCGGCGGTTGGAGGAACAGGACGTCCGCCATTCTCAGAAGCGAGATTCATTTCGTTCCAGATTTCAAAGGCCGCGACTTTACTGCCATAGCGCTGCACGATTGCCGCCAGCAATGTGCCGTAATCGCTCCGATGCTGCGCGTCGGGGAAGCCGGTTTGTCCTGGTCCGCCTGCCGCCCAGTCGGGAGCCTGAACAACATCCAGCAATAGCTTTAGTCCAGCGCGATCCACAGCGTCGACGACCTTATCCAGTTCCTTCCAATGGATCGTTCGATCATTGTCTTGCAAATCGCGCCATACGACCTGTTGCCGTACCCAGCCGAACCCTGCATCCTCGACCATGACCGTGCGACACGTGGCTGATCGGTGAAGAACATTGTGGTGTTGAAGCCATATGCGAACGATAGGTGTCGGCGCTTCTGTTGCATCACGCCAGCGGAACATGGCAGGATCGTGCGTTGATGCATGGGCAGCATGGTACTCGCCGCCAAATAAGCCCAGTTGTACCTCATCGGCGGGTGGATTTTCGGGATGCCATTCCATACGCTGGCGCTCGAAGTATTGCACCCAGTACATCGCGCCAGTGGCAGCGTTACGTTCTTCAAACTGTTCGGACAACGGACGTCCAAACGTCGCGATGCCGCCGTTACGCTCGAGGAAGCGACGAAATGGCGCTGGTTGATCGACAATGGTATGGCCGGTCACCGCGTCTCGGTTCGGATCATCTGAGGTGTTGTGCTGAGGTGAAAAGCTGACTCTAACTCACGGCCTTGTACGATCGGGTGCCAAGCAGACGGCCGACGACGATCGGACGTGTATTGCCTGCCGCGATGGGGGCAGGTTGCTCCTCAAGGATAGCACGCTCGAAGTATTGAACACGATAGTATGCATCGGGCTCAGTAAATGAGCGCTCGATGAACGGCTCGGAGATCGGATAGCCGTAGGTGCGAACGGGATCGGGCGCAGCTTCCCAGAATGAGCGGAACGGTTCGGCAAGGGTATGGCCGGACTGCGGGAAGTAACGGTATGGGGGTAGAGGTGAAGCCTTTTGAGCCTTCGTGCAATGCAGCGGATGGAATGGTGAGCGCGAACACGAAAGCGACACAAAGCAGGCGGAATCGCACACGTTTCTCCCGGTGTACACTGGTGGCGACCGCCGATCAGCGGTCGCCACCAGTGTACACTACGGTTAAGGGTTGCCTTGTCGTCCTGCCACGACCAATACCCACCAGACGCCCCCACGCTCGTCGGTTGCACGTCCAATACCAGCCTCGTTGTACTGACAATTGGTCATATTAACGCGATGGATGCCGTCAGGGTTATCACCCATCCAGGCACCAAACACATCTTCTGGCAGTCGGATATACCGCTATATTTTCGCTGGCACGCATGTAGGGGTAGTTAACGCGATCGAGACGCGTGCGCAGGGTTGCCCCATCGCTTCCGATATGGTCGATTTTACCGTGCGTGCGATATCCTCGGCGTGTCGTTGAGCGGCGGTTTCAAGATGGTGTCGTACCGTAGGGACCACAACTATTCTGCTGATGTTCAGTATTGACCATGGAATAAGTGTGCCAACCTCACCTTCAGGCGATGCTACACTGCGTTGCGTGTTATCGGGTGCAGGTGGAGGTGTCGTGGCACGTCCCGGCGGGATCGGGCGATGTTGAAGGATTCGGCCGTGGGCCGCCATCGTAGAGTTCACGACCAAGCAGACCGAGCATGACACGAGAACCAGCAGGATTATTGTGGATGGATATTCGAAGCGAGCGCGCTCGAACCATTGTGTCAGAACAATGTCGCCAGCCGCATTGCGTTCCATGGCAGGCTCGGTCAGGGGATAGCCACATAACGATAGACGATTCGCCTTCGCTGAATGCCAGGATCGCCCAGGTCGAGTCCATGGCTGCGGTAAAACGACAGAAAGCCTTCGCCGTATTGCCTGATCGCAGACGTTATGTTTCGTGGCTTCGGCATACCAACAGCCAGGCTTTGGGTTGTCCTGGTGTTTCGGTTTGCCAATCGCGATTTTGTAGACGCAAAAGCGTCGATTCCCAAACGACCGAACAGAATGTCAAAAGGTGGGCTGAGTATCGGGATGGTATTCGAGCCGATTGCGCTCGACGACCTGGGAAAGAATCGACCTGTGTAGGCGTGATCACATCATAGGTGGGTGTAATCGGATACCCAAAAACTGAAAGTCCGCCGTTCGATATTCCAGTATTCCGCGAAGCGACCTTGTAAGCAATCTGTAATGTTTGGAATGTTCGGGAAGCATGTCTGTGGGGTGCTGCATAAGCACGTCCAGGAGGAAACAGCAAGATTATGAGCAGGAGTGATAAAAGGACCCGACGCAGCATACTATGCTCCTTGAGAGAAGGCTTTAACAGGCAGACCAATGTGGTGTAGCGTACTCATTACGTGTATCAGGCGCAATATACCAACGGTCTTATCTGCAAATAGTCCCTTTAGAGTTTCGGTTATCGATTATATCGTCGGTCTTTGATGGCAGTTCAAGTATACCACCAGCCTGAGCGCCTGGAATTGTACCCGCTTACAAAACTAGAGCATGAGCTCACCACGAATGTGCTAAAGCTCGTCAATAAATGCTTGACAGTTCAGCGAATTCGTGTGATTGTCTAGGCGTATAGCTTTTGGAGGATTGCACCGACTATCTTGCAACACCAAACCCACACATCCCAACACTTGTAGGTCGTCGTTGCTGGCTCGTCGTTACGAAATGTAGGATGGTCAATTGCGTGTCGTTCGGCTCACATGGTAGGAGATACGAGATAGCGTATGTTGCCGCTGCATCCTCTGATGTGTACGAGCGATTATGTTGGCCCGGTACAAGGGAGTTTGACGGATGGATACCATCAAGTACACCATGCCTGAAGATCAGATGCCGACAGCCTGGTACAACATTCAGGCCGATTTACCATCGCCATTGCCGCCGCCATTGCATCCAGCGACTGGACAACCATCGGTCCTGCTGACCTAGCTCCATTGTTCCCAATGGCGCTGATACAGCAGGAGGTCAGTACCGAGGCGTCGATCGAGATCCCTGAGGAAGTTCAGCAGGTGTACCGCCAGTGGCGACCGACACCATTGTATCGGGCGCGGCGCCTCGAACAGGCGCTCGATACACCGGCACGTATTTACTACAAGTACGAAGGCGTCAGTCCATCCGGTAGCCATAAGCCGAATACAGCTATTCCCCAGGCTTACTACAACCGCGAAGAAGGCGTTCGCCGCCTGAGTACCGAAACCGGAGCCGGACAATGGGGTAGCTCGTTGTCGATGGCGTGCGCGTTCTTTGGGCTGGAATGCCAAATCTATATGGTCAGGGTCAGCTATGATCAGAAGCCCTACCGTCGTGCCTTAATGGAAGCGTTTGGTGGCAAGGTGATGGCAAGCCCAAGCATGACGACTGCATCAGGACGGGCGATTCTAGCGGAAACCCCGGATTCGCCGGGATCGTTGGGTATTGCGATCTCCGAAGCCGTTGAGGATGCTGTGCGAAGCGGTGGGAGCACGCGCTATGCCCTGGGCAGCGTCCTCAATCATGTGCTGATGCACCAGACAGTCGTGGGTGAAGAAGCCATCGTACAGATGGAGATGGCGGATGATTACCCTGACATCCTGGTCGGGTGTACGGGTGGAGGATCGAATTTCGCCGGTTTGACGTTTCCATTTCTGCGTGAAAAGTTGCGTGGCAACAAGGAAATGCGTGTAATTGGTGTTGAGCCCGCTGCCTGCCCGTCGCTTACCCGTGGCGCATACGCATATGATTATGGCGATACCGCTAAGCTCGCGCCGATGGTCAAGATGCACACGCTGGGACACAGTTTTGTTCCACCCGGTTTCCACGCAGGTGGCTTGCGCTATCACGGTATGGCACCACTGGTAAGTTTCCTGCATAGCCTGGGTGTGATGGAGGCGCGTGCGGAACCGCAACTTCGCTGCTTCGAGGCGGGACTGCTTTTTGCACGCACGGAAGGCATTTTGCCCGCCCCTGAGGCAAATCATGCGGTGCGTGCGACTATCGATGAGGCGATAAGGTGTCGTGAGGAAGGCACATCACGCGCTATCCTGTTCAACCTATGCGGACATGGACATTTCGATATGCAAGCCTATATGGATTATCAGGCAGGAAAGTTACAGGACTACGAATATCCGGCCGAAGAGATAGCTATGGCTTTAGCAGGGTTGCCCTCGGTGTAGTCCGCACCCAATAGCGCGGTCGTACAAGTTGGCGAAGCATCAGGCAAAAGATGGTATTCTAATGCTTCGCCACTTGTATTTTACGCACGTACCGTCAATGTACTACACATGGACTATAGTTAAACAGTACTTAAGTACTATGAAGCGTATCGACAGTCCATGTTTGTATACATAGTGCATTGTTGAGAGGTTATACATCGCAGAACATTATAAGTAGATCATTTTCGCCGCTGACTTAGACAACTCAGATGTCGAGCTTTTCCTCAGTCACATGCTGAAGCATCAGGAAGGTTTCTACGTTGAGCCTTTACGTTACCGAGAACATGACGATGCCAGACGAATTGTCGCGGCGGGTCTATCACATCACCAAAGGATTCGATGCAGAATCAGTCTCCCCTCAAATCCAAGAGCGATCTTGATCAAGCGCGGTGAACATACGTCGCGGATCATCGAGCGCCATATGTTGCGCGAGCGGCTTGCATCGCTGTGTAAATCGCTTCCATTGGAAATGATCCTGCTGGTTTGCGGCGAGCGGTTCGAACTTTTCCGATATAGCGGCACGAGACCGGATGGGCATAGCCAGTCGATCATTCCGATCATCGATATGGGTGATTACGTCGTAGAACTCGAAGTTTCTGGTGTGGACGTAAACACGGAAACTGTCGCCGCAATCGCAGCGCAATGGATCGGCGATGTCTTCCAACTCGAAGACGAGATGGGGAGTCTCGTTCAAGAAATCGTTCATTCCTATGAAGAACTGCATCTCCTCTATTATTTGGGCGAAGCGTTGGGGGCTACGCTGGATGTTACGTGCTGCCTGCGCATTAATCGTCGATGCACTGGTTGACCCACTCGATGCGGTATATGCAACGATCACGCTTACTGCACGATGGCGAGAATCAGGTCGTCTATCGCTCGAAGGATCTCGATAGCGGACCGCTGTGTGAATCTGGATGCGAATGCAACAGCCAAGCTTCAGATCAGTGGTATGCAGATGGGTACGCTTGTCGGTATATGGGAAACGAAATGGTGGTGGCTTTACATCGGGAGACTACAAGTTGCTTGAGGGCGTTGCCTCAGTTTCGGCTCCCGCGCTCCGCAATGCTCAGCTCTATGAAGTTGGCATGCCAGCAAGCGCAAACGGACTCGCTGACTGGTGTATATAATCATCGGCGTATCCAAGAGAAGCTTGACAGTCATTTGGAACTGGCGCGGCAGCATGGCACATCCGTGAGCGTCATTATCGCCGAGATCGATCATTTGCAGTTGTTTAGCGATGTCTATGGCGTTTCCATTGGGGAAGCGGCACAACGTCTGGTTGCGGATAGCATGCAGGCGTCGCTCGAGCTGGCGATTGTGTCGGTGCATACGGCGAGGACAAATTCATTGTCGTGTTGCCACACACAGACGTGCGAGACGCGCTGAGCGTCGCACGACGTGTGCTTGCCACTACTCGCGCTCGCGAACTCGCAGTTGATTCCAGCAAGCTCGCTGTTCGCGCTATCGCTGGGGCTTGCTACGTTTCCTGAACATGGCGCCGGGAAGCAGCGTTTGATTGCGGCGGCCGTGTCGGCTATGCGCGAAGCCTCGGCCAGCGGCGGCGCGACAATCCGTACCGCAGGGTCAGTCGATCATGAGCAGGACCAGGAAGGTGAAGCGTTTAGCGTGCTGCAGGGATTGGTCCACGCTGTTGATGCAAAAGACCATTATACGCAGGAGCATTCCGAAGTTGTAACACAGGCAGCGTTACTGCTCGCGGAGCGGTTGCACCTGCCTGAAGACATGTGCCATGCATTGCGCATGGCTGGTATGCTGCATGACGTTGGAAAAATTGGTATTCCTGATAGTGTCCTCAAAAAACCTGGTAAGCTAACGAACCAGGAATTTGAGATTATGAAGCAGCATGTCGTTTTGTCGGAACTGATCGTCCGTGGTATACCCCAACCCCCAGGTGTTCTTGATGCTGTTGCTCATCATCATGAACGCTACGATGGACGGGGCTACCCATACGGAAAGCGTGGCGAGGAAATACCACTCATTGGTCGGATTATGGTCGTCGCTGATGCCTATTCGGCGATGTGCATCGACCGTCCATACCGCAAAGGCTTGGGTTGGACGAGATAAAGGGAGAATTCGAGCGAGGTGCTGGAACGCAGTTCGATCCCGCAGATCGTTGAGTGTCTTCATTCAAGCAATCGAAGAATCACGGGCAAGTGGCGGTGGATTTTCATGACTTTCGTTCCAGTCCTTGATGCCCATACCATGAAACCGTATCGTTGTGAACATGCTGTCCAATATATTTCGTCGTCATGTCCCTTGGTTGCTCAATAACTTTGTCGGTGGATGGTCTCCAATGTCGGCGAAGCGTCCAAGAAAGGACAGTCGAATTGCAGTCTGAAGAACCAAAAACAGGTGGAGCAGATCTTTGGTCGGGCATTCGCAGTAAATATCTAGCGGATCTCAACGAGGACCAAAAGCTACGCATCTTCGACCTAACAACGCGCGTTTCGCGTGAATTCCACCGTTGGGCGGCTCGTTATCCATTAATTCGTAAAGTACGAGTGTGGCCTGTGTGCCTGTCGGTCGCGGCCGGTGCTCCGTTTGCATCAGCGAGCGCGCTGACATCGATGGCACGCATGGGATTGTGGATCTTCACTGTTGATGATCTGTTCGACGAAGAGATGGTGCCATATCCCGAATTCCAGCGCCGCATTACACGCTATCATGATATTTTGGCGGGAGGACGGCTCGACCCCCAATCAGAACGCGATACCCTCGCTCTTGCTTTGCATAATATTCGTGAAGATTTACGTCGTATCCGTTATTTGAATCATTACAGGATGAGTGGGCGGAAGCTATCGCACGAACGCTGGAAGCGATGATGCGCGAACATGAATGGCGTGTGTCGTTCCAGTCGAGTGGCACGATTCCATTATTGCCAAATTATTACGCATACTTGAATTTTGGACTGTATAGTTGTGGCTATCCTCCCAATGTATGGACGACGTTGATCGCCCTCAGCGACGCGAGCGTGTTGCCTCAGCTTCCAAAATTCAAAGAGATGGAACGAACGACTTCGGTGTGTATCCGCTTAGCAAACGATCTCAAAAGTTATACAAAAGAACTTGGCGAAGGCAAGATAAACGCGGTGGTCATTCGTCAGTACGAAGCGATGTCACGCGGTATTCTCAGCGGCACAAGCATTGGTTTCAGCGCAGGAGGTTGTGAAGCAAGACTTGTTGCAAGAACTCCAACACTGTAATGTCTTACAGTCACAGATTCGTACGACGACGCTTACACCAGAACGAGCAATCACGGACACCGCTCGGTTCGTATGTGATTTTTACGAGTATCATGATTACCATACATATACTGCAGGGACGGCACGCCAATGACAATGCGAGAACTTGCTCTCACAAGCGACCGTACGCGCAATTGCGAGTGTCGCCTACGATACGGCCTGGCTTGCGATGATTCCCCATCCACATCGGGCGAAAGAACCACGCTATCCAGCGGCATTGAACTGGATTTCGAATAATCAACTACCTGATGGAAGTTGGGGCAGTTCGATCAAATACGAACACGACCGTATTATTTGTACCCTGGCGGCACTGATTCCGCTTGGTACGGTTTGGACGGCGCGAGAAAGATCGTCATCAGGTGCAGCGTGGTGAGCGCTATCTGTGGCAGCACACGCATTTGCTACGGTCCGAACCTGACCAGTTGGTTGGTTTCGAGCTTTTGTTGCCAACGCTGATGGATATGGCGACGGCTGTAGGGGTACAGGTGCCGCCGTATCTCGATATGTATACCGAGCAGCGCTTGCGTAAACTGGCGATGATTCCGCCGGAGTTGATCTACTCTTCTCGGCTGACCACGGCACATTCGCTCGAATTCCTGGGAACACACGTCGATCGTGACCAGCTGCTTAAAGCACAATACTCGAACGGCTCGATCGGAAACTCACCAGCGGCAACCGCCTTTTTACTGCAGCATATCGAAGACGAAGCGGGCAGTCGCTTATTTGGAAGAACGTATCCAGAGTGGTGGTGATGGTGGCGTCCCGGTCCTCGATCCCTGTGAAACCTTTGAAGGCGTCTGGATCGCGTATAACCAATATCTTGGCGGGCGTCGCTGCTAGCGATATTCTTAGTCCTGAATTCACTAATGTCTTGCTCGACGATCTCAAGAGTGGCGGTGTCAGTATGTCGCCATCGTTCCCAATTGCCGATGCAGACGATACGGCGGTTGCATTGCTGTTATTGCACGAGGCCGGACACGAGGTAGATATCGAAATCCTGCGGCAATTCGAGCGCGATGACTTCTTCGTCAGCTATCCCTATGAAGGGCATCCATCGACGGGAGTAAATATCCATATACTCTCGGCATTGATGCACGTACCGGGATATGCAAATCGGGATGAATCGTTAGCGAAGATCGTGCGGTTTCTGGCCAAGGCACGTCACTTCGGCGGCTATTGGTTCGACAAGTGGCACATTTCGCCCTATTACGCGACGAGTCATGCGGTGGTCGCGCTCAGCGAGCTCACAGGGGATGTGAAATGTGAAGCCATGCCATTACTTGACGAGGCTGCGAATTGGATTCTGCATACGCAGGATGAAAGTGGGTCGTGGGGATACTGGGGCATTCCTACCACAGAAGAGACTGCGTATGCTATTCTAGCCTTACGCCATGCATCACCCTCGCCAGAACGCGACGCAGCAATCGCGTTAGGTCTGAGTTATCTTGATGCCCATCAGATGGCTCCACGTCCGGCGTTATGGATTGGCAAATGCCTATACTATCCCCCTCGGATTGTAGAGGCTGCAATTATTTCGATGCTGGAATAATCAGCTTGGTTATACATGTAATGAGTTCTATTGACACGAATCTGGTATTAATTGTTGACGATGAGCCGTATATCTTACGGTCGTTGTCATTTGTCCTGGAACATGAAGGATATAAGGTTGTCACTGCTTCCGATGGCGAGACAGGCCTTGCGAAGATTCGAGAGCTTCGCCCCGCGTTGGTCTTTCTGGATATCATGTTGCCCCGCCGCAACGGCTACGAGGTATGCGCCGAAGTCAAAGGCGATACGAGCCTCGTGGAGATCCATGTCGTGATGCTCAGCGCGAAAGGGCAGCAGATCGACCGGGAACGTGGGATGCTTGGTGGAGCGAACGAATACATGACAAAACCATTCAGCCCACGGGAAATAGTGCAATATGTCCGTAACATCTTACCAAGACCAGTCTAAAGTATCGTTTCCAGTTCGAGCTTAGTCGATTCCTTGGAAATGCTATACAGCACGTCGAGCCATTCTGGTCTGGACCGCGCACCTGGCCCCCCCATCTGCGGCTCGAGCAGCGATTTACTGCTGTTCGTTTTCTGGGCGTGTTGTGTATCTTGTCTAACTGCGCCGCTGCTGATTCCTTCAGTCGATCGGCTGAGTCCTGGCGTACATAGCGTTATTCATCGCTGCATGCTATGTCACTGGCGTCCAGATATTGATTCGGCGGCGCTCTCCCTGGCTTGAACACGGTTACGTCACTACGATCGGCGATGCATTCTTCTGTGTGTTGTTTGTGCTCATCGGCGGCGGATTTACCACGCCTTTCTACTATATTGTCTTTACCGCGACGGTTTGTTCGGCGATGCGCTTTGGATACGGACCATCTATGCTGGTGGTCGGACTGTATATCTTTCTTGATGCGATCGACCATTCGGTCCGCCCGAACATATTAATTGATAACAGCGGCGTGTTTGTGTTTCGTTCGGCATTCTTGATCATCACAACGTTATCGGCGAGCTATGTGCGTGAACAAGCGCAACATGCTGAAAATGCTCTGGCACGCCAACTCGATCGTGCAAGCGGTTTGAACGAAAGTACACGCGCGCTCAGTGCCAGCTTAAAGCTCGATACGGTTGTCCGCACAGTCGTCATGGAAGCGCGACGTTTGCTCGACGGGGAAGAGTCACTGATTCGCTTGAATTCGGAATACGGCAGCGCTACCGCATTCGACTTCGCAGGTGCTGACAGTTCGCTCGTCGAGGACATGCATCAACGGCAGGCTCAAGTGTTGGCGCTGATCCCCGGAAATGAGCCACGCTCGCGCACGATGGAAAAACGCAAGGGTCGTATCAGCCAGGATAATCGCGAATATATTGTCGTGTCGCTATCTGGATCCGGTGGTGTCGCCGGTCATGCTGTTGTCGTGCGTGGAGCCGATCAGCCGCCGCTTGAACAGGCCGATGATGATCTCCTGATCTCGTTCATCGAACGGGCTGTGTTGGCAATCGAAAACGCGGGCCTCTATAAAACCATTGGTGACCGCAGCCGGGACCTTCAACGTGCGTATGCCGATCTTGCGTCTGCTCACCAGGAATTGCTTGATGTTGACGAGATGAAAACGAACTTCATCGCGAATGTATCGCACGAACTCCGGACACCTTTGACGTCGATTCGAAGCTTTTCAGAAATTCTGCTTTCCTTCGACGTGAACATCGACACGCAACGAGAATTTGTTGGTATCATCAACGCTGAAAGTGAGCGATTAACGCGGCTCGTGAACGACGTTCTCGACATCACGAAGATCGAGTCCGGGCAGGTCGAATGGCATATGAATACGCTTGACTTGAGCGAGATCCTCCATGCTACGACGCGCATCTTCGCGCCATTGGCGCAAGAAAAAGGGTTTGGAGTTCGAGTGTGAACCGCAGACTCAACCGCTCTACGTTTACGCTGATAGCGACCGCGTACGGCAGGTCTTGGCGAATTTGTTGGGCAACGCGATCAAGTTCACACCGAGTGGCTCAGTACGCTTATCTGCGGAACTTCATGCAGATATGGTATACGTGCATATCACTGATACCGGCATTGGTATTGCACCAAGCAACCAGGAACGAATCTTCGAGAAGTTTTTACAGGTTGGCGATACGCTGACCGATAAGCCTTCCGGTACCGGATTAGGGTTGTGTATTTGTCGAGATATTATCGAACAGCATGGCGGGCGCATCTGGGTGGATTCGGAACTGGGTCAAGGAAGCGTGTTCACCTTTACCCTGATGGTAACCCAGCCGCAAGTGCAAGAAGGAATTGAAACGCCCATCGCTGTGTAGGGCCCCGCATACGCCGTCATTCCGAAACGATACTGCCCCATGCACATATGTGCATGGGGCAGTATCGTTGCTTCGCCGCCGATCTCAGGACGAGCGAGCGTTGCGTGCTGCTGCTTCCATCAGCTTTTCGATGCGTGGCAACATGGTCGCGGGCGCGGGGTGTAGCCCTTCGGCAAGCAGAGCGCTGTCGTAAAGTTGCTCCACGACGGCAGCGAGCAGATCACTGTGTGCGTCTGAATCGGCAAGTGCCGCCAGGTCACGCACCAATGCGTGCGAAGGATTGAACTCCAGCATTTTCGCAGGGATGGTGTAATCACGGTCCATCATGCGCTGCACACGCTGCATTTCGCGTCCAGGGATATCGCTTGGCGAAACGAGCCGGACTGGGTTGTTGCGTAGCACCGTCGACGGTCGTGCCTCGGTGATGCGGTCGCCCAGGATGTGCTTCACACTGTCTGTGAGGATTGTGATCTGGTCCTCCGAGATGGACTCGGTCTGTTCATCGTCAACCGTGCCAGGTAAGGTGAGATTCGGGTCGTCCACGTTCCGCAACGGTGTGCCGTCATATTCACGTAGACCCGTCAACATGAAGCCGTCGAGAACATCGGTCAGAAGCAATGCCTCAATGTCGCGAGCATAAAGCGCGTCCAGATGCGGGCTGCGGCGAGCCGATGGCAGATCTTCGGCGAGAACGTAGTAGATCGCTTCCTGACCTTCGATCATTCGCGACTTGTATGTTTCCAGTGCTACAATCTCGTCACCACTCTTGGTGGTGTTGAACCGAAGCAGTTTGGCGATATCGTTGCGATTCTGTGGGTCGTTTGCGATACCTTCCTTCAGGAACACGCCGAACTCGCGCCAGAACGTCGCGTACTTTTCAGGCTCCTTGGTGGACATATCATCGAGTTCGCGCACGAGGCGGCTCGCCAGTGTCTTGGCGATACGCTGTGTTAGCGGGCTACGCTGCATCGATTCGCGTGACACGTTGAGCGGTAGCTCGTCGCTATCCACGACGCCTTCGACGAAACGGAAGTGCGCGGGAAGAAGGTCTTTGCTTTCTTCCTGGATCAATATGCTACGCGAATAGAGTTTGATGTTCCCTTCGACCCGGCGCTCGATCATGCCACGCTCTCGCGTGCCAGGAATGAACAGAACCGCGTGGAGGTCAAACGGTGCTTCGGTAGAAATATGGACCCAGTCGAGCGGCTCCTGGTAGTCGAACGTCAAGCTGGCGATAAAATTCCTGGTACTTTTCCGCTTCGATCTCGCGGGCGGATCGTCGCCACAATGCTTTGCGTTCGTTGGCCTGCTTTTCGCCGACATAGATCGGAAATGCGACAAAGTTCGAATGTTTGTGAATCGCCTGTTCGACGCGCCAGCTTTCGGCAAACTCCTGGGCGTCTTCTTTGAGATAGATTTCGATGGTCGTGCCGCGATTTTCGCGCTCGGCGGGACCGACCGTAAATGAATCGCCGCCGGTAGCTTCCCAACGTGCGGCTGTTGCCTCCGGCCGGAACGAGCGCGACGTGACGACCACGCGATCGGCGACGGCAAACACGGAATAAAAACCAACACCGAACTGCCCGATAATATCGCTACGTTGTGCTGTTTCAAGCTGCGCAATAGCTGCTTTGACGCCGGATTGTGCTATCGTTCCTAGTGTACTAACCATCTCGTCAGCGGTCATTCCGATACCTGTATCGGTGATCGAAATCTTCTTGGCGTCCTTATCGACATCGAGCCAGATCGCGAGTTCTGCATCGGGATCGAGCACATCGGAGTTCGTCGCCATCTCGAACTGAATACGATGCAGGGCGTCGGAAGCGTTCGAGATCAGTTCGCGCAGAAAGATTTCACGATCCGTGTACAGGGCGTGAGAGAGAATCTGTAGAAGTTGCTTGACCTCAGCACGAAATGGGACTTCAGATACGTTCTGTGTCCCTTCCGGTGTCGCCGTCATTGAGCATCCCCCTTTAATGTGTAGCTATAGTAGCGATTATCGATGGAACTGGTGAGTCCAGAACCAATGTATATGCTACCACATGCGTATAGGGCCTGTCCCTCTGCAGCGAAGATGTTATACTTTATGGAGACATGGCGTCATCCGTTCATGGATAATTTAGGTAATTACGGACCCAAATGACAGAATTTGTACGCAACTTTTCGATCATTGCCCATATCGATCATGGAAAAACGACGCTTTCTGACCGTCTGCTGGAGCGAACTGGCGCGATTAGCCTACGTGATCGTCGTGCTCAGGCGCTGGATAGCATGGACCTTGAGCGAGAAAAAGGTATCACGATCAAGGCGAAAGCTGTGCGGCTCGATTACACGGCGGCGGACGGCGACCAATACGAGTTGAACCTGATCGATTGTCCCGGGCATGTCGATTTTTCATATGAGGTCAGTCGCGCGCTTGGCGGCATGTGAAGGCGCGTTGCTGGTCGTCGATGCCGCACAGGGCATCGAAGCGCAAACGCTCGCGAATGTGTATATGGCGCTGGAAAACGATCTGACGATCATTCCCGTGATCAATAAGATCGACCTTCCGGGCGCACAACCTGAGGTTGTGGCTGAAGAGATCGAGCGAGTGCTGGGCCTCCCGCCGAAGAAATTATCATGGCTTCGGCAAAGGAAGGTATCGGTATCGACGAGATTCTGGAGGCGATCGTGAAACGTATTCCTCCGCCGCAAGGCGACCCCAATGCGCCACTGCGTGCGCTTACCTTCGACTCGCATTACAACCAGTATAAAGGGGTGATCGCGTATGTGAGGGTGATGGACGGCGAGTTACGCACGGGCCAACCTGTGCTATTCATGGGAACGGGAGCGCAAACCGATACGTTGGAGATCGGTGTGTTCAGGCCCGGCATGACACCGATCAACGTGCTACATACCGGTGAAACCGGGATATATCGCGACGGGCCTGAAGGCTGTGGGCGATAGCCAGGTTGGCGATACCGTTACGCTGGTGCAGAACCCTGCCACTGAAGCGTTGGCGGGCTACCGCCCTGCCAAGCCAATGGTGTTTGCCGGTATCTATCCGGTGGACGCGACCGACTATCCATTGCTACGCGATGCCCTCGAAAAACTCAAGCTTAATGATGCCGCACTCACGTTCGCGCCGGAAACCTCGGCGGCGCTCGGTTTCGGATTCCGTGCCGGGTTCCTGGGTTTGCTTCACATGGAAATCGTGCAGGAACGGCTCGAACGCGAATACAACCTCAACCTGCTCACGACGGCTCCATCGGTCGAGTACCAAACGATGTTGCGGACTGGTGAGATTATCTCCTTCGATAATCCCTCGGAGATGCCCGATCCGTCGATGATTGAAACGATCGACGAGCCGGTGATGCAGATCAGCATCATTGTGCCGACGCGCTACATCGGGCAAGTCATGGAACTCGTCACGAACCGACGCGGTATATTCCAAACGATGGAGTATTTGGACGAGAATGCGCGTCGTGCTGAAATATACGATTCCGCTTGGCGAAATCGTGATCGACTTCTACGACCAACTTAAGTCGCGGACGCAGGGCTATGCCTCGCTGGACTACATCTTATCGGGATACCAGGCGGCGGACCTGGTGAAACTTGATATTCTGGTCAATGATGTGCCAGTGGATGCGCTCTCGATGATCACCCATCGCGAAAACGCCCATCGCCAGGGTCGTCAACTGGTCGAAAAGCTACGCTCGTTGATCCCACGCCAGATGTTCGAGGTCCCCATTCAGGCGGCCATCGGAGCAAAAATCGTCGCGCGCGAAACCGTACGTGCAATGCGCAAAGACGTATTGGCGAAATGTTATGGCGGTGACGTGAGCCGCAAGCGCAAATTGCTGGAAAAACAAAAAGAAGGCAAGAAGCGCATGAAGATGGTTGGCAACGTCGAGATTCCGCAAGAAGCATTCATGGCAGTCCTTTCTCTCGAAAGCGATTAGGACGTATCTGTCTGTGCTCATGGATGAGCATAGGCAGATGTTGTGTTGCGTATCGTTATGGGTCACGATACCTGCGACACTCAACGCTGATTGATTATGACCCGAAGGATGAACTGCGTGTTTAAACGTTTATTGACTGGTCTGATGGTGCTTGGTGCACTTGTCGGTTGTGCAAGCACACAACCCGATGCTCCTGCTCTTCAGCCAACTGCTGATACAAGCGATGCTGTCGCACGTATCACCTACCCGGCTGGAATGACTGAACTGGTAACACGGATGGAATTCGAACAAGCGCGAGACAAATTGTTGCAAGGGCGCTCCGGAAGAGTTCGTGTTGGACTATATCACATCACGGCATCTGATCATACAGGAAGGGCGCACACAAAACATCACCGCCGATCCGGCGGAAGTCGACGAGTTCGTTGAAAACATCCGCACGCAGACCTGTACGCAGGTTCCGATGGCAACACCGGAAGCGGCGAATGATCCAGAGCAGGTGCTGGAATCATGTGCGAATTTCTTTGGGTTCCAGGGTGCGTCTGGTATGCGCCGGTATCTGCAAGAAGAGATCGTGATCAACAAAGTGATCGAAACCGTGGCGAAAGGTGAAGAAGTACATGCCGCGCATGTCCTCGTCAACACCGAGGAAGAAGCCAAAGCCGTTCGCGAGCGCGTGACAACTGGTGGCGAGGACTTCACGCCGTTGCTAAGGAAGTCTCGATCGAGCCTGCTGCTAAGGAAAGCGGTGGTGATCTGGGTTTCTTTGGTCCTGGGCAGATGGTCGCGGAGTTCGAAACAGGCCGCGTTCGCACTCAAGGATGGCGAGATCAGCGAGCCTGTGCAAACGCAGTTTGGATGGCACATCATCAAGGTCATCGAGCGACGACCATCCGAGACGGTGTCGCCACAAGCTGCGAATGCGTACCGTGAGCAATTGATTGCGCAGGCGAAGGCAGGATGGGCGTGTCGAGTATCCTCATCACGCCAGCCCCGGCCCCGACTGAGCTACCACCTCCAATGGAATTGCCAACCGGCTGATATAGCACCGGATCGAGAATGCCGTGCCAGAAGCGTGCGACGACGGCTGTGCCGCCGGTAGAGATGACGGTGGTCCGGAGGCGACTGCTGCGCCAGAAACAACTGTTGCCCCGGCAGCGGAGGCTGACCCACCAGCACGGCGACTAACCACACCGTAATCAACGTACTCAGCAATAAAGGGCCATGACATAAATCGTGTGGCCCCTTTGTGCATCTACACTGTAAGCTGTTATGCGCCGTGCATCCAGATACCGACACCAGTGACATGCGCTGACGCGATAAACTGACGACGATGCGGTGATGTAGAGCGTCGAGCGATCGGCGCCACCCCAGTTGAGGTTCGATCAGTTTTCCGGAACAGGTAATGTGCCAAGTAGGGTGCCATCTGGGTTGTATACACGCGAATGCCAGCGGGCGCGGTGATCCAGATACGACCTTCGGTATCCAACCTTCACACCATCAGGACCACCGGACACACTATCATCATGGATGTTTTCGGCGATCAGTCGGCCTTCACTTAGGTGCCATCGGGAAGAATATCGAACACGCGTAACAGTTTCGTTTCGGAATCGTCGACGTACAAGCTACGCTCGTCGGCGGACAGACACAATCCGTTCGGCTGCGGTGAATTCTTTGGTTAGCAACGTCAGATTCGAGCCATCTGGCTGAACACTATACACCCCGTTCCATTCGAGCTCGCCCGGTCCAGCGTTGCCTTCGTCGGCTTTGAATCCGTAGGTTGGATCGGTGAAGAAGATCGTGCCGTCTGAGCGAATAACGATATCATTGGGGGTGTTGAGGCGCTTATCGTGGTAATGCGTCGCAATGGTAGTAATCGTGCCATCCGGCTCGGTGCGCGATACGCGTCGATTCTGGTGTTCGCAACTCACGAGGCGGCCTTGTGGGTCGGTCGTATGCCCATTCGTGAACCCACATGGCTTTCGGAAGGTGGTTAGTCCTTGTTGTTCATCCCAGCGGTGTATGGTGTCATTGGGAATGTCACTGAATAGGAGATAGTCGCCATCGGAGAACCATAGTGGTCCTTCGGACCAGATAAAGCCTGTGGCGATCTTTTCGAGTTGGAAAGGCTCGGCGATGAGCGCACGAAGTTCCTCCGATTCGATTTGTAGCGGTAGTGTTTCGCGGTGGTTCTGCATCCTGATTCTCCACGTACTATGCCTCTAGCATAGTAGGTAATGTCAAATATGCGTCCAAACGATTTCCCGGTAGCATCCGCTAATCAGAAGCATGCTCCATGGTCAGGGGTTTGGGTTGGGTGATCCGCACGAACATTCTGACAAACTCGTTGATTCCCATGCCGGGTGCCTTACCAACACCAGCTAATCTGCTCGCTTCGAACAACACCGCGACGATTGCAAGACTAATTAGGAGTGCCGAGCATCATGAGCCGCTACGTATGGAGATCGCGATAATCGCGGAAGCGTTCGACGGTGTAGTCGATCAGTGCCAGCGTTTGTCGTTCCTCCGTCGCACTGATCGTATCTCGTGCGTACTTGCCCGTAAGGGCATTGGCGATCAGCGGTGACCAACTATCGTCCAGGAACTGTTGCGCCCAACGTGCAGCCCCGGGTTTGGATGCGACATCTGCTCGTTCGACCGTGTAAAGGATGCGGCAGAGCGTCAAGACGACAAAGGACTGTGCGTCACGTTCGCGCAGCCAGGGTAACCAGTCAGGGTCCTCGATGGCTACACGTTGCCACATGCGGGCAATCGGCGCAGCGGCCCTGCGTATAGCATCGGGGTCGAGCGGAGGGATAAGGGTTGTAGGTGGCGGCCCCGCCACGACGACGCCACATCGTCGCAGGGTATGACACTGGAAAATCCACCCCATTTCGAGTGGCTCAATCAACAACGTGCGATTCGTTTCAACCTGAGGGTAGGCGGTATTTGTCGTTGGAAACGTCCGCATGCCAGCGCGGTCGGCATAAACCGCTTCGATGCGACCGACGCGGGACGATCCGCTCTGGTCGAAGGCAGCGTGGATGTCGCGCAGGGCGTCGATGGCGCGTGGTTCTAGCATCGATTCTGTGACGACCACGAAGTCGATGTCGCTGTTGACCGGATCAAAGTCGCCCAGTGCCAGTGAACCATACAGATACATGCCGACGAACTCGGTGCCTAGGAGCGCACGCGTGCGGGTGAGGAACCATGCCACTACTGCATTTACGTCATCATATTCAGTCCATGCTTCGAGGTCGCTCATATAGAAACTCGCTTCGTTGTGCTTGTAGGCGCTATCGTAGCTACCTCATTGCTCATCGTCAATCTCGTTATTAACCTCTCTTTTGTAGGTTTAGCGTAGATTCGTATATATCATGGGGTGTTCAATGCTCAAGATCTGATTTTATGATGTCAGGGCTTGTGCTACGTCCATCCGAAAGCGGCTCGCACCTCAAAGCGATCTATCATGCTGAGCCGCAGTGAAGGATCGTTCTGAACGAGAGACAGCCTCTTCGCTCCACTCTACTCAGAGTGACAATATCGACAATGTCGTCGTCTTGAACCGGACGTTGACGCAGCCCTGTTATGACCTTGATTTTCTTGACGGTAGTGGTATGCAACTGGTATTATTCGCGCCCCACACGAAAGGGGACCGGTGTCGAGCGACACCGGTCATTTCGCGTTGCAGGCAGGAGAAACCACATGCGCGTCGGACTTGATTTTGGCACGACAAACAGTAGTGCTGCCATTGTTCGTAACGGACGTGTTCATCTTCTTCCGCTGGATACCGTCAATGCCACGCCAGAAGTGTTGCGGTCGGCGATTTTTATCGCACGGGACGGTAGAGTATTTATGGGGCGTGAAGCGATCGATCGCTACACGGCTGGAAATGTCGGTCGGGAAATCGTCTACGGACGTGCACAGCTTGGCGAGATCGAGATGACTTTCGCTGAAATTGGGACGATCACACAGAGCATCTATGCGCGGGTGGATATGAATGCGCCTGGACGCTTGTTTCTTTCGGTCAAGATGGCGTTGCCTGATGCCTCATATACGACGACCAATATCTTTGGTGTACGCTGGTCTATCGAAGAACTGATCGCGTTGATGCTGCGCACGATCAAGGAACGTATCGAACAGGTAACCGGCGATACTGTCGATGAGATGGTTATCGGACGCCCCGTGCACTACGCGCCGGATGATCAGGGAAATCGTACCGCTCTCAAGCGAATGCACGAAGCCGCCGAACTAGCTGGGTTGAAGTCAGTGCGTTTTCTGCCCGAACCTGTAGCAGCAGCGCTCGACTTCGCGGCCCAAAGCACCACGTCCGAACATGTGCTGGTATTCGACTTCGGTGGTGGTACGCTCGACCTTACAGTGATGCATACTGGTGGCAAGGATAAATATGAAGTCCTCGCTACTGACGGCGTACCGGTGGGGGGTGACCTGCTCGACCGGCGCATCGTGATGGGTAAGTTATTACCTCATTTCGGTCAGGGAGCTGAATTGGGACCGCGCCGCTTACCATTGCCCGCCTTTTTGCTCGATCACCTGGACGGCTGGCAAAGCATCGTCGAGCTTCATAATCCGCGCTCTCTCGAAGTCATGGACGAGGTGATCATGACTGGCAACCGACCTATGCAGTTGCAGGCGCTCCGTAGCCTTGTACGCGAAAATTATGGTTTACCCCTGTACGAGATGGTTGAACGCCAAAAACGTGCTTTGTCGGATGCCGACAGTGTTGAATTGTCCATGAATGTCGCCGATATTAAGTTTCAGCAATCGTTGGAACGCTGGGACTTCGAGCGGCTTATCGGCCCGGATGTACGAGCGGTCAAAGCATGTGTTGAGCGGGTACTCATTTCCGCAAACGTCAAGGCGGAGCAGATCGGCGTTGTCGTGCGGACAGGTGGCTCGTCGCGTATTCCGCGCTTTGTCCGATTGCTGACGGAAATGTTTCCAAAGGCACGATTACTGGAGCAGGATGTCTATACATCGGTTGCGTCAGGATTGGCGATCGCTGCTGAGAACGGCATTAACATCCAGTAGTCACTGCTTTACGGCACAACACCTGCTCATTCCACTACTATTGGTCACATCTGAGCCACATTATGAAGGAAGGAACTGAGTCGCATGGGTGTACACCGCAGAGATGAAGTTACCGTTGGACGTGTGTGGGCGCGCCAGAATGTCGTGATCGTTGTGTTATCAATTTTTGTCCTGCTTTCTACATTGGCAAGCGCCTATTCTTTTGCGGTGGTCTACCAGACACGACGGTTGTTGCATCAGCAACTAGAAACGGCGGTGACACAAATCAACGAGGTTCGCAAGCAAACTGTCAACTATGACTTCCCCATTAACCAATCGTTTCCCATTAATACCACGATCCAACTCGATGAAAATATCGACGTACCGATCAATACGACCGTCCCAATCAAGCAGAAGATCGTCGTACCAGTCGATGTTCCACTGCTCGGCGAGATCGAATTGCCTGTTACGCTCGACCTGACAGTGCCCGTTTCGACTACTGTCAATGTAGCGATAAACAAACAGATACCAATAGCTACGAATATCGATCTCAACACGAATATTCCGCTCAGTATCGACCTCAGCCAGCCGCCACTGGGCGACGTTTTACGCAATCTTGAGAACGCGTTGCGCGATGTTTTGGCACAATTCTGATGCTTTGCGAGTAGACATAACTATTCTTGACACTGCCTATGTGCCGTGCTATTCTTCCTGGAATCCGATGAAGAGTTGTCGTCGATAAGCCTCTAACTCTTCGATCGGGTACCTGAAAAACTAGGGTGCCTCATGGATTTTGTACGTTCAATACCGATCATAAGCGATGTAGATTCTTCAAAGGGTCGATCGGATGAACACGCAGAGCACGCTGAGGCAAAGGGCGATTCTGACCACAGTTCTCCGAATGCACGCCTCAACGGCGCTAGTAATCGTCATGAACCTTCTTCACATCACTCGCAAGTAGCCCAGCACAGTAGTACCGCCAACGGCGCGGCAAGCTATCCTGCACTCCTCAACGGTCATGGAGCCAGCACTGGTATCTCGGCGTCTGCGCCGGATGCAACGGCCGCGGAAGAGGATGGGCATGCTAACGACGAAGTGGACGTGGAAGCGCAATGTACCCCGACAAGCCCAACTGCTCTTCACGAAGAAGATGTAGGGCAACAGAGCGAGCCAGTCGCAGCGATGGTGACTGGCGGCGATATCCATATCGAAGACCTACAAAAGCCAGACACTGTATGCCATGATGCCATTGCTCCTGAAAGTGATTTGACGAGCGATGATAGCCAAACTGGATATCGAAACCGCGCCATCTCAGGCCGAAACAGTCGTCGCGATGTCTTCGGATATTTACTCAAGTGACCACAGCAACAGCAATAGGAATGAAATCGTCGTCACTGATTCGCTAGACCTCGATGTTATCGAACCAATCCTCAGAGCAATGCGTGGCTACCTACTAAAAGCAAAAGGCAAAAAATCACTGAAGACCCGCTCGAAGTAGTCCGTAGAGCCTATTCCGTCGCTTATGAAGCGCACGCACACCAGAAGCGTCAATCGGGCAGGTTATACATTGAGCACCCAATTGCGGTCGCCCAGATCCTGACCGAACTCAAGCTTGATCCCTGTTGCATTGCCGCCGCGTTCCTGCACGATGTGCCAGAAGATACTGATATCTCCTTAGAGGACATTAAGTCGATGTTCGGTGAGGAGATCATGAACATCGTGGATGGCGTGACCAAGCTAACCTCAATTGAGGGACGGAGTAAAGAGGACGCGCAGATTGGTACATACCGTAAGATGTTTGTGGCGATGGCAGACGATCCGCGTGTCGTGCTGATAAAGCTTGCCGACCGCTTACATAATGTGCGGACGCTGGATGCTGTTCCTCCGGAAAAGCAGCAGCGTGTGGCGCGTGAAACGCTCGAACTTTACGCCCCACTGGCACACCGACTGGGCATCTGGCGAATTTAAGTGGGAACTAGAAGATCGGGCTTTCCGCTATTTCCAGCCAGACAAATACGTTGATATCAAGCGACAACTCAACATTCGACGCGACCAACGCGAAAAGACTGTGCAGCGTGTGAAAGGCAGGCTCGAGCACGAGCTACGCAAGCAAGGCGTCGATGCGGTTATAACCGGACGACCAAAGCATATCTATTCGATCCATCGCAAGATGGAGCGTAAGGGTGTGCCACTTGAGCAAATCTTTGATCAACTTGCTGTACGGGTCATCGTCAAGAATGTCGATCAATGCTACCGCGTGCTTGGTATCGTGCATGCGCTCTACCCGCCGATTCAGAATGAGTTTGACGACTACATCGCCGTGCCGAAAGAAAGTATGTACCAATCCCTGCATACAACCGTCATCATTCCTGGCGGGCAGCCGTGCGAAGTGCAAATTCGCACGCAGGACATGCACGAGGTTGCCGAACATGGAATCGCGGCGCACTGGCGTTATAAAGAGGGTACACGCCCGGATGAAGCCTCGTTCGATGCGAAACTTCATTGGTTGCGCAACCTCTTAAGCTGGCGTCAGGAACTAAGTGATGCACGGGATTTCGTTGCGGCCGTCAAGGCTGAAGTCCTCGAGGAGCAGGTGTATGTATTTACGCCTCGAGGTGAGATTCTGGACCTCGCTAAAGGTTCGACACCGATCGATTTTGCATATCGCATCCACACGGAAGTTGGGAATCGCTGCGCTGGTGCAAAAGTAAACAGCAAGCAGGTAGCGTTCGATTACCAACTGCAAAATGGTGATGTCGTCCAGATCATGACGACCAAGGTCGAGCGTGGCCCGAGCCGTGACTGGCTCGATATTGTCAAAACATCGAACGCCCGCAATCATATTCGTCGGTGGTTCAGACGGCAGAATCGTGATTCGAATATCGCGACTGGACGTGATCTGCTGGAACGTGAACTTAAGAAGCTCAGCCTGACAACGGCGTATGAAGATCTCGCGCGGTCGGGTGGCTTCAAAGACGTTGAGGACTTGCTGTATAACATCGGTATCGGCGAGGCACATCCACGCGAACTCTTGCGGCGAGCGATCAACGAAGGCAAAGAAAAAGAATCACTGGAATCGTCTGACCCGCTGCTGCATCTGCCTGCGTATGCTCCTCCGAAAGAGGAGAAGACGGATTACGGAATTCATGTGCATGGAGCCGAGGGTATTTATACACGTCTGGCACGGTGCTGTAATCCAATCGTAGGCGAGGATGTGGTCGGGTTTGTCACACGTGGCAAGGGGCTAACGATCCATCGATCAGTCTGTTACAACATTGTCAACGAACGCGACCGGGAACGGCTGATGGATGTGTCGTGGGGGATCGAAAAGGACAAGAATCAGCACTATCCGGTGCCGGTGCGGATCGAATGCTGGGATCGCGTGGGGTTGTGGCGCGACGTAACTGAGCCTATCGCGAATATGGGTGTGAGTATCAGTTCGGTTGATCAACAGCCGAACCGTCATGCCGATCGTGTAACTTTGATTGCCACAGTTATGGTTGATAGCCTCAAGCAATTAACCGATATTATCGACAAACTCAATAGCGTAAAACAGGTGATCGAGGCGCGACGCGATCACTCTGTAGCTGCGGCGAAGTAAGTCACAGTCATACGCATGCGATGAGGGCGCCTCGCATGATGCGAGGCGCCCTCATCGCGTGCGTATGACACGTTCCAGAGCGCTATCAGGGTGCGCGCACCCCCAGGATGATCTGTGCACCACGCCGTACGAATGCGCCGTTTTGAACCGGCTTGCCATCGGCGGTTGCGCTGACGACCTGGTTTGGTTGGAACTGGTCATAGTTGCTCAGCACGTCAGGTCCCTGAAGGTCGACGGTCTGCAACGTGACCCCATCGGTCGCACGTAGTAACTGCTCCGCTTCGGCGCGTTGCGACCCGATCACAGCAGGGAACGCCACCATGTCGCCCAGACTGACCAGGAGCGTAATCGTCGAGCCACGTTCGAGTTCGCCTGGTGGCGGTGCCTGACTGATGATCACGCCTTCTGGGACGCTGGTGCTCGGTTGGTCCTGGCGCTGTACGTTGAAGCCCGCTGCTGTAAGCGCCGCGCTCGCTGCCGAGAACGGGGTATTGGTGAGATTTGGTATGGAGAGCACCACTGGCGTGGGTGGCGGCGCATCGGTCGGTGCTACCTCTGGTGTTGGTGCTGCTTCCGCTGTTGGTGTTGCTTCTGGTCCAAGGCTCATCTGAATCTTGACTTCGCTGCCACGATTGACAGTTTGACCAGGGTCGGGGTCCTGATCGATCACCGTCCCCGCAGGTGCTTCGTTGGGAACGGGAGGCCCGATAATTCCTAGAACTAATCCCAGGTCGGTGATCTGCTGGCGGACCGCAATCTCCTGCTGACCGACAAACGGCGGGAGTTGGACCAGCACGACAGGCGTGCTTGTCGGTGCGGCTGTGGCTGTTGGTCCTGTGGTTGGTGCTGCCACAGTTGTCGGCGACGGCGCGAATACATTGCTAAACGTGTCCGTTGCGAAGGTCACATATGCCAACCCAAGCAGACCTGCGAGAAGCAGTAAACCGATAATAAACGCGCCCGCGCCGGAACTTTCGGCGCGTTCCGGGCGTCGGAGTGGAGGCGGAGCAGGCACTGGCATCGGACGTGGCGCACGTTGCGGTTGAGTTTGGCTGCGCGGCGGCGTTTGCATCGGCGCTGTTGCGTTACGCGCTGGCTGTTGTGGCGCTCGTGGAACGACGACTGCCTGGGTAGGCGCTGCGTTGATATTGGGGACTGCAGGTGCCGCCATAGTGTCTTGCACACGCGATGTACGGTATTCACGGAGTGCAGTCGCAAAGGCGCGAGCGCTGGCAGGGCGCTCGCGGGGGTCTTTCGCAATGGACCCAAGCACGATGCGTTCGAGTGATTGAGGTATCGTCGGAATCCACTGCCGCAGTGGTGGTGGTGCTTGCTGAATATGCTGAACTGCTACCGCCATCGGCGAATCACCTGTGAAGGGTAGATGTTGGGTCAGCATCTCATACACGGCGATGCCCAGGCTATAGACATCCGAGCGTGGGGTTGCTGCAAGACCTTGTGCCTGTTCAGGCGAAATGTAATCTGCGGTGCCGTAGGTGATGCCAGCCTGGGTCACGGCAGTCGAGAGATTGGATTTGGCGATACCGAAATCGGTGATCCGCGCCATGCCGTCCTGGCCGATCATAATGTTTTGGGGTTTGACATCGCGATGGACGAAGCCTTTCGAGTGGGCGTACTCTAAAGCCTCCGCGACCTGTTGAGCGATGCCAAGTGTCCGTTCGACGCTTAATGGTCCTTCGTTCTCGATCAGCGTTTTGAGGTCAGGCCCTTCGACCAGTTCCATGACGATGTATGGTTGACCGTCTTGTTGACCAACGTCATACACATCCACGATGTTAGGGTGCGCGGAGAGTCCGGCGGCCGCCTGTGCCTCGTGCTCGAAACGACGGCGAAACTCATCGTCGTTGGCATATTGTGCATGCAACAATTTGATGGCGACCGGACGGCCCAGGCGCGTGTCCATGCCACGATACACCGTCGCCATGCCGCCTTGTCCTAGATTGTTTAACAGTTCGTAGCGATCGTTGAGCAGTCGTCGCTGCATGCATAGTCTCCATAGATTAGTCCAGGAATTCGTCAGGGGACGCTGCAAGCCCTTCCCAGAGCGTCGGTTGCTCGACCGGCCAGCGGTCGGTGACGACCGACCAAAGTTCAGACGGCGTTCGATCGGGCAGACGATGCAAATAGGCGTGAAGTCGTGGTAGATTGATCACGTCGTCCCGATTATAGCGCAGGAGCAGGTCCAGGGCGCTGTTGTCACCCATTGTCTCGTAGCGATACCATAAACGCGGCGCGTCCATGCCGGTTACGCCAGCGGTGTCGCGGGCGATGCCAATCTTCATCTCGACTTTTTTGAGGCCACCCTTGAGGCCATGTTTCCAACAGTCACGCATCAAATCGTGGTGACGAAAGTCGCGCTTGAGATCGACGCGTACGCGTCGGTTAATCACCGGCAGGTCGAAACTCCCACCGTTATATGTGTAGATCGTCCGAACCCCGTCGAGGGCATGGTAGATATTAACGTCGGTGACACCACCGCCCGACAAGCTGAATGGTTCCCCAGTCGGTGCGATAGATGCCGATGACTGTGACGGAACCGTCAAATGCTGTTTCGATGTCGAGGTAGGCACCTACCATGACAATCTCATCTTCGAACCGCTGTCATTCATGTATTGGTCTGCCAGGAATTGTTGCCATGCTGCGTGAAGTGCCGGGAGATCGTCAAATACGACGGTCAGGTGTAAGATCGCTTGTTGCGAGCTCGTCCAGGGTCGAAACACCGGTGAGTACCAACGCCGAGCGTATTCCTGCCCGATGCGCTCCCAGGATATCAGTGTCGATGCGGTCGCCTACGAAGAAGGCTGCTTCCTTGGGAACGCCAAACAATTGCAACGCCGCATCAAACATCGCCCGTTCCGGCTTACCGATAATCATTGATTTTTGCGACGTTGCAGCTTCGAGAGCGAGAATGAACGCGCCAACGCCGGGGATAATACCTTCTTCGCTCGGAAACGTCGTGTCGGGATTGGTTCCGATGAACTTGGACCCAGCCCTGATCGCCAGACAAGCTGTTTTAAGCTTTGCATAGGTCATCTCGAAATCTGCACCGACCACGACGTATTCGGGGTTCTGCGGCTGTTCCACGAAGTACCCGTCACCAAACAATGCCGACCGTAGCCCATCCATGCCGATTGCAAACACGGTTGTCCCGCGTGGTGCCTGGGCACGGAGCCAGATGCTGGTGGCGAGGGATGATGTGATGATGCGTTCGGCAGGGACAGAAATACCCATCTGATGCAACCGTTCGGCGAATTGCTCCTGGGTACGCGATGCGTTATTGGTGATACAGGCATAGCCGATATCGTGTTCGAGCAGAAATGCCAGTAATTCGTTGACGCCGGGTAGTGCTTGTGTGCCTCGATAGATCACGCCATCCATGTCGAACATGACGGCGCGAATGCCGTCAAGCGGCATCGCCGTTAGCTGTGTAGGTATTGTCACATGCGCTCCGGTGCTTTAATGCTAAGTAGGGCCAACCCATTGCGCAGCGTCTGGGCGGTTGCCGCGACAAGATGCAGACGAGCGTTGCGAAGTTCCGTCGATGAAGCATTTAGAACGCTCAGATCATCATAGAAACGTGCGAACGACCGGGCCGACTGATAGAGCCATTCCGCGATAATATAGGGCGCGTACTGAGCGCCCGCCCGCCGCAGAAACAACGGCAACCGTGCCAGTTGCTTCACCAGTGCTATTTCCTGCTCACTGTCTAGCAACGTGAGATCGGCTGCTGGAAGATTCGCGAATAGCGAGGCTGTTTCGCCATCGTTGGGCAACGTACGGACCCCGCCTCGCGCAGGATCGAGCAGCACCGTGCATGCATCATTTGCAGGTACGGTGCTGCGTTGCCGGTGAAGGAGAGCATACGGTCCCATTCGAAGGTGATATTGCGGCGCGGGTCCTGATAGAGATCGTTATAGCTGACCGCGCCTACGCCAACTGCCTCGGCGATCGCCATACGTTCTGCTTCCGGTAGGTCCGGGTTCTTTTCGTCCACAACCTGACGAGCGCGTGCTACCGCTTCGTCCAGTACTTGCTCAAGGAAGATTACGTTGCCCCGTCGCATCGAGAAGCGTGAGCCTTCGGGCGGCACAAAATGCCCGTGCGAAACGTGCAGAGAATTCTTGCCAATCTCATCGTAGCCCATCCGCCGCAACGTCTCGAATACCTGCTGGAAATGCAGCGTTTGTTCCTGTCCCACCACATAGATGTTGCGAACAGGTTGCCATTCGCGCCAGCGAAATATCCCACCCGCGATGTCACGGAGTCTGATAGAGCGTGCTGCCATCCGTTTTACGGATCAGGTAGCTTGGCAATTTGTCATCGAAGCTTACGGACACTGCCCCACTATCTTCGACGCGGGCGACACCTTTCTCGATAGCCTCGTTGACTATTTCGTCGAGCATCGGCTCGTAGAAGCTTTCACCATACGCGTGGTCGAAGCGCACGTTGAGTCGTGAGT
The DNA here is from genome assembly GCA_963782315.1 of uncultured Chloroflexia bacterium. GTDB lineage: Bacteria > Chloroflexota > Chloroflexia > Chloroflexales > Kallotenuaceae > JBBSGA01. The sequence goes on from CAWAJS010000041.1 coordinate 87,188, forward strand.
AGGTCTGCTGAAACTCTTCGAGCGTCAAATCGACCATCCAGCGCCACAGCGCACGGGCATCATCGTCTCCATCTTCAAGCCGCTTAAACCACAAACGTGCTTCATCGCGCAGCGACGGGTCTTCGGTGCTGGCGTTATTGAAACGACTGTACAGGTCGATCATCGCTTCAATGGGGTCGTGTGCAAGTTCCGGCTTGAAGCCCCATGTTGTGTATGCGTAGATGAGGCCGCCGAACTGCGTTCCCCAGTCACCAAGGTGGTTATCACTGATCGTCGCATAGCCCAGCGCAGTCAAAATATTGTTGATAGATTGTCCAATGATGGTGCTACGAAGATGACCGATGTGCATTCGGCGTGCGATGTTGGGGGAAGAATATTCGACGATGACGACCTGTTGACTACCCAGGTCGTCGTTGCCATACCGTTCTTGCTGCGTTGTGATCTCGCCGATTACATCAGGCACTACGCGCTGTGAGTTGAGGCGGAAGTTCAAAAAAGGACCACTCGCTTGGACGCTACCAAGCAAGCGAGTCCGGGTGTATGTTGATAGCGGATGCGACCTCGGTCGCTAGTTGTGCAGGATTACGACCAAGCGCCTTTCCGGCGCGAAAGCACGGAAGAACCAGGTCTGCTGGAATATTCGCTTTTGGCTCGTCCAGTTCAATGAATTCGGTCGGCACCAGTCCCGTGGCCTCTACCGCGGCGCGGATGTCATGCGCAAACCGATCTAACGTCCCTTCCATCAATCATTCTTCCTTCGACATGCTTCCGGTAGTATAGCAGACGAAGGAGCGGAGAACCGACCAACGACCAGTCGTTCGTTCTGTGATGGTTGCCGCAAATGAATGACTGGTCGTTGAGAAAGATTAGACGTACTCGTCGGACGTGGTGATTTCGGAAAGTTCGCCGCGCAGACGTTCGATCGCTGCACGTAGCCGCTCACGCTTGGCGGGGTCGTGGCTCGCGGCCCTGAATGCTTGTATGGCGAGCGGTCCACACTCGCGGAGTTCGTTCATAATGGCGGCAATCTCGGACATTTCCGCTTCTTGTTCGCGCGGGGCGCGTCGAGGACCCCGCCGTTCCTGTTCGCCACGCTTTTCCTGCGCGAAGGTTTTGCCTTCCTCGGTGATCGTGTAGACCTTCTTGCCATCGGCGGTATCGCTCGTCACAAATCCCCGATCTTCCAGCATCTGCAATGTTGGATATACTGACCCTGCGCTGGCATTGTAGCGCCCGCCGCTACGCTCCTGCAGTGCCTTCATCATCTCGTAGCCGTGCATCGTCCATTTTCATGGTGGTTAGGCCCCGGTGCGACACTGCACGATCTTCATGATCGATTGACCATGGCTGGCTTGCAACAAGCTGAAACCGAAGTCGCGATGTACTGTAAACTCGAACGAATCCAATCGAAGGCGCTGCTGCCGGACGGGACTTATAATCGAGCGTGTACAAACAGCCGAGCACCTACAAGACTTCGCACACACTATTGGGATGCAGAAACATGGTCCGGATCCCGACGTGTTGCGTTTTTTTATGAACGAGCAGCACCGGCGATACTGGCTGTCGGTGCGCCGATGTGGTTTTATGTTGTGTACGTCGGTACTGCTCCCGTCGCCTCCGCGGAGTTGACCATCGGTGGGGGTGTGATCGGCACCTATAATATCTCGACACTTTCACCATATAGGCGCGGCATCGGAACGGCGATGGCGTTGCGTCGTCTCCTTGATGCACGCGAACAAGGTCATCACACGGCGATCCTTCAAGCATCAGCTGACGGCGAGTGGCTCTATACCAACCTGGGTTTCAAATCGTATGGAACGATCACCGAGTTCAAGCCAGCACAGTAGTGCGCATCACGTACCAAAAGGGACTTAATCGACGGCATTTTAAGGGGCGTTGGCATCCCGCTCAAGGAGCATGTCGTTTGGATTATAGACGGATACGAGTATTCCTGGCGTGCCGCGTGCTATTGATACGTAGAGCATGCGGCATGCTCTACGTATCAATAGCATAGAGGAAGGTAAACACATGGCTGGAATTAATCGGAGTGCGACTGGAGAATGGAGTGGCGATCTACGGAGTGGAAAAGGCCAAATCGACGCTCCAAGTGGAGTACTCAAAGCAGCACCCTTTACCTTTGCAACACGGTTCGAAAACGCGAAGGGAACAAATCCGGAAGAACTTATTGCCGCTGCACATGCGGCCTGCTATAGCATGGCCTTTTCGAACTATCTCTCGCAGCAGGGACACGTTCCTGAAGTAATCAACACGCAGGCAACGATCACACTCGACAACGGACAGATCAATAAGATGCACCTGGTCACACGCGGTAAAGTGGCAGGGCTTGATAACGAAACCTTCATGCGCCTGGCTGACGAGGCAGAAAAGAAGTGTCCGGTGTCGAATCTTTTGCGTAGTGGGCTTGAGATCACGCTGGATGCCACACTCGATAGTTAAGGACGTCGACGGACGCACTATGTGAGGGTATGAAGGGAACGGCATACAAACCGTTCCCTTTTGTGTGCCCAGCATTCATTCGTTTTATTGACGAACACTATTCTACCGTCCGCCATTGACATACTTTGCAATTCTGCTTGACGCTCCATCAGTTCTCCTTTAGTGTGGCGCAATACCGGGCTACTTGGTGCCAGAAGGTGTTGTGATAGCGGCATCGCTTGATTGGGTAAGGGAGCAGTTCGTCATGGCGAAGCATCTTGTCGTAGGGATCGCCGGGGGGTCGGCGAGTGGAAAGACGACACTGGTTGGCACGTTGTCCCAGGCATTGACCGAGCATGGAATCCTGCATGTCGTGGTGTCTTCCGACCGTTATATGCGCCGGAGCATCGAAGATGGGCCATCGTTCACGTTTTCCGTGACGGGTGAACGTATGTTCAATGCCAATCATCCTGACTCGATTAATTGGGCACTTTTGCTGCAAGAACTGGATGAACGACTGCATCAACTTGATGAACCACACGTCGTCCTCCTTGAGGGTCACCTGATTTTACATAACCCAGAGGTACGTTCGCGGATGGATCTACGCCTATTCATAGAACTGGACGCTGACGAGCGTGCGCTGCGGCGTTTGCTGCGCGATATGAATGGCGGGCGCGGATTCGCCGATCCCGCACACATTGCGGCGTATTATCTGGAATGTGCGCGGGAAGGTCATGCACTGTACATCGAACCGTCACGCAAATATGCGGATTTGATCGTCAGGGGCGATGCATCGTGGGATCGCCTGCGCCCACTGTTGTTGGCAGTTATAAGCGACCGTTTTGCACAGGCCATATCATCCGATGTACCTGCTACCTCATAATCTGTGGAGAGTCCTTTTGAGGTCTTGAATGCCCTATCCATGCCATACGCAGGGTGCCGTTAATGTCAGACTCTATCGGCGACATGCCAGGTGCATACGTCATGCTGAGCCCCAGTGAAACAAAGTCCCGGGGGTAGTAAAACAAAATTCTCGCGTTGGCTCAGCATGACATAACATCACGTGCCGCATTGCATCATGCGACGATGACAAAGGTCTACCAATGTGTTTGGATGCTGTTGCAGTTGGCAGCGAGCTTTGGTATAGTTTGGGCATAATGCCCGCGTAGCCAAGTGGATAAGGCAGTGGTTTCCTAAACCACCATTCATCGGTTCAATTCCGGTCGCGGGTACCAGCGTGGGCGGTCGTGTGCGATGGTGCCACCTACCGCCCATTATCATGTAGAACCTACAACTGATCAGCGACGAATATCAACTTATTAGGATGTAGGAACCGCCCGACGGCTTTATTGTCATGCCTACGCGCCATTGATCAGATGCGTTCGGTTGTGGGTACCAACGAGCACTATATATGGATACTGCAGAGTACATACCTTCTAACATCTATTCCGGCTATGCTGCGGCCTATGACCGTTCGGGTCAAATCCGTTTCGCCGTTCTCGCGAACATGTATATCGGCGAGGTGTTGCAAAGCCATACGACCGTTGGTAAACGCATGCTCGACCTCGCATGTGGTACTGGCACGTTGGCGATCCTCCGTGCGGAAGCGGGATGGGACGTCATTGGCCTCGATCAATCTCCGGCGATGCTTGATGAGGCGCGGCGTAAGGGCTGTGGCTCGGAGGTCACCTTGACGTTCATCGAAGGTGATATGCGATCGTTCGCGCTTGAACAGCCAGTCGATCTTGTTACCTGTTTCTACGACAGCCTTAACTACCTGCTCCAGGACCAGGACTTGCTCGGGTGTTTCGGGTCAGTGTATCGCGCCCTGAAACCTGGCGGCCTGTTTTGTTTTGACTTTGCAACCGACTATTTCCTGCGTGAATACTGGCAAGGCACCGAAACGTATGAAGAAGACGATTACCAACACACGATGACGAGCTCATATGACGAGGAACGCCATCTTTCGACGCTCGTCCTCGATGGCATCGTGCGCTTTCGCAATGGCGAGGAATCGCGCTACCGTGAAGTGCATGTTGAGCGCGGATATGCGCGGAGCGACGTCGAGCAGTTGCTCGTTCAGGCTGGGTTTGTTTGCGAAGCGTGCTACGATTGCTTTACGTTTGAATTGCCAAACGATAGAAGCTTGCGCTACTTCTGGGTCGTACGAAAGCCGCTCGACGCCGAAAGCGTAGAAGAAGTAGATGTTACTCGTTTTTGATATTGGTAATACGCACATCAAACTCGGTCTGTACGCAGGCAAGACGTTGATGGCATATTGGCGGATTGCAACGGACCGCCATCGCTTAGCGGATGAATATGCCGCAACCCTACATAGCCTGTTTACTTCGCGTGATCTGGATTGGAGCGCGGTTGATGGCGTCGCTCTTGCTTCATCCGTTCCTCCACTGGTAGCGGTATTCGCTGAACTGAGCCGATCATATCTGCAATGCGAACCGATCATCGTTGGCCCCGGTATCAAAACAGGGGTCCGGTTGGCGATCGATAACCCACGCGAAGTGGGACCTGATCGCGTAGCGAACGCACTTGCGGCGTTTAGCATCCATGGTGGCCCCGCGATCGTGGTCGACTTTGGAACTGGACTGAACTTCGATGTCGTGTCGTCGGAGGGTGAATTCCTAGGCGGCTCGATTGCTCCGGGGTTGGGTGTAGCTGCCGATGCCTTGTTCCGTGACGCGGCACGTTTGTTCCAGGTTGAGTTTGTCCGACCGCCGCGTGCGATTGGGAAGAATACGATCCATGCGGTGCAGTCCGGGCTTATCTTTGGTTATGTTGGGTTGGTAGAAGGCATCGTGCGACGCATTCAGTCCGAACTTGATCGCGAGGCAGTCGTTATTGCGACCGGAGGTATGGCGGAAGTCATTGCGGAAGAAACCACTGCGATCCATGTGGTGGAACCAAATCTTACACTTGAAGGGTTGCGAATCGTCTACGAGTTGAACCAATCGTAGCATGGTTACGTTGACGTTGATCTACGCTCCTTGCTACAATGCCATGTTGGTCGAGGGAAAATATTCTTGGAAATTCTTGCGGGCAAACGAATTGTACTCGGCGTCACTGGTAGCATTGCATGTTATAAAGTCGTCGACGTTGCACGGCATCTGACTCAAGCAGGTGCGCTTGTCGACGTGATCATGACCCCTGAAGCGACACGTTTCGTCGCACCACTCTTGTTTGAAAGCCTCACCTATCGGCCAGTGTATACCGAGATGTGGAGCCGCCTCGAGAACGCTGCCGCGCATATCAAACTTGGCGATGAAGCTGACCTTGTGCTGATAGCTCCGGCGACGGCGCACACGATCGCACGACTGGCGGCAGGTATGGCTGATGACATGCTTGGAACCACGGTACTGGCGACCAACGCCCCAATTATGATCGCTCCTGCGATGGAAACCAAGATGTATGCGAACGCGGCGACGCAAGCGAACCTTGCCACATTGCGCTCGCGTGGATTTCATATTCTGGAGCCGGTCGAAGGGTTGCTCGCTTCAGGGGTCGTCGGCAAAGGACGGTTGCCCGAAGCCAGTGTAATCGAAGGTGAAATGCAAGCGCTGCTGGGGCGCCACGCTGGACGACTGCGTGGTCTGAAGGTTGTGATCACAGCAGGTGGCACCCGGGAGGCGCTCGATCCGGTACGCTATATCGGCAACGGTTCATCGGGGCAAATGGGACATGCGCTCGCTGTCGCCGCCCGTAACCAGGGCGCAGACGTCACGTTAATCAATGGGGCGGTTTCGATTGCGGCACCGCCGGCGGTCAATGTCGTGAACGTCGTGAGCGCTGCGGAAATGCAGCATGCGGTCCAAACGGCGACGATAGGGGCCGATCTGTTGATCATGGCTGCAGCCGTGGCTGACTATCGGCCTGCTCAACGTGCCGCACACAAGATCAAGAAGTCATCAAGTTCGTTGTCAGATCGAATTTGAGCCAACAGTTGATATACTTCTCTCGCTGGCTGGACGCACTGATATGGTTCGCGTCGGTTTCGCCGCCGAAACCGAAAATCTGATTAACGCAGCGCGGGGCAAGATGCAGCGCAAAAAACTTGAGCTTAATCGTGGCGAATGATGCGGTTGCGGCGATTGGCGCGACGAACACAGAAGTGACGATCATCGACGCGTCTGGACTGGTTCACCCATTGCCAGCCGGTACTAAAAATGAGGTTGCACGCGCAATATTTGATGTTATATGGCGACAATTTGGGGCTAGGCTTCAACGCGAGCGCCAGGAGTCACAGGAGCGCCACCACGTATGAGTACAGAGGTACCGGGTGTGCCCGGACGCCCACAGGATGAAGATCCTCGTATGACGCAGCGATTTGAGGAATTAGAGCGAGGCTCTGGCCGTCGTGAAAACCAGGACGAGCAGGAGGTTGGCTCATACGAGCGGCATGATGACAGCAACGCTCGCATTTATGATGCGCCACCTGTGCGCGGTCGTTCGCGACGGCGTGATGAGCGACGCGACGAGCGGCCTGAAGCACGCCGCCGTGCGCCGGATGAGCGTATTCGGGAATTGATCCGAGCGCTCGGCGATCCTAACCATCCCGAACATGCCCAATCTGTTTCGGAACTGGTCGCAATTGGCCCCGCTGCTGTTCCGGCGCTGGGAAGTGCGCTCAGTCCCGATCGACCATGGCTCACATCGTATCGTGCTGCCGAAACAATCGCTCAAATCGGCGATGGACGTGCCAGTGGTGCCGTTAATCGGAGCACTGCGCCATCCTAATAGCAATGTCCGTTGGAGCGTGGTCCGTGCACTGGCGGAAGTCGGCGATACGCGCACCCTGTGGGCGCTGCGGCGCGTGGCGCATGACGACCGAGGCAAAACCAGTTGGGGCGAATCGGTCGCAGACACCGCGCAGTTTGCGCTCGACCGATTGCAGTCCCGTTCGGCGTTGTTGCGCTTCTCCGATCCGGTCAAGACTGCGCTTGTGTTTGTAGCGATGTTCGCGGCCTTGTTGTTCGCCGGCGACCGGGTGCAATCCTTACTAACAGAGTTGCGTCGCACGGTGTCGGCTCCCGATGTTTCGGCGGCGCCTCCGGTCGATACGACAGCAACAGCGGATGCAGAGGGTGGTGTTGCTCTTGACACAACCGTAACACCAGATGCGCTCGCTACTCCAACCGTGCGTGCGCTCACGCCGACACCAAGTGTGATTACCAGCACCGTCAAGTCGGGAAGCGGCAATGTTCGTTCGCAGGCACAGCTTGGCGATAACGTCATCGGCATCGTCAACGAAGGTGATGAATTGATCTTCCTGGCGGTTCAGGGTGATTGGTACTATGTGGAGCTTGGCGAGAAGACCTCAGCCCGCTCGAATATCCAGGGTGGTCGAGGCTGGGTTTCCCGAGTCGTGGTTAATGACCCGTCGACACGACCGCCACAGGTGACGCCGACGCGCACGCCATAAACGGCTTTTGGATCGACTACGTTTGTAATCACCATACGACAGAAGGAGCGTTAAGCATAACGCTCCTTCTGTCGTATGGTGATTAAGCTTATGCGCCTGACGAGTTCAGTTTCGCACCAGGCACGATTGCCGTTCGCCATGATGCTACGCTGGCGCTCGCTGACCTGCGCCAATGTTTCGGCTTTGGGAGCATACCCGTCCCATACGCCTGCGTCCGCACCACCGAAGTTGACGATCACCGTTTGACGGGTCGTAGACGACGGATTGGGACGACCATTATGCAGCAGGGCTTCGTTGAAGATGATGATGTCACCTGCCCGTACATCATCGAAGATATGCTGAGCCGGTAGATCGATGCGATGCATATCGATGTGATATTGGGCTTTGTGCGACCCGGGCACAACCACGAACGCACCTTGATCCGGCCCAACATCAGTCAGGCAGTAAAATACTTTGACCATTGGGCAACGGAAAGAACCATTAATAACATGCCCCGTTGCATGAGCGCGAACGCCACGATGCCAGTGCCCACCCGCATAGCCGGGATGTGTGAAATAAAGGTCGTTGTCGATATGGCGATAATCGTCGCCAAGAAATTCCTGTAAGAATGGAACAACTGCTGGGTGGTCGAGGAAACGGGCAAAGCGGACGTCTGCGTCGACGATGCGCGAAACTGGCCGGTTGAGTTGCTTCTGGATACCCGCCGGGTTATCAGCATTAAGCGTGGCGATATCCACGTCCTTGGCATCGTCGATCCAGGTGCGGTAAAGAGCAACTTCGTCGGCGGTAAGTGCCTCGCGCAGATGTAGAAAGCCCTTGCACATCGAAGGCGAAACGTTGGTCGTCGGTAATAGACATGGTGCAATGCTCCTTGGCAATGTTAGCTCGCTGGACGGGAAACCCAGGTGTTCGTGCGGCTGCTGGTGATGAGGTCATCGATAACGCGCATATTGGCGACAGCGTCTTCAAGCGGTGTCGAAACAGGAGTATCATCCAGGATAGACCGCGCGAATGCATCTCCCTGTAACGTGTACTGGTCGCAGACGTCGAAGGTGATTTCCTCGGTAGTGTCATTGGTCAACCAGATGCGGCACGGCTTGTCGGGTGGCGCATTGAACGGAATCTCGATCTCAATGCGTCCTGTTGTACCGATAATCTGAACTCTTTGAAATGGCGAAAGCTGTGTCGAACATGTAAAGGTCGCTGTACCAGCTTCAAACTCCAGCACGCCGGAAACGAGTCGGTCAGTGTTGAATCGTGGATCGATTTCGACACTGGCGGATACACGGCGCGGTTCGGCACCGAAGATAAAGCGCGATGCTGAAATGTTGTAACAGCCGATGTCCATCAGTCCACCGCCACCATGTTCGGCCTGGTTGCGAATGTTAGAAGGATCGTCGTTGAAGTAGGAAAAGAACGAGTGGACGGTCCGCACCTCTCCGATTGCACCTTCAACGATCAGTTGCCGGGCGCGTTGCCATTGTGGGTGATGACGATACATAAATGCTTCCATCACCTTGAGGTTTGGGTAGGCACGCGCGGCGTCGACGAGCGTCTGTGCTTCGGCCGCCGTTAGTGCGATTGGTTTCTCGCACAACACATGCTTGCCTGCTTTCAGCGCGGCGAGCGTCCAGGGAACGTGCAGGTCGTTCGGTAGGGGGTTGTAGATCGCGTCGATCTCGGAATCGGCGAGCAGCTCCTCGTAGGAACCGTAAGCCTTGGCAATGCCTAAGTCTTTGGCAACTGCCCTTGCCTGCTCCAAGTCACGCGACGCAATCGCCGTAACCTCGCAATAACGCCCTTGTTGCATCGCCGGAATGACTTTCGCCGTCCCGATGCGAGCCGTACTCAAAATACCCCATCGAATACTGTCCATTGTGCCTTCCTCTGCTCGAACGTCATTGTTTACCAGTTAGTTCGACGCGTATTTGGCGCATTTTAGCATGGTAGATGCGGGTATATGGCATGAGGATGGCACTGACTAGACTTTCCGTCAATGTTGCTTTGAAAGAAAAGCACCCGTAGGATGTATTTTCTGATGCAGCCGCCGGAAGATTTCCTACTTTTGGGAACAAGACAATTCCTCGCGGCGGTTCGTATAAACATGACGACTGATGACCGACCACTGGAGAATACGTCAGATCCATGGTGATGAACCGTGAGGCTGTATGTGCGCGGCATGACATATTGTACGATCTTGGTAGAGCTCTGGGTTACATTTGCATGCCTGCCATGCCTTCGACCCAGATGCGCAGCCCTGAAAGTAATATCAGTTCAGCACCGGTCATGACGATCGCGTACGTGGCAGGTTGCAGCAACTGACGATAGGAAACAACGCGACCTTCGAGCCCTTTGACCATTGACACGACAAACAGGTTTACGATAAAGAGGACGCCGATGATGCCGACGACGCTGAATAGAGCCATGGGTAATAGAGGAATGCAGGACCGGCAAACAGCAGTATATACAAGCACGGCGTTGACCAGGAGCAATGCGACAAACTCGATTGGCTTGCCTAGAATCCGTTGCTCGACATTGGGATGTTTACGAAGCGCGAGATTAAAGATCAGGACCATGAACACGCCAATTGCCGCGCCTGCCAATAGCCCAGTCACGACCCGTAGTTCATTATGGGGCGTGTACAGGTTATAGCCACCGACGTCGAGCAGCAGAGAATTGAAGCCATCAGCTACCATGGAAAGTGCGCCGAGTACGAGCACGATGGTCATAGCGAGCGGCGGAAGCTTCGCCGCTCGTCCGCGCCGTATTCCAAATAAAAACAGCAACGACCCAAGAAAGCCACTGTAGATACCACTGTTACGCGCGCAGAGTGGCAACGGGATGTCGCCAAGATACAGGTAGTGCGCCTGGGCACACACGCCATGGACGATCATCTGCAGCCGATAATCGATTCCCCGAATCGGCAGAAAGAAGATACCAAGTAGGATCGTCAGGACGAGCCCGGAGAACGCCCATAGCCAGGATTGCTGGCGCGAATCGTCTCGTGCTACCCGGCGGCCTTCAACATCGGCGCGTGCCATGTCGAGAATCTTCTGAGTGTCATCCATCATATTTAGCCCTCTGTCGGCTTTAAATAGTTCGTTGTCAAAACGCGGAAGCGTCCACAGGATGGCCGCGACGCCGAATAGACCGCCGGTCACCATGCGTAACCAGAAATTGGGTGAGCCAACCGCATCGAACGACGAACGGATACCCCACCCTGGCAGTAGATCGTTGGCGAGGTGCCATAGTCCATCAATCAGCATCGGCACCGCAGCGATCAGCAGCAGATGCGGTGGAAGTGCCCATTTCCACCGAAGCACTCCATAGAACAAAGCGACCACGGCGCATGATGTGTAGAGTGCCGTGCAGCGGTGGCAGTAGCAAACCTGATATTGACCAAGATAGAAGGATCGGTCGGGTAGCTGGTGGCATAACATGCTATAGAAGCGGAATATGAGGTCGCCGCTGCGCTGCCATCCGGCTTGTTTCAGCAACGGTGACAGCCAGGGTAGCGAAGCATACAGCTACGATAAGTATGTTCATGAGCAACAGCCAATGACGTACGACCGATTCGGCCGCGTGTATTACGAATCGTTCAATCCGATTTGCTGGTGCCGTCATACCCGATCCTTGTGTGAGATGTACTACGGGCAGTATAGCATCGGATTTTCGGAGCCGCCGGCTGGGAGCGAGACATAGCATAGTACAGCGGTCTTTCATATCCCCGAACGCATGGCCTATGCTACAATGCGGCAAATGTACGACCGTCTAGATCTCGAACCCGTGCGTGGGATGCACGACCAGCTTTCGCCTGGTCAAACACGCCTGAACATTATTCGTGACCAGCTTGAAACAGTGCTGGCAAGCTGGGGTTACCAGCCCATCGATCTGCCGATACTTGAACGCCGCGAACTCTACCTCAAGAAATCCGGCGAGGAACTTGTCGGGAAACTCTATGAATTCGCTCATCATGGGCGTTCGATCGCGCTACGTCCTGAATGGACAGCCTCGGTTTTGCGTGCGTACCTGCGCTACCTGCAAGGCGAGCCGTTGCCGGTGCGGCTCCGCTACAGCGGTCCGGTGTTCCGCTACGAGCGACCGCAGCGCGGCACATACCGCCAGTTTACCCAGGTAGGTGTGGAACTCGTTGGAGGAAACGCACCAAGAGCGGATGCCGAAGTTATCGCGCTTGCCTGCGAAGGATTGCAACGTGTAGGCGTGCATGACTGGACACTTACCATCGGGCATGTTGGCATAGCCCGTTCGTTACTGGCAGGACTGAGCCTACCGGAGCGTACAGCCAGCCAGTTGTTGTGGAGTATGGAGCGTCTGCGGCGTGGCAAGCGGGATGCGCTGCGCGAGCAACTCCAGGCGTCTGGTGTGTTGGGAAGCGACGGCGAACATTTCGACCTTGGGCCATTAGTAGAACTTCCAGATGCGCAGTTAAGCGAATTACTGACGACGACGATCCGGGCGATGGGCCTGTCACTGGAAAGTACGAGTCGCTCTCCTGAAGCGATCGTCGAGCGTCTTATCCGCAAGATGCGCCGTGCCGACCCTGAACCACGGATCGAACAGGCGTTGGATAGCCTGGAACGGCTGAGCGAGGCACATGGAGACCCTGAACACGCCTTCGCTGTCGCGCAGACGCTCCTCAATGATCTCGCGCTGCCAACCGACCAACTCGATGAGTTACGTCGTATCGTCGCGCTGGTACATACACAGGGTATCGAGCCGCCACAGTTGCGTGTCGATCTTGGTCTAAGTCGTGGTCTGCATTATTACACGGGCATGATCTTCGAGATCGACGCTCGCGATGGCTTGCAACTGTGTGGGGGTGGACGCTACGACGAACTCGTGAGTGCCCTGCGTGGCGATTCTGCACCTCCGACCGTGCCTCGAGCGAACTGTGCCCGCCGTAGGATTTGCCTACGGTCTGGAACGTGTCAATATGTACCTTGATCCGACGATCAGTCACCCGCCGTTGGTACTTGTCGCGGCGAATGACGACAGGTATGCCAGCGCCATGTTGTGTCGCGGTGCATCTGCGTCAGAAAGGCTATCACGTGGTCCTCGACGCACGTAATCGCAGCGTCCAGGTGAATATACGCGATGCTGAACGGCGCGGCTGTGCAGCCTTCGTCATGGTCGGCGATGACGAACGACACGTACAATGGCATGACCTTCGTCCTGAATGGGCAGGCGATGGCGCGAACGGTTGCGTTATCTGATGTCCTGACGGTATAGGAAATCTCGGTGTTGTACGTGGTAATCAAATCTTTCAATCAATGCCGCAAGGACATGACATAGGTATGCTTCGTTTTGGGATCGCCTCGAAAGGCTCATTTTACGATAATACGCTCCAATATCTGGAAGCATGTGGGCTGAAAGTATCACGCCCAAATCCGCGTCAATATACAGCGCGGATTCGCCGTCTGCCACAAGCTGAAATCACCCTGCATCGTCCGCGGATATCGTGCAAAAGATCGCGTCGGGCGATCTTGACATTGGCATCACTGGCCTGGATTACGTGCGCGAATTTGCAGGTGACGACCCGAATATGCATCGTCGTGGAGCCGAATCTCGGATTTAGCCGCGCCGATCTCATCATCGCTGCGCCTGAGGCATGGGTCGATATTCAACACTGGAATGATATCGCCGATCTTGCTGCCGATTTCGCGTCTTCGGGTCGGCAGTTACGCATCGCCACAAAATACCCGAATCTGGTACGTTCGTTCTGCTATGCTAACGGCGTCAACGTGTTTACGGTCGTCGATTCGCAGGGCGCGACCGAGGCCGCTCCATCTTTGGGGTATGCCGATATCATCGCAGATATCACCGAAACAGGGACGACACTACGCGAGAATCGTATGAAGATCATCGCGGGAACTACAATCTTGCGTTCGCAGGCATGCTTGATCGCTGGCCGCCATTCGCTACGACAGAACCAATCAAAGTTGGAACCACTGCAGACGGTCCTGGAACTGATCGAGGCGCGACGTAAGGCGCAGGGCTTTGCACAGGTGATCGCTAATGTCCCTGGGAACTCAGCCGCCGAAGTCGCTGAACGGGTTTCACGAAGTCCTGACCTGCGGGGCCTACATGGTCCAACCGTAGGCCCCAGTCTTTCCCGCCAACGGGCGGACAAACAGCATGCAGATGGTCGATGCCAGTGATGAGCCGAATACTGGTGCGCCGTCAATGACCTGGTTTGCGGTATCGTTGATCGTCGTCGCGGATAGCGTGCTTGACGGTGTTGCATATCTGCGGTCGATTGGCTCGACTGGCATCGTGGTGTTGCCGATTCAGTATGCTTTTAGTGAATACTCCGACTCGTATCGTCAGCTTCTCCAAGCTGTCGAATTACCTGGATAAAGGTGCTTGATGACCCTACGCATCTATACCGATCTCGCTTTAGCACAACAGACTATCCTTCGACGACGAGACTTCGATGATGTTGATCTGGCGCCAGCAGTTCAGGCTTCCCTCGACCGCATGTTTGGTGAAGGCACAACACCCGCTCAGGCCGTTGAGCGTATCCTGAAGGATGTACGAACACGCGGCGATGAAGCGCTTTTCCATTACAACGCGACGATCGATAGGGTTAACCTGACAGACCTTCGTGTGCCGGAAGACGAGATCGCACGGTCGGTCGAAGTCATTGATCCGGCATTAGTCGATGCGCTACGGCTGGCGGCCCAACGTATCCAGGCATTTCACGCCCGACAAACGCGGCAAAGCTGGGTGGAGTGGAGTGATGAGGGTGCATTAGGGCAAATCGTTCGTCCGCTCGAACGTGTCGGCATCTATGTCCCTGGTGGAACCGCGCCACTTCCATCGTCGTTGCTCATGGCGGCGATTCCTGCGCAAGTCGCCGGCGTGGAAGAAATTATCATCTGTTCGCCGCCGCAGCGCGAAACAGGAGCCGTCTCACCACTCGTGCTGGCGGCTGCACATATTCTGGGTCTGCGTAAGGTGTATATGGTCGGCGGCGCACAGGCGATCGGCGCGATGGCCTATGGCACGTCAACCGTGCCGCGTGTGGATAAGATCGCTGGACCAGGGAACCTGTTTGTTGTACTAGCCAAACGTGCTGTTTATGGTACGGTCGATATTGAAGCGCTGCCGGGCCCGACCGAAACGATGGTGATCGCTGACGCTTCTGCCGATCCTGCTCTTGCGGCTGCGGACTTACTGGCACAGGCTGAACATGACACGATTGCATCCGCCATTATGCTGACGACTTCGCAGGATGTCGCCAGCGCTGTTCAGATTGAAGTCGGGCGACAACTCGAAGAACTCGGGCGTGCCGATATTGCGGCGACGGCATTGGAACACCGCGGAGGAATCGTGGTTGTACCCACGATTGAGGACGCCATTCGAATATCAAACGAATATGCGCCGGAGCATCTTTGTCTGTTGGTGCAGGACCCGTGGCAGTATATTGGGTTAGTCCGCAACGCGGGCGGCATCTTTCTGGGTGAGCGTTCGTTCGAGGTGCTGGGTGATTATGTCGCCGGACCAAGCCACATCATGCCGACGGGTGGCACCGCACGCTTTGCGAGTCCGGTCAACGTCGATGATTTCCGCAAGGTGATTTCGTTGGTTGGCCTCAATGAGACGGCATTAGAACGGACGAGGGACGCTGCCATGCTCCTGGCTGAGGCAGAAGGACTAACGGCGCATGCCCAGGCGGTCCGTAAACGACGCCGCTCTTCGAGGTAGTGGCACCAGGGTTGCTAGCCTTTTACTATAGAAGTAGAAGGAGGGTGCCAATGACAGGCGACAATTCATCGGCTGATGAAAAAGATACACCGATCAAAGGAAACGTCGAACGCGTCCCCGCGTATGCAACATCCCTCGAAAGCAGTCCACAGAACCGTGGATTGCGCGATTCACAGGTCGTCGATCCGAGTGCTGAAACGCCGAGCCGCGCTGCCCATGCAGGCCACCAGGCAGGCGCTGATGTACTTCAGGATCTTGGTGGGGAGCGTCCTGACGAGTTCCGACCGCACAGGTCCTGTGGAAGTTCATATCGAACGTCCATCGACTGGATGATGATACAGTGCCGCCTCCCAAGGCTCATCGTGCTGATACCATGGTCCGTGCCGTCGGTAGTGAAGCCCGCCAACACATGGAGCGTGGCGAGACAGGAGGTCAACGAGGCTAATTTCACGAAGGGAGAGAATGCTCCTACTGTTGATCGTTCACGTTACCCTTACACCGTAGAAGAGATGGATGCGCATGCTGAGTGAAGCGCCACGCGGCCTTTTCCCTGATACTCCGGGCGGTGATGGTGGCACAGCGCTATCGTCCGAACGCGAGACGTTCCTGGCAAATATGCAAGACCGCGCCCATTTTGAATCCAAGGACGAAGCTGTGCGCTGGTCGCATGCTGTGTTCAACGCGCTGCGCGAACGGGCGCTAGCTCATGACGACGCACTACTGTCTGAGTTAGCCGGTGTCGTACGAGTCGGAGAGGCACCTGAAGTACAGCTCGAAGAGATGATGTGGGGTGGTGACTTCCTTGGTCGAGCTCAACAGATGCTGGGTGTCGCTAGTACCTGGTCAAAAGATGAATTCTATGCGACGGTCGCTCGGCATGCCGGCGAGCGCGCTACGAATCCCTGGGTCGACGCTGCTGTGTTCAGCTTTCTAGGAACGTTGAAATCCTATCTTGGAAACGATACCGGGATCGAACTTAACGAGTTGCAAGAGATATGGGGGCGTGCCTAGGAAGGCTGCGTGATCGATCAGGGAACGTACTGGCAGATGGACGATTGATGAGGAGAAGAAAATAATGGAGAGTTCGACGTATTCCAGGCGAGGGCCTTAAACACGAGCAAAACTATATCGAAGAGCGTCTGATTGATGCTAGCTATACCGATGAGCTTGCTGCACAGTCCAAACAATTAAAGGCTGAACTCAGCGACCTTCAGTCGCAATCTTCCCAGGAACCTACACAAGAAACATCTGATAGAGCCCTGGAGGCAACCGCAAACATACCTACGGAAGAATCTGACGTAGGTTCACAGGCGCGCATCGCTGCTGACGTAGGTCCGGTCGAGGCCGAATCCATGCCGCCGGTTTCATCTGCCCGCTCTACTGTGGTAGAGGACATGGGCGGTGGCAATCTGGGATCGTAGCGCTGTACCATTGCGCTGAACCATCCTGTTTGGTAAAATGGCATCGCTTCGTGTCTAACTGACTTGGGTAGGCAATGTTTTGAGCCAACATGTTTTGAAGGGGAGCTTCACGCCGAAGGGAATACGGACGATTTATGTTCCGTTGCGCTGGAGGGAGGGCACCCACCTGCACATTGCAGGCTTCAAAGCACGCCTATTCGGGATGACACGAAGCATTTTTTATCATATCGGCTGCTGTGATTACCTTCGATATTCTTACAATCTTCCCCGATATGTTTCAAGGTCCGCTGACGGAGAGTATCCTGATGCGTGCAAGACAAGCAGGGCTTGTTGATATCCGGTTGCATAATGTTCGTGACTATGCCACAGATCGTCATAAATCGGTCGATGGATATCCCTATGGTGGTGGCGCGGGAATGGTGTTCCGGGCAGACGTACTGTATGAGGCATTAACCACTGTGCTTGCACCAGCATCACCCGAACGGATCAGTATGGAAGATGCCCCACCCACTTCCAGTGAGCGTCCGCCGATCATTTATATGTCGCCCGATGGCGAGGTGTTTAACCAACGTATCGCCCATGAACTTGCAACGTATCCACGGATGGTACTTGTGTGTGGTCACTATGAAGGCGTGGACGAGCGGATTCGCAAGCGTTGCTTCGACCGCGAGATCAGCATCGGCGACTACGTGCTAACAGGTGGTGAGCTCGCTGCGATGGTCGTTGTCGATGCCGTCGCTCGATTACATCCAGGGGTGCTTGCGGAACACTCAGCCGTCGAAGAATCGCATAGCGATAACCTGTTGGAATATCCCCATTATACGCGCCCGGCTGTCTGGCAAGATGAAGGCATCCCCGATGTCCTGGTGTCGGGGCACCACGCCAATGTCGCCCAATGGCGTCACGAACAGCGTCTGCTACGCACGTTGGAGCGACGCCCAGACTTGCTTGCAAACGCTCCGCTAACGGGCCGCGACCGTACATTTCTTGCGCAGCATGGTTGGAACGGCGAATAAGTGTTTGCGGTCATATGGTGGCTCACGTATAATGCCGTTTAATCGCAGTGTCGCCGAACGGGTGGCGATGAGGCGCATATGGATTTGCTACAATACGTACTGGGAAGTCGATTGACCCCTCACACGGATGCGCATCCAACACTCCCCGAAATTGTCATCGGCGTTGACTCCTACATGCGCGGCTCGCTGACCGTCCATGGATGCATCCGCATCAATGGTTCGTTTGAGGGTGAACTCGATGTAAAGGGGAATCTGATCGTCGGTACGACCGGGCGTGTTGTCGCGCCGATTACAGCAACAACGGTTCATATCTCCGGTGCAGTCAAGGGTAATATTGTCGCTGAACGCAGCGTCGAAATCTCTGAAACAGGCAAGGTTTGGGGCGATATCGTCTCTCGTGCGTTGCTGATCGAGCCTGGTGGGTTATTTCAGGGCCAAAGTTCGATGACAAGTACAGACGAACCTCCGGTTGAGGTGTCTGCTCCAGTTAGTTGAAAGGAACGGTCATGGTACGTCGGACATTGTCACAGCACGGGTTATTTACTAAAAAATCAGCCCAGCGTGCCGCTGCATCGATTGTACTGATCGGCCTGATGATTTTGGGCGGCTTGATCGTGGTTGGTTTTGTCAATCGAGCATGGCAGGAACACCAACTCAATCGTGCTATCGAGCGGCAACGTGCGGAAAACGCAGCGCAAGCGACACGCAACCTCCAACTCACAGGATTTGCGGCCTGGTCCGAATCAGACGGTGCGGTTGAACTTGCGGCGCGGGAGCGACTTGGCATGGCCCGCGAAGGTGAAACGGTGTTATTGCCGACTGTGGTGTTACCTCCATCCCCAATGGCTGTTGCTCCGCTTGTCGCTGAAACTCCGGCGCAAGTTCAGGCTGACACGCTTACTCCGCCGGCGTCGAACGTTCAGCGCTGGACACAGGCGTTCTTCTCTCCTAAAATTGAGACACCTTAAGGGTCTGGACATTACCAGCTATTCATGCACATCGCTGTTGTCATCGTCAATTGGAACGGGCTTCATTTACTCCAGCCTTGCCTAGCCGCACTCGAAGAACAATCCGCTTCATTCGATCTGATCGTTGTCGATAACGGATCAAACGATGGTTCGGTAGCTTGGCTTCAACAACATGCTCCTCACGTTCACTTAATACCTGTTGCCGATAATCTTGGATTTGCCAAGGCAATAACATCGGCATCCGACACACTCGGAGCGATGTTGTAGTGCTGATCAACAACGACATGGTCCCTCCACCATCGTTCGTTCAACACCTCGTGCAGCCTTTGCGAGACGACCTGTCGGCAGGTGCTAGCGCCGGGGTCATGGTCTTTGCGCATCGACCAGATGTGATCGCTTCAGCGGGAATCATTCCGGGTGCTGATGGCGTCCATCGCGACCTCCATGCTCTGTTGCCCGTCACATCGCTGCCCGCACAATCACAGGAGATCTTTGGAGCAAGCGGAGGAGCAGTATGCTTCCGGCGAGAAGCATTGGAAGATGTCGGGGTGTTCGACGGTGGATATGGTTCGTATCTCGAAGACGCCGATCTGGCTTGGCGGTTGCGTTTACGAGGATGGAAAACCGTGCTGGCACCGGACGCACGTATTCCACATGTTTATTCCGCGACGGCAGGACACGCTTCACCCCGAAAGCAACGTCTGCTCGCTCGAAATCGTCTACGCGTGTTGCTACGTTGCTGGCCAACGTCACTTTTGTCACACAATGCTGCAAGTATCATGCGCTATGATCTGCTAGCGATAACTTATGGCCTCATGACACGACAGATCTTAATGGTCAGAGGTCGTTTTGATGCCCTCAAAGACCTTCCTGAGCTCCTACAACAGCGGTCGCTCATTCAACGCAACGCGAACATGGAGGCCAACGATTTGGCACGCTGGCTAGTGCCAGCAATGTCAGTTCGAGCGGTACTGGATGAAAACAAGCGGCTGGATCGTATTCTGCGCGAGCGTTGAGCCACGTACACGCGCATAAAAACGAGAAACGCGATTCTTTGTCAAAAGTTCGTGTGTTCAGCCACCTGAGTAGTTGCGTGTCTGGCTCTTCAACGTCGAATCACTATGAGAGAAAGCGGAGAAAAACCTGATTCGCGAGCGCTCGCCCGTGTGATGACAGGCGAATTCCTATCTCGTCCTGCTCCAATAGCCCTAACTCAACCAGTTCTGCGATCTCAGTGCGGTATATATCGCGCATATCAGTCCGCAACGGTCATAGAAATGCGCGTAGCTCACTCCAACGTTCAGCCGCAACCCCATCATCATCGTTTCGGAACGTAGATCCGCTTCGTCGAGCTCAGTTACTTCGGCGACCTGTGACGTACCAAGACTCTGCGGACGTAATATACTGTTCGACATTCAGGATATCGTGCCAGCGCCGTGGGTATACATGCCCGTGTGCTCCAGCCCCAAAAGCGGCATATTCTGCATTTAGCCAGTACGCTACATTATGCTGTGCAGCCTGTGCAGGGATCATGTTCCCGGAAAAACCGTCACGACGTGCCCAGTTCGAAATTTCATATTGTACGTATCCCGCCTGATCCATGCGTTCCATGGCCAGATCGTACATCGCTCCAGCCAGATCATCATCGGGAATCACGACCGATCCGCCCATCACCTGACGATGAAGCGGGTGTCCCTTCCTCAAGGATCAGCGAGTACAGTGAAAGATGATCGATGTCCAGGTCGATGATCTGGTCAAGCGTCCAGCCCCATTGTTCCAGCGTTTGCCCCGGCAACCCGAAGATAAAATCCAGGTTAATGCGCTCGAATCCGGCGCGACGCGCCTGATGATACGTTTGGAGTGCCTCAGCAGCCGTGTGGATTCGCCCAAGGACCCGCAGCGTCGGATCGTGCAGACTTTGCACACCAAACGAGATACGATTGATGCCAAGTTCACGCAATCCACGCAAATAATTTTCGTCAAGCACAGTACCGGGGTTCGCCTCGGTGGTTACTTCAGCATCGCGTAGCGGCACGATCGCATCAACCGCCCGTAGCACCCGTTCCATCTGTCCGAGGTCGAGCATGGTTGGAGTGCCGCCGCCTAGAAAGACGGTTGGAGGCAAATCGTGACGCATCAGGCCATGTTGTGTTGTCGCAAGATCGGTGGGGATGCCATGAGCATGGTGCTGAGGACGTAACCGCCAGTCCTGCGTATCATGTGTGGCACGGTGCATATCGGCGACCAACGCACGGACATATGGCTCGACACGATCTTCGAGGTTCGCAAAGGTATTGAAATCGCAATAGGAACAGCGACGCTGGCAGAACGGGACATGCAGATAGAGATGCCGGATCATCGACCTTTCCACTGCGCCGGGCGCTTTTCGAGAAAGGCTTGTACACCCTCGCGTCCATCCTGGGTGACGAGCGTACGTCCAAAAAGGTCGGCCTCTTGTCTATTAGCATCCTCTAGCGTGACATCATGAGCATGATCGATCGATTGTTTGGCGTGGGCTAACGATAGTGGTGGCTGCGCGGCAAAATGCAGTGCCAGCGCACGCGCCTCAGCCATTAGCTGATCTTTGGGGTAAACCTTTTCGATAATGCCATAGGCCTGAGCTTCGGCAGCATCGATTCGTTTACCGGAAAACACCAGAAGCTTGGTCGCCCCCGGGCCGATCAGCCGCACCAGGCGCGTCGTTCCGCCCCATCCCGGCATCAGGCCGAGTGTGACTTCGGGTAACCCGACCATCGCGCTATCGGCAGCCAGGCGAATGTCGCAGGCAAGCGCGAGTTCTAGTCCACCGCCAAGCGCGAAGCCGTTAATCGCGGCGATTACAGGCTGTCGTAGTCTTCCGATCTTTTCAAAGACGGCGTGTGTCGTCGCAGCCAGCGCCGTTGCCGCCGTCACGTCCTCCAGCGTGGTAAACTCACGAATGTCGGCTCCTGCGGCGAAGGCGCGCTCTCCTGAGCCGGTGATAATCACCGCACGAATATCATAATCACCAGCAATGGTGTCAAGGATCTGGTCGAGCGACCTGATCATCGCCTGATTGAGTGCATTGAGTGCAGAAGGACGATCGAGGGTAATCGTCGCGACTGCATCTTCGACGCTATATTGAATCGACATATATTGCATCTTTAACATTCCTATTTTCATGTATTATACCAAGCGAAATATCCTCGTCACCGTTGTGTTGACATAATTTCTATTCCTGGCAATGCCGCCAAATCTTTCTCGTATAATAGGTTCGTTAAATTTTGCGATCAACCGGCGAATATGCCGATAGGAGAATAGTGTGAATATACTTGGGAGAGTTGCGGTCTTTCCGACGATACCACCGCGCATCAACAGGTTGTATGACCTTGCATATAACCTGTGGTGGAGTTGGCATCCTGAGGCGCAGGCATTATATGCCGACCTCGATCTTGAGCTATGGGAGCGAGTCAATCACAACCCGGTACGCCAGTTGGCGGAGGTCGCCCCCGAGCGGCTGGACACTGTCGCTGCCGACAAGAGCTATCTGAAACGATATGATGATGTCATCGCGTCGTTCGATGCTTACATCGATCCCAACGCTGCCACCTGGTTCAAGTCGGCGTATGACGATCTCGCCGGTGTCCTCGCCCTTTAACATCGCGTATCTTTCCGCCGAGTTTGGACTGCACGAATCGCTGCCGATCTATTCGGGCGGTCTGGGTGTACTGGCTGGCGACCATGTGAAGGAAGCGAGCGATCTGGGCCTGCCCTTCATCGGCGTTGGTTTCCTGTATCCGCAGGGCTACTTTACGCAGCAGATCACTCGTGACGGTACACAGGAAGCGACCTACGAGAAGGTCCAGTTCTCTGATATTCCGGCGACACCTGCCAACGGTGCCGATGGCAAGGAAGTGCAGATTTCGGTTGAACTTCCGGGACGGCGTGTATATGCGAAGGTATGGAGGATTCAGGTCGGACGTGTGCCGCTGTACATGCTTGATACCGATGTTCCAGGCAACGCCCCCAACGATCGCGAGCTTTCGGCACGCTTGTATGGCGGCAATCACGAAATGCGTATCTCGCAGGAGATCGTGCTCGGTATCGGCGGTTTGCGTGCCGTACGTGCCCTGGGCATCAATCCCACGGTGTTCCACCTGAACGACTCGCATCCGGTGTTCGCGGTTCTGGAGCGTGTGCGCGAACTGGTCGAGCGAAGGTGTCGACATCGCCACCGCCCAGGTCATGACCCGTGCTTCGGTCGTGTTTACGACTCACACGCCAGTGCCAGCGGGCAACGAAACGTTCCCATATGATCTGATCGACAAGTATTTCAGCGAATACTGGCCTTGCTGGGGCTTTCCCGCGACGAGTTCCATAACCTCGCACGTCAACAGCAGCCATGGGGTTCAGTGTTCTCGATGACTGTCCTGGCATTGCGCTTCTCATCGCTCCGCAACGGCGTGAGCAAGCTGCACGGCGAAGTCGCACGGCGCATGTGGCAATTCTTGTGGCCTGGAGTGGATGCGAGAGGACGTGCCGATCGGGCACATCACCAACGGCGTTCATACCGGAACATGGCTCGCGCCTGAAATGCGCGCCTGTACGATCGCTATCTGCCCAAGGACTGGGAAGAAACGATCGATTCTCCCGAACAGTGGACCGCGCTCGACAAGGCTCCCGACGAGGAAATCTGGGCAGCTCACAACGCCCGCAAGAATGCACTGGTCGACTTCGTCCATGCGCGCTTGCGCCGCCACCGTTTACGCCTGGGTGAAGGTCCGACTGCACTGCGTGAAGCCGAGCATATGCTCGATCCCAATGTCTTTACGATCGGTTTCGCTCGTCGTTTCGCCACCTACAAGCGCGCGACGCTGATCATGCGCGATGCGGAACGGCTGATGCGATTGCTTGGATCGCCTGAGCGCCCGGTGCAGATCATCTACGCGGGCAAGGCACATCCAGCGGACGAACCAGGGAAGGCATTGATCAAGGAAGTCTATCTAGCGTCGCGTTCCGCACAAGTACTCAGGCAAGATCATCTTCCTCGAAAACTACGATATGAACATGGCGCGACACCTGGTATCGGGCGTCGATCTGTGGCTCAATAACCCGATCCGACCACACGAGGCCAGCGGTACCAGTGGCGAAAAGGCTTCGCTCAACGGTATTCCGAACTGCTCGATCCTCGACGGATGGTGGGCCGAGGGCTATGTACCAGGCAATGGCTGGGCGATCGGCGAGGAGCGTGAGTATCAGGACGCCGAAACGCAGAACGCGGCCGACGCCGATGCGCTATACGAAACACTCGAAAAGGAAGTTATTCCGTTGTACTACGACCGCGACAAGGCAGGAATCCCAAGCGGCTGGGTTGACGTCATGCGTTCGGCGATCAAGGTTTGCGCGCCACGCTTCTCGATGCGCCGACAGGTCAAGGACTACACCAACCAGTTGTATGTTCCTGCCGGAAAGCAGAGCATGTCATTCTGCGAAGATACCTATACACTCGCACAAACACAATCGGAATGGAGCAAGCAGGTCTATAGTGCATGGCCAACGGTAGCAGTGACTGTCGAAGGTCCACGCGACACGCAGTTCCCCATCGGAGCACGGCTCGACGTAAGTGCGACGGTTACCTCCGGCGGGCTAACGGCGAACGACCTCGTAGCCGAACTCGTCGTCGGGCGTGACCAGAACGGCGAAATCGAGGAACTTGCCTTTGTACCGCTTGAAGCCAGTGCGTCCACGGGAGCAACGCTGCACTACAGTGGTGGGATCGAAGTCCGGCACGGTGGCTCGATTGTCTACGGTGTGCGCGTGCTCCCGACACATCCAACCTTGAGCAACAAGTATGACCTCGGTCTGGTGAAGTGGGCGTAAACGCAGACGCCAACATCCCCACCACGTTCGTACTGGCATGCGTCGCTCGACGAGGAGCGACGCATGCCATTGGCAGCGTCGACGGGCTGCCGCGAAGTTGACAATCGCGATTGTCGGAGCCGGTCTGCTTGGCATCTCGACAGCGTATTTTCTGGCACGTATGGCGTCGATGTCCTGGTGATCGATCGTGAGGGTATCGCGGCTGGAGCAACCGGTCGCAATGCCGGGTTTGTCGTCTCAGGAGCAGCAGAATCATATCCGGTGGCGACGAACGCTATGGTCACGATCCGCCCGTGCAGTCTATCAATTTACCATGAGAACCGAGACCTCCTGCGACACGTACTTGCCGAGGAAGGCATCGAGTGCGATTATCGTGAGCAAGGCTATCTCGGTCTTGCGACGACAGCCGAGGAGTGGGAGCATTTCGAAGAGACACAGCGGATGCTCCATGCGGACGGTATCCCGTCACGACCTGCTGGATCGTGACGCTCTGCAAGCACGCATCGACTGTGCCGCTCAAATCGCATATCTGCGGTGCGCGTTTCGCACCAGATGAAGGGCAGATACATCCGGCGCGATTGCTCGACGGACTCGCACGACGCCGCGCGTGCGTGGTAGTGTGCGCTTCGCGTTTCCATACACGGTCACCCACTTATATCCAAGTACGGGAGCGTGGACACTCGTCGTTGCCGATGGCGATACCAAACGGCAGGTCGAAGCCGAGCGCGTCTTGTGCGCGACAAACGCATGGCTACCAAGTCTCGTCCCAACGTTGCGAGAGATGATCACACCGGTGCGTGGGCAGGTGATCTGTACGACGCCGATGCCACCGACCTTTCCCTGCGGCATGAGCGCCGAGAGGTGGTATCAGTACTGGCAACAACTGCCCGACGGCAGAATCGTGCTAGGTGGTGGTCGTTGGGCAGTTGAGGATCACGAAGTGGGCTACGGCGAGCCATATCTACGCCCTGAAGTGCAAGCGGCACTGGATGGCTATCTCAGCACACTGTTTGACGACATGGCATTGACGATCGAGCGCCGCTGGGCTGGGATCATGGGCTTCTCACAGGATGCTCTCCCCTACATAGGCCCTGTGCCAGGACAAGAAGGATTATTCGTGGCGGGTGGATTTACCGGCCATGGGATGCCATTTGGTCTACGCGCCGGACAAACCTTAGCCGAAACGCTCCTGAGTGGCACCGTATCTCCCGCTCTCGCACCGTTTCGCCTTGACCGTCCCACCTCTTAATACACGCTGCCCTGTAGACCAAACGATATGCCATATACTTGACGATAAGTAATACAGGGAAATTATAGCTACCGACCCCTATACATCACGCATATCGAAACCTATATCCAAACCAAGAAGCACGAGTTCTTTGTGTACATACTTGAGTACTGTAGCTTCTAGTTCGGCGGGATATGTGTAGGAATGCTTTGCAGCGATGACTCGACCATGCTCCTTCATGATACGAGCCAATTTCATGTGAGCCTTGGCGAGACTTACCTGCGATAGCTCCTGCACCGAAAAAACATCTTCGATAGACTGTTGTAATTAATAAGAGTAAGAACTAATTTAATCGCTTTATTCCACTTTCACGGGTAATGCCGTAGCCAGCGATCAGCACATCGGTTAGGATTTGTGTTTCGATAGTGAGGCCACTAAATGCAACGATTAGCTCGTCGCACCCAATGACTGATGGAGTGAGGGCAATACATCGCCAGAATTCTTTCGTCTGCCGAAGCAAGGTCTGCGCGACAGCAACGGGATCATGTGGCTGAGCAACCTGATCATAGCTGATAACATTCTCTAGTTGAAAGACGAACCAGGGTCTTGGTTGGATTCGATGACAATTGATGGTCCCGAATGGAACCACATGTCCAGGCGTAAGCCGTTGTGTGTAAGGGCATTTACCATGGTGTCATTGAAGAGCAGGCTGAATAGCACTAACGGCTGGATCGCAGACAACCACCCTTCGATCCCAGCTTTGAAATCATGCATATCGGATTCATCAAGCAATACATGAATATCAAGATCAGAATACCTATCTGCGTTTCCTCTCCCAAAGCTTCCCTTCGAGCCAGCTGCTTTAATACGGCTGTCAGCCTCAACATGTGATGTGAGTGTCTGTATATAGCCGTGTTGCATTAAGCACTCCTACATAGACGCCTGTATAGCAAAAGCTGTCAGGCAGATCTGATACAGGTAATGGAGAAACAGACATTTATTCAATGTCACACGTCCACGACATCATGCCAGGATATCTTCGGTTGCCAGCCAAGCATCTGCTTGAGGTGTTCGGCGCTCACCATTGATTGATGACCTGTCAGGCTTTGTGCCAGGTCTGTAAATCGGGGGTCGAGCCGTGGTAGGAGTTCGGCAAGTGGTTCGGTTGCCAACGCATCGTCGGCGGCTACATTGAACACCTCATCCTGAATCACGGAGGCGGGAGCTTCAATCACCATACGGAACGCAGTCGCCAGGTCGCGTACGTCCACATAGGCGAATAGTGTGTTGTGCCAATCCTCGAAGTTTCGGAGCGACTCCCGAAGTTCTGCTCGTAGACTTCTGGCATGATCACCCATGGAGGACGGATCGAACAAACACGCAGATCGTTGCGACGATGATACGTGTGCGCGATCTCCTCACCGACCATCTTGGATAAGCCATAGGCATCTTGTGAAAGGTCGGGGTGTTTTTCGTCCAGCGGCAGGTAGTGTGGCATGAATGGCCGGTGCTGGTACCGAAGCCAAACGCGCTCTGGCTACTCGTCGATACGACCAGCGGCACGCCTGTAAGGACCGCTGCTTCGTGAACGTTGAATGTCCCCATGACGTTCGTTCGAAACACTGTGGTGTTAGGCCAGGTGCCAGGAGCAGGTATCGCCGATAGGTGTGCGATAGCGCTCCGAACCGCGCACAACTCAACGATATGTCCAAGATCCTCATGATCGCCAACACGATACCGTACACCGTCAACGCGCTCGCGTGGCAGGTTGCGGTCAAGGACGACGACTTCATGTCCCGCCTGTGCCAACTCCTGTACGACGAATCCACCGATCCGGCCAGCGCCACCTGTGACGATAACTTTCATTGTTTGCACTCCACTGAGCTTTGGGGCGTATTGTAGCGGATGGGTCATAATTGCTCCGTTGGATACAACGTGCTTGAACACAGCGCTTGCCGCGCTATCGATCATATCCATTCGAACACTTCGCAGGGTATTGCAACCAGGTAAAGTATAGGCTATTATAACTTATGAGAAGGATAGTTCCCAAAAGCTATCTATTAGGATAACATAATGTATGGCTAATAACGAGATTGTCCCGCAGGACGTGACAACCCTCGCGGCGTTGTCGTCGGTAGACCAACATCCGGTCGCAGTGTACCTCGCGAGCCTTGCGCCGGGAAGTCGCCGCACCATGCGGAACGCGCTTATGATCATAGCAGAACTGCATCAGACGGTACACACACGAAATCACATTTCCGTGGGCGGCTTTGCGCTACCAGCACACTGCGGCGATTCGCGCTGCGCTGCGTGAACGCTATGCGCGGCGACCGCTAACAAGATGTTGGTTGCTCTACGCCGCGTATTGAAGGAAGCACAACGCCTCGGGCAGCTGTCAAACGACGAGTACGCTGCTGCCGTCGATTATAAGCCCGTATCCGGCGATGGACCAGCGGCGGCAGCGGGGCGCGCTCTAGCTGGTGGGGAGCTTCGTGCATTGCTGCTTGCATGTACAGAAGATGACGGTCCAGCGGGTGTGCGTGATGCAGCATTGATCGCCATCGCCTATGCGTGTGGACTACGGCGTGCAGAGATAGTCGCACTGGATATCGCCAGTTACGATCGTGTTACCGGGACCCTGACAATCCATGGTAAGCGTCGAAAGGTGCGTATTGTACCGCTCGAACAGGGCGCCACCGAAGCCCTCCATGCCTGGTTAGGCATCCGTGGCGCGGTGGTGGGTCCATTATTCGTACGTATTCGGCGTGGTGGCCATATCGGCACGGAGCGACTTACCGATCAGGCGATTTATCATATCGAGGCAACACGCGCAAGCAAGCGGGCGTCGCGCACTTCTCGCCACATGATATTCGCCGCACCTTCGCAGGGGACCTCCTCGACGCTGGTGTCGATATCTCGACCGTTCAGTCGCTGATGGGACACGCCAACACCAACACGACCGCACGCTACGATCGACGCGGCGAACGTGCCAAACGAGCAGCTACGAGCTTGCTCAATGTGCCATATCAGAAAAAATAACATTATGTCAATTATGTTACGGAATGTCCGTATCCACTGATATGAACTGCACAGGAAATCAGAGTTCTTTGTGTGGTGCAGCCGTCGCAGGATCACCAGTGTTCGGTGTGCCACGTGGCTCAATCAGCAGCAGATGCACTTCCTCTTCTGCATAGGGCTGGTGTTCAACGCCGCGTGGCACGATGAATATTCCCCTGGTTCAAGCACGACTTCACGATCGCGCAGACGAATTACCAAACGCCCGTTAAGCACACAGAAGAAATCGTCAGTTTCGTCGTGCTTGTGCCAGACGAATTCACCCTTGACTTTGACCACCATAACGTCATTATCGTTATAGCGTGCGACGGTGCGCGGCGACCAATTTGATCGTAAACCAGCGTCAGTTTCTCAGCAATATTGATAGGCTTGCTCATTAATGTTTAACCCCAGTCCATGATGCGGATTCTTCATCGCTCGTCGCCTAGGCTTCCGACGTTCGGCGCTGCTGTTCATCATCAAAGAAACTGACGATTCCCAGTAACAGACACCTTGAAGGCGCTCATTTGTACAAATGAGCGCCTTCAAGGCTCAGCCGATTATACTGCGCGACCGCGTGCAGCACGATAGCGGCGAATCAGAGTGTTCGTCGAGCTATCGTGTTCTAGGTCCGGTGCGGCCTCGTCCTGGAGCTCGGGTACGATACGTTGCGCGAGCGCCTTACCGAGTTCGACGCCCCACTGGTCGAACGAGTCGATTCCCCAGATGATACCTTGCGTAAAAACACTATGCTCATAGAGCGCAATCAGCGCACCAAGAGAGTGTGGAGTCAGCGTATCAATCAAAATCGTGGTGGACGGTCGGTTTCCCTCGAACGTGCGGTGCGGTACAAGGGTTTCAGCGGTGCCTTCGGCGCGTAGTTGTTCGGCTGTCTTGCCAAACGCCAATGCTCGGGCTTGCGCGAAAACGTTCGCCATCAACAGATCGTGATGGTTCCCCAATGGATTCGAGCGTCTGGTTGAAACCGATGAAGTCACAGGGAATAAGCTTCGTCCCTTGGTGAATCAATTGATAGAAAGAGTGTTGCCCATTTGTGCCTGGCTCACCCCAATAGATCGCGCCTGTCTCGTAATCGACATGCGTGCCATCGAGTGTCACCGATTTACCGTTGCTTTCCATCGTCAATTGTTGGAGGTACGCCGGAAAGCGCTTGAGGTATTGGTCATATGGCAGACCGCGACGGTGTCAGCACCGAAGAAATCGGTATACCATACGCCCAGTAATCCCATGAGAACGGGTAAGTTCTGCTCGAATGACGTCGTACGAAAATGCTCGTCCATCTCGTGAAAGCCGTCGAGCAGTTCTCGATATCGGTCGGGACCGATTGCGATCATCGTAGATAAACCGATCGCCGAGGTCATCGAGTAGCGACCGCCGACCCAATCCCAGAACACAAACATATTGTCGGTATCGATACCAAACTCAGATACAGCTTTGCTATTCGTCGACACCGCAACGAAATGTTTGGCGATCGCGGCGTCGTCCTTCAAGGTTTCCAATGCCCAGGACCGCGCTGTACGGGCGTTGGTCATCGTTTCGAGCGTTGTAAAGGTCTTGGATGAGATGATGAATAGCGTTTCTTCTGCGTCCAGGTCACGGGTAGCCTCGGCAAAGTCGGTTCCGTCAATGTTCGACACATAGCGGAACACGAGATTGCGGTCGGCGTAGTGCTTCAGTGCCTCGTAGGCCATCACCGGGCCGAGATCGGAGCCACCGATACCGATGTTCACCACGTTTCGAATAGGTTTGCCGGTATGGCCTGTCCATTGCCCAGCACGTACCCGGTTGGCGAACCCTGCCATCTTATCGAGGACGGCGTGAACGTCCGGTACAACATTCTTGCCGTCGACGTTGATGACGGCATCACGCGGGGCACGCAACGCCACATGAAGGACAGCCCGGTTTTCGGTCGTGTTGATCTTTTCGCCGCTGAACATCGCCGCGATACGTCCCTTAGAGATCACAGGCATTCGCGAGTTGCAACAAAAGGTCTATTGTCTCGCTGGTAATGCGGTGTTTCGAATAATCCATATACAGGCCCACTGCTTCCGCAACGAATCGCTCGGCACGTTGGGGGTCCTGTTCAAATAGCGATCGCAGATGCGTCGCCTGGAGCGCATCGAAATGCGACTGGAGCGCTTGCCATTCGGGAAGTTGTGTTAGCGCCGTCTGAGTGGTCATCCCTGCCTCCTCATTATTACGTGGATGGTAATACATCCTACTCCACCTTGCCAACGTGCGTCGAGAGAGGCAGGAATCATGACCTGTCCGAGGACTTTCGATAAAACGCAGAGGCAGGGAGTTGCCACCGTTGGTCGGGCATGCTGAGACACACCGAGCAATATTTCCCGGATTGCGAAGTAAAGCAGACCTTCAACAACGAGGCAGGACCCTGTACTGAAGCCTTGTAGATGCTCAGTACATCCGTAATCTTCAGCATATTCTAGCCACCTGTTCCAGCATGTACATGGATCGTGTTGGTGGCTGTGGTCGGCGGTGATTTCCGATTTGGCAGGCGTTGAGCCGCTAACAACGCGATCGTCAACGTTGCAACCATCAGCAGATCCTGGCGAATAATGCCAGTACCAACACTAACTCCGTTGGTGTGAGCGCGTGCGACGAGCGCTCCCCCGATACCCGCGCCGAGTGCGCTCCCAAGGACATTCATTAATTGAACGCCTGCGGTCGCGATGCCTTCGGAACCTGCCGGTGCTTCTTCGAGGACGACCAGTGAAAGTGTCGAAAACGCAATACCCATACCTAGCCCCGCGATACCCCAGGCGATAGGGGCCACTACCACCGGTACTGTCGGCAGCATAACCGCCGCGACGACGGTACACCCGATGGCAGTGAGAGCCAGACCTGCGCTTGTCAACACGCGGCGCGACGTGGAAGCGGCGAGCCGTGCTTGCAGCCACGATCCAGTTGTCCAGGTTAGAGTCGCAGCAGTCAGGGTTAGGCCGGCCATCGTCGCGGTTTGTCCGCGTACCTCGTTTAATCCAAGTGGTATATATGCATCAGTGCCAAAAAACGCCATGTTGAGAATGCCGCTGGTAATAATCGCGGCCGGCATGCCGTAGGACGCACGCAATGTACCAGGAGGCAGAAGGCGCGGCAAGGCCACCCCACCAATGACCGCTCCAAGGCCAATCAAAAGCACGACTGTGAGTAGCGCCTGTGCCGCAAGGCCAGCCAGGAGAATGCCTGCTCCGATAGCGAGCATGATCGCAGCCAAAATCGTCGACCATGCGCGCGGTTGGTCATTCCCGCCGCTGAGCGTTCGCAGTCCAGGCAGCGTCATCAGCGCGGCAAGAAATGGAAACGGAACAAGTCCCAGAAAAATCCAGCGCCACCCCAGGTAATCAGCTACAACTCCGGCAATCGCAGGACCAATCAGGCCGGGGACAACCCATGCTGTCGCCATAACTGCGATCATCTTGGGCTTAAGCGTGTCTGGATAGGCACGGGCAATAGCAGCATAGGCGACGGCATTGATGATACCTCCACCAAAGCCTTGCAAAGCTCGTGCTGCAATGAGAATTGGCATACTCAGTGCAATGCCACCGATGAGCAGGCCGACGATAAACAACCCTACGCCGATGACAAACGGTCGGGTCGGTCCCACACGGTCGGCTTCGCTACCGGCGACGGTGATACCAACAAGGTTTGTGAGCAAAAAAGCACTAAATGCCCAACCGTATAAGTTGATCCCACCGAGTTCATTTGCCGTTGCGGGCAGAATTGTGGCGACGGCAAGGGCCTCAAACGCGACGGCAACCGTCGTCAACACGAGTCCGGATGTCAACCATCGTAGCCCCGGACTCCACAGGCTTAAGTGATCGATTTTTGAAGATCTATCTCGATCGCCTTCCGCGAACATGGTGCTTCCTCCCCTGGATGTTGCATCACTGCATATGGTGGGTTACGCTAGGCAGTCACACGGGAATGGCGTGCATAGATCTGCACGCCATTCCCGTGTCTATCATACAACATTGGCGAAAGAAAAGCGGCAGGTGCAGCGATGAAATTTCATCGCTGCACCTGCCGCTGATAACGCGACGTCGACTTATAATTGGGGCGCAGGTGTCGCCGTGGGTGTTGTGCCACCCGGATTCGTGCGTGACCCACGTCGACCCGGTTTGCTGCCATGTCCACCGCTAAAGATGCCCGAACCAGCCTGCTGTAAACGTGCGTAGGCAGCATCGCCTTGCTCGCGCGTCAATGAACCCGCCGTTATCGCTGCCTCGAGCTTGGTCTTTGCCGCTGCGAGGGCTGCGCCGACAACGGCCTGCTCGGTTGTCGCATGTTCCTGCGCGATGGCTGCCAGGGTCTTGCCACTTCGTAGGTCCGTCTTGAAAGCGTCGGCTGTGATACCGAGCTTTGCTGCCGCAGCATCATACATTGCCTGACGCACACCCG
This sequence comes from uncultured Chloroflexia bacterium, assembly GCA_963782315.1. GTDB lineage: Bacteria > Chloroflexota > Chloroflexia > Chloroflexales > Kallotenuaceae > JBBSGA01. The sequence continues at coordinate 120,772 of CAWAJS010000041.1, forward strand.
CGACATCACGACGACCGCCCCCGCCACGACGACCGCCCCCGACTGCTCCAAAGAACTCACCCCGTGTGATGCGCTCCTTGATTGCCGTTCCTTGCTCCTGCGTCAGCGCGCCTTGCTGTACCTGCTGATCGACTGTGGTGTTACCAGCAGTCTTGATCGCTGAATCGAGGGCTGGGCGTTGAATACCAAGTGTGGTTGCGAGATTGTCGAGAAAGGCGCTCATCATGGAGCTTGGTTGTCCTTGTGTCTGTGCGCTTGCCTGTCCCGTTATCGCCGGACTGAGTACTAGACCGAGAGCAAGACCAAGGGATAGAGCGAGACCGACGACGACAGATTTTCGATGCATAGGGTATAGTCTCCTTGTGGAATGAGGCTACCACATGCGATAGCAACGGGACTTGTATCGCATGGAGGTGCCGTATAACGATAGCACTGCAGCGACGATTAAGGGCTTAGAGGTTCCTAAGAATCCTGTTAGCGACTTGTCAAGAGAACATGAAGGCGGACGGATACATCCCGGGATGGCTGTAGGAGTTCACAGGTTAATGTTCCTTTGACGCCTACTGAAGTTCGACCATCGTAAGACATGCATCCCAGAACATCGACGATCAATGGCGAACGGGCATAAAAAAGCTGATACTATCCTCTGACAGTTGCGAAGCGCTTTTGGAAGGAATCGAAGGTGGCAAATCGACGATTACCGATCATCACTATCGGTGTGATGCTCAGTCTGTTCATAGGTTCGATGGAAGCCACTGTTGTTTCAACCGCGATGCCAACCATCGTGAGCCAACTTGGTGGACTTGAAAATTATAGTTGGGTGTTTACTGCCTACATGCTTGCCTCGACCACGACCGTACCAATCTATGGCAAGCTATCAGACCTCTATGGTCGACGTTCAGTGTATGGCGTGGCGATGACACTGTTCCTGGTTGGCTCGGTGCTTTGTGGTCTGGCGACAAATATGACATCGCTGATTATCTTCCGTGCCATCCAGGGACTTGGCGCCGGTGGACTGCTGCCACTGGCCTTTATCATTGTCGGCGACCTTTACACCTTCGAGCAACGTGCGCGAATCCAGGGATTATTCTCTGGTGTCTGGGGCGTATCATCAGTCATTGGACCCCTCCTCGGTGGCTTCCTGGTCGATACGGTAGGCTGGCAGTGGGTATTTTTCGTGAATATCTTTCCTGGCATCATCGCTGCAACACTCGTGTGGAGTGGTTGGTCGGAGGGCATTCAGAGAATGCCAACCCGCACCATCAGCATCGACTATGCTGGTGCGACGTTTCTGACTATCGGGGTTGTTGCCTTATTGTTAGGTCTATTTGAGCTAGGCTCTACGGTCGGCTGGGTTTTTCTATCTATCGCTCTCGTTGCATTGGTCGCTCTCTGGTTCATAGAGCAACGTGCAATCGATCCAATACTACCGCTTGGGCTGTTCCGCGAACGCTTATTCACGATTGCCAACCTCCATGGTGTACTGGCAGGAGCAGCAGTATTTGGTAGCGCTTCGTATGTTCCTCTGTTTGGACAAGCAGTGCTTGGTATGAGTGCGACGGCAGCGGGTGCCCTCCTTACCCCTCAACTTATTGCGTGGGTATGTTCGAGCATCATCGGTAGCCGTTTACTGTTGCGCGTTGGGTATCGCACGCTCGCTCTTATCGGTATGGTCAGCGTCACCATCGGTTCATTTTTGATGACGCAGATTGGGCCGAACACGTCCAGTCTGATGCTGGTCGTGAGCCTGTCGCTCATGGGACTAGGCATGGGTCTTTCCATACCGTCATTCCTGCTCGCCGTGCAAAACTCAGTACGACGGAGCGTACTTGGGACAGCCACATCGACGGTTCAGTTCAGTAGGAGCATCGGCGGTGCGCTTGGCGTGAGTGTCATGGGGGCGTTACTTGGCCTCGCAACTCGCGTCAGGACTGATCGCGGCTGGTCTTAATCCGGCTGAAGTTCAACTAAGTGCATTGCTCGATCCGGTCGCCCAAGCAACGATGACACCTGCTATTCAAGAGGTGCTTCAGACGATTATGGCGAGTGCCATCGCACGGATCTTTTTCATCTCCTTTGTTGCATCAGCCATCGGCTTGATTGCAACAGTGATGACTCCGCGAGGACGTATCAATGAGATGACACGTCCAGATGATAAAGAACCACAGAACGATAATCAATCTGGCCTTGTTGCACTAGAGTAAGTTATAGTGTGATGATACAACCAGATTATCGGTATAAACAACACATTCAACAACAACCACTGAACATCAAACGCTTTCAGTTTTAACCATTACGATGTGCCCCATAGATGTATGGAAGGACCACTCAACGGAGTGGTCCTTCCATACATCTATGGCCTCGTCCCCTGGTCTAATCAAGTAATTCGTAAGCTGGGTACGTCAGGAATTCCACGAATTCGTCGTTGAGGATTAATTGATCCAGGATACTGGCGGCCTCGCCGAAGCGACCAGCCTCCCGGCCACCAAGATGCTCCAGTTCCTCGTCACGAATTTTGGCATACAGATCATTTGTCACCGGTTTGCCGTCGTCCAACGTGGCTTCCTGCCGAATCCATTGCCAAATTTGAGCGCGGGATATCTCGGCAGTCGCAGCATCTTCCATCAAATTGTAGATAGCGGCTGCGCCCGTTCCACGCAACCACGAATCGATATACTGCAACGCTACGCTGACGTTATTACGCACGCCGGCTTCGGTAATTGTTCCGCCGGGGATTTGTAGATTGAGTAGATTATCGGCATGTACGTCGACGTCATCACGCATGCGCTGCTTCTGATTAGGATTTCCCCCAAGCACACGATCAAAGATATCCTTGGCGATCGGCACCAGGTCGGGGTGTGCCACCCAGGTTCCGTCGAAGCCGTCGCCAGCCTCCCGCTCCTTGTCGTCACGGACTTTCGATAATGCTACGTCGTTGACCGCCGCATCACGACGGCTAGGGATAAACGCTGCCATACCACCGATCGCGTGAGCGCCGCGCTTATGACAGGTTTTGACGAGCAGTTCAGTATATGGCCGCATAAATGGTGCAGTCATGGTCACCTGTGAGCGATCTGGCAGATGTACGTTGGGGTCCTCGCGGAACTTCTTGATCGCGCTGAAGATATAATCCCAACGTCCTGCATTAAGCCCTGCCGCATGATCGCGCAACTCATATAGAATTTCATCCATCTCGAATGCCGCAAGGATTGTTTCGATCAGCACCGTAGCGCGTATCGTGCCCCGCGGAATCGACAGTGCATCCTGTGCATAGTTGAATACATCGTTCCATAGTCGTGCTTCGAGACGACTTTCCAGCTTCGGCAGATAAAAATATGGACCCGAGCCACGCTCGATCAAGGCTTCGACATTATGGAAAAAATACATGCCGAAATCGAACAAACTTGCCGAAATCGGCTCCCCGTCAACCAGTACATGCTTTTCAACGAGGTGCCATCCGCGGGGACGCACCACCAGCGTAGCGATCGTCTCGTTGAGTTGGTATGACTTTCCTTCTGGGCTGCTAAACGCGATCTCCCGTCGTATCGCATCGCCAAGATTTATCTGGCCATCGATCACATTTTCCCAGGTCGGAGATAACGAATCCTCAAGGTCAGCCATAAAAATCGTCGCGCCCGAATTGAGCGCATTGATCATCATCTTTCGCTCAACTGGCCCGGTTATTTCGACGCGCCTATCGTTTAAATCCCCCGGTGCTGGAGCAACACTCCAGTCCCCGTCCCGGATCACACTCGTTTCAGCTAAAAATGTCGGCTTTTCACCGTTGTCGATCCGAGTTTGGCGTTCTATTCGTGCCGCAAGCAATTCCTCGCGTCGGCTATTAAACGTCACGATGCAGCTCGGCGACGAATGCGAGTGCATCTTGTGTAAGAATTCGCTCGAACGCCGCGGTTCTTGCACCTCGAACTTCAATATCCTGATCCATTTCCTGGCTTCCTCCATACGTTCTATGAGCACGTCTCACCAATTGTATCAGTAGGTGAGCATCCCGCCGGTAACATTAATCGATTGTCCGGTCATGTACCGTGAATCCGGTCCTGCCAAGAATGACACCACCGCAGCGACATCATCTGGCTGCTCAACCCGTCCCATTGGAATCCGGGATGTTCGCTCGGAGCGAATCTCACCTGGCTGGCGCCCCGTCACTCGTGCGAACTCCGCATCGACCACATCTTGCATCGGCGTTTCAACGATACCCGGACAGATCGCGTTGACCCGAATACCTTCTGCGGCATAGGTCTGGGCGAACGTCTTGGTCATGGCGATCACGGCAGCCTTGCTGATATTATAAACAGGATGATAAATTGTGCTGGCTGTCTTGCCAGCCATCGAAGCGATGTTGATGATACGCCCTCTGCGAACCTGCGCCATATGGCGCAGCGCTTCCTGGCAGCAAAAGAATACTGCCCGTGCATTGACATTCATCACGGCATCCCAATGTTCCTCGGTCACATCTAACGGATGTGCCACACGCTGGATCGCCGCATTGTTGACCAGCACATCCAATCGCCCCCAAGTTTCGAGCGTCGATGCGACCAAGCGTTGGCGGTCAGCGTTGTTCGTAACATCTACTTGTAAGGCGAGTACATCAGTATATGGACGTAGTTCTTCCGCGACTGCAACGGCGCGTTCAAGTTGAATATCGGCGATGATGACACGCATACCATCCTGCGCGAGCCGATGCGCTATCGCTCGCCCAATTCCTTGTCCGCTGCCGGTGACGATCGCGACCTGACCTTTAACAGCTTCTTCCACATTGCACTCCAGATACTACGATGACATTTCACCACAACCATGCAAACCGCTCGTGTAACTGGCACCATCGGCGCGTGTAGAACCAACTTCGACCCGTCCGCTTAATTGACGTTGCATGATCTTGCACCATCGCGCTAAGATACTCCCCATGAATATTGGACTTGCCGCATATGGCTTACCGTTCACCTGTGGCTTCGCTCGTGCCGGCGAACGACGAGCGCCACAGAAGATCGATGCCTTTGGTTTGGCGCGTCTTGCGAGCAGCTATGGGCTGAATGGAATCGAAACGCCACTCCAGGGGATGCTCCCCACGGGCGATCTCGCTGTAGTCGATCAACTGCGCGAAGAACTCGAAGCATCGGGGCATTCAATCGTCATCGCCATGGGCGTCGTAGACGCGGCAACAATCCGCCAGGCGATCCCGTTCGCCCAACGTGCTGGCGCAAAGGTCATACGGGCGACCGTTTCAACCTTTCTGGAAGGCTCACGCGCGCTCCTGCCTGGTGGGTGGGACGCCCACTTCGCCGACATCCACCAGCGTATCATAACAGTCAGACCAATGCTGGAAGAACATGGTATGGTCCTGGCGTTGGAAAACCATCAGGACGCTACATCCGACGATCTATTGGCATTATGTGAAGCAGGTGGAAAGAACGTTGGAATCACACTGGATGTCGCAAACCCACTCGCGGTGGGCGAAGAACCACTCGCCTTCGCTCGTAAAATCGGCCCGTGGATTCGCAACGTTCACCTCAAGGACTACCGTGTCAACTTGACGCCAAGTGGATTCCGCCTCACGCGCTGTACGCTCGGCGATGGCATCATACCGTTTCCCGAACTACTCGCATTATTCTCTGACGTCGCGCCGGAAGCATACCTTCATATCGAGCTAGCAGCGTTATATGCACGCCATATACGCTTGCTGGAAGATGGATGGTGGGAAGGCTACCCTCCGCGCGATGTTCGCGACGTGATTCCAACCCTCCGCTTTGTCGCAGAACACGCACAAACAGCCGACGCAAGCTGGGACACCCCCTGGGAACTTCAACAGACCGACGAGCAATGCGAAGCCTACGAGTGCGAACAATTGGAGCGCAGCGTAGCGTACCTCAAAGCTATAGGAGCCGTGTAGCATGGATAACCCGTTCGATCTTTTTCGGTTAGAGGGTCGTGTCGCCTTGATCACAGGTGGCGGCGGCGGTCTTGGCACAGTTTTCGCGCGCGCACTTGCTGGCGCCGGCGCCGATATCGCCCTCCTAGGACGTCGTATCGAGGTTGTGCAAGCGGCAGCGGACGAGATCGCAGCTGAAACCGGACGAACCGTTCTGGCATTAAGTGCCGATGTCACCGATCCCGAGGGGGTCAAGGATGCGGTCGAGCAGGTTCGGAACGAACTTTCCAGCCTCGATATTCTCATTAACAACGCTGGCAATAACATTCGGCGTCCATCGCTCGATTTTGCACTCGACGACTGGATGAATGTGCTGAACGTCAACCTGACCGGCGCATTCATCTGCAGTCAGGCCGTTGCTCCCGGCATGATTGCCAACGGCTGGGGACGCATCATCAACATCAGTTCCATGCTGGGCTTGGTAGGACTCGAACAACGACCGGCCTATACCGCCGCGAAAGGGGGCCTGATCCAGCTAACGCGTACCCTTGGCGTTGAATGGGCGCCCTATAACGTCCTTGTCAATGCCCTCGCTCCCGGACCATTTGAAACTGAACTCAATCGCCCACTGATCGACAATCCGGTAGCATATCGGGCGTTCGCCGACAAAATCCCGCTCGATCGCTGGGGACGCACCAGCGAACTAATGGGACCCATCCTCTTTCTTGCATCCGAAGCATCAAGCTTTATGACTGGCTCAGTCGTCACTGTTGACGGCGGCTGGACAGCGCAATAATCATGACAAATACTAGCCAAGGCCAACGGGCAGTGATGCCCGAACCGTACGCATGCACCACGATCACATACGACATTCCAGAACCGACTGGGTCACAGGTATTGATTGCCACCGAAGCGTCAGCGATCAGCGCAGGAACGGAACTCGCCGTCTACACCGGTATCCACCAGTGGCTCAAAGACCCCAATCGCACCTGGCCGAAGTTCCCCTTCGTCCCTGGGTATAGCGCGGTCGGGCATATCATCGCCATAGGCTCTGACGTGGTACGTTTCAAGGTAGGTGACCGCGTCATCTACCCTGGTCGCCATGAAAGCCATGCCATCGTGGACCTCTCACGCCCCGAGGCACTGCTCTTTCCCATCGGTCCGAGCCTCCCGGCCCCCGTCGCTGCATGTGCAGTACTAACGCGCTTCCCGTTTACCGCGCTCGTCCAGAGCGGCACGATTCTAGGACAATCAGTAGCAGTCTTTGGACTTGGGATGATCGGTCAGTTCGCGTTACGTATGTTCGCGGCCGCCGGTGCAAATCCTTTGATCGGGATCGATCCAGTGGCGCATCGACGAAAGCTTGCTGAGAATACTGCTGGTGTACGTACCATCGATCCGACCGATGGCGACCTTAAGGAAGCGTTACGCGCCGCCAACAATGGCCTCCTTCCCGATATCGTTGTGGAAGCTACCGGCGTCCCGAACACAGTTAAAGCGGCGATGTCGTCAGTGGTCGACGGTGGAAAGGTGATCATGGTTGGTAGCCCACGTGGCATCGCAGGAGACGTAGACTTTTACTACGACCTGCATGGTCGCTCGATCCAACTGATCGGCGCACACGGCACGGCCTTAGGCGTAGAGCCACGTGACAAGTTCCCGTTTACACGCGACCGTGGCATCCGCACGATCGTTCACTTCCTCGAAACAGGACGCGTCACGTTCGATGACCTGCTAACCCACCACGTACACGGCTCGGAAGCCGGATCCATGTACGATGGGTTGCTCAATCAGCGTGACGATTTCATCGGCGTCACGCTCCACTGGTAAAGCAACCGTGCGACGCTAGCGAGATGGTGGGGAAGTGTACTTCTCCACCATCTTCTCGTTAATCGTTACAGTGGCTTGCACACAGTCTACACAGTAAATATGCATGAAAAAGCCGTGAATGAGCAAGATAGAAGGTTGATTCACGAAGGACGCAAACCAAAATGATTATCGGTACTTTTTCGCTGGCGTCGAACGTCTGTAAAATTGGAATGAGTAGTCAACAGCTACATGTAAGGACGTCAAGAGATCACAAGGGTTGTAAACAATACACAGGAGCACTCGCTCACGTCGACAATCTCTATGAACAGTGTTCCCTACACCGTCTGGTGTAAGGAACCAAGATTATCGGTACGGCTTACCTCTATGATGTCTCTCACGAACGCTGGCCCGCTCCATGCCAATAGCACTGCGAGTGGAATACGGCCCACTCTGAATGATAAGCAGACTGGCATACGTTCATCCATATGCCAGTCTGCTTATCATTCATTGCAAACGACTTATCAAGAGGAGAAGCAACATGGCAGAACGCATACGAGACTATGATGCAGAGGAAGAACAGCGGCGGTCCGAAACCATCGATACCACATCAGGGCCTGGTCCGGTTCTCGATCAGAATGAGCCTGCCATCATGCCGCTGTTCAGCGAAAACGAACGAGCCAATCCTGACGTGGAGAGCGCCATCGATCCGCTGGAATTCACGCAAATGGGCAATCCCAGCGACGAAGAACTTGACAGTATTCAACCGATAGGTGACACCAGCGAGCTTGGTGTCGCAGGCCGAGCGGCTCAGGATCACCCCGAAACCGACAACGTTTCCTAACGCATGGGAGGTGCGGCGATTGCACAATCGCCGCACCTCCTACGAACGCTGATCCGCTTTTACGAAACCTTGTTCGCCTGCGTTTCCAGGTATTGCAGGTTATACAACCGATGATAATAGCCCTTGAGCGCCAGCAGATCATCGTGCGTGCCGTCCTCGACGACCTTGCCTTTATGCAGCACAATGATGCGGTCAACGTGCCGGATCGTACTAAGCCGATGAGCGATCACGATACTGGTTCGACCGCGCATCAACTGTTCGAGACCTGTCTGAATCAATGCCTCTGTCTCGGTATCAACGCTGGACGTTGCTTCATCCAGCACAAGCAAGACTTCGGGGTTGAAGGCCATCGCGCGCGCGAAGGCTAACAGTTGTCGTTGTCCCACCGACAGGTTCGAGCCACGTTCGCGGACCTCATAGTCGTACTGCCCTGACAAGCGCTCGATGAACGGAGCAGCATTCGCCACACGTGCAGCCTGCCGAATCTGCTCATCGCGTAATCTGCTCATCGTGCAACCGAATATTTGACGCGATCGTACCGGAAAAACACACCGGGTCCTGTGGTACCGCTGCGACATGACGACGCAGATCATGTTGCGCGACATGCGCGATATTGATGCCGTCTAACAGGATCTCTCCCTGCTGGATATCATAGAAACGTGCCAGCAACGAGATCGTTGAACTCTTTCCTGCGCCCGTCGCGCCGACAATAGCAACCGCCTGGCCAGCAGGAATCGTGAACGATACATCTCGCAACACTGGCTCGCTAGGATCATAGCCAAACACAACATTGCGAAACTCTACCTGTCCTCGCACATGAGCCGGAAGTTTTACGGGGTGTTCCAGATCCTTGACATCAGTCGCGGTGTCCAGCACACCGAAAATTCGCTCTGACGATGCCATTGCCGACTGCAAGATGCTGTATTTTTCTGCCAGGTCACGAATTGGCCTGAAGGCTTGCTCGAGGTATTGTGTGAACGCTACAAGCATACCCAACGTTGCCCAACCTGCCAGCACACCGCGCCCACCCCAGTAGAGCAGCAAGGCTGTACCAAGCGCCGATAAAAAACCAACCGTCGGGAAGAACAACGAGAACGCCCGTAAAGACTGTAAGTTTGCCGCTCGGTAGTCCTGGTTAAGGTCATCGAACCGGGTTGCTGAACGACGCTCGCCGCCAAATAACTGGACAATGAGCACACCGGTCAATTGCTCGTTCAAGAAGGCATTGATACGTGCGATGCGCTGCCGTACCAGGCGGTAGGCGCTTCGCATTACACGCTGGAAGCCCCAGGTTGTCACGGCAACGACTGGCAACACCAGTATGCTCAGGATGGCAAGCCGCCAGTTCAGCACGAACATCAGAATGATCACGCCAATTAACGTGGTGAAGTTGCCAACCAGTGCGACGAGCCCTTGCGTGAAGAACTCGTTGAGCGCGTCCACGTCACTGGTCAGGCGTGTAATCAGCCGCCCCACCGGATTGCGATCGAAGAAAGCGAGACTCATGCGCTGGATATGCGAAAAGATCAACATGCGCATATCAACCATAATCTGCTGCCCGATCTGTTGCATGAACCAGATTTGACCATAGCGCAGCACAAACGCCGCGAGCAACGCCGCCATATAGACGAAAAAGTACGGCCACACATCCGACACGTTGCCGGCCCGAATCGGTCCATCGATCGCGCGTTGGATCAGCAACGGCCCCACGAGTTCTGCAAGCGATGCGCCGAGCAATAGCACAAGCGCGACAGCAACACGTCCCTTATACGGCAGAATGAACGCTGCCAGGCGGCGCATGAGTTGTGAGTCGTAGGCCTTGCCTAGGATTTCGTCATCATCGAACCGTGCCATACGTGCTCCTCCTGACAACCCCTATTGAGCGTATCGTTAGCATGTTCAATGTTTACTCGTCCATTTCCTGCCGCAGCAGTTCGCGCCGATACATCGCCGCATAACGCCCATTAAGCCTCACGAGGTCAGGGTGCGTGCCCCGCTCCACTATCGCGCCATCTTCCAGCACGACAATTTCATCCGCGTCCTTCACCGTCGCGATACGTTGCGCGATGATGATCGTCGTACGGCCTTCCATCACTCTCCGCAAATGCCGCAAGATTTCGGCAGCGGTATGTGTATCGACGCTTGAAAGGGCGTCGTCCATGATCAGCACGGGCGAATCACGCAGCACCGCACGCGCGATCGCTGTGCGTTGTTTCTGTCCCCCAGACAACGTGACGCCGCGTTCGCCCAACACTGTATCCATGCCCTGGGGAAACTGTGGCAGATCGTTGACCATCTGCGAAACGAGTATGGCGTCATCGAACTCCTCGTCGGAGACAGTGTCGCGCCCGAACTGCACATTTTCGCGTAGCGGCACCGAAAACAGGAACGTGTCTTGTGGCACATAGCCAATATTTCGCCGCAATACGTCAAGCGGCAGATCACGCACATCATGACCATCCAGACAGACCTGCCCTTCGGTCGGATCGTTGAGCCGTGCCAGCAGATTCACCAGCGTGGTCTTACCCGCGCCCGTCGCACCAACGATCGCCAACGACTTGCCTTGCGGGCACATGGAACGAGATATTTCGAACGATCCAGGTGTCACCATACCTAATCCCCACATCGTTGAAGCGCACATCTCCGGCAAGGCGCTCGGTTGTGACTGGCACCTGCGGATTCCGAATCGAGGGAAGGTAGTGCAATACGCTGTCGATCCGTCCCATCGAGGCCGACACCTTGCTGATACAGGGTGACGGTCCAACCAAGCGCAATCACAGGCCATCCAAGTAAACCAAGGTAGGCGATGTACTGTACGAGTTCGCCCAGCGTGATTCGACCACTCGCCACACCTTGCCCACCGATAAGCAACACAGTCGCAACGATCGCGCCGAGCAGCAGGGACATCATCGGCCACATAATGCCCGATAACAGCACATAGCGCAGGTTAAGCCGCTGGTATTCTTTGTTGACCTCAACGAACGAGGCAATCTCAGCGTCCTCCTGGGCGTACGCCTTGATCGTGCGGATACCGCTGAAGTTCTCCTGAGCACGGGTAGACAGGCGTCCAAACTGGTCCTGCACAGCGGTGAAGCGCTGCCGCATGCGCTGCCCAATAACCACATAGCTGAGGCTGATCAACGGCAACAGTAGTAGCGTGACAAGCGCGAGCCGCACATCGATCGCCAACATCCAGGCACAGGAAAAAATAATCATCAGACCGGAACCGGCGATGTTCGTTAGACCGGGGCCGAGCATCATGCGTACAGCACTCAGGTCATTTGTCGCCCGTGCCATCAGATCGCCGGTATGATTTTGCCCATAAAACTTCTGATCCAGTCGCAGTAATTGCGCGAAAAGATCACGTCGTAGTTCGTATTCGACGCGATACGAAGCCAGGCCGATCCACCAGCGTTGTCCATACTTGATGATACTGTCAATAACCGCTATCCCGACGATCATCAACCCAAATTGGAGCAGGTTCGTTAAGATCAACCCCACGAGTATTAAGATCATCAACTGCACGGCGCAGCAAGTAGGGTGGAATCGTACCCGTCGCAGCACCAAGCGTCGCAAGCATTAAGCCGCCGATCATAATTCGACGGTGTCGCCGCAGGTACGGAATAAGTGGTCGTAAATTATGCAAGCACAACGTCCCTTCATAAATTGAGACAGGCATCTGAACCCAGTATAGTATGATACGAGCCAGTAAATTATTTCGCAAGTGCAAGTATTTGCCGATTTTCAGCAAAAAACCACGCGGACTTCAATCCCAGGTTGTCATTCTGACGATCCTGGTTTAGTCTTCATTCTCTAGTAACACATTCTTTTGGCCAACAAACATTGCATGGAGGCATCTATGGGCTTAGTTTCAGGCAAAAAGGCGCTTATCTTTGGCCTTGCCAACGACCACTCGATCGCATGGGGAATCTCGCAGGCCCTGCACGCCGAAGGGGCCGAACTCGGCTTCAGTTATTTCGGTGAAGCGCTCGAACGACGCGTTCGTCCACTCGCAGCCAGTGTCGGCTCCGACTTCATCCTATCCTGTGATGTCACCAGTGACGAGCAGATCGAACAGACGATGCAGGCTGTACGCGAACGCTGGGGAACAATTGATATTCTGGTGCATAGCGTCGGCTTCGCCAATCGTGACGAACTCAATGGACCATACCTCAAGACCAGTCGCGAGGGTTTCCGTCTTGCACTCGATTCGTCGGCGTATTCGCTTACCGCTCTCATCAAAGGCGCGGAAGATATGCTTGCCCCCGACGCCTCAATTCTGACACTGACGTACCACGGTTCGCAGCAGGTGTTTCCAAACTACAATGTAATGGGCGTGGCGAAGGCTGCACTCGAAGCCTCAGTGCGGTACCTCGCCGCTGATTTGGGACCACGCGGTATTCGCGTCAACGCAATCAGCGCCGGTCCGATCAGGACGCTGGCAGCGGCTGGCATCGGGAACTTCCGAACTATGCACTCACAGTTCCGGGAAACAGCGCCTCTGCGCCGCAATACAACGATCGAGGATGTCGGCAAATCTGCCCTCTGGCTTTGTTCTGATCTGGGAAGCGGCGTTACCGGACAGATCGTGTATGTCGATGCTGGCGGTAGCATCATGGGGTTGGCACCCGCAGGCGAATAGTCGTCACGGTACACGGGTCACATGAAACACCTCACCGTTTCATGTGACCATCCATTTCATCTCCGTATACCACCTGGTTATGTGTTATACGCGGCTTAAATACAGCGAAGTCGCGTACGCGACTTCGCTAAAACACTGAACGGCCTCCGAGCAACTGACTCTACAACTCGGAGATCTATGGCCGCTCGACGACCTCGGCTTGGAGACCGCCAGCGATTTGACGGAGTAGTATTTCGCTGGCTCCACCGTTCTTGACCGTGAAGTCCTGTATGAGTGAAGGCGATCCCTCAATCCGCAACTGATAGTTACCTGGTTTCAACTCGGTTGGACCTTGTCCGACTTTGCCCTCCATCACCGTCTCGCCCGATGGCGTAGCAATCGTATAGCGTAGAACGATGGCTTGTTGCAACGCCTCAGCGAGTTGCCCGCTGTCATGGGCATCAAAGTACATGCCGTTGCCCTCAGTAGCGATTTTGCGTAAGTTCTCAGTCGCAGCAGGGTCGTCGATCGCGAAACCTATCACATGTACCATACGATTCGTACCACCAGCGACGAGACTGGCAGCTTCAGCGGCCGGATCACCATCGCATGACTCGATACCATCGGTAAGCAGAATGACCGCCGAACTTCCCATCACACTCGCCAGTTCCTGATTGGTCGCGCGCAGCGACGCCGCCAGCGGTGTCATGCCATATGACACAGGCTTGATTCCATTCACCGATGCGAGGATCCGTTCATAGCTGAAAGGCTCCAACGGTTGCACGACTTCGAGATCGCCGCAATCCCGTCCTTGGTTACGCCCGTATGTCCGTAATCCGACGTATGATTCCAGTGGAACGACACCCGAATTGAGCAATTGACCGAGCGCATCCCGAGCGACTTCCCAACGTGCGGGCCCATCCGTTCCCATCGCTGCAAGCATACTACCCGAAGCATCGAGAATGATATCGATGTTTGCGGGTGTATCAACGAATTTTTCTCCGTCAGCCACCTTGATTGTCACCATACCAGGAGCTATCCTCGTCGGCAGCGGCACCATCGTCGGTCGCACCGTTGGACGAGGGAGCGGCGTCGCAGTAGGTGCCACGACTGTCGGCTCCACAACAGCCACAACTGGTGGAGGCTGATTCAATCACTGAAACCCAACGTAGCCTCCGGCAACTAACAGAAGGAGCGCCACAGCCATCAACACCGGCATCAGGATTGAGGGGCGAGGCGGCGCGAGTGCGACAGGTGCCTCTGTGCCCTCAAACTGCATTTTCAAGCGGGCGTCGGCAATAAGCTCGTCGACATCAGCGAAATGTTCGCGATGTTCCTGAAGTTCGGTGAATGCCTGAATTGCCGCCGTCCACTCGCCGCGGTTGAAATGTGCCAAACCCTGCTGGTATAACTCGGACTGCGAAGAACCTTGAAATGCCATAGTAACTCCGTCGGAAATCAGTGCTTTGAAACGCAACGCTAGCCGCCGCTAAACATACCCATCGAACTCAATAGCTTTGGCACACCTGGGCCAAGGATCACTGCAAACAGCGCTGGGAAAATGAGGAACACCATCGGAAACAACATTTTGATCGGCAACTTATTGGCTGCTTCTTGTGCGCGTTGGCGGCGACGGATACGCATATCCTGCGATTGCACATACAACACTCGCGACATGCTGGTACCTAGCTCCTCGGCATGATTGATTGCTGTCACAAACGATAGAATATCGGGAACTTCGGTACGCTCACTCAGGTTATCGAGCGCCTCACGCCGGGTTTTGCCCAGGCCGATTTCGTACAGCACCCGCCGGAACTCCATCGCCAGGTCGTGTTCCCAACGCGATGCGATCTCCATCAACCCTTGATCGAAGCTCAAACCTGCTTCCACAGAAATCGTCAGCATATCCAGCGCGTCCGGCATCGCATCCAGCAAAGCGCTTTGACGCTGCGTGATACGGCGCGACAACCATACGTCTGGTAGCGCATACCCGATCGCGATCACCACCACCGACGCGAGCAGCACCAACAATGAAACGTGAATCCCACTCGCCCATACATACAGTCCCACGATCAACGCAATGAACACCATGGTCCACCCTTTGATGCCGACGAAATCAGCCGCTGTCAGCCCGCCGGGATATCCCGCCAGTTGCAGGCGATGGCGCAGCTTGCCAAGGCGCTTGTTCGGTAGGATCGTGGAAAACATACGCATCGAGCGCAGCGCCAGCGGTTTCAACACACGCTCCGCGAATGGTTCGCGCAGCTCAAGTGGTTCGAGCGGCAATGGCGCACCCGCGTTGTACAGCGCCATGCGTTGCTTCATTTCAGTGCTTGGGCGCAGCGCGACCGCCATAAAGATCAATAAAATACTGACAGCGCCGAGAACAGAAGCAAGAATAACAATCGGTGTCATGTTGTCACCTTCAATATGCCGAAGAACAAATGTTGAACGTCGCCACTAAATTTTGATGTCCACCATACGACGAATAATGACGAATCCCATCACAGTGAGCGTAAACAGCTCCCACCGGAATACACAGCAGCATGTTCCATTGGAACATTCCCATCATATAGTCGGGGTTGAGCACAAAAAGGATGAGCCCAAGCACGATCGGCAACAGCCCCAGCACATACGCCGAGTAGCGTTGCATCGAGGTAATCACCTCAATCTCGCGGCGCAACCGCACACGTTCACGGATGGTCGTGCCAACAGTTTCCAGAACCGTCGCCAGATTGCCACCGACCCGACTATGAATCTTGAAGACGCTGATGATCATATCCAGGTCTTCACTCTTGATACGCTTCACCAGATTATCCAACGCTTCCAGAAGCGGAACGCCCAACTGCAATTCCTGAGTAACTCGGCTGAACTCTGATGCGGTTGGTTCGGGCGCTTCCTTGCCGATGTTCACCAGCGCCTGCTGCAAGCTAAAACCGGCTCGCAGACCACTGACGATCAGCGCAAGCGTGTCCGGTAGTTGAAGAATGAACGACGCCGAACGCCTGCGTGTTTGCCGCCGCAGCCATAGGTCGGGCAACATCGAGCAGAGCACCGCTATCGCCAACCCAATAATGACCGAGCGGCTGAGGAGCCACACGATCCCAAAGGCAACGACCGCAGCGCCCACCTTGACCAGCAGAAACTCGGACACCTTGAAGCTTGGCGCCTGCCCGTGCCAAATCAATGGCGATTCGCCCGGTGAAACTTCGCTCACTTAGATAGGTGTCAACGCGCTCGCCAACGCCCGGTTGGTCCACCATGTTTTGCTGCATGAAGGTGTTGGCATAGTTCGATAGTCGGTCGTCGACCTCGGAACTCGCTGTGATCAGCCGCGTCGTGCCAAGGACGAGCGTGAAGATCGTCAGCCCTGCTCCAATTGCCGCAATCAATGATCATCATAGTCATGCTATACCTTCGTTGCATCTCATACGTTGCATCGTTATGTCACCTACTCGCTGCATTACCGGAAGCCGAACGTCGTCGGCGACATTTTGAGGTCCTGGCGTTCCAGTTCTTCAAGCAGGCGTGGACGAACACCAGTCGGCATCAGCCGTCCGACGATCCGCCCGTTCTGTATCCCTTCCTGGCGGAACACGAACAGATCCGACATCGTGATGACATCGCCTTCCATACCCAGCACTTCGGCGACCCGACTGATACGACGCGAGCCATCCGTATACCGATCGACATGGACGATCAGGTTGATTGCCGCCGAAATCTGTTCGCGGATCGCCCGAATCGGCAGTTCCATGCCCGACATCAGCACCATGGTTTCGAGGCGACGCATCGCGTCACGTGGATTGTTCGCGTGGATAGTCGTCATCGAACCATCATGACCGGTATTCATCGCCTGCAGCATGTCGAGCGTTTCGCCGCTACGACACTCGCCAACGACAATACGGTTAGGGCGCATACGGAGCGCGTTCACCACGAGGTCACGGATCGAAATTTCACCCTTGCCTTCGATATTGGCTGGACGCGATTCCAGCGTCACCACATGGCGCTGTTGTAGCTGCAGTTCCGCCGCATTCTCGATCGTGATAATGCGCTCGTTGTCAGGGATGAAGCGTGAAAGCACATTCAGCAGCGTCGTTTTACCGGCGCCTGTTCCACCCGTCACAACCACATTCATACGTCCCAGCACGCAGATGCGCAGGAACTCCATCACGTCCGCTGTCACCGCGCCACGTTGTACCAGATCTTCCGGCGTGAGCGGCTTCGAGGAAAACTTACGGATGGTCAGCGTCGCACCTTTCAGGGCAATCGGCGGGATCACGACGTTAACACGCGAACCATCGGGCAAGCGAGCATCGACCATCGGCGCGGATTCGTTGACGCGACGCCCCAGTGGCGCCACGATGCGGTCGATGACACGGCGCAGGTGCGCCTCGTCATTGAACCGTATCGGCGATTCATGCAACGTACCGGCACGTTCGACATAGATCTCGGTCGGGCTGTTGACCATGATTTCGCTGACGGACTCGTCCTCAAGTAAGTCTTCGAGCGGCCCATAGCCGATGACCTCGGCACGCACTTTACGTTGGATGCGTTGGCGCTCACTTTCGGGCAGGACGATATTGTCTTCTTCCAGCACAGCATCGACTGCATGCGCGATGTGGCGTTGCAAACGTTCAACATCACGAGTTTCGGCCTCGAAACGCATATCGAACTGGTTGAGCAAGCGTGACTGGACGCGCTGCACCAGCTCGATCTGTTCTTCCGATTTGACCGCCGACGACGGCAGGGTATCGTTCTGGACACGCTTGATGATCGGCAGGACCACCGGCGGACGTTCCATCACGGCGGGAATGCTGGTGGCATCACCTGTAACACGAGCACGGAAACGCGGCATTTGCTCTATACTCCCTTAATTCCTGTTAGGTACCGCTTTTCAACAAGCGAAAGAACCGACGACTCTGCCGTCCATTCGTCAACGCAGCGTTTATATCCTTGACCGCCTCGGACGAGATCGTTTCAACCTTGTCACCGGCGACCCAGGCCGCTAAACGCATGAAACTCTGGGCGACCCAACTCGAAGGATGGCTGATTACGACCGGCACACCCTTATTCGCTGCGTAGGTGACTGCCGGACCATCGCTCGGCAAGTTCGCCTGGATTGGATGCCGCAGGTGCTGCTGAATATCCTGCAACGTCACGCCCTTGACACTCGGAAAGCGGTTCAGTACGATAGCAAGCTCGTCGTGAACAAGGTTATGACGGGCGAAGTAGTCCAATGCCTGTTTGGTGTTCTTCAAGGCCGGAACTTCAGGTGTCGTCACCAGCAAAACCTGGTCGGCAGCCGATACCAGGCTATCGGTGATCTCTTCAAGGAATGACCAACAATCGATTACCACATAGGCAAAACGCGAGCGTAGCGCGTTGACGATTGCTGACACCTGTTCTCCGGCAAATTCCGCTGAAAGTTCCGGCTCGCCAGGTGCCTGTAACACATGTACACCACTGGTATGCGGGATCAACACTTGTTGCAATAGGGCATCATCGATCTTCTGATGATGTACCGCCAGATCGTGAACAGTATGTTTAGAAAAAAGGTTCAATAACACTGCAACATCGCCAAACTGCAGGTTGAAGTCACCGAGGACGACATCCTTGCCGCTGACGACTTTCAGCGCAACCGCCAGGTTTGCCGCAATCGTCGTCGTGCCGACGCCACCCTTCGCTCCCATGACCACGATCACCTTGCCGCGTGTGCTCGACAGGCGTCGCTCAAGCATGGCCGGTAGTCCGGCGCGGTGGCGGCGGTTTTCCTCAGCTGTCACAGCCTGACGCAGACTCAACAGCAGTTCTTGATGTAGTAACGGTTTGATCAGCACATCACGAGCACCCGCCGCGAACAAACGTCGTACGCTCGTCATATCCTGCTGGGGTAATACAGCGAAGCCAAGCGTTTCTGGCGCAACCGCATGAGCGGCTTGCAGTAATTCCTCTGCTTCCTCGACCGCTCGATCGATGATCAATACGTTTGGGTTCAATTGCTCGACTGCTTCAAGTCCGCGGCTGAGG
This sequence comes from uncultured Chloroflexia bacterium, assembly GCA_963782315.1. GTDB lineage: Bacteria > Chloroflexota > Chloroflexia > Chloroflexales > Kallotenuaceae > JBBSGA01. The sequence continues at coordinate 139,957 of CAWAJS010000041.1, forward strand.
ATGCCAACCGTGGCGAGCAGTTCGACATCTCGTTCCGCACGTAACGCAGCAATCCAGGGTTGTTCAAGGCTCGCAGAAGGCGCGACCACGACTATTTTGATTGGCGCTGCCGACCCTGATAGCCCTGGGAAACCAGCTTGCGAGGAAGCATTAGAAGTCATTTCCACCATCTCCTAGAATGAGTAAGACCAAGCGGGAAGTGGTTGTCTACATCCACTTCCCAGTGCATCAGCGTGGCTGCGATCCAGACTGTGGGGCCTTCAAGCCATAGTTATCGACCAGGAAGTCCTGATTAATCGCCTGCGTATCATATGGTGCGTTATCGACAGCCGAGCGTAGCGAGAGATCGAGCGTACCGCCGGAATCCTTCACGAACTTCGCGATGACCGCATCTTGCGGGCTCATCTCAAACAGAATCGCCGATGGCGCCGGATTAGGATTATCCTCGGTAGATGCGGCACGGACGATCTTTCGGACCTGTATATTCTGGACGGTGTAACTCGTTGCCTTACCCTGGCGCGTCGCCGTTGCATCGCTCTCGGTGATATCGAGCGACAACAGCATGTCGACATGATCGCCTTCGTTGACCACCAGGGATTGACTCAACAGGTCGTCGACCGGAAAGGCCATGACGACACGCGACGCCGGGATCAATTGACTGAGTGCGCCTTCACCGCTTGTCGCCAGGTCGGATGGACGGAAGAACTCGCCTCCCTCCACTGGCTCGACGACCATTTGACCTACCAGGCTCGATGTTTGTGTGACGACACCGACCGGTACTAAATCGATAGGATAGTCTCGAGTGGTAATGTCCGTATCAGAAATAGTTGTTCCAACAACGAGCGGTTGTGCGGCGACAGGGATCGGGAACGTAGGAACGGGCGTCGTTTCAGGAGCCTGTGCCACTGCCGCCGCCGCAACTGTCTGTCGCAACATGTAGTACACCAGTCCGCCCGTGACGAGCGCCAGGATCAACCCAAGGGTCATTAAAATTCCACCGCGACGGGGCATAATTGGCTAGCCTCCCTAACATACGATCATGGCTGGTGGATCACATCCAACTACATGACCAACAACAACATTCAATAACAAAACGCTGAGCGAACAAACACCCACCGATGCTGTCATGTAAATTCACGATACCATCATGAACTGGTGCCATTACCTGGGTGCACGAGGATCATACCTGTTGGACACCCTCAGAAGCATCACGCGAAGGTACTAACTCATGCAGCACACGGGTCCTGCTGAAAGTCATGCTTCGGTGCTATTGACCACGCCTGACCACCCTGGTAAGCGAGCATGGCACGGCGAAACGATGACGTGTCGCTTTGCAGCAGGGTTCCGTCACCGTCGTGAAATGGTCATACGGCCAGAGTACCCCATGCAGGCCCAGGGCCTTTTGGTTCCCAAGATGTGGCCGGATTTCGGTCCATGAATGAGATCGCAGGACTAAAGTACAGAGCCACTGGGTACTACCTGATGAATCTCGCACAAACAGATGTCATCATGCATCCATCGAGCATAGGTGTTATGGTGTACAGTAGGCGATACGAACTGTGGTGTCATAGAAGGATGAACGAACAATGCAGTACGAACCTACCGAAGAGTCTGTACCAACATGCCGTACCCCCATGGTTTCACAATGCTAAACTAGGGATTTTCATCCATTGGGGGCTATTTTCTGTGCCGGGATGGGCCTCGGTCGCCCATAACCTCCACGAGATGATGGAGAACGGCGATTGGGAAACCTGGTTCCGCAACAATGCCTATGCTGAATGGTACGCGAACACTATCAAACTCGAAGGCTGTCCTGCTCAGGAGTACCATCAGGAAACGTTTGGCGACATGCCATACACAGGATTCGCCCCTATGTTCAACGAGGCGATCACGGCCTGGAATCCCGACGCGTGGGCGCGAACGTTCAAGCGCGTAGGCGCACAGTATGTCGTCCTGGTCACGAAGCACCACGACGGTTTTCTACTGTGGCCTAGCGAACACCCTAATCCGTTCTAATCAGAACTATCAGGCCGACCGCGACATCGTGGGCGAATTTACCACAGCGGTACGTGAGCAAGGCATGGAAATGGGGTTGTACTATTCCGGCGGCCTCGATTGGACCTTCAATCCGGTTCCGATTCGCGACATCACGACCCTGACCAGCAACATCCCACAGGGCGAGGATTATGTAGAATATGCTGACAGTCATTGGCGCGAACTGATCACACGCTACCAGCCCATGGTCGTATGGAACGATATCGGCTATCCCGCTGCCGCAAATGTCCCCTCATTGTTCGCCGATTATTACAATGCGCAACCAGAGGGCGTAATCAACGACCGTTTCGCACAACACAGACACCGCCAGCACAAGAAGGAAACGTAGAGCCACTTGCGGCAGGGGTGCACTTCGATTTTCGCACGCCTGAATATAGTTCCTATAACACAATCATGCCCTATAAGTGGGAAGCATGTCGCGGCGTAGGGTTCTCGTTTGGCTATAACCAAAACGAAACCAACGCCGATCACCTCAACACCGACGAACTGATCCGGTTGTTCGTCGATATTGTGTCCAAGAACGGTAATCTCTTGCTCAACGTTGGGCCGATGCCCGACGGCACGATCCCGGCGCTTCAGATGCAACGACTGGATGCGCTTGGAGCATGGATCGAGATCAACGGCGCGGCGATCTTCGGCACACGCCCCTGGATACGTCGCCGAAGCGACGACCACCGAAGGCATCGGCGTACGGTTCACACAAAAAGACGATACGCTGTATGCCATCCTGCTGGACACACCTTCCAACGCGTCCGTCACGATTGAGAATCTACACCTGGCACCTGATGCAACGATCACCGTGCTCGGCAGTGCGGCTGTGGTATCATGGGAACAGATTGACGACCATGTTCACATGACGTTGCCGGAACACCTGCCGCAAGCACCAGCATATGCTCTGGCGATCACTCCACTGGTCACCATATCATAGGATCGATTATGTAAATCGGCGTGTCGTGGGTGTCCATGCCACGTGTATCATGCATCGTTGTTTAGCGTATTTTATAGAGCATAGAGGGTATTATTCAGCCCACTATGCTCTATGTCGGTTAGGGCAGATGCAAAGCTCTAACACGTCGACGACCCGTGGGGAGTAGCTTTCGTACAGACATCCAAGGCTTACGCGGGATCGCAATTGTCCTCGTCGTAGCGCTTCTCCTCAATGCACCGTTCATCACTGGTGGGTTCGTCGGTGTCGACGTGTTCTTCGCACTGTCGGGCTATCTCATCACCGCGCTGTTAATACAGGAGTATGAACGCGATGGTCGCATCAACCTGAGCCATTTCTACGCTCGCCGCCTTCGCCGCCTTCTCCCCGCTTCTATGCTCGTGACCCTTTGCGCAATCGTCGCCGGATTGCTCCTGTATTCGCTGTTCGAGCAAACTTCATTCAGTTCCACCGCTCTTGCTGCTGCCACCTACACCAGCAATTGGCAGTTGTTGCGTGACTCTCTGGATTACTTTGCGGCGGAAGCAAATCACAATCTCTCCGCAGCCTTATGCACCTGTTTGAAGAATACATTATGTCAGAGCTCGCCTTTCACGACCATACGGGTAGTGTATTCTTCTTTCTGTAAAAGTTGGAGAGGCTGACGACATGAGGAGGCAGGTCAGGGTGTATCCTTTCGGGTGCTGAACTCAACAAAAGGAGCACACCCATGACTTACACAACACGATTGTACCTTACCAGACGACCTGTCTTCGACCAGCTCGATCGATGGCGGATTCGAGGCCTGCCTGACGCCATCTCGCATCCTACTCAACGCTGCCATGCTGATCGAACGCCAACGCTTCATCGGTGCTCGACCCTATCAGCGCACCGCCGAGCGTCAAGCTCATGCCAATGGCTTCAAACCCAAGACCCTCCAAACCCGCATGGGCGACTTACCGTTGCCGTGCCCCAGGTGCGCGAAGGCGGCTTCTATCCCCAAGCCTGGAGAAAGGCGTCCGCTGCGAGCGTGCCCTCAAGCTGGCCTGGCTGAGATGTATGTGCAGGGCGTCTCCACCCGCAAAGTCGCGGCGATCACCGAGCAGTTGTGTGGCTTTCGAGGTCTCATCGACCCAGGTCAGCCGCGCTGCTGCCGAACTGGATGCCGTCTTGGCGGCCTGGCGCGAGCGGCCGCTGGGCGAGTATCGCTATGTCTATCTGGATGCACGCTATGAGAAGGTGCGCCAGGATGGCCAGGTGCGTGATGCGGCGGTGCTGATTGCCAGTGGTGTGGATGAGGCTGGCAAGCGGGCGGTCCTGGGCGTGTCGGTGGCATTGTCAGAAGCAGGAAGTGCATTGGCGGACATTCTTGCAGAGTTTGCTCGAGCGCGGGCTTGCGCGGAGTGGAGCTGATCGTCAGCGATGCGCATGCCGGATTGAGGGAGGCACGACGGGCGGTGTTTGGCGGCGTGCCGTGGCAGCGCTGCCAGTTTCACCTGCAGCAGAACGCGCAGGCCTATGTTCCGACGACAGGAGATGAAGAGGAGGTGGCAGCGGCGATTCGAGCGGTCTTTGCGGCAGTCGAGCCTGCATGAGGCGAAGCGTTGCTGGGGGAGACGGTGGAGCGGTATCGGCGCGTGGCACCGAAGCTGGCGGAGTGGATGGAGGAGAATGTGCCGGAAGGATTGATGGTGTTTGCGTTTCCGGAGGGCGCACTGGCGATTGCTGCGGACGACGAATGGACTGGAGCGGCTGAACCAGGAGATCAGGCGGCGGACGCGGGTGGCGCGGTTGTTTCCGAACGAGGCGTCGTGTTTGCGGCTGGTGACGGCGGTGGTGATGGAGATCAGTGACGAGTGGGAGACGGGCAGAGCGTATCTGACCTGGACCGAATAAGACAACAACAACAGCAACCGAAAGGTTCACCTCAGACTTTTACAGAAAGGATGTTGCATAATCGACATACGCTGAGCCTCATAGCTTGTTTGTTCTAATCGCAATCAACGGGTATCATGCAGACTTAATTGTGATATCAGTGATTATCGGTATTTATTGATATATATCATGAGGAGAAATAGATGCAACTACTTTATCTACGCCCCGACCAGATCGAACACGATCCAGAAGGCATCCGCGAGGACATGGGCGATCTCAGCGGCCTCGCCGAAACCATACGCGATCAGGGTTTACTACAGCCCCTTGGCGTTATCCCGCTTGGACGCGATGCCTACCGTGTCGTGTACGGGGGACGGCGACTTAGGCGCTGCCCGCGAGCTAGGTCTGGAACGCCTCCCCTGCATTGTGCTGGACGCCGACGACCCTGACCTGCTGTTGCAGCAACTGATCGAAAACGTGCAACGACGTGATCTCAACGATCTAGAAAAGGCACGCGCGTTCCGCCGTCTGCGCGATCACATCATCGCCCAGGAGCCGTCGGCGTCCGAGGGCATGCTCGACGAGCGTACCGGACAGGCGGTTGGTATCGCCCCTCGTACCGTGCGGCGCTATCTCGGTCTGCTCGATCTCCCCGAAGAAATTCAGCAGATGATCCGCAACGAAGAACTCACCGTCACACAGGCGCAGCACCTACGGCGCATCGCGCAACCGCGCACACAGATCGAACTCGCCCGTATGGCAGCCGACGAAGGGCTATCCGCAGCCGACATCTCGAACCTCGCCAACTACTTCGCGGCGAATCCAAACCTCAGCGTCGATACCGCGATCCAGGCGTTGCAAAACGGTGTCCAACTTCGCACGCATGTAACACCAGACGCACCCACCACCGCTGCGTCGAGCACGCAACACGTGGTACAAGCCGACCCCGACGACGCTGGCGATCTATGGGATGATGGGGGCGACACAAACGCCGAAGACCAACCCTACGGCTCGATGCGCGTAGAGGAATCACCCTCGCGCACCAAGTCGCGGGTGTTTCGCCTACACTCGTTGGATCAGATGGTCGATGAAACGGACCGCCTCGCTCGCGCCTATCATGAAGGCGATCTCAAGAAATGGGTCCAGGGTGACGACACTGCCGCCTTTAAGTTGAAATTGTTGCTCAAACAATTACGCTCGCTATCGCGAGCCATCGAAACATTAGCCCAGGAACATGGTCTCCCACTCGCCGACGACGAATAGGACCTTTAGCACCTGGTACTATGCCAAATAGGACTGGTCCAACCACGATAGACAGCACGCTCCGTGACGAACTGACGCCGTTCATGGAGCGTGTCACCGCCTTACTTTTCCTCGCTTCCACACCTGTCCAGAGCAATCTATCATCACCTGACCATCCCACCACTCGTGCTTCGTTTAGTCGCCTCCGGTGCCCAAATCAGCGTTGTTTAATCGCCACCCAACCATACACCTATACCGCGGTAGTACCGTAGAACTATTGGTACGAGCCCCTCGAACCTCATATACTTCATGGCAGAATATCGTTGCTGAGCAAGTAGCCCTGGCGGGAACCCCCTACCGCCGGTCGATTCCACTTACGTTACTAAAAGCAGCGTCCGCAGGATTCGTCCAGCGCAACTGGGCATACGTCGAACCTGAGCAAAGCCTCGTTCGCCGTGATCCGCGCACGCATTCGATGATTGGTTCGTCAACGCATGAAAACGATTCGCCGAGTTTGCCACATCCTCCCACAGCGACGCGGCAGGGGACAGTCGATGGTAGAGATGGCGCTGATGATGCCACTGCTGTTCTTGCTGATCCTTGGCATTATCGAGTTTGGCTGGTACGTTTATTCGTTCTCAGAGGTAAGCAATGCGATCCGCCAAGGCTCGGAATACGCTTCAAAGTCGCCGCCAACGACGGCTAACTCACGCGATGACAATACGACTGATCTCTGTGCTGTAGAAATCAAGAACCAGATACAAAAGCACGCCTTTATGCATGACGTGTCCAAAGACAGTATTCAGATCGTCTATCCAGTTAAGGCATTACGGGAAGTGGGTGTACCGGTCGAGGTCACGCTCAGGTATAACGGTCGATGGCTCACACCACTAGGCAATAATTTGTTCAACGATCAGATGCGCCTCTCGTTCTCATCACGCCGAACGATCGTCAACATCGCTCCGCCCGAAGGCTATAAAGATGGGTGTACGAAATGAGCAAGGGTCCAAAAAACGTATCCCGTTACCCAAGAAACGGTCAGGCGATCATCGAATTTGCCCTGATCATCAGCATCATACTCCTGCTTCTGGCGGCTGCAGTCGATCTTGGGAATGCATACCGGACGTATCAAACCCTGGCAAACGCTAGCGCTGAAGCGAGCAGTTATCTCGCGCACAATCCACTGGTCAACTGCCTCGTCGCCGACACGCCATGTCCTGGTGGTACGCCCGAATCCGGGGCGGACCGCCAGGCCCGCATTCGTTTTCGTAACGAGCAAGGACCGATTGTGCGGAGTGTCGCCAGCACCCTTGATCTCGATAACAACGGCAAGGACGATGTAGCTGAATACGGTTGGGGATTCGTCGAAGGACGAGTTCGCGTCATGATCGCCGATAGTGGTCAACTACAAAACCTCAATAACCCGAACGCGATCACGAAGGACTTCAAGGGAAGCGCCGACCCTGACTGCAACAAGCGCAAACGCTTCGATACAAGGGGTGGTCAGTGTTTCATCGTCGTTCTCAGCCGAGCCACCTATCGACCAATGATCCTGTCAAGCGTCCTCGGACGAGAAATATCCATCACGGCTTCATCAGTCAAGCCAATTGTTGAAGGCGAGTAAGACATGAGTACTCGCCTTATGTGGCCATTTCCCCAACTCAGTTTTAACCAGAGCCGTATACATACGGAGGGCATATCGTGAAACGCTCGTCTGCACGGAAAAGGCAGGGACAAAGCCTGCCATTATTCGCACTAATGATGGTTGTTGTCATCGCAATGGTCGGCCTTTCAGTCGATGTCGGAAACTCCTACTCTCAGGAACGGCGGATGCAAAACAATGCCAACGCTGCTGCTCTCGCGGGTATGAATACTGTCGTCGCTGCCAAGAACGGCGTCAAGGTAAGTAACCAGCAAGTTTGGGAAAGTGTGCAGCGAAGCGCGGCCAGTAATCGCATCAACAACGCTGGCAGCGACTATATCTATTATGCCGACTACATTGTGAATAATGGCGGTAAGACCTACGACCGTGTACGGCTCGCAGACTGGACTGGCTATGGCGCAGCGAACGTGAGCGCGGGCATGGCCCCCGACAATATCGTACGTATGCAAATTACGATGAAGCACCGGGTTCCTGCCTACTTCACACCCGTCGTAGGGTGGAAGAACTTTCAGGTGAACGTCGAAGCCAGCGCTTGTTTAAGTGGGTATGGGCTAGGCGTCTTATCCATGGGCGTTCCACAGTACCTTGTTGGGCTCAACAACGGCCTACCATATCATGTGATCTACGACTCAACAAAGAAACTGGTCGCTCCTCTTGACAGCAGATGGGGCAACTGGAATCAAATGCAGAATATGTATATTAAGTTCCCCGTCCAAAACGGCACGAGTGGCTTGTCCGGCACGCTTATTCCCTGGTTGAGTTGGGACGGATCTAATGGCACGGGCGATCTTAAGGCCGGCATGACATTCCCTGGCACACTCCATGATGGATTTACGGAAGCAACACCTACCGATTCTAGCTACCGAACACTGCGCCACTCAAGCAACTCACCCTTGGAGACTGGGTAAACGGTGACACTGGCTTGCGAGGAGTCACTAAAGCCCGAACTGGACAAACTTCGGGACTGAGCGCACGGAATTCGTCACTCCCGATCTATGACATTGCCGGTTCGGATGGTCAAAGTGCATTCCATATCGTACGAATGGGCAAGTTCAAGCTCGATTCTTTCGACATGACAGGGAGCAATGCTTTCATACAGCTTCAGTACCTCGGCGACAAAAATTACTCCGTCACCGAATGTGCCACACCGCCACCACCACCACAGCCCGTCTACACGCTAACAGGTCAGGCCAGGTTTACCGAAGTGTACAGCAAACCCAAGACCACGCTCGTTCCCACATCCTATGATATCGTGATCGTTATGGACTCTGTCCGGTTCGATGAACTATGACTGGTACGACCAACCAACCAGTGGCGGAGCCGCAGCACGTATGACCGACGCCCGTAAAGCGATCGCGAGCATCGTCCGAGGATACAACGTCGAGGATGACCCGGACGCGCGAATGGCCCTGGTGACCTTCAATAAAAAGAGCGCCAACACGGTAGAAAAGCTGCAAACGAACGGCTGCCCCAAACCGACAATCGAACAACCCGACCGCAAATGCGCGGACAGCGAGAAATGGACCAACATTCAGAATAAGGCAGCAACACTTAAGCCCGAAGGAGCGACACCCGGTCCGCTGGCCTTCGAGCTAGTCCGCGATATGCTGAAAAACAACGTACGCACGCCACCCGCTGGGAAGCGCTATGGTCAGATCGTAATCTTTGCAACAGACGGCGTATTCAACGTCTGCGGTGCGTATACAGAACCACTACCAGATATCAATAATTGCCCGTCTGGACAGTATGTTCCACCGACACCCGCACCGCTCGCCGATGGAACGCCCTATACATCATATACCAACAACGCCGCCTATAACCTCATGCCGGGCCGTCCGATCTGGCAAGCACAGAAGGTCGCCGCACAGATTAAGGTTTCAGGAGCGCGTATCTTTACGATCGCACTCAAGGCAACGTGTCTGCCGACCATACCGACGTGCTTCAATCCCGCTGGACTATCCGATATGAGCAGTGGGTCGGGTTATGCGTACCAGGCCAACGATTCGGCGTCGATGGCGAAAATATACGATACAATCCTGGAAAAAATCACCGTGAACACAGGTGGCTGCGACCCTGTCGAAGCCGCTCCACGTGGAGCACCCTATGCGCGCATCAAGCTGACGCAGCCACAAAACCCCACCTGGTCAAAAGAAGTGACCGCTGATGCCAACGGAAACTATAATTTTACGCAGTTGAAGGCGGGGTTATACACCATTACGGTCGATCCAGCGTTCCAGTACAAAAGCGTGGACGCAAAATCACGAACGTACTCTCGTGTCATCAACGCGCGGAATCCGAATGAAGAAGAGAAAGCATCCGTCGATATTAATGCGAAGCGACCTGATGGTGCGACGTTCGTGAATGGTCTCAATCTCTTCATCGGAACCGATCAGAATGGCGCTCCCAAAAACGGCTGCTCGCCGTAGGGTTCATACAGAGCACGACGAAGGCGGCTTCATGGGAAGCCGCCTTCGTCGTGTTCCGAGCAACCACCTGTGCTGCGGCAATTAGACCACTACGCACCCTCTGGTAGCGCTTCCGTGCGAATGCTCGCCAGCGGATAGCGCAACGAGAACAGATACCCGATGATGACATTTTCGACATTCAGGAACAACAACAGTGTCGAAAGCGCAAGCGCACGCGCCTGTGCGTCGGCGGCTGGCATCGACAGGAGCGATTGGAGCGCGAAGATCATCACGACATCGCGCGTTCCCACACCACCGGGGGAAGCGGTCCCCACAATAGCGATTGTCGCCACCAGAGCAATGAACGGTCCGATCGGGATATGCGTGTCGAGCGCCAGGAACAGGAGATAGATTCGCACGAACGTAAGGGTCAGTCCTGCGACGCTCACCAGCGCCACCCGTAGCACGTCTATCGGCGTGAAGTGCATATCACCGAGCGCTTCAAGGTTGAGGCGCTTACTGATTCCGACTGGCATCAATCCGAGCGCCCGTGCGCGCAGCCGTGCACTCGCCGCAATCGTCATGCCGACCATCACCGCCACGAGCATACCAACGACTGTAATAACGTTGAGCGCTCTCCCGCCCGGCAGCACGTCCCAGAAAAAATACAGACCCGTCGCCGCCAACACGCCCATGATTCCAACATCGAACAATCGGTCAAGCACCACACTCGCCAAGCCCGCCGTCAGGCTATGCCCACGCTGCCGCAGGTACCATGCTTTGACGGCGTCGCCCGCCTGTCCCGGCGTCATGATGCCAAGGAAGATACCAACACCGTACAACGCTGTCGCATCCATAAGTCCGATCTTGATGCGCCACGCTTCCAGGATCAACTTCCAGCGCAACCCTTTGAACACGAGAAATGGTGCGACCAGCACGATCGAGAGCGTCATCAGCCAGGGATCGGTCGCCAGCAATGTCGACCAGAGCTTGGGGAGGTCGGTGGTCAGCAGAAAGTAAACCAGTAGGACGGGACCGAGCAGTTTCACCCCGACGCGTAACAACGTGCGTAATACCTTCATTGGTTGCGTTTACCTAGACCGATCGCCACAATCTGTTCCGCCATCAACCCGAACATCCAGACCACTACAGCGCCGACGAAAAACATGATCGTCGATCCTGGCACATGCCATACTCCGCCTCCCGCGACCACGCTCAGGATATAACCCAGAATGCTGAATATAAACAGCGTCAGCCCGACCGGAAACATCACGCGCAGCGGATTGAACAACATCACGATGCGCAGGACGATCATGCCAAACTTGACACCATTTTGCAGCAGCTTCTGCCCGCTACGCCCGCCCTCCCGCAGCCGCGCATCGATTGGCACGTACTTGATCGAATACCCGGCTTTCGCAAACGATAACATCGACGTGAGAGGCCAAGAGTAGCGATTTGGCAGCATATGGATGAACTCAAGAACGAGCACCCGCCGCATCGCCCGAAAGCCGGACGTCAGGTCATCAAGCTCCTGCCCTGCCACATACGAAGCGAAACGGTCCAGCAACCAGTTCCCCATCCCACGGGTACGCGACGCATGTGTGGCACGCGACCTCACACCAACCACCATGTCGTAGGTACCGATATGCTCGATCAGCCGTGGAATATCGGTGGGATCGTGCTGTCCATCGGCGTCGATCACCAGACACGTAATCGCTGGTCGAGGTGCGTACGGCGCGCTTGATCGCCGCGCCAACGCCCATGTTATAGGGTTGTCGCACAACACGCGCTCCGGCTTGCTCGGCAAGTTCTGGCGTGCCATCGGACGAGCCATCCGCGATCACCATCACTTCAGCATCAGGACAGTTTCCTGCACCATCTTGATCACACCCGCGATGGTCGCGGCCTCATTGAAGGCCGGAATCACGACCGTGAGTGAAAAGGCCAGGGGCCTTGGGATAGATTCAACATCGTGTGGTTGGCTGATAATGCTAGACATGAACACTCTCAACTAAGAAGGGTAACACGGAGCCATGGCCAGGGCATAAAAAAAGAAACAGGCACCAGAAACAAGAACGAGGCCGAAAGGAATTTGTGGCTCCTTGTTGCCCCATGCCTATTTCCTGCTGCCTGTTCACAAAAACTGGTGGGCCGCCCAGGAGTCGAACCCGGAACGCTTCGGGTATGAGCCGAGTGCTCTGCCATTGAGCTAGCGGCCCGCTCACGTTCGCGAATGCTACCACAAACCATATCCCACTGCAACCGATGCAATCTACCGTGGAGCAATAGACAAGATGGGGCATCGAACGAACTCTCGATGCCCTATCTTGCTCTACCTTAGTAACAAACCGATTGCGTCCGCTAACATCCAGCCTTTTGAAGGCATGCGCCGCTTATACGGCATAATCGGATACGTTCATCTTCAGTGGTCGATCGTCACCCTACACCGGGCTGTTATGCGGAAACGCTGCGATTAAATAACCGACGGGAATACCGCATCAGATCGTGGAACAGCGACCGCGCCCCATATGCCCCGACATAATCCCTGACCACACCGCGCAGATCGATGTTCGCCTGCCAATCCTTTTCATTACTCAGATAGTCCATCGCATCCACATACAGATCAGCTGCGGTATGCCCAGGGAACAGTTCGGCAGCGTCGAGGCGCTCAAACTCACCATCACGACCCGTATAGACTTGGTCATACCAACTTGCAGCAGCCTGCTTGAGCGGGATCTCACGTTGGAGTTCCAGCCCAAGGTAATATTGATGATCATTGATATGGCGGCAGCAGAACCTCGTAGTGCTCTGATCGCTCAATTGGATATTCGCCCCGATACGGCTCCGGTCGAGACCAGTGGAACGCAAAAAATCCTGTTCATCTGGTGCCACACGGTGATCCACCACATGCCGTCGTGCGCGTAGTGGTCCAAGTCCTCGGTATAGCGTGCGACCGCCTCATACGGACCAGGGTCCTGTCCGGCCTGCTCGGTCAGATAATGGCGGTGATCCATGATCCACAAGTAAAGGTCGGCTTCGGTGCGATCCGGGAAGAACTGCAATATGCCGCTCCGGCGGATCGCGGACACCAGCACGAGGTACACGCTTTCATACCAGCTTATGACGGCTTCATCGGCGGTGACTTCGGTGCTACGCTCAAGGCCAAGAAAATAGCGATGCCCATTGATGTGGCGGAGCAGGGCCAGGTAGCTACCCAGTTCGCTTACCTCAACGACCACTCCGGGACAAATCTCTGCCAGGCGCGTCCATTCGAGGAAGTCACTTTGTTCTTCCACCAGCAGCAGATCGCCTTGCTTCAATCCCCGTGGTAGCACCACGTCCGTTTTGAGTTCGACAACCCGAGCATCGATCTCAATCTGCCCCCGCATCCGCGCTACCGACACACGATGATTGCCATCTCGCACGAAATACAGGTCACGTATCTTGACCAGTTCGATCGGGGGAAGCACGATATCCTGATAATACGCGCGTCCGATCTTCTTCCAACGTTCCTCGGTTTCGTCAGATCAAAGGGAGAAAGAAGCGATCGAAATCGGTGTAGCGACCTTCGCTGCCGATGATCGAATCGAGAGGTACTTCTTGAAGGCCCAGGTCACGTTGACCGCGTATGTATAAGCGCGAACGTACTTCGCTCAGCGGTAGCAGTTCGATTGATTCTTTGCGCAGCAAACTGCGGATCGCGTTAACGAACGCAGCGCCCCTTGCCCGCGAATAGTCGCGGTTCACCTTCTCGTCAATAATATCAGCCATTATTCTCACCTGCCAAAAGAAAAGTACGAAGCCAGCGACATCGCAGGTAAGTGCCATCTATGGTTTGTATAGTCCTCATTGTACGACTTCTGCAAAAAATTGCACAGATCAACATGACTAGAATAGAGGTTGCCTAATTGTACAGGTTGCACAGATTTTCGAGCGTGTACAATACACATATATGGATGCTTTCGACCTTTACCCCGAACACCACGCCGATTACCGCATCGTGCGGCTCAATGGCCAACCGCATGACCTGGGGCGCTACCAGGCGAGCTACCTCCGTCCGGTGCCGCCACCGTTCAAGCCGTGGCCCTGGGAAACCGATCAATATTTCCTTGGATCGTGTGCAACAATCGTCGGCGATATCGCGCCGTGGCTTGTTCCGGAACTCGATAGCTTTGCCGAACATACCGGAATCGCATCGTACCAGGGGCTTTTCATACGCGGTGGTGAACTGGCACATGGTTGTTCAGCGGTCGTTTGGCGTGCGTCCAACGGGCACGTAATGGCGGGGCGTACCTACGATTTCTATGTGCGTATGCGAACGCGTCACCTGTTGATTACGAAGCCCACACATGGCTTCGCTCATCTGGGCATGAATGGCGGCCTCGTCGGTGGACGCTACGACGGCGTGAACGAACATGGGCTTTTCATTGCACTGCACAAAGTCATGGCGAACCGCCAGGATTACACGAAGCCTGGCGTGCCGTATCACCTGATACCACGCATCGTGCTACAAAGTTGTACCAATGCCACCGACGCCGCCGATATGATTGAGCGTATACCACATCTAGCGTCCTTCAATTACACACTGGCTGACCCATCCGGCACAATGATCGCGTTAGAGTGTTATCCCGGTGCGCCTGTCCGACGCCGCGAAGAAGAGCGCGTCTTAGCGGTCACCAACCATTACACTGACCCCGAGCTGCGTCAGTTTCAGGGCAAGCGTTCCACCGAAGGCTCAGAAACGCGCAAAGGATGGCTTGAAACAATTGGCGGCGCGGGCGACCCATGGGACGTGACAGCCCGAGCCATGGCTAGCCACGAGGCGGGTGTATGTGCCCACCGCGAATTTGGTGCCACGTTATGGGCTGGTGTTTTTGACCTGACGGCAGGCCGTGTCGCCTATAGTTTTGGAGCGCCCTGCCGGAACGCACTCCAACCATTCGCCTTTCCCGGTGATGAGGAATAATGACAAATCCATATATTGACCCGCAACGAATCCAGGCCGCATTGAACACGCTCGGCATCCGTCCGAATCGCGATCTTGGTCAAAATTTCCTGATCGACGATCAGGCACTGAAGGCAGCGATCGACGCCGCCGAGCTCCAACCGACCGATACCGTGATCGAGGTCGGTCCCGGGCTTGGGGTCTTGACACACGAACTTGTGCAACATGTCGGACGTCTCATCGCCATCGAGTTCGACCGGCGACTGGCAGCGCGGTTGCCGCGTGAGATCGAATCACCACGCTTGGAGGTGATTCAGAGCGATGTACTGCGCGTCGAACCCGCCACTATCGTCACGGAACCAAGCTACAAAGTAGTGGCGAACCTGCCCTACCAGATCACCTCAGCGATCCTACGGCATTTCCTTGAAGCAGCAAAGCCGCCCGACCTGATGGTGGTGATGGTGCAATGGGAAGTGGCGCAACGCATCGTCGCCGCGCCGCCCAATATGAGCGTGCTGGCACATTCGGTGCAATTCTATGCTGAAGCTGAGATTATCACCCGCGTTCCCGCACGTTCCTTTCTACCAGCTCCCAAGGTCGATTCCGCGATTCTCCGTTTACGACGTCGACCGCAACCACTCGTTGATGTCGATAATGTGGATGCATACTTCCGCGTTATCAAGGCGGGATTTCTCCATGCGCGGAAAAAGCTCGGCAACTCCTTACCAGGTGGCCTTGCCGCTATGGGTATCCCGCTGTCGAAGGAGCAGGCGCTCGGTATCCTGGAGCGTGCCGGCGTCGATAGCAACCGTCGCGCCGAAACGCTTTCGGCGAAGGAATGGGGACTGGTCTATCAGGGGACACGACGCTCCGGACTGTAGGCGTCTGTTTTCAGCGTAGTCCGTATCTCAGCGGTGGTCAATGTCGTGCGTTCATCGACGCCGAAATCAACCGCCGCATTGAGCGTCGTAAGCGTCGAAGTGCTGCCGCGGTATTCCGCGGTGCTGAGCGTCGGTCCTGGCTCGCATTCCAGGACCGCGCCATGCCAGCATACTCCACCGGCCAACACGAAGCCGCTCCCGTCGCTCCGTTCGACGCCTTTCTCAGCCTACCAGCATGCGTGTCCGGCATCGGGAGCCATGAACTCGTATACTTCGCTCGGCATGGCGGGTATGTGTAACCGCGACCGTAAGACTTCAGGAGCCGGGTTCAGCGCCATGGTCACTTCCTAGCGCCGTTTATAGATCGACACACCTTGTTCGCTCCACGCCGGGTCCATAAAGTCCTCGAACTTGAGCAGTGCATCTGGCGCTGCGCCCTTATCTGTAGCGAAACGCTGCTCTGCTGGTCCCACATAGACATAGTCGATGGCGTAGCGGTCGAGCAGTTCCCGGGCCTGCTCAGGATCGGACGTGGTATAGATCGTCGTAGCGTCTTCCAGGCGCTTACCGACTTCTTCGTTGACCTCCGGCTGTCCTGCACGCCATTGGCTTTCGTGTCCTGACCAACCCAGCAGCGTCGGTCGTCCTGTCGCCATTGACACCGCTGCAAACTCGGGATTGTAGGCACCACCAGGAGCCTGTAACACCGTCGCCGTAGGGGGCACGTTAGCCGCGACCCAGGCAATCCCTGCCGCGTCGCCGGGGCGCTCCCGCTCGATATAGGCCGTACCATCCAGCGTCAACGCGCCGGGATCACGGTTCGGTGTCAGCACCGGATACACTAGCGACCCCGACCAGCAGCACCACGAAGGGAACGCCCCATACAGCGGTCGTCCAGCGTACACGTTGCAGCAACAGCCACAGGGCGAATCCGGCGAACGTGCCCCACAGCAGCCAGACCTGATAATAGAATTTGAACAACGTGTTCATACGCGGCGATGACCCTTCAAAGGCATCACGCAGGTACACCACATCAGTGCCAAACAATACCAGGGCTCCCAGCGCTGTTCCCCATAATACGAACGCCAGCGCAGGATGCTCAGCTTGGGTATCGGCCTCAAAGATCGCAAAGATCGCGATCGGCAACAGAACCAGCAGCGGAAAGCCGATCAATTGGCCGATCACCAACATCACCACGACGCTGACGCCGACGACCAGCGGCATCGGCAACCGCAACCCCTGGCTGATCGAGAATGTGCCCCGTACGCTTCGCGCCAGTAGCGCGAACAACGGAACGGCGAACAGCCCAAAAATGATCACGAACTGAGCCAGCGGCGTACGCGCCGGGGCCAGCCCCAACGGGAAACCCCTGCCACCCACCAGCGATGCAAAGGTCATATGAAAGGGCAGCCAACTCGCCCAGCATGCAACCAGCAGCACCATCGTTTGTTGGGCAAAATGAGGCCACACAACGCGGCGTTGCCCGTCCACTACCGGAGCCAGGCGGAAATACAGCAGCAGCATCGCGCCGCCAAACAACAACAGGTAGGTTGGCAGGTCCCAGCTATTGATCGCATATAGACCACCCAGAACGATACCCGTCACCAACAACTCGACCAGGCCAATACCACGTCGAAGCCATTCAGGAGCCGACGGTCGCAGCAGCAGATTGAGCGCCAGCATCATCGCAAGCAACGTCCAGGGTAGCGATAGGACATGCGGGTGCAGATCACCCAGCAAGAATGAGAAGAACGGAAACTCGGTGATGGTATAGGTGCGGTAGACCGTGCCATCGGTGCGCTGCATCTGGTCCCAGACCGCCCGTGACGGCCACCACGAACTCACCGCCGCCCGACGTGTTGACGCCAGCGGCACGGTGGTAGTGTTACCCCAATCACTGTCACCGACTTCCGGCAAGGCTTGCGGTAAGGTAATACGATCTGCGGTTGTATCGTATTGAGCCACCGCCGCCGCAAGTTCATTGCCGCGTAACGCCACCACACGTTCGGTGCGCGTGAGCCATTGCAACGCTCCGCCCTGGTTCGCGGCGATCAACACCAGCACCGCAGCCACCAGCGCCGCCGTCCCACGACCGACTAGACCACGGCCTGTCACAGTAGGCGGATTGTCCATGCGTCGGTGTATGCCAATCAGGTTCCAGACCACGCCCGCAATACCGGTCGCGGCAAGCGCGTAGATCGTGCCGCCCGCGAGATTGAAGGTGAGCGCGCTGGGCAACCCTGATAAGCGCGTGAGGGCTGCAACCATAACATAGCCGAAGTAGTAATAGTTGATCGGATACCCCGCCAGCCAGGGGTCTTGCGGTGGAAACGCTGTACTTGCCAGGATGCCGTTCAGGAACGCGAAATCCATCGGTGTTTCAGTATGGTTGATCTGCGACCCCCAGATCCCACGCCACCGTAGCAGCAGCCCTACATACAACGCCACGGCGAATAACGCTTCATGGAACAGAATCGCGGGGAGTTGCTTACGCAAGCTCTCCCGTAGCGGCACTTTGGTGCGCTGAATCGAGAACCAGCCCAAACCTACGACAACCAGTACGCCGAACACCAACATGCCGACGCTGAGGCTGCCAAAGCCGAGCATCGCAAAGAGCCAGCCAATATAGCTGACCAACAAGATTCCAAGCGGTTTCGCGGCACTATAGCCGTTGTCGGGCAGGCGTCGGAACAGAGCAAAGCTGAGAGGTATGGCGGCAAGGCCAAGCAGTTCGACGACAAGCCACCAGCGTAGTATGTCCAGTACCAACGTCAATCAACCCTTATAGTTCGAAGTTGCGGCGGCGGGCGATTTCTTCTTTGTGCTTGCGATAGAGGATATCACGCTCGTTGGCGCGCAATGTACGCGAGTACGTATCCAGCACCCGGTCAACTTCACGGTCGATGTCTGCTTCGGCAGCCACATCCGCCATGATGAGATCGTACACCGCCTTGATACGTTCGCTACGAAACGCTGGTCCCTTCTGGGTATAACTCAAGACATTTTGTTGTTCGAGTTCGTCGACAATACGCTCGGCGATCCGTCGTGCTTTATTCTCTGAAAGTCGCATATGTTCACACCCTTTGCTATGTGGGAATACCAGCCGGATGATACAGGTGACAGTATTGTAACAGCGAACGAGGGTCACGGCATGCCGTGACCCTCGTTCGCTGTTACCCACTACCAAAGGCTATTCGAGATAGCCTTTAAGACCGGCGCCACGTTCTGACGTTCGCAAACGTCGCAGCGCTTCGCCTTCAATCTGGCGTGCACGTTCGCGGGTGATACCTAACGAACGTCCCACTTCTTCCAGCGTCCGGCGCATGCCGTCGCTCAGCCCATAGCGTAACTCAAGCACCATACGTTCGCGGTCGGGCAAATCCTCCAGCGCACGCACCAGATCGCGTTCAAGCATGACACGACTGGCTTGTTCTTCCGGCGGCGCGATCCGCTCGTCCTCGATAAAGTCGCCAAACTGCGATTCACCGGATTCGCCGATCGGCATCGACAGCGAGATCGGTTGACGTACCGCTTCGAGCATCCGCTTAACCTGTTCTTCGGGCAATCCAAGCGCAACGCCAAGTTCAGCGTGTGATGGTTCGCGTTGTAACGCGATCGCCAATCGTTCCGCCGTTCGCCGCATCTGACCGAGCGATTCGCCCAGATGAACCGGCAAGCGGATCAAACGACTTTGTTCGGCGAGGGCGCGGGTTACCGCCTGTCGAATCCACCAGGTCGCATACGTCGAAAATCGGTTGCCTTTGCGCCAGTCAAATTTCTCGACGGCTCGCATCAGGCCAATATTGCCTTCCTGGATCAAATCGAGCAGGGGCATGCCACGACCCATATATTTCTTCGCGACACTCACCACAAGTCGCAGGTTCGCTTGAATCAACCGTTGACGGGCTTCGTCACCCTGTTCGCGTACACGCTCATACTCACGTCGCTCGAATGCAGGCAAGTCCTCCGCGCCTTCGGTCAGAATTGCGCGTACTTCCTTGCCTCGCTCGATCGTTTGAGCAAGATCGACCTCTTCTTTCGCGGAAAGCAGGGCCGTCCGCCCAATCTCGCGCAAATATCGCGTGATCGGATCGGTCGCAGGTGTTTGATCCTCAAGCGCCTCAAAGTCGATCTCTTCTTCAACCTCTTCGAGATCAGCGGGTGCTGGACCTTCTTCATCGACGGCTTGAGTTACGTTCAAAGCGTCGAGCGTTGTTGGTTGGCTCCGCACTTCTTCAGGCAGTCCTTGAGGTTGATCTTCCCGTTCCACCATGCTTATCACCCAGCCGGCCTTACAGTCTGTAACGCCTGGCCGATTATATGCGAAATCTCGCCTTAAACACACATACGGCAACACCGACATGTTCGTTGCTTCGCCGAACGTGGCTCGCCATATGATACTACGTGTATCACATCACCATGGATGTATACTAGTAAACGGTGAATGCTGCAAGATCAAGGCCGTGGTTTCGGACCCATGGCAATGGTTATCGTCATCTGACCATCAGCCGAATGACAAAAGGAACAATCGTAGTGATCAACATCGCGCTATTTGGAGCCGGATTCATCGGCAACGTGCATGCCAGAAATGTGGCTCGCAACCCCCGTACCACGCTTCGCTACATATATGACGTCAATCAGCAGGCCGCCCAAAATCTTGCCACACAGCTTGATGCGACCGCAGCATCCGATCCCGCTGAAATCTGGTCGGCGTCTGATGTTGACGCGATCCTGATCGCATCATCCACGAACACGCACGCAGACCTACTGCTGAAAGCCATCACCAGCGGAAAGCCGGTGTACTGCGAAAAGCCGATCGACCTCGATATCGAGCGCGTACAAGCCGTTGTCGTCGCCGCTGACCGGACCACCGCACCCATCATGATCGGCTTTAGCCGGCGCTATGACACCAATCATGCAAGGCTGCGCGACGCCCTTCATGCTGGCGCGGTCGGAAGCGTCGAGATGGTCCATATGGTCACACGCGGACCTACGCCACCACCGATCAGTTACGTCAAAGTATCGGGAGGCCAATTCCGCGACCAAACGATCCATTTCTTCGACATGGTTTGCTGGCTCGCCGGTGAAGCGCCTGTCGAAGTGTATGCTACTGGAGCCGCGCTGGTCGATCCCGCCATCGGTGAGGCAGGCGACATCGACACATCAATGGTAATCCTCACCATGGCGAATGGAGCGATGTATCATATCGACAGCAGCCGTCGCGCTGCGTATGGCTACGATGAACGCATCGAGGTATTTGGCTCCGATGGCATGATCATTTCTGAACGGAAACCCCAGGGCGAGGTCGTACGCTACACAGCTGATGGCATCATCAGTACGCCACTACATCCCGGTTGGTACGAACGTCTGGAGCCAACTTTTGCGACCGCACTGGATGCTTTCGTGAACACTGTGGAGGGCATTCCCACGCCCTACCCGACCCTGAAAGACGGCTTACGCGCACAGCAGATCGCTGAAGCCGCCGTAGAATCCCTACGAACAAAGCAGTCCGTGACCATCAATTACTAGCGAATGCTTCCAATTGTCACTGGATACATGGCCGCGTCAGACTGAAACGGGCTGCCCTGTGGCAACCCTTGCAAGATTTGCGAGTTCCTGTGTATAAACAGGCTGTAGCAGGCGGGTGAACATACGGTGCTTCAAGCGCCCGAAGAAGCCAGCACCCGCCTCCATGGTCGAAATGAACGACACATACGACGCATCTGCACCACGCGGTTCGACAACAAATTGTGTCGCAAAGCCGTTGTCGTTCGTTTCCAACAACACACGCCCCGGCTCAGGTTCCGTCACCACAGAACGGAACACCTGGGTCTTGCCCAGCAATTTCATTGTGACCCGTATGACCGTTCCAGCACCGACGCCACCTTGTTCTACCACCAGCGATTGAAACGCTGGTTTAGGCAAGATACTTGGGTGCCCGTGGTTGTAGTCGGCGATAATGTCGTAGACGCGCTGCGCGGGTGCTGCGATCGGCGCGGATGCACGTATCGTATATTCTGCCATTATTCTTCCCCCAATTAAAAAGATGCTAAAGGCACAATATCTGTCAAGGAACGCTCAGATTAAATCACGATACATTGAACTGGGATGTGACGACATCATACATGAGGACGAACGACGAATCCATAGTCCAAGTGATATACCTGGACTACGAGCCTAGATATCACGCTCTTAGAAGCGGCGATTCACATAATTTTTATGATGAGTGATCTGCGACAGGTGCACTATCGCTCGTAATCAGCGCGACGTTTGCTTGACGACGAGCACCGGTCCCAGGTTTTTTCCTAGGATATTTGCGGCGACGTCTTCGAGCAGGAAGCGCTCGACCAGACCCTTCGAGCGGTGCGCCCCGATCACGAGCAGGTCATAGCCGCCCTCATTAAGTTCAGCCGATACCTGTTCCACTACGAGGCCGATCCTAATTTTGATCTCCGCCTTGATACCATTCGTCGCCAATGTATCCACGGCCGCTTGCATATGCTTCATTTCGGGTGCTCCCGTCGCGGCGAAGGATTCGACGACGCGCTCACGAGGAGAGCCTGATCCGAAAATAAGCGGCATTTGCGATAGCACATGCAGGATCGTTGCATGCGCCTCTTTTGTATGTAGCAACCGGCCGGTGAACTCGGCGTCCTCCAGGATTGACGCATCGCCACCAGCACACATCAGAACCTTGCCACCGGGGCGCGACGTATTACGCACCAACAGTGACGACATCGGCAATATTGCATACAGTGGCTCACGTCGCTGGAATTTCGTCCAGCGCGACCACGAACGGGTTGCCTCACCATAGACGACCAGGTCAGGCTTTTCCGCCATGGCGGAGTCGTAGAGTGCCTGATAGAGGGTGCCATCGCGCCGGTATTGCACGGGCTCGCGTCCTAGCACACCAGCGGCAAGTTCATGGAGCCGCTGGTGGGTGGAGGCGCGATTCGCCGCTGTCACGATGGCAACATCCAACGCACCGTTGCGTGCCAACGATGCGATATAGGCCAGTGCATTGCGGCTTGCTGCCGTTTCGTCATAACCAACGAGTACGTGTAATGTCATCGCACGAGCAACAAAGCGAGTGGAACGATCAGCATGATGCCCATAAAGGTGGCAAGCCGCCAATTTGTCCCAATAATAATATCGAGCAAAGCAACGATCAAACGTTCGTACCAACCATACATAAATACTAGCACGAACACAGATATAGCCGCGACACTGAGCATTTCGACGAGCACAATCGTGAACGCAGGAGCGCCACCCATGACCAGAGCAGCAAAGAGTGTATCGATAAACGTCGTGATGTTTGCTCCCATGATATAGGGCAACGTGTTTTCGCGCCGAATAAACCCCTTGACTGATAAGGGTACCAGCAGCGATAGCGAAACTGACACGGACAACGTTACCGATGTGATCGCCATGCCCATAATAAACATCGCCATCGGTCGATAAACCAAACGTCCGATGCGCTCGAAGCCGCTACGTTCGGCACTCATCTCAGGCAATGATTTATCTAATAAGCTAAACGAGCCGAGTAGCGTACCCATACCCAAAAGGAATACTACTACCGGCCAGCGCCCGACGTACTCTAATATAGTGCCGACGATGGGATCAAATACAAGATCCAGCACCGAAGTCAGCGAGGCAGGCGCGCCAAATTGGATCGCATCCAGCACTCCGCGCGTGAGCAACCAATAGCCGACGGCGAGCGCAGGTACATAGATCGTCGCCGTCACCAGCAGACATAGAACACCGATTGCGATGCTTGCGCTTCGTTGGTGTCCACGCAGGTAATAAATAAATCCGACAAACAACACGATAAATGATGCGCCCAGCCGCGAGCCTGTGATCATCGTGAAGGTCTGTACGGCGTCGATCACACCTGACGAAAAGAAGCTCAGCGAGATCGCCGCAACAGGTGAACCGCTGAGTACAACGTAAGCGAACAGCCAGCCGAACCCAAGTGTGTTCGCAGCATTCTGAATACGCAACGTGTTCTTCAGGAATGGGCCCAGACCGCCCGCGCCCTCCTTGAGCAGTTGCAGTGCCAGCACGAAGATGAAGATCGCTACTACAGCGATCGCAATTTTTCGCGCACGGTGTAGATTCATTAGCGGCACACGCCACGGACGGGCCAACGCAATTGTTGACCCGTCCTCGGAATAAAGTTGGTGTTCACAAGCTCACGAAGGTGAAGCGATCGAGCCGGTTCCCGACGTCGCGGGTTCTGGCAGATCGAGCTCGTCACCTGTTATACGGCTGTGTCCCGGTACTGGAAACGCCGCGCACAGTTCGCGCACTTCTTCTTCGATATGTTGATGACGTGCCGAGTCATCGATGTTGCGCAGCACATCAACGATCCAACCAGCCACACGCTCCATTTCGACGGGGCCGAAGCCGCGTGTCGTCGCGGCCGGAGAGCCAAGACGCAATCCACTGGTCACCATCGGCGAACGCGGATCGAAGGGAATCGTGTTCTTGTTGGCGGTGATTCCGGCAGCATCAAGCGCTTTTTCGGCCTTCTTACCGCTAATACCGCTCAACCCCTCGGAGCGTGAAAGATCGATCAACATCAGGTGGTTATCGGTGCCACCACTTACCATACGCATTCCTTGTGCCTGAAGCGCACGCGCCATCGCCGCGGCATTTTCCACGACTCGGCGCTGGTAGACTGCAAATTCCGGCTGCAAGGCTTCACCGAACGCGACAGCTTTGGCGGCGATGACGTGCATCAGCGGACCGCCCTGGATGCCGGGAAACACCGCACGGTCGAGCTTGTATTGCTCGGCGATCTCGGCACTTGCCAGAATCAACCCTCCACGCGGACCTCGCAGGGTTTTATGGGTCGTTGTCGTGGTAAAGTGCGCGACCGGAATCGGCGAAGGATGCAGATCAGCCGCGACGAGCCCAGCAATATGTGCGATGTCGGCCCACAGCAGCGCGCCTACATCGTCCGCGATTTCTCGCATTCGCGCAAAATCGATTGTCCGTGGATATGCTGATGCACCCGACGTGATCAACTTCGGTCGTAGCTCGCGTGCGACACGATGTAGCTCATCGTAGTCGATACGCTCGGTTTCGCGGTCGACACCATAGTACGTTACATCAAAGTACAGACCGGAAAAGTTCAATGGGTGTCCGTGCGTGAGGTGTCCGCCCTGGTCCAACTTGAGGCCTAGCACTTTATCGCCCGGCTGGAGCGCCGCGAGATAGATCGCCATGTTGGCCTGAGCACCGGAGTGGGGTTGCACGTTGGCCCAATCCGCACCAAAGATCTTCTTAGCCCGCTCGATCGCGATCGTTTCGACAACGTCGACGTATTGGCACCCGCCATAATAGCGTTTGCCAGGAAGTCCTTCGGCGTATTTATTGGTCAGCACGGATCCCTGGGCTTCCAGGACAGCATCACTCACGTAGTTTTCGGATGCGATAAGTTCGATCCCGTCGCGTTGTCGACGCCCCTCGGAGGCGAGCGCAGCCGCGATTTCAGGGTCTTGTTGACTTAAGTATGTCTGTTGGGGCATCGTCTATTTTGCTCCTTCGGTCGCAGCCAGTGTACCATATTGAAGGGATAGGATCTTAAAGAGCAGGAGATACCGTCACATGCAAGTACTTTCTCCGGTACCCACCAGACCCCCTACGAAAGAAACCGATTGTTCCGGATTACGGATAGTGTCTACATCCATAATCTGCTTCCCCGGCTGATGAATCCGCCCGCTCACACGACGGACCTTCTCGTTGTCACAGGTTGCAACGTGGAGATCCCACGCGTATGCAGGTGCGGCAGCTAGTGTACGGGCATAGGTGGCCTCATCAGAACGCTACCGCGTTCTCGATTAATGGACGGTATCGCTATTGTTGTACAGCGAAATCCACGAGTGGCAACTCCGCACCTTCCAAATACGCTACCTACGAATGTGTCGCGTTCAATACGGTCGAGAGATTGATAGTCGAATCATCCAGGTCGGTCACACGATACGGTCGTGTCATTCAGGCTCCAAAAATACACAATCGTAGAGCGCAGCAACGTTGCGGTCGCGTTTCAGCATCACCACGCATCTACGCACCTACCAATGGGAGAAGGACAGCTCATTTTCTGGCGTCATATACACCAAGCATCCGGTGGGGAAACCGACAACGGTTATAATAGTCCTGCGTCGTGGGTAGCCTGTACATGGTTCTTGCTTTACTCGCATCATGGCACCGTAGCCAGGAGATAGTCCGAAGAACACAATCACAGATATGCTGAGAACTGATGTGGTTCCAGCGGGCCATTCATTTATGACGAAGGAAAAACATTTCATGGCTACGTCGCCAAAACTGAACGATCTTTACGCGGTAGGTGCACGTGACATTGCAGGGCGCATCATGGGCGCGGCACAGATGGCACGTGCTGCACGGTTGAGCCTCGCGTTTGGCCTTGCCGATCCTGTGCTCTTTCCGGTGGACGACTTAGCTGAAGCCACGTCAGAGGTTCTTAGCGAACGACCGGATGCCGCGCTCAACTACGGACCACCTAGCTCCGAACTCTACGAGCAACTCGTGGCACGCCTCCAGGGCAAAGGTATCCCCGCTGACAGAGGCAACGTGATGTTCAGCTATGGCTCCAGTCAGATGCTGGCGCTTATTCCGCAAGTGCTGGTCGATCCCGGCGATGTCGTCATCATCGAAGGACCAAGCTTTATGAGCGCGGTACGTCGTTTTGAACTCGCGGGCGCACGCATCATTACCATTCCAACCGACAGCGCAGGCATGGACATCGACGTGCTTGAGGAGCGTCTGGCGGACCTTGCCCGCGACGGTGTCCGTCCCAAGCTGATCTACACTATTCCCACCTTCCATAACCCATCGGGCGTGACGATGACACTTGCACGACGACAACGTCTGGTCGCGCTGGCCGCGCTCTATGGCGTGCTCATCGTCGAGGACGACGCATACGGAGACCTGCGCTTCACCGGCGAAACGCTGCCAACCTTGGCGGCATTGGATACCGAGGGTTGGGTGCTGCACATCGGCACGTATTCCAAGATTCTCGCCCCCGGTGTGCGTGTAGGCTGGGCTTACGGTCCGCCGGATTTATTGCAACGCTTGAACATGTTCAAGCTAGAAGGCGACGTTGGACCGTTCTTGTCGCATGTGGTCGCACGCTATAGCAGCAATGGGCGGTTGGACGCACACATCGCCGAGCTATGTTCGCACTACAGCCGTAAATGCGCTGTGATGCTCGACGCGATCGCCCAGAACTTTCCCGCGGATGTCACCACGTTCGCTCCCGAAGGCGGCTTTTTTATCTGGTGCAAACTTCCCGACGATATGCGTGCTTCGACACTCGTACCGCTCGCCGCCGAACGGGGTGTGGCGTTCTTGTCGGGCGAACGTTGTTACACCGACGGTGCGGGCGACGATTTCATCCGCCTGGCGTTCAGTTACCATACACCGGAAAAACTCGCCGAGGGCGTTGCAGGCATCGGTGATGCCATGCAAGCGCTTCGCGCAGGCACGAAGTAACGTCGAGCCGAGCCGTCTATAACGGGAAATGCGCCTTGATTCGTCGTGTTCTGGTCCTTTCGTTCGCTTTGCTGCTCATAAGTATTCCAAGGGATACCCAGGCTAGCAACGCTCAACGCTCCCCGTTAAGTCGGCAAGAGCAGCAATGCTTTGTTGAAACAGAGCAATGCATCAGCGGACGCATACGCGAATACTGGCAAGAACACGGCGGCCTGGCGGTTTTTGGTTTCCCGATCACAGCGGAACGCAGTGAGGCAACGCCCGAAGGCACATTCGTGGCGCAATACTTCGAGCGTAACCGCTTCGAGCTACATCCTGAACTTGCATCGCCCTACGATGTGTTACTCGGTCGGCTTGGCGACGTGCGCTTGCAACAGCTTGGGCGCAATTGGTTTACCTTTCCTGCAGGCCAACAAACTACCGAATGTCGCTGGTTCGCCCAAAGTAGCCACAGCATCTGCGAACCGTTCCGAAGCTATTGGGAAATGGGTGGCGTTGGTGATTCCGCGGCACGTTCATACACAAGATCAATGGCGCTGTATGGTCTGCCGCTTAGCGAACCTGTCATAGAAGCAAACGCTGCTGGCGACACGGTATTAACTCAATGGTTCGAGCGCGCCCGCTTTGAATACCACCCGGACAATCCCTGACCCATATAGGGTGTTGCTGGGATTACTGGGGAGTGAAACCTACAATGCGGCTGCCATCACGCCGGAAAAGTGTTCTGACATTCCACCGGTATTGAATGCAGAACTTCGACCGTCTAATTGCGTGCTGGTTGGCACTGAGATCAGCTTCGACATCTTCGGCTTCCGGCCAAACGAAACAGTCGAGTTCTGGCTGATTAAACCGGACATGACTCGTGACGACGTACAGACCTACACGATTGGAATTTCGGGAGCGATCGACGGGCTGAAGTTCGACACCGCGGTCCTTGGTCCCGGTATCTGGACCTGGTACTTCCGTGGCAGGGGCAGCGATCACGAGTCGATCATTCCCTTCAAGGTGCTGCCGCAACCCTGATGTGTCAACCACGGGGCAGGCGGAGCATCCAACTGGTCTCGAACCCGCAGAATCGGGGGCTCAGTCAGGCGTACATAGGGACAATTGGCGGTTATCTTCTCTGTCCCAGGCCGTACGCATGCTCTTACGTTGAACTAGGCGATACCTTTATAGAAGCTTGCCACAAGGTAACGTGGGATTCACCTCTGGTGGGCAGCAGTCGATTGTCAGAGAGCATATGCAGGAGGCCGGTATGCCAAACAACGACACGTTTATACAAGTGTTCGAGCAACTCAAGGCCATACTGAAATACCATGAAGCCACACTCGTCGTCACAGCCGACACCAGTACAAACTACTCACTCGACACCACCAAAACGGGACCGAATAAAAAACCGCTGTTCTTCGGTGCCGTGACAATCAACAAAAACTACGTCAGCTACCATCTCTTTCCGGTGTACCTATATCCGGCGCTGCTGGACACAATCTCGCCCACGCTTAAAAAGCGGATGCAGGGCAAGTCATGTTTTAATTTCAAAACCATCGAATCTGAGACATTGCGCGAGCTCGCCGACCTCACGACACGCGGCCTCGATCAGATCAAGCATTATTGATTGGTTATCATCACGATTTTCCCATAGCCGGTGGTCCTCACGCACAACGTTCACCACAGCAACCAACAACAGATGAAACCGCGAACCGAAAGGTCAGGTTCGCGGCGTCTTGCCTGTGCATAATTTGTCAATCGCCAGACCTTTTCGTCTGGTGATTTTGTGTCTGGCGATTTTCGCGACGAGTTGCCTCTTTTGGCGTGGCGTTCTCGCCGGTATGTTGACGCTTATCTGGGCGTTATGATCTTGGCACGTTGTTGTCACCGCTCCTGATACCACCGCAGACTATCATGACTACAGCACCTTAAACAACATGCTACAAACGCATACCGTCGCGTGCGGGAACGATGAATGGCATAGAGGAACGAGCGTACGAACAGGGGTTCGCCCGCGTCTACGCCTGAAACCATTTTGTCATAGCTTGTTCGAGGCATCCTGATCCCGTGATAGTGAGTTGTGATGCTCTGTGGCAGGTTACTACGACGCAGCATTGCATGATTTGTCACCGTTTTGTCACCGTTTTGGAACACTGTTTATACCAGCGAGGAACACATGTCGATTGTTCTCGAATATCTCACCAAACGCTACGGGAATCATCCCGTCGTCAATAATGTCTCGTTGGAGATCGCTAATAGCGAGTTCTTCGTGCTCCTTGGTCCAAGTGGCAGCGGCAAAAGTACGGTGCTACGCATGATCGCCGGGCTCAACTCGACCGATCAAGGGCGCATCCTATTGAACGGGCGTGATGTTACGAACCTCACGCCACAACAACGCGACACTGGATTCGTATTTCAGCACTATGCACTGTTCCAGCACATGTCCGTCGGCGATAACATCGAGTTTGCACTAAGGGTTCGCAACGTCAGCAAAGCCGACCGCAAGCGCCGCCGCGAGGAACTGCTCGACCTGGTCGGGCTATCTGGGTTGGGCGGGCGCATGCCCCACCAACTATCGGGGGGACAGCAACAACGTGTGGCACTGGCCCGCGCCCTGGCGCACGAGCCAGCAGTGTTGCTCCTCGACGAGCCGTTCGGCGCGCTTGACGCCAAAATCCGGACCGATCTCCGCCATAATCTAAAGCGTGTGCAGCGGGAAATCGGCATGACGACGATATTCGTGACGCACGATCAGGAAGAAGCGTTCGAGTTAGCCGACCGCATGGGCGTGATGAGCCATGGACGTCTCCTCGAAGTGGGACACCCCGACGAGCTCTATCAACGGCCACAAACCGAGTTCGTGGCGACATTTCTTGGCACAGCCAACCTTCTGGTGGGCGAAAGCACGGCCGAAGGTGTAAGCGTCGGACCATTGCGCTTCCCGCTCACGACTGAATTCAGCGAGGTCTCGGCACGTCAACGTGTCCAGGTGCTATTCAGACCAGAAGATGTAGCGCTCGCGCCGACAGGGGCTGAACTCAAGGTAGCTGCGCTGGGCGAGGCGACCGTCGAATATACGACCTTTGCCGGGTCGTTTGAGCGTCTACGTCTACGCCTTCCGCCGATTCCAGGGGTGCGGTGTATCGCCCCCCCAGTACCTTATGGCAGCGATTCGATTCTAATTGAAGCGACACGCTCGCAGGATTTAGCACGCCAGTTTCCGCTCCAACAAGGCGATACAACGGTCATCGGCGTACGGCGCATCCATGCGCTGATCCATCCGGGCCTAAGTTTCCTCATGCTGACCGACGGCTCACCTGCCGCTCGCGCAGCACTCGACATCGGAGCAGAAATCGCCCAACTCGCCCATGCCCGCACCACAGTGCTTGGTTACGGTCTAAGCGCAGATGCACTCACCGCCCATTTACAACAGGCGAGGGAGAAGATTGGCGCTGGTCTGCCGCTGCTCGAAACCAGGCCAACGAGCGATGTAGCCGACATCGCGATAGCTCGTGAGGTTGAGCGCAAACCCTACGATCTGGTGGTTGTCGGCTCACAGGGCAGCAAGCGTGATCTGCCCGAACAGCTACTTCAGCTTGGAGAGCATCATGTGCTACTTGTGCCACAAACCCACACGATTCCATCACGTGTGCTGATCTGTGTGAGCAGTGGCGAACCTGGCAAAGAAGACGTGCTTTTCACCGGACGCTTGATGCGCCATCTGGGCGCGAAAACTACGCTGATGACAGTGCTACGCACTGCCTCATCACCCCAAGAACAGGAACGCGCCCAACGCTTCATCGATGCCGGTGCACGCACGCTTGGCTTGCTCGGTGTTCCCACGCAGACCAAGGTCAGAACAGGAGGCGTGCGCGACGAGATCATGACGGAGATGAAAACGGGTGGCTATGACATGCTCGTTATGGGAGCGCCACTGCATAACCACGATGGACGCGACATCCTCACCGGCATTGCTGCTGAGCTACTCGACGCCATCACCGAGCAACCTGTGTTGATCATCCGGTCAGTGTACGCCAAGACAGATGTCCCTCGTCTGGTGCAAGCGGAGCGACGAGGAGCCGAGGTCCTCCTGTAACGGCTTAGATACTTAAAAGTCGTAAAGGAATAGCAGATGACTAAGCGCCTGACAACAAAAATAATGATTGTGCTGATGCTTACGGTGGTCGTAAGCTGCGGTGGTGCTGAAGCCGACATCAGTTCCAGCCCAGACGTGGTGGCCGTACCGGCAGCATCTAGTGATGGCGTAAAGCTAGTACTGGGCGCCTACACCACACCCCGCGAAGCCTATCGCGAAATTTTGCCCTTATTCGCCGCCAAGTGGAAAGCAGAAAAAGGCCAAACCGTCACATTCGAGGAATCGTATCAAGGCTCAGGCGCACAATCACGCGCCGTCGTTGATGGATTCGAAGCCGATGTCGTTGCTCTTTCGCTTGAGGCTGATATCACCCGCATCACTGATGCTGGTCTCATCACCAGCGACTGGAAGGCAGGCGAACACAAAGGCATGGTCAGCGATTCAGTCGTCGCTTTCGCGGTCCGAGCAGGGAACCCGAAAAACATCAAAGATTGGGGTGATCTGGCGAAAGAAGGCGTCGAAGTGCTGATGCCGAACCCTAAGACAAGTGGCGGGGCGATGTGGAATGTGATGGCGCTATACGGTGCTGCACAGCGCGGCAAGGTATCAGGGGTGGAAGGCGGCGATGCAGGAGCACGTACGTTCATGAAAGACGTGTTTAGCAACGTCAGCGTGATGGACAAGGGCGCTCGTGAAAGCATCACCAACTTCGAGAACGGTGTGGGCGATGTCGCAATCACCTACGAAAACGAAGTGCTGGTAGCCCAACAGGCCGGACAAAAGCTCGATCTGGTGATCCCATCATCGACGATCCTGATCGAAAATCCGGTCGCCATCGTGGACACCTACGTCGATAAGCATGGCACGCGTGAAGTCGCCGCAGCCTTCGTCCAATATCTATTCTCGCCGGAAGCCCAAACCATCTTCGCCAAGCACGGCTTGCGTTCAGTCGATCCGAACATTGCCAGGGAAACAGCGGCACAGTATCCTGCCATCCCCGACTTGTTCACCATCGCCGAATTCGGTGGCTGGAGCAAGGTCACGCCGAAGTATTTTGGCGAAGAAGGTATCTACACCTCAACCATCGGCGAAGTCCAGGGCCAATAACTCTCAACGAATACAAAGTGAAGGCATAATGACCACAGCACATCCAACGTCTATAGATTTGGGTGGCGAGCGTCGCTCGCTACCCTGGGGTCGATGGGGCTTACGCACAGTTGCTCTCACCTATCTCACTGTCCTGCTCATCCTGCCGCTTCTAGTGATCTTCCAAGACGGTCTGGCCGGCGGTCTGACGCCGATATTGAATGTCTTTATGCGTCCGGTGCCGCGTAGTGCCCTGCTGCTGACCTTATGGACGGCCGCCATAATGGCGGTGATCAACGGCGTCATGGGCATGATCACTGCGTTTGTCCTGGTACGCTACCGTTTTCCCGGCAAAGCGTTCCTGAACGCGCTCGTCGACCTGCCAATATCGATCCCGACACTTGTGACGGGTGTGATGCTGGTCGTGCTATATGGACCCCAATCCGCTGTCGGAGGATGGTTCAACCAGAACCTGGGATGGCGCATCATCTTCGCACCTCCCGGCATCATCCTGGCGCTCCTTTTCGTCACGTTCCCGTTCGTCGTTCGCACCGTGCAACCGGTGCTGGAAGCCCTCGACCGCGAACAGGAAGAAGCAGCGGCAACCCTCGGCGCGTCGGACTGGCTGATCTTCCGGCGCGTCACGTTCCCAGCGCTTCTGCTGCCAATGACCAGCGGTATTTTGCTCAGCTTCGCACGCGCCATCGGCGAATTTGGCGCGATCGTGATCGTCGCCGGAAATATTCCACTTCGCACACAAACCGCCGCTGTTTATGTCTTCGGTGAAGTTGAATCCGAGAATCGGCGCGGAGCCAGCGCAATGTCGGTCGTGATGCTGCTGATCGCCTTTACCCTCGTCTTTGTGATCGATCTGCTACAAAAACGTAGAAGGGAAATAGCATGAGCGCGGTACCTGTCCCCGAAGAAGCCCGCATCGGGCGCCCACGCAGTCCATGGGGCCGTCGACTACTGATCGGGTTAGCGGTCGGATATATGGCGGTCATTTTGCTCGCTCCCCTGGTCGGCCTTGTGACCGGAGCGTTCGCGCAGGGCGTCGGCGCGATTTTTACTGCACTGAGCGATCCACAGGTACGCCGCGCGTTTGGTCTAACGCTGATGATCAGCGTTATCATCGATCGTCGTGCATGTTGTGCTGGGAACAACCGTCGCCTGGGTTCTCGTCCGGCACCAGTTTCCCGGTCGATCGATCATCAACGCCTTGATCGACTTGCCCTTCGCCATCTCGCCTGTCGTCGCCGGATATATGTTGATTCTGGTATTCGGGCGGCGCGGGTTGTTCGGTCCACTACTTGGAAACCTGGGATATCCAGATCGTGTTCGCATTCCGGGCATGATCATCGCGACGCTGATCGTAACACTGCCATTTATGGTGCGTGAACTGATTCCCGTCCTACGCGCCTTCGGCATCGAGCAGGAACTGGCAGCCGCGACACTCGGCGCGAGTGGCTGGCAAATCTTTCGCATGGTCACGTTTCCCGCATTGCGCTGGGGCTTTGTCTATGGCGTTACCCTCACATTCGCCCGCGCCCTGGGCGAATTCGGCGCGGTGCTCGTAGTAAGCGGCGGGGTGCAAGGCCGTACCGAAACGGCGACGACCTATATTTTCCGTGCGCTCGACGACCGCCAATATGTTGGTGCCTACAGTGCGGCACTGGTTCTCGGCCTGATGTCGCTGATCCTGGTGATGGGTGCGGAACTCATGCGTGGCAAAGGAAACAAGCAGGCATGGGTACATGAGGCGTGTGGGGTACGGAGGGCAGTGTCTCGCTATAATACATGCCATGAGGTACCATCACATAATCAAAGCGACGGGATAAGCGGTGAGACGTCGCTGGTTTCAGCTATATCCCTTCCTTCAAGCACATACTAAACGGTTGGCGTTGAGTACGCTCTAGTTGGCATCAACGTCGCGCTGCTGTTAGCTGGCGATCGGCGGCATCGCTATCGTCGCCGTGCGCTTACTGCAAGGATTCGCCGACATCAGGCGCTCGAACGAGTCTCCATGCCGGGGTGATCGCCCAGCAGGAAGTCAATCGAGCCGCCGACAGATGCTCACACGGCACAACTGTTGGCCGAGCGCCCAACCTTGACCCGATTTGCTCGCCACAAACGATGACGCAGACTCAGCGCAATTTTTCCAGCAATTTCAGCAAACCAGTCAGCTCGATGGAGTAGCATACTGGAAGGGAGCGCCTACTGATCGAGCTGGCATCGCGGTACCGCGACAACTCCTCGCCACAAGCGAACAGTCGATATTTCTGGGAAGGTGAGGGGGCGAACGATTTGGTCTATAGGTGCATGGGCACCGCTCTCAGTCTGCGCCACGAAATATGCTCTCGTGACTCGCGTATTGGATCCTTCCTATGCCAAACAACTCAGCGTGATATCGGCCTCACGCTGACAATCCTATCGGCCGACGCGGTTCGCAGCCGAAAAGAAGCGTCCGCACAACGCCAGCAGGTGCTGGCGACCGGGCAACACTCGGCACAACGAGTCGGCGAACGGAACCGCTACATTGCCGATCTTCCCTCTGTCGCGCCGTCTGGCGAATCGCCGGATTGATCGAAATCGAACTGCCAACTGATGCCGTCGCGCAGTCGCTCAAACGACTGGTTGAGATGTTACTGGTCCTAGCACTACGTATCGCGACAACCGCGGCCATTCATCAGCTTTATGTTCGTTCGCCGCCTTGGACGGCCAATGCATGCCTGACACGCGCCGCTGCTCGCATCGGCAGCGGCGACTTGCTGACGCCGATCCCACGTGTCCCGGGCGCCGAAATGGGGACGCTGTCTACGACATTGGAGGAAATGCGGACCCAACTCCTTCAGTTGACAGCGAACCTTCGCCGCCAAAAAGCTGAAGCACAGGCGATCGTGCAGGGTATCAACGAAGGTGTGTTCACTGTCGATCGGCAACGGCGGATTCAATTCCTCAATCCGCAGTCCGCCGCACTGCTTGGGTATCGAGGTCGAGCAGGCTATCGGACGG
The DNA here is from genome assembly GCA_963782315.1 of uncultured Chloroflexia bacterium. GTDB lineage: Bacteria > Chloroflexota > Chloroflexia > Chloroflexales > Kallotenuaceae > JBBSGA01. Next base: position 175,647 of record CAWAJS010000041.1, read on the forward strand.
TTCTGTGGCGATGTGTTACGGCCACAAGGTCCCGGTGGCGTCCGTCCTTGCTCCGAGCAGTGCCCAATCATTCATGCCCGCTTCCGTGGCGGTGCCGCGGGCAATCGAGCACTTTTGTTGCAAATGGCGAACGGCGCACAGTGGTTATCACCAGCGCCCCCGCCACCGACGATCTACAGGTGCAGGTACTACGAGACGAAACCGAACTTGAAGCACCGCGCAGAATGCGCGATTCGATCCTTGCGAACATCTCGCATGAGTTTCGTACACCACTTTCAGCACAACTTGCATCGATCGAACTGCTGCTCGATCAACTCGATGAACTGGAGGTCGCAGATATCGGACGGCTGGTCGTATCGCTTCAACGTGGCACGTTGCGCCTCACACAATTAGTCGATAATCTTCTGGAAAGCGCTCGCATCGAATCCGGGCAGTACCGCATTCGACAAACCGCGGTGGCGATCGATGAGGTTGTCGAGGAAGCCTTAGCCTTGACTCAACCATTGCTCGACCAGCGAGAGCAACAGGTGAACGTCGATCTACCGTTTCCAATGCCGCTCGTGCGGGGCGATGCTCGGCGTCTAACGCAGGTTATCGTGAATCTACTAGCCAACGCCAATAAATATGCTCCCGCTGCCTCGATCATCACCATCGGCGGCGACGTTGGCGACGAGATGGCAAGCGTCTGGGTCGAGGATCAGGGTCCAGGCTTACCCGCCAGCGGTGGCCCGGCATTGTTTACACGCTTTGTGCGCTCCGAAGGTGACGAGCCGGAACAAAGCGGCGTCGGACTTGGGCTGTGGTTGGTCAAATCGATCGTGGAACGACATGGCGGACACGTCGAAGCACATAGTACGCAACAAGGCACGCGCATGCGCGTCCTTCTACCGATAGAGCAGAGCAATGAAAATACTCGTCGTTGACGATGACCAAGAACTGCGTGGGCTGATCGGCTTCGCGCTTCGGCAATCTGGTTACCTCGTAGTCGAGGCCACGACAGGTCCCGAAGCATTGCAAGTATTCGTACGTGAACAGCCCGATCTGGCGATTCTCGATGTAAACCTCCCCGGTATGAGCGGGTTCGACGTGTGTAAAGCAATTCGGGCTGAATCCAGCACGCCGATCATGATGCTCACGGTCAGATCCAGTGAGGAGGACCTGGTATTGGGGCTAGATCTGGGTTCAGACGACTATCTTACGAAGCCGTTCAGCCCGCGCACATTGCTGGCACGGGTTCGCGCCCTGCTCCGGCGCAGGGAGAGCGACCGCCCATCGCCGCTCGCGACAGGTGATATCGAACTTGATGTGGAGCGGCAGGCTGTTAGCGTGCAGCATGCGGGAGCGATACGGTTAACCAACCTCGAGTTCCGTCTTCTCCAGTACCTGCTCGCCAACGCCGGACACACGATCCCGACCGATCGCCTGACGAGTCACGTCTGGGGGTATAGCGGCGTCGGCGACCGCCAACTTCTCAAACAACTTGTGCATCGGTTGCGACAGAAAGTTGAACAATACCCAAATGAGCCACAATACATTCTTACTGTCTCAGGTATTGGTTATATGCTGGAGCCGACTATCGAAAAACCTGCTGTCAATGAGAAATAGCGAGCAGGACTGGTGATGCTAAAAGTTTGCTCCGAACACACGTTATAGCTATCGTCTACATCATGTATACACCACGTCACACCATCCCCACACATCGAGTGTGAGTTCGCGGGTCGTGCGCTCGATATGACGTTAGGACTGGATTTATCCCTACCAGGGAGGAATGTCCAGACGCCTTGGCAACACATACATCCTCATAGAAAGCGACCAAATCATTTTACGGCTCACTGATACGATTTCGCCGCGTCGCGATATTTCTATGACGTCGCACGGCAACGACTGGTAGTCATGGATGGGATGGGTCAGCGCACAAGTACTCCCATCGATCGAGTAATTATGGGTAATTACTGAATTGATCTGGAGCAGTCTAGCAAACAGTTACTCGATGTCATTGCGAACGCTCAATCTGCTTGACAATCGAATCCCTCGCCGCTATACTTCCGTGGCATAACGTGGTGGCTGTAGTTCAATCGGCGGAGCGCCTGACTGTGACTCAGGATGTTGCGGGTTCGAGCCCCGTCAGCCACCCCACCCACACTTTTGCCTATGGTCGCGACCAACGCGATCGACCGTATAAGTGGTTCAATCTCGCTTCGAGGGACTAACCCTCGGAGCGATTGTTCTTTAACCCACACCCGCTCGAACAGGCTACGCATGACGGCACGACGCTCATGCGATGTGGCACGAGCGATGAGCGATGGAATATCGCTGATAAGCTGTATGGCTTTCTCAAGATTGAATGCTGCCTGTGGCGGTGTGGTTGTAGGGGTCCATGCCATGGCCGCCGTAAGCGCATCGCGCTCGCGGGCATACTCATCATCCTCGATCATGCCATCGGCGTAAAGGCGTGCCAGGCGCTTCAAGCGTACCTTCACCGTATCCTGATCGGTGACTGGCATAACGGGATGTTCGATTATGTCGATTTGGCGGCGGGTTTCGAGTAGGATAGCCTCGACCGTTGTCGTTGAAACCATCAAATGACTTAAGACACTCAGCATGTCTTTTTCCAGGCGCTCTGCGTTGATCATGCGGGTATCGCAGGTGTGATTGAAACAACCACTACAGCGGTAGTAGCGGAGGTGACAACTGCGATGGTTCCATATTTTCCGCCCACAGGTATCGCACCAGAGAATGCCGGTGAGCCAATGCAGCGACTCAGCGGAGGCCATATGGTTCGATCGTGTACGCTCGCTACGAAGTTCCTCGACAAGCCGCCAGACATCTTCGCTGATGAGGGGTGGATGGTGGCCAGGATATTCTTGTCCACCAGCGGAAACGAATCCGAGGTACGCCCGATTGGCGAGAATCGTACGTACGCTTTCTCGACCGAATAACCTCCGTTCCTTGGTCTGCCAATTGAGCGCACGCCAGCCCTCGCCATTGAGCACGTCGGCGACATCAAAGAACGAATGAGCGCCGGAGGCGTACAATTCGAAGATACGTTGCACGGCGGGAGCATCGGCGGACGGTTCAAGGCAACCGTCGGCGTTTTTCTGATACCCGAGTGGGAGTGGTCCGACCCATCGCCCTTGCTGCGCCTTTTCACGGAGACCTTTTTTCGTTTCATAGGACACCTGGCGAGAGTACAGTTCGTCAAAGACCGAGTTCATTTTATGCGCTGCCCAGCCATATGGGGTGGTTCGGTCGATAGGCATGGTGTCGACGACGAACTGGATACCGAGCCGCTCAAACTCGTCGAGCAGATCGTCCGATGTACCGCTCCGTCGGGCGAAGCGGGATGAACGGTGGACCCACACAAGATCGATCTTGCCCGCACGCACGTCGGCGAGTAGGCGATCAAAGGACGGTCGGCGCGCATCGCGTCGAAACGCGCTGCGGCCTTCATCGCGATAGGTAGCGACCGAGAGCCAATCGGCGGCTTCGACACGCGCGGCATAGGCACGTTCCTGGGCATCCAGGCTGAAACCGTCTACTTGCTCCTCGTCGCTCACGCGAAAGTATCCGGCTGATCGAATCATGCACGCTCCTTTCTTGGATCATCAGATTGTATGCGTTCGGAATGTGGATCTGCAACCAACAAACGAGCCGTGATGGTGGCAATCGCACGCACAAATTCGGACATGCTGCCGTCCGGCTCGGTGGTGCTTGAAGGATGAATGATGAGTTCACGAGCGTTCATGCGGGCGTTTCCTTGTATGGCTGACGCCTGATAATTAGGGTTATCAGGCGTGGGATTTGCGGTTCCTGTGTATTCCGGTCTTACTCGAAGCGGTCGGCGGTGCTTTCTTGATGTAGCGTTCGGTCGTCGCGGGGCTGGCGTGTCCGGCTGCCCGCTGCGCCTCGTGCAGTTGTGCGCCACCTTTCAGCATCAGCGTGATCGCCGTCGCTCGAAGCGGATGCGGCTGAGATGTCCACGCCCAGCGCTCGGCCTAGTCCGCGCACCATCTCATATGCGGCGTCTGTCGAAAGATGCCCGACGCTGGATCGTCCGGGGAAGATATAGCCGTTGGTGTCTGCTACGCTTTCCTGCCTCCATTCCTCTAACACGTCGGCGGTCACGTCCGCGATCTGCACGAAGCGACGTTTGCCGCCCTTGCCTTCCACAACCAACATGCGTCCGTCGTAGTCGTTCCACCGGAGGCCGCATGCTTCGGCACAGCGAAGCGCCTCCACGCACATGAGCGCGATAAGAGCGCGACCGCGCACGTCGGCCTGGTCGATCAGCGCCGTGGCCTTCTCGGCGTCGATAGCACGGTCACTTGCGCGGCGTCGTGGCTCCTGGCGCTGGGGCCACGCGACGGCGCGGGTCGGGTTATCGCTACGGATCGGCGGTTGCATGTGCTTGGCTTGCCAGTCGTAGAACGCGCTGATGGCCGATAGTCGCTGCCGGATGCTGTTGACCGCGACGACACCGTGCAGCGTCGCGATCCAACTTGCGACGTGCGACGCTCCTGCGGTCGCGAGCGTGACGTGGTGCGCCGCGACATAGGTTTGCCAGCGGTCGATGGCAAGCGCATACGACCGTCGCGTTTGCGGCGACCGGCGACCGGCGATCCAGGTGTCGATGGCGTCCTGCCACATCACGCCGCGATCTCCTGGAGCCACGCCGCGAGGTGGCCGTCGGGGTCGTCGATCAACGTCTGCGTTTGGAGCGTCGTCAACCAATCATCGTGCTCCGGTCGGAGCGAGCCAGGCTTTCGCCTCGTCGATGTGCGCTGCCTCGAACAACGCGCCGTCGATGATGCGGAGAATCATCATCATGGCGACGGCATGGGTGTCGTCGTCGACGCCAACGCCGACAGGGCGGGAACGTCGTGCGGAAGGCGGTCACGTCCAGGTCGCGGATCGAGCGGACGTAGTGCTCAAACGTGGTCATGACCAATCCTCCCGCACGTCGATGAAGCGTGATGCGATCGTGCGCTCGGCAAACGCTCGGTCAATCCTGCCGCGCTCCAACTGCTGGATGCGGTTGTGTCGCTGCTTCGACAGGCCGCGTTCATAGCTGAGTGCGGAGAGGAGGTCGCGGTTGATGCGTTCGACGCCGCGCACGCGCCATGTGCGCCCAACGGCGATGCCAGCGGCGAACACCGTGAGGATGGCGATCACCTCCATGGCGTATCCTCCCGCTCGATGCGCTCGACGGCGCGTTCGAGCCACGCCGCGAGCCCGACGGCGAGAAAGGCCACGACAGCGGCGGCAACATACGCCAGGATCATGCGAGCACCTGCGCTTCCCGCTCAAGGTCTTCGGCGATGAGCAGGAGCAGATCGGCGGCCTCGCGGATCGTCGTCGCTGCGGGGCGTTCCCCAAGTTGCTCGACGATGGTGCGGCGCAAGCGTGTCTCGAACGGGGAGACGTGGAAGGTGGGGGCGAGCAGGTGATTGCTACGTCGAAGATGTTCGATGTTGGTAACGAGCGCGTCCTCGCTGATGCGACCGTGCAGGCCGGGTCCGTGGATGTGCAGGCCGTCGTGACGTTGGCGCACGTCGTAGCCGAGGGCGGCAAGATAGGCGATGGTGTCGTCGAGCGGATTGGGTGCGATAGTCATACATCCTCCTCGTAGTGGGACCATGATTCAGGAATGTGGACGCCGCGACAGTGCGTGAGATCGCCGCCACAGATGGCGCACGAGCCGTCCCTGGCGCGGATGAAGCGGAATGGATCATCCTCGGTGCTGGGTGCGGTGGCGGCGGGCGGTGTCCAGCCGCGTTTGATCAGATCGACGAGCAATCCAGCCGGTGACTTTCCCGTTCGCGCCTGGGCGACGAGCGCCTCAGCATGCGGAACACACGCGGGATAGCTGGCGACAAGGCGCTCGGCGTCGGTGACGTGACAAAAGGTGTGAGAATGTTGTTGTTGCACCAACAACATCTGATGACGTTGATCTTCTTAACGGTTAATGGATCGCTGTGACATAGCTATGTCACCCTTTCGGCCTAAAATGTCACCCTTTCTGCCCGAAATGTCACCCTTTTCGGCGTGGCGGAAAGGGTGTCAAGTGCTCACGTCTCTGCGGCAGAAATGTCACCCTTTCTTGATGATTGTGAACGTATGTTCGCAATAGATGTTCCCGACCTCATCCGGTTGGAGGTCGAACCATTGAATCAAGATGCGTCGGACGTCGGCGTCAGTCAGGCGCGTGAGAACGGCATAAGTCGTAGTCGAGCGACCACGACCAATCTCGTTGCGAGGAGGATGATAAGGAGTCTCGTTGCGTTCAGCGCCTGACTGTACTCCGTACGTCGATACGTCTGCACGCTGCGCGACATACGGATCTTTGGTGCGAGCTTCCCAGTCATCGACGCAAGCCAGCAGAAGACACACCGTCATCATTGGCATAGTCGGCGAGTGCAAGCAGGAGCAGAAGGTTGCTTCCTTTCTGTCGTGATTGCTCCCGAAGACTCGTGTCATGACCTTGATGCTCAGCCTCCTCGCTTCCTTACCGTGAACGTTGCTGGGCCGGGCGTACGTCGATGGCGCGCGATTGTCCGGCCTCGCCGATGCGGATGTAGCCAGCGTCGGCGAGGTGCTGGAGGGCGTGTCGGGCCGCCGACGTGGATTCGTAGGCGGTCGCGTTCACGATCTCGCGGAGCGACGGCGCGTAGCCGTTGGCTTCGTGGTAGTCGAGCACGTAGTCGAGGACACGTTTAAATCGTGGGCGTAGTGAAGCGGGCGCGGCAGTCATACGACCCTCGCGACGCAGGTGATAGAGCCGACAGCGCGAGCGATGAAGGCGCTGTCGTGGCTGCTAGCGGGCGTGTCGGGGGCGTTGCTTGCCTGACCTCGATGATGTAGGATAGTGATGTCGTCCATGAATCCTCCTGCAAGCGAATGCGATGGCACGCCGGGGCGTTCGGGTGCGCGTGCGTTAATCGGTGACGAGTTCCGCATCGTCTGTGGCGAAAGCGTCGGATGTAGGAATATGCTGTTGGTCGCGTGCAAGCGCTTCGAGCAGCGTAGGATGCGCGGCGACCTTGCGCATGTTTTTTGGAAACGCGCCGCGCCGATAGCGGAGTAAGACATCGGAACTTATGCCGAGCAACGTCGCGAGATCCGCTTCGCTTTTGTCGCCGCGAAGCGCGTCGAGGGCCTGGTTAAAGTGGTGGAGCATCGTGCCTCCTTCTGCCGTGGAAATGCGGCAGTAACGACAGTATATACCGCGTATTAGCGGTAATCAAGTGCCAATATTGACGAATTTTGAAGATGTTTGCGAATATTTCCGCTTTTACACGGTTACACATACCGCGAAATCACGAGTTGTGGCGACGGTGAAAACACGCCACAATTGACCAGGTGGGAGTGGCTATCGGAAAGGGAGGTGCTGTGAATCTAGCGGCGGCAGGGGCCTACTTACAGGAAATGCGATCCTTACGCAAGCTGTCGCGCCAGAATGTCGCCGAGCTGATTGGCATTTCTGATGACCGTATTCTGCAATTCGAGACTGCCCGTGGAACGATGAATGGCCCTGCATTGCTGCGGTACATTTACGCGGTTGGCGCATCGGCAGACGAACTCTATAGCCTGCTCGAAGGCGACGAGACGACGGTGGACCAGGCACGAGGTCTGGCGCGACGTCGAGTACAACAAGAAGCAGAGCGACAGACGGTAGGAGATAAGACGGCGGAGTTGTTTGAAATCGCACTTCGTCGCACAGACGGTGATGCAGCAGCAGCGCGTGCGCTTTTGCTCGAAGCAATCGAGAAAACGATGACGAAATGATTACACGATGGCCTGTAGTAACGCGGCGATCGGAAAACTATTTGCTGTAGTACACGAACAGGTGTGCTAAACTGCTAGCGATTTGAAAGGATTGCTTGCATGTTTCGCATCGTCGCGCTTCTGCTTCTCGCTGTACTTATCGTTCCAGGCGCGTTGTATTTTCCGTATCTCTGGTCAATGGTCATCGCCGCGCCAGCATGGCTGTGGTATATCTTTCGCCTCGAGGAACGCCGTATCCGAGCAACACTCTTTGAAGAAGTGCGGGCGACGCTAGAACGATTGCCGGTGGAGTAGGAGCGCCTCACGTACATCTTGCCGTCGCGCCATAGACATGACAACATGCACAGGCGACCTGGGTTCTGTTCACGGTACATGAACACGTTGAACAAGGTCGCTTCAACAGGCGAAACGCTCCCAACCGCTTGCTATGAGAATACAGCGACGAGCCCAGCCTGAAACGCTGACGGCACCACTGCACAATGCGTACAACCGGGAATAATTTGGTGAGATAGTTTGAAGTGTTCGTAGTCTCGACGTTCGAACACGTGCAAACGCGGCGTAGAGGGAGATATCGTCTTCATTGCCGCCTTGCGGGCAAGATGAAGGCGGGCGGGAAGCTGAACGCGGTGTTCAGCATGGTGCCGCTCAACATCTTCAGGAAACCAGGCCGAGGCTACGACGTAGCGGTGAAACATCTGAGGCTGCCGAAACAAGACGTAGAGAGAAAAATAGCCAGCCGACGAATGTCCAATAATCGTTTTATCATCTGGATCACTTCGATATTCTGATTGGATAAGAGGGAATACCTCCTGATCGATAAACTGGAGAAAATGGTCGGCACCACCTGGTTTCCTGGGCTGTGAAACAGGGAAGTAGTGCTGCATAAACTCCGCTGCGTCTACGTCTTGTGTCGGGTCAAAATGACGCATTACGGAGATGCATCACCTGGTGGAGTTGGTCCATAGGTGAACCGGATACCGGATAGCGGATTCCTACGATAAGCGCGTCGGGGAGCTCATTGCAAAATGGTAAACGAATGTTCATGTAGCGCACCATGTCAACGACCATCGCGAAATACAGGTTAGCATCCAGGACATAAATGACAGGGTAGGGTTTTGTCAGGGTTGTCCTCATAATTAAGCGGGAGTGCGACTGAGATGAGGTAGTCTTGGTCGACAATTGATGAGTGAAGGTGGCGTACCTGGGTCGCAGGAATGGTTGCTAGCGGGAATTTCGCCATTGTGATACTCCTTTCGAGGATAAAGAGCTTCCGTGCCTTCACGTCCGCTTCAACACAGCCGTGATTGTGCGTTACAACCCAGTATAGATACGCCGTCAAGACGCGCAACAATGTTGGTACGTCGTGTGATAGCTTGCGTTGGATCGGTTGGATATGCGAGCATCACGCAGACCAAAACGTGCTGGTCGCGACATTCCTTGTAGATAACCACGTTCGTCGCCAAGTGTGATGGAGTGAAGGACGGTGTGAGGTTATAGGCTTCATCGTTTCGTTCGCTCATCGAATCACCGAGAACGCAGTCATCGATTTGTTATATACGATGCGCGGTCGTAAAGAAACAGATGTGCTACGATCTTTTGCATGAGAGCCCTGCACCCACAATCATTACATACCCTTCATGATGTACGTGAACACCTTGCGTTGTCGGTACATCAGGAGGCGATGTTGCGACGACGTCTTAAGGGACATCCCGCAACGATTCTCCATCCGAAATTAAACTCATCGATCTGGTACAGATGGTGTGACATCGAGGCAGCGCTGCGCGACTGCGGGATGTTATGCGAGGACGAGAAGGTGTGTTTGGGTTAAAGGCGAGGGGCGCTCGGCCTCGATGTCGAAGGCGTTGGCGCGCCTGACAATGCGCGCAGGTCGCCAACCTTCTGCCCACTGTCCGATTGCCAGGCGCGGCGGCAGGTTGTGGTCGCTGTTCTGCTGCCTATCCCACCAGTCACCACATATTCTCCTTCAACATTTGCGGTGATGTAGGTCGTCGAGCCTGTCACGTCGATCGAAACGCGACGCAGGCTGCCGATAGCGATGAATAACGCTCTGCCGCTCCACAGCGCATTGTCATTCCAGCGTATGCCTTCGCCCTGTGTGCCGCCGGTGCCACCCGATGTTTTGGCTGTTCTCGTCGGCGAGTTCGCGCAGGATGCTGGCGATCTTCGGGCGGTCGCGGCGATACGTGTAGTCGTCGGCGACGGCTTCGCGCAGACGTTGTTGTGCTTCGGGGTCCATGTGGTTATGTCGCCTTGTCTGACGGTGCGGGGCTGCAATGAGCGGCGAGGAGGCGGCTGAGTTGGTTAATGGCTTCGTGGCGGACGAGTGAATGCGCTTCAGACGCGAGGGCGAGGGCGAGCAGGCGGTCGAGGATGGTATCGTCGGCGTGCACAATCGTCTCTTAAGTTTAACGAGAGCCTGGCGTTGTAGCAAAGAATCTTTTTGATCGCAGTTTGCGAGAAAGAGTGTTAAGTCCACCATTCGTTCTTTCATGTCTATGTGTCCTAAAGTCCTAGCTGCCGCAATTCGAGTGTACAAATGTAGCTGCTCATCCTGTGTAAAAGAGATAAGTACAGCTGCTGCACGTGTTCGCTGACCAAGCAAACCGGCTGCCCTTGCTGGCGCTATCCGATAGGCAGCATCCGTATGATCATCCTCGGCAAACGTAAGCATCATTAGAGCCGCTCTGTCACTATACCCTAGCTCACCTGCCTCAAGAGCAGCTAAAGCACGTAGACTATTATTTAATTGTTTGTCGCCGGAGAGCTTAAGCATTATCGCCGCTGATTCATCGCGTGCGGGGGGGATACGGAAGCGGGGCAGAAAGATACGTAAGCCTAGACCTATTTTTCTGGGTACAGTCAATAGAGATGCTGTGGTGCCCCGCAATAGTTGTCCTGCTGCCTCAATTGCAGAAGCCCTGACAGAAAAATCGACCTTGTCATCCTCAGCTAACTTACACAGCATTGCTACTTGCATACTTGGCCACTCTATACTTAGGAAATTAGCTGCAGTAAGGCGCAACCGTACATCATGCGGATTGTCCTCATCGAAAAGACTGAAACAATCGGCAATTCTTTCGTCCTGCCTCCACGAAAGGCTTTTCATATTGTCTGCCGAGCGAACAGTATAACTTCCTCGTTCAAATCCAAGCGGCGGGGTCCGCATAACTATGGTATTGGCAAGTGCAATGGCTGCAGAGATCCTTACGTCAATTGGAACTGTGTAATCTTCGAATAGCATTTCGAGTGTCGCGGCTACATGTTGGCGATTCTCTGGTCTACCAACTGCCAATACAGCTTCAATTCGGACACTGTTGGGTGATTTAGCATCCTGTGCTAAAAGCGAAAATCTTCTCACATTGTCTTTGTTCATACCTATTTTGCCGACGCGTTGTGTTGCAGTTGCTCGCACTTCTTCAGTTACCAAGTCATCTTCCGCAATACGGAATAGCTCATTGATTACATGAGCGCCTTGCGGCAGATCAGCAATTTTTTCGATAGCTAATCTACGCGTCCTAGGGTTTTTGCTATCGTCGTTTGCAAGCGCTAACAGCCCATCGGCTACTATTTTGCTATATCCTAATGATTCGAGATTTTGAGAAGAATGACATAAAGAGGTAGGCAGCAAAACGCTTATCCTGGGCCAATTTTAGCAGCACGGGCACAACGAGATGACCGCTCCCTTGCATAGTTAGTAATTAGCCGATTTAGAGCTTCCATGAAAACTGATGCTTGCTCATCATCTGCTATCGCGCAGAGACCAGCATTGACTGAGGATCGGCCTGGATGGAGGCGAGAGCGTCAAAGATGGCTTCGCTGAGTGCGCATCACCGCCACGGGCAAGCGCGGAGAGCAGGTTGTCGATGACGCGGCGGCGGGTAGTGTCGGCGATGTCGAGTGGTAGGCGAGGGCGCGGGCGGCGAGCAGGAGGTGGCGATGGACGACGGGTTCGTATTTGTCGCGGGTGCCACGTCGAGGATGCGCTCGACGATGGCGGTGGGGATGCCTTTGGCGAGGCTGCCGAGCAGGAGCAGAATGACTTCCTGCCAGTGGGCGTCGTGGAGGTGGGGGGCGATGACCTGCCAGACAGCGTCGGCGCTGGGGCGTCTGGTGGGGCCAAGGATGTGGCTGGCGGCGAGGTATTCCTGGAAGGTGATCTGCGGGAATGACCACTGATCCTTGTTTTTGACGAGGAGGCCAGTGCGCTCGGCTGCGAACGTGGTGAATGTCTGTACGGCGACGAGTACGTCATCGAGGTCGGCGACGTCGAACGCCGGGGTTTCCATGATGTAGGTGGTGAGACGCTCTTCGAGGTCGCTGGTGGAGATGTTGCGTAGATGGCCAGATTCCTCGGCGCTGGTATGGAGGTCGAAGGCAAGGCGTTCGAGCAGGCGGCGGTAGCGACGTCGGGTTGCTTCATCGGGTGGGAGCTTGCGCTCTTTATCCCGTGTAATGATAAGGTGGGTGATGGTTTGCTCATACAGGTCGGCGCGTTTCAGCGGGAGCGGCTCGCCGGGGCGATAGACCAGGGCGATCAGGGTGAGCATGAGCGGATTGCTGGCGAGTTGCACGAGGCGAGCGTTGGCTTCGATGGCCGCAATCAGTTCGGCTGTGATGGTGTAACGACGAGCGGCGTCAGGTTCGCGGAAGGTGTACCAGCGTGTGACGAAGTCGCGTATCTCGGTTTCGGCGAACTCAACAAGGGTGTATTGGGTCCACTCTGTTTGCGGTAATGAAACAGATTGGTAGCTGACGGCGCGCGATGAGAGGAAGAATGCGATTGGTGGGATAGAGGTTGTCGAATGCGCTAACCTTTGTAATGACATCTCTGGGGTTTGCCGCGACCTCGTCCAGGCTATCGAACAGGATGATACACCGGCCGGCTTTTAGCGCGGACCGGAAGAAGTTGCGGGAGAGATTGAGGCCATGGGTTCCCGTGGCTTCCGCGTACACGTAGTGCGAGCAGGCCGTAGGCGTTGCCTTGTTTCTCAGCTTGGGCTACATAGCCGGGGAGTGAAACATAAATGGTAGGAGCGGAATGCCGCTGGCGGTTGCGAGGTTGGGATCGGGCTGCGGAATTGCGGACGGAGCAGATGTAGGCGAGAAAGCGGAGGAGTGTGGTCTTGCCCGAGCCTGGGATCGCCGAGGATGACGCGGCGGCCGGTGCGCCGACGAGGTCCGCGAAGGAAACGGGAACACTCTGGGGCGGGCGCTCCTCCTGGTTCTTGGTTGGCTGGGCGGGATCTGACGCCGTTGGTTCAAGTTTGCGATTGGCGCGAGCCTTGATGAAAATGGCATCAATGCGGGGCGGGTCATACTCATCTTTTGGTAAACCGAACATTTGTAGATCGCGGTATGTGTGTGCTATTTGCTGACGGTAGAGAGTTTCGTCGTCGTAGGGATTGGGGCGCATTTCGGTGAGAATCTCGCGGAGTGTGTTGAGCGTTTCCTTGGGGACCAATTCGCTGTAGGCGGGCTGGTCGAGCAGCGCTTCGCGGAGGTTCGGGATGAAGCGCGGAAAGCACGTGGGCAATAGTCGCGGACGGTGGCGGCGTTTCTTGGAGAACAGCGCCTCGAAGCGCAAATGTGTATCGACGATGGCGGTCATGCGTTCGATGTCGGGGGCGTCGGAGACGAGCCGATGCGGGCGGGATTACTCGGCCAGCCTGAGCCTGCGGCGGAATCGAGTTTCGCTCGAGCAAGCGAACACCCGTCGGCTTCGCGAACGGGGTCGCGGCATCCGGTCTGTGCCGCGGCGAGGAGGTCACGCGCAAAGCCGGCGCGGCGTTCGCCTTCGGTTCTTTGCCGGGTGAGCGTTGTGACGTTGTTCATAGCGTTGCCCTGCGCGGCATCGGTCGCATTTTCAAGGGCTTTATTCCAAATAGTTTGGGTGGCTTGATAGAACAAGGTGGTGAGGACAACGGTGGTTATGACTACCATAGGGGGAGCGGCCATGTAGCATGAGATACCGCAGGGTATGGTCGGGTGCGCTGAGAACGGCGGGAATGTGCCATGCTAGCTCGTATGCCGACGATGGTTGCGAAGAGTATGGGGATGAGTTCGTCGGCGTGTTCGGCGTCAGGGCGCCGATGCGATGCAGCAGCCGGTGCAAAGTGGCGTTTGGTCGCCGCGGTGCCCATCGGGCTGCCGCCGGAGGCGATTCAACGTATGTAGCCGACGCTTGACATCTTTGTAACCCTGTCATAGTTTCGGCGTGCGAGTTCGCGGTCGAGCACGTACATCCCGGATTCATCTCGCCGCAGCACATACATACCGTATGGTTGGCATGCTACTTTAGCCAGCATTGCTCCATCCATATACGTTGCAGTAGGTGCAAATTTGTGGAAATATGCAAGGGTGCATGTTCTCGGAATCATCCACCCTTGCGCGCTCGGGACTAAAATTGCCGATCGCCGGAGACAGCGCAGCAATCGCGAGCAGCAGCCGATCAAAGTTCTGTGTTCATCCGCGCTCGTCGCAAATGACGAACCGTAGTCCTCGGTCATCACCATCCATGCGTTCCGCCAATTTGGAATAGCAGAACCGTGTCGTGGTCTATCGTATGAACGACGGCCAAGGAGCGAACTTGTTAGGCCCGTGGCACGAACTCAAGAAGTTCCGAACCGAATATCCGAAGGGCGTCCCGGCGAACGTTGAGCGCTATTTCGTTCTCGACCAGCGGCGAGTGGCTTCGCGTTCGCTCGCTGCTTCGATTGCGGCCTGAGCAATGTGCTAATCATGTGCGTTATTTCCTTTAATAACTTTCCATGCCTGTCGATGACCCTGTAGCCGGTCGCGGTCGCCCAGGCCGCGAGGCGGGCATATGCGGCGGCGTGGGCCTCGGGGTTGCGTTTTGGACGGGTCGCCCATAGGAGTTTTGAGCCGAGCATGACGCGGAATGAATCGGACTCGGCGTATTCGACAATGATGAGGGTCGCGGTGTGCATGGTGCTTTCCTCTGAAACAGGGGTGGGGCTACGTTGCTGCAGCCCCACCGGCTTTGCTATTAGTATTCTTCCGGCAAGAGGACCGTTGTGGCATAGCGTCGGCCCAGGCCATCTTCGGCATCGGTGATGATCCAGATACGGGTTCCGTCCGAAAGATGAAACACGGAGAGGAGGCGCGAGCCGTGGACCAGGGCGGCGTTATTGGCCTCGGCAATCTTCGGCGTCCACGTCGCCCCAATCAGCGGAGAAATGGCGGAAAAGCGAGGAGCGAATTTCGCCGCCGAAGTCGGCTTGTAGTGCAGCAATTCCTCGTGTCATGACGCACATGCCGGAACAAAATTTCATCGTATAAGCATGGTTAGGCCGCCTTTCGCACGCTGGCGGCGTGGGCGGGACGACCGACGGCGGCGGCAAGGCGGGGGATGGTGCGCGCCCGCAGGGCGCGTGCGGCTGCCGCATTGATCGGCGTGTAGCAGCGCGAGCAGATCAGGCCATCATCACCGGTGGGGACCATCGCGCCATTGCAGGCGGCGCAGAAGGCCGGTGGAACCGGCGCTCCTGCGGTTGCTGCCGCGATGGCCTGGCGAACATCGCGGCGGGCGAGGTTGAAACGGCGCATGGCTGCGGAAAGTGCAGCGCGGGCGGCTTCGTATTCTTCGGCGGCAGCGGCGGCGAGTTGGTCAAGTTCGTATTGCTCCTGGGCGTGGGCGGCGATGATGAGATCGGCGCGTTTGACGAGGCCAACGGCCAGGCGGTGTTTGCACCAGCCGTTCGGGGCGGCGGTGGTGGGGTGGTCGCCGCGTGCGTCGGCGCAATCGCAGACGCCGTTAACGGTGTAGGTGCGGTTGTCGCGGCTGCTCGACGGCACAAGGTAGGTGCCGTCGGCCTGGCGGGTGATGACGTTGGTGGCGATGATGGCGAGGGCGCGGTCGATGCGTTTGACGAGCTGCGGGCGGATCATCTTGCCTTCGTCGGCAAGCTGTGCGATGATGGATTCGCGGGTGATCGGGTCCATTCCGGTTCCTGTCGCGCGGGCGATAGTACAGTCATCGCCCGCGCATATCGTTGTTAACATGATACTAGTATAGCACATATTAACACAGATTGCAAGCACCAGAATTTGCGATATATGGCTTTGTGATGCGATAAAATGAGCGTCGGTGGGTCGGGTGAGGCGTCGAGCAGGAATGGCGGGGACATGGGCGGCGATGGGTGGGCGTACCCAGCAGCGGGGCGGGCGGGACATCGGCGGCGGGGGGGCCAGCTCCAGGCGGGCGGCGTACCACCGAGCCGCGACGGACGCGACGAACGCCGACAGCGGAGGCGACGGCGCGCAAGCGACGCCCACCAGACGAGACGCGGCAGCACAAAGGCGAGCGGCGCAGCCGCACCACCAGGCCGAAGGCCCGCCCGCCGCAGCGGAACCCGCAGCGCGACGGCCCCAAACGGAAAACCCCCCAACCACCCGCAGCGTAGCTTTAGCGGAGGGAGGACGGGCGACAAGGCCGGGGCGGGGCGCAAAAACAAAAATCGATGCGTAGCGACCATAGTGTGCGCCATCGCCCCGCATGCGAGCGTAGCGAAGGCCTTGCGCCTGGACGACCGGAGCGCATAATGAAAGCGGTGGTTTGGGGGGAAGTTCCATATCAGCGCGGTAGCGCCTCCGAGCGGGAGCGAGCAATACCAGAGTTCCGCCGTGTCGCCCATGCGAGGCGACACGAGCGGGGCAGAGCAGACGGATGCGGAGCGTCCATGTGAGACACAACCGCTGATTGTCTACGAACGCGGGTTGAGGCGCGTAGCGACGGCGTATCTGTTGGGTGTCGCGCAGCGTGTGCTATAGATTGTCGCTCCACCTTTTTTCGCGGAACAACACATCATCATCAGAGCGGCCCAAGCGAGCCGTGGTGAGGCCGCAGCCGAACCCGCTGCGAGCGCGGGACGCGGGGAGCACCACGATGCTCGCCATGCTCACGTCCTACACCCTTGTATCGTAGCTGATTCACTCGGTTCACGACGAGCGTCGCTTGCACGAGCGCGGAGCGCCAACGGTGGTGCGAGGAAGGCGTGGACCGGGGCATTTAGCCCGAAGTGCAGACAGGCCCGCCCGACGTGCGGAGGCGTCGCAACGCCGGAGCCAGAGGGCGAGGCCGTCGGCGGAACGGAGGGATTCATGTCCCGGCAGAAGATGCGTTGTTTGTCGAGCGATTGACTGCGATACCGCCGCGGGTGCCCATGGGAGCGTCAGCGACGCGGGGCAGAGGGGTGGTGGCGTAGCCGTCCGCTGGGTATCCCGGTCCCGCCGCAGCGGGTCCGATCCTTTCACCCTTTGGGGTGAGGCAACGATTCGTCAATTTTAACAGCCATATAACATAAGCGACGATTATGGTCACGCATCAAACGATAGTTGCACTGTGTCGCGCGTTTTAGTCGCTGGGACGTGGGTGTTCCACGCTCCGGCATCGCCAGTTCTATTTATTGGAGCTCCTACCGAAGGGCTTTGACGGAGTCCGGCAGTCGGGTCGTGGCAGGGTTGCGGAACAGTAGGTAGGTGAAGAACGACGACCACTGGGACGCTTCGCGTGTCTGGCTCCTCGACCAGTGTCGAGAAAGCGCTGGTTTGTTAGCGAGGACTGTATCCACAACAGTCAGTCGTGAGTTAGTTTGGTTCACGTACTCGTGTTTGACGGAGACGAATAGCAGGTATATACTCATTGAGTATTCGCTTACTCAATATGGCGGGCCTGCGATGACTGATAACGCTTCTCGCAAACTCACTACACGACAACAACAAGCTCTTGCACGGCGCGAACAAATCCTGAGCACAGCCCTCAGATTATTTGGTAGACAGGGATATGCCGGTACTACTACGCGGCAAATTGCCCAATCTGCCGGTATCACTGAAGGTTTGATTTTTCGCTACTTTCCGACCAAAGCCAGCATCTTGCACGCCATTTCGAAAGAGCGAGATGTACTTGCAAAAGCCTTTGCTAGCATTTTCGAAAACTCAAACGAGCTTCCAGCTTCAACTGTGTTGGAACGTATTGCCGAAAGGTGGATAACTCTGACCCGTGGCGAAATAGATTTTATGTCTATGCTCATCAGCGAAGGACAAATCAATCCGGACGTGCAAGATATTTTGCAAGGTTCAATTGAGGGAGCTGTTAACGGTCTCGCTGCGTACCTGGCAGCCCGCGTGCAGGCAGGTGAGATTCGGGCAAACGTGCCGTTGTACAGTGCTGCTGCTAATTTCTTTGCAGCGTTGCTTTTTTTCTTCCTACCATCGCAGGCTGGACGATGCACAATGGAACGAGCAGTCACGCTCCTTTATTTCCGAGCTACTTGATACCTGGCTCCATGGCACCCAGGCCGTTCCCAACAAGCATTGCGACATATCAGACCAAGGAGGGCACGCATGACTTCGACTGAACAGGATATAAGGTACCAACAAGTCTCGAATGAGGTTCACAATAGGGATAGGAGAGCGGCAACCGTGCTTGTGGTTGGGGCGGGACCTGTTGGTCTTACTCTGGCGTGTGAGTTAGCGTGGCGTGGTGTTGGAGTTCTGATCATTGATGCCCAAGCTGAGCCATCGCGCCATTCAAAAGCAATCGGTGTTTTTCCTTTCGCACACTTGAATTGCTTGAGAATCAAGGCGTATCAGACGAGATGGTTCAACGCGGTGTGGCGCTCGACGGCATCATGGTACACGCAGAAGGTCGGCGCATTGCGAAAATTGATGCAAAACGCGTTAATAGCCATTACAACTTTATTCTTACTTTGGAACAAAGTGAAACGGAACGGATTCTGATTAATCGGCTGGCGCAGCTTGGAGTGACCGTTGAACGTCCCGTAGAACTGACAGTTCTAGAAAATGGCAACGCGGGAGTGGAAGTTGT
>CAWAJS010000042.1:0-18347 GCA_963782315.1 uncultured Chloroflexia bacterium
ACGCCCGTCCTGTCACGTTTTAATGAAGTACGGGCATAGCGGTAACGCTTCCAGCTAAGGGACCGCGGTGTCACAGCGTGGCACCGCGGGGTTTAGATCGATCCCCAGCGGTCCTCTCGTTCTCGGGAGTTATCACCACACGCACTGGCATTCCGACACGCAGCATACCCTGGTGTAGAACACGAGCGTATAAGCGGCTCAGGCCCGGCGCTCGTTTGTGTGAGACGCGCCCGGTCTTACCGTCGTGGAACGAAGCCGCGATAGTACGACAAGGCACCGCGTAATCAGTGATCTGCACGATCACTTCATCGCCTAGCGCCAGCATCGAGCCGGGCAACAGCGTCGCCAGGTCGATTCCAGCGAGTGTGATGTTCTCGCCCAGCGAACCTGGAAAGATCGGATGCCCGTCCGCTTGCAGGTGCAGGATCGCTTCGAGCGCGTACAAACATACGGCGCGGTCCGGTCCACCGTGATAGCGGCGGTTACGTTGCCAATCGCCTTCGAGACCATCCACGGTGGCCATGACGCTACTCGTCGCGACCTTTGGCACGCCGCCAGAAGACACGTTCAGTTGGAAAATACGTGCGGACATGGATGCGGGTTCGGGCGAAGGTATCCGGTTCACCGTGCGACCCGGCGAAGCATGGCATGAGTATCCTGTGCCGCTTGTTCCCAGGAAAAGGTACGTGCTTGCGCCAGCCCACGCTCACGCAGGTCGTTTCGCAGAATATCATCGTTTGCGATGGTCACGAGCGCCGTGCTAAGGGCGTCGACATCATTTGGATCCACGAACAGGGCGGCATCGCCGACGACTTCAGGCAAACTCGTGACGTTCGATGTGATGACTGGCGTCCCGCATTGCATAGCTTCGAGCGGCGGAAAGCCAAAGCCCTCATACAGTGAGGGATAGACCAGTGCAGTAGCGGCGTTGTACCACAATCCCAGGTCTTGCTGAGGCACGAAGCCTGTGAAACGCACATGCTCGCGCAGCCCTAGCTCTTCGACCATCGCAAAGATCGGATCGTAGAGCCAACCTTTCCCGCCGACGACGACCAGTGGTATGCCGAGCGACGTTCGTGCTGCCGCGTACGCTTGAAGCAAGGCGGGCAGATTTTTGCGTGGTTCGAGCGTTCCCACAAAAAGCAAAAAGCTGTCGGGCAATTGCTCTCGTTGCCGAAATGCAGCGACACGTGTCGGCTCGACCGGGCCCAGGCGATCGTCGCGACCGTTGAGTACTGTCGTCACTTTGTCGGGGGCGACGCCAAGCAGTTCGATCACTTCGCGGCGGGTAAAATCCGAAACAGTCAGCACATGTGCGGCACGGCGCACCGAGCGTTGCGTGAGTGCTGCCAGATAGCGTTGCTTAGACGGCTTGAAACGGTCGGGGAAACGTAGAAAAGCCAGGTCATGCACCGTAACGATGGTTGGCACATGGGTCGTCAGCGGCATGACATTGAGCGGACACAACAGCGCGTTGGGACGGTCGCGTAGCAAGGCTAGCGGCGCAAGCAGTTGTTCCCACAGGATGCGCACGATCGGGCGCGTCGTCGGTAGGCGGCTCAAGCGTAGGTGAGAACGGGACGGGAACGCGATGACGTGCTCGACACCGGCAGGAGCATACACCGTCCAGCGGTCGTCGGGCGTACGATGAAGCAAATGCTCCAACATCTGTGCGATGTAGCGACTAACACCCGCCTGGCGGTAGCCCTCGACCGGCGACAGCAACTGTGCGTTGACGGCAAAGTGCATCAGGTGCTCAATTTCCGGCGGCGTAGGTCTGCGTAGGAATAACGCCCCAACGGTTTTGAGGCCAGTACGACACCCATGCTCGTCCCACAACTCGATCAAGCGGCAATCCCGGTTCGGCGTTCCATGAGCGCGAATCCTGACTGTTGCTGCGGTTGTCGCCCATCACCACGATCGTCCCCGGTGGAACGGTGTACGGCTGGCACAGCGCACCCGTTCCACAATCAGTGCGCTGGTCGGGCGCGAGATATGGCTCGTCGACTTGCTCGCCGTTGATAAAGACCTTACCGTCCTGGACTGACACCTGTTCACCGGGCAAACCGATCACACGCTTGATATAGTCTTTTTCCGTGGTGTCGAATTCGGTGGTCGGCGCTTCCAGGACAACCACATCACCGCGCTTCGGCATGCCGAGTGGGTATATAACCTGCTGCGGGGTATCCCCATAGCCGGGGAACAACCGGATGGGGGCTGTGCTGTCAAAATGAAAATAGACGACTTTATTGACCAATATATATTGATCGTTGTGGAGGTTTGGCTCCATGCTTTGTCCGTCGATGCGAAAGTTCTGGATCAGGCCGCGTACGATAAAAAAGACGAGCAAGATAAACAGAACAGTTTCAATCAGATCGCGGACAGTGCCTCCGATAGAACCTTGTTGCTGCGACCGTCCTTCGGCCGTATCCGGCTGCCAGGATTGTTCACCGGCGCGTTGCGTTTGACTATCAGTATTGCCGAAGCGATCGTCGAGCATGCCACTTGATTCCTGTTTTTGCGTATCGGAGTGGAATTATACCAGTATCCTGCCAAAGTGAACTGATACTGGTATCATATAGACTGTTTGAAAATGACATACCCACGGCCTTTTTCTTGCTCGTATACATTTGCGCTGGTCGCTGGCTCCGCTTGTACATACAATGCTGACTGTCGTTTTCCACATCGAAGGAAAACAAACCGTGCTGGAACGCTTGCATAAATTACTCGCCCGCGCCGGTGTCGCCGCGCTACGACCGGCAGAGGACATGATTCTCGAAGGGCGTGTCACGGTGAACGGACGCGTCGTTCGCGAGCTAGGCGCTCGCGCCGATGCCGAAACCGACGTAATCACGGTCGATGGCACTCCGGTTGACGTTCCGCGTCCCACTGACCCGCGCCAGTATGTTATGCTACACAAACCCGTGGGGGTTATATCGACGGCACATGATCCGCATGGTCGTCCAACCGTCGTTGATATCGTACCGAATGGCAGTCGTATCTTTCCTGTAGGGCGTCTTGACGCCGATAGTGAGGGGTTAATACTCCTGACAGACGATGGTGACCTTGCCTATCGTCTCACCCATCCACGTTTCGAAGTCGACAAAGAATATCGCGTGCTGGTCGACCAAACACCCCAGCTTCCCGACCTCCGTCGATGGCGTACAGGTGTCGAGCTAGACAACGAGATGACAGCACCGGCATGGGTCGAAGTTCTCGACCGTGCCGAAGATGGAACCTGGTTACGCATTGTGATGCGCGAAGGCCGTAAACGCCAGATTCGCGAAGTTGCCCGTTTATTGGGCATGAATGTTCGTCGATTGATTCGAGTGCGGGAAGGTCCCCTAGCACTCGCCGACCTTGCGCCAGCAGCATGGCGCGTTCTTACACAATCCGAAGTTGAATCGCTGCGCGCACACACGCAGCATGTCCCGTCGCGAGAAGCCGACGAGGAACGGGAGCGAAGAATGTCTGAAGAAGGAAATCGCCGCCGGCGTTTGCGAGTAGTTCGCAGACCGGCCCGCGATGAGGCCGAAACGGCCCGGCCAGCACAGGAAAGTACGTCCCCATTTGCGGACGAATCATCGGAACACATGACAGCGAGCAACGACAGCGGGTTCGGTCCTGAATATCAGGACGGCGATGACATAAGCCCATCAGAGCAGCAAGCAGCACCGGAGCGCCGCGAACGCAGCCGCTTCGACCAGGGACGCCCGCAGAACGACCAGGGCCGTCCACAGAATGACCAGGGCGACCGTGGTGGCGCACGCTTCGGCGGGCGGGAAGATAACCGTCAGGATCGTGGTGGACGTGACGACCGTGGTTTTGGCGGCCCGAACCGACCTAGCCAGGGCGACCGTGCGCCGTATCGTGGACGCGACGACCGCCAACAACGCCCCAATGGCGAACAGTCGGGACGCCCCGATGACCGCAATCGCCCGGCCTATGGCAACGAGCGGAACAGCGGCGGTGGACAAAATCGTGCGCCATATGGCAACGACCGCAACCGATCTGGTGGTGGCTTCCGTGATCGCAATGCGCCATCCGGCTCTGGCGGTGGTTTCCGCAGCGGTCCGTCCAACCGTGACCGCAGCGGACCCATGTATGGCGGCACCTCCCGTGACCGCAGTGGTCCTTCGGGCGGTGGCTTCCGTGACCGCAATGCACCATCCGGTGGCGGCTATCGTGACCGCAGCGGTCCGTCCAGTGGCGGTTTCCGCAGTGGTCCATCCAACCGTGACCGCAGCGGACCCATGTACGGCGGCACCTCACGCGACCGCAACGCGCCATCCGGCGGTGGCTTCCGTGACCGCAGCGGTCCTTCGGGCGGCGGCTTTCGTGACCGCAATGCGCCATCCAGTGGCGGTTTCCGCAGCGGTCCGTCCAACCGTGACCGCAGCGGACCCATGTATGGCGGCACCTCCCGTGACCGCAGTGGTCCTTCGGGCGGTGGCTTCCGCGACCGCAATGCACCATCCGGTGGCGGCTATCGTGACCGCAGCGGTCCGTCCGGGTGGCGGCTTCCGCGACCGTAGCGGCCCATCAGGCGGCGGCTTCCGTGACGGCAGGCCGACCTATCGTGATGGACGCGACGACACCCGAGCGCCACGCCCACAGTTCGACCGCGATAGACGCGGACCAGATGGCAATGCCCGCGATATGGGACCACGCGGCAACCAGGGCGGGCCGCGCCAGGGACCAGGCGGCGACCGAGGATTCGGTCGAGCGCCACAGCGTGATGGTGGTTCCAACGATCAGCGTGGCGGATTCGACTCACGCGGTCCGCGCACGTCGGGTGGCTACAACGACCGTCCGCAACGCGATAGTGACCGTGGAGGCGACCGGCGACCATCAGGTGATGGTTTCCAACGTCGGGAAGGTGGCAATGCCCCCGATCAACGCGGCAGTAGATCGTTCGAAAACCGCGGACCACGGGATAGCGGGCGCGACAACCGCGGTTTCGGCGGCAGATCAGGACCACCACAGGGTCGCCCACAAACCGGTGGACGCCCGCGACGCACGCCTGATACACGCTTCGATGGTCCACGACCCTCGACGCCGCGACCAAGCGACGACGAAAAATAAGGGTCTAGGGTCGTCGCAGCGGTAGCACCGTCAATTGCAGCACAATCGTCGCCGTCGGCTCCTCGGGAGTCGGCGGCGATGTCGTTTCGGTGGGCGGGGGCGCAATGGTAGGCTCCGCAGTGGGCGGCGCGACGGTGGGCTCCTCAGGAGACGGGGCCGTAGTAGGTGGCGCGACGGTAGGCGGTGCGACGGTAGGCGCGACTGAGGGTATCGGTATATTTTCCGGTGTAGGCGTCGCGACGACCTCGGAAGGCACTACGCTTGGCTCATCCGTCGGGATTTCCGGCTCCGGCGTGCTAGGCGGCACGACGAACGTCGGCTCGGGGATGACGACCGCGATAGTAATGGTCGGAATCGGCGGGAATGTCGGCACGCTCGTCTGTGACGCGCTTGGGGTAGCAGTAGGTGACGATGTATGCGTTGGCGTCTGCGTCGCCAGCGGTGTCATGGTCGGAGAAGGGGTTGCCGTCGATGGTGCGACGGCGGGCGGCACCACCACCGGTAACGAGAAGGTTGGCGAGGGTTCGCCCGGTGCTTGTGGTATCGAGCCCTGCCGTTGTGAGCGATAAAGCGTGCTACCCCAAAAAACGATAAACGCGATTAACGCTATCGCGATTAAGATAAAGACAGCACGCGAGCGCGGTGACAGACTGGTGAACATCGTCCAGCCTTCCGTGCGTGACACGTCCGTCGCATCGGCATAGTGGGTGGGTGATTTCGTGGATTTCTGTCCGCCGCGAGCGCCCTGCATTGAGGCTTCCCATTGCCCTGTGTATAATGGGCAGGATTTATGTTGGGCAGTCAGACAGAACGTGCGCTGATCGACCGGAATCTCGACAGGCGTACCGGAACGAAAGCAACGATGCTCTTGTGTCGGCGCGGCGAACCGTATCGCACGATTCTGCCGGAGGCCGAGATAGGGGCAATCAACGGGTTCGCTCACAAACGTACTTTCAAATCTGATCTGATGACCGCATAAACGCGGGTGTGAACACGAACCGATTCAATCGTGTGGTTGATCGAGCCTCGTATACGAAAGCTGTTCGCGGTCGTCAACGATTGTGGTACTGTTTCCGTTCTGTGTTATACCAGGGTTCGTGACGCTCATCATATAATTCCTATACCTAGGGTACTTAGACGGTCACTGGTCGACCATCGAAACCTTATCGATACTATAAGTGGTATGGAGCGACATTGCCTATTGAAGTCGTAGCATGGCACAATTATAGAACGATGATGAGCGACAGTTCTTCGCTGATAAGTGGATGATAGCATGCAGATCGCGCTTGTGTCCGATATTCATTCCAACCTCGTCGCACTTGAAGCCGTCCTGGAGGCGATGCCGCCCTATGACGAACTCTGGTGCCTGGGCGATACGATCGGCTACGGTCCACGACCGAACGAATGCCTGACGTATATGCGCGATCGAGCGACGCACGTTTTGACCGGAAATCACGACCTCGCCTCACTGGGCGAAATATCGCTCGCCAACTTCAATAGTTTGGCGCGTGACGCGAACCTATGGAACAACAAGCAACTGAAGCCGGAACTTCGGGCGTACCTGAGCAAGCGGCTTGCTCGGCTCGATGTCGAGCCAGAAGCGACACTGGCCCATGCCAGCCCACGCGATCCGATCTGGGAATACATTCTTGATTCGGACACGGCCTTAGATAATTTATCATATTTCCGGCGACAAGTCTGTCTGGTCGGCCATTCCCATGTGCCATTGATCTATGCCTACGATGGCAAGCAGCAGCGATCGAGTTCGGCCACGCCCCCGGCGGCAGAACCTCATCACATTGCAACCGGGCACACGCTATATCATCAATCCCGGGAGCGTCGGTCAGCCACGCGATGGCGATCCACGCGCAGCGTATGCCATGTGGGATACCGAACAAGGCACGGTCAGCTTCGAGCGAGTGCATTATGACATCAAGACAACACAGCAGCAGATGCGCGAAGCAAAGTTGCCCGAACTACTGGCAGAACGATTGGAATATGGTCGCTGAGCGAGCCTCGTTGGCAAAACGGATAGCGCGTACCGCCGCGAGCGGTGCGAAAAGGGACAATCGTGCGTATTGATGAGCATTACCGTCGACGGCATCCACGTTCGCAGGAACTCTACGAGCACGCTCGTGGGCTATTTCCCAGTGGCGTCACACACGACGGGCGTTGGATGGAGCCCTACCCGATTACCGTCGAGTATGCCGAGGGCGCATACAAATGGGATGTCGATGGCAATCGCCTGATCGATTACTGGCAGGGACACGGCGCGTTGTTGCTCGGCCATGCCTACCCGCCCGTCGTACATGCGATCCAGCAACAGGCCGCACGCGGCACCCATTTTGGCGCGAATTCCCGCTTCGAGATCGCCTGGGCGGAACAGGTCAAGCAATGCTTTCCACATATCGAACAATTACGTTTCACCGGGTCAGGCACCGAATCGACGATGCTGGCATTGCGGCTGGCGCGTGCATTTACCGGTAAGCCGTCAGTCGTACGGCTGCTTGGACATTTCCATGGCTGGAACGACGCGCCTCGCGGGCGGCTCCGAGGGCGAAACTACGACGCCGGTGGGCGTGCTGGCGGGCGTGACAGCCGGAACGGTACTCGTTCCCGCCGATCTCGCCGCGATCGAGCAGGCGGTTACACCCGCGACGACCTCGCCGCGATCATCATGGAACCGTCCGGCGCTTCGTATGGCGTGCAGCCACTACCTGATAGCTTCATACAGGCGGTGCGCCAATTCTGCACCGAACATGGTCGTGCTGCTGATCTGCGACGAGGTCGTGACGGGCTTTCGGGTAGCTCCCGGCGGCGTGCAGGAGCGTGCAGGCGTTCAGGCCGACCTGACCTGTTTGGCGAAAATTCTGGCAGGAGGACTACCAGGCGGCGCGGTCGGCGGACGTGCCGACATCATGGGACACATCTGGCTTTCGGCGACGCCGCATGGAACGAACAGCACAAGATTCGCCATCAAGGCACGTTCAATGCGAATCCACTATCGGCTGCTGCCGGGATCGTGACGCTTGAAGAGGTCCGCACGGGCGCGCCACAGGTACAGGCGAACCGCTGCCGCCGACCGCACTTCGCGACGGCTTCAACGCCGAACTTCGCGCTCGCTCCTTGCGCGGCTGTGCCGCATATGGCGATGCGTCGATCGTTCACGTCGTGCTAGGATCGCCCAGAGCATTCCCGCCGGGCGAGGTCAGCGCCGACACTCCCCTGCGTGACCTCAAAATCCGGCATTCCGGCGCATCTGCGTATGCCATTCCGGTTGGCGATGCTCAACTATGGCGTCGATTTCATGCGCGGGCGTTCGGCGTTCGTTTCCGCCGCCCATAGCGCCGACGATATCACAGCGACGATCAGGGCATTTCGGAGCCGCCCTTGACAGCATCAAGGATGAGCGGCGGCTGTAGATGGCGGGTCGGCGGGCATGACGTATAGCCAGGATGGCGCTGAACGCGACGATCACCACGATGACTGACAACCTGGGCGGTGCGTAGCGATCCGTCGCACGAGCCACCAATGCCACTGGCACACAGGCTGTCGGTTCGCAGCCCTTCGATCCAGATACGACCGAGCGAATAGAAGATGCCATACAACAAAAATACATCGCCATGATAATAATTGGCGTCGAAATCGTCGTTCGACCAACAATAACACGATCAGAACGCCAGTATTCCACAGCGATTCGTACAAAAATGTCGGATGGAAGCGCGTTGCTCCGTTGTAGGGCGTCTGGTTAAAGGGCGCGATACGATGCTCGGGTCGATGCGTAAGCCCCATGGCAGTGTGGTTGGGCGCCCATAGGCTTCTTGGTTGAAGAAGTTACCCCAACGACCGATCGCCTGACCGATCGCCATACAGGGAGCTCCGAGGTCGAGCCATTCGAGGAAGCGCAAGGTTATTCAGGCGCGTATAAATCCATGCACCGATCACCGCACCCACGATCGCGCCATGAATCGCGATCCCGCCAGTAGCGGGGTTGATAATAAACAGCAGGGTGATTCTCACGAAAGTTTGGCCATTCGAAAAACACGTACCAGGCACGTGCGCACACGATCGCGATCACAAGACCAAACGCGAGCAGGTTCCAGGCATGTTCAGGATTGTAGCCACGATTGGCTGCGCGACGCGCCCCGAACCAGGCCGCGAGTAAGGCTCCACCGAGGATACATACAGCGTACCAGCGGATCGTAAGGAAACCAAACAGATGTAGGATCACATAGGGATCATCAGGAGGATGCACAGATTATCCTTGCATTACATAAAGTATTAGCTGCCGATCCATTGTAGAAGCTTCCTCCTCCATGACTGTCAACGAACCGGGGATACGTGCCGGAGGTTCACGTGAGGTGATCGGCTCAACGATCCGACAATCGTCGGTCATCTTCATCCCGACCTCGATTGCATCACGGCAATCTGGATTTTGTGCCGCTGGGGTGATATGCGCGATGCCCTCTTACGCTTCGTGCCTGCCGGAATGACGCTGGATAAGCGTCCGGTGGATAGCGATCCGCACGTCATCCATGTCGATACAGGCGGCGGACGATTCGACCACCATCACACCAATGATCATGCACTGAGTGCGGCAGAACTGGTACGGCGTGCGATCGCGCCCGCCGATTCCGCCCTCGCCCGTATCGTGCAGAAGCGTCACCGACATCGATCATGCCGACATCGACCTTTCGACGATCTTCAACATCAATGACCTGATCGCGGGCTACCATCGTTGCTTTCCCGAGCGACCAGAGCATGTCGTCGGAAGCCATGAGCGCGAACTTCGACGCGTGGCACGCCCACGAGGAGCGTCAAAATCGGCTGGTGGAAGCGTTTAAGATCGCCATATCGAGTTCGACACGCCATGGGGCCTTGGCATCGCCATGGAAAGCGATGAAGGCGGCTCGTCGCGGCTGGCGTTCGGTAATGGTGCCGTGTTGTATGTGTATCGCGACAAGCACGGACATACTGGCATCGCGGCACGTTCTCGTTCAAGCGTCGATCTCACCCCAGTGTTCCACGACCTGCGCAAACTCGATCCCGGCGCAGACTGGTACCTGCATCCATCGAAGCGATTGCTGCTGTGTGGGACTGTCAAAGCACCCGCCCGGATGCCGTCGAAGCTTGACGATCGACGAACTGATCGGCGTCCTGCGCGGCGATTTTTTATTCTGAGCCGTGAAAGATGTTAGAATAGAGGCCCGTACTTATTTGTTTAATAGCGATTGTACATGATTGATTTACGTTCAGATACAGTAACGCTACCCTCCGCCAAGATGCGCGAAGTGATGGCTCAGGCAGACGTCGGCGACGATGTATATGGTGAGGACCCAACGGTCAACCGTTTGCAAGAGATGGCTGGCGGAACAGCTTGGCAAGGAAGCCGCGCTGTTCGTCGCTTGCGGCACGATGGGCAACCTCGTAGCACTGCTGGCCCATTGCGGACGTGGCGACGAAGTGATCGTCGGCGACGAATCTCATATCGTGAACTACGAGCAGGGAGGTGCGTCATCACTTGGCGGCATGGTGCTTCATACGGTCCCGACCACACGCGCCGGCGAGCTCCCACTCGCGGCGATTAAAGGGGCGATCCGGGACCCTGAAGATGTCCATTCTGCGATTGCTGGCGTGATCTGCCTCGAAAGCACACACAATCGTTGCGGTGGTGTGCCATTACCTCCGAATATCACCAGACTGTCAAAGCACTCGCGGACCGTTACAACCTGCCAGTGCATCTGGATGGCGCACGCTTACCGAACGCGGCAATCGCGCTTAGGTGTTCCGATGCGCGAGATCACCCAACACATCACCACCGTTCAACTTGATCTTTCGAAAGGTCTGGGAGCTCCAATTGGCGGCGTCGTCGCAGGACCGGCAGGCGTTCATCAAACGCGCACATCGTGCTCGCAAGGCCGTCGGTGGTGGCATGCGACAGGCTGGCATCGTCGCCGCTGCAGGTATTTATGCGCTTGAGCATATGGTCGAGCGGCTGGCAGACGATCACGCCAGTGCCAGCGTTCTGGCGGAAGGCTTGGCCTCGTTTCCGCAGATCGAGATCGATCCGACGCAGGTGCAGACGAACATCGTGATCTTCCGATTGCGCGACGTCGGAGCCAATATCGACGCCTTCATCGCGGCGATGCAGGAGCAAGGTGTGCTGCTTGGCACAATCGGTTACGACCGCTTGAGGATGGTTACGCACGATGGCATCGCGCCCGACGATATCGAAGAAACGCTCGCTCGCGTGCAAAACGTGCTACGGTCACACGTTCTGAACGAGCGAGCACATGCTCCACGACGAATGGGGATAATTTTCGCCATCCAATCAGTGCCTACCAGACCGTATGAGCGTTTCTTATACTGCCAGACGCAGAGCCTTGTATATGTCAGGGCGGCTGCGAAGACCTACCGTACTAATTTGTGATGTACTCCAAGCGGGAGTTCGTGCATGCGTGCGCTGATCACTGGTATCAACGGGTTTGTAGGAGGGCACCTGGCAGAACACCTGCTTCGCGCTGGGTGGGATGTTGCCGGGATTAGCGAGTACGCCAACCCTACGCCTTGCGATCGCTGGCAGGAGCACGTGCGCATTTTCAGCATCGACCTGATGGATGCAGGCGCGACACACACGGCGATTGAAGCAAACCAGGCCGGACGCGATCTTCCATCTAGCGGCACAGGCACACGTCCCGACCGCTATCGCCGACCCAGCAGGCACGTTGACGAACAACATGCTGGCACAGTTACACCTGCTGGAAGCCGTGCGTGCATCAGCACTCGATCCGGTCGTCGTGATCGCCTGCACGTCGGAAGAATATGGCGCGGTACGTCCTGAAGATATTCCGGTGAGCGAGGACACACCACTGCGCCCCGGTAACCCCTACGCTCTCAGCAAAGTCTTCCAGGATATGCTGGCATTGCAGTATTACATCGCCCATCAGATTCGTACCGTGCGGTTACGGTTGTTCAATCATATCGGACCGCGTCAGTCACCATCGTATGTGGTGGCGGCGTTCGCACGACCAGATCGCTATGATCGAGCGCGGCAATCAAGCACCAGTCGTAAGGTGGGCAATTTTCGGCGCGCACCGCGATTTCAGCGATGTGCGCGATATCGTGCGTGCGTATGAATTGGCGGCAACACACTGCAGCGCAGGTGAAGTGTATAACATCGGCAGCGGTGAAGCGGTCGAAATACGCGCTATTCTCGACACGCTGATCGGCTTGAGTACGGCCGCGATCAGCGTCGAGATCGACCCGGCGCGTTTTCGTCCGATAGATGTCCCGGTGATCGCGTGTGATGCAACCGCGCTTTCGTTCGCGCACGGATTGGGCACCACAGATTCCCCTCCAACAATCACTTGCCGACGTGCTCGAACGAATGGCGGCAAGCACCATAAAGGGAAACATGAAGCAGTTTGTGGTCCCTGGTCGTTGGTAGATACAAGAGCAGGAGAGATACGATGACACTCTATGGTCTGATCATGGCCGGTGGCACAGGTTCGCGGTTATGGCCACGTTCCCGCCGCAAGCTGCCAAAGCAATTCTTGGCTTTGCTTTCGGACCGCACGATGGTGCAGGAAACGATGGATCGGATCGCAAGCATCATCGAGCCAGCAGTACGATGATCGTGACCGGCCACGAATACGTCGAACACGCGGTATTCGCAGATGGAGCACGTGCCACTTCAACAATATCATCGCCGAACCCAGCGGCAAAGGCACCGCTCCGGCGATTGGCTTGGGGGCGATCGAAATCGCCGATCGTGAGCCAATGCGACCATGGCGGTGCTGTCGGCGGACCACATGATCCGCAAAGCTCATGCGTTTCGTCAGGCACTCAAAGCCGCCGAGGAATCGCGCAGCAGGGCTATCTTGTGACGCTTGGCATCGGCCGAGCGAGCCACATACCGGCTACGGATACATCCAACGCGGCCGAGCATGGGCCATTTCCAGGGCTTTCGAAGCGTACGAGGTCGCACGTTTCGTCGAAAAGCCAGATCATCCGACTGCTCGAAAGATACATGGCCGAAGGCAACTATAGCTGGAACGCCGGGATTTTCGTCTGGCGGGTCGACGTGATTCTCGCCGCGATTAAGCGCACTTCCGGATTTGTACACACAATTGCGCGCGATCGAAGCAGCAGGTGGACCAAGCCTGCCGCAAGCGTTCGACGATATATGGGGCGATGTCGCCAACATCACAATCGACTATGGCATGATGGAGCGTGCATCCAAGGTGGCGATCATTCCGGTCGATATTGGCTGGAGCGATGTTGGCGATTGGGATACCTTGACTGGCTTAGCCCTGGAAGCCAACGATAGCGAACAACCAAATGTCGTCAGGGCAGCCATATCGGAATCGATACACAGGTACACTAGTGTATAGTGACAACGAGCGCCTGATCGCGACGATCGGGCTCGAAAATTTCATCATCGTGGATACCGGCGACGCTTTGATGATCGCGCCACGCGACCGCGCTCAAGAAGTGAAGAAGATTGTCGACGAGTTGCGTGTACGCGAACGTGGTGACTTGCTGTGAGGCGACAGTCATGCAAGCAGTAGTGCTGGTAGGTGGTCAAGGGATACGGCTCCGGCCCTCTGACCCTCACGACGCCCAAGCCGCTCGTGCCGCTCGCGAACCGTCCCGCTGATCGAGCATGTTATCCGCTGGCTCCAGGATGCAGGCATCGAGCAGGTGATCCTGGCGACCCAGTATCGAGCAGTGGCGTTCGAGCAATGGCTTGCCGGCTGGAAGGGCATCGAGATCCGGGCGATCGAAGAGCCAGTGCCATTGGGAACCGCCGGTGCCGTTGCGAACGTGGCACACCTGCTCGAAGGGACGACGGTGATCATCAATGGCGATAACGTGACCAACATCGACCTGGCTCATATGCTCGACATGCATCGGCGCACCGATGCCGTGCGTGACGATCGGCGTCGCGGCCGTCGATGATCCGACAGGTCGTGGCGTCGCGGTGATGGAGCTGAACGGGCGCTTGACACGTTTTCAGGAGAAGCCCGCCCCGTGGCAACGCACTGGCACGCACCGTCAACACCGGAACCTATCTGATCGAGCCTGCAGTGCTTGCGACCTGGTGGGACGGGAACAACCCGCGATGTGGGAAACCGATGTGTTTCCCGCGCTGATTGCAAGGGGCAGGCGGTATATGGTTGCGACATTCCCCACATCTGGCTTGACGCAGGTACACCGCCGGGCTATTTCGCCACCCAGGCCGCGATCCTGGGCGGGCAGGTCGCATCCCCGGATGGCATCTGGATTGCTGATACAACACGGATCCGAGTGTAGTATGACGCACTGGCATCCTCCGATCGTCATCGGTCGAGATACAATCGTTGACGCAACCGCTTTTCTGGAGGGGCCGACGTCAGCATTGGGCATCATTGCCAGGTACATGCAGGGGCACGGATCGTGCGTAGCGCGATCTGGGATGGTTGCATTATCGAGCAAGGAGCCATCATCCACGACAGCATCATCGGATACAATACTCACATTGCCGCAGGAGCGTATATTGCCGGCGCTCTGATTGGCGATGGGGTCACGATTCATCCCGGCGCGCATGTAGCATCTGGAAGCCGCATCGCACCGAGCAGCAATTCTTTTCGGCATTATGATTGAGAACCACGCTTCGAACGGCACTGTGAGAGCGAAGCTATTTGGGAGTCGCACATGGCTTCACCGATAAAATTTGGCACCGACGGATGGCGCGCCGGGATCGCCGAAGACTATACATTTGCGAATGTTCGGATCGTTGCTCAAGCAGTGGCGGAGTTTCTAAAGGCGGAGAACCTTGCGGAACGTGGCATCATCGTCGGGTACGATACACGCTTTGGCTCGGAACGCTTTGCAGCCGCCTGTGCCGAAGTGCTGGCGGCAATGGCATCCATGTATATCTGACCGATAAAGCGACGCCGACGCCGACGATATCGTATGCGATCCTCGACCGCAACGCCGGCGGCGCGTCGATCATCACCGCCAGCCATAACCCGCCGACGTGATAACGGGTTCAAGTACAAGCCGGAATACGCCGGATCGGCATCGCCCGCTGTCGTCGCCAAGCTCGAAGCACAGTTGGAGGCGACACCGGTCAAGCGCATCGATCTCGCGACCGCCGAACGCCAAGGACTGGTGGAGCGCTTCGACGCTCGTCCCGCCTACTTGCAGCAACTCGCCATGCTGGCCGACATCGAACTGATCAAGCGAGCGGGCAAGACGATCATCGTCGATTCGATGTTCGGCGCGGGCGCTGGTTACCTTCCGGCGCTCCTCGACGGTGGTGCAACCCGCGTTATTCCGATCAACGCCGAACGGAACCCGATCTTCCCAGGCATACGTGCGCCCGAACCGATCGATGGCAACCTCGCCAAACTCAAAAAGGTGGTCAAGGAAAGCGGCGCGGACGTTGGCATCGCCTTCGACGGTGACGCCGACCGCGTTGGCCTGGTGGACGAAAAAGGCCGCTTCATCAACCAATTGCAGGTCTTTGGCTTGCTGACCTACTATCTGCTCGAAGTCAAAGGCTGGCGCGGTCCGATCGTCAAGTCGCTTTCGACGACCTCGATGGTCAACCGGCTGGGCGAACTCTACGGCGTGCCAGTCTATGAGACGCCGGTCGGATTCAAGCACATCGGTCCCAAGATGATCGAAACGAACGCGATCATCGGCGGCGAGGAATCGGGCGGTTTTGCCTTCGACCGCCATATCCCGGAACGCGACGGCATCCTGGCTGCGTTGTTTCTGCTCGAACTGATCCTCAAGCGCAACAAGCCGCCATCACAGATCCTGGAAGAACTGTTCTGCGAAGGTCGGTCCGCATTTCTACGACCGCCTCGACCTGACCTATCCGGCGGAAATGCGCCCGACGATCTTGCAGCGTGTCGCCGACGCCCACCCCGATATCCTGGGTGGGCAGCGCGTCAAGGATATCTCCACCAGCGGCGGCTATAAATACACGCTGGAAGACGGCTCATGGCTGCTGGTCCGCTTTTCCGGCACCGAACCGTTGTTGCGCATCTACACCGAAACACGTTCGGCAGCATCCGTCACGCAACTGCTGGAAGAAGGCCGCAAACTCGCAGGAATGTAGGCGGACCGCTGACTACATACAACCTACCACCGAAATAATTAAGCTTGAGATCAGCGTGGGTGATGATCATGGGGAAGGTTACCGAAGGGGCGATTTTTCCGATAGTTCCCTCAAATGAAAATGTTACTCCGTCCGTGGCATGAAACCCCTCGTCGTCGTCGGGGTGGTGGTCATGTGGTCAAGTCCACACAATCCTCTTGGGAATCACTCGACGCACCAACCGGACTTGTCCAGCATGTCCACCACCCACCACCTTTGGGGTTGTCTCCGACTTCACGCTGCCCACGCCAATCCACCCACTGGGAGTTCCACCGCCAGCAACGCTCGCAGCCCTGCATAGATGCTTTGCCGGAGCACACGCGGATTCGTTGTTTCTGCCCGAGACTTCTAACGCTTCCCGCGCCTCCGCCGACAGCACTTCTGTGGCCAGGAGTCGAGCAAAAGGTGTCTGTGCCTCATCCCATCTGCGCGTGATACGTGTTCCGGTCGCGATTTTCTCCCTCAAATGCAATACCGGCTGAAACAGATTGTAGTAGACCCACATCTGGTCATAGAGGGCATTGAGCTCTGCTGTTTGCTCTGCCCTATCCAGCCGCGCCGTCCCCAAGTACGCACGCACCAGCGTGGAGTTCTTCTGTTCCACGAAGCGATTGTCGTTTTTCTGGTAGGGACGCGAGCGCGACAGCTGAAGTCCAGTGATGACCGTGCCGAAAAAGCGAACGAGATGGTCATTCAAGAACTCGCTTCCATTATCACTATGCAGTTCCTTGATGGGAAACGGCAGGCGTGCCAGGACACGACGGAATCCTTCCTCCATGCGCAGTTGCCCGCGTCCGAGAATCGCAACGCGTTCGCTCCAGCCTGTAGCAACATCTATCAGTTGCAGTGTGTAGACGAAGTCACCAGTAGGAGTCGGACCGCCATGATGGACCAGAGTCAACTTCGAAGTGTCCCGGCTCGGCGATGTCCCAGGGAATGCGGCGCATGGGAATGGCTTTGGCAATACGGTTGGCACGTTCGGGTCCTTTGCGTGGAAGATGGGGTGTATCTTGCGTGAAGCGGGAGAGGCGACGTTGGACAGTAGCGACGCTGATAGAGCGGAGCTGGTCAAGCACATCGTCGGTGAGGGAAAGGTCGCCATGCCGGGCGAGCAGTTGTGCGGTGGGAGCGAGGGCGGGAGTGAGGCGCTCAGCACAGATGTAGTCAAGGGCTTCCCAGACGAGGCGGATGATATCCTCGACCTTGGCACCATAGGAGCGCTTACGCTGGGAGGAGCGTGGGTGACGCGCGAGGGTTGGGGCATTGAGCAAGCGCAGGAGGCTCTTGCGATGCAAGGCAGTCACCATCTCCATTTCATCGAGCAAGCGTCCGCGTTCCAAGCGGTCGGCCGCAAGATAGCGGGGGTACATGCGGGCAAGGTAGGTTCGGCGTTCGGTAATGGTCATGGTTGGTACGTCCAGCATGGTCCCTCAGTAACATTTTCATTTGAGGGAACCATAATGCCTTCGGTAACATTTTACGTGAGGGAATACGAGTATCCTTGACATTGTGAATTATTCCACTATACTTCGATCTATTCCGAAGTGACCCCGCCACGACAGTGCCAGCAGAACCCAACGTCGGGTCTTTGTGCTCGAATGACCGTCGGACGTTGGTCCCCATACATCTACGAGGTGTTTATGCTGCAAGTGCTGCAATTTCCGATCGTGTACTCCACCTTGGGTGGCACGACGGTCGCGACGACGTTTGAAACGATGGCTGTCCCACCCCCTCCTGGACAGGTAACCGCGGTATGTGGTTGGGTGTACAACGGCAATGAACTGCTGATCGTACGTAATGCAGAGCGCGGCTGGGAGCTTCCGGGTGGAGCACGCTGGCCTGGCGAGGGATTCGACCAGACACTCGCACGCACTACCTGGGAAGATACCGGCGTGATGCTCGGCGCGACACGACTGATCGGAGCATTCCGCACCACGAACCTCGACGGTCAAGGCGTACCAACCTACACCGTCGTACTGCTGGCACAAACCCGCGAAGCGGTGCCGTTTGGCGATGCATTCGAGGCCAGGGAGCGTGCATTTCGTCGCACCTGCGATTCTCGCGCAGATGTTCAATGTGTGGAACCCGCTCATGGACGAGGCGCTGGCTT
>CAWAJS010000043.1:0-89799 GCA_963782315.1 uncultured Chloroflexia bacterium
TATAAAGGTGTGCAGATAGAAGCGCTCGACCCGATGACTGACCAGCGCATCACGCTGTATAACCCGCGTACCCAACGCTGGAACGAGCACTTCGCCTGGAGTGATGATGGTACGATGATCCTTGGTCGCTCCGTCTGTGGTCGAGCCACGGTTATTGCGCTTCAGATCAACAACATCATTGCGGTAACGGTACGACACGCCTGGGTTTCGGCGGGATGGCATCCGCCAAAGGAACCAACAGATGGAGAGCGTCCTTGATGGGGATGGTCGTCCTGAACAGCGGGTCATGGAGAACCTGAGCTTCTATGAAACACACTGAAATCGTTCCAATCGCCGAGGTCATCGCTGGTGAAGTCGTCGTACGGCATCCAGCGCAGTTGGTGGTTGCCGGACAGGTGGCCGATCGCGCGGCAGCCGATGGTGTTTTCGCCGCCTTCCAGTCGAGGAAGGCGGCGAAAACACCATCGGCGACACATCGCGGATCTCCATCTCTTCCGGACGTATCTCGCAGAAGCCGGCGTCATGACGGGCGAGTTGCACATAGAGCCGAATGCCTGGCGTGGAGTGACGTGGGGACTTGTCGCTGGCTTCGTCCAGTGGCAACTTCAGCACGGCTATGCGATCGGCAGCGTCAATGTTCGCCTCGCGACGGTCAAGACCTACTGCCAACTCGCGCTCCATGCTGGGGTGCTTGACCACGAAACCTACATCCGTATCAAGGCCGTCGCAGGATATAGTCACAAGGAAGGCCGCAACATCGATCAGAGCCGGACGGCAACGCGAGCTGGACACAAGAAAGCCACGGCAGTCTCGATCACGGGTGCTCAGGCGCGGCTGCTCAAGCAGCAGCCGAGCGATACCGCGCAGGGCAGACGTGACGCGCTGCTCATGTGTCTGCTGCTCGACCACGGTCTGCGCGTGAGTGAAGTCGCAGGCCTCGCTGTGGAGGACTTCAACCTTGCCGATGGAACCATGCGCTTTTACCGTCCCAAAGTCGACCTCATACAAACCCATGAATTGACCAGGGACACGCTGCGTGCAGCCACCTCCTACCTATTAATTAACAGCGACATGCCGAAGACCGGTCCATTGCTTCCCGGCAGCCGCAAAAATCGTGTTCTCAGCCGTGAAAAGATGCAGGGCGGAAAGCGCAAAGAGCCACACCTGGAGCCAGATGCGGAGCATGGTCCTAGGAAAGGCATGAGCGAGGGAGCCATCAACAAGCGTGTTGGTTTCCTTGGCGCGAAGATCGGCCTCATGGGATTATCGCCCCATGATTGCCGCCACTACTGGGCAACGAGCGCCACGCGTGGAGGGACTGACCTCAAAAGCTTGCAAGATGCTGGTGGGTGGAAGAGTCCGGCCATGCCCATGCGCTATGTTGAATCGCAGGTGGTTGCGAATAAAGGTGTACGCCTCAACGATGAACATGAGTGAGTAGTAGAGCGTGTCTGAAAAGGTAGTTATGGAGCGAGCTCCAGCGAGGTGAATGGTAAGGTCAGTTGGCGAGGGCGACGGCCAATCTCGACCACTGGTTGCCCCGATCGTGCTAAACGTCGAACCATGCGATGGCTCATTGCCGCATAGATCAGCGCTTCACTCGTCGTTGGGCAAATATTCATAGTCCTTCGCCTAAAGGGTAGAACCGTCGGTAGCGTCCTAACCAGGCAAATGTCCGTTCCACGACCCAGCGTCCTTGCGCCACCTCATAGCTCCAGGTTCGGTCGCATGATGGCGAGACACGTCTCGCTTCTTTCTATACGGTCCTCGTGGCATCACATCAACGTCAAGGTCACGGTCAAGCTTGAGCCAGTACCAATACCAGCCTTGATAGCCCTTATCGACCCACAGCTTGCGCAAGGTTGCGAACTGCTCACGCACACTGTCCATGACCAATCGACCGCCTTTGCTATCGTTGATGTTCGCCGCGTGGACAAGAACTTTCAAGACGAGGCCACCCGTATCGACCAGCAGATGGCGCTTACGCCCGTTCACGTTCTTGTGCCCATCCCGACCGCGGACCCCCCTTTTTCCGTCGTCTTGACCGATTGGCTATCAAGAACGGCGGCTGAAGGGTGAGATGTGCGACCAGCAGCAAGACGAGTTTGCTCACGCAGCGCACCATGCATCCGCTCCCAGGTGCCGTCGATGCGCCAGAGGCGTGCGTAGTGATAGACGGTTTGCCAGGGAGGAAAGTCATGCGGCAGCAGACGCCAGGCCTCACCACTGCGTAGCACGTAGAAGATGGCGTTGAGCACTTCACGACGTGACCATTTGACTGGGCGTCCGCCCAGTTTTGGTGCTGGCACAAGTGGTTCTAGCAGTACCCACTCCTTATCCGTCAAATCCGTTGGGTATCGTTTTCTCTCCATCCTTTCACTGTACTACCTTTTCAGACACGCTCAATAGCAATTATTATCGGTAAACAGGAAATTGTTCGAGATCGCGGATATCGTCTCGTATGTCCATGCGCCTCGTGTCACCAGGTTGCGTATTTCAACCGCATGATGGGTCGCTTTTTACAAGGAGGACACACGGCTGAGATCAGAGTGTTGACACCAGCAGATAGTGCCGCACGGCACGCAAACACAGAATACCGGACGGTGGCACGTTGCTGAGGCCGGGAACATGATACCTCTTGGTGACGAGAACGCGATCCTGGAGCCGACCGAACCTGGTTTGGCGGAGACGTCCCGCTTGATGCCGGCAAGGATACACGCTTCGTACGCAAAATCTCCGATTCGTTGTCGAACAACGACAAAATCCGTCTCCATGTTTGTGCGATCACACCCGAAACGAAGGTCGCACGACCTCAAGGCGGTTGCAGTCAGCCCAGGAAGTATCCGGCTTAATCGTCTCATCTGCTTGATGAACAGAGCGCTGCCGCCGAGAACACTCCCAGCAGCACGATGTTGGTTGACCATCACCGGCGCCATTCCCTCGTAGTTATTGTGCCCCGTGCGGAGCAGGGAAGATGGGATATTTTTGGATGATGTCAGAGATTATCGGCAAAACACTGTTGCGAAAGGAACTATTTGTATGACACCGTACCGCGACCTCGAAGCGGCATATGAGACCCTTGCAGCAGACCCTGAGCTCTTTCAATCGATCTTTAATCAATTGCTGGATGCCGTAGAGACGCACCGGCCGATGGTCATACTCGAAGGTCCAGAGAATCTCGTCGATACACCCAGGAGCCAACCGTGTGATGAACGAGAGCAGAAAGACAACGAACTGTAGCCGATCATACACCCGATAAACGTTTAGAGCTCTCGCGCTCTCCCCGAGAATACGCGCACGTCAAACGGAGCCACAATACATCAGCATGCGTTCGTATTCAATGAACTGACACACTCATGGCCAGCAGGTACATCCGCACCCCCTGGATCGGCTTCCTACGTTCCTCCCTGCGGCATCAAGGTCATGCGGCAGGGAGAGAGCAACGGGTGTTCGGAATGTCGACGCGCGTTCAGACAGCCGCACTCGCCGGCACCAAGCAGCGGATCAAGGCTGCCCGGGACGTGGTCACGCACTTTGGCGTAGCGACGGAGTGTGGCATGGGGCCTGGCCCCGCCGAGAGCGTTCCGAACTGCTTGAGATTCATGCTGCGGTTGCCGCACCCGTACGATGATCCGGCAATGGAGGCTCTGGCTTGCTCAGGTATGGAAGACGGCGCTCCGCTCAACGGTCCCCGGCTCTCCTACTGTCCCACCTGAGACGTGATGACAGACCATAGGAATGGCGGGAGCATGCGTCGAAGCACCTCCGCGACTGCTGGATCGCAACGTGTCGGAACAGAGCATCCGCGGTGAGGAGGAGGTATCTATGTCGCGCAACCTATCGACCGACGCCAACGTCACTCCACCACCCGTGACCTTGCTCAACATGATGACCGGTTACTGGGTTTCGCAAGCGATTTATATCGCCGCCAAACTGCGCCTTGCCGATCTCACCGCGGACGGACCTGTCAGCGGTGCGGACCTTGCAGCGGCGACCAAGAGCCATGCCCCATCACTCCACCGCCTGTTACGGGCGCTCGTCAGCATCGGGGTCTTTACCGAAGCGACCCCCGGCTCCTTTGCGCTCACGCCGCTCGCGGAACTCCTCCGCACCGGGACGCCCGGACTCGATGCGTGCACTGGCGATCACCTACAACGAGGAAATGTACCGCGCCTGGGGGGACATGCTCTACAGTGTGCAGACCGGCAAGCCTGCCTTCGAACACGCATTCGGCATGCCGGTCTTCACGTACTTCGCCGAGCACCCAGAGCCTGGCCGGGTGTTCAACGAGGCGATGACCAGCTGGACAAACCAGTTAGTCATCGGTGTGGTCGATGCGTACGACTTCTCCCCGTTCGGCACGGTCGTGGATGTCGGTGGTGGTCATGGCGCACTGCTGGCGTCCATTCTGGAGCGCAATCCCGGCATGCACGGGATCCTCTTCGACCAGCCACATGTGGTTGCCGAAGCGCGGGATTACTTAGTGACGGTCGGGGTCGCCAACCGCTCTACGGCCGTCAGTGGCGACTTTTTCCGTGGCCGTCCCTCCCGGTGGGGACGCGTATGTGCTGTCGCAGATCCTGCATGACTGGGATGACGAGCGGTGCGTGTCGATTCTGAGACAGTGCCGCCAGGCCATGCCGGACGATGGAAAACTGCTGATCGTTGAGCTCGTCTTGCCGTCAGGGGATGAGCCCTTTTTCGGCAAGTGGCTTGACCTGCATATGCTTGCGATCCCCGGTGGACGGGAACGGACCGCCGCCGAATACGATGCGCTGTTCCGGGACGCGGGTTTCGCACTCATACGGGTTGTCCCCACGCAGGCGGGGCCGAGTGTCGTCGAAGCCGTACCGGCCTCGTAGCCGCGTGTATGAGGTTCCTTGGTCTTGGTTGGGGCCCGCAGGAATGACCAGTTCCAACTCGGTCAAGCGCTGCGCTTTCGTGCGCGGCGCAAAGAACGTTGTCCACTGCCGGGCGATACCTGATGTTCCCGCGGCTGCATTTCGGCGTGGGTAACCTCTGAAATCTCGAAGTCCGCCGGTGGATGTTGGGTAGCCAATGTGTTCCTTTCTCTCTATCAGTGACAAAGCCAACCGAACTCTGTTGCCCTGGTCATGCGCGAGGCAGGACGATTAGCGCGCTATAATCCGCGACTTCGAATATAGTTGGCGACCGTGAGACGATGCACGCCGAGGATGCGGGCAATCGTGCTGACCCCCACCCGTTTGGCTAAAAGCTCTTTGATCACGGCTTCTTTGCCCGTCAGCTTGGTGGTCTTCGACAGCGAGCCTTTGGGTCGCCCCAGGCGCTTCCCTTCACTGCGTTTGCGGGCTAACGCTTCTTTGGTGCGTTGGGAAATCATCGCCCGCTCGATCTCGGCCGAGAGGCTGAAGGCAAAGGCTAAATCACCGCTTCTTTCCCAGTCAGCTTTGTGGTTTTCGACAGTGAGCCTTTGGGCCGCCCCAGGCGTTTCCCCTCACTCCGCTTGCGCGCCAGCGCTTCTTTCGTGCGCTGCGAGATCATCGCCCGTTCGATCTCAGCTGAGAGACTGAAGGCAAAGGCGAGCACCTTGGAATTCAGATTATTCCCCAAGGTATAGCCCTCTTTGATCGTGTAGACGGTTACTTCCCGCTCCATCAACGTGTGCAAGAAACTCATGACTTCCATTAAACTGCGACCCAGACGACTGATTTCCGTCACAATCAGCACATCGTGTGGCTGGAGCGTCGGCAGCAGGCGACCCAGTTTACGCTCCTGTACCTTCCGCGTTCCGCTGACCGTTTCTTCGATCCACTGATCGATTGCGCAGCTTGTTCTGGTCGGCAAACTTCAGAATCTCAAAGCGTTGCGTTTCGGTGGTCTGCTTATCGGTGCTGACACGAATATAGGCATAGCGCATGAGACGCGTTCCTTTCCTGGCACGCCTTTCGCCCTGGTGCGGGATAAAGGTCTCTTTCGTACTTATTGTAGACAGCTTCTGTCGAAAAGAAACCCCTATTTCCACCGCCAAGAAATGGTGCTAGGATAGGGACGTTTTCCCACATCAGGTGGAGGCTGTATGACCAATCCTCCCGCACGTCCAGCACCGAAACGACTCCAACTCCTCGACGACGAGGAAATCGAGGCGCTGTATGGGCGACCATCTTTTACAGCCGACGAACGTACCCAGTATTTTGCCCTCACACAACCCGAACACGACATTGTCTCCGCCTTTGGGCGCACGCATATACAACTCTATTTCATCCTTCAGCTCGGCTATTTCAAGGCCAAACAACGCTTCTTCGCCTTTGCCTTTCATGACGTTGCCGACGATGTCAACCATATCATCAACCGCTATTTCTCCACGCTGCAACGACCGAACCTGCGCCCACTCAATAAACGAACCATTCTCAAGCAGCGGCATGCCATCCTGGAACGCTTTCACTATCGCTTCTGCACCGCCGCAGATCGCGAACAGCTCTTCCTTCGTGCGCAGCACGCTGCCAGGATCAGCAGCAAGCCGATCTATGTCTTGCGCGAGGTGCTCCGCTGGCTTACCGAGCAGCGTCTCGTCAGCCCTGGCTATAGCTTCCTCCAAGAGGACGTTGTCGGCAAGGCATTGCTCGCCGAGCAAACCCGTCTGACGAACGTGCTCCAGACTGCGTTGACGACCACGGATCGTGCCGCCCTGGATGGTTTATTCGCTCCCGCCGATGGTCTGTATACCATCACGTTGCTCAAACGTGAGCCAAAAGACTTCAGCCTCGGCGAACTCCGCCGCGAAATCGCACGCAGCGAGCAGCTTCTGCCGCTCTATCACCTGGCGACGCGCGTTGTGCCGTTGTTGGCTATTTCCAATGAAGGAATCACGTACTATGCGTCGCTGGTAAGCTACTATTCGGTCTTTCGCCTCCAGCAACTGGACCCGTGGGTTGTCGCACTCTACCTGCTGTGTTTTGTCTTCCACCGCTATCAGCGTCTCAACGACAATCTGCTCACCTGCTTCATTCACCTGGTCAACGAGTATGTCGATGAAGCGAAAGCGGCTGCCAAGGAACAGGTCTACGCACAGCGTATCATGCGCAATCACGATCTGCCCAAGGCCGGACAAGTGCTGCAGCTTTTCCTCACCGACCATGCACCCGATACATCCTTTGAGACGGTTCAGGCACGCGCCTTTGCGATTCTTGAGCGTGAGCGATTGGCGGATGTCGCTGACTATATTGCGACGGAAGCGAGCTTCGACGAAACCGCCTTTCAGTGGGATCACGTTGACGCGATGGCACGGCGGTTCAAACAGTACCTGCGTCCGATTCTGCGAACAATCACCCTCACGACG
The DNA here is from genome assembly GCA_963782315.1 of uncultured Chloroflexia bacterium. Lineage (GTDB taxonomy): Bacteria > Chloroflexota > Chloroflexia > Chloroflexales > Kallotenuaceae > JBBSGA01. The sequence continues at coordinate 7,319 of CAWAJS010000043.1, forward strand.
ACACGGGTAACCGCACCCGTCCTGGAAGCCGTCCACGTTTTGACGGAAACGTTTCAGAGTGGTCGTTCGTTGCGACAGATCGATCCTGCTGATCTTCCCATCCGGTGTATTCCCGTGCGCGACAAGCCCTACCTGTATGCGCGTGATAGTGCGGGCAAAGCGCTCATCACCGACCGCTATGAATTTTTGATCTATCGATTGCTCCGCAACGGTTTGGAAGCGGGAGATGTCTTCTGTCGGACGAGCGTGCGCTTCCGGAGCTTCGAGGATGATCTGATCGGCGATGAGGAGTGGAAACACAAGGAAACACTGATTGCCCAGACAGGCATGCCGCTCCTTATGCAGCCGATTCGCGAACATCTCGACGCACTGGAAGACGAACTGGAGGAGCGCATTCTGACGGTCAATCGGCGCATTGCGACCGGCGAGAATCCTGCCTTCGAGATCAAACGTCAGGGTCCGCGTGTGCATTGGACGCTGCAGTATCCGACGGGAAGCGATACGATCAACCATCCCATCTTTGAGGCGTTGCGCCAGGTGCCAATCAGCAGTCTGTTGCAGTTTGTCAACGACCACTGCGACTTCATGACCACCTTCGAGCATGTGCTTGGACGCTACAGCAAACAGGCCGTGGACGAGCGCTGCATTCGTGCCTGCCTGGTTGCCTGGGCGACCAATATGGGTCTGGGACGGATGGGCGAGATCTCTGACCTTTCGTTCGCGCTGCTCCAGGGAACCTCCGATAACTTCTTGCGTCTGGAAACGCTCAAAGCCGCCAACGATCGTGTCAGTAATGCCATCGCGGCGCTGCCGCACTTTGGGCAGTATGACCTGGGTGGCGTGGTCCATTCGAGCAGCGACGGGCAGAAGTTCGAGACGGCGGTCCATACCTTTCATGCTCGTCACTCGCCGAAGTATTTCGGTCTGAACAAAGGCGTGGTGGCCTACACGCTCATCGCCAACCATGTCCCGATCAATGCACGCATCATCGGCGCGCACGAGCATGAAAGCCAGTTCGTCTTCGATCTGCTGGTCAACAATACAACCGATATCCAGCCTGCCGTCCATTCCACCGATACGCATGGAACCAATCAGGTGAATTTTGCACTGCTGCACATCTTCGGCTATCAGTTTGCGCCGCGCTATGCAGATATTCAGGAGAAGATGAGTACTGCGCTCTACGGCTTTCAGCATCCCAGCCAGTACGGTGACGTGATCCTCAAACCCATTCGGAAACTCAACACCGAGCTTATTGTGGAGGAATGGGATAATCTGCAGCGGATTTTCGTGTCGTTGGCACGGAAGACGACCACACAGAGCATCATCGTGGGCAAGCTCAACGCCTATGCCCGCAAGAATAAAACGCGACAGGCGCTCTGGGAATACGATAACTGCATCCGCAGCCGCTATCTGTTGGAGTACGTGGACTCACCGCCACTGCGGAAAAACGTGCAGCGTGCGCTCAATCGTGGCGAGAATTATCATCAGTTGCGGCGGGCAGTGTCCTACGCCAACTTCGGCAAGCTCCGCTTCACAAACGAGGATGACCAGCAATTGTGGCACGAATGTAGCCGGTTGCTCACCAACTGCATCATTTTCTACAACACGATGATGCTGTCTCGTGTGATGGCACACAAAGAAGCGATCGGAGACACCGATGGTGCAGCCGTACTCAGCCAGGTTTCACCGGTGGCGTGGCAACACATCAACTTCTATGGGCGGTATGAGTTCACGAAGGGTGCCGACCCGATCGACATGGATGTGATGGTCGACACATTGACGAAGATCCCACTCGTGGTTGTGGAGGAAAACGGGTAGATACGATCAAGTGCACCGTTTGCTCGTTTCGACGGAGCAAGAGGGGGTGATATGGCCAAACGCACCATTTCGGGGAGGGTAAGCAAAAATCCCCAATCTCACTCGTACGCGCATTATACTCTCCTGTCCAATGGTGGTGCGAAAGCGGCCTTTCACTATTGATCTGTTCGCCAGCGATGCCAATACTTGCTCTGCCCACATGCAGCCTCACGCGTTAAGAGCATACCGACCAACATGTGGGTGCGATCACCCGCAGGTGCCTTTTCCTCAGCATTAGAAAGCCCAGTGCGTGCCGGGTCTTGGTTGTTTAGAACGGTAAGTGAGGGCGCATTGAGCGATAAATAACGCATTTTTCAACATAAATGTATACTAATCAATGAAAATACATCTTCGCTGCTATCGGTAGGATGCCCAGCGTCAGTATATCTGCCTGATTGCTGTGGTTGCCATGCCTTGTACGACGAACGCTGGTGACACCCATGAGCGTGTGGTCCCGTTCGTGCCTGTACTCAATATGACTACGTTATGGCATTGGGCCGGTGTTGCCACGAACTTAATGATACGTGTGGTGTGCATCTGCACCCTTGTGGGATGCCGTGGCGCAGGTGTCAAGGAGGAGACCATGCTCGACCTGGAATCGTTTCGTTGGAAGAATCGTGTGGCGTTGGTGTTTGGTCCAACGTCTGACGATGCAGGCGTAAAGCAGCAGCGCCATTGGCTGGAGCAGCACATTGATGGCGCTGTGGAGCGCGACTTAATCGTGGGGTATATCTTCGAGGACGGTCAAAGCACGCTTGGCGATGACCCGGTGACGCCGCCGGACGGCGCCGCGTTACGACAGCGCCTCGGCGTTGTATCTGGCTCTTTCGCGTTCGTGCTTCTTGGGAAGGATGGCGGGGTCAAGCGTCACGCGTTAGAGCCAGTTCCATCTGACGATTTGTTCGGGCAGATTGACGCCATGCCGATGCGCCAACGAGAAATCGAAGATAACCGGGAACCTAAGCCCGCGTTTTGCTCGGCGTTCCAGGCAGTAGCATCAATGATTGTGCCAGTCGTGCCACGTGGTGGCTGTGCCGCGAGGCTAACGACAAGCGCTGCGATGATGTCGGGCGCGAGCAGGGCGGGTGGCTGGCTCCCCGCCATGACGTCGCGAACCATCGCGGTATCGGCGAAGCTACCTGGATGGACACCGTTGACGTTGATGCCGTAGCGCCGCGCTTCTTTGGCGAGCGTCTTCGTGAAGCCTTCCACGGCGTACTTCGCCGATGTATAGGCGACAAAACCGGGAGTTTCGATGCGTTCGAGCGGTGCTGCCAGCGTGATAATGTTGCCGCTCTTGCGTTCGATCATTGCCGGCAGCACCGCCTGAGCTACCAGCATCGTGCCGCGCACCAGCGTCGCATACACGTCATCCCATTGCTCGATAGTTGTTTCTACAAATGGCCGACGTAAGCCAATGCCGGCACTTGTAATCACGGTATCGATGCGCCCGAACTCCGTGGTCGCTCGTTCTACTAGCTCATAAACAGCATTCGCATCTCGCACATCGCACCGTGCCACCAGCACTTCTGCGCCGATACGGTCGATCTCGCTGGCGAGTTGTTAAGCGGGTCCCACGAGCGCGCGCTGATGATGAGTTGCGCGCCTTCAGCGGCGAGCGCCAACGCGATGGCGCGCCCTAGCCCCGCGCTGGCTCCCGTGACGAGTACCGTTTGTCCTTGTAATCGCATAATCGTTGCTCCACATTCGCGATCATCGCCTCGTCGTATGCTACGCGAAGGGATGTCGGCACGATGATGCAACTATCGCACCAGTAATAGATGTGCAACGTCGAAAATGCTATCGATGGGTCAGCCGTTATAGCGTATGACCCGTCCATCGGATAAGCCAACAAGCAACTCCGCGCCGTCCAGACCTTGCGGTGCGGCGATGGACGTGTAGCTTACTCCCGATTCAGCCGTCGTACGCGTATGCCACGCCGCGCCACCATCGCGGGTTTCGAGCGTGCGATCATCCAGCAGCGCGAGCAGATGCCCCGGTTGTGCGCCTACGATGAGCGCGTTGATCGGTTCGGAAATATTCAAGCCCGTGGTCTGTTGCCAGGTCCCACCGCGATCTGTAGACGACCAAAGTCCACGTGCCTCCGTTCCTGCCCATAGCGTACCGTCGTCTGCGTAGGTCGGCGATACGGCGATGCTCAGTACAGGCGCGTCATCCATGCCAAAGGTTGTTTCGTGCCAGAAGCGCCCGTTGTTGCTGGACCGAAACACGCCGCTTTCGGTGCCGACGAACAGCGTCCGGTCGCTGCCGATGGCGGCGACGCTGCCATACACAGGATCTGCGGGTCGAACAACCCGATGTTCCAGGCTTCCCAGGTGATGCCACGGTCACCCGACCGAAACACGCCGTCCTCGACTGTTCCCGCGAAGATCATGCCGTCGTGGGCATACGCTGGGGAGATCAACAGTTGGGAGATAAACGGCGTTGGTGGTGGCAAAAGCGCCATCGTCCAGGTGTGACCACCGTCGGTTGAGCGAAAGACACCACCGGGAGCGGCGGCAAAGACTGTGGTATCGGACACCCATGCCGCGGAAATTGCAATCGCGGTCGCTGCCAGCGTGCCAGTGAGCGTCAGCGACTCCCAGGCGGGCTTCCAGGACGCTCCGCCGTCATCTGATCGCTGCAAACCTTCGGTCGAAGCGGCGAAACAGATAGGCGTCATGTCCATACCTGGCGCGGCGACGATGCTGTATACAAATGTTAGATCTGTGGACATTATTAACCCTTCGGGTTGACGACGGAGCGCCGACGACGGACTACCCCAATTGAAGAAGGAGAGGTCGAATGTTCTTCCTCGACCTACGCCAGCGGTCGGCGCTCAGATATGTATTCTGCCGTTTGTAGTTGAAACGGTATCTATTTATGGCTCGAACGAGATGTTAGGTCGCTTGGTGTGAACCACCACATCGACGGTGAGGGCAAGGGCGGCGCTGGCGATTGCTTCATGGACAGCGTTCAGCAGTACGCCGGCTGAATCAACGATGCCAGCATCCTCCATGTGGACGACGCTGCCTGTGCGTGCGTCCATGCCGTAGCCCGCGCCAGCGCGTGCGATCTGTGCAAGCGCGGTCGCGCCATGGTAGCCCGCGTTCTCAACGATGATGCGCGTTGGTTCCTCCAGGGCGCGCGCAAGAATGCGGTAAGCCGTGCGCTCGTCCAGGTTCTCGGTGGCTGCCGCCATCTCGAGCAGACGCCCACGTGATGCCAGTAGGGCGATGCCACCGCCTGGCAGGGTACCTTTACTGATAGCGGTCCGCACCGCCTCGACGGTGGTTTCCGCAAGCTCTTTGCGGGCTGCGATGTCGGTTTCACTATTGCCGCCCACCCATAGCACGGCGGTTCCACCCAACAGTTTGCCGATACGATCGCGCAACTTTTGTCGGTCTTCCGGCTCATCGGCGTTGTCGAGCGCGGAACGCAGGCGTGCGACGTGGGCGCGAATGAGGCGCGGATCGCCCTTACCGCCTAATATACCGAAATATTCGTCATCCCCCAGGCACGCCGCGCTCGTCCGAGATGTTCGGATTTGAGTGTGTCCAGGCTGTCGCCCGCGACCGTGATGAATCGACGTGCGCCAGTGAGCGTCGCGATGTCGTCGAGCATCGCGGCCTGTCCGGTGATGGCATCGGGCGCTTTGACCGCGATGATGTGGCAAGGCGTGGCACGGTGGCGTGCCTGGGTGAATACGCCCATAACAGCATCGCTGACCTCACGCGCCACCACCAACAGCGATGGAATCCCTTCGTTAGCGACGATGTTGAACAGTGGTCGCAGGTCCTCGATCTCGTTGAGCGCGAAATCCGTCACCAGCACTGCTGGATTTTCTACATCTGCACGACGGCGTAGCTGGTCGGTGAACATGTATTCCGACAACAGCTTGCCTTTGTAATATGTGCCAAGGACGTATTCGCGTGTAGATTCGACCCGCCGCCCGCTGCGTATTTCGACCGCGCCGTGTTCACTAACCGTATCGAATATTTCGCCCAGTAATGCCGAAAGTTCATCATCCTGACAGATCGAACGGGCGATCTCGGTGATACGTTCTGGTCCCGCGACCGGACGCGCCGCACGCTCCATGTCCTCAGTGATGGTGGCGAGGCCGCGCATCATGGCTCGCCGGAGCATCTCCGCATTGCCGCCAGCAGCCAGGTAGGTTTGAGATTGATGATAGATCGCCTGGAACAGCACTGCTGTCGTGGCGGTGCCATCGCCCGCACGCTCACGTTGCCGCCACAGCACATGACGCAGGAACATCGTGCCAACATCGGCGTCACGATTCGCTACCTGGACCACACGACGGGCGATCAATGCGCCGCTGTCGAGCATTTCCGGTTCGCGGTCGCGCATGCCAATGCGTTCGACCGCTACGAAACGCGGTATGGGTCCGAGCGTCGGCTTGATAGCTGCGACCAATAGGTCGATGCCCTGCTGTAAACCCCGCGCTGAACGTGGTTGAAAGGTCACATATGGTGTGCGTATTTCTTGCTTGATGCGTTCATTCGCACCAACGCTGTTAGGAGGTCTTTTCATTCCTGAACCTTTGTTGCTGACTACTGACCACTGACGACCGACCACAGCAGTGCGGACTGTCGAAAACGATACTGGGCGGTGAAACTGAACATATAAGATACATAAAAAACGGTCGACAATCTCTCATATTCATCTATGCGTTCACTATTTGCCGCATTCAATCGTGATGTCGGTATGCCCGACGACGCTCCGGATATCTGTTTTCACATGTACGTGTACAAACGATTCATGCGTATGCTACGGTGGTCCATGGTCCGTTCACGCAAAGGTGGGTGTAACCCCGTTGGGTTACACCCACCCGCGCTGGTTGCATCGACGTACGGCGATGGTTTGCCGTCGTGAGGTACGCCTACCCCTTCACGCCAGTCATGGTGATGCCTTCGATGAATGATCGTTGCGCGAAGAAAAAGGCGACCAGAATGGGCATCGTCACGATAGTACTCACACCCATCAGATACGCGTACGCATTATCCTTGAAACCGACCTCCGTCATGGCAATGCCCATGCGCTGCACGCCTAACGCCAGGGTCCACTGTGGCTCGTTGTTGATATAGATCAACGGCCCAAGGTAGTCATTCCATGCGCCCATCATCGCGAATAGCGCCACCACGGTCAGGGCGGGCTTCGTCAGCGGCAGGATAATACGAAACAGGATCGCAAACTCGTTCGCACCATCTATCTTGGCGGCTTCCGACAATTCAAAGGGAATCGTGCGGAAAAACTGCCGCAGCATGAAGATGAAGAAGGCGTTGCCAAAGAAGGCCGGAACCACCAGTGGCAGGTAGGTGTTGATCCAGCCAAGGTTCTTGAAGATGATGAACAAAGGCACCAGGCGAACCTGGAAGGGGATCATCATCGTCGCAAGACAGATCGCAAAGAGAATGTTGCGCCCTGGCCAGGTCAAGCGTGCGAACCCATATGCCACGATAGCGGAGGACAAAACTGTCCCAATCGTGGATGGAATCGCGTACTTAAAGACCGTATTGAACGCATACAGGTTGAAGTTCAGCGTGTTCCATGCGGCAAAAAAGTTGCCAAAGTAGGCCGGGCTCGGAATCCATCGCGGCGGAATCGTAAAAATCTGGGCCTGGTCCTTCATTGCTGATGATGCCATCCAATAGAACGGAATCAGGAACGTGATCGCCAGTCTGATCAACAACGCGTACTTCAGAATTTCGCCCAATACCCCTAACGCCGATAATTTGCGGGTCGATCCAGCAACGGCGGAGGGACGAGAAAGTGCTTTAACTGCCATAACTGCTACTCCTCTTACCCTTAATCGTCGGTGCGATAATAAACAAATCGGCCGGAGAACTTGAACAATGTTATCGTGAACAGCACGATCACCAGGAACAACACCCAGGCCAGCGCTGAGGCTTTACCCATACGCAAATATTGGAAGGCGTTCCGATACAGATACAACGAGAAGAACTCGGTCGATCGGCTCGGGCCGCCCTGTGTCAGCAGCCAGGGTAGTTCGAAGTTCTGGAATCCAGCGATGAAGGCCATGACCATATTGAACAGGATCACCGGTGAGCACATCGGAATCGTGATATGCCAGAAGCGGCGGAGATTGCTTGCGCCGTCCATCGTCGCGGCTTCATACAGGTCACGGGGAACATCTTGCAACGTCGCAAGGAAGATCACCATCGCCGCGCCTTGCGCCCAACAATGGATCAACAGCAGGGTCGGCTTTGCATAGGCCGGATTCGCAAGAAACGGAATGGTCGAGAATCCAAATCCCTGGAGTGTCGAGTTGATCGCGCCATATTGGATGTTCAGCAAGAACTGCCACACGGTCGCTGTGACGATCACTGGTACGATCGACGGGAAAGAAGAAGATCGCGCGGAAAAATGAGCGACCGACCATCTTCGTGTTGAGCAACACGGCCATCAGAAAGGCCGACAGGACGCCCAGGGGCGCACTAAAAACACCCACCACATCGTATTGCGGACAACCAGATGGAAGTCTTTGTCCTGAAGCGAGATTGGTGTAGTTACGGAATCCGATGAAAGCCGGGGGCTGGAGCAAATCGTAGCGGGTAAAACTGTAATACAGCGAAGACACGAGCGGGGCGATCGTCCATAGGATAAAGCCAAGGATCCAGGGCGAAACAAACAGCAGACCGAAAAAAAGGTCGTGGCGCTTCTTGGGTGACCAACGGGCTGTTCGGACGCGTGGGGCCTGAGTAACTGCAACCGACATAAGCGCTCCTCAGTCGATGTATTCAAACACATCCCAATCGATGAGTTTCCAGTGCCACAGGTGTTGGTTACATCCTACCACGCATCTCGGACCAGGAAGACTCAGGGACGTATAATACATATGGTGCAGGTGGCGACCGGCGCCACCTGCCCCATACAGCTAGACGATCAACCGTTAGGCTTGGTCGTAACCGCCTTCTTTCCATTCCTGCTCCAACGCACTTTGGAGTTCTTCCGCGCCTTGCTCAGGCGTCATTTGGTCGCGATAAACTGACTCCATGACCTGCGTGAACTTCGTGCCAGCGAACGTTGCGACCGGATTGAGGATCGGATAATACCATTCGTCCGCCTGCGGTCAACCGAGTCAGTGTAGAACTTCAAGCCTGGGAACGGTGACGGATCGACCGTTTCGAGGAATGGTTTGAAGTCAGGCAACCAGCCCAGTGTCTTGAAGACCGGATCGCAGTGTTCCTTGCTGTTGATAAATTCGGCGACAGGCCAGGCGGCCTGCGCTGGGTTCTTCGCGCCCTTATAGAACAGCACCATGTGGCCGCCACCCTGCTGGATCTTCTTGCCACGGCGCGATTCTGGCACGGGAACCCAGGTGGCGCGGTTGACTTTGCCAACTTCGGGCTTTTCGTGCACGGTTTCGCCAGGGTGCCAGTAGCCTTCAATGATCATGGCCTGCTTTTGGCGCTGTATGAGCCGCCCCATGAGCCCTGGCCCTGGACCGCACGCAGACCGGCGACTTGTCGGCACCGACAACCTTGATAAAGTCGGAATAGGTTTGCAAACCTTCCACCATGTTCGGTGTGTTCAGGCTTGAACTTCTTGTTGTCTTCGTCGTACCATTATCGCCCCACGAGTCGTTGATCGATGAGCCGTCGTTCGAGGCAAACACGCCACCTTCGGCATCGATCGGGTCGAGGCCGAATTGCAGTAGGTTCCCCGCATCGTCGAACTTGGTCAGTTTCTGGTGCCATTCCATCACTCTCGTCCCAGGTGACAGGTGGCTTGTCAGGATCAAGACCGGCTCCGTGACCATTCGTGCATTGTAGTTCAGGCCACGCCGCACGAATGCTTCGATGCCCGATACACCCAAGATTTTGCCCTCGTATTGCATACCTTTCCAGGCAGCCTCAGAGAAGTTCTCTTGCTTGATGACGCTCGACGACGCAACAAGTTCGTCGACGGAAGGGCCTGGCCCTTGGAGAAATAGTCGACATAGTGGTGGCCAGTGCCAACATCCGGCGGTGTGCCAGCGGCGACTGCGGTTATGAAGACCTGCTCGGAATCGACGCCCGTACGGATATCGATTTTGTTTGGCGCGAGTTTCGCTGCGAGGGCATCCTGGAACAACGGTACACAGTCGCCGTAGTTACCCCAGAACGTCCAATACGAGATCGTGCCAGCTTCGGTGGTAGGTGGTGCAGCGACGGTTGGCATAGCGGCGGCCGCAGGTGGGGCTGTGGTTTCGGCTCCTGCCTGCGGCAGGTGCGGCGGTGGTTTGAGCGGCCGGTGATGCGGACGGTGCGACTGCGCCACAGCTTGCGAGTGCAGCGCCACCAACGGCCACCGCACTGATGCGAAGAAATCCCGACGGCTAAGTTTGTCCTGACCCATGATCCCTCCTGAGAAATTTGCAGGTGCGTTGATCAAGCGGTTCCAGTTTTCACTGGCATCGACATTGATGTCTGAACGAATTGCCCTAGGCTGGCACGAACTGAGAATGCTGCTTCTTCAGGAAAGACGAGGTATTCCTGTATCTTCCGGACATCTCAAGATGCTCCTGATGCAAGGTTATGATTGCTACAAGAACGAGAACGTCGGGAAACAACACCTGGTGCAATGTCTACGGTAATGTGAGCATAGCATGATTGAATATGGCTGTCAAACGGCAGATATTCCAACTTTAACGCAAACCAATTCAGGAACTCTCATCAGGACTATTGTTTCGACGTTCGGTCGAATGGACACTGTCTCTCAAGGGCTTTCGATCCCACTCCAATGGCATGAACGGGCTTCGCGAGCCGGGATGTAAGCTGGTCATAGGGACGTGTATCACCTTGGCTTTGGAACAGTACGGACATTCATAATGGGCATGACGAGTTTATAACAACCCGTTTTGATTCATTTTGATTGCATTGTCCTCGTGGCGCGCCGGACTGACGTCTTGGAGAGGATAACAATCCTGTTACAGCACAGGCAACGCTGCGATTCAAGCATCGCCTGTGCTGCAACAGTGCGTCAAAGTCTTCGCGGACAGAATGACTGGGCAAGGACCGTGTCATGTGCCACGGTCCTTGCTGGCCGACTTCAGCCGTGCATTTATGACGCATTCACGTTAACGAACTGGCCTGTGTTCGGACGACTTGATGGCGGCTTCGATGACGGCGACGTTCGCCATGCCCCGTTCGCCCGAAATAACTGGTAGCGTTCCTTCCAGGATCGCTGCCGACACATGTTCGGCCTGATGCTTGTAGACCATCGTTTTAGGTAGGTCGAAATCGGTCCGCTCGTCGCCGACCTGCATATGCAGGTCGCCCGCGAACTCGCGGCCCCACCATTCGTCGCTCCAGATACGGCCATTCGTGCCTTGAATCACAAAGCTGTTCTGGTAGCAGGTTCCGTTGGCTTCGATCGTGCCGACACGCCGGAAGCAAATTTCGCCAGGACGATCGAGCCGTTTTCGGGCAGATAGTCTTTGACAGGAGTGCCGATATATCCCGCGACTTCGGAAATCGGCCCAAGCAAACGTGTGATCGCGTCGATAGCGTGGACGCCCATATCGAAAAGTTGGCCGCCGCCCCGTTCGATCTGGGTTGACGCATATGTTCGGGGTCTGGCCCCTTTGATACGATGCCGAAATCGAGCAACTGACGATGTCGCCGATCGACACCACTTTCGAGTAGTTCGCGCGTCTTGATAATCGGCGACGTCCATTCCATACATTGGGCGGACGCCAGAACGACCCCCGCGTATTTCGCTGCCTCGATCATTTGGCGGCATTCGTCGGTCGATGTCGCCATCGGTTTTTCGCCGACCACGTGGAGTCCGTGTCGTGCAGCCTCGATCACCATCGGGGCATGAAGTGCATTCGGCAACGTCATAAAGATGCCATCGACTTCGTTTGTGTCGATCGCCTGAATCGAGCTATAGGTGCGTGGAACATCGAGTTTCTCGCAGGCAGCCTTGCCCCGATCCTCATCACGACTGATGATCGCGACAAGCTCCGCATTGTTCGCGAGTTCACGCCACGTGCGATCCAGTCGAGCGCGAAATTACTGGTTCCCAGAACAGCCCATCGTACTTTTTGCATGACACCACCTTGTACAATGCTAGGATTCCACAGCACTATTCTATGCGCGTCGCCGAATGCTGGCAAACACACAGGAGCAATGCCTGACAGGTACCTGATGAAATGCCCTGGATGGGAGGTGGTACAGTGCGATATCGGTATACTTTGATGATGTTCGCGCAGCCATGTTCGCTGCATATGGAAAAGGAAGTACAGATGTTTAATCGTCATATGGTCAATCGGATCGTTCCGGCTATTGGTTTACTCGTGCTGGTGGGGTGTGGTGGCACGCCACAAACGGCTACGAACGAAGTGACACAGGTCGCCGAACCGGTGGCTGCGGGTGCCACCGTCATGGCCGATGTGACCGCGCAAGCGCCAGCGGCAGACACGACTGAAACATCAACCACTCGTGAAACGGTAACCGCTGCTGTTGAAACGACGATTGCTGCGGAAACTGATACCGCTATTGGTGCGACGACTGTTCCCAAGCCCACCGTCACCGTCGCGCCGACACCAGTCATTACTGTTTCAACCGAGGTTTCGACGGCAGAGGATTATGTGCGACGTGGTAACGCGAAGACGAAAGCGAAGGACCACGATGGGGCGCTCGCCGACTATGGCGAGGCGATCAAGCTCAACGACGAATTACCAGGAGCGTATATGAACCGCTCGACACTTTCTATTAAGCTTGACTACCCTAAGGCCATCGCTGATCTCGATAAGGTGATCGAGCTCCGACCCAAGAACTACACGGCGCATTTCTATCGTGGCGTGAGCTATCAGCTTCTAAAAGATTACAATAACGCTATCATCAGCTTCGACAACGCGATCACGATCAAGGATGATTTCCTCGATGCCTATATTTCGCGGGCTGAATCCAAGGCTGGACAGAAGGATTACGACGCGGCATTTGCTGACTTCGAGCGTGCGATAAAGCTGGACGAAGCGAACGCTGCTCCGCTGCTGGCCCGAGGCGTGGTCTATGCCAATCGCGATACCGCAGGTGATAAAGATAAGGCAATCGCCGACTTTCGCAAGGGGCTTGAATTGGCGAAGAACGATGCACAAAGGAAACGTGCCCGTAACCAACTCAAAAAATTAGGTGTCGATGCGTAGACACCCTACAATAACGGCGCGGAACGTGCGTTGTTCGCGCTAAGTAGCTCAATCTAACAACAAGCATAGGCCCGTGGTGCAACTGAAAGCATCACGGGCCTATGCTTGTTGTTGGACGTTGGTTGGTAGAGCGACGCTGCCTCTTACGAGGCACTGGCTTCGCCCAGAACTCGCGTAAGACATGCGCGGCCATTTTCGGGTACGGCTGCGGGTAAACACCCCTTCATGTTAAGCCGCCCACCCGCATCACGCTTTGCACCGCCGCAAAGTCGGCGAAGTTCCAGACCTGCATCCCGGCGATATAGTCCTTACGCCGGCGACTTCCAGGTGCCGCGAATAAATTCGGCCTGGTATTCTTCGGTCCACATAACATCAGGCTGACCGTGGCATTCCGGCCATGGTGTCCGCCCCAAATTCGGTCACATGATCGGTTATTCCACAGCTCCCAGACGCTGTCGAGTTCCTGCTCAAGCCCTGGGATAGCTTTCTCCAGATGGCCGCCAACTCGTACCAGCCCCAGTAGCGGTTCATGCAGATAACATCGCATTCTTCCATCCATCCATCGGGCCGCCGGTCAGATTAACGAAGGTCACCAGGCGGGTGGAATCGAGTTCCCGGGTATGGCGAACCAGGGTTTCGAGGAAACTTTACCGCGTGCTATCGAAGGGTCTTGGGTCTTTTGGTCAGGGATTTCGCCAGCCAGACTTAATTGCGTGGCATCGGTTCATTCGCCACACACCACATCACGACGCTTGGATGATTTTTATCCCGGGCTACCAATTCATCGAGCTGTTGCAGGCACACCCGTAGACCGTTCGGCCGCATTTTCGTCGTTTTCAAATTGCAAGGCTGACCGCCGGGTATTTCATCGATGATCAGGAAACCCTTCGCGGTCGGCCATTTGCATCTCTTCTTCGCTGTAGGGATAATGCGAGGTGCGGTAGGCGTTCGCGCCGGTCCAGCGCATAAGCTGGTAGTCCTTGACCAGCAAAGGCAAATTCAGACCCTTACCGCTGGCGAAGAAATCCTCATGACGACCAAAGCCGTTCAATTTTACCGGCTGGCCGTTGAGCAAAACCTCGCTGCCTCGCACCTCGATAGTGCGAATACCTACCTTGAGTGAGTAGCGGTCGTTGCCGGTGGCAACGGTGAGGTCGTAGAGGAAGGGGTCTGGTCGGACCACAACCGCGCATTCAGGAACGGTAAGTTGCACTTCAGCCGTGACCTTCCTTAAAGTGAGCTTCTGTCTGGATGTGGTTCTGCGCCGCCATTAAGAGTAATAGTGGCTCTGGGTCGTAACCGGCTCATTGAGCCGGGCGGTGACCTTCACAGTGCCGGTCGTGCCGTCAATGCCGGTGACAACGGTAATGTCTTCAATATAGGTTTCCGGCACGGTATACAGTACTACCGGACGGTGGATGCCGGCAAACGGAAAAAAGTCATAAGTGGTGCGCGGGAGGCTGCCAAAAATGCCAAGGGCAGTCGCGATGTTGCCGGATGGAACCCGAGTCGGCTTCAGTTCGTTTTCCACGCTGATAGCAATGACGTTCTCGGCGTCCCAGTTAATCAGGGTGGTGATTTCAAAGGCGAAAGGCAGATGGCCTCCTTCATGCGAGCCGACTTCCCGGCCGTTAACATAGACCGTACCAAGATAAGGGGCCGAGCCGACCCGGATAAAAATGCGCTGGCCCTGCCAGTTTGAAGGAATATAAGTGCGTTTAACATACCAGGCCAGGTCCAGGTAATTATAGAGGTCTTCGTACTGTTCGTTCCAGCTACCTGGCACTGCCATTGGACGCGCTCCAGGCAGACCATTGAACCAATCATGGAGTTCGCCGTCCACATCGGGATCGGTCTGGAAATCCCAGATACCCGACAGGTCGAGCCTGTTGCGGCGATCGTTTTGCACCGGATACAGCATCGTATTCTCCTCATCAGCGAATGTGCAACTTCCAGGCTAACGCGAGTTTAGTGCACGCGCTCAAGTGGTATTTGTCGATGCCAACGGATGTGAGGTGTGATGGGGAGTACCGTTGGTACCGTCCATAATGTTTGCGACGAGTGCCAATTGGACTTGGTCTGGGACGGGACGCATATAACGTCCCGTCCACCATGTTGCTAGAAGAAATAACGCTCCTTCGCGCGATTTTCTTCCCACTCCTCGCGGGCGGCGTCAACGGTGTGCATCTCGCTTGTTTCGGCGACGGGCACATCCCACCAACTTTCGTAGCCCGGAACGCCGTGTAAACGGTCGTTCTCGATGTAGATAACGGTCGTGTGGTCGATGGTGCGTGCTGTCGCATAGCGCGGACAAAATCGTCGTAGGTGCCACACTCGATGACATGTGCGCCAAGCGACGCGCGTTGGCGGCGAGATCGACGGGCAGGGTTTGAGACGTTGCCCCCGCCGCGTCGCCGCTGAGTACATTGTTTTGGGTAGACGTAGCGGGTGCCGAAACCGTCCTGCCCGAGCGAACGACTGAGCGCGCCGATACTCTTGTAGCCGTCGTTGTCGAGCAGGACGATGGTCAGTTTGTAGCCTTCCTGGATCGAGGTGACGATCTCGCTGTTCATCATCAGGTAAGAGCCATCGCCGACCATGACATAGACCTCGCGGTCGGGCGCGGCCATCTTAATCCCCAGGCCACCGGCGATCTCGTAGCCCATGCAGGTGTTGCCATATTCGAGGTGGTAGTGCTTCGGGTGGCGCGTGCGCCAGAGCTTATGGAGGTCGCCGGGGAGACGCCAGCGGCGCAGACCATGATCGCCTCGGGATCGCCGTGCTCGTTGACCGCGCCGATCAGTTCGCCCTGGCTCGGCAGTGGCGCGAGCGGATGGCATAGATGCGTCTGAACCTCGGCTTCCCAGGCATCATGGAGTCGCGATGATTCTTGCGCGATAGTCACTGCCGGTACTTCGTAGCCGCCCAGCAGCGCCAGAGCAGTTCTTCGAGTGTCGACCCGGGCGTCGCCGACCAGCGCCAGTCCAGCGTGTTTGCCGCATCGAACTCGGTGACGTTGATGTTGATGAAGCGCACATCGGGATGCTGGAATGCGGTCTTGGAGGCGGTCGTGAAGTCGCTCTAGCGGGTGCCGATGCCGATGACCAGGTCGGCATCGCGGGCAATGCGATTTGCCGCCGAAGTGCCGGTCGCGCCGATCGCGCCCATGTTCAGCGGGTGGTCGTAGCGTAAGGAGCCTTTGCCCGCCATCGTCTCGCCGACCGGGATGCCCGTCGTTTCGACAAACTGTTGCGAGGGCGTCGGTCGCATCGCTGTAGATCACGCCGCCACCGGCGACGATCAGCGGGCGTTGCGCTGGCTTGAATCCCCGCCGCCGCCTGGTCGAGCGCTGCGCGATCGGCGCGCTGTCGACCGATGTGCCAGACCTGCTTGCCGAAGAAGGCCGCCGGATAGTCGAATGCCTCGGCCTGGACATCCTGCGGCAAGGCGAGGGTGACAGCGCCGGTTTCGGCGGGGCTCGTCAGTACGCGCATGGCTTCGGGCAGCGCGGTGAGCAGTTGCTCTGGGCGCATGATGCGGTCCCAGTAGCGACTGACCGGCTTGAAGCAATCGTTGACCGAGAAATCCTGCGAGTGTGCGGATTCGAGTTGCTGCAGCACCGGGGCGACGTTGCGTCGCGCAAAGATATCGCCCGGGAGCAGCAGCACCGGCAGGCGGTTGATCGTCGCCGTCGCCGCGCCGGTGAGCATGTTGGTCGCGCCCGGTCCGATCGACGAGGTGCAGGCGAGGGTTTGTAGGCGATTCTTCGTCTTGGCGTAGGCAGTCGCGGCGTGGACCATCGCCTGCTCGTTGCGCGATTGGTAAAAGCGAAACTCGGGCATTTGTTGCAGCGCTTGCCCGATACCGCTGATATTGCCGTGTCCGAAGATGCCGAAGCATCCGGCGAAAAAGGGCTGTTCGACGCCATCACGCTCGACATATTGCGATTGTAGATAGGTGATAAGCGCCTGTGCCATCGTCAAGCGTCGTTGATCCGTCATAGCATACTCCTTCGTCTATGTGACTGACCTACGATTGAAGGTCGCTACGTGCTTTGCACTGTTCATATATCTTCAGTCCTCTATCGCAGCCCTTTCTATGCTTTGCCGATAATCAATCCTATCGACATATACAACTAGACTACAACAGATCGGTTATTCAATACCTACGCCAAATTGTAGATGAAGGAAGCGGGCTTTGGGTGTACAGTTGTTGTTGCTAAACCGACAACTGAGGACAACCAAAGCCCATGGATATTGTAGCACTGCTCCACTGCTTCCACGTGTCTCTGACACCAACCACGCTTCGCCAACTCAGCCACATCGTTCTGGCCATGCTGACCATGACTGGTCGTGTCACTATGACCGGCATCGCCCGCTGGACTGGCAAAGATGCCAGCTATCGCACCGTTCAGCGCTTCTTCGCCACCCTCATTCCCTGGCCTCAGCTCTTCTGGCTCTTCTTTCTCCACCACCTCTTTCACCCTGACGATGTCTATCTTCTTGCTGGCGATGAAACCGTCGTCTCCAAAGCTGGCAAGACAACCTTCGGTCTTGACCACTTCTTCTCCGGCATCTTCACAAGGCGGTCCCCAGCATTGCCTTCTTTAGCTTGGCGCTCATCAGCACCACCTCCCGTCGTGCCTTTCCCCTGCGCCTTGACCAAGTCGTACGTACCCAGGCCGAGAAAGCTGCCGCCAAGGCCAAAGCTGCTGCCAAGAAATCCAAGCAGACCGAGCCAAAGCGCAAGGCGGGACGTCCCAAAGGCAGTAAGAACACGCCGAAAGGTGAGGAGAGCTTGTCTCCCGAACTTCAGCGCATTCAACGCATGCTCCAGGACCAACTCACGCTGATGGCAGGCACTGTTCCGCTCACGTACCTGGCCTTGGACGGTCATTTCGGTACCTCCCCAGCCGTGCAGATGGTCCGCGACTGTGGCTTGCATCTGATCAGCAAATTGCGTTCGGATGCGGCGTTGTATTCTGCCCTATGATGGTCCCTACCAAGGACGCGGTCCACGCCGCAAGTATGGTGACAAAGTGGATGTCAAGGCACTGCCAGCACGATTTCTGCGTCAACAAGTGTGGAGGATGGGGTCGAAACGCGCATCTTTCAAGTCGAGGTGCTGCACAAGGCGTTTGCGCAGCGATTGAACGTGGTAGTGGTGGTAAAAACGAATCTAAAAACCGGAGTACGGGCACATGTGCTTTTGTTCAGCAGCGATTTGACTTTGGGGTCTGACAAGGTGGTGGAGTATTACAGCTTGAGATTCCAAATCGAGTTTACGTTCCGTGACGCCAAACAGCATTGGGGATTGGAAGACTTCATGACGGTGACCGAGACGGGCGTGAATAATGCGGCGAACTTGTCTCTGTTGATGGTGAGTGTGAGCGCGGCGCTCTTGCGAGAAGCAAGGGAGAGTGACCTGCCGTGTAGCGTGCTGGACCTCAAAGCGTCATTTCGTGGCTCAAAGTATGTGACGGAAACACTAAAATTGCTTCCGGAGAAGCTGGATGAGGATTTAATCGTGCGAATCGTTTGCCAGGTGGCGAAACTGGGCCGCATTCATCCTCCCGCAGCCTCGCGCAAAGCTGCATAATTGGCGTAGGTATTGTCATTTGTAGAAATTGATTAAGTTTCTAATATAGACTTTGTGATCTTCCCTCATTTACACTGCATCTGACGTAGCGGTTCACGGAACAGGATGATGTAGTGATTGGATATGCGCATACACGAGCTGTGATGAGACCCGATAGTCGCCTGGCTGAGCAATTGTCGCGGTATCGAGCTGCGGTTGACATGATGTTTCTGATCCTGGAACTCGATGATCATTGTACTCTCCCGGAGATGTTGCAGGCGCTCCAGACATTTCGAGGACGCGAAATTCGTCTTCAACCCTATGCAGACATGCCGTACCCATATACGGGTACGGTTCTGATTGGCTCAGACTATGACCTGATCTGCTACCGGAACGACTTATCTCCACGACATACGCTCCAGGTTATTTGCCATGAACTTATTCATCTTGTACGAGGTCATACGGATAGTGTTGCTGTTACGACACAGAATGCTGCGCCGCGCCACGCCTCCCGATGATCTGCTTCTATTTTGTGGCCGAAGCACGTACGTGAATATATTTGAGATTGAAGCGGAATATAGCGCGATATACCTTGCACACAAGCTCAACGGAGGAAACAGGATGCCACAACACCGACTGAAGGAAGAACACGCTGTGCTCAAATCACTTCATGCTGCGCTCCGACCCTTCGCCCCAACCGTCTATCTTAATATACCGGACGACAAAAATATACAGGTAGACGAATGCACGATAGCGCGTTTCCTTTCCGAGATCACGGATGCACGATTATTGGTGTTACACGTCTCGGCAGCTCCGATCGAGTGCCCCTGGCTCACTTGCCGCTTCGCATACGCGCAACACCGTAGACGAAACACTGGCTACGATCGCATTACGTGAAGCACGATTGCTTGGCAGACTTCAACGTGGAGATACTCTCACAACCATCCCTCCAGAACTCATGACTGCACCGTACCAGTCTGTTGAGTATTACCGCCTTCTAGCGACAGCTATTGCAAATAAATCAACGGCATATCATGCGGACTGAAATTACCTTCGGAATACACAGCTGAGGATCGACCTTTCTAGCATGTGGTGTATCGCTATTTACTAATCGCAATTGTGTGGACAAGTTTATGGTGGATTACCCTTCTCATCCAGCACTCTTCCGTGCCGGCGACATCGGTGTTTCGTCCGAGTGGCGAGACATCACGTATGACTGGAGTCCGCTGCTTACCGCAGATGGCGTGTTCATCTACAGCTACCTTCGGGATTCGTTCGACAACCAACGCATGCTGCGACCGTTCATCCTCGATCCAGATGGACCAACCAAGCAACGCATTCAGCGCGTCCTTGGACGAAAATCCGCATATGCGGTGCAAGGACCAGAATACCTGTTGGAAACGGTAGGGTTGCTCCATGTCGAGGTTCAGCGTGGCCCGAGCGCCGATCCTGAACGGCTCCAATACACGACGACCACCTACTATGTCGTCGGAAGATTGGATCATCCGGTGCTCGATTGGCAGATGCTGGAGCGCGTGCTCCAAGCCCTCATGATCGCCCTCGACGAGCCTTCAGCGGAGCTTGGAGTTACGGAGCAACAGCGAAAGGCACAGGCTGCTCTCCGTTCGCTTGGGTCATGCTGGGATGTTCCAGAACGAGCATCCAGAGCACTTGTTTGAGCCGGACGGTGCATGGCCGTACTCTGCTTCCGACGTTAATAGCGGATGAGCGCTGGGCAGCTTGTTTGCTCATCTCCACGGTGCGGACGCAATCGATTCCTTCCGCAGGCAGGCTCGTGCCTGGGTTGAGTGGACGCAACGACGCTCCGAACGCATGGAGCAGGAGAACAGGATGATCCGCGAACAGGTCGTCGGCGCTCAGCGCCGGTCACGTTCAGCGACACGGACAAGCGGAGACTCGCACGGCATTCACTGCGCAGACGAGCATGCCACGAGGGACAGATGGTACCGAAGTGACTTCGGTACCATCTGTCCCTCGCTTGTCCCTCGGTTGTCCCCGAGGTATCGAAGTCACTTCGGTACCATCAGGGACAAGTGCTCGAAATAGCGCATGGGGATGCGCTCGGTGCACACGACCCAGGTTGTCCCTCCCTTGTCCCTGGATCGACAACTAATTAACAGTAGTAGTAGTGGGAAAGAAATTTATACACCACCCTGTTCAGGGACAACAGATCGCGGCGTTGACGAAATCACTTCTCCCCATCACGCCACAGCCATGTCCCCCGGTTGCATCGCATCTCCACGAAGACGAACTGGTGAGTGGTTGTATGGACGCACGATTCTGGCGAACCGTTCAGAAGATTTTCCATGCGACTGAGGGACGCTATGTTCACACCGAAGGCGAGAAGAAAGCGGTTCGACGGCTGCTGAACAAAACAGGTGCGCCTGCCGGAGTGGTGCTGGCTGCACTTCGCGCCGTCGCGACATTACCTTCTGCCGAACGTCCTCGAACGCTTGCCGAGGCACTGCAACTCTCAGTATTCCACGCATGCGTGCAACATGCGATTGCCTTGCTTCCAGCACAGGCAGCGCAAGCAAGCAGCAATGGCAGGATTGGCTTGCGCAGTATCGTTCGTTCGGGCGGTCCCAACAGCTCCGCAATGTCGATGTAGAGGATTACCATGTGCTTCATGCCCTATTTGAGCGACAACCGGATGCCTGTTGGGATGTGCTATCACGAGCGCGCCGCGCCACCGTTCAGCCCGATCTTTCTCCGGCCTATTTGCGGCGTGCGCTCCTGAACAACCAGAAGGAAGGAGCCGTGCTGTCGCAGCCGAGTGCATCGTCAGCGTGCGAGACCGAAGTGTCCGGCGTCGTCACGACCTCGTCCACGTCTGCGACGACACAGGGCTCATCGCCACCCGATCCGCGAATAGGATTGCTGCGTGCGGAAAGCGTGAGCATCGACATCCTGACCGACGGGATGACCGAAGCCTACGTCAGAGCATGGATCGCTGAGGCCGATGCACGGGGAACCGATGTGTATCGGCGTTCAAGCTGGCTGCGCTGGGGTTTGTTGTCAGGCCACCTGCCGCATGAGCATCCTGCCCTCCGCTCGCGATGCAAGCCTGCATCAGCTCCTCTCCCCGATGCGAACATAGCAGTCGCTAGCGTTGAACCGACCGTCCACGATTCCGAACTTCACGTATCGTGGCAGGCTGCCTTGACCGCACTGCGGGAGCAGCTGCCGCGCCCGGACTTCGACACGTGGCTTAAACCGTGCGTGCTCATCGCTCTGGAATCGGGCACCGCTCCTCGACAAGCCATTGCGGGCAGTTGTAGGCACACCCAATATCTTCGTTCGGCAGGAGATCGAGACGACCTACCACGCCCACATCAGCCAGGCCTTGAGCACCGTTCTCGGAACAGCCGTCGAGCTTGAGATCGTCATCGGTAGCTAGCATCACCTGCTCGGCAAGTATCCCTATGACCCAGTTTTGTAGCTGATCAAACACCCCATATTTGGCCAACTTGCCAATAACACAATCCTGATGTATGATTTGGCAAGTTAGCCATATATTGACAAACGCTCATGCACGTCTGCAACCATCAGGAACCTATGCGACATCGTCATCACACCGTAGCTTCAAATTCATCAAGCTATCGCCGCACTCGATGCTGGCTTGCCGCACTTAGCGCAATTCTTGTGTTATGTAGCTGTAGTGCGGCAGAACCAACCTATGCCGACGTGCGAGCAACTGCGGTCCTCAGCGGATGCTGGCCGGGCAACCGTCCCACACCGCCAGGCAATCACGGTCACACCGTTGGCGACCAGCTACCCAGATGTTCCACCACGCACAACTACTACCCTTCCAACGACCACGCCGCTGCCACGCTGCACCCCTGTTCCTGGCGCTCCCACGCTCGTTCCCTATCCAACGCCGCTCCCAACGCCGGTTCCGTATCCAACCCGACGGCGATCGCTGACGCAGGGTGGCAGTGCTCCACAATCGCTGCTGCATATGCCACGGCTGCACCACGTTGATATTGCCGTCCATCCCGCCGCAGGATGGCCGGCGGTTGCTTCGGTCAGGCCGGATGACGGTCCTCGACGTCAGGTCTTTGTGCGCGTGTACCATCCCGATGCGCAACCTGGGGTTCGGCGCAACAGGTTAATCCTGGTGAAGCCGAACAGGGCAGTGCGCTGCGCGGCGGCGTCGCCATGGGCATTACCGGAGATGGCACGGTCCACGTCGCCTGGGGTGGCGGTGACCAGCCAAACAATCCGGTCTGGTATGCCCAGAGCGCGGACTACGGCATGACCTGGAGCACACCAGAGCAGATCGCCACGGGCTGTTACCGCGTCGAAGCCATGGGCACGACCATGGACGGTCACGTCATGGTCCTGGCCTCCTGTTCGCGAGCGGGAGGTGGTGCGGCACGACCCGGCGTCATCGAGCGCAAGGCCGATGGGAGGTGGCTGCCGCTGGTCGTACTGCCGGTGGCTGGACAACTCAGCACGCTGGTCGTCACGGGAGAAGGCGACGCCGCCAGCGTGGTGGTGCTGGCCGTCAATGTGCATCGTCAGGGCGAAGCATTCATTGCCCAACGATTACTCCGTGATGCGAGCATGGCGCATCGACACCCAAAACCTCCAGCCACCAGCCGGACTGTACGGTGGCGATGCAAGCTTCGAACTATTTCGCGGACTTGCAGTACGACGTCCTGATGGCACCGACGCCATTCTGTTCACCTGGTCGGTGTTCGGCGGCAGCGCCATCCATGCCCTCCAATCGCTCGACGGCGGCGCGACCTGGAACACCATCGAAACCGTTGCGGCACAGCCGCGCGACGATGCGCCAGGGAACCGTCCACCGGACGAACGCTGGTCGGCACCAGCGTATGACGTACGCGCTGATCGCTGGGCGATGATCGTGGTCAGACGCGACCTCGACCAGCCTGCTCCCGGCAACGGCACCCATTACACCCAATGGAGCGTGCCAGGATCGGGCATCTGGACGCCGCGACGCGGTCCCGACGTGTACGACCAGGCGGTGCCTCTGATCAGTGGAGCACGGAGCGCATCCTGGACCGACACTGCTCAGGTCACGAACGCGAGCTTCATCTGGCTGGCCTGGATCGACGAATGGCAAACGCTGTGGGTCCGCTCGGTCGATCTCAACCTGCTCATTCCCTCCGATCAGTATCCGCATCGAGGAACGCCATGACACGTTCACTCTCCCGTCGAGCCCGACGCTGCGTCTTAGTCATGCTCGCCATCCACGCCCTGCTGGTGCTGGCCTGTCAGCCGCAGCTGGAAGCGCCCGCCACGCACGAGCCGCGCTGGGCCTGTCCCAGTCCCACGCCCATCCCAACCCGTGTCAAGCGTCGTATCCCGCGACCAACGACCACACCGGGCATCCGATCCTGGCTCGACGGTCGAATACTACCAGCCATGGGAACAGGAATACGGCTTACCACCGCGCACACCAACGCCGTATGGCGTCGAGGGCAATACTCACTACCTGGGACAGCGCGTCGAGGTTGCTCCACTGCATGTGACTGTGCGTGCACGCAGCGAATCAACGACCGCCGATGGACAGCTGCATGTCATCACGCTTGAGTGGCACAACCCGACCGAGGAGGCCATTCCGATCGACTACTGGACGCAGGTACGCATCCGGTCGATCCGTCAGCTCAACGGCGCTCAGATCAGTGATACCTGGGGCATCACCGATGCATCGGTCCAGCGCAACGGCGGCACACGACCACCCACGGCAATCGCACCGGGAGATTCAAAGGTCGACGTGCCGATCGTGGCATCCCCGAGGCACGGTCGCGATCGCTGAAGTCGCCTTCCGGCGCGGCGGCGTCGTCACGACTCCCACAGTCGAAGCTCCATCATCTGCAACACCATCCATGGCGACCGCCACACCCAACCCTGACCTGCGTGCGGCAGACGATGCCGCGCTGGTGGTGCAGTGGCAGAGCGGCAGTCCGCGCGTTCCCTGCGCGGATGCCGGGTGCGCTCACCGATTGGGGTGATGGACCAGCACCCGCTCCTGCGGTTCCTGCTCCGGAGGGAACCGCTCGCGTGATTCAGATCGCGCTGCAACAGGTGGGCAAGCCTTACATCTGGGGAGCCAAAGGTCCGAACGCCTTTGATTGCAGCGGTCTGACGCAATGGTCATACGCCCAGATCGGCATCCGTATTCCAACCGGAACGTCCGGTCAGTGGCCTGGTCTTCCTGCGGTTGGTGCGGGAGCGGCGCAATCGGGCGACCTGATCTTCTTCGACACCATCGGTACCGGACGGGTTACCCATGTTGGATTGATCAGCGACCTCGATAACGATGGCGATTGGGATATGGTCCACGCTGCTTCTCCCCAATACGGCGTGCGCGTGGACTACGACGTGTTCACCCGACCTTATTACCGCGACCGCTTTCTGGGATTACGCACGGTACGTTAGCGGAGATACGAGATGCCCAACCGACACAAACGCCTAACGACATCGAGGGAGTGCAGGCGATGGCTGCTCACGATATTATATATTATGTCAATAATGCTTGTGCCAGCGTCCGTCGCAGCACAACGCCCTATGACATTGACCATCCGCATCTGGACGGTGGAAGACGCTCCTGTCACACAAGTAACCGTCGAGATATTGGACGCTCAAACGGGAAAAGCATTCGCAAGCGGAACAACCGATGGTGATGGGCAAGTGCGCTTCGAGCACCTCGTTCCTGCTCCCGTGCGCGTGAGCATTCGGGGCGTGCGACCGGACGGAACACCGCTCATGCAGGTCGGACAGGACCAGGATGGCATATGGGTCCAGCTTCCCGAAAGCGATTGGGTCATGGAGTTGCGCGTCGATGTGGACGGCACCGTCTTTCCCGCCCTCGATGCTGTGGGCGCTGCGGATGGACTGGATGCTACGGCGATCGCCAACGGTACGTTCGGGAGCATCCCGACATCGCCAGACACGACACCCAATATGCGCGTTGTGACACCTTCACGGTTGACAACCACCGCCCTTGCTCCACAGTCCACGAAGCCAACGGTACCTGGAGCGACGAACGCTCAAGATGCATTGCTGCTCCCTGGCGTAGCCCTGCTCATTCTGCTGCTTGGGCTGACGGTCATCACCGCCGCCGCAGCCTGGCGCGGCAAACTGTAGCACCACCTGCTCGCATGTGTACGAAAAGGAATCCACCATGTATGGACAGCGTCGAAAGACAGGACCAATCGCTCTGCTGAGGCACGTTGTGCTTGGAATAGCTGTGTTGCTCATGGCTGCCTGTGGCACGAACGCAACATTGACGCCGGAACAGGCTCATGAGCAATACATCGCGGCATTGCGTGCAAATGATCGGCAACAGGCACTGGCGCTCACGGTTGATCGTGGCGAATTACAGGCATTGCAGGAAGCATCGATCGAGCAGCAACTGGAACGGATGCAGCTCGAGATCGCAGGGAACGCAGGAGACAATCCCAGCGGGCCGTTATCACGCGTCGATATCCTGCCTCTGGAAACCGAGGGCGAGGGCCGGATTGGCTATAGCCGCTGGGTCTATCCCCGTCGCACGATCTGTCACGAGGCCGTGCTCCACCCAACACCGCAAGGCTGGCGCGTCACAGCATGGTATGACAGCGCGACGTGCGGGTCGTGATGCCGCACACGATGCGCCAGAACATCCGCCGCTTGCTCAGGACTGACGTGCCTGGTCGAGCGTGCGACGTGCGCCAGCGGCGAATAGCATCGCGCTGGTGGCAGGCAGCCCTGATTGTGGTCTCGCTTCTCCTGCCACTGCTTGTTCCGCGTCCGGTGCTGGCGGCATGTGACGCCTTCGACCTGGGCGCGTGTGTCGATGCCGCGCAGTATAAGTTCTGGATGGGTGTGGCTGGACTGGGCTGGCTCCTCAATCGAATGCTGCTGTCGCTCGCGTATCAACTGGAAGTGCTGCGCTGGTGGGTCATCGAGCAGGTGTTTACCTCGGTCTATGACACGCTCGTCGCAACGATCAGGCCGGGACTCGCGCCGCTGGCGATCCTGGCGGTATCGGTCGGCATCCTGGCATTTCTGCTCCTGCCCTGGTTTGGTCGATTGGAGATCGTCGACGTGCGTCGTGCGCTGATCTGGATTGTGATCGCGCCCGTGCTGCTCACGGTCAGTGGACCATGGCTGCGCGACGCTGAAACCTTACGAACCGAAATCGGCTCAGTCTTATTCAACGCGTCGGCGGCGATCGCTCCTGGCGGTATCTTTGGCGCACCAGCCGCCGACATGGCAACACCAACGAAGCTGTACGACCCTCCGGTTGGAGCCTGCGGCGGTGATCCCCTGGCACGGCGGTTTCCGGGCGACCTCCAGATGGACGACATGGCGGCAGCGATGCTGTACGCCGATGCTGAGGATATTCACTGTCCAGCGCGAGAAGGTCCTGGTCAGGACATTCCCGACGGCTTCTACCAGACACCCAATCCCAATTATGCGACCGAAGCCGACATTGTGAACTTCCAGGCCGCCGAACGTGCCGCAGCGATCAACAACCTGCAACGTGGCGTCAATCGCTTGCTGCTGGGCATCGTTCCCAGTCTGCTCGCCGTGCTCAATGCGCTGGTACAACTGATCTTCTCCTTTGCGCTTGTTGCGCTGTGGGTCAGTCTGCCGATTGGCCTCCTGTGGGTGTTCTTCAATGAAACCGCCAGTGGCGTGACCGGATTATTCAGGCGTATCGTCGCGGTCCTGCAAGCCAGCTGGTCATCCAGTCTGCTGCTAGGCATCGTCTTTGCGGCGTTACTGGCTGCGGCGCAGGTCGGCAACGCCGCAGCCTACAGCGGCCTGTCGATGGCGGGCATCTTCATGACCGCCTATGTCCTCAAGGTTGCGGTCGATACGCTGCTCGGCAGTCTGCGAACTCTCGGTCAAACCATCGGCACGGTCAGCGGTCTGAATGGCGGCGCGCTCACCACAACCGCAGGAGCCTTCGCGGGAGCTGGCATGGCGCTGGCAACGGGCGGGCTTGGTGCAGTCGCGACGGGTGCAGCCATGGCACAAACCTACGGCGTCGCGAAGCGCGAGGGCGGCAGTCGGCGCTATGCCACGGCGGCAGCGGTCGGTCGTCTCCGTCCCCTGTCCACGCTGGGTGAGGTTGCGGCGTCGATGGGCTACGAGAACGAGGTCACGGACGGTCTCTACGCCGGACGGCGCGGCGCTCGGTCGCACGACGGATGGCGCTCGGTTCGTCGCCTGGCTCAGGCGGACGCTCGCGGAACCGACACACAGGGCCTAACCATGCGCGAGCGCGAGCAGCAGCGTGACTGGCAGCACGCGATCACACGCGTGCGGCGCGGACGCACCATCGCCCAAACAGGAAACGATAGCGAGATGCTCCACACGCGAGCACACGTCGCACCGTCCGCACCAGCGCATCTCATGAACGTTCCGGCAGCACCACAGCACACGGTCGCGAGCGGTGGGGAGGTTCGACGTCCCGGCAACACGGGGGTCACTCCATCCAGCACGTCACAACGCGTGCGACCGGGCGTCGATGGCACGACCGACCGCGCAGGATCGGGAACGAGCGTCTTGCGGAGACCTGGAGCCATCATCAGGGGAGCGCATCGTGGATCAGCACACACCGACCAAACCTCGCGCGTTGCGGTTGACGATGCTGGTGAGTTGCGCTGGGAGGAACGCTTGCCTATGGACGAGCGACCAGCATGGTCGCTGAGCGACGATGAACGCGAGGTCAACGTGCCACGGATGCTCCAGCTTGGCTATGCGGTGCAATGGGAAGACGATGGCACCGTTACCTACTGGCACCCTGACGGACCACGGCACGCTCAAACGGCGGCACATCCACTGCGTCAACAACTAACACGAGCCAGGCAAGACGTGCGGAACAACCTCAAGGGTGCGGGACGCGTATACCTTCCGCCGAGCAGCACCAACGCCGCTCAGCCGTCGCGGTCGCGAGCCGCGACCACCGTGCGTGGTCAAGTCCGTCGAGCGTGATCCACAGCAATCGGAGGCGACTCTGTTCTCGCCGGATCGCGTGGCACACGTCGCCGCCCACACGCGGAGCACATCCGCCATAACCAGGGCAGGAGCGGAACGTCTACGGGACGTGCCTGGTCAGCACACGCCTGGGCTGGGGAGGAACAATCGCGACGCACGAACAGGGCGGCACGTCGTTTCCCGCACTGAAACGAGTCCGCCTACGCCCACCAGGACATCATCCGTCGTTAGGTCTGCACCGCTACGCGACAGACGCAACGTACTCGTTGCACGAAGGCAGCATGCGGCAGAACGGGCGGTCGAAGCTGCTCAGGAACGCAGGGTGCTGATCGAGCAGGGAGCACTGCACGGCGACCGCGACGCGGCTCAACGAGCGGTCGAGGATGCAGAAAAGGAGCGCGTCGAGGCTCGAGCATACCGACCGCCGATGACCACGTTGCTCGCGTCCAGTTCGGCTTCGCGTCGGCGTCGACCAGGGCAACTCCATGCGAGCGCGCCATCAGCTGCCACGACGCCTCGTGGATCAGCAGGAGCGAACGGCAACGCTTCCCATACGCGGACGACGAAACCACGCCTGGTGCAGCCGACCTATGTCCAGCGCAGGTGGTATCGACCAGGCACGCGTCATGCAACGGACGTCGCGCCGCCGACGGTCGATATGCTCCAACGAGCGGCTGGCACCGACCAGGTCCTGACGCTCAACCAGCGTGGCTATGCCGTACTTCGACCCGCACCATGCTGACGGACCACCCGCAGAGGCGCTGCGTACGCGAGCACGAGCCGTTCCCGACATCGATGCACTCCTGCTTCAGGGCTACGACATCAAGCCTGACGGTCATGACCTCGTGATGTGGCAACGGCCTGACGCGCCCGACGCGATCATCGTCGAGGCCGACACACCGCAAGCACGTCACGTTCACGATCTCGCTCGCGAACGACGGCTCCTCGAGCAACGTGGGGTAGTCCGATACTGGCCCGCTCAGCATGAGGGTGCCAGCCAGCGGCTGGCAAGGTTGCGAGAACGCCAGCGTTCTGCTCCCGACCGTCAAGGCCACAGCATCGACATCCACCAGCGCGCTGCATCCGGTCATCACTTCCATGCTACTCGTCGCCATCAAAAGCACCAGCACGATGACCAAACGTTGCCTGCGCAGCATCGGTATCGACCGCACAGGCGACTCCGTCCTCCCGAGCAGCAAACGCCGACCCCTCCTCCTGTGCAGGATGGAACGTCTGCGATCGCCAATGATCAATCGCATCAAGGAGAGGAAAGCTGATCATGTTCCGCTTCACACCGTCAACTATTCGCTCGTCCGCTACGCAAAGTCGTTTGGGCTGGAGTGCCTGCGCTGCTCGCACTTTCATCAGCAATCTCCATCCCGCCAATCGCCAGTGGACACGGTCGAATCAGCGTTCTCCAGGGCATCCATCCGATGGCATCAGCACAGACGATCGGGTTTCCAACGATCGGTCCTCGCATTCCCATCGCTTCCCTTTCCGAAGACCGCTTCGAGGAGAACGATAGCTACGACACCGCAGCGAGCGTTCCGTTACGGGAACAAGCGGCTAAACTCTCGCTGCCAGCAGGCGACATAGACTTTTACCGCTTCCGGTTTACCGAGCAGGATAGTCGGCGCTGCCTATGCCGTGGTGGTAACTACTGGCTATAGCTTGAACGTGAGTGTGGTTGTATATCGCGACAGCGATCGTGTGGCAATCGTTCAAACCGATCCTGCGAAGCCACAATCTTTGGAGGTTCTCCGGTTTACGCCAGACGTGGGTACCTATACCGTGCAGATTGCGGATGCCGGATCGAATGCGGCTCGGTTTGCGCTGTATGCGCTCGAGGTCGCGCCAGACAGAGCAACGGAATCCTCATCGGACCAATATGCCGTTGACGAGCGAGGACTCGCACGGGGCAGTGACGAATGGGAAAACAACTGGAACATCGAGCAAGCACCGACGATTGCGATGGGACAGCCAATCGAAGCCAATTTCGTCTGTCCTGATCCACATACCGGCTGTGCGGGCGGCGATCAGGACTTTTATACGCTGTTGCTCAAGCCTGGTACGTGCGCCGACGTAGGCATCGACCGGCAGGCTGCGGGTGTCGATACGAATGTGATGCTGCTCCATGGCGATGGTCGTGTATTGACTGGAAACGATGATCGGACGCCGGACGATCTACGTCCGCTGGTTCGATGGTGCGCCACGAGCGATGCTCGCCGAGATTGCCGTTCTCGTCGGTCCTGTCGCTCCGCTCTCACCTGCGTTGGCTCGTGAAGCGTATGTGCTCACGGCAACGGTTGTGCAGTCGGCATCAACCCTGACACCAACCATCGTTCCGACCGTTGCCGCTTCCGCAACGCCAACCATGGAGCCGACCGTCGCTGCATCTCCGACCGTGCCTGCACCACCGCTTTCGCCACCGCCCGCCGCACCAGCGCTACCACCGCCCGTCGGGATGCCGCCAACCGAGCCGCAGCCGACCGATATCGCACCGGATGAGCATGCGTCAGCAACGCCAGCAACCGGCGATGCAGTCGACAATGCTGACCAGACACCACCGACGAGCGATGTACCAGGCTCCAGTGGAGCAGATGGACAATGGGAGGCTCCGCAGATCACGGACGCGCCCAAGGGTCTGGCGATCGTGATCGTGGACGAAACCAGCCTTCATGTTGGTCCCGGTGCTCGGACCGAGGTCATTCAGGTGATCGAGCATGACGAACAGGTCCGGCTCTTCGGTCAGGCCAAAGGTGCGTGGGTACGTGTCCAGCCCTTCACAGCGGTCGTACCCGGCTGGGTCTATGCCGCCGATCTGCGACCATTACCAGGCACGATTGGAGGTGGTCCGCAGCCGATTGGAGCTACCGCCGCGCTGTCGCAGACTGCAACAATGTCATCGACGGTCGCGGCTGCCACTGCCAATCCACTCGGAGCCACCTCCGCCCCAACCACGACGCCGACCGCGAGCGTCGTTGCCGCGCACGTCGAAACGCTCGATCCGATTGCAGAGCCCATGCCGCGAGCGCACACCCGATTACCACTGGAGCTTACCGTCCGTATCGTCCACGGGACTGCGAATGACGACGACGCTCCCCGTGTCGGTCCAACGCCGCGCCGTTCCGAGCCGACTGGCGTGGCCGGACTGCGTGTCCAGCTGGTCAACGCCTTTGGCGATGCGCTAGCTGAAGGCGTTACCACGGCGACAGGAGAAGTTACGCTGACACGAGACGTGGAGCCGAACACGGCACTCTTTGTCCAGGTTCCGGGCCTTGGCATCCACAAGGAGCTTGAAGCCGCCGCCATCGCGACCGGAACCGTTGTCTTCGCGATCAGCCTCCCTTCCACGTCACCGTCCTAGCACCACCGACGACGCAAGCCATGTTCAGGCGGCAGACAACGTTCGCTGATAAATTGGCTAACTTGCCAAATATACGAAAATATCTGCTATTATTTGGCAAGTTAGCCAATTAATCAACTGACGTCACACCGATATGGATCGTATCAACAGGAATCACGATCATGCTTTCTCATCGCGCAGGCGTGAGCAACGCTGCCAGGGCCGATGCCACACATCAGGCACAGGTCGCTGAACAATGGCGCGACTGGCACGTTTATCTCCAGTCGCATCTCAGGCTGCTCGACGCACAGCAGGCTGAATCGAGCGCACTACCCTCCTTCGAGCGACAGCCCACATCGTGGGAGGTGCAGCGCGAGCTCGCGGAAGCCGCAATCAAGCGCATCCCAACAGCTCGTCGTATCGTATTTGATCGCGAGCGTGAACAGCGGCGGGAGGAAGTGCAGCGCGACCTCGAACAGGCACAGCGCACGCATGGCGATGCACGTCCGACGCCGATCGACGCTGACGTGATCGACCGTGAAACCGTACAGGGCCTGCTCGAAGAAGCCGAGGGTCGTAATTCCCAATCCGAGCGCGGTCTCGTGCCGATGGGCGATGGACGCTGGTACGAAGTGCATGTGCCATCGCTGCTGACCGTACCCAATGCCGCCGATTACAGCGTCGGCGAGTTCGATGACGGTTCCAAACGCAAACGACTGATCGCCATTGGCGCGCTGGCGCTGGTGCTGATCGTCGGTATGTGGCTGACCTGGCCGCGCGGATCGACCGTGATCACAGCGGCTCAGGCACAAGCGCCCCTGGTCAACGGCGCAGCAGTGCAACCATGGACCGTCCGGTCGGCGCTGCTCGTCACTCCGAACGGCTCGACCACGACGCTCACCGTGACCGCGACCGCGGCAGACACATGGCCGGTACCGTCCACCGCCCAGCAGTCGGTTGCCTACTGGCGCAGCACAACCTTCATGCCGCTGGAACTGTGCGTGCAACGATCGCAGCTCCTTGCCGCCTCAACCGTACGCTTGCCAGCGACGGCGATGGTACCCGAGCGCGTCTACACCCTCCAGGCAACCGCTCCTGCTCGACCACGATCTGCTCGTAGCTGCCTGTGACGCGGCGGGCGATCGCATCGTCCGCTATGGCACGCTGACAGGAGCAACGCCGCTTCCTGACGAACAGCTAGAGCAGGCGATAGCACTTCCCCAACGTCGTTCGCTCCGCTTGCGGACGATCCGGGTTATTGGACCAGGCCAGGATACGACCTTGCCGTCGCAACAATATCGGGTGCTGGTCGAGGTCGAAACCACCGCCGACGTTGATTGGAGTGTGCTCGCGCCGACGCTCGTGCTCCAATCTGGTACTGCCGTGCTACCTGGAGAAACGGTTGCCCTGCATGGTGCCGTCGAATTGCGCTACCTGGTGCGGGCATGGGACACGCCAATCGAAGCCATGTGGATGATCGCCAGCGAGGGTGATACGCATGACCACCGCTGGCGGACCACCCTGGAGCCACCACCGACAAGGGCAGCAACCTTGCGACAGCGTTTGCGAATCACGACGGTTGGGGCTTCCGCTCCTCGCTAACGGCGACGAGCCACGACTGAGCGTCGCCCTGGAGAACATCGGCACGGAGCCGCTCCAGCTTACAGCGGACGACCTGTCGGTATCGCAGGGCGGCTCGCTGCTCCCACTCCCGTCCATCGCCGCGCTCGGTCGTCCGCTCCTTGCCAATGAGAAACGCACGCTCAACATCATCGTGCCGGGCGGTTCGACAGCCCAACCACTGGTCGTCACCGTCGGCGCAGAACGCTTCAG
The DNA here is from genome assembly GCA_963782315.1 of uncultured Chloroflexia bacterium. GTDB lineage: Bacteria > Chloroflexota > Chloroflexia > Chloroflexales > Kallotenuaceae > JBBSGA01. The sequence goes on from CAWAJS010000043.1 coordinate 41,089, forward strand.
CGTTCGGTGGAGATGAGAGCATAAACAAGCGCAGCGTGCTGGACGTTCACGAACAGCGATGTCCGACCGTCGTCCAACGAGTACATGAAAGGCGGTGATGCACTGGGAGCTACAAACCAATTTCGTTGATCGACGCGCACTCAACTGGTATCTACACAAGGAGCATTTTTCATGGGCGGTTTCGAAAGCGTCCTCTCGACCATCCAGGCACAGCTTGTCGGACTGGCGGCACCATTGGCGATCCTGGGCATTGTCGCCTTTATTCTGAGTTTTCTGATCTCACCGTTTCTGCCAGACGCGATGGGACCGATGCGCGGCTACATTCAGAAAGCCTTGATCGGCGTCGCCGTCATCTCATTCATTCCCGGCATCGTCACAGCCCTTGCCGCGCTCGGCGGCAGCGGCGGGTAGCACCACGGTTCCTCGTTGTGGCGTCGTATCCCGACGTGCGACGCCGCAGCCCCTTGGAATGACCGGCCATGCATTGCTCGTTGATCAAAAAGAGCTAGGAACACATATGCCCTACGAACAGTTAGAAGAAATACGCTCCCGCAAACAGGAAAAGATCGCCTTGTTCTTGACTGCTCAGCACATGGCCGGGATGCTTGCGGTTGCCATGCCCGTGTACATTGCAACGCTCGATTTTCCCTTCGTGTTACGTACCCTGATCGTGATCGCGGCTGCCATCCTTGGTGTCTGTCTGACGCTCGAAACGGGTGGTCTGCCGTTGTATGAACGTGTGCTGTGTCGCGTGCGCGGAGCGATTCGCGTGCAGGCAAGCGGTACGACGCTCAGTCCCGATCAATTCACCGGAACGGCACCGGCGCACGCGGAGCGAGCACTGCTGGCGGGCGGTCCTATTCGCGTTGTCGAGGCTGACGAGCGAGCAGCACAACGGCGCATGCAGGTGGGACAGGCGTCACATACCCTTGTTCGCGGGATGAAGCCTCGCTCCACGCCAACCTCCGATCGCATGGTTGCGCTTCGTACGCTACGCGGAACCGTCGTTCCCGCAGAAGTCTCGACGGCTCACGGCGACGCGACGGTCGATACCCGGCTCCTCGCTGAGCGTTGAGGATGCCGCGCCTATGGATCACCATGCAAACGTTTAAGCTGACGTCGTTTCCAATCGAGCAGGTGAGCGACATCCATGGTCTGGAATGGCGCATCGGCCAGTGGTTCGCTGGCGTGACCTATCCTGTTCGCCAGATCGCGACGTCGCGCCGTTTCGACATGCAGGCACCTCTGGCGCTGGTCGAGCGCGAACACAAAGCGTTGCAACGGCTGGCACGCATCGCCAGTCCGGTCATCAGTGCGATTGACGCGCTGCTCGATGGCGAGACGACCGATCCGCGCACGGCGTTCGCTGATCTCGATCCAGATAGCCGCGCGCTGTTTCTGACGTTGTTCGAAGACCTGCCTGCGCTCCATCGATTCCTGACGGAGAACGGACTAAACGACGATGTTGTGCTCGATTCGGCTACGCGCAGCGACATCTGGACCGCCATAGCGAACGGCGTCAGCAGCGAACTGTGGCCGTTGCCATGGTTGCGCGAAACGATCCGCTTTTTTCAGGCATTAGCGGAAAAGCATATACGCGCGATCGACCATTACATGTTGGCCTGGGAACCGGAGGATATCAGCAAGGAGGCGATTGGGTCGCAACTGCGGCACGCGTTTGGCCGCGATGTGCAGGATATCGATAGCATGCCGTCGATCGTCCAGTGCGCGTACCATCCCGAGGCGACCGCCTTGTACCCTAGCAGCCAGGCTTTCCCTACTATGCCGTGCTGACCAGCTACGAGATGCGCGGCACCTGGGACGCTCTGACGCTCCATCAGTTACTGGACGTGCCATTCGACGTGTCGGTGCTCGTCGATGTCGCAGACGTTGCCGCGCAACAAGGCCATGCGGGTGGCGGAGACGGCCTACGCCGCTTCCAAGCTGATCAATCGCGACGACCGCCTGATCGATCCGCGCGCGCAACGCGTTTTCGGCGATTCCCAGCGGATCATGCACGAGCTAACGTCTCAAGCCCTCCATCTGGTCACGGTTGCCGTGCTGGTCGCGGGCGAGACGCCCGAGGCACTCGAAGACGCATGTCGCCGAAATCACGGGCCGTCTGGGAACAACCTTGCGCCTGACGCGTATCGCCGGAGCACAGGACGAGCTGATCCGATTATGGTCGTCTACGCCAACGCGACGGCTGGATGCACCGCTCAAGCCCTGGAACATGCTGTCGCATGGCGTTGGCTGTTGCGCTGGCATGGTTGGCTATCACCGTGCCAGCGAAACCAGAGGCATCCTCTGGGGTCTGGACGCACGCCGCCGCGCGCCGTTGTTCCACGATCCGTTTCCCGACAATCAGGCTGGGCATATGAGCGTGCTGGGCAAGACCGGCTCGGGCAAGACCTGGTTTCTGAATCAGGTCACGTTGCGCGGCGCTGCCATCGCGGGCTGGAAGATCATCGGCATCGATGCCTTCCGCAATGGCGAGCGCATTGAGCGGGCTGCAGGGATGGGTGCTCGGTGTAACTGGATCGGCCTGGAGAGCGCGGTCAATATCCTGGATGTCGTCTATGACGCACGGACCGAGGGTGGCTGGATACCCAACCAGGTTCAGCATGTGATCGGACAGCTTGGCTCTGTTGCTGGGCGAGCCTGGCATGAACGCGCAGGGCGATGAAGAACTGGTCGCGCGTCAATGGACGGTCGCCGAACGCGGCTTGCTGGATCAGGCGCTGACGCGGCTCTATCGCCGGTCGATCCCTGCTTGCCGCTCCATGCGATGCCGATCCTGCAGGACCTGATCGTCGAGCTTGATGCGCTTGAGGAAGCGGAGACCGACGTGCTCGCTCGCGATCTGCGCCTGTTCCTGAGCGGCTCGATGGCGGCAAGTTTCAACGCAACCACAACCGTCGATTGGGATTTCGAAGCTGACATCAACTATTTTGATTTTTCGCGCGTTCCCGAAACGCTGCGTCCGTTCTATTACGGACAGGCCGTCGGTGCGATCAACCGCTACATGCGCGATCCGTATCGCGATGTACGGCGTCGCACGCTGCTCCTGCTGGACGAGTTTCACTACATCACACGCACCGAAGCCGTGGCCCGTATGGCAGCCGAAATCGCCAAGGTCGCGCGCAAGTATGGCATCGCGGTTGTCGCCGTCGATCAAAATCCCGCGACCTTTCTTGGCAATAAGTATGGTCAGTTCATCTGGGAAAACTGCTCGGCAAAAGTGCTGTTTCATCTGGACGACGCGGCAGCTCGTCAGGTCGGCGATGTGATCAGCGATCTCGCTCCTGACCATCTCGACTTTCTTTCCCATGCCCAGGTTGGCGAGGCGCTGATGATCTTTGGCAACGACGTATATGTCGCGCAGGTCGAGACGAATGCCAGGGAAACGCGGGCATTCGCCGGGAGTTGATATGTGGCCTCGACGAACACTCTGGGCGTTGGAAGCGTGCAACGCCTGACACGCTCCGTCATGCGGGACTGCTGGCGGACGCGCTTCGCCTGCATATCGAGCAGGCGGATGGATTATCGACGCTGGTGGTACAGATCGGCGAGCGGCAACAAGCCTACCTTCAGGCCGAGGGCTGTCCGCGCTGCCATCAGGAACGGTGTGTCGCAGGATGCCGCGTTCAGTTGCTGCAACGTGGCTTACGTGCTGGTCTGCCTACCAGTTCGCTGCGACTGGTGCGGGACGGTTTACAAGCGCGACCGTATACGACGCACCGTACTGGCCTGGCCGACGGCTGAGGCCCAAGCGCTGGATGCGAGTCTCGATTCATCCCTGGCGCGACGCGCGACTCCTGCTGCATTGGCAGCGGGGCAGCGTGGGGACGGCGTGGCGCACTTACCGTCGGTGCCATCCTGGCGCTTGGCGATGGAGGTCCCGATCCCGTGTCACTGCTGCGAACGATCGGCTGGAACGGCTACGGTACCGTTCGGCGGTCGGCTTGCGCGGCTCGCGCTGCGTTCAACGCCAGTGCGTCGACCGTGGGATCACGATCCGCATGTGTTACTACCCATCGCAGCCGCACGCTGGTTGATCGACCTTCCCGCTCCGCCCACGACGACGGCAGACCGAGCCACGCTGCTCAGCGAGAGCCATGCTGCGACGATCACCATGCACACCGAGGCTGCGGGAGCGCGCGTCGAATTCCTGGACCTCCATGCGGATACCTGGACGGCGACGCTGGCTGCGACCACGCTGGATGGACAGGATGTTGCAACCCTCATCGATGCGGTGACCGCGCCCAACGGACCCTTGCGCTTGCACGACCGCACGAGCGCGACCGTCGCGCTCGATCCTGCCGCGCCACGATCACCGGATGTTCTGCCGCCACTGCTCCGGCTGGGGATGCGTCCTGATGGCACGAGCCGCTGGCGTCCGCTCAGCTCGACGCATCATCTGCTGCTGGTCGGCTCCGAGCTTGGCGGGCGTGATCGCCGGCCTGCTCGCGCCGCTCATCGCAAGTCATCCAGACCTGCGCGTCGGTTTGTTGGACACCGCCGATGGTGCCATGGCTGCGCGGTTTGGCAACGTCCCTGGGCGCTTCGCGACCGCCGATAGCAGCGATGTGCAGGAACTGCTGGGACTGCTCGCCAGCCTGGAGGATCGTCGTACGCCGTCGCTCGTGGTGGTGTATGCCGAGGATGCGAACGCCTCGGAAGCAGCGATTGTTCCTTTGCTTCGTGCGGCGAGTTACGTCAACCTCTCACTGGTCATCGCCGCGCCGGACGAGCAGGCGTTGCCGGAGCTGATCCGTCAACGCCTGCCGATCATTCGGGTCCGCAATCGACAGGCACACTGGCAGGCACCGCACGGACACTGGCGCTGGGCATCGCCGACATTACTCCGTCTGCCCTGGCGAGATCCCACGTTAGGATGGTCGACCCACGAGGTGGGCCTGCGTGCGCCGCTGCTATCGACCGCTGGCTTCTGGGCGATTCCACCCGACCTTCGTGCCACGCTCGCTGCCACCGAGCAACCAGCTACCGATCAAGACCCCGACAGCGACGACCTGCCGGACGCTTCAGCAGACGATCACGTTCAGGATGGAACAGCGCAGGACGGAGCAGCGCAGGACGGAGCAGCGCAGGACGAGCTATCCGAACGTATATGCTCGTCACTCCAAACGTCGAGCGCCGCTCATACACAGCTTGAACGACTGGTGGATAGTGATGGTTTGGTCGTCATCGATGCACGGTTGATCGCGGACGCGCTGCGCTGGGCTGCCGATGCGGATGGTGGTGAGGGTGTGACGATCAAGCAACTTACGGCGGGACTCCATTTGGGAACGCGCACGCAGGGATCGCACCTCGTTGACACACTGCTCGCACGAGGCCTGGCGAACGAGGTACGCGATGGTTGGTATCACCTTGCGTCGCTCGATCGAGTGAACGCGGCGGAACACCTCGTTCAAGACGAGCATCCGTCCACTCACATGAGCGATTGTGATAGTTCCCTTGACGCTGCTTGCAGTAGCAGTGGACGCACCGTTGCTGGAGAACGCACAGAGCTATGTTGGTGAGCCGCCGAGCGACACATCCAAGGACCAGTGCATGACCGCAACAACCACACAACAGGAGGCTCCATCATGAAACATCAGCAGAAGCAGGGCGCTGGTCTCCATGATCTCATCGGGGGAAAACACAGCGACCTAAAACCGCGCCATCCGGACGCGCAGCGCTGGACGATCGCCCTCTGCGGCTTGGTTGTCGTCCTGATCGCATGGTGGGGACCTGCCGTGGTCGCGTTCGCGTCGCGGCTCCACCCCCGCATCGACCAGTTCACGTCAGCTCAGATACGCTGGTTCGATCTCCTGTTCAACGCCGCCCGCTACGGAGCATGGACCTGGGTGGGACTGACGGTGCTCGGACTGTCCTATGCGCTTGCTCGTGCGATCGTCTGGCGGCGTTACCAGATACCAAGAATCCGCGGAAGCTACTGGGCCGTCGTGCTGCCAAAGCCGCAGGGTGGACGTGCCGGAACAACAACACCAATCCAGAATCACCGCATGTGTTCTGGGATCGGTTGCTGCACTGGTGCGACCACGGGCCACGGACGCGGCCCGCCTACCTCGCGCTGGAATTGTGGGGCAATCCTGGCGGACGCGTGCAGTGGGGCATCTGGATGCCCGACCACCTTGCCCCGCAGCGCGAACCATTCGCCGCCTGATCACTGCCGACCGTCCCCAGGCCGGCTGGTAGCTATGCCGGATCCATGGGAGGCTGCGCTCGCCCACGATGTCGAGACGCGAGCGATGATGGCGTGCGCTGGTATAGCAGTGCCCTGCTGACGCTCAGCACGCGCGATGCTTATCCGCTGCTCGCCGACGGCCTGTTCCTGGCAAGCACGGTGGCGGCGTTGCGACCACCAAGCGATGTGCTACGCGAGTGGCGTGTCGCTGATGGTGATGCCCGCGCCAGCCGCATGGGGCAGACGGCTCGAGCGGCTGGTGCAGCGCTGGCGCTGGATACGGCCGCAACCATCGCCGCTCACGACGAGCGCTGGAAACAGGAAACGACGACGTCAGCCTCAAGGCGCAACAGGCACACGCGCGGGACATGTCTGCGGGTTCAGGTGGTCGCGCGTAGCCAGCAGGCGGCGGAGCGGGAATGCCGGGCGATCGTGCAGACGCTGACGTCCTGCCAGAAACGCTATGCGAGTGGATCGGGTGCAGGGATGGACCGTCCGGCGACGACGACGTGGACGGGTACGCCATGGCCGGATCTTGCCAGCCGACCTACGCTAGGGCACCGCATGCCTCCATGGCCGCGCGTATGGCCCTTGTTTCCGCTGGCCTGAGCTCTGCACGCTGAAAGGAAGGCATGTCCGGTACTGTATGATCTGTTGCACGGTCCATCCATCGCAGGCTCTGCTGAACTGGCACAAACGTGGCGTTTGCCCGATGGTGCGCTGGATCATCTGGTCGACTGGGAACCCTGTACATTTCTTCCGCCGCCGCAGCTATGTGCTCGTTCTCCAACTGGCAGCAACCGCAGACCGCGCATGCCGGCACGGCCTGCCCGCCGTCGGCGATTATCCGATCCGGCTGGCTTATGCCGAGCAGCCCGACGGCACGCGTGCCTGTGTCGGCATGCTGCGCGCGACCTGCTGACCGCCATGAGATCATGGCGCCGATGGGCACGGGCAAGACGCATCTGGCCAAGATCATGCTCAGCGAGGTGCTGCGCATCGGCGCGGGCGTTTCCGTCACGGACTTCAAGGCCGATCTGGTCGACGGACATGCTCCAGGGCATGATCCCGCGCGCTCAGGAGGCCGACACGCTGGTGATCGACCTGGCCGATACGGCCTGGCCGATCGCGATCAATCCGCTGGACCAGCCGCGCGCCGAGCAGCGGCATGATCGCCGATTCGCTGCTGGCGCTGATCGGTCGCTTCGACGCCACGTTTGCGACGGCGTCGGGATGCAGGAGTTTGCGCGCAACGCTGCACTGGCGCTGCTGGAAGCCGAAGCCGGCGCCCGACCTGCTCAAGCTGCATCGCTTCATGCGCAGCGAAGCCGTATCGGCTGCGGCTGGTCGAAGGCGGCGTGCACGATGCGCTGGTGCGCGAGTTCTGGCTGCGACGATTTTCCCCAACGCGGCGAGGCGCAGCGCACGCAGCGTTGACGCGCTGGTGCGGCGCCTGGGCATGTTCCTGATGCAGCCGGTCATCCGCAACATCGTCTGTCGTCCGCGCACGACGCTGGATTTTCGCGCGGCGATGGACCAGGGCCAGATCGTGCTGGCCTCGTTGCCGGTCGAGGTGATCGGCAACAGATCGGCGGCTTTGCCGCGACTGATGCTGCAGGAACTGCTCAACACCGCCGCCTTCAGCCGCTCCGCCGACCACGTTCCGGTCGAGAAGCGCGCGCTTCTTTCCTGAACCTGATCGACGAGTTTCAGCAGGCGGTGCAGTACGGCGATCCGGCAGCCGTGGCGACGCAGATCTCCAAGATGCGCGCGATGGGCGTGGGCAATGTGTACCTGTACCAGGCCAGCGCCCAGATTCCACCCGACCTGCGCGAGCAGATCGAGTCGACCGTCGCCAACGCCGTGTGTCTGGGAGCGCTGGGTGGCGACATTGCCAATCTGCTGCGGCGCTGGGGGACGTATCTCACGGAGGCTGACCTTGTCGGCATGCGACGGACGCGAGGACATGTAGATGCAGTTGCAGGTCAACGAGCGCAAAAGTCCGCCGTTTCGGGCGCGTTCGCTGCCGCTGTGGCCGCTGCCAGCGCAACCCGACCTGGGCAACGGCTCCGCGCGAGGACTGGCGCGAGGTACGAGCGCCCGAACAGGCGCCGTGGCACACGCTGGATGGACGAGCGCATCACGACGATCGGTCGGTATGAGCAGGCGGCAACCGCTGCCCGTGACGAGGCCAAAGCCTTGCGCTCACAGGCTGCTCTGTTGCGACGCGGACAGGGACGCGAGGCAGCACAGCGAACGCGATGCGGCAGCGCGCAGTCGCGCGGACTGGCCCGACGACGCGCAGGAGCTGCTGGCGACGTGCGAACGCAGCGGATGGACGCGCGACGGAATGGGAGCGCACGCCGCTCACAACTGCTGACGCAGGCACCTGACGCGCTCTGGCGCATGTACCGCGAACGAACGGGCGAGCATCGTGCGGCCCAGCGCGCTTTCATTCTCGAGCATCCGGCGGCGGTTCCTGATAGTCGGCAGCGCATCCTCTGGCTCAGTCGCCTGCAGCTGGCCGAGCCGATGATCGAGGTGGCCGCGTATGTTGAGCGTACGGTGCGACAGCTTGCGGCGGCTGAAGGCGATGCACCGGCGGGACGCAAGGTCGTATCAGCCAGCGCGCAGTCGCTCGCGACGATCGAGACGGCGCTGGCCTTCGTCGCATACCAGCCTGGTCCGATGACCAGCGCACGGATCTCGAAGCGGTCGAGGCAGCAACCGCTGCGCGTGTGATGACGCCCGAACAACAGGCCGAAATCCCGGTGATCGACGATGCACATCTGTATGAGCCGTCGGTCCGCTAACACCGGACATGTTCGAGCGATGGGTCACGACACCCGGTGCGAACCTGCAACCAGGGAAAGGCAAGAGGCCGATGCTGCAACACGTCGCTCATCACGCACGGTGTCACATGATGACGATCTTTCGAGAGGACAAACAGGTATTGGCCAAAACGCGTCCACATGCGCTACGTGCACGATCACGATGCGAACGAGCAGCAGTCCTCGTTCGGGGATGGGAATACCAGGCGTTCAACACGCTGGATGGTATATCCGTGAGATGCACGAGGGCGAGGATGTCAGCACCGTCGCATGGATGGAGGTGATCGTGTAAGTCTTATGGTCACGCTGCCTGCGCCGGTTTCCTCGGTGCTCAGGCGCTTGCGCTGGGAACGCTGTCTCAGCCGGCGTCAGCTGGCTGAGCTTGCGGGATTGTCGCTCAACACCATCTGGAAGCTGGAAAGTGGTCGGACGACCTATCCCACGGCGCGTACCATGGAGAAGCTTGCGCTGGGACTGGGCATCGAGGTCGGGATGCTGCGACGGCATGTAGGCATGCATCCGTCGCGTGGCGAGCCCCTCCGGCTGAGGCAACTCCCATCACCCGTGGCGCACGTACTTGCTCCCGGGTCCGCCGAGACGGTATCCAACCTGCTGGCGGCGTTGTTATCCCGCTGGTCGTCGTTCACACCCGCCCAACGGGAGTATGCCGTGCAGATCTGCGAGCACGCCTTCACGACCCTCTGCGTACTGGACCATGCCCTACTTGAGGAGGAGCGCGTATGACAGTTTCGTCGAAGCTTGAACGACGGTCGCATGTTGTTGGAAGGATTGTGACGGACATGGAGCTTGAACAGGAAGTGTTGCGCATGCTGTGGACGTTTCATTGGGTGTCGACGGCGCAACTTACACGGCTGGTCTGGGGACACAACACCGGGAATTATCGGACGCGGTTACGACCCACGCTCAAACGATTATTGATGGCTGATTTGATCTGGCAGACAAGCTGGCGTTTCCTGCCCGGATATCGCGCACAGCAACGTGGAGCCGTTTCCGGCGGCTGGTTTTATGGTCTGACTGAACGCGGACGAGCACGGGCTATGGAATCGATGCCGCAGCTGCGCACGATCCACTGCACGACGCGAGAAAACTATCTGAGCGCAACGGAGCGTCGCACGATGATTCACTCGTCGCACTACACCGAGTATTGCACGGGCTTGATCGAGGAGCTACGCAATCATCCGCTGGTTGCGGGGCTGTTCTTCGAAACGGAAAGTACGATCCTGGGTGATCACCTGCGTATGGATGGTCTGGTGCGGATTCGGATGCGTCAAACGCCGCCACAGCAGGTCATCGGTGCTCGTCCACCCTGGTTTGTACCGTGGCTACCAGGCTTACGCGATGCATTGGAGCCGGGCATGGTCGAGCTGACGTTCGCGATCGAGATCGACGAAGGTACCGAGGAATTGCCTGTGATTCAGCGCAAGGGCGAGAATTATAAGCGCACGTATCTGGGCGGGATGCAATTGCTGGATGCTTTGAACGCGCCTTCGATCCATCCGGTGCCATGGCAGCAGGTGTTGTGTCCGGTCAACACGCCGCCTGATCCCGCATATGCTCGACTGTCGTTTCCGATTACGGTGTTCATCGTGATCGGACCCCAACGCCTGTCCAACGTGCGGGAATTCTGGCAACGTGGCTGGAGCACAAGTGAGATCAGGATGACGAGCTGGCAGCATATTCACCAGCATGGGTCGATCGTGCGAGCACCCTATAAGAATCATCATGGCGAGTGGGTCGATCTATTGGGACATCCGCATGCCTTCACGGGCGACCTGCCACCGTTACGGTTACGGCGATAACCGGTCGATCACACGATGAAGCTCGACCGAGTCGCTGCTGCGTCAGCGATACCGTTCGGCTATGCAGTCCGCAGTCGGTGAAAGGAGCCCACTGTGCCGCGCCAACGTGTCGAGCGACAGAGATCGGGTAGAGGGAATGACGCGGCACTGGTTGCGCGTGACTGGAATCGCATGCTGGAACGCGGACTGCCGCGACTGCGTCGCCAGCGACGCTGGACACAGCACGATCTCGCCGAGGCTAGCGGGCTGCATCGCGAAACCATCAGTCGCCTGGAACGTCCCACAGGATCGCGGAGACATCCGTCGTATCACACACTGCGCGCGCTGGCGCTTGCCTTCAACCATGATGACCTGGCGACCTTCTGGCAGACACTTGGAAACATCGCGGCTGACGACAGTGCTGCGAGCTGGGTCGAGGTGACTGGTCGTGAACGTCAGCTGATTGCGGGATTTGCGACGTTGACGCCCGAGGGTCAGGAACTGATCGAGCTCATCGTTGCATTGTTTCGCACACGGCTCGAAGCGCATGCGGGAGGTGATGGAGTCCTGGACGACATGACTGCGTTGCTGGCGTTGCTGCACGGACGCCCACGTTGACGGAACAGGTAGAACCTAACGAAAGGAGCAAAGCGATGACCACATGGAATGACGAAGGAACGGAGCACGCGGTGGCTGAAACGGCACCAGACGAAGCGCATGCGCTGCCGAACACGGATGTGATGACACCAGCGGACGTGGATGGCAGGCTGAACGACGAGATAGGAACAGCAATCGAAGCAATCGACAAGGGTGCGACTTTTATTATGTCAAATGAAACCGATGGCGAGGAAGCAACCGCGCACGAGGCAGCAATGTACGACGAGCAGGGAGGAGATGTTCCTTCGATCGTCATGAGTGACCAGGGGGAGGCAATTGATCGCGTCCGCACGGCTGACGGTACACATACAGTCACTCGTACGGACATCGTCGAAGGTGCCGAAGCAGTCAACGACGCAGAAGTGGTCAGCACCGCCGCAACAGTTGAAGGTGTGGATGCAGGTGATCGTACCGGCATAGCCGCTCGTGCCGAAACAGTCGATGATGCTGAAGGGGACGTTCATGCGGACCGGATGGAGGCGACCGAGCGTGAAGCGGGCGAAACCGAAACAGCTCACGGCAAGGCTGCGCTCCTGCCAGACGCGCTCGTCATGGAAATGATCGATGAGCTCAGGGGAGCAGCGAGCGGAAGGGACACGGCGTCACGGCGGAACCGCAAGCAAGCACGAAACGGTACGAACTCCGATGCTCCTCCTGCACCATCAGCGCGGCAACGTGCGGCGACGCCGTACGATGAACTACCACCTGCTCAGCGAGGATCAGACGAAGAATCGTTCCCAGACGCCCAAACGTCGATATCCGTTGAAGCGAATGGCACCGATTGGCGGCAACAGTGGCCGCGCAATGAATTGCTGATCTTCGGACGACTTGACATGTTTGTGTCATTCGCTCCGACCGTTGATGGCGTTAGCCGCATTCGAGCAGCGGTCGAGATCATGGAGATTGACGAATCGTCCGACGCGGCTGGTATCGTCGCCAGGGTTCCGGTTCAAATCCTGCCAAAGGCGCGTGGTTTTCGGGCACTGTTCGGTGATATGACACGGTCGCCGAAATCGCGCCAGCGCGCACGTCCAGTTGCGGTCGAACTGCGCGGCTCCAGCAAATGCTTACAGGATCGTGATCGGCGCTACGCCAACGCTCGCTGGACGACACTGTTTGGTCTGGAGGTCACCTCGATCAAGCGCGTCGATGAGAACGTTGACCAGTATGGTCGCTGGCGTGGTACCGGCGTTGTAACGGCGGTCCGTCCGTTCGAGTTCGATTATGTGCGCTATTTCCGTGTGACGCTGAGCGTCGTGCCGACGGCTCAAAAAGCACAGTTGCGCGGCACGAGTAGCGCAGTCGATCTGGTAGATATTCTGGTTCGCGACGAGCACGAGCACGCTGCACGATTTCGTCATGTCGGCCAGCGTCTGCTGGTCGAAGCGGAGGTGTGCTCGCAGACGAGTGTGCTGCGCGAGTCGCATCCTGACCTGGAAGGCTTGGACGACGAGATGAAGGAACGGCTGCGTATTCTCCGTGAAGGCATTCTGCTGGCAACGATGGGAGAGTTTCCGGACGAGCGAGCCGAGGCTGATTGGGATGACTGGAATCGAGCCGGACGACCGATGCCTGCCGGACGACCGGGACGGCGATTGTCTCCCGAGCAGCAGCGGGCTCAGCAGCAGCGCAGCGCTGACCAACGTGCCCGCGAACAGGCTGCTTCCGCTGGTGTCGTGATCGCTGAGCCTGCCTGATCGAGCTTGTCTATCCCGCGTTACGAACACCCGCCCTTCGCTCAGCCCTGGGCGGGTGTTCTGCGTTCGGTGCAACGACGTGTAGCAGAAGGCTCAATCAGACATAAAAACACTTTACAGGGGAGTGGACGAAGGGCCTGATGTGCGGCCAATGCACGCGCGCGGTGCAACGGCGCAGGATGTTGCATTGATGCCGCGAAATGTTGCATTTCAACACCGTGCAACACGATGCACATACTTTTGCACATACTTTTGCACATACTTTTGCACATACTCTGCGTGAATGGCGTTTTGATGCGTCAGGATGCTGCAAAACGCGCCTGGCTGACTCCCACATTAATAGCGTCCGTTTCCATTGGAAAACATCGCTTTCGTTCCAGTTGCGGTTTGGGCTTGTTCGGATGGCGGTGTAAAGGAAAAGATGTCGTCAAGTATCGGTGTGTGGGACGCGTGAACGATCGGCGGAGAACCTCCATCCTGTGAATGGTCGACCATCACACGCGAGGCGAACGATGAGCACAACGCAACGATGAGAACCGTGTGTCATACCAGTGTCATACACTGGTATGACACTGCCGCAGAAAGGAACCGGCATGGAACAGGGAACGAAGGTCGGGTTGGGCATTAATCCAGGACATGGCTTTGTCAAGGTGGCAGTGATCGTCGAAGGCCGCGCGGCGCAAACGGTGACGCTGCCTGCCATGGTGGTCCGGGCACAACGTCAGGTGCTGGGCGCGATCAAGCGCATCGAGTCGGTACAGGTTGGTGGAATCGCCTGGTGGGTCGGAGATGATGCGTTGTTTTCCTCGGCTGCTCGCAGTCTGTTGACGCAGGAACGGTTGCGGGACGAGTATTTCATTCCTGCACTGGTCAAAGCCGCACTGACACGACTGGGGAGCAACGGGCAGTCTGCTGAACAGCGACTGGAGGATGCGTTGTGCGTGACAGGCTTGCCGGCAACGTGGTCGCTTGACAGGGAACTTGCGAGTGCGCTGGTCCAACGCCTACGCACGGCCTGGCCGCTTGGTCAGATCAAGGTCATTCCCGAGCCACTGGGACTGGTCTACTCCGCGCTGCTCGACGACAACGGCGACATGACCGGAGGTGATGAACTGCGCAGGGGCCGGGTGGCGGTCATCGATCTGGGTCACAATACGGTGGACGTCGCAACCCTGTACCGCATGGTGCCGGAGCCACAGGGACTGGCGACGTATCAGCTGGGCACGGTCCATCCGCTGTATGCCGTTCAGCAGAAGGTGACGGCCAGGTTTGAGCTCGAGAAACCCTTGTACGAGATCGATCAGGCCATTCGTGCGGGACACCTGACAGTGGGTGGCGCGCAGGAGGCATTGCCGGTCGGCTGGGACGAGCCACTACGGGAGAATGGACGGAGCATCGCGGCACGGCTCAGGGAAGCGTGGGGTACGGGCAATCAGTTCGATGCGATTTTGATCGGCGGCGGTGGTGCCGAACTTCCAGCATTGGTCGAGGCTTTGGAGACGACGTTCAGGCAGGCGCGCGTCGTGGCGAACGCTCAGATCGCGGTGGCACTGGGCTATGCCCGTCTGGCACGCTATCTCGGCAGGCGACACTAACGATGGCTCGCCGTACGCCAATCTGTGTGCGACTGAGCAAGGAGTTCGAAGCGCTGCTGGGAGGAGTGGGCAAGAATCACAGCGCGGTGATTCGCGCATTGCTGCTCATCGGGGCGGATGCCGTCGGACTCGATTGTTCGAAGGTCGAGTCCGACGTGTTGCAAGCACTCGCCTATGATGTACCGGAGGCCGTGCATCGGCGGCTGCGTACCTTGCATGACGGACGGAGTAGAGCTGGAAGTCCGGTGAGCGCACACGCTGCCCATACGCTTCACACGGTGCCGCCAACGGTCACGCCGGTCGAGCACCATCGTGCTGACGATACCAATCCTGCGTATGGCATTGGACCAAGCATGGACATGCTGGACGAAGACGATCCTCTGACTGCCGTCGGTTTCGACTTTGATTCATGAGGTAGCACGTCTGAGAACAGGCATTTCTGCCTTCCGCTCTGATGGATATGCTCGTCTTCCGCAACAGTAGGTATCACGAATATCTGGTGCTTTGAGCTGCATCGATAATGCGAAGACGAAGCATATTCTGGATGCTGTACTCCATCGAATGCTTCTCAGTGCAGGGGAAGGTCACACCAAAATGGGTAAGACTACGGACTGTCTTCAGATCGAGGAGAAACCGCGTATGACGAACGATGCATTCAACGATGTGTGCAACCGCAACGCCGCCTGTAACATCCGCGATTGGGCCGCAGTCATGCTGCCTATGGTCTCGGACCTTCGGGTTCAGGGACAAGCCGCGCCTCTTTAGAGGCTGCGGTACATGACTGCGCAGTCTGCCGGGCTAACGTATCGGTTCAGGGGCAAAGGTGAGCACATAGGTGATTACCTTTGGACGTTCCTATCGGCGTCGCGTTGTAGCAACTAGAGGCGCAGACGTCGATGAGCTTCCGCACCAGGGCAGTACGATTGACAGGTTTTCCGGTGTGTTTGTGATATGCCAGGGTGAGCTCATTGAGCTTGTCGCGTTGAGTACGACTGGCGTAGACAACGGTAAACACGCGTTTGTTTGGTCAATTCCGTCGTCATCGTAGCAGCACATTGCGGACAGGTCATCCGAGCCTGGCAGGCAGGTTGAGTTCAGGGCGGACAATAATGTTCGAGACGTTATGAATCTCTGCTGCTCAAAGCCAATCCTGACCGGGCTGTTGTGCGCTAGAAACTATGACGCGGGATGAATTCACCCTATCACCACGACAAGTTCGACCAGGCACCCGGTCTCGGATGCAAGCGCGTGTGAGATCATTGGCGCATAGCGTTCGAGCACGACATCGCGCACAAACACATTCGGTGTTTCCACTACAGCAACGCTTGTCTCCACCTCAAGGAGTGATGTCGATTGTAACCAGGTCCGGAACTCGTCAGACGGAACTTCTGGCTCTACCTGCGCCAGCACTTTTTGCCATAACACCGCCAGTTCAGTGACACACCTTTCGGATGGAGACGGAGTGATAGTCTGCTCCTGCATATCTACCGATGGTTGAGACGAACGATAACCGTCGCAAACCTGATGCCTTTGGTCTTCCTTCTCGTTATGTCGAGTTTTTCGCAGAAGATGAACGAGCAAGCCTGGCTTTCGTGGATCGTCCGCTCGACGAATACGTTCGACGCTGCGCATCGCTCGCTCTACTCGCGTCAGCGGCTGATGAGCTAGCTCGGCCAGTACGCCAGGATCAACCACGCCAGCGGTACGAAGCACTTGAACAGTGGTTGTTTCGTCTGCCGATTGATCAAGCATAGATGTATCGCCTGATGAAAAGTCTCCACCATCCACCAATCCTTCGGGATGTTGATTCTTCATATCGATCACCTGGTTCGTTTCTGGTCCGACGGACGGTTCAGCGTTGGTCCCAAAAAAAAGCGTTTCGGTCTCGTGGGCGTGATTGAGTACAGAAGGTATATCGCTGCTTTCAGCTGTCTCATCACCAGCAGGGCTAGCATGTGGAACGGAAGAAATTTCAGAATCACTTGTTATGTCAATATCTGACGTGCAAGAATGAGCAGACGTGTAGGCCGTGATGTAGGTCAGGGAAGATCGGTTGAGGCGGCGTGCGCGTGCGATCAGTCCAGCCTTCACCAGTTCGCGCAGCAAGCGCTTGATCGTACTGACGCTGCAATCCATTTGTGTAGCAAGGCGCGCTTCTCCCGGCCAACACCAGTCGCGCTCGCCCGCGAAACGGACGAGATGTTCATACAGCATATGGGCGACAGGTCGAATACGATGCTGATCACGGGCAGCATCTCCCTTTTGAAACGCCGAAGCCAGGCGTTCCGAGGGCATACGCTTCCAGGGGGCGGCAGTCATGGTCGCTCCATCAAGCCTATCCCGCAGCACAGAGGATTGACGGAACGATCCACGCTCGCTATACTAGGAAGTGCCACCTTGCTAGCGTTAGCAAATCGTAGGGTCGTCCGCTTCCGGTCCGCCGGACGGGCGCTCTTCGTTTAACCCACCTGCTTGTGCAGGTGCGGCATGGTATGTCGTCTGGCCTAGAGCCTTTGTCGATCAGGTCAAAGATATTATCCTTCTCACGCCAGGGCGTATCTGGCTTGTGATAATCCTAGCGGATTATGGTGCCATGTGGAAGATGCTTGCGCGCCAGATCATTGAAAGAATGATGCCAGTATTTGGCAGAACCGTGCCAATCATGGGCGGACTGCGCCAAACTGCGCCATCGGCATACGAACGGCGATCGTTGCGGCAACCGCGCCACACTGCGACACAGTTTATGGCGCAGTTGAGGAGGGTGTTTGTGCGGAAGAACTGCGCCAAACCGCGCCACTATTTATGGCGCGGTTTGGCTGTACGCACAACAAGCGGCTGGAACTGCGCCAAACTACGCCACGGTATGTGGCGCAGTTCCCGGCATGACGCACGAAGCGGTGATGCTCATGCGTGGGAAACGCCCAGGATCGTATGATCAAGCTGAACGATCACGCAGCCGATAGCGTAAGGCTCGACCTTCGCCCAGCACTTCGATCAGTTTGGCATCGACCAGGTCCGATGTATCGCGCTGGATCGACCGCCGTGAGCGACCTGGCAGGACGTCACGAATTTCCTGCGGGGATACCTGACCGCGACTGCGCAGCATATCGACGATTTTGCGCTGTGGCTCGCTGAGCTGTGCATACATGTCGTTCGCGAACGCATCGACATCCCGTCCGAACGCCGTCACGATAAAGGTCGAGCCGGTATCCTGGAACGTAGGCGGCGACAAGCCCTCGTCCTGCAACACGGTGACGACGGTATCAAGTCCCTGGCCAAAGGCCTCGACATAGCCTGAATCGTACATGATGCTCAGGATCAAGGGATTACGGGAATGTTGTTCGTTGAGAATATTCTCAACCGTCACGCCTGGTGGGAGGTTGCCGGGACTAGCCCATTCGATGCGATTCTTGAACAGCATGACGCGAGCAGCCGATGCGTTGATGGTGTAATCACGATGCGCTAGCATGTTGACACAGAGTTCGCGAATCACGATCTGCGGATACTCGTGAATCTCGACGCGCTCAAAGCTGCCGCTCGGCACGGTCATACCATGATGCGTATTGGTCCACAGATAGGTTTCAACGCGCGTCAGCTGGTCGAAGATCGTGCCACCGATATCCTTGTCAAGATGGACTACCTCGAACGACACCGGCGTGATACCACGGTAATGACCGATATCAACGGTCGCCCGTGGAAAGAGTGCCTGCGGATTACGACCAAAGCACAGGATACCGGCGACCGTCGTATAAAACGAACCATCTACCTCGACCAGGCAGTGCCGCTGCTTAAGATAATCTAGTGGATCAGCTGAGCCTGCATAGCGACGCCGCCGGATCGCATTTTCAAGATGGGTCGCCACCTTTTCGAGATCGAGCACTTCAGCGGGCGTACCACGAACAGGTAAGGCGTCGGTAGTGGGTCGGCTGGGAGGCTCGTAAAACGGGTGACTCATCGATGTTGCAGATTCCTTTCTTTCCAGCTGGTATCGTCGTGATTAAGTATTATGTCAAACTGATGATGATGATTCTGATGTTTCCTGCGACGATGCAACGCCTCGTCGGATCGAGCGGTACCATGTGCGCAACCAGTCCATGGCTTCCGCAAAGCGATCGGTGGGCAAGTCTCGGTAGCTGGTAATATCAAACTCCCGATACAGCTGTCCATAGATGCCACCGTACTCGTTGCGTCCAGTTCGTTCGCCGAGTGCTTGTGCGACCGTCTTGATCGCCTGAGATAATTCACTGGCCTGCGCGGCATTGATCGCATGTTGTGGTGCGAGGGTCAGTTCGAGCGCCGCCAGTCGTTCACTCTGCTCAGTCAGCGTGGTTGCCAGCGACACGAGCTGATCTTCCATACGCATCTGCTGACGCGCCAAGCTTGCCACAGCCATGGCCGTTTCATAGGCCTGTGCGGCTGGAGATAATGGCTCAGTGCTCGCCAGGGCGATGCTGGAGGGCTGACCGGTCGGTCGAAACGCGTCCCACAGCACGGCAGCAACCTCGCTCTGATATAGAATCAATTTTTCGCGTACTTCCGCACGCACCCGATTGGCGTTGACGCCAGCCAGCCAGAAAGGAACAAGATCAAGTCGCAGGCAAAGCGTTTCCTGGACACCACCCGTCGTCTGGATGATGCGTTGCATGACACCCTTGCTCAGCACCTGATGTTCCTGAATCCGCTGCGTCTGTCGCCAGCGTGCGATACCTAAATTGTCGCAGAGCAAACCAATCGGAACAAAGATGCGACCGGTCGCCTGATCCTGCACAGCATGAATCGCATCGCCATAGAACTCGATCTCCTGCGCCTCGAGTACATCTGTTTGAGGTGTCATCGCTCGTCCTCTCCATCGATTTGTAGCTGGGCATCCTATCGGTCGCTTCGTGTGTCGCCCGGTTACCATCGGGTGATGCAAGCAGTGCGCGTGGGTACAACGTATGTTGTATCCTCGCGGCGGCGTTCGATCAACGCCGTCAACCGTCGTCGCATGAAGTCATACGATTGTTCCCAACACGATCAACGGAGCACATCGATTGGGTGGGACTATTATAGCACTTGCCGATCAGCACCTTTCGCAACAATCTGCCTCGAAAACGTTAAAACTGTGGGGACGTGTCTCGTCCCCTACCGTCCTATACTGCTCAAGCCTTCGAATTTTCTGAAGCGAGGGGGCGCGTCTCGCCCCCTATTTGCCGATGACGCCTGATTCGTTAGGCGATGCTGGACCGTCGTCTGACTGATTGACCGTTTGCGCCATCAAGACGCTGGCTTTGCGGTCTGGCTACCCAGGATAAAGGCGCACGAGGTTACAGGCACGATATGCGAGGGGGCGAGGCCCGCCCCCTCGCATACACCTTCACGCCAAGGCATCCCAGATTTCCGTCGGATAGTAGGGGGCGGGACTCACCCCCTACTATCTGACGTGTTCACGCTCCTATTCATGGGGACGAGACTTGCCCCCATGAATGTGACGAAACATGCATTGTGTATAGGGGGCGAGACCCGCTCACTATACACAATGCTGCCATTCATCGCCTGCGTCAGTTTGATTTCGGATTGTATACGGCACTACGGAGCGCAGCATTGCCGCCCCATCGAGAGCAGTCACTGATGATGGTGGGCAAAAATACAGTACAATAGGGCTACCGCACGATGCAGGAGAAGGTTCATGCGCATTATCACCGTCGCGAATGAAAAGGGTGGAGTTGGCAAGACCACGGTGGCGGTCAACCTGGCTGCGGCGCTGGGATTGACAGGCTCGCGTGTCCTGGTGATCGATCTCGATAGCCAGGGTCATGCGACGCAATGGCTGGGCATTCCCAAAGGAAAAGTTGATGCCGAGCGCTCCGCCTACGGTGTGCTTGCGCGCAAATCGTCGCTCTCATCGACGCTGCTACGCACCCAGGAAGAAGGCGTGCTGCTGAGCGCAGCCCATGTGTTGCTGGCGCATGTTGCGTCGGAACTCAACGTCGATGTCGATGGTGTGTTCGTGCTGCGCGAGGCGCTGCGTGCTGAACTTCCCTTTGACTATGTGGTGATCGATTGTCCTGGTGCCAAGGGCGCGGTTGTGTTCAACGCGCTGATCGCAGCCGATGTTGTCGTGGCTCCCGTGCGCGCCGAGGTGCTCAGCCTGGAAGGCCTGACCGAACTTACCGCAACGGTTGAAAAGGTGCGCGAACGGTTCTCCCCGCACCTGAAGCCGCCGCGTATCCTGGTCAACGATTATGATGGTCGTTCGGCTGCCGATCGTGCGATTTACGAGTATGTGCGACGTGAATACGAGTCCCGCGTCTTCGACGTCTTTCTGGGACGCGACGCTCCACTCCGTGAATGCTTTGGCGCACAACGAAGCATCTTCCGGTACCGCCCAGGCGCACGCTCTGCGACCGGGTTCCGCGAACTGGCACACGAAGTCATGGAGGTCAGGGATGCCGCGCAAAACACCGTCGTTTGATCCGAGCCAGATGCTCAAGCCTCCCAGCGCTGACATCGCCTATCTGCTCGACACGGCACCCGAAGCGGTTGCCGATGTTGCGCGTGAACGTGGACTTCCCCTACGCGACATACCTGTGACGACGGTCGCTCCCGATCCTGATCAACCTCGACAATTGCCCGCTCCCGACCAGTTGATCGCCATGAGCGATCGAGGTGACGAGATCGCGGCTGCGTTGCTCGCTGGTCTGCGAGAGCTTGGTGCGTCGATGCGTGAGCATGGCCAGATTCAGCCGGTGATCGTGTATCCCGACCATGATCCGTCCAATCCGGCGATTACGCATCGACTGCTCAACGGACAGCGCCGCTGGACCGCAGCGGTTCTGGCTGGATTGCCGACTGTCTGGGCGGTTGAGGTCGAGAAGCCTGAGTTGGTTTCGCGATTAATGCGTCAGTTCGAAGAGAACGAGCGACGAGCGGGCTTTACCGACATGGAGCGAGCCTGGGCACTCGCGTCATTACAAAAGGCGCTGGCCGACGAGGCTGGCGGTGAGGTGCCTTGGACCGTGATCGAGGAACAGGTCGCCATGTCCGAAACACGGCGCAAGGAGTTGATGCGCCTCCTGCGCTTCGAGCCGGAAGGACAGGCACTGATCCAACGCTATAATTGGGGTACCTGGATGCTACGTCCATTGATCCAGGCCATTACAGCCGATAAGGTCAAAGGGTCGGATACGACCATCATGCTTCAGGTATTGGCCGATACGCCTGCGGTAACACAGGATGTTGTAAAAGCTCTGGTCGATGCGTTCCTACGTGGCGACGTAGCTCGACCCCCAACGCTGCGTCCTACGGCTTCACATAATGTACGTCCGATTATCCATCGTCGTATGGAGCGTATGCAACGGTCAGTCGAGCAGCTGCGTACGGATGTGATGACGGTGCGCAATGCGGAAGACCGGGCAGCCTGGCGGACCGAGGCCGAGGTGCTGCGCCGTAGCCTGGAAGCACTGATTCATGAACTCGGCTCATAATTGTATTTGACATAACGTAAAATGTTGAGCGCTGCTCTCGTATGCGGGATGACGGCTGAGAACTGCACTCGTGTGCGATTGGGATTGTTACGAAGATCGAAGGTGTGGACCGTCCTAGAGTCTGCTGATTCAACTCTCGCAGCGCTCTTCCGAGCAGCCGAACGTACCGCGCGTCGGCTACCGTCCTTGAACGATTGCTAGTATGCCAAGAGTTGGCATGGATACGAATCTATCAGGATGGCAAGAGCAATGCTTGCGGGGTTAGCATCAATGCACTGGACACCGAGGCACTTCCGATCGCGTCGACAGGCGCTCAACACCTTGATTCCGATGCAAGGAGGAGCGGCTAACCAAATATGTCTGTTCCTGCCTCTTGAGCCGTGGAGACAACCGATACGGAAGCCCTGCGTTGGCTGTGGATAAACAATCAACATGACAGTATCAGCGGCATGTTTCAAGCCAGTTGCATCTGGTTTCCCAGAGTTCAGAAGCACACCTGACAGTATCAACGTATTCTTGTTTGGCAAGTTGGCCATTTTTATGTATAATCCTGCCACATGTGTAGGAGGAAAGGACAACACTATCCGTAGCACCTTCGTCACTGTTTCGGGTTCGAGCACTGTTGCGTGTGACTTGACCGGGCGAATTATCAAACTTTTGCCTCGATCCGCTCGCACCTCCAACGCTGCTATGACCCGCTTGCGCTGACGCGCGTGCAGACGATCAGTACCGTTCTGCTTCGGATTACACATCTGCACCTTGACAATCGAACAGTATCCGTACACGTTTGTGTATGAATGCTGTCTATGCGGATGGGAGTATGGAGCTTGGTGGCTCATAGGATTACCTTAGGGTGGATGCTATACCTTGCTCACTCGCTCGAACGCGCCTTCCATCTCCATGCGGCTATTCGGCCCGCTTGAGCTCGGCTCGCCGGACGGCCTCCGTCACGCTGACGCGTACATCTCCTGGTTACACGTCCCTACACGTTTGCATAATCACAAGATAGTTTGGCCCACAAGCCTACCTCTACCACTGGATATCATCGTCTGCTCCCTCCAAACCATCACGCCTGCGTGTACGGCTCATTAACCGCACACATCCGTGTGATGTTTGTCAGAGCGAAAAGCCGATGATCTTCATAAGATGATATGTCCTGTGAAGCCAAACCGCCATCACTGGCGTTTCCGACCCGGGAACCCCTGCCTGCTCGGCAATGTGTGTCCCGGTCGACCGGGCATACATCGTGGGCATCCCCTTATCATAGGGCCAGCCATTTGGCTGATCACCAAGGAGTGCCCATGACATAAGATGTGCTCTCGTTCGTTGTGCACCATTCGATTTGACATAACCAGTGTCCGGTATGTATCCGAACTCCCATTGTTCGGCGTTCGGTGCGGCCTGCTCGGCCTATTCTCCTGTTCTCGACGCGCCGCCCCTGCTCACACGCAGGACGCTGCGCGAACTGCATTGCGACCTGAGCACCGCGCTGGAACGCACGTTCAAACCACACACTTCTATCAGCCCCGACGGCAGATCACTCCAACGTGACTGCCTCGCGTGGCAGGGCTGTGGGTGATCTGCCTGTTGTACTTAAGAGGTAGCACCCATGACCGCAACGCCATCAAGCTCCACGACGGCTGTCTGCGCCCAATCTGGCGACGACGCCTTCCGCACCGACCACTCCGTCGGCTCATGCCGAGCTGACATCCAGTCCTGGCCCAAACTACATCAGGAACAGACCGAGCAATGTAGTGGTGATACTGCCGTGGAAGCGGATGTTTCCATGCGCGGGAATCACGTCTGCAACGCTCCTTTGGATGACGCCATTCCCATCGTGCTCCCTGTCCCTATGGTTGATCTTGAGGCTGCGGCCACACGGCTGCGGCCTGATCCGGCGCTCCACAAAGCGCTCAAGCGTCTGCTGGAAGGAGGCTGGAGCTATCAAAACGACCAGAGCCTGGTGATCACATTCGAGCCGCGCTCGAAAGGACGCAAAGGCAAACAGGCAAAGCCCTATACGACCACAGGCGATAATTGTACCTGTCCCGGTGCCATCATTCGTGGTGGTTGCTACCATCCGCTGGCCTGGCAGATCGTCAACGAAACACGTGGTGCCGACGACGGCGATTCAATGTGCGTTGCCGTCGGCAATGTTCCTGCCGGTTGCTGTTGGTTCGCTGTCGACGCGACATGGACCATGATCATCCTATGCGCCGATAGCGGATCGGGTACGCTCACGCTCGCGGTGCCCCAGATCGTCACCGGCTACGATCACCGTCGACATGGCAACACCAGTGCTGCTCGTCATCGAGCAGCAGCTGCGTGCTGTCGATCTCAAGCGGGTCATCGACGCGCTTGCAGACGCATTCCCGCCTCAAGGCGAACTGCTCCTGCTTGAAGTCGATATCGGTACGCTTATGATCGTCGCAGGGACCGAGGACACACCGACCTTCGTCGATGGTCTCAGCCTCCTGCCCATGGACGCACCGACTCCCCCTCTCGCCTGATACCTCCTGTGCAGCTTCCTTCACCCGTTCCACGGGCCTGCCTTGTGCAGCGTCCGGAGAAGCGGGCGCTGTGGAGATTCACACCCATGACCATGACACCACCATGCACTGCACCGACACCATCGCCATGCATCGCAGCGACCGATTGTTGGAGTCGTCTCCACGACGGACCGCTGCTGGTCAAAGCCGACGAACGCGCCCGCGGTGCGATCGAGTATCGACCTGAAACCATCCCGCCGGTCGTGGACGATCCCAGCGAGCGCGGAGCTTCTCCCGCCGCTGGGCTATCGCCTCGAACCAACGGTGTATCCTGCCTGGACCGCGGCCCACGCCGGTCGCACACCTGGAAGCGTTCGCACACCTTCGGGGTATTTCTCCATGGGTTGCACACGCAGCTGGCTGCGCGGATCACGAGCGAAGGTCGTGACGACGGCACGGTTCGGCAATCGCTGCCGACCGAGGATGCCGTCGAAGCCTGGCATGCGCAGCGAACGACGTACTTCAGCGCCACAGCCACCGACCAGCTCCACGTCACCGCAGCCAGACGAGCGCGACCTTGCCTTCCATCTGGCGTTTGCCATGGCGCAGATTCCGGGTGGCGGCTGGACGGTGACGTCTGACGGCCTCGAACGGATCTTACCGCCCTGGCCGTTGCGCTACGCGCCAACCCGCAGCCGCTCAAGCTCGAACTCAAAACCGGACTTCTGGCGGATTGCGTCGGCTGGGCCTATCTGCCCGCCGCTTCCGCAGACAACGACGGTCCCGTCCATGAACTGGTCTACCTGTCAGGCGTCGGACCGCAGAAGAAACTCAAAGCGGCCTGGGCAACGCTGATGGATCGCAAACGCGACACGATCAAGGTGCCACCCGCTGTCAGTGCTACTCGCTTCGACCTGATCAACACGCGTCGTATCGAAGGCGCGAAGGTATATGACATCTTCTGGAACGACGAGCCGCTTGCGGAGTCGGGCATGGCGCATCTGGTGATCCAGCATCGCAGCCTGCTCCGTCCGCGTACCGGTCAGCCGTTCCTGCACCTGGTCGGTGCCGATGGCACGCCGCATCTCGCGCAGTTTGTCTGGCAACTCGACCAGGCATCGACCCTGCCGATCAAGCCCGGCTGGGCTGCACGGCTGTGGCAGGGTGGTCATCGACGCCGGCGTGATCATTCCGCTGCCCTCGTATGGCTGTCAGGCCTACTGGGTCAGGCCGGATGAGGAGCGCTGGTCCGAGCTGGTCGCTCGCTGTGCTGGCGCGACCGGTCCCGTCAGCATCGAGACCTTCGGCATCGACACGGACACCACGCCCGCCGTGGCGATGGTCGGTCGCGGAAAGCGATGACGAAGCATGCACCAACGATGCCGACGCCATCCGCATTGACATAAATCGCATTATCTCAACCCCTTCCGGGAATCGCCTGTGCGCGACCCCGGAAGGGGACGTGCCATGGGTGATCCCTTCCGTATGAAAGGACCACACGATCATGGCACGTTTATCCGCACAAGCTGAACTGGGCTTCGTTCCCACACCGCTCGCGATCGAGGATGCGCTCCTGAGCTACGTTGCCGCTCCTGATGGCTTCGCCGGACGGATCGTCGATCCCTGCGCTGGCAAAGGCATCATGATCGCGGCGTGGGCCAGGCACTTCGGCCTCGCTCCACGTCAGGTGTACACCAATGAACTGCACGACGGTCGCGCTGAGGCATGCCGGGAACACTCCGCGCATGTGCTCCCATGCGACGCGCTCAAATCGTTGCAGGCAACCACCGGCTTTGCCCAGTTCTGCTTGGTTGAATCCGCCGTTTGACACCGACGGTTTGGAAGAAGGCGGAGGCCGTCTGGAGCCGAAGTTCTTCCGACGCGTCGTGGAGGAAGGCAAGTGGATTCAGCCCGGCGGCATCGTCGTCTTGATGTCGCCACAGGACATGCTGGCACGGCCCGAATGCCGCAATCATATCGCCCGCTGCTATGACGACGTGACGATCTGGGCCTTGCCCGCCGACCATCGTCATTACCGCGAGGTGGTCGTGTTCGGCGTCGTTCGTGACACCTGCGCGCTTGGGCAGGGAGCAGAAGGACGAAGCGGAACGGCTTGCGTTCGCTGCTGGACGGCACGCTGCCGATCCTCACGGTCCAGCCCGACGCCGCTGCTATCACCTGCCCTCCACCCAGAACGGTCCGCAAGATCGTCTGGCGCGACGCCAGCCGTGGCAACACGGTGATCGCGCAGCACGACGTGGTCCGCGGCGGCGGTGCCTGGACCATCCAAGCGCTATCGCAGTGCGGCTCGCGCCATGGATCGCACCACGCCCGTGCCGCTCTTCCCCCTCACCAAAGGCCAGGCGGCGCTCCGCATCGCCGACGGCCTGATCAACGGCGAGACCGTCGAACTCGACGGTCGAGCGGTCGAGATCAAAGGCTCGACCGTGGAAGACGAGCACACCTGGGTCGAAGAAAGGGAGACCGGCAAGGCGCACATCGTCGAAACCCACAAGATCGTCCGGCGTGCGCCGCACGTCACGACGATCGATGCGAGGGTCGTATCGGGCGCTACGTCGGCGACAAGGGCATTGCCCAGCTGATGGAAACGCCTGGCGCTGCCGAGGTGTTGCTGGGTGCGGTCAAGCGCAAGGCACCGCCGCTGTATCAACTCGATATGACCCCCGACGTTGCGGCGATGCTGCAGGCAATCCGACCCGCGTCGGGACGTGCCCTGCCGGGCTACGCGCCTGGGCTGCTCGCCATGCAGCAGCATGTCGTCGCGGCCGCGCATCGCGCCTTGACGACCTACAACCCGTCGCATGGTCGCGTGCCCACCTCGGTGATCATTAACGCCGAGATGGGTGGCGGCAAAGTCGTCGTGTGCATTGGCACTGGCTGAACTGCTGCGCCAACTCGCACCGACGAACGGCGTTCGAACCAGGCAGGAGGTGAGGGATGAACCATCATCCACGCTCGCGCTTCGAACGCCGGATGTATCTGCGCGATGAACGCACGCGACGACGTGCTCGTCGCCGAACCTACAAGCGTGTTCGGTTCCGCCCGCATGTCTGGCGGACCATCCGTCGGACATTCGTTGCTGCTGGCGCTATGCGGTCCGGCACAACGTCATTGATCTCGCCGTCTGATTAACCATGACATCCTCTACGGGAAGCTGCATCATACGGCTTCCCGTAGTGGGGAGCATGTGGTCAGCTTCCGTGGACATACCACAAGGAGCCACACCTCATGCATCCTGACAATGATACGCTCAACGCCGCTCGTGCCTTCACCGTCATCCTGGCTGGACCGAACCACCTGATCGGTGATCGTTCGCAGGTCGAGGCGTGTACACGTCCATCCCGTCGTGCGAAGCCGGTCGCGGAACTGCCGCCCTGGTACGCCGAGTGGCAGGACTTCCTGCCCACTGGCACGTCGAGATCCTGGAAACACCCGCATCAGGTGACGGCATTCTTCCGGTGCGGCACAGCGCGATCCGCTCACGCCACGCGTGGGCATGATCACGAACTCGAAGTTGTCGCTGGCGCAGGGCTTCGTGTCCGGCGCGGAGGACAACGGCACGGCGTGGGCCTACCGGCATGATGCGCTGCTGGATGAAAGCGTGACCAAGCAGGAGCGTGAGACGCTCGAGGCGCTGCGCAAGGCACGTCGCAAAGCGGCACGCCAGGCGCAGGCCGAGGTCTCAGCCAGTGCTGACGACGCGGAGGACAGAGGAAACGGTGATGCTGACGGGTACATCGTCCCGCACCCAGCGTCGTGATCGCACTGCTGCGCGGTCCGCGTATCACGCCATGGCCTGTGCTGTCCACGCTGCGGACATCGCAGTCCTCAACAGCTCCTACGAGAGCATCCGGAGCATCAAAACCTCCCGTCTGGCAACGTTCAAGTGTGAATGGTGCGAGCAGCCGCTCGGGACAGATGTGTCGCGAGCGCGACAACGTTGGCGACCGAGCACTTGCGCTCTGGACCGATCCCGCGTATCACGCCATCGCCTATGACCGCGATGGCAACCGTGCCATTCCCTGGGGCGTTCGTCCCAGTCAGCAATCCACGCTATCCGCTCGGACCGTTGATCGCCAAACGCTATCGTGGCCTGGTCGATCTGTTCATCTGCGACGAGATCCACGAGGCCAAGTCGCTCGGCTCGGCCATCGGCGCGGCCTTTGGCGCGATGGTCAACGCGGCGCATCGCACCGTCGGACTGACGGGGACGCTCTTCAGTGGCTACGCATCCGACGTGTATGGCTTGCTGCTGCGGCTCGCATAACGCGCCGGTGATCCAGGAGTATGGCTGGGACGACGAGGCACGCTTCGTCGCCGAGAACGGCGTCGTGGACGAAGTGACGCGGCAGTCAACCGCGACCACCGAAGGCCATTACATCTGGCAAGACCACCACAACGACCACACCGGTGCAGCGTCCTGGCGTGACTGCCAGACTGACGAGCACGCTGCAAGGCTGCTCGATCAACATTCTGCTGCCAGCACATGGGCTTTCACCTCGTTGATTACCAGGAGAAGCTCGAGGTGCTCGCAGATGCCGGATGACATCGGCAGTGACTACGGGCGCTGGAAGCGGCAGGGCAAGGGCATCGTCGCCTTTGGTGGTCACGATGCGCTGGGAAGCTATCTGCAGGCGTGCCTGCTCTATCCCTACGCACCCTGGATGCCCAAGACGATCGGGTCCAACCTGAAGAACGAATCGTACACCCCGCCAGCCTATGCGGACGACCGCATCCTGCCGCACCACGAGTGGCTGGCGGAGTACGCGGCGCAGGGAGGTCACGGCGCGGTCGTCGGGTGCTTGTGTACTGCGAGCACACCGCGACCAACGACATCATGCCCGATGTCGCTCAGAAGATCACCGCGCTGGCGGCGGAGCGGCATGGCGTGACCCTCAAGGTCGCCGTGCTGCGCTCGACGACCGTCAAGCCCGGCGAACGCCGCGCCTGGTTCGCGGCGCGCGAAGCCGAAGGCGTCGAATGTGGTGCTCTGCAATCCCCGCCTGGTCAAGACCGGGCTTGAATCTTGATCGCCTGGCCGTCGATCGTGGTGCTGGAGCCGGTGTATTCCCTGTTCACGCTCCATCAGGCCAAACGCCGCGCCTTCCGCCCCACCCAGACCCAGGACTGCGAAGTGACCTATGTGTGCTACGCCGGCTCGATGTCGGAGCGAGCGATCTGGATCGTCGCTCGCAAGTCGGCGGCGGCTGCGATCCTGAATGGCGATGACCTGTCCAACGGCCTGCTGGAGTTCGATCCCGGCATGTCGCTGTTGCAGGAGCTTGCCAAGGCGGTCATGGCGGACGATGATGATCGCACCGGTCTGACCGACGACGTGCGTGCGATGCTGCGCGACGGCGCGCTGGCGCTCAAAGCCGACCTCGGGTCCGGTGCCACTGGACTGGTCGGCGTGGATGCGGCGGCGGACATGCTCCCTATGGACGCGGCCGTCACGCCGGATCGGGTGTTGACGCACCTGCCCAGTGGCGCAGCTTCGACGTAGAGGCCGTGGCTCGTCCACACCTCCTCGCGCGATGTGCCTCTCGCTGCCTGCGACTGTTGAGCCGCCGTCCTACAGGTGTCGCTTGCATTGACGGATGACGCCATCTGCGATGGCACACCGATCCTGGACGTGGACCACATCGTTGCCGAAGCGACGGACGATGCCATCCAGTTTCGCTGTTTGGCGACGCCATGCCGATGCTCCCCCGCCCGCCACGCAGCACGCATCGAGCCACGGTCGTTCAGGTCGCAGCGATGTAGACATCTGATTAGAGGAAGGCTGACCGCACCGTTGTCAGCCTTCTGTCACCATCCCACTGTTTCCCCGATCGGGTCACGGCACATGCCGCCCCGTGTGGGGCGAGCCATGTGGTGTGGACCCCTTTGTATCACAAGGAGAGACTCCCATGGCCTCGAAGTACGTACACCGCGCCACGTGCTCCCTACGACTGGCCTCCGTCCAGCCTACGACGCGCTCATGCGCAAGAAGGATGCATCGCTCAGCGGCGGTGCCTATCGCCCGCGATCCTCGTCCCGGCGTCGTCCACCGTCGTCCATGCCGCGCAATCGCTCGCGCTTCGCCGCGACGCTCGCGGGCATGGCTGCGGGCGACGGCGCGCTCGGCATGGGCATCGTCCAGGCGATCCTGGCTGCGCTGACCGGCGCGGTGCGCGCGATCTCGTGGGATGCCGACGGCCGTCTTGGCCGTGTCACCATCGACGGCATCGGCAGCGCGCGAAACCTACCAGATGAGCTGGGATGATCAGCGTCCGGACTATCTGCTGCTGGGTGGCTTCGTCAACGGCGCGACCTATCAGGCCGCGCTGGTCGGTCTGGCGCTGCTCTGGACGCAGCGCGAGATCACATCCTGCGCGCACGCGACGAGGTCATCGAGCGCTGGTGGACGCTCGTTCAGGCTGATGGACGCACGTCTATGCGCGTCCTGACCGCACGGCGGCTGGGATGCGTCGCAGGTCAAAGCGGCCTGCCAGGACACACCGAAGAACGCCGCGATCCGTGACGCCATCGAGGCGCTCGCCGATGCGCTGCAGTTCGCGCTGCGCTATGCGCTGCCCGCGCTCGACGAGCGTGGCTTGTATGTGCAGTACGAGCCATGTGCGAGTCGGCAGCGCGGGCACGCATGCGAGTGCGTCGGGCGCGGCGCTCCTGACGCTGCCAACTGATACCGGCAGCGTCGACCGCGACGGCCGATGCCCCACACGGATTCCGTTGTGGCATTCCCTCCGGCGACGGTGGACGATGCCACGGACGACGATCTCGACCTCGATTGTGTCGGAGACGACGTCGGACGCGGTGTCTGATGCAGCGGATGATCCGAGGCCGAAGACAGCGCGCGTGCGGCGAACCGACGCACGCCTGCTGAACCAACGCACACTGCTGAAGGAGAGCGCACTGCTGACCCATCAGTGGAGCCCGCCAGCACATCGTCTGAAGGACCACCGTCGGCAACGTCCGAAGCGCCATCTGACGACGGAACGTCGTCGGCTGCGACACGACCGAAGCCGAAGGCGGACACGACGCGCGCTGCGCGTACGGCCGAACACGGCGACGCCAACGACCTCACGCCTGAGCTGACGGATGTACCGCTCGTCGGCACGAGCGTCCAGGCACGCATCGCCCGCGCGTTTGCTCGCGACGGTGATGTGTTCCTGTTCGGCGTGACCGCGACGGGCAAGACGACCTGGGCCAAGCAGGCCGCGATCGACCACGGCTATGGTCTGGAGATCGTGGTCTTCAAGCCCGGTGTGAAGGACGAGATGCTGTACGGCACCTCGGTCCAGGATCTCGCGGTCGCTGGATCTGGCAGGATGGTCCGATCGTGCGTGCTGCACGCCGTGCTGCGCATGGCGAGCGCATCGTGCTGCTGCTGGACGAACTGCCGCGCGGCGATAAGTCGGTTGTCGCAGGCACGATGGAGCTGCTGAACGTGTATTCCGCTGCCGATCTCCTGGCGCAGCGCCTGCCCGCTTCCTGCTGAGCAGGACCGTACCGCATGGTGCGGGTCTTCGATACACAGGAAACCCTGGTGTTTCCTGCCGCACGCCTGAAGATCGTCGCGACGGCGAATCTGGGCGATACGCTATCAGGGCATTGACCTCAGCGATCCGGCGTTTCGCCGACGCTGGTCAGGGCGGTTGGCTGGAGCTTGAAGGATACTGGCCCGATGACACGGCGCAAGATCCTGGCGGGACACCTCGCTATCCCGGCTGTCACACGCGCTGGTTCGTGCGCTGATCAACGTCGACCGTGATGTGCAGGCGCTCCAGCGCAAGGACGAGTCGCTGGTGATGACGACCAATCTTGCCACCCTGATCACCTGGGGCAACGAGGTGATACGGCTCGCCGCAGCACCTGCGGCGCCCCGCACGAGCGGACGTCCGCTGATCAAGCGGCTGCCTTCGTCGTCGCGGCGCAGGATTTGTGGTTGGATATGGTGACGCCGCTGGCGGGCGACCGCCGCGATCCCGAGGTCTATCGGCGAATTGCTGGCGATCGTCCAGCGCCACGCGCCCGACGTGCTGTAAGCTCGTATCCGTGCACTCGATGCGGGCATGGGAATGCTGTATGTGCAGCAGACCCATGCCCGATCGGGCATGGGTCTGCTGCGCCGAAAGGAGTGGAACACCATGAGACATCAGAACGACGGCGACGTCGAGATGGCTGGCCTGGTGGACAATGGAACCGGGCGCGCACGCGCCTCGACCAGTGGGTCCGAACCCTGATCGGCGACTCGACCGTACACCGATTCGGTTTGCGATCGGGTCAGGGATCGTTCGTCAACTTTGGGACGCGCGAGATCGTGGTCGAGCCGAACTTTCCTGACCATCTCGCGCCGCGCCCGCGCGCACGGTTCCGACGACCTGGGGTGGTCGGGATGTGTGTCCGGCGAGGCACGCTCGATGTGCTGTGCGCACGAGCGTTGGCCTATCACGAGGGCGGTCATGTCCTGTTCACCGACGTGGTGCCGCTGCGTGGCTCGACCCACGGCTGGCTGGTGAACAGCCTCGAGGATGGGCGGATGGAGCGGCTGACGGCGGCGTATTACCCGCCTGCCGGACGCGATTTCGCCGAACTGGGACGGCGCATGTGGCTCGACGGCTTCGATCCGGTCGCCGGACCGAACCACGACGCTGCTCAACGCCTGCCTCTTCGCCCGCTGGGATCACGCACGTCCTGCCGGTGCTGCCGTCGAAGATCGCGCATACCGGATGCGTAGGATCGGATGCTGTGGGAGACACGCATCTTTCCGCTGGTCGAGACCGCCTGGGACGCTCCCGACACGGCGACGGTCGCCACGATCGCACTCCAGATCCTTGAGCTGATCGGACTGCCACACAACGATGCCGCTGAGCATCATGGTGCAGCGGGCGCTGGTCTGCTTGGCGGTGTGGACGCGCCATCGCGCGGCGAGCGCCAACCTGACGACGTACCGGTCCCTGAACGACTGATGCCGTCGGACGGACCTCCGGGCGATGCGGGCGACGATCCCGACATCATGCCAACAACTGCTCGATCACGGGTCGGGCAGATGTCGATCCGAGCGCCGGACAGTTGCTGGATGCAGCCGTACGATGAGCTTGAAGCGAAGCGTCACGGGCATGGTCCGGCGGCTGGCGCGCGAACTGCGCGTCGTCGCGCCCGACACCGAGCCGGTGGCGAACAACCGGCGCGGTCGTTTCGACGCACGCGCCTGTGTGCGCTCGAAGGGCACGACGCCGGTTGTGCGACTGGCGGATGAGGCCGACGATCCCCAGGGCCTGGCGATGGTGCTCCTGATCGACGGCACCTCGTCGATGGGCGGCAGTCCCGGTGGCATCGCCCCGGATGGCGGCCCCGCCAGTCCGCACGAGTTTCAACGCGTGGACGGATGCCCTACGTGCGGCAGGCAGCGATGCTCTTGAGCGTGCCTGTGCTGCGCTCGACGTGCCGCTGGCGATCGGCTTTGCACGCGACCACGCCTATCCGGTGCATACCGGAACCTTCGGGCGGGTGTCGTTGCGCGAGCCGGTCGTCTGGATCAAGCGCTGGGATACGCCACCCAACGCCGAAGGTCCGCGCGCTTTGCTGGCAGGCATGAGGACTGTGAGGTAAGCGAATGCGAGACGCCGACAACAATCTTGGCAACCATCCAAGCACGCGGCACAGCAGGAAAGCCGCTCTTAGACGTCTATCGGATGCTGTATTGCAAGGAACTGTACTTGCGGGCGTACGCCAAGTTGTACCCGAACAAAGGCGCACTGACCAAAGGAGCCACGGACGAGACCGTTGACGGGATGTCGCAGGAAAAAATCGATACCATCATCGAAGCCCTCCGCTCCGAACGGTATCGCTGGACACCAGCGCGACGCATTCATATCCCCAAGGCCAACGGCAAAACTCGGCCCCTGGGCCTACCGACGTGGAGCGACAAGCTGCTGCAAGAAGTGCTCCGGATGATACTGGAAGCCTACTTCGAGCCGCAGTTTGACGACCGCGTCACACGGCTTTCGCCCAGGACGTGGGCTGCCATACGGCGCTGACCAAAGTGCAGCGTACCTGGAATGGCACACGGTGGTTCATCGAAGGAGACATCTCCAGTTATTTCGACTCCATTGACCACGACCTGCTCGTCGAGATGCTGGCAGAACGAATCCTCGATAACCGTTTCTTGCGCCTGATACGAGAACCTGCTCCAAGCGGGATATCTGGAGGAATGGAAGTTCAACAAGACCATGAGTGGAACACCTCAAGGTGGCGTCCTGAGCCCATTACTTGCCAATGTCTTCCTTGACAGGTTTGACCGATACGTAACAGGCATACTCATTCCGAAGTACACCCGTGGCGAACGGAGAAAAGGGAATCCGCACTACCAACGGCTAGAGCGACAGATCCGACAGGCCAAGGTCCGACGTGAGGGGCAGAAAGGCGAAGGCATTGCGCAAGCAGTACCAACGCCTACCAGCCTATGATCAGCACCGACCCTGACTATCGGAGACTGCGCTATATCCGGTATGCGGATGACTGGCTGTTGGGGTTTGTCGGACCGCAAACGCGAAGCAGAGGTAATCAAAGCTGGACATCACCGCCTTCCTGCGTGAGCACCTGAAACTGGAGCTTTCACAGGACAAGACCTTGATTACGCATGCAACCAGCGAAGCAGCCCATTTTTTGGCTACGACATCGTCAACCAACAAGACCACTCCAAGCGCGTCAACTGGCGTGCGGAGCATTAACGGTCGCATTGGTTTACGAGTCACCAGCAGATACGGTGAGAGAAGTTCAGTACGCGGTATGTTCGGCATGGGAAACCAATCCACCGTGCCGAACTGTTGGCCGACAGTGACTATGCCATTGTCACACGGTACCAGCAGGAATATCGCGGCATCGCGCAGTATTATGGCGCTCGCCTACAACGTGGCGCACGCTGAACACCCTCCACTGGATAATGCGAACGTCGCTCCTCAAAACCCTTGCCCACAAGCACAAGACCAGTGTCATGGTCATGTGTGCGCGGTACAAGGCGACCTGCCATACAGCAGAGGGGGTCTCCCTGAGTTGCCTGGAGGTCAAAGTGGAGCGCGAGGGAAAACCACCCTTGGTCGCACGATTCGGCGGTATCTTGCTGCGACGTCAAAAATTGGCACTCCTGCATGACCATCTGCCTGAACGAATCAACACGCGGACAGAAATCCTTGAACGATTACTGGCCGACGTGTGTGAGCTTTGCGGGTCAACGAGCTGACGTTGAAGTCCACCATATCAGGAAGCTCGCGGACCTCAAAGGAAAAGGTGGACGGGAACTACCAGGCTGGAAAAAGCTGATGATTGCACGTCAGCGGAAAACCTTGGTAGCTTGCCGCGCCTGTCACATGGCCATCCACACTGGCACAATCGACAGCCGTCTGACAGGCCTGGGAAAATCTTGGACCGAGCTACTGGAGAGCCGTGTGCGCTGAAAGGTGCCAGCACGGTTCGGAGGGGGGCCGACGGAAAAGTATCAGCAGCACGCTGATAACTCGCCGGCGGCCTACCTACTACGGCGACGCGACGGCGGAAGCCGTCAGCCGTTCGCTCGTGCTTGCGCAGCGCGAACTGGATCGCCGCACGGAGGCGGTCAAGGTCATGATCTATGCGCACGATGGTCGCCCCGAGGACGAAACACCGGAAGAGGTCAAAGCGACCATCGACCGGCTGCGGCGTACGAAGGGCACCGTGATCATCGGCCTCTTTCTGGGCGATCAGGGGAGCCTGCCTGCGATGCAGGCGATCTTCGGTCGCGAGTACACCGTGGGGGTGGATGACCTCCAGCACCTCCCCGTTCGCCTGGGTCGGCTGCTGGCGAAGTACCGACTGGCCAGCGCATGAACGTGCGGTGGCGTATTGTACGCCACCGCTGATCCACTTCCACCGGAAAACTGCACGGCAGCCGTCCGGTGGAAGACGCGGCTGCCCAGGAGATCATGATGAACACCAACGACATGACGACACGCCTGAGCGTCAGCGCCATGCGCCGCTACGCCGCCTGCGGCTACGCCTATAAACTGCACCGCGAGGGAACGCCACGCCGCGTCTCATCTGCGGTCTGGTACGGCGGTTTGGTCCACCGTATCGTCCAACGTGCCTATGCCGGAGCGGCGCTCACGGACGCGCACGAGGAGATATGGGCGGACGAATGTGGCTCGGTGCTGGGAGCGCTCGCATGCGTGGAGTGACCTCCATCTGGCCTATGAGGCGAGCGGCAATCCCCGCACGAAGGCACGTGAAAGCTGGCTCGCGAGCCATCCGCGCTACCACGAACTGGCGGAACAGATCGATCAGTACCAGGCCGATGTCCTCAGCCTCTATCGTGTGGTCGAAGACGGCCTCGCTAAAAGCGTACTACCTTCAATCGCGCACGCTCCTTCGTGAGCATGGCGATGACATGCTGCTCCCACACGCGGTCATGGTCGAGGGTCATGTCGTGGCGGCGCTGCCGACAGGGGAGGAACCGACGGTGGACGTGAGGCGTCACGGATGACGATGACGAACTGACGATCGTATCGCCTGTTGGAGGCGACGATCGGGTCAACGACCGTCGTCGGCGTTCCCGATGTCGTCACCTATGACCCGCACACGGAGATGTGGCGCGTAGCGGATTATAAAACGAGCCGCACGGTCTTATCTCCGGAGGCCGTTCGCGATGATGCCCAACTCAACGTGTATCTGATCATGCTCCATCAGGCGGGTATCGTTCCGGCTGGTGCGAACGTCATGATCGGACAGATCTACCTGTCCGATCATGTGGAATCGGTGTGGGTCGATGCGACCGACCTCGTTGGTACGCAGCCGCGCCGATTGGTTGAGCAGGTGGAGCAAACACGCGCCTTGATCGAGGCTAATATATTCATCCCGGTCAAGGGGTTGCTGAACGGCTATGCCGACCGCTGCGCCGGCTGTATGGTTGCGCAGCACTGCGATGTGTAAGGTGTGCCATCGCCAGAGCGTTCGTCTGAGAACAATCTGGTGACGGTGGTTGCATACGCCCTCCTGGTCATGGAACCATAGCTCCATGACCAGGAGGGCGTATTCGTTTAAGTGAATTGACCTACAACGTATTCCAACGAAATCTATGCAGGATTGTGAGGTGCATGCTATCCAATCGAGGATGCAGCGTGACATGCGTTCGCGCCAGGGGTGATTGTTACTCAAAACAAGAAGAGTTCATCAAGGTCGATTCCCTTGAATTGCTTGGCGGTGGTATGCTCTCCATACTGAGAAACACTCAACGATAGTATTGTTTGTATTGACATAAGATAAAGTATTTGCTGCTAGGTTTTTCCTACTCGCTTTGTGGCTAAGGTGGGAGGAAATGGTCCGTTCTTCGGCTAACTACCGCGAATCACGCGAAGACGAAGCAATTCACCACGGGTTTCTCCTCGACCAAACGCACCTCATCTTGGGTCGCAGATCAATTTGTTTTATCCCCCGCCGTTAGGGCCGCCTCCGGGGCCACCGCCTCGCCCGGTACCTTCGACCGTCACGCCCGTGAAACAACTGAGCATGGCATTTTTCTCGACAGCAGCGGCATGATAATGGTATCCATCCGCCTCGGTGGTGTGGCCCTGACAGTCATCAAGCCCGGCCGCTGCCTCAGCCGCTTCATCCAGTGGACTGTGGATGGCAAACCCGTCCAGCGCATACGCAAAGATCGGGGTTTCGCCATCAACGGTTTCACCGACTTCCGAGCAGCCGCGTGCGCCATGCAGATGATAGCCGTCAACTGGATTAATGTGACCGCCACAATCATCAAATGCCGCAATCGTGTATGCGCTCAAAATCGCATCCACAGGCGCCGACGCGGCCATGATCACACCGTTGAGCGTCACGCCCAGATTTCCATTGGCTCGTGTGGCACTTGCGCCCAGGACCGGCGTGGTCGGGATCAAGACCGTGGTAGTCACTGGCTCGCCGTTGTCCAGCCACTCAATGCGGCCTTCAACACAATGGTTTTGGTAGGCGGGATCGACATCTGGGCGCGCGGCCCCGTCAAATGCTTCTTCGTGTGTCCGTGACGTTCACGTTGCCGTTGTCATCGTACAGCTTCCAGTTGCTGTCATTGTAGAGGTCGGCTAAGCCTAGAATGAATGAGCCATCGATGTCATAGACCGCGGTGCCATCAAACCAAATGCCCCCTTCTTCCGCAGTGGCCGCCGTTGTCTCAGGGCAAAATGGCCCCACGTCGTAGTTGGCCGGATACCCCGCAATCGTAATCGCGTAGCAGGTGGTTTCCGTCCCGTCCGAGAGCGTGCAATCTTGCATGGTGGCATCTTTTGCCAGCGCACCATCAAAGAAAAGGTTGATGTCGAGACCCTCCTTTGTCGTCTGCGTGACAGCCGGTGTTGCCGCTGTTGTCGCGGTTGTTGCTACAGGTATAGCGGTTGCCGTTGCACCATCGAGTTTCGCTTCTTCGGTGGGTGTGCTTGCGGATATGGTCGTTTCTACAACGGTAGGCTCACCAGCGGATACGGTCGTTTCTGCAACCGTAGGCTCACCAGTTGATGATACAGTCGGCTCTGTGGTACCGCATGCAGCCAACAACATCATCACGATGAGTACGAGTGTTAAGTTTTTCATAGTTTTCCTTTCTGTCTTTCTCACGTTGTATAAAAACCTCTGGACACGCACTACGCAATATTCATTACGGATGCCTGGAGTGCCCAGAGAGCCAACGTGCGAGAGTGGTATTCGTCCAATGTCCGATACAAACCGACGCAGAATACTGCCAGATGCATACACGCCAGGTACCAGAGAGCGAGCCGACAATACGAGTTAAGTGTTTGCCAGGTTGTCCCACTTCGGCTTGGGCAACACACCGGAATCCTTCTGGAGATGTTTACTGGTTGGCGCTTCAGGAATTCGGGGATTGGCTACAATTATTGCGTATCCAGAGAGCCGTACGGAATACGTCAAAACCCCACGAAATCCTCAAGACCCAGATTGGCTCAGGGCGCTGCAACCGTTAACCGACACAAAATCGTGTTGTTGGTTTCCAGGTCTGGCCCCCAAATGAATTCCGCGCTTGCATCCCAGTTGATGCGGTCATACCCATCTTTGGGGCCGACAGCGCTGGCGGAATGCACGGTCGTAGCCGTCCAGCCGGAGTCATCAAAGCCAACGGCTTTCCACCCGTCCGGTTCGTCTAAATCGGTGAACCCACATGGAGCTACACCAGCCTGCGGATTTGATTCATTTTCACAGGATTTGTCGAGCGGCGCGACGTTAATGACCGTACAAGCACAATCTGCGTTGGAGACCGCCACCACATTGCCGGTACTCAGGTCGGTCACCTGCATGATGAAGCCACCATCGCCCATCTGCTGATTGGGCTCGCCGATATATTCCAACCCTGTGTCGTTTTCCTTGAAGTCCTTCAGGATGAAGTTGAGGTTGAGCGGATAGCTCGCCTCGAAGGTGGCCGTTTCGGCATTGAAGGAGCGTTCGGTGGTAATGGACACCGAATCCTCGACGATTAACGCTTCACCCACATAGGCAGCGAACCAGTTATCGGCCCAGGCATCAAGTTGGAATGATGTTGTTGGGGCTGTTCCGGTTTCAGTCGACGCCGGTTCCTGTGCAACCGTCGTGTTGTCTGACGCACTTTCAGCCGGAGCCACTGTTGGTTCGGAAACGATAACTTCTGTGGGCGATGATTCGCTGATTGTGGCTTCCGTTAGAGGTGCTGTTCCTGTAGGAAGTGGTGCTGACACACCCACGTCACCACAGGCGACGAGCAACAAAGTAAAAAGGAATAATGTTACGAACTTGGTCATGAATTTCGCTCCATATAATGGCGTGCTTCTATCAACCTGAAACACGTATAGTTTAAGGTGTGTATGTTTCGACGGTGCGGTTGCCCGACGGATCAATAAATTCAAAAGTGTAGGATTCGTTTTCGATCGTGTAGTTAACGGCGTATGTCTCGCCATTGAGTGTGTATTGCATCGAGAACGCATTGATTCCTGTCTGCGAGAACGCTGTGATTTCTGCACCATTTAATGGTTCCCCGGCCGGGCGGATCGGATGTGCTTGGGGCTGTGGTTCAACTTGCCCATCTCGATACTCCACAACACCCCGCATACCGCCGTTGATGTAAGGGTACGTTTCGGTGGCATGATAATGGTAGGTGCCATCGTCGTCGAAATGCCCATTGTACGCATCCAAACCGATGACGGGCGAGCCGTCCGGTTCGGTCAAACCGTAGAGCGGGAACCCATCCAGTCCGTATGCAATTGGATGATCCGTGCCGACGACCTCTTGCAAATGGGTCGGTGCAATATGGTAGTGGTAGTCGTCACCGCGACCGCTGTGTCCGCCCCATTGATCCAATTCCCCTGCCAAATACGCATCGTCTCCACGATTGTTGAGCGCATTGAAGATGGGAACACCATTGACCGCCAGGGCAATCGCACCGCGAAACAGATCATTTTTGGCGGAGATCGGGTTGTCAGATAGCTCGGGAACAAGCGGGATTTGCCACGCATTGTCACCTGTGTACGCTTGTGGCAACGGGACTTGTTGCTGCCAACTAATGATTCCGACCATCATGTTGTGTGTGCTCGGGAGACCATTCGAATCGACAAACGCGGTGTCTGCTTCGCAATGGGTTGTCGTGTTGTCGAGGAAAGCGTTGCAAGCAGATAGAGGTGGCACAATTGCGGTCGCATCCTCATCCACAACTGTTGTTGGTGCTGGTTCAGTAACCTCTACATCTGCTATCGGTTCGGTGGGCGTGGTTGCGATTACGTCCGTTGGTGCAACCGCGGGCCCTTCCGTCGGTGAGACAGTCGTCTCGGTACTGCCGCACGCAGCCAACAACACTATCACTATGAGTAAGGGCAGCAATATTTTCATGTTTCTCCTGTTAGGCGGGAACAGATTGTTCGTCCTATGGAACTTTTACAGTTGTTCTCATTGAACTCCTGCGGCAAAATCAGGCAGTCCATCCTGGCACCTTACGGTGCAGGCGTTGCTCCACCCGGACCACGGGGACCAGCCTGTCCGGGGCCACCACCATCGGGTCCGCCGGTATCCCCATCCGCATTGGTGCGAAACGCATCCACGGCACGAGTACCCATCAGGCAGGTTGGCAGATTGGGAAACTCAAGCTTGGCGTGGTAGTGGTAGATGCCATCAGGATATTCACCAGTGATCGCAGCGTGACCGTTACAGGCATCTAAATCAGTGGGAAAGGTTCCGTCGGTATCAGCACTGCCATACATGGGATAGCCGTCAAACGCGTAGCCGAACAGCGCACTCGACGATTGCTCTACGTGGCATTCTGCTTGTACACCTTCGTGTTCAAAGCTCGAACTCGATATCGGTGGCGGTCGCGTGCCAGTGATACCAACCGCCGGGATCAATATGTCCGCCGCATGGGTCAAGCGCGGGCAGATTATTCGTCACGAATACCGAAGGCGCATCGGAAAAGATGGGAATGCTGGTTAGTGCCAGGCCTACTTGTGACACCACACCGAGCCGCGTTGGGTTCTCCGCCATGACTGGATGTACGGGAATGAGCACCGTGACCTCGGCGGTCGTATCTTCGGCAATCTCGATGCAGTTATTCCCTTCCAGGACGGCATTTGGACCTTCTGGACCAGGGTCTTCGATGTTGATGTTGCCCGCCTCGTCATAAAAGGTAAAGCCTTGTTCGTTCACCATTGTCCAGAATGCCTCGTTGAGACGGTACAAACCAGGATTGTCGCCATCCCAGTTCCAGATGCCGCCCTCATCAGCTAAGGTTTTGGGGCAGAAAGGGCCTGTCTCAAAGTCGTCGGGCACATGCTTGACAACCAATTGAGCGCACGTAGATTCGGTGCCATCCGTCAGGGTGCAGTCGACGACGCCTGGATCTTGCACCAGACCGGA
Organism: uncultured Chloroflexia bacterium; assembly: GCA_963782315.1. Classification (GTDB taxonomy): domain Bacteria; phylum Chloroflexota; class Chloroflexia; order Chloroflexales; family Kallotenuaceae; genus JBBSGA01. The sequence goes on from CAWAJS010000043.1 coordinate 83,765, forward strand.
GCGGTCGAACGCGTCTATGTTGATACCTGATAGGGTCGGCATGACAGCCGGCGTTGTCGCTACAGGTATAGTGGTTGCCGGTGCCTCATCGAGTTTCGCTTCTTCGGTGGTTGCGGGTACGGCCGTAGCTTCAACCACAGGTACAGCCGTTGGTGAAACAGTCGTCACTGTACTGCCGCACGCAGCCAGAAGCATCATAATGAGGAGTAAAGATGTTACTTTTGTCAATATTTTTATCCTCGTAATCTTTTTCAATTGATTTTCTCGAACGTATTTCGTGTTGCGTAAAAATCTCTGGACACGCGATATGCATAAGCGCTGCCTGAAGTTGCCAAAGAGCCAACGTGCTAGAGTGGTAATCGTTCCAGCGTCCAGTACAAACCGATACAGAAAATTGCAATGCTGGCGGCGTAGCGAACGGCCACATCATGTTGCGGTTTACGGATGAGCCATAACGCTCCAATCCCTACTAGCGCGATGGCAAGATGGGTCAACTCGACGCCGATAGTGATGGCGACCAAGGTTGAACCCCACTGTTGGAGGCTGCCCAGCGAAGCGGTCATCGCTTGCCCAAAGCCAAGCCCATGCACCAGTCCAATCAGTCCCGCCACCCACCAAACATCCAGCTTGATGCCGAACACGTAAACGCCTGCTACTATGGCGATTGAGGCCGCGATGGTCGCTTCGATCAGCCATGACGGGACGGGTGGCTCAAAGCCGAAGGCGACGGCGGCTAGTGTGATGGTATGCGCCAGCGTAAAAGCGGTTAAGGGAAAGAGGAGTTTGCGGAGACCAGCGGTAGCCAGCACGAGGGCAAGGATAAAGAGGATGTGGTCGTAGCCCGACAGCACATGGTTAATGCCTGAAAGCCAGATGGCGCCGCCTGTTCGGGTGGGTGTGCCGTCACCACGCAAGCGCATGATGGTTTCAGCCGAACTAAATTCCCCTTCGATCACCTCTCTCGGGTCACGGTCATTGTCTAGCATCAAGAAGTGGATGCTCTCATCGGCCGAACCAAACAGGGTGTACTCAACATCAACAACCTCTGGGAGAGTTTGCCAAACAACTCCCATAGATATCTGAACAAAGTCTGCCGCAGCTTGATCCCCTTCGCCGGATGCAGTATCAGGGGCAGCCGCGTCGATGGAGATCACGGTCGCTGCCTGGCCCGTCTCGTTGCGCAAAACCACCCGCTCTATAACCAGCGCGCGAATCGCATCCTCATGCCTCGTCACTTCAACGGCTGATAACAGGCCATCCCCGTTCTCATCAGCAAATGGGAATGTGGAGGCATACGGTGCGATGATGATCGCCGCATTGACGTTGTCGATCAGGATACTCAATTGCCCAGCTTCGAGACCATGCGCTGAAGCAGTGGGGATACGGCCGAAACCGAACCAAATCACAATGAGGATCAATAACAAAAAACGCTTCATTTCAACAGATCCCTTTAGAGCTATCAAGCAGTGATGTCGTTCGTTGAATCTCTACTCATTCTGTGCCAGTGGAATTTGTGCCACTGTGAACGGCAAGGTTGGTGTGCCGCCGCGATTGTTAAATTGCGAATTGGCAACCAGGAATGAACTGCCCGTGTAGGCAATCGTCGTTGGATAGGCAAATAGGTCGGACGTGACAATGGTGCCGACTGTGCCTGTGCTGAAATCGTCTGAAAGTTCCAGCGGTACAATTTCACCAAAGCTGTTGCGCGTCACATACAGCGTGTTGCCAATCAGCGCCAGGCCATCCCCAGCCGTCAACGGCGTTGTGCCGGTCTCAATACGTGTCACATCCTGGCTAGTCACATCGATACGGTAGAGTGCGCCTTCTCCAGAATGAACCACGATCAGCGTGCTGCCGTCTGCCGTGGGCACAATGCCGTTGAGATTAAAGCCATCAACGTAGTTGATAGCGGATCCTGTGAAGTCGAGCCATGCCTCTGCTTCCCCTTGCGCGACGTCGGTGACGCGCCAGAGAATGGGCCGTAACGAATCGGTAAAGTAAACGCCACTCTCCGTCATTGCTACATCGTTGATAAAGGTTTCATCTGATGCGGGGGTTGTGATGGCGGCGACAAAAGAGGCGTCTGCCGTGTCGTACACGAAGACCTGACCCGTGCTTCCACCGGCAACCCACAGCAGGCCGTCGCCATCAACCCTGGTCCCAACGGCGGTTGTCCGTCCATCTGCGCCACCTTCTGAAAAGACCGTCATTGCCAACTCCCCGTTGGCATCACCCATATAGAGTGTGCCGTCCGACGTAGAACCCACATAAAATTTGCCGGTTGCTTCATCATAGGAGACGCCTTCTGGAAACACATTCTCGCCGGGGATCGCGAAAAGTCGTCCATCGCCGATGTCTACAGGCTCTGAAAGTTCTGGGACGGCCTCTGGTGTCGCCTGGGAATCCCCATCAGGTGGTGGGCCACCTCGACCTCCGCCACCCGGACCACCATCGGCACCAACGCCCGTACTCGCTGTGGTAGCAAACGCATTACGAGCCGATACCCCGACCAAACAGGTTGGTAAATTGGGGAATTCCAGACCAGCATGATAATGATAAATGCCGTCGGGATAGTCGGCGGTTGCACCGATGTGCCCGCTACACGCATCTACATCGGTCGGCGTGGAACCGTCCTGATCCACGCTGCCATACATCGGGAAGCCATCGAAGGCAAAGCCAAACAGCGCCATGGCAGATTGGTCGAGATCGCAATGGGCTTCGACACCCTCGTGCTCAAAGGTCGAATCAATATCAGTCGATGTGGCATGCCAGTGATACCAACCACCGGGATCAATGTGACCACCGCATGTATCAAGTGCGGGTAAGTGTCCTGTCTGTAGTACGGAAGGGGCATCGGCAAAAATCGGCACGGCGTCAATCGCCAAACCTACCTGGGCAACCGTACCTAAATCAGTCGGCGTTTCTGCCATCACTGGTTGCAACGGGATTCGGACCGTCATCTCGACCGTTTCATCGGCTGTCGCTTCAAGGCAGTTGTTCACACCGGCGACAAGTTTCCCCGCCGGATCGCCGATATAGACAGTACCCTCGGCATCATAAAACGTATATCCTTGCGCCGTCAGCATGGTGAAAAATGCTTCATTAAGCCGATACAGCCCTGGTTCATCGCCATCCCATTCCCAGATGCCGCCTTCTTCGTAGATTGTGTCTGGACAGAAGGGACCGATTTTAAGGTCGTCTGGCAGATATTTGGTGACGAATTCAGCGCATTGCGTAGCGGCACCATTTTGCAGGGTGCAATCGACAATTTGGGGGGCGCTGACAAGACCGGCATTATCAAAATAGGATAGGTCGATGACCGTGGCAGATTCACCAGCCTGCTCATCTTCCGCTACAATCGCTGTGACTGTTGTTTCCACGACTGCTGTGCCTGTTGTTGCCACGACGACCGTTTCGGCTGGCGTCGAAATTTGCTGCTCGGTTCCGCACGCAGCCGTGAACGCGCAGACCAGGGCAATCACTATCCATCGGGTGGCTCGTTGCATATTTATGTACGTTCCTCTTATCTACATTCATTTGCTACCGAATTTCTGCTATAGTGTCGGTAGAGCAAGTCTATTCCTTCGACTGATTGACTGGCTAGTGCTTAAGATCATGATTCTCATACTCCATGCATGACATACCCCATAGGAATCCATGACATCTGTCACGGCTTGTTGGACAACATCGTGGCAGCGGTCATGGGTGCGTTTTTGAATGCTCAGCTACAATGAGAGGATGACCCAGAAAGCTTTTCCGTCTCGCACAGATCAGTTGCTGCGAGTTGCCCTACTGTTGTGGGTGGCTTATTTTGGCGCGCTGGCGTTGGTTGATTGGTGGTTGACCGATCGGGACGCAAGCGTGCTTATCTACTACGCGGTTCAGATCCTGAATAGTCTATTCATTCTTGGGCTAACGCTCCTGCCCTGGCAACGCTTTCGAAACGTGAAGGCTATGTTGCCGGTCGTGCTGGCGCTGATGGCGGCGTTGCCGACCGTGACTGTGCATATCATGCTGCGCGTCGCGTCCAGCGAGCGGCTGCGCTCCCCGGACGGCACGACGCTGCGCCTCACGCCGATCCTGCTGATTGGACTGTTGTTAACGGCCTGGCACTACCGCTGGCCCCAGGTGGTGCTGTTTAGCCTGAGCATCGCTGGGCTGAACCTAATGGGTATATTCATGCTCCCTGGAAGCAGGGGATCTATTCCTCAACTGCACCCTGAGGCCGTACTTATCACGGGGATTCAGACAATCAGCCTGTTGATGGTCGGCTACATCACGAGTGCGCTGATGACCAGATTGCGAATGCAGCGGCGCTCGCTAGAGGACGCGAATGCCCAACTGCGTGATCATGCCAGCACTCAAATCGAACTGACGATAAGCCGCGAGCGCAACCGCATGGCGCGTGAACTGCATGACACCCTGGCGCACACGCTGAGTGGGCTCAGCGTGCAATTACAAACGGTGAAAGCCTACTGGGACATTGAGCCTGCTACATCGCAAAAGATGCTTGACGATGCGCTTGCGGCGACGCGCAGTGGCCTGCAAGAGACACGTGGGGCACTCAAATCGTTGCGCGCCACGCCGTTGGATGACTTAGGTTTGCCCCTGGCGATTCGTCAGTTAGCCGAGGAGGTCGCAACCCGCGCCAACCTTGCGCTACAGGTCGAGATCACCGAGCCACTGCCGTCGCTCGCGCCGGAGGTAAGCCACGCACTATATCGCATTACCCAGGAAGCGATCATGAACGTGGTCTACCATGCCGACGCTAAAACGCTTTCCGTGAGCTGTCAGATCACATGGCGATGGAATTCAATTGACAATAGTGGATGATGGAAGCGGATTTGACGCACATCGAGCGCACCCGAACCACTGGGGCATTGAAGGCATGCGCGAGCGCGCTCAGTTGGTCGAGGGTCAATTGCGTATCGAAAGCCAGGCTGGCTGTGGAACGACGATCCACCTGACCATACCGGAGAAGGTATCTTGAGAATCATTATTTGCGACGACCAGGCGATTGTCCGCGATGGACTCGCCATGCTCCTAAAGCTCGACCGCGAGATTGAGGTCATAGGGCTTGCCGAGGATGGACTGGAGGCCGTTGAACTTGTGGAGAACGCGCGCCGCCGATGCCATGCCTGATCTGGTGCTGATGGATCTGAAAATGCCGGGGATGAACGGCATCGAAGCCACCCGCCGCATCCGCACCAGATACCCGCACATTAAAGTTCTGGTCCTAACGACATACGATGATGACGAATGGGTGTTTGACGCCATTCGTGCGGGCGCGTCGGGCTATCTATTGAAAGATACACCGCATGCAGAAGTCGCAGCTGCCATCAAAGGCACTGTGGCGGGCGGTGCCTACACGGACCCATCAGTGACCGAGAAATTGCTCCGCGCCGTCGCGGATCTGCAGTCACACCAAGCCACACTCGTAACCGACAAGCTTACCGAACGCGAAACAGATGTCTTGCGTGTGCTGGCTCGTGGACTGAACAATGCCACTATCGCTGAAGAACTTCATCTTTCCGAAGGCACCGTACGAAATCATATCAGCGCCATCCTCGCCAAGCTTAATGTGTCGGACCGTACACAAGCGGCGGTAATTGCCATTAAACATGGCATTCGTTAGCCCGGTAAGACGACAGTGAACCGTGTCAAAACAGTACAGGTGAGGCTTGGACACGCGAGCCTCGCAACGACGAGCATCTACGTGTCACACTCCAAGCATGGACAGAAGAAAGGCCTGCAAGAACACGCACTATAACAAGACATAATGGAATATCGTGGATAGGGAGCAGTCGTCAGCATATGTGCCAGAGCTCATCGCTATCGTATGTTGACGGCTACGACCAGGCTGCTCGATATGGATATCGCTCCTCAAGGGTCAGGCTGCCATAGGTTTCGCCATTTCCCCATCGTCCATTCCTGAAATACTTGAAGCAGGGAACATCAGTTGCTCTGCGCCTAATTGACGGGTTTTCATGCGAAGACGAAGAACCTCCTCGGGCCCACAGTCCGCGCCCCGCTGT
>CAWAJS010000044.1:0-205178 GCA_963782315.1 uncultured Chloroflexia bacterium
AATTATCCTGGTACTGCTTACCAACAACCCATTCCCACGCTACTTTTACAACTCGATGTTCTATGCCGTCTCGGTGATGGTGTTGGAAACTATTTCATGCGGTTTCATCGCGTATGGATTCGCACGCTTGCGCGCACCCGGCAAAGACTTTTTGTTTTTGCTGGTCCTCGGCACGCTGATGCTGCCGGCGCAAGTGACGCTGATTCCGCAGTACATCATGTTCGCGAAGATTGGCTGGATCAACACGTATTATCCGTTGATTGTTCCGCATGCGTTCGGTAGCTCGTATCTCATCTTCATGCTGCGGCAGTTTTATCGAGGATTGCCCAAGGATTATGAAGAAGCCGCGCTGATCGATGGCTCGAATTATCTCGGTATCTGGTGGCGCATTATCTTGCCTCTCTCCAAGCCAGCGCTGGGAGCGGTTGCGATCTTGAGTTTCATGTTCCATTACCAGGACTTCCTGGGGCCGTTCCTGTATATTAGTAGTTCAGTGAACTACCCGGTCTCGCTTGGCCTGCAACAGTTCCGCGCACCGTTCGGCGGAACAGCATGGCACTTACTGATGGCGGCGTCGCTCGTCAGCGTCCTTCCTCCGGTGATTGTGTTCTTTGTCGCGCAACGCTACTTCATCCAGGGTGTCGTCGTTAGCGGCGTGAAAGGCTAATCCACAGAAGCGCAGTGCTGCGTGGGGCGATCTACACGGCTCCCGTAGCACTGCTGCCTCCTACAAACCTTTCTCCAATCATCTATCGGTGCAAGAACGCATGAAAGGGGGTGGTGAGGCCGGGTTGGGCGGATTTCTAGGACGATGAAGTTCCTGACACGATCGTTGTTGATAAGGAGTATTCCTGTTATGTCCCGTTCACAACACAAAGTTAAACGTTTCTCTGTAGTAGCATGTTCGCTACTTGTCCTCCTCTCCCTGCTCGTTGCATGTGGTGGGGGAACGACCACACCGTCTGCGGAAGCACCTGCAGCGCCGACAGAAGTTGTCGCTGGTGAGGTACCAGCCGAGGGCGCAGCCGGTGAGGCAACGCCAACGATCGACCTTGCAGCAGCGCCAGTTGGCACGCCTGTTCCGACGCCGCTACCAACCTTCTCCTGTAATCCAGATCAGAAGCAAATCGTATGGATGGTCCGCAACGGTGAGTTGAAAATGGCTGGGAAGTCAACGTCGTTCGCCCGGCATTTGAAAAGGCCAAACCGGAAATCTGCGTCCAGATCCAGAGCTTCGTGCAGGACGATATCGCCGTCAAGCGCGAAGCGATGATCGCCGCCGGCGAGCAGCTTGCACGTCTGGTCGACGAACTGGGGTGGCGATGGCTTCGCAAGCGACCGCGCTCGCGGACTGATCACAGACCTCACGCCGTTGATTCAGCGCGACAATTTAGACATCAGCGTCTTCGTGCCTGCCGTGCTCAAGATCTACCAGAGCGAAGGCAAGACCTGGGGCCTGCCGTTCCTGACGACCGGCTCGTACATCTACTACAACAAGAAGATGTTCGACGATGCCGGCGATGCCGTACCCACCCGTCGACTGGGATGACACAAGCTGGACCTGGGAGAAGTTCGTCGAAACCGCGAAGAAGCTGACCAAGGACACCGACAACATCAACAAGGCGCAGTTACGGCGCCAGTTGGTGCGTCAACTCAACCTTGAAGGCCCGCCGATGCTCTTCGGCCATGATATCTGGCCGGACGGAGCCTACTGCCACCGGCTATGCCGATGCAGATTCACTGTGACCGATGAGGCATCAGTCCGTGCCTACCAGGCATTCCATGACCTGGTCTACAAGGATAAGGTCGCGCCAGATCCGGCGGCCAGCCAGGCGCTCGACCAGCTTGGCGGCGCCTTTGCCGCGGGCCGTTTGGCGATGGCGATGAGCGGTGGCTGGGGCCACTGGGCATGGAAGGATCTGATCAACGATCCGAACGGCTTCTGCTGGGGCGCTGCTCCCATGCCGATGGGCACTCCCGACGCCAAGATCCGCGCGGTCATCTATCACCGATCCGTGGGTTATCACGCGTGACCTGAGGCCAGAGCAGCAGGACATGGCCTGGGAATTCGTCAAGTTCCTGGTGTCGCCGGAACAGGCTGCCGCCTACACCGAGGCAACTGGCACACCGCCGACACAGACAGCACTGCTTGGAGACTATTACAAGCAGTTCGAGAAGTGCATGAAGCCCGAGGACATGAAGGTCGGTGTTCGAAGGTGCGTTCTCGCACGGACGCGAATCGTCCAACCACCTGATGGTACGTTGGGACGAAGTCAATCAGATCTGGGTTAACAGCTTCTCGACGTTCTTCAGCGATCCAAATGGTGATGCCAAGCAAATCCTAGAAGATGTGCAGACGCAAACGAACGAAGCGTTGGAGCGTATCAAGTCGGAGGGCGTACAGTAAAACGCCGCCCGTAGTGTCCTGAAACAGGGTGTGGCATTCAAGCCGCACCCTGTTCATTTCCTCTCCTGCCGCGTCTGGCAGACTGAGTATAACGAACACCCATGAGCAATTTTTCAATCGGTCGTCGCAGCATAGCACGCTTACGTGTTCGTCGTCTGGCACATGTGCCTGTGCGTGGGTTCACGCTGCTATTATTTTTGTTTTCAGGCTTCAGTGCGCTCACATATGAAGTGACCTGGGTTCGTATGCTCAGCCTATCCTTCGGTGTGAGCATGGTGGCAGTAACCGCGGTGTTGACCGCGTTCATGGGTGGGCTTGCGCTGGGGAGTTGGTACTTCGGGCGGGTTGCAACCGTTGGTTCACCGCTCCGGGTGTACGCCTTGCTCCAACTTGGCGTTGCCATCGCTGCGTGCCTGTCGCCATTGATCGTGACCATGCTGACAGCCGTTTATGTACAGATTTATAATCAGTTTCAACCCAATTTTTACGTTTTTAATCTGATCCGTTTTGCTCTCGCCACGCTTGTCCTGATCATTCCGGCGACGTTGATGGGAGGCTCGTTTCCGGTTATCAGCCAGTTTCTGGCCGACGATAGAACACAGCATGGGTCGGACCTGGGGCTGTTATATGCCGTCAACACCTTTGGTAGTGTGTGTGGCACCTTTCTGACCGGACTGATCCTGATTCGCGTATTAGGTGTGCATGCCACACTTTACCTTGCTGCGCTCATCGACATCGGGGTTGCGCTGCTGGCGTGGTCGCTGAGCCGAACTGTTTCTGCGCCGCAGGTTGAGCCTGTCACACCTGTGACGTTGGCGGCGACCGAACCGCGCCAGCGTTCGCGACGAGCGCAGCGCCATCTCGCGTTTCGGGCGGCAGCAGCAGCAGCGGCGATGCCCACCGATGCGCAGGTACGTGCTGACCGACGCGAACAACGGCTGATGCTCTGGGCATTTGGCGCGTCCGGCTTCGTTGCGCTTGGCTATGAGGTGGTGTGGACGCGGCTTATCGCGATCTTTACGCTCAACACGATCTTTTCCTTCACGATCATGCTGACAACGTTTCTGATCGGTTTGGCGCTCGGCAGCGTTCTGGTACGTCGCTACGTTGACCGTTGGGAACACCCTTTCCTGGCGTTTGGCTATCTTCAAGTGGCGATCGGTCTTGCGTCGGTGTTGATGCTGTTTATCTTTGCCAAACTGCCGACGATCCTCCCTGCAGTGGTGAGTGTCGTGTCTTTCGGCAGCGCCGTCGCCGCCGAGTTCGTGGCTGCGGGTGTCACGATGTTTGTCCCGACGTTACTGCTGGGCGCGACATTTCCGGTGGCAGCAAAGGTCTACGCCGGGTCGCATGCTGACGTTGGCGCACGCATGGGACGACTGTATGGCATCAACACGGTCGGCTCGATGCTCGGATCTGTGGTCGCCGGATTCGTTCTCATCCCGTTGATTGGACTGCAATGGTCCTGCCTTGCGCTTGCTGCCGTCAACCTGGTGCTTGGGTTAGCGATGATGGTGGTCAGTAGTGCGAAGCCGCGCTGGTCAATGGCGAGCATGGCGTTGATCGCCGTCGTCGCCGCCATGCTGCTGCCGCCCGGTGTATATTTGGGCTTTCGCGAGGGGGTGATCCCTGAACTGGTTTTTTACCGCGAAGGCATGGACGCTACGGTGTCGGTGTTCGAGGTCAAACAGCCACCGCTTAAGATTTCGTTCGTCAACGGGCGAAGCGAGGTACCGACCGACCGCGACAGCATGCGAGCGTTCTATCTGCTTGGCAATCTGCCGCCGCTGTTAAATCCTGATGCGCAATCGGCGCTGATGATCAGTTTTGGTAATGGTATCGCCAGTGGCACGATGGCCCGACATGCTATCCCGCGCATCCAGGCGGTCGAAATCGTTGCCGAGCAGGTCGAGGCTGCGAAACTCTACCAGAAGGAAAACCGAGGGATTCTCGATAATCCTAACTTCGCGGTTACGATTGAGGATGGCCGAAACTATCTGCTACGGTCGCGCGAAACTTTCGGCATTATTACCGCGGACGCCACACATCCGATCAGCACGAGCAGTTGGGCGTTATTTACCCAGGAATTCTACCAACTCGTGCACCAACGGCTTGCACCAGACGGGGTATTTGTGCAGTGGCTGCCGTTCCACGACCTCAAGGAAAGTGACTACCGCTCGATTGTCGCCACATTCCAACACGAGTTCCCGCACACGAGTTTGTGGTTCTCCGGTGGCACCCACACGTTCCTGGTTGCAACGCCCAAGCCGCTGACGCACGACCAGATATTGGCGCTTCAGCCGCGCATCGAGCAGCGTGGCATTACGGATGACCTTGTGAGCGCCCAGCGCTTAAACGAGGACTTCATTATGGATGAGCAGCAAGTCAAAGCCTATATCGGTACCTCCCCGATCGTGACCGACGACCACGCCTTCTTCGTTCCTGCCCAGGATACGAATACAATTCTTGACAGCTTTTTACCGTACATCAAGCCGCCTGCACCCTAACGAAGCAACGCATCGGGGCGTTCGCGCAGCAGTGTGACGGCTTCCGCGACGATTCGGCGCACGATGTCGCCAGCTGGCTCGATTGAATCGACTAGCCCGCTTGCAACGCCAGCGCGTGCCGGAGCAACCGTTGGATTAGCTTCGTCCATCGCACGCTGAACCTCGACTCGCAAGATGTCACGTGCCTTTTCGACGCCTTCATCGTCGCCGTGCCAGCGGTCGGTCCACGTGTTGCGGATCACGCGATCACCGATGCCCGCCGGAAACGCTGCTTGCATGGTGAGATCGTACGCGTGTGTCAAAACGGTGTCGTCCGCGCCCGATGCGACAATCAGATCCTTGACCCACTGTGCGATCATGCCTTCAGGCGTAGCGACAAAGCGCGTGCCGATCCAGGCACCTTCCGCTCCCAGCAGCAAGGCTGCCGCCAATCCTCGCCCATCGGCGATGCCGCCCGCCGCCACGACCGGAATCGTGCCAGCAACGTCAACCACGGCGGGAACCATCGCAAAAGTGCCGTTGTATCCGGTGTGTCCGCCAGCCTCCGTGCCTTGTGCAGCGATCAAGTCGACACCCGCTGCTACGGCTGTTCGTGCCTGTTCAACCAACTGCACCTGCGAGAGTACCTTAATACCACGTTCATGGGCGGGACCAACATACCGGGTTGGGTCGGCAAAGGAATGCCCGATAGCGGCAACTCGTTCTTCCATCGCAACCGCGACCAACTCGTCCAAATCTGCGAACGAAGAGATGAAACCAACGCCAAACGGCTTATCTGTGCGTTCACGAACGTATCTGATCTGTTCGCGTAACCAGGCGGCGTCACCCGATGAGCCCCCAATCATGCCGAAGCCCCCGGCTTCCGAGACTGCTGCCGCCAGCGCACCCCCGGCGGTTCCTGCCATGGGGGCCGAGATGATCGGATGTTCTACATTCAATACTTCACACATACGAGTATGTATCATTGGTTTTTCCTCTACTACGACACATGCAGGTAGCACATGCATGATCAGGCGCAACGGATTGGTCTGTTACTTTCTAGTTACTACAACGCTGAAGGGATGTCAAGGTGGCTGAGCATGGGCGATACCGATTGCGGTACGGCAGTATACTCGACCCTGACTGGGGTAGCACCGGTTATGAGCCAGTCCCAGAAGTTGGGCCTCGAACGCTTTGGAGGATCTTGTATGGCATCGCCGCCCACCGCTCCATCGTCCGCCGATGGACGTTTTCGAGATACCCACTGGATACTCATGGTCGGCTTCGTCTGCTCTGGGTTGTACGCTGCTGTCTACTGGTCGCAGCGAGCGATCTATCTCAATGGCTTATATGCCTCGATCGGCGGGGCGCTGCTGCTTGGTGCGCCGCGCGACGAGCAACAACTCTGGCTCGCGGTTGGCGTCTATGCTGCTTCGACGCTTGCGCTGTTTGTGCTGTATGGGTTGTTACTGCGTCGGTGTGGAAAACATCTGGTGACCAGTGTGCGGGCGCGCCAGTTGGCAATCCTGGTTCCGGTGCTGTTCAACATCGCGTTTTTGCTGGGTCGTCCGCTATTCTCGATTGATATCTATTCGTACATCGCTCATGGTTACCTGGCGACGCAGCCGGGCTCAAACCCCTACCAGATACCTGTGAGCGCTGTGATCGAATCGCAGTTCGGGCGTGACCTCGTCCCCTTCGGTTGGCGACCTGTCCATGGTGTGTCGCCCTACGGTCCACTCTGGACGCAGATTGAAACGCTGGCTTTTTCGATCACCCAGGATATACGAACCGTCTTAGTACTGCTCAAAGTTGTGGTCGTTGCCGCAAGTATGGCCTCGGCGGCGATCATCTGGACGATTCTCGGACATGTGCGCCCCAGGGATCAGTTACTTGGCACGGTAGCGTACCTATGGAATCCGCTGATCATTGTCGAGTTCGCGGCAGAGGGACATAATGATGCGCTGATGATCGTTTTCGTGCTGCTTGGCATCTATCTGGCAGTTCGGCTGTGGCGCTCATTGTCAATTGCGGCGTTGCTGCTGGGAGTTCTGTCGAAGTTTATTCCGCTCATATTGTTGCCTGCTCAGATCGTCTTTTTGTGGCGAAAGCGCACAAACTGGCCCCATTTTGTGCTGCACACGCTCGTCGGGGTCGCGCTTGGCATTGGCATCGCTGCGCTGCTGTATCAGCCGGTATGGGTTGGCCTGGAAACATTTCGGGGCGTGCAAGAGCAGGGACGACCCAGCTTTTATGCCTCGACGCTGGTGCCGCTGATGGTGTTCTTGCAACGCACACGCCCGCAGCCTGAAGCTGCGCGATTGAGTTTTACGATCATGAGCGGCATCTTTGCGATGTTCGCGTTCGTCCGCAGCATAGCTGTGCGTGATGAGGATTCATTCCTACGAGCGAGTGCGTCGATTGCGCTGGCCTATCTGCTCTTGGTGTCCCCAACCTATTGGTCGTGGTACGCGGCGCTGCCGCTAGCATTGATGGCGTTGACGCCGCATGGAACATTTCGTTGGATGATGATCATGCTGGCGTTGTGCGGACGTGCGACTGCGCCGATCGACGACATCGCAGTCAACGGCTTTCTGGAGTCGTTTATGGGATACCGGCATCCATCGGGTGCATGGGGCATCGAGGTGTGGAGTACAACGATCATTGCGCTGCTGATCCCGCTGGCGTTCGTCCTGACGCTCAGTGTGTGGCAGTTCGCCACACGCATACAGGGGCGTCGAGGCGGTGCGAACGCAGATGAGCCAACGATATGAACAACCGACCGGCAAGAAATGGTCGGCATACATTTTGCTACACCTCAGACTGGTGAATCTCATAGTTGAGGAGGAATGTCAATGAGTGACGATAAGTTATTCAAGAATGCAGACGCGCAGGAAGCTGCCTATGCCCCGGAAGGGTCCGAAACCGACGTTTCGGATCACGATACTGTTGCAGGTGCTGGTGTTATCGTGCCAGCCGCTGGATTCGCGACGGTCGGTAGCGGCGCAAGTGGCATGGGTGGACCAGCAGGTACGCCCGCCGTCGGTCCTGCCGTGGCAGGAGCAGCACTGGCGGGCGATCTCACGCCGGATCATAGGTCTGATGGTGAGCACGATGGTGCTGCGGGCGTAAACGATGCCGACGGACAGACGTCGTCGGGCTAAGCGCGACAGCATAATCGACGAATGGGTGGCTACACAGCGTAGCCACCCATTCGTTTCAGAGATCATTAGCTCCGCTCGAAATACAGCATAGGACGGTATAACGATTAGCGGCAACGTAGTATTTGTAACGGGTGGGTCAGGATTCGTCGGTCGGCATCTGATCGCGTATCTCAATCGCCAGGGCATGACAGTACGCGCTCTGGCACGTTCCGAGCGTGCTGAGATGCTCGTTAGGGCGGCGGGTGGTGAGCCAATTCGTGGCGATGTGCAAGATATACAGGCGTTGACGCGTGCTATGTTGGGATGTAGAACCGTATTCCATGCTGCTGCCAAACTTGGACCATGGGGGCGTTTTGCTGATTTCTATGATGTCAACGTCCGGGGAACAGATCATGTCGTACGTGCAGCGCAGGCGGCGGGCGTTGCTCGATTGGTGCACGTGAGTACGGAAGCCGTTCTAGTTGATGGGTCAGTGCTTGTCGATGTCGACGAAACGAGGCCAATTCCCCGATTTCCACTTGGTGCCTATGCTCGAACCAAGGCAATGGCAGAACACGTTGTGCGGCGTGCTAACAGCAGCGCTTGTGCAACTGTAATCGTTCGTCCGCGTTTTGTATGGGGGAATGGCGATACCTCGTTGTTACCCCAACTTGTCGCTGCTGCACATAGCGGTCGGTTCGCCTGGATCGACCGAGGCCACCATCGAACTTCCACCTGTCATGTCGAAAATTTGTGTGAAGCGTTGTGGTGTGCCGCACAGCATGGGAGTGGCGGCGAGTGCTATTTCGTTACCGACGGTGCTCCTGTCGAAATGCGTGCATTCGGCGAGAAACTGATGCGTACCCAGGGTATTGAGCTTCCTCAGCGCAGCGTACCGCGGCCACTGGCGATGCTGGTGGCGACAGCAACGGAGTTTGTATGGCGCGGGTTGGGGCTGCAAGGAATGCCACCTGTAACGCGGGCTATGATCGCGTTGATGGGTGGTGAGATCACGCTTGACGACACTAAAGCGCGACATGAAATGGGGTATGTGGGGCACGTAACCATCGCGGATGGATTGCAAGCGATGTACCGGGCTTAGTAAGTGGCACGGGAGATTTTCATGGCGTATATCTTGCAGGAAGTGGCTGAACTTGTGTCGCCATCGCGGGGTTGGTTGTCTTAGGATGCTCATACTGATTGTTGATGATGAAGTTGCTATCGTCGACTTGTTAGCTGAACTACTGACTGATGAAGGGTATCACGTCCAGACCGCATATGATGGTCGAAGCGCCCTCTCATTGTTACGAAATGGCTTACGGCCGGCGGTAATTATCTCGGATATTATGATGCCCGGCCTTGATGGCTGGGCGCTTTATCAGGCTGTTCGTGGAGATATGGGCCTCCAAAATCTTGGCATTATTCTGATGAGCGCCGGACGCGCACGTCCTGTCGAACTTTCTGATAACCGAGCCACGTTCATTAACAAGCCCTTTAGCGTGTATGACATTCTCGATGCGCTCGCACACATCATCACGATATGATGTAGCTGCAATGACTTCAATATCAGTTCATCAAACAGCACAAATGAATTACCCTATGGATGCCATGATCCACGAATCTCGTATTGTCGCAACGTTCTCAATCGTTGCCCTGGATATGCACAACGGCGACCTTGGGGTAGCTGTGCAATCCAAGTTCCTGGCGGTGGGTTCGATAGTACCGTGGGCGAGCGCGAGCGCGGGGGCAATTGCTACCCAGGCGCATGCGAACATCAGCTATGGTCCAGACGGCCTACGGTTACTGGAAGCGGGTGCGTCTGCTGACGAAGCGTTGGCGCGATTGCTTGCTAATGACGATGGGCGCGACCACCGCCAGATCGGCATCGTGGATCGCCAGGGACGGGCAGCAGCCTTTACCGGTAGTGCCTGTCATAGTTGGGCCGGACATCGTACGGGCAAGGGCTTTGCCTGTCAGGGCAACATTCTCGCTGGTGCAGGCGTCGTGGATGCGATGGCAGAGGCGTTTGTGCACAGCACAGGCGAACTCGCAGAACGGCTGGTGGCAGCGCTTGGGGCTGGCCAGGAAGCGGGAGGCGACCGTCGCGGACGCCAGTCTGCGGCGGTGTATGTGGCGCGAGCAGGCGGGTCGTATGGTGGGCACCTTGATCGCTATGTCGATCTTCGAGTCGACGACCATGCTAATCCGATCGTGGAACTCGAACGTCTCCTCAGACTTGCATCGCTTTTATCTCACGCGACCAGCCGACGACGCCTTTATGCCGATCGATGGTGCGGTCGCCAGCGAACTCCAGACTATGCTTCACGATCTGGGCTATTACGAAGGTCGGACCACCGGAACATACGATGCTGCAACACGCGAGGCGCTGATACACTATGGCGGCGTCGAAAACCTGGAAGAGCGATTAGTCGAGGATGCACGGATCGACCGGGCAGTTCTACAATTCATCCGTGACAAACATGCGGCGCTTTAGCATCTATCGTTCGTGGAGGGTGCGATGACGGAACCAATCGGCGTCGTCGTCGTCGCGGGCGGCAAGAGTGTGCGGCTGGGCCAGGATAAGCGGCGTTTACAGTTGTGGGGCGCTGACGGGCCTACCTTGCTCGAACATACGTTGGAGATCGTGCGACGCTATTCGGATGACGTCGTGGTTGTGCTAAACGATCCGGCGAATTGGAAGGGTCTCGACGCGACCATCGTTGCCGATGCGCTACCTGACAGCGGTGTGTTGGGCGGCATTTATACCGGGTTGTCGGCTGTTGCCAACGAATACGTGCTGGTCGTCGCGGGCGATATGCCGTTTCTCAACGCTGGGCTGATCGATTGGATGGTGGCACAACCACGCACGTATGACGTGCTGGTGCCGCGTGTGGGCGATGGTAAAGCACGCAATCGGCTGGGCGTTGAATCGCTCCACGCGATCTACCGTACATCTTGCCGTGAGCCGATCCGCCAGCAAATCGAGCAGGGTAATCCACAAGTGATCGGGTTCTTTCCGCAGGTAAACGTGCAGTTCGTCGCCCCGGATGTCGTCAGTTCGTTTGATCCTCAAGGTATCGCGTTTATGAATGTTAATACGCCGGAAGATATCGATAACGTTACCCGTATCATCGCACGCGATGCGCACGTATAATAGAGGTCGCACGCCTTCGCAGGCGTGAGGTTATACTTTGCTCAAAATCGCATCCGTTGCGGACGAAAGGATTGACGATGTTTACCCAACCTCTGCCTACGAGTGGTGAGGCACCGATTCCTGATGAACTCATCGCGTTGGCAAAGCTCGAAGCGACAGCCAACGCGATACGACTGCGTATCGCGGGTTTTGCGCCTGATCAGTTGTATCGTGGTACCACCGACCAGTTATCTGTCGCGGAAGCTGTGAGCCTTATGGTCGCACGCGAGCGCGCATACCTTGCCGCTTTTGAAGCTGCGCAGTCTGGCTCGGTGCCAACACTGACCGAGCCGGAAGCAAGCCCGCTATTCCTCGACACCGATTTCGCGGATGACCTGGCAGCTTTTTTCAATCTGCGACGGAACACGCTCGATCTTCTGCGCATGTTCGGCGCCGCCTGGGATAACGAGGTTGTTTTGCCAGGTGGCTCACGCTCCTCGATTCGCAAGTTGGCGATTCGGCTTGCCGGACAGGATGCTCGTATGCTGCAAACGATCAGCGATCAGCGAAGGGTTTTTCTGCGTACGACAGGCGTTGACGAACTGCGCGAACTCCGGCGTTGCTGGAAAACTCGGCTCCAACATCGCTCAATAGTCTTTCCCAGCGGCAGCTATCATATGGTAGCTGCCGCGCCACTACATCCGTGATACGATGATTACGGCGATGAGCACGATTACCAGCACTCCGAGCGCCACCAGCAGAATGCGGTCGAGATCGAACAAACTCAGGTCGCCCCGCACATTGTCGTCGAAACCGATAATCGCAAGGGTGCGGGCTTTGTTGCGGAAGGTATAGTCGACCTCCGAAATTGGCGTGCTGCGGATCGTGAGTTCAGTCGCGATGATGCGGGTATCATCCTGCTCGACCTTAGATGCCTCGTCGAACAGTTCGTGCAGCGGTTGGACTGCATGCCATACCGGGTCATGAATGTCTACCTCACTCCGGTAGACTTGCTCGGAACGACCCTCGATAGCACGTTGCGGTAACCCTTCTAATTCATCGGTGTTTTGCCACAGGCGGCCACGCCGACTGACGACAAACACTTTCTGCTCCATTAGCTCGCCGGTGCCGTCACAGCGGTCACAGGTAAGCAGTGCCGCACCACCACATTCTGGACAATCGACGACCTGGAGTTCGGAATGGGTGCCCGTTGGCGTCTTGACCGTACGTTTGATGTCCAACGTGCCGCGCCCAGCGCAACGCCCACACGTAATACGTTGGTCGCCGTCGCAGCGCGGACACTTCAATGTGCGCTCAGAGTTCGGGAGCACGATCTCCTCAGCGGCCATGTCAGCGAATGGTTCGGTTGGATGCCGCACGTCAACATGCCAGCGGTCCGTTTCCTTGGCACGCTTGGTGAGCTTGCCGCCGGAATATGGGCGCTCACGTGTTTGTGGCACAGTGCGGGTTTCGTACAACACTTTGAGATCATAAAAATAGATGTTATATGACACGACCTGCTCGACGCGAATCGCCTGCCCCAGTTGACGGCGACGTTGCGGCTGTTCGTTGCTCCAGATATCCAATAGCCGCCGGATACCTTCCGCGCCATGTAAGCGTGTGGCGCGTTCGTGCGAACGTTGCAGAAAAGCCGGATCGATGCGATCACGCAATATGATCTCAAGCGGGTTTTCAAGCCAACTGGCTTCGGTGGGTGCTTCGTCGACGGTAGTCCCTGTTTTTACGTCGCCGATCAATGAGCGTAACGCGCCACGAAGTGCTGCTGTTGCCTGCGCGGCGGCGGGGTAGCGGAGATGTGGCTGTGGCGACAACATTCGACGGATGATCTTGTCGGCGGGTGCTAACTGTGGATCGCGTGCGCCGGCTGATGGTGGGTCGTTGCCGGTCGGCGATGGCACCTCGCCCGTCAGCATATGCAACAGCACCGCGCCCAAAGCATAGATGTCGCTAGCGGGAGCAGGAGCACCCGCCCCGAAGGTTTGCTCAGGGGCAGCATAAGGCGTGAGGTAATCGGCTTCATCGATGCCTGATAGGTCGGGTCCGTCCGATGCCCATGCCAGCGAAAAGCCCGTCAGGTAAGCTTTGCCATCGTCCATAACGATAATGTTAGCGGGTTGGATATCACGATGGATCACGCTCTGCGCGTGTAAGTAGTCGACGACCTGACCGATCTGCGCGAAAATACGGATCGCTAGGGCAGGGTCGAGGGGACCCTTTTCGAGCAGCACTTCCAAAGGTTGCGCGTCGATGGGCGGCGTGACCAGATAATAGCCATGTTGGTCGTCGTGACCCGCGTCGATCACCGGCAATAAATGCGGGTGTGTCAGATGCGCTTGTAAGCGTGCGGCAAGCTGAAAGCGACTGATCGCGACCCACCCAGGACGGCGCAGGATATGGACATGCACGCTGCGGTCGAGGGTCTGATGCTGCGCGCGATAGATCACCGTCAAATCAGTCTGACCGATGCGGTTTTGTAACGTATAATTTTTTAGTTCGGCGGCATTGCCGGACGATGCGGAATCACCAGCCTTAATCGGCTGACGCGGACTTGCCATTGCCAGGCCCTTCATATGGATACTCCTGGTCAGTATAGCGGTGACATATCAACAACGCAAACATGTCATACTGTATATTAGCACATGTGTTCTGTTTATGGTAGGCCATATTTGAAGATGCGTAAAGAACAAGGCTTCGGATCACAAAGCATGAGAAGCGTCCAGGTATCTGCTCCCGGGAAAGCGATTTTGTGCGGCGAGCATGCCGTCGTGTATGGACAACCCGCCATCGCTCTGCCAGTGACGACTGCCTCGGCAACGGCAATCGTCCGGTCTGCCGAT
Organism: uncultured Chloroflexia bacterium; assembly: GCA_963782315.1. GTDB lineage: Bacteria > Chloroflexota > Chloroflexia > Chloroflexales > Kallotenuaceae > JBBSGA01. The sequence continues at coordinate 14,028 of CAWAJS010000044.1, forward strand.
ACGGCCGGTATCACGATTCGATTGTCTGACATCAATCAGCGACTACGCGGGTACCGCGCGACAGAACACCCACTCATGGTGCTGGCTCGTCTCACGCTCGAACATATCGGTATTACGTCACCCCATGTGCAAATCAAGCTCTACTCGACAATCCCAATTGCCAGCGGTATGGGCAGCGGAGCGGCGCTTGGTGCGGCATTGGTGCGCGGTCTTGCTGCGTACTACGAACGGCCTCTCGATGCTCAGGGCGTATCCACACTGGTCTATGAATCCGAGCGCTTCTATCATGGTACGCCCAGCGGCATCGACAACAGTGTTGTGAGTTTTGCCCAACCAATCTGGTATCGTCGCGATAGCACTGGAGTGCTGCTGGAGCCGTTGCGAATAGGTGCGACATTCGATTTTATGATCGGTGATACTGGCGTGCGTGCACCCACCAGGCTGACTGTAGGTGGGGTTCGTGAGCGTTGGACTGCTGACCCCGATACCTACAATCGGGCGTTCGAGCAGATCGGCGAAGTCGCCTATGACGTTCGCGAAACGCTGGAACACGGTAATCACGAGGCATTGGGGCGCCTCCTCGACCATAATCAGAAGAGCCTCGAACAGATCGGCGTTTCGTCGCCGGAGTTGAATCGCCTCGTGGGTGCCGCGCGAAACGCTGGTGCGCTCGGCGCGAAACTATCGGGCGGCGGTGGCGGCGGAATCATGCTAGCGCTAGTGACACCTGCTACGGCTCACGCCGTTGGGGATGCGCTGAAGGCGGCAGGTGCTGTGCGCGTGATTCACACCTCGCTTGTACCTGGTATGGGCTGTGGCATGTGTGATACCCCACGCGATGGAACCGCACCGTGATTGGAAAGCTCATTCTGGTATAATCAAGAACAGTAGTTCGTCGTCTGGTGCTCGGAATAAAGGTCTTCTACAGGCTACACAGGGCCAACGACGGCACTTTGGTAACTCCAATAGGGGGACTGTTTGGACGACTTACAACAGATTGCCGACCGTATTTCCGATAACGTCGAGCTTGTGATCGTCGGAAAACGTCGGGCAGTCGAACTCGTACTCATTTCGTTGATGTGCCGCGGTCATGTACTCCTCGAAGATGTCCCAGGGGTTGGCAAAACGGTTCTTGCCAAGTCGATCGCCCGCTCGATCGGCTGTTCGTTCAAGCGTATTCAATTCACACCAGACCTGTTGCCTTCCGATGTCACGGGCGTTTCGATTTACAATCAGGCGACGAGCCAGTTTGAATATCGTCCTGGCCCGATCGTCGCGCAGATCGTGCTTGCCGACGAAATCAATCGTGCGACGCCCAAGACGCAATCTTCCCTGCTGGAAGCGATGGAGGAAAAGCAGGTGACGGTCGATGGTGTTACCCATCCGCTCCCGCAGCCGTTTATCGTTCTGGCGACCCAAAACCCAATCGAGTACGAAGGCACGTTCCCATTGCCGGAAGCCCAACTCGATCGGTTTTTGCTGCGAATTAGCCTGGGATATCCTGGACGCCAGGACGAACTGTTGATCCTTGAACGCCAGCGGAAGCAGCATCCCATTGATACGCTCGGTCAGGTCATCAGCGCCGAAAATCTGGTGGAGATGCAGGAGGCAATCAAGGATGTGTACGTCGACGACTTGATTAAGGAATATATTGTGTCGTTGGTGATTGCGACACGCCAGCATGAAGATGTCTACCTGGGTGCCAGTCCGCGTGGTTCGTTGGCACTGTATCGGGCAGCACAGGCACATGCAGCCATCCGAGGCCGTGATTATGTGACCCCTGACGACGTCAAGGCGCTTGCCGAGCCAGTGCTTGGCCACCGCTTGATCATCAATCCGGCGGCGCGCATCCGCAACGTTCAGGCCGGAGCCGTGGTCACCGACATCCTGGGTGCGGTGCCGGTGCCGGGCGGTAGGCCGGGACGGCGTGAGGGTCGTGAAGTCGCGGGTGTGCGCTAGCATGCGTGCAGTGTCGATCCGCCGCATGGGGATACTATAACCAGTGAAAGCGCTTGGCGTCCTTCTGCTGGCGATCCTGTGCTTTGTGATCGCGCAAGGCACGAACATTCCGTTGTTTTTCAATCTCTTTTATGTGCTGCTCATGTTGCTGGTGCTGGCCTACGCCTGGGCGTGGGCGAATATCCAGGGGTTAAGCGTCGAGCGCGAGATCGGCACCCGCCGCGCACAGGTGGGCGAGGAGATGCGCGAGCGACTGACGATTACGAACCGTTGGCGCTTACCTAAGCTCTGGGTCGAAGTCCGTGATCATTCGGACATGCCACGCCATCAGGCTGGATTTGTGACGTATCTGCCCAGTCTATCGCGGCGGCGTTGGACGACCCGTACACCCTGCACGATGCGTGGCAAATGGACCATGGGCCCTGTCACGCTGCATTCGGGCGATCCATTCGGTATCTTCCGGCTGGAACGGTCAGGTGGGGCGACGGGCGACATGATCGTGTATCCTGCCACTGTGCCGCTGCCCGCTTTCCATCTGCCTGCCGCCGAACTTCAGGGCGGCCAGGATATTCGACGCCGTACCTTTCAGGTGACGCCGAATGTATCGACAATCCGGCAGTATGTGACGGGCGACAGTTTCAATCGCATCCACTGGCGTTCTACGGCCCGCACGGGCGAATTAATGGTCAAGGAGTTTGAACTCGATCCGACCGCCGATGTGTGGATCGTCATCGACATGCATGAACGCTCGCAGCAGGTGGCAGGCGAGGAACGCACGCTGTACTATGACCGACGCTCGGGTCATGACATTCGCGTTGCCGAATCGACTGAGGAATACATTGTCAGTACGGCTGCGTCGGTCGCACAACGCCTATTGAGCGAAAACCGCAACGTCGGCCTGTTGGGTTGGGGACAGCATCGCGAAGTGCTGCCGCCCGAACGCGAAGCACGGCAGTTGTATAAGATTCTGGAATCCCTGGCGATGCTACGTGCCTACGGTACGCACCCACTGGCTGAGGTGCTGGCTGCCGAAGTGACGCAGTTCACCCGTTCGTCGACCGCTGTCGTCGTCACCGCTGCACTCGATCCGCTGTGGGTCAACGGTATCCAGCAATTGTTGTATCGCGGTATCCGTATCGTGGTCATCTATATCGATCCCGAATCGTTCGGCAGTGTCCCCGGTACGGCGGGCATTTTCAGCCGCCTTGCCGCATTGCGTGTTCCGGTGTATCGCGTGCGCTTGGGCGAGGCATTAGAGGTGGCCTTACGCGAACCGGAAATCTCGGCGCTGCGAAGGTAGAAGCGACCCCCGAATATTGGGTGATGACACAGGAGCGGCGAAGCATATGCCTCGCCGCTCCTGTGTTTAAGACGATAGGTGTGCCGGGGCAATTCTACACGCGCACCGTCGCACCGAGTTCGCTGTGTAGCCGTCGTGTGATCTTTTCTCTGATCTTGCTGATCTCGGCGTCCTCCAACGTGCGGTTAGGAGCGCGGAAGACCATGCGAAACGCTAACGAACGCTGACCTTCAGGGATCGGCGTGCCGCTGTAGACATCGAACAGTTCCACGCGCTGGATCATCGCTCCGGCATTGGCTTCGATCACGGCACGCACCTTATCTGCGGGAAGATCCTCACCGACGATAACCGCAATATCCTGGTACGCCGCAGGTTGGCGCACGATCGTTTCGTAGTGCGCCGGTTCGATCATGCTGTAGAGCAGGTCGAGGTCGAGTTCAGCAGCACAGGCGCGGTCAACGTCGAGGTCAAGGCGTTCGCGTGTCGTAGGATGAAGCTCACCCGCAATGCCGAGCGTGCGACCGTCCTGCACGCGCAGCGTAGCCGAACGACCAGGGTGAAACCGACGGTCGTCGGCGACCTCCCATACCACCTTATCGACGATGCCCAGACGGCGGAACAGCGCTTCAAGAACGCCTTTGAGGTCGAAGAAATCGATAGCAGGTTGCTCTTTGCCGAACCACGAAGTCGGGGCGCGGTCGCCCGCCATGACGATCGCCAGACGGCGGAGTTCGTCAGGCAATAGTGCATCGGTTGGATAGAAGACTCGTCCAACATCGAACAGACACACGCGCGAACGCTCGCGCAGATTGGCAGTGAAAACCGTCGCAAGTTCAGGCAGTAACGAGCGTTGCATAATAGTTCGTTCGGGCGTCAAGGGATTCTCGACGTGTAGATACTCCCTGGGGTCGGGAGTCTCGCCGTCGAACCGTGCCACCGTGTTCAGACTGGAGAGCGAATAGGTCAACGCTTCGCGCAACCCCAGGGCTACCAGCGTATCCTTGACATCGCGTTCCTTAACCAGGATGGTATCAGTATATGCGACCGGCAGTTCATCGCCAAGGCGCGTCGTCGGAATCTTCTCGTACCCATAGACGCGGGCGACTTCTTCGACCAGATCCGGCACAATCGTAACGTCCAGGCGATATGATGGCACCTCGACAAGCACCGAAGCGACACCTACCTCGCAATCAAAACCAAGGCGACGTAGTACGTCGGCGATGACCTCGATCGCGATATCGATGCCGAGCAGACGCCGGACCTGGGTGACCGGAAGTTCTAATCGTCGCTGTGGAGCCGGGCGGGGGTATACATCGATCAGCCCTGCGGCGATCGTGCCTCCCGCTACCTGCTGCATCAGTTGCAAACAGCGCATCGCAGCACGAGGCGGCAGTTCTGGATCGACGCCACGCTCGAAGCGGCGTGATGCCTCGGACGGCAATCGCAGCGCACGGGCGGCGCGCCGAATTGACGTTTGGTTCCACAACGCGGCTTCCAGCAGCACGTTCGTCGTTTGCTGGCTAACCTCGGTTTGCTCGCCACCCATGACGCCCGCCACTGATTGCGCTCCACGTGGATCAGCGACGACAATCTGACCTGGGTGCAGCGTATGTTCCGTTCCATCGAGCGTTCGTAGGCGTTCGCCATCGCGTGCCTGACGTGCGATGAGATGCTTGTCGACGACATGATCGGCGTCGAAGGTATGCGTTGGCTGTCCGAGTTCGAGCATGACATAATTCGATACGTCGACAATGTTGTAGATCGGGCGCATACCTGCCAATGTCAATCTGCGCTGCATCCATGCTGGCGATGCGCCGATGGTAACGCCCTCAATCAGTCCGGCGACGAAGCGTGGGCAGCTATCGGGGTTCTCGATTTCAACCGTCACACGTCCTTCGACGCTCGGTCCGGTCGCGTTGGCTTCGCTTATCGGAGGATGAAGTGGCTGGCCGGTTAGCGCCGATACCTCGCGTGCGACGCCCTCAATCGACATGGCGCGGGCGAAGTTCGGTGTGATCGCGATGTCAAGCACGACATCGCCAAGATAATCCGCAAAGGGCATACCAACGGGGGCGTCGTCGGGCAGAATAATAATGCCTTCGTGTTCGTCCGATAAGCCAAGCTCCAGTTCGGAGCAGACCATGCCCTCGGAGCGCACCCCCCGGATCTTAGACGGCTTGAGTGTCGCCCACTGGCGCGTGTCGCTATGACCGTCGATCAGGCGCGTGCCGTTGAGTGCCAGCACGACCTTCTGCCCCGACATACCCAGCGTGATGTTAGGCGCTCCCGTGACGACCTCCTGGGTGCGGCCTTCACCATAGCCAATAACTGGAATCGTGAGCCGGTCCGCGTTCGGGTGTTGCTTCACTTCCAACAACTCGCCAACGATGATACGCTCACGATCCCACGGGATATGGTCGGGCGGTGTTGGCTTCGAGAGGTCTGGAGCCCACGGCGAATTAGGTGGAGCCGCAACGCCAATGTAATCGATCGTTTCGACTTCAAGACCAGCCATCGTCAATCGCTCGGCGAGTTCCTCCGGCGTGATGGTGACATCGACGTATTCTTTAAGCCATGATAATGGAACGCGCATAGTATCCTTCCTATATACCGCACTCCTGCGAGCGCGGGCTATCTTATGGTGTCGGAGGCGCGGTGACGACCACTTCGCCTGCTTCGATCAAATCTCCGGTCAAAGTGCCACGTTCGTTGTAAACGCCTAACCTTTCGCCGTCGTCCGGATTCCACATGCCGATCCGTACTTGGTAGGTCCCAGGCGCGACGCCTGTGAGCGATACTGGCTGTACATCTCGATACCAATCGCCCGCCACCCAGGTGGTGGTGGGGTGTGCGCCGTTCAACGGTTGCTCGTCGCGCTTGGCGACTATGTTCTCCTGATCGTCGACGATGTGGACGAACACAAACCACCGACGGTCTACCTGCTCAGTTAGATGCCAACTTAGATTGATGATTAGATCCTCGCCGCTTGCAACGGTACGATTAAAGCTCACATCCTGTAGCTCGAAGGCGCGCTTCCAACCCCAATCGAAGCGGGCGTAGACGTTACCGTGTGGAATGTCGGCAGCCTTCAATGCGGGTGTGGCATATGCCGGACGTATTAGGCTAAACGGTAGCACCATTGCGAGCACCGCACCCACGGCTGGCAACAGGAGTAACCCCGAACGTCGCGGCAGAGCATGCGACAACCCCAGCGCCAGGATAATGCTGACGGCGGGTGCGGCGGGAAACAGGAAGCGGCCCTGCCATGCTACCGCCCCGGCGGTGAAGGCGAAGGCGACCGTCCAGGTGCCAACCAGGACGAGCGCCAGCACAAGCAGCAATATGGCGCTGCTCCGACCGCGCCAGACCGTTGTTCCGAGGCTCGCGAGTAGTCCGGCACATGCCACCAGCAGGATCACCTGCATGACGGCGAACGCGCCGTCGGGCAGCGGCAGCGTGAGCCAGCCGAACGCGCCCCAACTTGACCGTAGCAGGTTCCAGCCGCCATCGCGCCAGTTCTGCCAACTTCGATACGAAAAATCGCCTGTCGCGAACGTCTGCTGGAACGCCTGAAGGCCCAGCGGATCGCCATACAGCGTTTCGTTGCGGATGTACCACCAGCCTGCAACAACCGCACTCGTTCCCGCGACGACCGCCGCGTGCCGTATTTGTCCCGTGCGCTTGCCGCTACCGAGCAAGAGGGCAGCAAAAGGCAGCGGTATCAGCGCCAGGGCACTTTGCTTGGTAATGAGCAGTAGTCCCAACGTCAGACCCATCGCTGCAGCATGCCAGCCTGTACGTGGCGACCCTGGCTGTTGCACCCAGCGCACCGCAAGGTACACCAGCAGACACCCCAGCATTATCGTCAACGGATCGTTTGATACCAGTGCGTGCTGGAACACCCACTGCGGGTTGAACGCGACGATCGCCGCCGCACCCACTTGGAGGCCAATGCGATCAGGCCACAACTGGCGCGCAGTCGCCGCGCATAGGGCGACCGATACCGCGCCGAGCGCCACCGAACACAGCCGCGCCAGATGCCACGCCAGGATGCCGCCGCTCCACGGTGGTGCTTCCACCACGCCATGCAGGTAGGCATTGCGCTGTGTTCCGCCGTTCCAACGAAACTCTGGATTTCCGGGCAGCGTGGTCGATGTGTCGGGCGGCAACCACGCGACGGCAGGGACCATCAGCGCGTACGCCAGCGGTGGCTGGTGTCCTTCGCCTGGTACATCACTCGTTGTTGCATCGTCGCCCTGCACCGGCAGACGTCCGGCGGTCGCCAGAAAGCGCACGTAGGCGAGGTGGGCAGGTTCGTCCGGTCCTTCGCCCAATGGCAGAACCAACGACCAGACGATGCCCAGTCCCACATATGCCGCGATCACGAGTGGCAACAGCCAGCGCTGGTAGTAAAGGTCTGAATAGTGGGTTCGTGCTTCAGCACGTCCCGCGTCGGCGAGGGTCACTGACCCCATTGCTCCAGGAAGCGCAGATCGTTTGCGAAGAACAGCCGAATGTCGTCGATGCTCTGGCGCATCATTGCCGTACGCTCGAAGCCGAAGCCACCGGCGAAGCCGCTGACCTCATCAGGATCGTAGCCGCCATTTCGTAGGACGTTGGGATGCACCATGCCGCACCCGCCTAGCTCGACCCAGCCGGTGTACGAACACACACCGCAGCCCTTGCCTTTGCAGATTGCACAGGACACATCGAATTCGGCTCCTGGCTCGGTGAACGGGAAGTACGATGGTCGCAGCCGCGACTGGGTGCCTTCTCCGAACACGCCCACCGCGAAAGCATCGAGCGTGCCTTTTAAGTCGCCCATCGTGATATTCGGGCCAATCGCGAGGAACTCGAACTGGTAGAAGGTCATTTCGTGGCGTGCGTCCACTGGCTCATAGCGATAGCAGCGTCCCGGCAGGATCACGCGGGTCGGTCCTGGTGCGAAATGGCGCATCGCATGAATCTGTCCTGGCGACGTGTGCGTGCGCAGCACAACACGTTCATCGGTCCCCTCGCTGCGAATGTACATCGTGTCCCACATATCGCGTGATGGATGATCAGGCGGAATGTTGAGCATCTGGAAGTTGTACAGGTCGCTTTCGACCTCGCGGCTGTCCCAGGTCTGGTAGCCCATCTGCGGCAAAGATGCGCTCGACTTCGCGGATGATCTGCGTGGTAGGATGCAGGCTGCCAGGAGTGACCGGGCGCCCTGGCAAGGTCACATCTACCCGTTCTTCGCGCAGTTCGCGCTCGCGTTGGTACTGTTTGATCTCCTCCTCGCATGAGTCGAAGGCGGCTTGCAGGGCTTGCTTGGCGGCGTTGATACGCTGCCCGACGATAGGGCGTTCCTCAGCGGATAGTTTTCCCATGCCACGGCTGATCTCGCTGAACACACTGGTTTTGCCCAGATAGCGGTTGCGCCAGGCATATAACGCTTCCAGCGTCTGCACCCCACGCAGGTCTTCCAGACCCTGGGTCTGGAGTTGTTCGATCTGTTCGATCATGTGTTTCTCCTCGGTCGTCCCCAACCAGCGGTTTGTAATAAACTGATTAAAACAAAAAGCCGCACGCTCGTCAGGGACGAAGTGCGGCCCGTGGTACCACCCTGGTTTGGCAAGCGCACGCATGCGTGCTGCTCACCCTCATTGTCCGTTATCGGTGGACGCCCGGAAATGACTACAAACGTGCATGCACGTTTTTCACCACTCAGCTCGGAAGGGAACACGCGATAGCCAGTTTCCGGTGTTGGCTTCCAGTCACGACCAGCATTCCCTGTCGGACCGGCTATCACTCTGCTTCGTCAACGCTTGTTTATTCAGTTGTAAAACGGTATCATCGGACACCGTGTATCGTTATGACCGTCCAAGCCGACGCTGCCGCGCCGCCTCGAACAGAATAACACTTCCTGCGACCGCTGCGTTCAGCGATTCGACGGCAGTTTCCATCGGAATCGCGATCGATTTCGTCGCCCACTGCTGCGCTTCGTCGCTGGCACCGTTGGCCTCGTTACAAACGATCAACACCGACGGTTGCCGCCAATCGACGGCGTAGTAGGGCATCATGCCACCGGCGTCCGCGATGTAGATGTTATCTGCAGGACCGAGCGCGATGTCTAGCTCGTCCCAACGCACATCCTGTTGCAACGGGAGCCGAAAATGCGCCCCCATCGCCGAACGCACGACCTTGGGACTATACACATCTACCGTGCCGCGCATACAGATCACATCAGTAACGCCAGTCGCTTCGGCAGTCCGCAAGAGCGTCCCGACGTTACCGGGGTCCTGCACTGCGTCCAACACCAGTTGGAGCCCCGTGCGGGTTGGTCGTAGCTCGGGCCAGCGTGCAACGGCAAGAACGCCCTGCGGTGTCACAGTATCGGTCGCTGCGGCGATGACTTCGGCGGTTGCGGGTAACGCGCCGCTCCGGTCAGCGATCTGTTCCAATAGTGCCGCGCCGCGTTCGGTCGAAGCAAGCTGGTCAGCATCGTAGACGATCATCGTGAGCGTGCTATCAGTTCGCAACGCTTCTTCGACGAGCCGAATGCCTTCGACCACAAACAACCGCTCCTGCCTGCGATCCTTGCGGTTCGCGAGCAGCGAGCGGATGTGTTTGATACGTGGATTGGAACTGCTGGTGATCGGGTCGATCACACGCCGCTACGCCGCTTTGACTTGCTCTACGAGCAGGTTAAAGGCGGCTACGTCACGTACAGCCAGGTCAGCGAGTTGCTTCCGATCGAGGTTGACACCTGCGGTCTTGAGCATGTTGATGAAGCGGCTGTAGCTGATGCCATGCAGGCGAACTGCGGCGTTGATACGAACGATCCACAACCGGCGCATATCGCGCTTGCGTATGCGGCGACCCACATAGGCATACGACAGCGCGCGCATAACTGCCTCGTGGGCAACTTTATAGTTCCGGCTACGATTCCCGCGAAATCCCTTTGCCTGCGCCAACAGTTTATTGTGGCGCTTCCGTACCATTGTGCCGCGTTTAACGCGTGCCATGTCTTTTCACTCCTGGGCGCGATCGGTCGGGCATGTTCCCGGTTTTGGAACCGTCGTGCACCTCTAAAATCCGATAATGTGTGTCGAAACGCTCAGTGACTAAGCTACGCCGTTTGGCAGCAGCTTTCGCATAATGCGCTTGACGTTCGACTTGTCTGTCAGCATCATGCGGTCGAGTTGGTTCTTGACGCGGGCGCTTTTGTTCCGGCGCAAGTGACCTTTCGGCCCCACTGGCTGCATGAGTTTTCCAGCGCCGTTCACTTTAAAACGTTTCTGCGCTGCCTTGTGGGTCTTCATTTTCGGCATTGTTAACCTTCAGTTACCTCTGGCTCGGTCGAAACCGGGCGGGCTGCATTGCTCTGAGAACTTCGATCCGATGACCGCTTCAACGATTTGGGCGATGGCGCAAGCACAAGCGACTGCGATCTTCCGACCATCTGCGGCAATTGTTCAGTCACCGCTATATCGCGTAACAACTTCAGCCAGGTCTTTGAGCATGTCCACACCAATATCGGTGTGTGCGAGCTGTCGCCCGCGAAAGCGTACCGTGAATTTTACCTTGTCGCCGTCTTCTAGCCATTGGCGAGCCTGGTTTGTTTTCACGTTGACATAGTTGCTGTCGGAGTTTGGCTGCAAACGCACCTCATGGACTTCGACAACTTTCTGGTTTTTGCGCGCTTCGCGGTCTTTCTTCGCTTGTTCATAGAGGAACTTCCCGTAGTCCATCAGTCGACAAACTGGTGGGTCTGCGTTCGGTGCAACCTCTACCAAATCCAATCCGCTCTCTTCAGCCATCCGAATCGCTTGGATGGTTGGAACGATGCCGACCTGTTGGCCTTCATCGTCGATGAGGCGTACTTGAGGCACACGGATGCGCCCGTTGATTCTTGCTTTTTGGTCTCTAATCGTAGCTCTCCTGCTTAAGCCAACATACAACATCAAAAACCCGGCATTCGCAGTGATGCAAACGGGGCTTTCGGAATGTGGATCATACCACGCCCCCCTGCCCACGTCAACCATTTTGGGTGTACTTACACCAGCACTGACGTAGCGTGTCGTCAGTGCCGACACTCGTTCATACGGACTTTCGGGCTCGACATCCGTAACCAATGCTCGCCAGGTACTTCCCCGGTCTGTACCAGTCTCCAGGGGTCATCCATGCTCCTGAAGGAAATGTCATACAAGGCTTGCAGAGTCGGACACCTGTTATGCTTCGATGCGCCTCAGCATGACAATGTGAGTTTTGGCTGCGTTCTGCTGGACTTCCGCCACCCTGACGTGTCAACAGGGCTCGGTCAAAGTCCGATCCAGAACACGATTTCCCGCGAGATTGTCACTCTGTCGTGGAGCGAAGAGTCTCTCTCTCGTTTGGAACGATCCTTTACTGCGGTTTAAGGATGACAGATTTCACGACGTTGACGCACCCCTGACGTGTCAAGCACTGGACTGTACAATGGTGCTACGTGAGGTGATAATGCAAGAGTACGTCGCCTTGTATTTAGCATCGAGTTCAAGAAGTTGTGTTGCTCGTTTCCCGCGCGACTCAGAATGATGGTTGGACGCGGTGCCTAGACATGTAATGCTGCCAGGAATGACACTAAATCAAAGACGTTAACACGCAACATGTACCAATTATGTTGGTCGCCCTAGCGATCGTCCTTCAGTTATTAAAACGGTGAGCAGGGGTATGACCCCTTTCCTGGGCCAACTGAGGGGAATTTCGTCGTGATTCTGCTTGAAAAATGCAATCTAATGAAGAAACCCGGCTTGACATTGCAGGATCGCGTCCGTATAGTTTTTTAAAGCCTCAAGCGGTGGCTAGGTCATTTTTGGATGTTGTAGATCCCAAATCCACTGACGAGGCGTACTACAAATAAAAGGAAGCGGACGGTAGATTGCAGGATCGACCCGGCTGCGGAACGAGGTCCAATGGCAGACAAACTCATTATCGTCGAATCGCCCGCGAAGGCAAAGACGATTCAAAAATATCTTGGCGCTGGCTATAAAGTCACGGCGTCGATGGGCCATGTGCGCGATCTTCCCAAAAGCAAACTCGGCGTCGACGTCGAGAATGATTTTGCGCCGGTCTATGAAGTCTCAGACGGGAAGCAAAAGACGGTAAAAGAACTGCAATCGGCGATTCGTAACGCATCGGCAGTGTATCTGGCAACCGACCCCGACCGCGAGGGCGAGGCGATTGCCTGGCATGTCCGCGAGGCAACCCGCATCGCGAAGAACAAGCCAGTGTATCGCGTGACATTCCAGGAAATCACGAAAAGTGCGGTGCAGGATGCCATCGCGCATCCCCGCGAGATCGACCAGCATCTGGTCAACGCGCAACAGGCTCGGCGTGTTCTTGACCGCCTGGTAGGATACCGCCTGTCGCCGTTGCTGTGGCAGAAGGTGCGCCAGGGTCTGTCGGCGGGGCGTGTACAATCGGTCGCCGTGCGGCTGGTCGTGGAGCGCGAGCGCGAGGTCGAAAGCTTCAAGCCCCAGGAATACTGGACGATCGAGGCCGACCTTAGCAAGCAAACGCCAAAAGTGCAGAAGTTCCGTGCGGTGCTGATCGAACGCGCTGGCAAGAAACTGGATAAGTTCGCGGTCAAGAACCAGGAGGCCGCCGATGTGATCGTGCAGGATCTGGACGGTGCAGCGTATGCCGTGCGGACGATCGCACGCAAAGACAAGCGCCGCTCGGCAGCGCCACCATTCACGACCTCGACGTTGCAGCAGGAAGCCGCCCGCAAGTTGGGCATGAGTGCCAAGAACACCATGCGCGTCGCCCAACAACTCTACGAGGGTGTGGACATCGGTGGCTCGGAGGGACCGTCGGCTTGATCACCTACATGCGTACCGACTCGCTCAACGTGAGTAAAGACGCTCAGGCCGAGGCGCGTGCCTTGATCGGCGAACGCTACGGCGCGGACTACGTGCCTGAGCGACCGAACGCCTACAAGACCAAAGCCAAGGGAGCGCAGGAAGCCCACGAAGCGATCCGTCCGACCAGCGCCCGCCGCATCCCCGATGAACTGCGGACGGTGCTGACCCGCGAACAGTTCCGCTTGTATGATCTGATGTGGAAGCGCTTCCTGGCGTCGCAGATGGCTCCGGCAGTGTTCGATTCTACGACCGTCGATATCGCCGCCGGACGCGGGTTGCCCGCCAAGGTTGAGCGGGATACCGCCGACGCCGTATGTGTTCCGTGCGACCGGTTCGGTGCTGCGTTTCCCTGGCTTCCTGGCGGTCTATAACGTCAGCCTGGATGAAGGTGAGGACGACGAGGATAAAGAAGCGTTGCTGCCGCCGCTCGAACGAGGGCGAAGTCTTGCGCCTGCTGGAACTGCTTGCCCTTGCAGCACTTGACGCAGCCGCCGCCCCGCTTCACCGAGGCCAGTCTGGTCAAGGAACTTGAACGACTGGGCATTGGGCGGCCATCGACCTACGCGCCGACGATCGCTACAATCGTCGAGCGCGAATACGTGCAGGCGGTCGAAAAGAAGATCGTGCCGACCATGCTCGGGAGCTGTCGTCAACGATCTGCTGGTGCAGCATTTCCCGGACATCGTCGATTACAACTTCACGTCGCAGATGGAGCAGCAGTTCGACGATATCGCGGCTGGCGAGCGGCAGTGGGTGCCGGTCATCCGTGGATTCTTCGATCCGTTCGAGCGCACGCTGGCGGTCGCGCAACAGGAGATGAAGAGCGTCAAGGGTGGTGGTATCGAAACCGACCTGACGTGCCCGACCTGTGACGCACCGTTGCTGATCAAGCTTGGCAAGCGTGGCGAGTTCCTGGCATGCTCGCGCCATCCTGACTGCAGCGTTCACCAGCGATCTGGAACGTGATGCCGAGGGACATATCAAGCTGGCGGTGCAGCCGGAGATTGACGTCGGCGATGCGACCTGTGATAAGTGTGGCAAGCCGATGGTGGTGAAGAAGAGCCGCTATGGCATGTTCCTGGCATGTACGGGCTATCCCGAATGCAAGAACACCCGCGACCTGAAGCAAACCAGCGAGGGAACGCTGGCCGTCGCCGAAGCGACCACACAGCATATGTGTGATAAGTGTGGCAAGCCGTTGGTGGAAAAGAAAGGACGTTTCGGGCCGTTCCTGGGTTGTTCGGGGTATCCTGAATGTAAGAACATCGTCAAGCTGGATCGTAGCGGACAGCCCAAGCCGCCGCCCCAGATCACAGACGAGCTATGCCCGGCGTGTGGCAAGCCGATGGCGCTCAAGCAGGGCCGCTATGGTCCGTTCCTGAGTTGCACCGGCTATCCGAAGTGCAAAACGATCAAGAAACTGAGAAAAAGCCGAGGAGCCAGTCGCCGCCTGATTGTGACACAGGTCAGGGATTACAGATGGAAGAACGAGGCGAATATCCGCCTCGTTCTGTTATGCTATGGGCGCGAATGCGCATCTGTCGCCTGGGTGCTGACACAACGATAAAGGATGCATGCATGAACGTGGATGAACTGCTCACGCGCGGCGTGGCCGAGGTGATCGTCGAATCCGAACTGCGCGCCAAACTAGCCAGCGGGCGCAAGCTGCGCTTCAAGCAAGGCTTCGACCCGTCAAAACCCGAGATGCATATCGGCCATGCGGTCGGTCTGCGCAAACTGCGTCAATTCCAGGACCTTGGTCACGAGGTCGTGCTGATCGTCGGCGACTGGACCGCCCAGATCGGCGATCCATCGGGCAAGGACGAATCTCGGCCACGGCTCGACGCCGCGACGGTCGCCGATAACGCCCGCTCGTACATGGACCAGTTTTTCCGGATCGTCGACCGCGAACGCACCGAAGTGCGCTGGCAGAGTGAATGGTTCGGGACCTTCACTCTGGAAAGTACCTTCAATCTGGTCGGGCGCTTTACGCTGGCGCAGATGCTGGCGCACGAAACATTCCGTAAGCGCTACGATACGGGTAGCCCGATCACGATGCTTGAACTTGATGTACCCGATGCTGCAGGCCTACGACTCCGTTGCGATCAAAGCCGATGTGGAGTTCGGCGGCACGGACCAGAAGTTCAATATTCTGGCGGGTCGCGAACTGATGGCGGACCTGGGGATGGAGCCGCAGCAGGTGCTGCTGGTGCCGTTGATTCCCGGCACCGACGGCAACCTCAAGATGGGCAAGTCGCTGGGCAATACGATCGACATAACAGCACAGCCGGAGGAAATGTACGGCAGGCTGATGTCGCTGAGCGACAGCGTGATGCCGCTGTACTTCGAGGTGCTGACCAATGTGCCTGACGGCCGAGATCGGCGAGATCAAGGCGGCGATGGCGAGCGGCACCGCCAATCCACGCGACTTCAAGATGCGTCTGGCCCACGAAGTCGTGACCGAGTTCATCAGTCCTGATGCGGCACGTGACGCCGAGGCTGACTTCAAGCGTCGCTTTCAGGAGCGCGAGATTCCGACCGACATGCCCGAACACCGTATCGCGGCATCGGCTGGCATTATCGACCTGTTGGTGGACGCAGGCCTCGCGCCGTCGCGTGGTGAGGCCCGTCGCCTGATCGCCGGTGGTGGTGTGCGCTTGGACGGCGAGAAGGTCGAAGGTGTGGATGCGGTGGTGGAGGCCACAGGCGAACATGTTCTGCAAGTCGGACGTCGCCGCTGGGTGCGTGTTGTCGGCTCCTAAGCAACATAGTCAAGCAAGCTGTGGATACAGCGCCAGCCCCAAGGCTGGCGCTGTATTGCGTGGTTCGTTCGGCGACCATGGAGCGGCTTGTCGATGCTATAATATGCCCGAAACTCCAACGATTGATACTAGTAGATACCAGTAGCGTTGGAAGTTGATGCTTTCCCGTTTCGAAAGCCGCGAAGGATCGTTCGTGTGCGTGTGCTGATACTATCCTGGGAATATCCCCCACATCTGGTTGGTGGATTAGGTAAACATGTGCTTGAACTCGTGACGGCGCTTGCCGGGCAGGGAGTTGAAGTGCATGTGGTGACCCCAAACTTTGGGCATGTGCTCGCGCACGAACAACTCGCTGACGGTGCGATGGTGCATCGAGTGGACGTTCCAGCGCATACTGAAGGGGATTGGTTGGCCTATGTACGGGACATCAACGATGTTCTCGATCGGTGCGGTGCAGACGGTCAACGTAATTTATGGTCCCTTTGATCTGGTTCACTGCCATGACTGGCTGGTCGCCGCGTGCGGCATCGCCACCAAACATGCCTTACCGTATCCCGTTGATCGTCACCTTCCATGGCACCGAGCGTGGACGCTGGCAGGGCCATCCTGGTACGGCGCAAGCATACGCTATCGATGCGATCGAGTGGTGGCTAAGCTACGAAGCGTGGCGGGTGATCACGGTCAGCCGCTATATGAGCGAACAACTGCACGCTGACTTCAATCTGCCGCTCGACAAAATCGACGTAATACTCAATGGCGTGGTGTTGCCCGTCTGTCCAGCCTGCACCAGACCATGAACGTGCGATCTTCCGCCGCCGCTGGGCCAAAGATAACGAGGCGCTGGTCTTTTACGTTGGTAGAATCGTGCATGAAAAAGGCATTCAGGTTTTGATCGAGGCGGCACGCGCCATTGTTGATCGCCATCCTGGTACTCGCTTCGTGATCGCTGGAACTGGTCCGAAGCTGGATGAACTCCGCCGATATGCTGTGGAGCATGGTGTTTCAGCATATATGCACTTCACGGGCTTCATCTCCGACCAGGAGCGGGATTGACTGTTCGACGTCGCCGATGTCGCCGCGTTCCCGAGTTTGTATGAGCCGTTCGGGATCGTAGCGTTGGAGGCGATGGCGTATCGTTGTCCGGTAGTTGTCGCCGCGACGGGTGGTTTGCGCGAGGTCGTGCGGTTGTACGATAACGGTATGACCGCGCATCCTGGCGATGCCAGCGTCGTTGGCATGGGCGATCAACGCTACGCTCGACCATCCGGAGGCAGCACAGCAGCGCGTCGAGCGTGCCTGGAACGATGTACACGAGCGGTACGATTGGCGTGAGATCGCCCGCACGACGTTAAAAGTGTATCAGCGCGTCGAAGATCAATGTCGACAAAGTGATTGGGCAGCGTCCCAGATAGTGCAGGTGACATGACTGAACATAATTCACCCTGGCGTCTTCAAGATGCTATCGCAGCCGCACGCTCAGGGCAGCGTGAACAAGCTCAATTGATGCTTCATCGTATCGTGGCGGATGAGCCAGCGAACGTCGATGCATGGCTATGGCTGGGTGGTGTCGAGGTCGATCCCGCCGCGCAATATCGCGCCCTGGAGCGAGTTGTCGCGCTCGATCCGTCCAACGAGCGAGCAGCGCAAGGGTTATACTGGCTGGATAAGCAGTATCCCAACTTGAGTATCACGCCTGTAGCGACGGACGGAACCGCTGATAGTGTGACGACCTTGCCGCTTGATACGAGTCGTTGGGGATTCCGTCGCGACCGATGACGTCTTTCTGACCGATGAGCCAACGATCCCACGCGGCGCTGATCCCGAATTGCGTTGTCCGTATTGCGGCGAATGGACCAACATCAGCGATACCGCATGTACGCGATGCCAGTATCCGTTGATCGTCGATGCCGGACGTAGTATCGGCGCGGGCATCACACGCTGGTTTCTGTCGTTGGTGTGGTTGCTGATCGCGGCGGCGGCAGGGGTTGTGGCCTGGTGGGCGCTTGGTGAAGCCCCGCGTATCCAGGAGGGAGCGAGCAAGATCGGCTCTGTCGATTGTCGCCCTTGGCGGTTCGGCGCCGCTCGGCAATGCGGTGCCACTTGCGATGCTGTCCCAACTCGCCAATGGCACGATTGTCGCCGCGTCTGTGCTGACCATCCTCGGCATCCTGTTCGTTCTCGGCATGTTGTTCCGCTGGCGTGCGATCTTCGTGTTACAGATCATCACGCTGCTGCTGTTGATTGCGAGCACCGGAGCCTTGATCGCGGTGCTGTGGAACGGTGGACGGCTGGAACTTGATGCCGTGAACGGATTCAACGCCGATGTAATCGTGCTGTGGGCGCTAGCTCCTGCGCTGATCGGTTTCGTCGTGATGCTGTTACTGACCATCGCGGCTCGGCGCGAGTTTTTCCCGCGCCGTGTGCGCGTCCGCATACCAGACGAACGCTATGCCAGCGCGCGATCACTTCAAGCGTGGCAAGCTGTATCAGGGACGCGGTTGGTTGTGGGCATCGGCGCGAGAATTCGAGCGGGCGGTGGAGCAAAAGCCGCAGGATAAACGGTACAATCGAGCGCTCGCGGATGTCTACACACTGATGGGCGACGATGCCGAAGAAACTGGTGAACTGATCAAGCATGACGCCAACGAACAGGCCGTCACTGCCTGATGTGCATGACACCCAAGGCGTGTCAGGAAGTGAACAACGTGAGCGGTAGTAGTTTCGGAACGCTGTTTCGGCTTTCAACCTTTGGTGAATCACATGGCGTCGGTGTCGGCGTGGTCGTGGATGGTTGCCCGGCGGGCTTACCCCTCGACGGTAGAGGAGATTCAACACGACCTGGACCGGCGACGAGTGGGCCAAAGCCGCATGACCTCGGCACGTCAGGAAGGCGACCGTGTACGAATTCTTTCCGGCATGTTCGAGGGGGTCACGACTGGCACTCCGATCGCGATGCTGGTTGAGAACGAGAACGCACGTCCAGGTGATTATGAGGCGATCAAGGAACTCTATCGCCCTGGTCACGCCGATTGGACCTGGGATGCCAAGTTTGGCGTGCGCGATTGGCGCGGCGGCGGGCGGGCCTCGGCGCGCGAAACCATTGGGCGTGTCGCGGCAGGCGCGATCGCACGCAAGTTGCTCGCGACAGTAGGTGTGTCGGTCGTCGCCTACACGTTGCAATTGATGCACCTGCGGGCGAACGTGATCGATGAATCGGAAATCGAGAACAACATCATGCGATGCCCCGATCCCGTTGTCGCGCAGCAAATGGTCGAACTGGTCGATGAGGCACGACGCTCGCTGGATTCGTTGGGCGGCATCGTCGAGATTCGTGCTCGTGGTGTTCCCGTCGGATTGGGTGAACCGGTGTTTGATAAGCTCGATGCCGATCTTGCCAAAGCGATGATGAGTATTCCGGCGATTAAGGGGTTTGAGATCGGCGATGGGTTCGCCGTCGCCAACAGTCGTGGTTCAGCCAACAACGATCCATTCGTGCGCCGTGAAGATGGTACGATAGGGACGACCACGAACCACGCTGGTGGTATCCTGGGTGGCATGTCGAGCGGGGAAGAAATCATCATGCGCATCGCCGCGAAGCCTCCCGCCTCGATCGCACAAGCGCAGCAAACTGTCGACCGCAGCGGCGAAGCCGCGCCGATCGTCGTCAAAGGTCGCCATGATCCGACAGTGCTACCGCGCCTCGTTCCGGTCGCCGAAGCGATGACGCTGTTGGTCCTGGCTGATCACTGGCTGCGTCAGCGCAGCGCGAAAGTATCGGCGCTGTAAAGGCTGGCGCTATGTCATTGTCCGCTTCGACGGTTATTGCATGAGCATGATGTGGGAGTTTGTCATCCCATCGACGTTGGTCATTGGTCGGTCGTGCGAGAAAGGCAAGTACATGTCGTCCGAGCGTAAACCTGATAAAACAGCACCGGGGCGCACACAGGCTTCGGAACACGGGCGTTTCGCGCAAACCCTGCGGCGTTTTCGCTCGCGTCCCACCAACGGCGAGCCGCCCCCTGCTCTTCAGGGGCCGCCCCCACGCACGGCATCGGCGGGAACGCGTCGACCTGTCGCTCGATCTGCTGACGCGGTACAGCCACCCGCACCAAGCAAAGCCGCGAGCGCACGCAAGTCTGCACCTGCTCCACGCTCCGAATCGCTGATCCCGGCGCCCGAACTGCTCGCACCGCGCCGTTCGGCGAAGCCACCTGAGCCTGAGCCGCCTGCTCCCAATATGCCAGATGATGAACCTACACAGACCTGGGTGCTGCGTTGGCGCTGGACGCCAATGATCATCGGCGTTGCGGTGCTATGCTGGATCGTCGCCCTCTCCTTGCTGTTCACGGGATCGTCGCCGGTGGCTCCGCGCCTCTCCTCGCCGCGTTTGACGTTCGTCGTGGTATGGGTGATTGCGTCGTTGTTCACGTTCGTGCCCCTTGAGTTCCGGCTCGGCTTGCCGGGCCTCACCGTGCAGGGTGTGACGGGCTGGACGTTCCTGGGGTACATCCTGGCATTTGCTCCACCACCAGCCGGACCGTCCGGTTGGCTGGTTGTTCGATTTGCCCGATCTGCCGGTATATCTGTTGTTCTTTCTGGCGCTGTTCTATGCTGTTTCTGCGGCTGCGCTTCCGCTGACCGTGATCGGCGGTCGGCGCGTCTGGGTCCAACGCCTGCAGCAACTGGACATGCGCCGCGCCCGACGACAAGCCTATGAACTTGGTATCCTGATGGTAGGATTGATGGTGTTGGCTGCATTGCGGGCGCTTTCGCCCTTGACCGGCCTGTTGTTTGTCGCCGTCATCGTGCTGATTGAGATGCTGCTGTTGTCGCAGGTCGCGCCGGAAGGCTAAGGAGGAGCAACATGCCACTGAAGATAACAATACTGGGACTTGGTGCCGTCGGAGCCTCAATGGGGCTTGCGCTCGGTACGCTGGACCCCAAAGAACTTTCGTACGGGCCGCCCAGAAATCACTGGCTGGGATACCAGCAAGCGTGCAATTGGCGATGCTCGGGGACGGCTTGCCATCGACCATGCTGAATCCGACATTGGGGCGGCGGTGCGTGAAGCCGATATCGTATTTGTGTGCGTGCCATTCGAGCAGATTCGGGATGTGTTCTCGCAGATCGGTCCAATGCTGAAGCATGGTGCGATCGTCACCGATACATCGGATGCCAAAGGCCAAACGCTTGTGTGGGCTCAGGAACTTATCCCTGCTACCGCCGACTTTATCGGCGGGCATCCCTTGGTCGCTATCGGTGGCAGCATCAATCCGCGACGCAACACCTGATGTGTTCCGCGATAGCATCTATTGTCTGGTGCCGTTGCCGCGCACGCGTCGGAGCGCGCTGGACGGCATTGAAGCCCTGGTGGGTGCCATTGGTGCCAAACCATACTACATCGATGCCGCTGAACACGACAGTTACGTTGCGGCAGGTGGCCATCTGCCTCTTGCCATCTCGATCGCGCTGATGCAGACGGTCGGTTCAAGTGGGGGCTGGCGCGAGATCATGCCGATCGCGGGTGAGGGCCTACTCACCATGACCCAATTTGCCAGCGGCGATCCCAAGGCCAACGCCGAGATTCTCGTCAGTAATGCTGCAGGCCCTGGATGGCTGGATCGAACGTGTGATCGCGTCCCTGCGCGACATGCAGATGCGTCTGCACGACCCCGAAGCGATGCAGGAGATGCTCGAAGACAGCTTCGAGCTACGCGAAGGGTGGACGCAATTGGAACCAAACACGCGACCAGGCGAAAATGCCTTTCATGGCGATATGCAACAGGTCGAACGCATGAACCTGTCCGGGATGCTCTTTGGGCGTCGTCCCTCGCGCCGCAACGCTAAGAGCAAATCGTAGACGGTTTGCACGCGATTCGACGTTGATGCTACACTAGCAGCGGAGGTAAGAAGGCGATGGAGCGCAAGATTCGCGTGCTCATAGCAAAGCCTGGCCTCGACGGTCATGATCGTGGTGCGAAGGTCATCGCACGTGCCCTCCGTGATGCCGGGATGGAAGTCATCTACACTGGCCTGCAGCAGACGCCACAGATGATCGTGGACGCCGCGCTCGAAGAGGACGTCGATGCTATTGGCCTTTCGATCCTGTCCGGCGCACATATGACGCTGTTGCCACGCATCGTTCGTCTCCTCCATGCAGCCGATGCTTCTGATATGCTGGTGCTTGCCGGTGGCATCATCTCCGACGCCGACGCCGAAACACTACGGCGTGACCACGGCATCAGCTCAGATCTTTGGCCCCGGCACGACCATGCAAGAAATCGTCGACGTTCATCGACGCGAATGTAGTCGCCCGAACGTTTGACGCAAGGCCGAGCTATGAGCGCGAGTGAGGTGTGCGGTGGGCTTGATTGACCGCATGCTGGCGGGCGATCGCCGTGCGCTCGCGCGGCTGATTTCGTCGTGGAACATGGCGGCACCGATGCGCGCCAGTGTCATGGAGCAGATCTATCGCTCACACTGGGCGTGCCTGGACGGTTGGCATCACCGGACCGCCCGGTGCTGGAAAATCGACGCTGGTAAGCGCCCTTGCCTCCGAATGGCGAAACGCGAATGCCTGGTCGCGATCGTCGCGGTCGATCCATACGTCGCCGTATACAGGTGGTGCGCTCCTGGGCGATCGTATTCGTATGCAGCCGCATGGGTGGCGATCGCCAGCGTGTTACATGCGCTCGATGGCGAGCGTGGGCAGCTGGAGTGGCCTGGCGCAGGCGACAAGCGATGTGGTGCGCGTGCTCGATGCGGCGGGATTCGACATCATCATCGTCGAAACTGTTGGCGCGGGACAGGCCGAGGTCGAAATCGTGCACACGAGCGCATACGACGTCGTCGTCGAAGTGCCGGGTCTGGGCGACGACGTACAGGCGATCAAAGCCGGTATTCTAGAAATCGCGGATGTGTTCGTGGTCAACAAGGCGGACCGGCCTGAGGCGGAGAAAGGTACGTGCGCATCTCCAGTTGATGCTGCATCTCGCCGATGCTGCGCCAGCATGGCAGGTGCCGATCCTGTTGACTGTCGCGACCCGTGGCGAGCATGTCGGTGAATTAGTCGATGCGGTCGAGCAACACCGCGCGTTCCTCACCGCGTCCGGCAAGCTGGCAGAGCAGGAACGCGCACGATCGCGGACCGTGAACTGAAGCATATCATGCAACAGATGGTGCTTGAATATATTCACGCCCGCATCCCACAAGCACGACGCCAGGAGGTCGTCGAGCGTGTTCGGGCCCACGAGATTGATCCTTATAGTGCTGCGCGGTGTCTGTTAGGTGATGCCCTGGGGGTTGTCGAAATTACATAGTGCTGGCGAGAGGTCGTGCGATGTGCACGGCCTGTTTTGTTTTCAAGGTCTCAAGGAGGAGCACATGAAAACCTATGGCCCAGACAAAATCCACAATGTCGGAGTGTTCGGTCACGGCGGCAGTGGTAAAACCACGTTAGTTGAATCGCTGCTTTATACTACCAAAGCGACTAGCCGCCTCGGTCGCGTCGAGGATGGAACTACGGTATCGGATTACGATGCCGATGAGCAAAAACGACGCATGTCGATCAACCTTGCTGTCATCCCCCTCGAATGGAAAGAGAACAAAATCAACTCTGATCGACTGCCCCGGATTCGCCGATTATGCTTCCGAGGTCGCCGCGACGATGCGCGTGCTCGATGGCGCGGTGATCGTCGTGGATGCTGCTGCCGGCGTCGAAGTGGGCACGGAATTGGCCTACAGGCCGCCCGTGCGGCGAATGTGCCGTGCCTGATCTACATCAACAAACTCGACCGGGACAACGCGGACTTCGACCGTACGGCCGCGCAGGTTCACGATCTGCTCGACGCGGCTTCGGTGCCGATGCAGTTCCGATGGTTGAGCGAGGTGCCTTCAAGGGCATCATTTCGCTGCGACGTGAGCGTGCTTCGGCTCACCAGCGATAAGCACGACGGCGACTTCACCGAAAGTCGATATTCCACAGCATATGCTGGCTGCAGTGTCGAAACTGCATCGCGATGCAGTGATCGATAAGATTGCCGTCACGAACGACAACCTGATCGAAAAATATCTGGAAGGCGGCTCGCACGCATCTGACGATGGATGAGTTGCTACAAGGATTCCGCGATGGCATCACGCATGCACACGATCGTGCCGGTCTTTGTCGGATCGGCGACGCAGGTTGCTGGCATGGCGCAATTGCTGGACGGCATTTTGGATAGCTTCCCATCGACCGCACGCAAGACCGAAACGCGCCACCGACCTGTTGACCGGCAAAACAATCGAACTTAAGCCGGAGCCTGACGAATTTCCTGGCGGCACTCGTGTTTAAAACGATGGCCGATCCCCATGTCGGCAAGATCAGCTATGTGCGCGTATTCTCGGGTCAATTCCATTCGAACTCGCCGTCTACAATGCCCGGACGCGCAAAGATGAGCGCATCGGCCAGTTGTATATCGTACGTGGCAAGGAGCAGATGCCGGTCCATGATGTCGGTCCAGGCGATATTTGTGTGATCACACGGCTTGGGCGATACCACCAGCAGTGATACGCTATGCTCGCACGATCGCCCGATCGAGCTACGCGGCGTGCCATACCCGCGTCCGGTATTTACTGGTACGGTGCGACCGCATTCCAAAACTGACCTCGACAAGATGAGTACGGCACTTCACCGCATCATGGAGGAAGATCCGGCGTTGCAGCTTGGCCGCGATACGATCACTGGTGAAACGCTTATTGTCGGGTCTGGGCGAATCGCACCTCGCCAGCATCGCCGAGCGCATCAAGCGCAAGTTCGACGTCCATATCGACATCGATCTGCCGCGCATCCCTACCGTGAAACGATCCGAGGTCAGGGCGACGCCCATTATCGTCATAAGAAGCAGACTGGTGGTGCGGGACAGTTTGCGGAGGTCGCGCTTGCGGGTTGCACCACTCGAACCCGATCCATATCGCGAGGATCCGCTGGAATTCCAATGGCATATCGTCGGCGGCGTGATCAGCCGTGGTTTCATGCCAGCCGTGGAAAAGGGTGTGCGTCAAGCGATGCAGGAGGGATTGCTGCCGGGTAATCCGATGGTGGACGTGCGTGTTGAAGTGTACGATGGCAAGGAGCACCCGGTCGATAGCAAGGAAATCGCCTTTGTCGCGGCTGCCAATCATGCCTTCAAACAGGCCGCGCTGGATGCGCAGCCGACCATGATGGAGCCAGTATACGAACTTGAGATCAACGTACCCTGACCAATTCACCGGCGATATTATGAGCGACCTCAATACGCGACGCGGGCGCATCATGGGCGTCGATTCGGTGGAAAGCCATACCGTTGTAAAGGCGCATGTGCCGTTGGCTGAATGCCAACGCTATGCTAGTGATATGCGTTCGATCACACAGGGGCGCGGGACATTCGCGATGAACTTCTCGCATTATGAGGATGTACCCGTCTCATCTGCCGACGACGTGCGATCACGCTTCAAAGCAGGAGCAAACACAGGAGGTTGCACGCTAACGCGCCGCGTAACCACCTAGCTAGGATTCAACAAATATAGGTACCGCAGGGTTCAGGCGCATCACCACATACAAAAGGTGGTGACGCGCTGAACCCTGCGGTACGTGCGCTCAGGAACATTGCTTCTTCAGGAACACGCTTGCTGGCTCATGCGTAGCCAGATGAGGCTATATGCCGCGCCGTTGCTGTACGGCGATGGCCAGGCCACGTAGCACCTGCTCGGTCGTATCCCAATTCATGCAGCTATCGGTGATGCTTTGCCCATAGACCAATTCTTCCTTGGTCGTGAAATCCTGGCGTCCTTCGACGAGGAAACTCTCCAGCATGATGCCGACGATGCCAGCTTCGCCCCCGCGATCTGGTCACCGATCTCGTTGGCGATGCCTGGCTGCCGACGGTAATCTTTGCCGCTGTTGTCGTGACTGCAGTCGATCATCACGCGTGGTTTCAATTTGGCGTTCCGTAGCAACTGTCCAGCGTTTGTTGCACGCTCGCGTGGTCGTAGTTCGGCCCGTTACGTCCGCCACGCAACACGACGTGGCAATCTTGGTTGCACCGCGTCGTGACAATTGCCGCCAGTCCCTGCTCGGTGACGCTCAGAAAACTGTGGGGTGATGCCGCCGCTCGTAGGGCGTCGATCGCCATTTGGATGCTGCCACCTGTGCCATTCTTGAAGCCGACTGGCATGGAAAGCCTGAGGCAAGGTTGCGATGAACCTGCGATTCGGTCGTACGTGCGCCGATGGCCGCCCATGACACCGTATCGGCAAAGAACTGTGGTGAGATCGGATCCAGGAACTCACATCCAGTCGGGAGACCGAGTGCGACGACCTCCAGCAGTAACTTGCGTGCGCGATACAAGACCATCGTTCACGGCAAATGTGCCATCAAGATTCGGATCGCTGACCAGACCACGCCATCCCACCGTCGTGCGTGGCTTTTCGAAGTACACTCGCATGACCAGCATCGAAGTCGCCTGAAAGTTCTTCATTCAGTTCTTTGAGCCGTTTGCGCATAATCGAGGCCGCGTCCGGATCATGGACCGAGCACGGCCCGACGACGACGATCAGCCGATCGTCCTTGCCATCAAGAATATCGATAATTTCATTGCGCGTGCGGCTGACGACAACCGCGCCATCGCGAGTCAGCGGAACTGTTCTTGAAGGATCGCCGGTGGGATCAGTGGACGAATTTCCGCAATCCGCAGATTGCGGGTCTTAGGATGGGTTTGTTCGACTGCGGAGTCGAACTCCTCGAAATCTAGCATCTGAACACGCCTTCCTTGTACATTCTGATGAATGCGAACAAACAAAAACAGAGGCGTTATCGCCTCTGCTGCTCTTCGAAATCGTTGGTGGACTTGCTGCGTTATCGTTCGCCCAGCCCGCCTCTTCGAAGAGCAGACCAGTAGCTAAACAATTTCCCCGCGCATACATCGCCGCGCAGTGCGATATCAAGTTCCATGAGGACCAAGTGTAGCAGGGCAACCACGCCCGTCAAGAACGAATACACTGTGACGAATGGATAAAACAGATCATTATGCGGTCGTTTGCCGTTGCAAAGCTGCATGCTATACTACCACAGATATAAAGCGTAAAGGAAAGTAGCCGCACGGCGGCTATTCTCTTTTGCGCTGTCCCACGTTGACGATACCGACCGTCTTGTGGAAGGAGCGAAACGTACACAGCTATGGATGCAAGAAATATTCGAATTGGTGAAACTGGGGTCGAGGAGTTGATTCAATGGCTACGCCAGGCGGGACAACCACAGCCCCTTGAAATATTGACCGAGCGTTATCTAGCGATTCTCAAGCGTGCGTTGGGTGTTGAGGAGAGTTCATAAATGACACAAGCGGTTATGGCGAAAGTCCCTCGTTTGAAGGTACCGCCGATGAGCAGGTGCTGGCGGAACGCATTTTCGACGTAATGACCCGCGCCTACGGCTCATTATACGGTCGTGATGCTTTGATCCGTCAATCCTGGAAAATCTTGCGACATATCTCGCGGCACAGGATGGGGCGTCGCCTGATGCTCTGACGACGCCGCATCGAAGCCATGGTCAAGCAGAATCCGAACGTTTTCAGTTCGAAGACCGTGGTGAAAGCTTGCTTATATCGACAACACGACGCGGCTTGTCCGTTGGCCGTACGCTGGACACTAAACACACATTCCGCACACGCTTGTACGAACCCGCCGATACCGCTTAGCCTGTCGACGATATGAGCAATATCGTCACGACTATGCGGCAACACGATTCCCGCGCCTGAGCCATTATTGATTTCGCCCTACTGGCGCGGACAACCGGAAACGACCCCGTGGCAGAACCCGCCGCAGCACCCGTGGAAGCCGCAAAGCCTGTGGAGGTACCGGTTCAGCGGCGGCTCCGGTCGAGGAAGTTGTCGTCGAAAAGGCGGTCGTCCACCCCGAACCAAGCGCACCCCTGACCAGCATCATACTGAGCGATGGCGTTGCTGTTGATCTGGCGTTGCCGTTGGAGCAACGTTGCTGGCCGAGCACGGTATCGAAATCCAGGCCGAGATCGTCGAGCCTTGGAGGACGATCCGTTACGCCGTGTCGTGAGCTTCGGCGAAATGTATTATCCGCAGGACGCGTTGCCTGACATTTGGTAAGAACGACCTGCGACGTATTCGCGACTTCATCGTGGAGCAAGGCGAGCCTGTGCTCGACACTACGGTGTTGACCGACCTGTACCGCGAACGTCCGAATCAATAATAATTTCGATATCGTGCGGTTCGCGCTCGACTATCGGCTTGCACGCGAAAAAGACTTCGAGTTCGTCGGTATGCCTGGTGCGAATCTATGGTCTGCCAAGGGATTGCCTGCCATTGGTGGCAAGCGTGTTAAGGCGAGCGACCTGGGTCAACTTTTGAGCTATATCGTGGAAGGTTATGAGGATCCGCAGGAGGTGTCACCGGAAGTTGTCATGCACACCCTGTCGTTCTTTGAATGGGAATACGGCGTGCTGCCGTTGACTGAGGCATTTGCTGCCGTGATGCCTCGTGCCATTACTGGACGATCAGCGCTCATCAGTGGTTCGCATCGAATATCGTAATCCGCAACAGTACAACACATTCCTGTGCGAAGTGCGCTACTCGAGCGGTAACCGTGGTGGCTGGGTCTGGGGTTTCGCCGAATTCTTCCGCGAATATCTGGTCCCTGGTGTGACGATCAGTATTGCCCCGACCGAGGAAGCGAATGTGTTCACCATTGCTTATGATGAGGCATCGGGAACCGAAGCCAAGTTATTGCACCTGGACGAGAAGCGCAATAAGTTTGTGTATGTCCCGGTCACTTACTACGCTCAGATTGACGAAGCATGGATGCCGAGCCAATCACGCTACAACAAGTTGCGTAATCTGAAGTCGTTACCTATGACTGATCGTAAGAAGGCCGAAGTTGTGCTGACCCACGTGTTTGAAACCGTGGGCGAACAGCTAGGTTCTAAGGACGAGCCGTTGTACTGGGTCACGTTCGACGAACTCTTGATGTCGGTTAACGTGCTCCGACCAGTATCGAGTACATATTTGCAACACTTGCTGGGTAATGACGAGGCGTTCTATGCTGACGAAACGACGGTAGGGGCTTGGTACTACAAGCCTGCTCCTCAGGAAACCAGCGAAACAGTCGAGCCAGTTGAAGAAGACGTTTTCGCCTACGACGACGACGAATAATCATCGGCTTGCTATTCGATGGGATGGAAGCGCTGAGCGGCATGCCGTGAGCGTTTCCATCCCATCCCTTTTATACAGGTATGAACGAATCAACAAGTGACTTTCAGAACGTCCTGCAGATTGTCGGTGACAGCGACCGCAAATTATCGCATCGTGACCTGCGTAAGCTGTCTGACATCGGTAGAGAACACGAGGACGCATTTTACGAACGTTGGAAAACCATTCACGAGACGCGGCGCCGTGACGATCATCCATGCACTGATTGAGATCGCGGAAGAAAACGCTGAATTCGATTATCGTGACGTATTTTCGGCGTGTCTGCGGGATGACGACCCAGAAGTGCGTGAAACGTCGGTTGAAGGATTGTGGGACGACGACCGACCACGTACGATGCGTCAGCTTCTGCTGATGCTCGAACGTGACGCTGACGAGGGCGTGCGTGCCGCGTGTGCGGTGGGTTTGGGGCATTTTGCTCTGCGTGCCTCGCTCGACGAGTTGCGTGCCAGCGATGCCGCGCAATTACGCAAGGCTATCGTGGGGGCGGCAAACAACCTTGACCTTCCGGTTGAGATTCGACGCCGCGCGTTGGAAAGCGCCGGATACTTCCATGGCGCCGATATAGATGAGGCCATCGGGCGTTCGTATGCCAGCGGCAACGAACCGTTGAAAGCCAGTGCGCTCGTAGCGATCGGTCATTCCCTTGATACTCGATGGTTGCCGATCCTACAGTCCGAACTTGCAAGTGAGGTACCTTCGCATCGGTACGAGGCGGCGCGTGCTACTGGTGAATATGGCGGACATGCCGCGTCGCTACTGCCGTCGCTATTCGATCTCGCTGAGGGCAACGACACCGAAGTGTACACTGCCGCAATCTGGTCGATCGGACAGATCGGAGGCGAGGCTGCGCGTCGCACCTTGCGCCGCCTGGCGAACGACGAGAACCCGACCAGGCAGGAGGCTGCGGCTGAGGCGTTGAGTGAGCTTGAATTCGCTGCCGATCCTTCAAAACTTGTATAACTGGAATGGCATGCCTGAGTGAGTACTTCCGGTCACTCGGGCATGTACCCTACCCTGCGTACTATGACATTTGCCATAACCGAATATACAGACCGTGACGCATGGGATGCGTTGGTCGTCGCTCATCCTCATGGTCACTTTTTACAGAGTTGGGCGTGGGGCGAATTAAAGTCGCAGTTTGGCTGGACGCCCGTGCGGGTGGCAATCGTAGCTCCTGGTGAGGCCACGCCACGCGCTGCCGCACAAATGCTGGTGCGCTCGTTCATCGGTTTGTCAGTGTGTTACGTGCCACGCGGACCGCTGTTCGCGGGTGAGCCTGGCATAGATACCGCCCTGCTGGATGCTTTGCGCCGCCTCGCTCGCCGCCGTCGTGCGGCGTTCCTGCGCCTGGAGCCGAATGTCTGCGAAGACACGACCGAATCGCGCACGCTGCATAGCTTCCTGCAAACGGCAGGTTTTCGGACCGCCGAGCCGTTACAGCCGCGCACCTCGATCCACCTCGATCTTGCGCCCGAGCCCGATAAACTGTTCGCGGCGTTCTCGAAAGGCCATCGCGCCGACGTTCGCCGTGCCGAGCGCACAGGTATCACGGTACATACAGGCACTGACGATGCTGCGTTGGATGCGTTCTACGGACTGATGGAAGCGACAGCGGCGCGTGCCGAGTTCGCCATTCATAGCCGTGCGTATTATCGAGTCGCATGGCGCGAGGCGGGCGATGACGCACGACTGTTGTTGGCTCGCACCGCAGACGGCACTGCTGTCGCAGGGTTTCTGGTGTTTGCCTACGGACGGGAAGGGCAATATATGTATAGTGCTTCGACCGCCGATGGCCTGAAAAGTGGCGCGAACCATCTGTTACAGTGGCAGACGATCCAGTGGATGCGCGAACGTGGCTGCCGATCCTACGATTTATGGGGCGTGCCTGAAATCGTTGGCGGTATGGTGGGCGCGGGTGAAACCGAGCGTATTGCTATCGAGGAGCAAGCCAAGCAGCACCCGCTTTATGGTGCTTATCGCTTTAAGAAAGGCTGGGGCGGTACAGTGGTGCGCTATCTTCCAGCCTATAACGCGGTCTTTCTGGCTCCGGTGTACTGGTTGTGGCGTCGGCGTAACGGTTCGGCCTAGCAAAGTAGAACGATGAACATACAGTTTGATACACTGATCCAGCGACTGTGCGGTGACGTCGGCGGCGAACGCCCTTTGACCGGAGTGAGCTACGATTCGCGCACGGTGCAACCCGGACATGTGTTTGTCGCGATTAAAGGCAGTCATGTCGACGGGCACGATTATATCCCCAGGGCAATCGAGCGTGGCGCGGCGGCTATTGTGTATCAGAATCCGGCAGCGGTCACGGCGGTCGACGGTCCGGCGCTGATACAGGTCGCGGATTCGCGTGTCGCATTGTCGCCTATCGCAGCAGCATTCTACAATCAGCCTGCTGCTAACCTGCGCGTCATTGGCGTGACCGGCACCAAAGGCAAGACGACGACCTCCACGCTGTGTGCCTATGTGCTAGACGCGGATGGTCACCGGAGCGGCTTGATCACGACCGCCCAGTTCAAGATCGGTGAACGCTGGTGGGACAACACGACGCGTCAGACGACGCCCGAAGCCCTCGAAGTGCAGGCGGCGTTGCGCGACATGGTCGCCGAGCGCTGCGATTACGCCGTCGTTGAAGCTTCGTCCCATGCGCTTGCCGCGAACTGGAATCGTTTGGGCGATTGCCAGTTCGACACGGCTGTCTTTACGAATGTCACCCACGAACATCTTGATTATCACGGCACGGTCGAACAATATCGTCGTGACAAAGCCCGATTGTTTGAGATGTTGCGGGAAACATCGCCGGATGCTCCCGCCCATAAGCGCCGCAAGATCGCCATCGTCAACCTTGACGATCCGTATGCTGCGCTGTATCAGCAGGCTGCTGGACCGGATGCCCAGCAAGTGACGTATGGTATCGAGCATCCCGATGCGATGGTGCGTGCCGTCGGCATCGAACTAACTCGCGACGGCGCGACCTATATTGCCCGGACGCCATGGGGCAACGTCGATGTCCGCCTGCAACTCCCCGGCATGTTCAACGTGCATAATTCACTCGCGGCACTGGCGGTGGGAGCGGCGGAGGGTTTATCGCTCGAAGGCTGTGCGCGGGCGCTTGCCAATGTCACAGGCGTGACTGGGCGCATGGAGCGGGTCGAGCAAGGCCAACCATATACGGTCATTGTCGATTACGCCCATAATCCTGATTCGTTCGAGAAGATTATGGAGATGTTGCGCCCGCTCACCCAAGGTCAACTGATCGCCGTATTCGGCTCGGCGGGCGAGCGTGACAAGCAGAAACGCCCGAGCCAGGGCCGCATTGCCGCGAGGTATTGCGATTTCCTGGTAGTGACGGACGAGGATCCACGCGACGAAGATAGCGAGGTGATTCTTGAAGAAATCGCGGTTGGAATTCGGGCGATGGGCAAGCACGAGGGACGCGACTTTGCGATGATCGCTGACCGCCGCGATGCCATCGAAACGGCGCTGGATCACGCGCGACCGGGTGATATCGTAGTGCTGCTTGGCAAAGGTCACGAATCCTGCATTTATTACGAAAACGGGCGCAAGCTGCCCTGGAACGAACGGGCTGAAGCGGAGGCTGCCTTGCAACGGCGGGGCTATCGCGCGGGCGACTGAACGCGAACGGTGAGAGCCGTGCCGTGGTGTGCGACGCTTATCTATCACCCGTTGCCTATACGCCGTTTCAAATGACCGCAAGCATGCTAACGCTAGCATGCTTGTTGCTTGTCTGGAACGTAGATGTGGTGTTGAAGATAGTGCAAGATGACCTATCTATTACTCTACTGC
Source organism: uncultured Chloroflexia bacterium (assembly GCA_963782315.1). Taxonomy (GTDB): domain Bacteria; phylum Chloroflexota; class Chloroflexia; order Chloroflexales; family Kallotenuaceae; genus JBBSGA01. The sequence continues at coordinate 47,005 of CAWAJS010000044.1, forward strand.
TTTAGGTGTTTGTCGTTTCAAAGGAGGTTGCGGTGGGACGTATTTTGCTGGTTATCACTATTCTACTTGCGCTGGTCATGGCGTTGTTTGGAGCTCAGAATCCTCAGCCGGTGAGAATTGAGTTTTTCAATATGCAAACTGGGCCCGTGCCATTGTACGTCGTCATCTTGATTTCGGCGCTGGCGGGTGTTGTGCTGACGATCCTCGCCAGTTTACGTGGCCGTATCGCACAATCATTGCATGCCAGGAAGCTCGAAAAGCGCATCACGGAGCTTGAGAAGGAGTTGCAAATCAAGTCATCCGCGATGATCGTCGATGTGCCCGATCGTACGCCGGTGCAGCCTGCCCCGGTCAAACCATAGCGCACGCAACAAACGGTCGCCGACGAACGTACAATCGTTCGAACCTTTGTTTTTCTATGCGGTCGTCGTTTCTTCTAACGATCCGCTTTGCTTTTAGCATGGTCGATATATGAACGATGATCGATATACCGCGAAATCCCGTGAAGCGCTGGATGCTGCCCAGGCACAGGCTATGGAGCGTCACCATGTTCTGGTCGAACCTGAGCATCTTGTGTTGGCGCTCCTCCAGCAAACCAATGGCGTTGTACCGCAGGTTGTCGCACGGCTTGGTCTGGCGGTACCGATGGTGCGGCAGGTCGAGGCAACGCTGGCACGCATGCCCACGACGGGCGATGGACACCCTTCGCACAGCGCCCGTCTTGTAGCAACCCTGAATCTGGCAGAGGCCGAAGCCGACCGCAAGGGGGAACACTTCGTTTCTACCGAACACCTGCTCACGGCGCTAGCCGATAATCGCGACGCTACTGTGAGCGTGCTACAAACGCTCAACCAGGTAAAGGGTCGGTTTCAGCAAGTGTTTACAGGCTTGCGTAACACGACGTATGTGCCTCCCGCACAGTCAGAAAATACTTCCGCTGCTCTGGAACACTATGGACGTAACCTAACGACCATAGCGCGAGCGGGACTGCTCGATCCTGTGATCGGTCGCGACAGCGAAATACGCCGAACGATCCAGGTGTTGTCGCGCCGTACGAAAAATAATCCGGTGCTGATCGGGCCGCCCGGCGTTGGTAAAACTGCGATCGTGGAAGGGCTTGCCCAGCGCATCGTTCGTGGCGATGTTCCTGGCGCATTGATCGATAGACAGATCGTGGCGCTTGATGTGGCAGCGTTGGTGGCAGGTACACAGTATCGTGGGCAATTTGAGGAGCGGCTCAACACGATCATGCGGGATGTTGTTTCGTCGAATGGTCGGATCATCGTCTTCATTGACGAACTGCATACCGTGATAGGAGCGGGGTCAGCCGAAGGGTCGTTGGACGCCGGAAACATGCTTAAACCGGCGCTCGCTCGCGGCGAACTCCATGCCATCGGCGCGACGACCTACGACGAGTACCGCAAGCATGTTGAAAAAGACCCGGCACTCGAACGGCGCTTTCAACCTGTGCATGTGTCCGAACCGTCAGTCGAGGAAACGACCTCGATCCTGCGCGGTCTACGCGAAAAGTACGAGACGCATCACGCGGTACGCATAACCGATGGCGCACTGGTTGCTGCCGCAACGCTGGCAGATCGATATATCTCCGACCGATTCCTGCCGGACAAAGCGATCGACCTGATCGACGAAACCGCCGCGCAGCTGCGCATGGAAATGACCAGCGATCCCAAGGAACTGGACGATATTAAGCGGCGACGTATGCAACTGGAAATCGAACGCGAAGCCCTCAAGCGCGAAACCGATGAGCAATCACGCACGCGCCTGAGCCGCATTGAACGAACGCTTGCAAACCTGAGAGAAGAACAGGCTGGGCTCGAAGCGCGGCTTGAAGGCGAACGCTCGGCAATTTCGCGGCTTTCGCGCCTCAAAGAGCACATCGAAAACGTCCGTATCGATATCGAGGCTGCTGAACGTGAATACGCCTACGAACGAGCGGCGGAACTAAAATATGGAACGCTGCAACAGCTTGAACGAGATTTGGTAGCGCAGGAGGAAGCCGTGCGTGTGCTGCACGCTAACGGAATGATCTTGCGCGAAGAAGTTACCGCAGAAGAAGTCGCCGCGCAAGTTGGCCGTTGGACAGGTATTCCGGTCGCGTCGCTGTTGCAGGGCGAGATGGAACGCTTGCTGGGCATGGAAGCCCGCCTCAGTTTGCGGGTGGTTGGGCAGGAAGCCGCTGTGTCTGCGGTTGCAAACGCGATCCGACGTGCTCGAGCGGGTATCCAGGACCCTCGCCGCCCGCTAGGTTCGTTCCTGTTCCTTGGACCGACCGGCGTTGGTAAGACTGAGCTAGCGCGTGCACTCGCCGAGTTCCTGTTCGATGATGAAGATGCTTTGATACGGCTTGACATGTCCGAATACATGGAAGCGCATGCTGTATCGCGCTTGATTGGTTCGCCTCCTGGCTATATTGGCTACGATCAGGGTGGGCAACTGACCGAACAGGTGCGACGACGACCGTATTCGGTCATCCTGCTCGACGAAATCGAGAAAGCCCACAGTGAGGTCGTCAATATTCTGTTGCAGGTGCTGGACGATGGACGCTTGACTGACGGGCAAGGGCGCGTGATCAACTTCAAGAACGCCGTTGTCGTGATGACGAGCAACATCATGCCGGACCTGGACGACGACGCGGCACAAAACGAGGTTGAGATTGAGGCTGCCTTACAAGAGCATTTCTCGCTGGAGTTCATCAATCGGCTTGACGAAACGTTGGTATTCAGCGAGTTAGGCGAATCGGAAATCAGCCACATAGTGGACATCCAACTCGATGCGCTGCTCGAACGATTGACCGACCGCAAGCTAACGCTTAATATAACACCACAGGCGCGACGCTTTCTTGCTCAAACTGGCTATAACCCTCGTTGGGGCGCACGACCGCTCAAGCGTACGATTCAGCGGCATTTGCTCGATCCCCTGGCGCGCGAACTCTTGGCAGGTCGCTTACAGCCTGACGACACAGTGATCGTCGAGAAAGTCAAAATGGGGTTGCGAATCGAGCGAGTCGCGCATGAGCCAGGCGAGGAACACGCGGTCGATGTTGTCAGCGTTGATGTTCCGTCGTAGCGTAAAGGACAAGCGAACAGAGTTATGCCGTCGCGCCCCTGATTGTATACCACTGGCGCAACGGCATATTGCCGTAACGAGTGAGGTTCAGGCTCCGATGATGGGGGACGAAGGGATATCCTCGAGGCCGATGAGGGTTTCCTTGATCAGATGGTCGACGACGGCTTTCAGGTCGTTCGTTTCCTGGAACACGCGCAATTGTCGGTCGGCACTGGTGCCTTCCTTCAGGATGCGCTTGATCGGTCCTTCGATGAGCGCGCGCGATCCGAGGTCGTCCAGGACGTCGTCAACGAATGCGAGCAATTCCTCAGTCAATTCGCGCATCGGCACCTCGGTCTGCTTGCCGAAATCGATGAGTTTGCCATCCATCCCATAACGCATGGCGCGCCATTTGTTTTCCTGCACCAGCGCCCGCCGATAGACGCGGAACGTGAGGTTGCGCTCGAACAAGCTATGCAATTTCACAAAGATTGCCTGGATCAGCGCTGTGAGCGCGATGGCCTCGTCGAAGCGTGTAACTATATCGCAGATGCGGACTTCGAGCGTGCCGAACATAGGATGGACACGCAAGTCCCACCAGATTTTTTTGCCGTTATCGATGCTCCCTGTTTTCATGAGCAGATCGACATATGCGTTGAATTCACCGGCTGACTCGTAACGATCGGGGATGCCTGTACGCGGAAACGTCGAGAACACTGCCGAGCGATAGGAATGAAAGCCGGTATTTCGTCCGCTCCAGAATGGGGATGATGTGGAAAGTGCTAGCAGATGTGGCATGAAATACCGTGCGACGTTCTGGACCTGGATCGCCGTTTCCTGATCCGGCATGCCCACATGCACATGCATCCCAAAGATTAGCAACCGTCGCGCTGCTTCCTGCATTTCCGACATAACACCATAGTAGCGTTCGTGTGGGAACACTTCCTGGGTCATCCACGACGAAAACGGATGCGTTCCGGCAGCGGCGATCGCCTTGCCTTTATCCGTTGCCAGTCGTGAGATGTCGGAACGCAGACCACCCAGGTCAATGCGTGCCTCGTCGGCGGTACGGCATACATTGGTGCCGATCTCGATCACCGACTGTAGCATTTCCGGCTTAACGCGCTCCTGGAGTTGAAGCTTGCCGGCTTCCAGAAGCTGGGTCACATACGAACTTAGTTCACGGGTTTCGGGGTCGATGATTTGATATTCTTCTTCGATCCCGATGGTGAACGGAAAATCGGAGCTATACGGATCGCGACTGATCATCAACGCACCTCTTTATGTAGTCCCCGGAGATGCGTCGCGTGGTGCTAGCCGCATCGTCGGAACAGTCGAACCACCACCCGCCGTGACGTTTAGCAATGTCACGCTAGACAGGCGAGTCAATACACCCTTCACTTCGGAACCAAACAGATATGGATCGGTGTCCACCAGCCGTCGTGCGATTTCCAGGCGTTCTCCGGTGAGCATCGGATATGGCTCGTAGGCGATGTTGACACGATCCTGCACGACGAAGGGATATTCGAGCGCTTCGGCGATGGTGCGCTCCCACTCGTCGTCACTGGCTTCCCAGCCGATGACGACGCCCTTACCTCCATAATCGTCGTTTGGCTTCAGCACCAGATGATCGCGCTCGGCGCGGATGAAGTCGAGCAGATCGATTTCTTGACCCTGGTACATCGTTGTGCCACGCTCGACGTAGCGCGTCCAGGGGATATGTTGAACCAAAAGCTTTCGCTCGTCCGCGCCGATGCCGGCGGCTTCGGTCAGTTCGTCGTCGCTGATGAGGGCGAAAATCGATTTTTTATGGAGCAGTTTAGCGCGGAAGTTGTTGGCGATGCAGACCTTGTGGTCGCGATATGCCTGGACAAGCGGGTGTTCGAGTACATGGTCGCCGATGCGTTCTAGAAACTCGGTGGTGAGCACGCGCTTGTATACGAGGTCGATCGGACGGTCACCCACGCGCAGTGTTGTGCCATCGTATGTTAGATCTTCGGGAGCGCAAATTACGCTTTCGATACCATGTTCGGCGAAATAACGCTGGAACAGCACGAACTCCGAGTGTGTCGGCAGTCCACGCCAATCCACGATGGCGATGCGTGGGTCACCCGAGCCACCCCATTCGTGATAGACGTCAAGCAGGGCCTGGAGCATACGTGGGCGTGCTGGGAGCGCTGTCACACTGTAGCGTTTCTGGAACTCGCGCATGATTGGCAGGTCAAAGAAGATTTCGGTGATGACATCGCCATAGGCGATGGCGGCGGGACTTTCGGCATTGTATTCAACAAACTGGAGAATCTCCTTTTCGTTGTCGAGAAAGGAATCAAGTCGTGAACTGACGCTCCACTCGGCATAACCAGGGTCGATGTCCATGACCGCCTGTTCGGCAGGTGTAAACGCCAAACGCTCCCAGAGCTTGGGTTGTCCCCTAGCGTGTTCAACAGCCTGACGCGAGGCGATGGCGACCACGCCGCAAACCTTCTCTAGTTGCGTGAGATTAGCGTCTGTCAGAAAGTGCGGTCGCAGGATCGACACGATCGGACGCACGCCAAAGAACAGTCCCTCACGCCGTTGAGCTTCGTCAAGTAAAAGCTGGGTTTCACGTGCTCCGTCGTCATCGAGCAACGCATGGTAGCTATCGATCGCCTCACTCATGAACGACATCAGTATGTCTCCCACATGGTTGCGTTAGCGCAAGCCAGCATACACTGTGTATGCTGGTGAGTGTAGTCCAGAACAGAATCTCCTATGACGAAGTTTTCCTGGCAACCATGCCTTCTATCTCGGCCTCGACACCGGGCGGGACGCCTTCGACATCGGCTGCCATTGTCGGTGGCGTGGACGCCATCGCAGCGTCACTACCATTGAGCAATGCATCCCATCGGTAAGCCGCCTTTGGTGCGGTGTCGCGTCCTTTCGCCAGGCCGATGCATAGGTCTGCCATCGAATTGACCGCCCAATGGAAGTAGTGCTCGGTGAGTGAATTCACATCCATGTCCGGTGCGGGATTGGTAAAATCGATCGCATACGGGACGCCATCTTTGATCGCGAACTCGACGGTGTTCATGTCGTAGCCTAATGCTTCACACAGTTTCAACGCCCCGTCGACTACAAGCTTGCCTTCCTCCGGTGTAAGGAAGTCGTGATCCACAAAGTAGCGGTGAGGCCAGGGTGCGTTGGCGTCAAACTTCATCACCAAGATGTTGGTCTTGCCTAGCACCAGACACCGACAATATTTCTCCCAGTCGATGTACTGTTGCAGCATCATACATTCGGTGCCAGTTTGATTGTAAGCACTCCAAAGCTCGTCCATGTTGTTGACTTTGTAGACGTTCTTGAAGCCGCCACCCCAGGCGGGTTTGAGGATCACGGGAAAACCGCCAACGTATTCGAGATGGTCGTCCCATGGGATGGGATATTGGAGGTTGCGGAGCGATTCGGTCGGGACGATGCCCTCGATATAGGAGTGTGACGGGAGCGCGATGGTACGAGGATGCGCGATGCCGAGTTTATCAGCCAGACGAGGCCCCGAAAAACTTGTCGTCGGCAGCCCACCAAAACGGGTTGTTGACCACGACGGTGCCTTGCAACGCAGCGTTTTTGAGATATGTGCGATAATAGGGTATCTCGTGCGAGATGCGGTCGATCAGCACATCATACGGGCAGGGTTCGTTCATGTTCGTGCCGCCCAGGATGGCAAACTCGGCATGGACACCCTCATCGCGTCGATTTACCTCGTCGATGAAGGCCGGAGGCCAGGACCATTCGCGACCGACGATCACGCCGATGTTCTTCACACCCTCTTTAGGCATACAGTCTCCTTACCTCGTAACGAGCGTATTGAAAATTGAGCAAATGCTGCGCCACTAGTCATGTCCACTGATATACGTTTTGATCATACTGGTGCCACCACGGCCAGTCATGCGCCCAGCCATCCCAGAGCCGGAATGCGTTGCCGATGCCATGGTTCCACAGATTCGCGGATAGCTGTTCGTTCGACCAGCGATTGGGATCGTCCTGTCCCGTCGCCAGGATGATATCAAGGTTCTGCAAGGCCGAACGGTGCTCATCTTCTTTGATGTGCGCGGTGTAATCGACCGGATTATTGAAGTAGAAAGTTGTCGTCGAAGTAGCCATCCACGAAGCTACGAAGATCGTAGAGTCCGCTCAGGCCGATCGTGCGCCGGAATAACCAGGGATTCCGTAGCGCCATGTTGACAGCATGGTAGGCACCGAATGAACAGCCAGTGGTCATCCAGAAGGATTGCCGTTGTAGGTGCGGATGAATGGCACGACTTCGTTGAGGATGTATTGCTCGTACTGGATGTTGCGATGGACGCGTCCAGATGGATGCGCCCACGAACAATACCAGCTTTCCGCGTCGATGCTATCGACGCAAATGAGTTGTATCCAGCCCTGCTCGATATGCTCGGCAAGTGCTCCGACCATGCCACGGTCTTCATACTCGAAGAAGCGGCCTTGCGAGGTTGGAAAGACCAGTACGGGAGCACCATGATGCCCGAATACCAACAACTCCATAGAACGTCCAAGCGTGGAACTGAACCATTGATGGTGGCTACGATGCATATGTGCTCCTTGTCGATAACCATTGACTCCGGACGATCGGCCATTGAGTTTGCTGCCTACGATACTAGCATAGCCTGTCGAGGCACGATATATATGACTAGGATGCCCTAAGATAACGCCAGTGTATGGGCAATGTCTGGCGCATATGCGCGTCCGCGTTGTGCCAGGTATGCGTCGCGTTGGGGATCACTGGATCGGTGATTGTGTTCTGCACGCCTCGCTGCTTGAGAATATCGATGACGTGTTCACCGCGATAATAGTTCGATCCCCAGGGCTCGACATGTTCGGGTCCGTACTGCACCATCCAGACGATGTGCTGGAGCGCTGTGTGGTCGGCTTGCAACAAGAGGTTAGCGACGTTATTCGCCGCCGCATGGTGAAGATTGCGACGACGTCCGAGAGCCGGTTCCCAGATCGGGTTGTGGAGTAATTGGTCGCTGGCACGCACCTGCGGACCTTCGGCGTACAAGAATGTGCCATCGTAGGCACCCGCTGTCCGGAAAAGTGTGGGGTACTTGGCGGCGAACTTTAGCGACATCGCGCCTCCGAGTGAGAAGCCGTCCACGCCACGATGCTCCCCCGACCAAAGTGTGCGCCAATGAGTGTCTACCAGGTCGATCACGTCATCGCGCAGGTAGGATTCCCACAAACCCGTGCCAATGCCCCTGGTCTGCGTACCGAGCCAGGGTTTCAGGAAATCAATGCCAATGCCGTGGACGTTGCTATCGTCGCTGGTCATGCTTGGCATCGCCAGGATCATCGGTCCGACCTCGCCGCGATGGAGCAGATCCTCGTATACGTCAAGTACGTTGCGTCCATCGCGTGCGTCGTCCTGGTGCTTATGAAGCCATTCACGCTCGTGACCGCGTAGGAGATACAGCACTGGATAGCGGGAGTTCTCGCAGGCGTAGGAAGGCGGCAGATATAGGTTGAGGCGTTTCGTGACGCCAAGCGTAGGGCTGAACCAGGTAACGCATTGTGCGCGTGGGTCCTCGGCGGCGGGCGCAATGTCTACGACCGACGGCGCACGGCGGTGTATGCGTGAACGACTCAGTTTGCCCCAATGGCGAGCGTAGGCGACGAGTTCCTGTGATGCACGCTGCATAGTTCCTCGCTTCAAACTGATATGGGATGGCAATGATTGTGCCACCTCGCCTACTGCCGCGATCCTACCATAGTTTAGCTTCGCATAATAAGCGCCATTGTTCCTATCTATGACCACGGACCACTGATCACCGGAATATGCCGTACACAGGAATGTATCTTGTGTCGGTGTTTCCAGGCGGTCCGGCATCAAGCGTTGAGTAGGATGCGTGGTATGACGCCGATTGTCTGTCATCCATGGGCATACTCACACGGCTCTGCAAATACGACGGGAAAAACTCCGTCGGTCGTCGGTCGTCGGTCGTTGGTCGTTGGTCGTTGGTCGTTGGTCGTATAATGGCTGGCAGGAGGTCCTGATGACAGGCACACGATACACGCTGGATGCGCTGAACGCGATGGACCAGGCTATATGGACCGAGGTGCTCGGCAAGATATACGAACATTCGCCCTGGATCGCCGAACAGACCTGGCACGAGCGCCCGTTCGCGAGTGTGCCGGGCCTGGCTCGCGCCCTGTTCACAACGGTTACGAACGCGCCAGCGGAACGCCAGATCGCCTTGATCCAGGCCCATCCTGATTTGGCGGGCAAAGCTGCTATCGCTGGGGATCTGACCCGAGAGTCCGCCAGCGAGCAATCGTCGGTCGGGCTGGATCGCCTGACGCCCGACGAATACGCGACGTTCACCAACCTCAATACCGCATACCGTGAACGCTTCGATTTCCCGTTTGTAATCTGTGTGCGTGAACACACGCGCCAAAGCATCCTCGACAACTTTGTATTACGACTGCAACACTCACGCGAGCAGGAGCGAGCGACAGCGCTTGAGGAGATACGGAAGATCGCCGGACTTCGGCTGCATGATCTGATAGAACCGTAAGGGGCAACCGATGGCTGGACGACTGACGACGCATGTCCTCGACACCGCGCAGGGACGACCGGGCGCGAACATCAGCATCGAACTCTGGCGACTGGACGAAGCAGGGATGCAACGCGAACTCGTCGTTTCAGTACGTACGAACGCTGATGGGCGCACCGATGGCCCGCTACTGGTGGATGATGATATGATCGCGGGCAGCTACGAACTGGTGTTCGCGGTTGGCGCGTATTTCGCCGAGCAAGGCGTGGCGACGCCTACACCGCCGTTCCTGGATCGCGTGCCGGTGCGTTTCGGCATCGCTGACGTGCAAGCGCATTACCATGTGCCGTTGCTGGTATCGCCCTGGGCGTATAGCACGTATCGTGGCAGTTGATGCTTGTTTGAGCATGACATTCGAAGGTTGTCTGCAGGGGATGCTTCGATTTTTGCTACGCACTCTGCAAAGACGTGCCGTATGCTATCGTGGCGTAGCATCGACGCCCCGATTATACTGCGCGTGTTGCTCGCCAGCCATCGCCGGTATGGTGTCTCGATGTACCCAATCTATAGCAACTCCCTCGCGACAGCGGTGTCGACATAACGGCCCCATTCGTTCGTGGTACATACTTCTTTTTATTGCAAGGTGAGGATGCGAGCATGGCAACGACCCCAGAAACTGGCATAACCGCGCTTGGTACGACCACGTACGGTAAATCGGCGATACGGATGGTAAAGGTCGACCGTTCGACGGCAAGACACGTCTTGCATGACCTCAACGTAGACATCGCCCTGACTGGTGATTTCAGTGCGGCCTACGAAGGCGATGATAATACGCAGCTTTTGGCGACCGATACGATGCGTAACACTGTCTATGCACTGGCAAAGGACCATCCGCTGGATAGTATCGAGGCGTTCGGGTTGGTGCTGTTCCGTCATTTCATGGAAACAGGACCGACGGTCGAGCATGTCCGCATCGCGGTGACGGAATATCCCTGGGCCCGTATCACCGCTGGTGGCAGCGAACACGACCACGCCTTCACCCGCGACGCGGGCGAACGCACGGCGGTTGTTAGCGGTAGCGCGGATGCTTTCGACATATCGGCGGGTATCAATGACTTGCTGATCCTAAAGACGACCAACTCAGGCTGGGAAAAGTTCTATCAGGACCAGTATACCGTCCTGCCCGACACCAACGACCGTATCCTGGCGACGATGTTGACGGCGACGTGGAGCTATGGCGCGGCCACCGACCTGGACTTTACGGCGTTGTGGAATGGTGTTCGAGGGCAGATTCTGGAAACCTTCACGGATCATTACAGCCCATCGGTGCAGAATACCCTCTACCGCATGGGCAAGGCGGTTCTCGAAGCCTTTCCAGCAGTTCAGAAGATTTACTTCAAGCTGCCGAACAAGCATCATCTGCTGTTCAACCTGAAACAGTTTGGCATCGAGAACGCCAACGAAATATTCCAGGTGACGGTCGATCCCTATGGTCTGATCGAAGGGACGGTCGAGCGAAAGTAACAGAAGCTCAATGTTGACGGAGCAGAATCGGTTGATGAGATTGTCGGTAGATAATGCGAAGCGCCGCTCGCAAACTGCGAGCGGCGCTTCATACGTTGGTACCTCCGATGGGATTCGAACCCACGATCTCCGCCTTGAAAGGGCGGCGTCCTAGGCCGCTAGACGACGGAGGCGCGACGCGAGGTGAATAATACAGAGATTACAGCCCTTTGTCAAATCTGATCGATAAACCGGATGTATTGGGCTGAGAAACTGGTGTTTTCGACACGTGTGCTTGTGTCAGTGGCCACCACCGACCCCCATAAAAGGCGAGTGTAGCACGTGCTTGTGTAGCGTTTTGATCGTGATTTTTGTGGACGTGCTAGGATGATTCCTGGTCACTCCATTGTCGGAGTGGACTACGAGCTTTAATGCAAGGAGCGAAACACAATGCCGTATTCGGCTGCTCAGCAAGCGATGATGGGTCGTTGGGGCTTGGTTGTCCAGATGCCCGACGGTGCACAGCCCGCCTGGATGGATATTCGCGTGTCCGGACCTCATGCAGTTGTCGGAGATTTTGTGGGGTGGCACGGTAGCGCCCGGCCAATATCGCGCGTGGAGGTAAGTGATACTGGCCTACGTTTCTCGATCCCGCCGCAGTTTGAGCCAGGCACGGGCGATTTGACTCTAGAAGGTCACCTCGAAGGCGATCAACTCAGCGGTACTATCGTTGCACCGAACGGCAGCACATTTACATGGACAGGTCATCGTGCGCCTTCGCTGCGCCGGAAGGCACCTGCACGCTGGGGCGAGCCGATCACGCTGTTCAACGGCGTCGATATAACTGGCTGGCATGTCATTCAGGGCGAGAGCCAGTGGGAAGTTGCCGATGGTATTCTGCGGAATGTTAAGCCCGGCGGCAATATCGTGACAGATCAGCAGTTCGATGATTTCAAGCTCCACCTTGAGTTCCGCTATGCGGCGGGTGGCAATAGTGGCGTGTATCTGCGTGGACGCTATGAGGTGCAGGTGTTGGATGGTCCGACCGAGGAGCCGGACTCTCATCTTCAAGGTGGCATCTACGGGTTCTTGACACCCAGTGAGATCATCACGAATGGAGTGGGGGAGTGGAACACCTACGATATTACGCTGGTGGGACGACAGGTAACGATTGTGGTAAATGGTACGACCGTGATCAGCCAGCAGGCGATTCCAGGCATCACCGGTGGGGCGCTGGATAGCGACGAGGGAGCGCCTGGGCCGCTGATGTTGCAGGGCGATCACACCGCAATCGAGTATCGCAATATCGTGATTACTCCCGCCGCTGGCTAAGTATATGCGGCCGGCATAACGAGTGTCGTCTCAAACAAAGGCGCGTGGGATAACCCACGCGCCTTTGTTTGTTTCCAGTGAAGGTCTGTACATCGCCTTTACACCCTACGCCCATACCATATTATAGATATGACAAAAGTATGTATGTGTCCGGTGCTGCCGCTAGGAGCGATGGAGCAGGGTGAACGTAGCAGCAGGGTGGCTCCTCAAGCCACCCTGCTGCTACGTTGGGGTTGTAGTTAGAAGTTCTGGATCAGATCGACCAACAGACGCACGCCCACGCCCGTCGCACCTTCGCGGGAGTAAGGCTTGGGTTGTTCGCCTGTCATCGAGGTACCCGCGATGTCAAGGTGGACCCACGGAAAATCGGCGACGAAGTGTTCGAGGAAAGCGCCTGCCTTGATCGCTCCAGCAGGGCGTCCGGCGGTGTTGCGAATGTCAGCGACTTTGCTCTTGACGGCGGCACGGTATTCCGGCAACATCGGCAGTTCCCATACCAGTTCACCTGTGCGGTCGCCCGCCGCCTTGACCTGGCTGGCGAAGGCTCCATTGTTCGTTACCATGCCGGTGATGTGATCGCCCAGCGCGACGACGACCGCGCCCGTCAGCGTAGCCAGGTCGATGATGCCATCAGGCTGGTACTGTTGCGCGTAAGAAAGGCCGTCGGCAAGCACCAGTCGTCCTTCGGCATCGGTGTTGATAATCTCGATCGTCACGCCGTTAAGTGCCTTGAGAATGTCGCCGGGGACGAAGGCCGAGCCGGACGGCTTGTTTTCGGTCGAGCAGACGATCCCAACGACGTGGATGTTGGGAGGCTGGAGGTCGGCCAGCACCGACATCGTACCAAGCACCGCCGCTGCGCCCATCATGTCCATCTTCATGGCGTCCATGTGTTCGGCTGGCTTGATCGAGATACCGCCCGTGTCGAAGGTGATGCCCTTGCCTACCAGTGCCAACGTCTTGCCCTGTCCTTTGGTGCCATATTCCATCACGATGAACTTGGGCGGTTCGGTCGAACCCCGTGCTACACCCAACATGCCGCCCATGCCCTGTTCTTCCATCTGCGGCACGTCCAGCACCGTCAATTTGAAGTTGCCGCGTGTGGCGATCTCCCGGGCGGCTTCGGCGAGGCGCGTAGGCGTACACACGGCAGGCGGTTCGTTGCCCAGGTCCCGCGCCAACTTCACGCCCTTATAGAGTTGCTCGGCAAGTTTGACGGCAGCGGCAGCGTCTGCCTCCCCTCCCACAAGCGTGGCGTCCTGCGTCGCTGGCTTGTCGTCTTTTTTGCTCGCCGTTCCCTTGAACTGGTCAAAGTGATAGGTGCCAAGCAGCACCGCCTCGGCGGTCGCTTGTGCGAATCCTTCGCCGTCAGGAATCTGCACGACGATGTGATCAGTGGCGATGTGGCTGGCTTCGTGTGCCGCTACCGCGATGGCCTGTCGCACGCGCTCGCTGGTCGCTTCGTCGCGCTTGCCAAGCCCGACCAGCAGCAGTCGTCGCGCCGCGATGCTGGCTCCTTGAGCCTGTGCGCCGCTGCGTTGACTGGCTTCGAGCGAGGTGGAGTTCGCACGCGGGTACAGCAGGAGCGTTTTCTTGAACGCGCCAGTGAAATCGCCGTCTTCGAGGAGCCCTGCTGCTACCGCTGGCAGGTCATCGCCGCTCCATGCGCCGACGATCGCCACACCCGCTTCGACGGCTGCGAGCGATTCGTTGCTATAGGTTAATTTCATCTGAAGTTCCTTCGGTATATCACGTAAATGGATTATGGCGTTTTTCATCGCCGATGGTCGTCGACATGCCGTGACCAGGATACACGGCTGTTTCATCCGGCAACGGGTACAACTGCGTGTGGATTGAGTTGATCAACTGCTTGGCGTTGCCGCCGGGAAGGTCGGTGCGTCCGACCGACAGGCGAAACAGGGTGTCACCGGCCACCAGAATGGCGTCATCGGCACAATAGAAGCAGACACCGCCCTGAGTGTGTCCCGGTGTGTACAACACGCCGAGCGCACTGTTGCCGACCGTGATGATGTCGCCTTCGGCGAGGGTATGTTCGGCGGGCGCGATCGGTCCGATCGTTTTGCCGAACTGCTGCCATTGCGTTTGCGCCTGTTGCAGCAATGTGTCGTCCGCTGCGATGGAGATACACTGGTACGTTTAGGGCTTCGCGCATATCGGTCAAGGCTCCAACATGATCGAGGTGTGCATGGGTCAGCAGAATTGCCTTGACGTTGACTCCGGCTTCGGCGATGCTTTGCAAAAGCAGAGGCGCGTCGTCGCCGGGATCGATCAGCACGCGGCCTTGGTTTCGGTACAGCGCAGGAGATACGGATTCTCGGCCAATGGCCCGACGGTCCATCCTTGTATAATCAAGCATCTGATTCTTATCCGTCCTGCCATTCTCCCAATGTTGGCTATTCTAAGAATACTGCTGCCGAACCGCGTCAAATACGCTCGAACGTGACCTGGCCTCGATAGGCAAAGCCGGGGCTATGTGGTCCGCAAATCGACCAGTTCGAGCGCGTCATCGACGCATATGATCGAGAAAGTTGCCGCTCAAGGTGGCCTTGACTCTGCCCTGAATCTCACCATCGCGAATCAGCAGCGCCTGAGGTGCCGAAAGACGAATAATTGCCGCTCGAACGGTCCTGTGTATGCAGGCCAAGCACGGAAAGCACCAGCACGCCGTTCGCACGCCGCGTAAGAACTCAGGACGCTTCGGCGAAAGCACGGCATCGAAATGGATGCTGTGCTCGCCGCCGGGTGGCGTGCGGATGGCAGGTCGAGCCGACGCGCATACTTGAGGTCGAGCAATGGGGCTGACAGCCGTCCCTGATCGATATAGGTCGTGGGCGCCGACGGCAAGCCTTCGCCGGTCCAGCCGAACGAACTTGGTCCAAGCGGCTGCCAGGGCTCGACGCGCACCTAAGGTCTTGCCGCAGCACCTGCTTGTGTGCCGCGAAAGTCTTCGCGTTTCCAGGGTGACTGACCATGGTAAATCGACGCCCCGCCCATATTGCCCCACACAAAGAAGTCGAACAGGCTGTAGGCCACGTCGGGATGCAGCATGATCGTGTATTCGCCCGCCGCTGACATCGGCGACGGTCCGGCGTAAATGTTCGAGATAGCGTCCGGCATGCTCGATCTGCGTAATGATCGTGGGTTGGTCGACGACGGTTCGCTGAAAACCGCCTTCGCCGATCATGCCATCGAAGGAGGCCGAGAACGAAAAGCTGGTGCCGCGATTGTGGAGATTGCAGCCCACGAGACGTTCTGATCCAGCTTTTACTCATCCCGGCGCCGGTGCCGCCGTTCAGGTTCTTGACGTCGTAGCGAGCGGCGATCTCCTGCAACGTCGTGACGACCTCGAACAGATAGCCTGCGCGTTCGGCGAATAAGCGGTGGCACGTCAGGACTGCTGAGCAGAACGGGCGTAATGTCCTGATGCCCCAGAAACTGTGCGGCGTCATCGTCCTGATAGGCGGCTGCGCGTGCGGCCTCGATCACCCGCTCGAATTGAACGAGGCTGTTGCCGTCGAGAGCGCCACGACTCAGCTTGCCATCCCGCCAATGGACCAAAAATGACCCGCCGATCGAATCGCTGAAACGCAACGGACTATAAACGCTGCCAACATCGTTATCGCGGATGCCGACGCCGATGCTTTGGCCTTCGCCGAGGTTGATGCGATAATCGGCGATATCGGGATGGCCTCGAAGCGTTCCTGTATCTGGTCAATGTAGTGCATGGCGCAACCTTATTTGCCTGGATGGGCAGTTAGTTCACTGCTTTTGCCGCCGATCATCACCTGCGGGTCGGCCTCCAAGATAGAGGAAGTAGTGTGAACCGCCCGACGATGGCACCGATTGTCCCGCTTTGCCGCAGAAGCCCATCGCGTCGAGTTGCAGCGGACCGAATCCGGCCTTGATCGCGTGTAGCGCGGCGAGCGAATAGCCGGAAAAGATGCCTGGCTGGAACATGCGCGTGCCTTCGGCACTGAGTTCGTACAGCGCCGTGCAGTTGAAGACGAAGTCGCCCTTGCGCCGGATTGACCTGCCCGCCCTTATAGCCCGCCAGATAGATCACTGGATGTCCGGCGGTGATATATCCGGCGTTGAGCAAGCGCTGCCCGAACATCCTCCGGCCCCTGGTCCTCGTAACTCGCCGGTCGATCGGCACCGGATCGGGTAACTCGATCCGAATGTTGGTCATGCGCGGCACCGGCACGTTGCCGTAGCTCTGGGCGCGTGCGGCGTCGATGATGCGTGCGCCTGCCTGCTCGTGCCGAAAAAACATCAGCAAGTGCATCGGTCAGTACGCCATGGTCCAGGATCGTCGCGCGCCCACGCGGAACGCCGTTGGGCGAAAAAGGCTGGTAGGCATGGTCGCGTTCGAGCGGCTCGTCGATGATCGACACGATCGGTGCTGCCATGCGCTCGCCGCTGCGAAAGACGCCGTTTGTCCCCAGGATCGATGTACGCATACCATCGGTTTCGGCGGCATGGCCGAACGCCTCGTGCGCCAGCCCTTTCGCCATGGCGTAATCCATGATCAGCGGGTACGAACCGGCGGCATAGCGGGGAGCGCCGAGCAGTTGTTGCGCTTGCGTCGCGGCGCGATAGCGAACGTTTGAGGAGTTTCGCCCGGTCCGCCGGATCGAGAAATACTTCGTAGCCCGTGCGCGAAAGTGACGCACCGACCGAATGGACTTCGCCATCGCGCTGGGCGGTAACGAAGTTGGACGCATAGCCACGCGGCAAAATATATGAAACGTCGGTGCCGTCCGAGCGGACAATGCGCCATTCCTCGCGGACGATCGAAAACCCGCTGCGAACTTTAAGCGAGTCGCCCCACGTTCGTACTTCCTCGTGAACGCTATGAACGTGTTGCGCCACGTCGTCTAGCGTCAGATGGTCAATAGCGTATGGCGTTGGTCCGATCACACTGTCATGGATTGGTGTGAGGTCGTAGATGGCGGGATTGACGTTGAGGTTTGCACCCGCCGCTGCTTTCAGTCCCGCCAGCGCCGCGCCTAAGGCACGTTGCGCGGCGTTGAGTTCAATGCGGTCGGTGGAAGCGAATGACGTATGGCCGTCGTGATCGAACACCTGTAGCCCGATGCCCTCGCCCCACACCGAACTCATGCCCTCGGTTACGCCGTTGACGACGTTGACCGAACGACTTTCACTATGTTGCAGCCGTGCGATCAAGTATGCGCCAGACTGGTGTGCCTGATCGAGCAAGGTGTGGAGCAGCGTTGTATGCTGCCGGAGATAGAACTTATCCAATGCCAGCCTCGGTGAGTGCTTGGTAAACGGCGCTGTGGATTGCCGCACGAGAATGATCCCCAATCGTTCCAACGTCCACCGATGTGTCCACTTGGTTCAGGTGCAAGCTGTGAGAGAAACCCCGCTATCGCCGGAAGATCGTTAACTGCTACCTCGCGAAACTCATCCAGTTGTTCGTCGGGATCGGCGGAACATAGGACGCCGCCGGTTTCGTCGAGCAGGAACGCGAACGTTGAAAAACGCGCGGGTTCGTCGGCGGGGTCATCCTGATAGCGATAATGAACGATGGTGAGGAAGCGCCGAACTTCGACCGTCAACGATGTTTCCTCGCCGGTTTCACGTAGCAGCGCGTCGAGGATGTGTTCGCCGTGATGAATGCCGCCCGTGAGCAGACGGTGGGCTCCACGCGGATAGAATGTCTTTATAGCGGTGAGTAGCTTGCCGTTGGGTCGCCGCACGACCATGCACACCTCGCCATAGCGGTCAGGTTTCCCAATCGGATCGAAGGGGTTGCCCTGAAGCACGACATTGTGAATCGTGGGCGCGCCATAGCGCTGTGCGAGCGCAGAGATTTCGGCTTCGATGGCCGGTGTCTGCATTTATGGTGTTCCTTTCCAGCGCTCAAGCGCACGACGAAATGCGATGATTGCCACGACGACCCAGCCTAACCAGCCAAGGAAGCCCCAGCCATAGTGCGACCACCAGAGGGCGGTATTAATAACGAAGCGCACCCAGTACATCGTGATACGATGCCGCCAACGGACCGTCGTTTCGACGTCCCATATGAATGAGGGCAAACGTTCCAAATAGCCCGCAGCGTAGGTGCCTTCGAGCGAGAAGATATGGATCGTGTCGGTGTACGCCGCTGCCAGCCGCAGATCGCGCTCGAAGGCTTTCCATGTGAGTGAGTATTGCTGTTCGGTGTGGAGCCCCTCCAGGTCTAGACCTCCGCCAGTCGAGCCAACGCCGACCGAATCGGCATACGCGCCGTATTCCGCGATCAACGCACCGCCCAGGTCGCTACCAAAGATAGCGCGTGGCACAGCACTGCTGTAACACAGCAGCACTTCAACATCTGCCGGTAGATCGACGACGTGCAAAACACGCTGAAAGAGTGTTGAGCCTGAACGTCGGTCGTCCACGATAAGGGGGTACTGGTATGAATGAACAGCGTAGCCGTCTGCTCTGACCTGAGCGGCGAGGTCGATATATGCACGAGAGGCTGCCGGAAAGAGCGTGTTGGTGTGTGCTGCCCGTAGCAGATGGAACAATGTCCAGGGCGTTGGCGTGGTGATACGTGAGATGTGATAGAGCGGCGATTCCATGTCCAACCCGACAGCGCTGAATTCGAGGTTTTCGGCGCGTGCCCACTCACGAAAAACCTTGTAGCGCGCGATCACCTGCGGGTAATTGTCGACGTTGAACCAGATGCCGGCATCTTCAGAAAGCAGTAGCCGTGCATGGACATTGATGCCGTGACTGACAAGCGTGCGTACTGTCTGAGCGTAGACATCATCGCGCTCGATGAGCGCGATCGACACGGCACAATCGAGTTTGACAAGTAAATCGAGCACACCAGGGCGGGCGAGGAGCTTTTGCAGCGCGATCGCATCGAGTTCGGTAAAGAATACAATTTCAGGCTTCATTCGTATCGCGCGATTATACCGCGCTGACACAAATATTTGCGGATCAATCATGCACAGGGTATGCTACATGGAGAAGCATCGGAGGGAGTTTCATGCATTACAAAGTGTTTATTATTGGATCGGGTCCGGCGGGTTTGACGGCAGCGTTGTATGCAGCCAGGGCGAATCTTAGCCCGGTGGTTATACGTGGCTTGCAGCCTGGTGGTTTGATCGCAACAACCGATGAGGTTGAAAATTATCCTGGATTCCCAGATGCGATTAACGGCTTCGATCTCGCGGATAAGATGGAAAAACAGGCCGCACGTTTTGGCACGACCTTCATCGACGGTCTGGTGACCTCGGTTAAGGCCGGTGAAACCGTAAACGGCGTGCAACAGCCTCATGAAATCGTCGCCGATAACGGCGAAATCTATACAGCCGATACGATCATTATTGCGACGGGCGCATCACCACGTAAGATGGGCGTTCCTGGTGAAGACGCATTGGCTAATCGTGGTGTCTCGTATTGTGCTGTCTGTGACGGTTTCTTCTTCAAAAACAAGCGTATCGTCGTCGTCGGCGGCGGTAACAGCGCGGTCGAGGAAGGTCTGTTCCTGACACGTTTTGCGTCCGAAGTGTGTCTGGTGCATCGCCGTGATTCATTGCGCGCCGACCCGATCATCCAGGAACGTGCCTTCAAAAATCCGAAGATGTCATTTCAGTGGAACGCGGTCGTGACCGAAGTCGTCGGCTCCAGCAAAGGTCGAAGGACTGCGTATCAAGCATGTCGATACCGGGGAAGACGAATTGTTGCAGGCCGATGCGGTCTTCCCATACATCGGACATATTCCGAACACGTCGATGTTCGCGGGCCTGATCAACATGGACGCGAGTGGCTTCATCCTGACGGATGGCCGCACACGTACGTAGGTGCCTGGAATGTTCGCCAGTGGTGATGTGGTTGACCATATCTATCGACAGGCAATCACAGCCGCCGGGAGCGGCTGTGAGGCCGCGATGGAAGCATCATGGTACCTGGACAACCTGGAAGCGGCAGCGAAACCGCAGGGTCGAAGAAGCCGAGCCACAAGCGCTCGGCCAGTGGTAAATCTGCGAATAATCTAGCGACCAGCGGCATGCTATAATCGCTCATAAGCGTTGATATGCGTCTGTCGAGTAGGTCTGCTTGAATACGATCAAGCCAAAGCGTTCAAGGTGGCAAATCACCTGTATTTGCCACCACGGACGTTTTTGTTTCGCGAGCGACGGCGTATATCCGGTGCAATTGAGGAGATAGTGTATGGAACTTACCCATCGCCAACTACATCGTGTAGATGTCCTTGCGATCAGCGGTCGAATCCAGGCACCCGAGGCTGCGAAGCTTCAGGAGCGGATCAACCAATTGTTTGCAGAAGGTCGCTATCATATCGTTCTTGATCTGGCCAAACTTGAGTACATCAGTAGTCCTGGTTTGCGTGTGTTGATCGAAGGCACGGAAACGCGCGCGCGAATGGAAATTGACCGACTTCGACCGTGGTGATGTGCGTATCGTTAATCTGCCTCCGCGCATTAAAGAAGTGTTCGACCTGACCGGCTTTACGTCGCTTTTTAATATTTACGACGATATGGTCGAGGCCGTAGGAAGTTTTTAGTAGACGTGCAGCTGGAACAGCCAAAAAGCGCGCCAGAAACGCATTTGGAGGTACCGGCGGCTTTAGAGTCGCTCGGCAACATCAGCGACCATGTCGTTGCATGTGCGCGGGCAGCGGGTTTGGACGACCATGCGGTATGGGAGATGCAGCTTGCGGTTGACGAGGCTGCGACGAACATTATTATTCATGCGTATGGTGATCATGACCTCGAAGGGCCGATCGTGATCGTTCAAAGTGTGTTAAGCGATGACGAGTTCGTCGTCTATCTGCATGATAAGGGTGTGACCTTCGATCCAGAGTCTGTTCCCGACCCGACTTAACTTCTCCTGTTGAGGAGCGAAAAACCGGTGGACTGGGAATTTATCTTATGCGCAGGCTGATGGATCGGGTCGATTTCCAGTTCGATGTCGATGGCTATAACATCGTGACACTGGTTAAGCGATTCCCGGTGACGCATCTGCGGTTCATTCGTCTGTCTGGGCGCATCGATGCCGCGGCGGCGCCAACTGTCCAGAAACTGGTGCGCGAGGCAGCCCACGATGGTGTGCGGTGTGTCGTGATCGATTTGGGCGATGTCACGTTTCTTTCTTCCTCTGGACTCCGTATTCTGCTGCTGCTGGCACGTGAGCTTCGTAAGCAGAACAGCGATATCCGCCTTATGCTCGCCCCGTCCGCAAGTCGCCGAAGTGTTTCATCTGACAGGCTTCGATCAGATCTTTGAGTTGTTCGACACCCGTGAAGCCGCTATCGCGTCCTGCCCACGGGAATGAGGTGTGACCAACCGTAAACCACACCGGTCACGGCAGTTCATGCCGCTATGTTTCACGATCTTTGGCGGTCGTCAGCGTGCCATGCGCGAACTCGCGACGCTCAACGAGGTCAGTCGTGCGATCATTCGTGCCGATCTCGATGTCGACGAACTGTGCGAACTGGTCTACCGTGAAGCGTCCAAGGTTCTGGATACCAGTTGGTTTCATCTGGCGTTGTTCGACGGCATGCATCTACGAACTCAAGGTGCGAGTGCAGAACGGCCGAGCGCTTGCCGCCCGAACGCTTCGACCTGACCGACGAAGAAGGGCTGATGGGATGGATGCGCCGAACCGGACGCGCCTTGTTGGTCGAGGATTTCACGGAAGAATTGCCCCACCTTCCGGCACAACCACGCTATCAATCCCATAACCCACCACGCGCGGGCATCTATGTGCCGTTGCTGGCAGGCGATGCCGTCATCGGCACGATATCGGTGCAAAGCCCGCATCCGCGTGACTTTGACGCCGACGACCTGCGTTTTCTATCGCTGATCGCCGATGGAGCGGCGGCGGCGATCTCCAAAGCGCAGGCGTATGCGGTGTTGCGCGAACGAGTGGCACAGCTTGAATTGATCCGTGAAGTTGGGCGACGAGGCGACGGCGATGCTGGACCTCGATCAACTGCTGCCGTCGTGGTCGTGACTCTGATCCGCGACAAGTTTCATTATTCTCATGTGCATATCTTCACTGCCGATCCGGCTACGGGCGAATTGATCTTTCGCGCTTCCACAGTGGCCGAATCGTCGTATTGGCTGGAAACAATACCAACGTCTGAAGGTCGGCAGGGCATCGTCGGCCATGTCGCGCTAACACGTAGAGCCAATGCTGGTCGAGGATGTCACCACGCGAGCCTTTATATCGTGCGCGATATCGAAGGCACCCGCTCGGAACTGGCCGTGCCGCTTGTGCATCGGCGATGAGGTGTTGGCGGTGCTGGACGTACAGGCCGAGGAGCCGGATGCGTTTTCCGACAGCGACCGGTTTGTGCTGCAAACGCTCGCCGACCAACTCGCGGCAACGCTGGATGCCGGCACAAACCTACGCCGAGCAGCAGGAAGAAGCCTGGGTGCTGGCGGCATTGTTGCAGACCGCCGAAAATATCGCACGCGTTTCGACATTGGAGGATCTGTTGGCGACGGTAGTCCGCCTACCGCCGCTGCTGGTGGGCTGCGAACGCTGTGCGTGTTATGCGCTATAACGCCGAGGATGATACCTTTGTGATGGTCGCTGAATGGGGTTGGCAACAGCAAGCGCTGCGATGCATTGCTGCATCAGCCGATCCCCGCACAAGATGCACCGATGCTGGAAGAACTGCGGCGTGACCGGGTGCCGGTAGCGATCAACGATGTCGCGCAGCAACTTGATGTATTGCCACAGGTGACGCAGCTTCTTCCCGAGCGGGCATCTGCTTGGCGCTGCCGCTCAATGCGCGCGGTGCGCTGATGGGGCGTCTTACTGCTCGACCGTGATCGCGGATAGCGCAACTTGGGAGCGCGAAGCATTACGGTAGCTGTCGGCGTCGCGAACCAGGCCGCGAGTGCGATGGAGTCGGCCTTGTTGGCACAGGCTGCCGTCGAGCAGGAACGGCTCAATCAGGAATTGCGTGTTGCGCGCGAAATTCAGACATCGCTGCTGCCGTCTGAAGCCCCGCTACTGCCCGGGTGGGACATCGCGATGGCCTGGCGTTCGGCGAGCGTTGTCGGCGGTGATTTCTACGACTTCTGGCATGTTCGCTCGACGATGGACGGCTGGCGACACCTGAGGTGCGGAGCGATGTGGACGATGTCTGCTGACCTCGACCGCTCCGCTGGGGTTTGTGATCGCCGATGTTTCCGACAAAGGTGTTCCCGCGGCGCTGTTCATGACACTCGCTCGTTCGCTATTGCGTGCTGCCGCGTTAGATGGCTCATCGCCGCGCATGGCGGTGACGCGAGCCAACCGCTGGATCGCCCGAGATACGCAGTCGGGTATGTTCGTCACGGTCTTTTATGGCATGCTCGATGTCTCAAACCGGACAACTACGCTATACCAATGCTGGACATAATCCACCGATTCTGCTTGGTATGGATGGCGAAATTGAGATGCTTTCGACTCCTGGCATTGCGCTTGGCGTGCTCGAACACGCACGCCTGAACGAAAGTGAAACCATGATGCATCCCGGTGATGTGTTGGTCTGTTACACCGATGGCGTGACCGAGGCGATCAACGACGCCGAAGAAGAATATGGTGTGGCACGGCTGACCGATGTCGTGCTCCGCAATCGCGAGCTTTCGGCGGATGCGATCGTCGATGCTATCCTGGCCGACCTGATGGAGCATACCGGACGCCGCCCTGCGTTTCGATGATGTCACATTGTTGTTGATCAAGCGTAGCGAATAGAACTGGGCCATAGGTGATGTATAATGGGCGCCAATCAGCCGAGTATTCGTGACTCTGCTATCCCCCTGGCTCATGTTAATATCACCGGCGATATGAATCGAAAGGAAGGATCAATGCGTCGTATCTATTCTGCTCCTTGCAGCCATGATGTTCGCGATGGTGGCTGCTATTCCGACACGCCACGAACGCCCAGATCCAGCTGCTGTTTCAACGTACCTGGGATCACGAACTGTATCGAGGGGCGTTTCCGCGCATATTGGGAGCAAAACGGTGGACTTGCGGTGTTTGGCTATCCGATCACTGCTGCGCACGCAACAGGGTACGGCTGAGGGAAATTTCTGACCCAGAATGTTCGAGCGCAACAGCTTCGAATTGCATCCCGAAAAGGCACGTCCCTACGATGTGTTGCTTGGCCGCCTTGGCGACGTACGGCTTCAACAAGATGGCCGACACTGGGCGAATCTTCCCAAGGGCCAGCAAGCCGGTGGATGTACTCTGGTTTGCCGAAACCAGGTCAACAGTGTCCGTGCGAGCCGCTTCAAGAGTTATTGGGAAGGGCATGGCCTGCAAGACCGCTGGTCGATCAGATCGCTATACGCCGTTCGCCTAGCGCTGTTTGGCTTCCACTGTCGAACCGGCGATGGAAACCAACGCCACGGGCGCGAACTGTCTTGACCCAATGGTTCGAGCGCGGACGGTTTGAGTTTCATCCCAACAATCCGTCCCGATTACCGTATCTTGCTTGGATTGCTTGGCGTGAAACATCGGTCAATGGCCGGACACCACTCCTCCACCCAACCTGGCGATGCCAATGCGCGAACATCCGCTCGCCAGTCGATGCCATCATCTCCCCGAACTGTGTGAAGTACGGTGGCACGATCGACGTGGTTACCTATGGATGGGACCCGGTCAACCACTCGGCTACTGGATCACCGATCAGAACGGTAAACCGTTGGAACAACCCAGACGGTAAACGCCGATAGTGATGGCAGTTTCGGTGGCACGATCGATACGACCGATTGGTTCGGCTTGCAACTTGGCGCGGGCGATTACAACTTTGTTGTCAGCGATGCGCGTAACGTCAGCCCTGATGAAAAATATCTGGACTCCATCGCGCCGTTTCGCGTTTTCCCCTAGGCGAACTTCGCGAACCGTATAACACGAAGTGGACCATACTGGTCCACTGGCTGCGTTCAGGTTCGTCGATCGTGTAAGAGCCTGGGTAGATCTGGCCGTCGGGATGATTGCGTGACGTGCCTGCTGCAACGCTGCTGGCATCACGCCGCGGATCGACGCGTCGAGCAGTTCGACCGGATGCACGGCAGGCATTTCGACGCCCACACGACGGAGACCATTCTGAATCTGCAACAGACAGCCTGGATTGCTGGTTGCCAGCACGTCGGCATGCGTTTGGATCACATGCTGGACTTTGCGGTCGGCCAGTTGTTGCGCAGGCTCGGGCTCGGTCAGGTTGTAGATTCCGGCGGAGCCACAGCAGATCGCAGCCTCGCCGATTTCGGCGATCTCGAGTTCAGGAATGGTGCGCAGCGACGCGGCGCGGTTGCGCTTTGATGCCCTGCGCGTGTTGCAGGTGACAGGCATCATGATAGGCGACGCGCAACGGTAATGGATGGCGCTTCGCCCGTGGCTCTAGTTCCTCCAGGATCTCGGAGATGTCGCTGACACTTCGCCGCGAATGCCGCCGCTCGTTCGGCATAGTCCGGATCGTCGCGCAGCAGATGACCGTATTCCTTGACCGTCGAGCCACATCCGGCGGCGTTGATCACAATCGTATCCACATTCGCTCGCTCAAAGGCATCGATCGTGCGCCGTGCGAGCGCAAGCGCATCGGCTTCCTGCTCCGGCATGGACCATCAATGCACCACAGCAGCCTTGTTCAGGCGGCGCGATGACCTCGCAGCCTTCGGCTGCCAGCACGCGGGCGGTCGCGGCGTTCACATCGGCGAAGAAGACCCGCTGGACGCAACCCAGCAGGAGCCCGACACGGCTGCGCTGTGCGCCAATGGCGGGAGTGCGGTTGGCGACTGGTGAGCGCAGCGCACTGAAGGTTACGGGTGGCAGCAAGCGCTTCCATCGCCTTGATGCGGGCAGGTAAGACGTTCGAGCAGTCCGCTACGCTGGACGAGCGTACGCATGCCCGAACGCTGATAGAGCCACAGCGGGGCTGCGGCGAGGCGAAGCCGATCGCGGATGCGGGAATAGCGCGAACAAGGCGCGTCGAAAGAGCACGATCCGGCAGTGAACGCGTGTATTGACGCTCGATTTGTCCGCGCGTTGCCTCGATCAGTTTCTCGTACTGCACGCCCGATGGACAGGCGGTGACACAGGCCATACAGCCCAGACATTGATCCATATGCCGCACATAGGTCGCAGTCGAGTTTCGCTTCGCCCTTAACCGCCATATCCATCAGATAGATGCGGCCACGTGGCGAATCCATCTCCTCGCCCCATAGCAGATAGGTTGGGCAAGTCGGCAGGCAGAAGCCGCAATGGACGCAATCTTCGATCAATCCGGGATCGGGTGGATGGTGAGCGTCGAAGATGCTCATGGGAGCATCGGTAGTTGTTGGGGACGGATGTGCCATTAGATTCTCCCCAGATAGCGACCTGGATTCAAGGTACCGTGTGGATCGAAATGTGTCTTGACGCGTTGCATCAAAGGCAAAGGCGTCGCCGGGTATGGCCCCAGACGTCAAGCCGTTGCTTGAGCGATGTCGGGCATTGCTGGACGACGAGATAGCCACCGTGTCTCGGCCAACCGTGCGCGTGCCGCGCCAACCGCGGCCAGTAGTGCCTGGTCGTTGGCTCCGCGAAGGCGCACGAGTCCGGTCGCGGTCCCTTGCGACGACAGCGTCGAACGTCTAGTCCCAGCCGGGTCGCGACGTTCGCGATCATGTCGAGGGCTGCTGCGAGCGATGTTGGGACGACGCTCCAGCGTGCCACGATCGTGTCGGGTGGCCGTAGATCGTCTGATGCGCTTGCCATGCAGCCGTCGGCGCTCGCATCGTCGTGCATGTCGACTGTGAGGTGCTGCCGCGCGGCGACGAGCTGTCGAGCATGCTGCTTGCGCATGCACCGATGCCGGAGTACCCGCAAGGCGGACCGATGCACGGTAGCCTGTCCTGGCTCGAGTAGATCTGCAAGCCGACTGGCGTAATCGTCGAGTGGTTGACACGAACGACAAAATCCTGCGCGGCTGTGGCATCGGGTAGCGTGACGCTGCAACGAGCGCGTTGCCTGCTGGTAAGCGGATGGAGCCGCACCGTTACCGTCGTGATCATGCCCAGCGTGCCATAGGCACCTGTCAACAGCTTCATCAAGTCGTAGCCCGCGACGTTCTTGACAACCTTGCCGCCGCCGTTGGCGATAGTGCCGTCGGGCAGTGCCACGCCGATGCCGATGACCAGATCGCGTGCAGTGCCGTAGCGGATGCGCAGTGGACCACTGGCGTCGGTGGCAACGATGCCGCCCAGCGTCGCTTGTTCGGGCCAGGCTGGATCGAGCGCCAGCATCTGGCCATGCTCAGCCAGCGCTGTTTGGAGGGCCGCAAGCGGCATGCCTGCCTCGACGGTCGCGGTCATATCGCCGTGCGCGTGTTCGAGCAGCCGGTTCAACGGTGGGTCGAAAGGATGAAATCGGCGCGCTGTGGCAGATTGCCCCAACCCTGCTTTGGTACCGCCACCACGCGGTATCACGGCGAGTTTCTGCTCGGTCGCGATGCGTAGAACCTCGGCGACCTCTTCAGTGGAATCTGGCGATACCACGAGGATGGGTTGCTACGTTGCTCGATGTCGTCGTCGGACGTTGGCGGGCCGGACATTCGTCGCCCGACCACCGATGCGAGCAGGTCGGTCAGATGTACGGAATCTGCGATCATAACGCTCGTTCGCCTCGTTGCGGTAATTAAAACAGATCGGCCAGTCCAGCAGTCACCAGCGGATGTTCATGATACACCCCGGGCTTCTCACCACACAGACGTGGCGTTGGAAAGAGCTTGCCTGGATTCGCCAGATGGTGCGGATCGAAGGCGCAGCGAACGCGTTGCATCGTGTCCATGTCCGGCTCCGAGAACATCACCGACATATATTTGCGCTTTTCGATGCCAACGCCATGCTCACCTGTGATCGAGCCGCCCGAGCGCACGCAGAGCTTCAGAATTTCGCCCGAAAGTTCTTCGGCCTGATGTTCTTGACCCTCGATGGTCGAATCGAACAGCACCAGCGGATGGAGGTTGCCGTCGCCCGCATGGAACACATTCGCGACGCGTAGCCCATAGGCCGTGCTCATGCCTCGATCTCGCGCAAGCACATCCGGAAGCTTGGTGCGCGGGAATCACGCCATCCTGCACGATATAGTCCGGTGAGATGCGTCCCATCGCCGCGAAGGCGGCTTTGCGGCCCTTCCACATCAGTGCGCGTTCCTCATCACTTTGCGCGATACGAAGTTCCCATGACCCGTTACGTTCGCAGATCGCGCGCACCATGTCGAGTTGTTCGACGACTTCGCGTTTGGGGTCCGTCGAGTTCGACTAGTAGCAGCCCACCTGCTTCGAGCGGATATCCGGCATGCACGGCGGCTTCGGCGGCTTCGATCGATAGGTTATCCATCATCTCGATCGCCGCCGGCAGGATCCCTGCCGCGATGATATCGCTCACCGCCGCTCCGGCCTCGTCGGTGGTGCGAAAGGCGGCGAGTAGCGTCTGGACCAGTTCGGCGCGGCGGATGACGCGCAGCGTGATCTTGGTCGCGATGCCCAGCGTGCCTTCTGCGCCGATGAAGATGCCGCGCAGATCATAGCCGGGGGTGTCCAGTGCGGCACTTCCCAGATGTACGACCTCGCCGTCGGGCAGCACAACTTCAGGCCAAGCACATGGTTGACTGTGAAGCCATATTTGAGACAATGCGCACCACCAGCGTTTTCGGCGACGTTGCCGCCGATGGTGCAGACCTGCTGCGACGACGGGTCGGGCGCATAATAGTGGTTGTGGGGCGCGACGCGCTGCGTGACATGCAGGTTGATCACACCCGGCTCGACCACGATGCGCTGGTTCTCGATATCGACTGTCGAGGATGCGATTCATGCGGGCCAGGCTGATCACGATGCCGCCCGCCGCCGGCAAAGCACCGCCGCTGAGGCCGGTGCCTGCGCCCCGTGCGACGAATGGGATACGGTCGCGCGCGCAGAGGCGTACGACCCCCTGAACCTCTTCGGTGGAGCGCGGCAGCACCACCGCTTCCGGGATCTGACGAAAGTTCGTCAGGCCGTCACATTCGTAGGTTTAAGCTGATCGTGCTCGGCGATCACGCCACCATGGCCGACAACCGCCCGTAATTCTTCGATGAATTGGAAATCCATCTTGCTCGCTCCTTCGGCCCACGCCAGCGTGGCGGTGTACGACCGCGGAGTCGCTCATATGCCAGAGTTCTAAGGCGCGCACAGCGGCTTACATGCCGCGCGTGCTCGCCATAGATGATACAACGCGATCGAACCGGCTGTCGCTGCGTTGAGCGATGCGACGTTGCCAGCCATCGGCAGTTTGATCAGAGATATCGCAGCGGTCGCGCACCAGGCGTGCCAGTCCCGGGCCTTCAGCACCAACCACCAGGGCGACAGGCATCGCCAGATCGACCTGGTCGAACGGCTGAGCACGTTCGTCATCTTCAAGACCGAATCGCCCAGATATTGTGTTCCTTGAGTTCGCCGATAGTCTGCACAAGGTTCGTGACCTGGGCGATCCGCAGATGCTCGACCGCGCCTGACGAGGCGTTCACGACCGATGGCGTGATTTCGGCTGACCGACGGTCCGGCAGAATCACGCCGTGCGCGCCGACCACATCGGCCGTTCGCAGCAAGGTGCCGATGTTCTGCGGGTCCTGCAGATGGTCCAGCAGCAGCAGCAGCGGCTGTTCGCCACGCTCGGCGGCCAAGTGCGAGCATGTCGTCGATGCTGGCATATGGGTATGGACCAGTTTCGAGAGCGACGCCCTGATGGTTCACGCCTTCGGTCATATCGTCGAGCACGCGTCGGTCGCCATAGGCGACTTCGATGCCGCGCTCGATCGGCCAATTGCTCGAGTTCCTGCGATCAATTCGTTTTGATGGACGCCATCCGCGACGAGCAGACGACGAATCTTGCGCCGCTGAGCCCGTAATGCCTCGCGCACGGAGTTGCGCCCATACAAGAATGTTGTCTGATGACGCGGCGGGTTGGGTACGTGGGGTATCCCGCCGGTCATTACGCCTACCCACGGAGGGCATCGCGAATCTTAGAGAAGAATCCGCCTTCTTCTTGTTCTGCGGTTTCGTCGCCAAACTCGACGGCGAGTTGGCGGAACAGATCGCGCTGCTTATCGTTCAGTTTGGTTGGCACGACAACCTTGGTCACCACGACTTGATCGCCACGCCCGTTGCCACGCAAATATGGAACGCCTTTGCCGCGCAGACGGAACAACTCGCCTTCCTGCGTGCCCGCCGGAATTTCAAGTTCCGTCTTCCTCTGCCAGCGTTGGCATCTTTAGCGTCGCGCCAAGCGCTGCCTGGGCGATGTTAAGCGGAAGCTCCAGCACGACATCATTGCCGCTGCGCTGGAAGATCTTATGCGGCTTTGATCGCGAGTGTCACGAACAGGTCGCCAGCCGGACCACCACGCGCTCCGCCTTCGCCTTCGCGCGTAAGCCGGATCTGCGAACCTTCGTCGACGCCAGCCGGAATCTTTACCGTCAGCTTGCGGCGGCGCGACGGCGACCCTGTCCACGGCAATCGTGGCATGGTACTGCGATCTGCTGGCCGGTAGCCGCCACAGGCATCACAGGTCATCACCGTCAGCATGTTGAAGATCGGCGCACGCGTGCGAACTTCGCCCTGTCCGTTGCATTTCTGACACTTGACCGGATCGGTGCCTGGCTCTGCGCCGCTTCCGGTACAGGTGGCGCATTCTTCCAGCCGATTGAAGTTGATCTCTTTTTCGATGCCGAAGATCGCTTCCTCGAACTCAAGTTCAAGATGATAGCGCAGGTCGGATCCACGGATACCTGCCCGCTGGCTGCCGCCACCACGGGTGCCCTGGCCCACAAAGGCATCGAAGATCGTCGAAAAGATATCCCCGCTGTTCATGCCGCCAAACGGGTCGAAGCCACCCGCCGCACCGCCTACACCCGCATGTCCGAAACGATCGTACATCGAGCGCTTGTCGGTATCCGAAAGCATCTCGTAGGCTTCGCGTCAGTTCTTTGAACTGCTCCTCAGAGCCAGTTTCCTTGTTGTCAGGATGAACTTTCGTGCCAGTGCTCGGTAGGCCTTCTTGACATCGTTCGTGCCTGCATCACGTGCCAATGCCAAGCACTTCATAATAATCTCGTTTTTCTGCGGCCACCATTGTTGCTCCGTGTAGTCCATCGCCGCCTTGGTGCCATGTGACGCTTCAGACACGTAGTGCGAAGCGTCAAGGTTTGCAAGTACACCGATGGAGTTCCGACTTACGACGCCTACTTCGCTTTCAGGACTGGTTTCGGGCTCTTCCTTCTCGGGACTGTTTTCAGGCTCTTGTTGTGTCGTCGGTTCTTCTGTCTCGACGGTGAGCGATGCGAATCTCGGTCAGGTCGTCGGCGACCGCGCCGATCGCCTGCCGAATCTGGTCGAGGTGCCGTCTTCGGTGACGAGCTGCCGCAACGCCGTGATATGATCCGCAGATTCGTCGCGCAACTCGCACCGGAATGACTCTCGCCGCTTTCGCGCAAGTTTACGTTCGGCGCTATACAGTACGCCGTCGGCTTGATTCGCAAGAGTGATACGTTCGCGGCGGTCTTCGTCAGCCTGACGATTGTCCTCGGCTTCGGAACCATGCTCGCGATATCGTCGTCGCTCAAACCGGATGATGGATCACCGTATGCTTTGGGACTGTCCGGTGTTCTTATCTTTGGCTTCGACATGCAAGCAGACCATCGGCGTCGATGTCGAAGGTGACTTCGATCTGCGGTACGGCGCGTGGGGCGGGTGTGATGCCGGTCAACTCAAAGGTTCCCAGCAATTTGTTATCGGCTGCCAGTGCGCGCTCGCCCTGGAAGACTTTGATCTCGACGGTCGATTGATTGTCGGAGGCCGTCGAAAAGACCTGTGGCGGCGCGTCGGGATCGTCGTGTTGCGCTCGATCAGCGGTGCCATGACGCTACCACGTGTGGCGATACCCAGTGTCAGCGGCGTCACGTCGAGCAGCAGCACATCTTTGACTTCGCCGGACAAGCACGGCCGCCTGGATCGCCGCGCCGAGCGCGACGACTTCGTCGGGATTGACGCCTTTGTGCGGATCGCGGCCGAACATGTTCTTGACTGCCGCCTGAACGGCTGGCATGCGCGTCTGACCGCCGACCAGGATCACCTGATCGATGTCGCTGGGCTTCAGATCGGCATCTTTGAGCGCCTGACGGACCGGCGCCATCGTCGCTTCGATCAAATTCGCCGTCAAGCTGTTCGAGTTTGGATCGTGAAAGCGTCATCTGCAAGTGTCGCGGTCCCGATGCATCCGCTGAAATAAACGGCAGGTTGATCTCGGTCTGCATGACCGTCGACAGTTCTTGCTTGGCTTTTTCGGCGGCTTCCTTGAGGCGCTGCAACGCGGCGCGGTCGGTGCGCAGGTCGATTTTCTCGGCTGCATGAACTCGTCGATCAGCCAGTTGATGATGCGCTGATCGAAATCGTCGCCGCCAAGGTGGGTATCGCCGTTCGTCGCCTTGACCTCGAAGACGCCATCGCCCAGTCAAGGATCGAAACATCGAAGGTGCCGCCGCCCAGATCGTACACGGCGATGGTCTCGTTCTTGCCGTCCTGGCCAAAGCCATAGGCCAGCGCCGAGGCTGTCGGCTCGTTGATGATGCGCAGCACCTCCAGTCCGGCGATCTGCCCGGCGTCCTTGGTCGCCTGCCGCTGGGAATCATCGAAATAGGCCGGAACCGTGATCACCGCCTGGGTGACTGGCTCGCCCAGGTAGGCTTCGGCGTCAAGCTTCAGCTTCTGCAGAATCAGCGCCGAAATCTCCTGCGGCGCGTATTCGCGTCCGCCCATCATAATACGCACATCGCCGTTAGGCGGCATCCACCAGTTTGTACGGTACGAGACCGCGATCATGCTCGATCGCCGGGTCGTTGAGCTTGCGCCCCATGAAGCGCTTGACCGAAAATATCGTGTTGTCCGGGTTGGTGATCGCCTGACGTTTCGCGACCTGTCCGATGACGCGCTCGCCGGTTTTGGTTTGTGCGACCACCGAGGGCAGAGATGCGTGTGCCTTCGGCGGTGGGAATGACCACTGGATCGCCACCTTCGAGCACGGCGACAACGCTGTTGGTCGTTCCAAGGTCAATGCCTATTACCCTTGCCATGATCTAGGCCTCGCCGACTTTAACCAGCGTCGGGCGAATCACACGATCGTGCAGGGTATAGCCACGGCGCAGTTCGGCGGTCACGCGTCCCGCCATCTCAGGTCCGACCATTTCATGCATGACTGCTTCGTGACGGTTGGGATCGAAAACCGCGCCCAGCGCCTCGATCGGTTTGACGCCTTCGCCTTCGAGGACCGTTTGCAACTTGGTGTACATCAGCTTAACGCCGTTGAACCACGAGAGGTCTGCAACCTCGGCGGGAGCATGTGCCATCGCCAGGTCGAAGTCGTCCAGGACCGGCAGGAGCTTCATCAAGACCGACGCGCCCGCATTGCGGATCAGGTCTGCGCGATCCTGATCGGTGCGGCGTTTATAATTTCGCATCTCCGCTGCCGACCGCAGATATTGGTCTTTATAAGACAGGCTTTCCTGCTCCAGTTGCTCGATGCGTTGCTGTAACTCCTCCACTGATGGGATGGTGTTCTCGGCTACGGTATCTGTTTGTCCATTGTCGTTCGGTGTCTGGGACATTGTATGTAACGCTCCTATTGTTGTTGACTACGATTGTGTTGTGGACTGCGGCCATCGCCGTATAAGTCGGCGAGCAATTCACTCATAACAGTTGATATATAACGGACGGTCGAGATCGACCGTGGATACGACATTCTGGTCGGCCCGATCAAGCCGATGATCCCTGCGACGGCTTCGCCATAGCCATAGCGTGACAGTATGACGCTGTATTCGCGCATTTTGTCGCGCCCATGTTCACCGCCGATTACCACCTGGACGCCGTCGTTCGCAAGTGCCTGTGGGATCAGCGGACCTAGTCCGGTGCCATCTTCCAGGATTTCGAGCAACGAGCGGACGCGGTGAACGTTTTCGAACTCCGGTTGCGCCAGCATTTCAAGCAAGCCGTCGTGGTACAACGGTTCGTTGATTTGTCCTTCGCGTTGACGCATCGCTCGCACGACCACGTCGATGACGATGCGTTCGACGTTCGTAAAAGGCGGATCGAGGTGCTGTCGTGCCAGTTCATTGATAGCAACCGTCATCTTGTCTTGTAGCAAACTATTAAGGCGTTGCGCGGACTGTGTAAGCTCGTCCTGACCGACGATAGTATCGGTGGTCAGCGTTTGTTGCTTGATCGCGCCGTCGTGCAGCACCAATACCAGTAGCACGATTGTGTCGTGTATGCCGATCAACTCAAGGTGTTTGACCCGCACTTCGTTGGCACGTAATGGCGTGACAACGGCAGCGTTGCGTGTTGAACGTGCCAGTACGGCAGCTGCCAGGTACATCCACTGGTCCAGTTCGCTACGGACCTGGTAGAACTGGTGCTGAATGGTGCGTTGTTCTCCAGCGGAAAGCGCGGCACGGTCCATCAGGTTTTCTACGAAGTACCGATAACCGGCATCGGTTGGAACACGTCCTGCAGATGTATGCAGATGCGTGAGGAGGCCTAGCTCTTCAAGGTGCGCAAGCTCATTGCGCACAGTTGCCGAACTATAGGAGAGGCTGTATTTTCGAACCAGCGCCTCGGAACCCACCGGCTTGGTAGATTCGGTGTATTCCTGAATGGCTAGCTTTAAGATAAGCTGGCATCGGTCGCTTAGTTCCATATCTGCCCTCCAACGCATGCTTCCATGGACATGGTAAATGCGACGGTACCCTGTAGACAGTTTAGCACTCATGCCCTATGAGTGCTAGCACACCAGTTTATAAGAAAGGCGTGCGCTTGGCCTCATCGACGGCATAGAGCGAACGCCAACTCTATTTTACCACGCCGGCCGACCTCGTCAATCACTTCGGGCGCTCGAAAGGACGACAGGAAAATCTACGTGAAGTTGACCCTGTACCTTCGCTCCGGTACAATCGCCACGTATGCAATATCGAACGCACCAATGATCGGTCAAACGACTGACACCAAACCCGCCACCGGCATGCAGCAACTACGCTATGTCGTACTGGCGATGCGACCCAAACAATGGGTCAAGAACGCATTTGTTTTTGCCGGAATCGTCTTTGCTGGCGAACATCTTTTCACACAAGCCTGGGCACTGGCGTATGTGCTGATTGCCTTTATCCTGTTCTGCATTGTTTCAGGCAGCGTCTATCTGATCAACGATCTCACGGACATCGAAAACGACCGCCTCCACCCGCGCAAACGCTTTCGTCCGCTCGCGTCGGGCCGCCTGTCGCCTGCGCTTGCACGTCTTGCAGCGGTTGTGCTTAGTGTTGGTGCACTGGCGACGCCCTTCATCGTGGGCGCGTCGCGTGATGTCGGCACTGGTGCGACGTCATGGGAACGCCTTGGCCAATCCTATGCGCTCGGCTGGTTTGCCTTTGGCGTGATTTTGCTGGCGTATTTCCTTCTGCAAATCGCCTATACCTATTACCTCAAGCATGTCGTGCTGCTCGACCTTTTCAGTATCGCGTCAGGATTCGTGTTGCGTGCGGTCGGCGGCGCTGCGATTCTGCAAGTAACTATCACACCCTGGTGGTTGATGTGCGTGTTGTTTCTGGCCTTGTTCCTTGGCCTGGGCAAACGGCGCAATGAACTTCTGGTGTTGGCGGATGGAGCGGGTTCGCACCGCAAGATATTGCAGGAGTATTCGCCGCACTTCCTGGAAAACCTGATCGCGATCGACGTGACGTGTACGATCATCGCCTATAGCCTTGCAACATTCTGGGCACCTTCGGTGCCGTTGAAGCCCTACCCGTTGCTGATGGCGACGATCCCGTTCGTGATTTATGCGTTGTTCCGCTATATGTACTTGATGTTCCAACGCGGTGAAGGTGGTACGCCCGAGGAACTGTTATTCAAGGACAAGCCACTGTTCGCCTCGATCGTGTTGTGGGGTCTGCTTGTCATTACCATCATGGCCTTATTCGGTGGCACATCCGTATAAACGTTTGCCCTCGTAGCTTGTTCAGGACATATCAACACTCATGGATGAAAGCCCACCTCCTCGTTTCCTACTGGCGCTAATTATGGCAGCTGTGTTCATGGTATCGGCGGAAGCGCGGGTGATCTCGCCGCTGCTGCCGGCTATCGCCGGCGACTTCAAGATCACTATTGCCCGCACCGGTCTACTGATTACTGCCTATACGATTCCATACGGCTTGTTTCAATTGGTCTATGGTCCGCTCGCCGACCGTTTCAGTCGTCAGCGTGTCATGGGTACCGCGCTCGGATTTTTCGCGCTTGGCACCTTCATCAGCGGTTTCGCGCCGACGATCCTATCGCTCGATCTGCTACGGCTATGTACCGGTGCGGCGGCAGCGGGGGTCATTCCGGTCGCGCTGGCGTATGTTGGCGATGCCGTGCCATATGTGGAGCGACAGGCTGCGCTTGGTCGGATCGTCAGCATCGCATCGCTGGGCGGCGTCATGTCGGCGGCGCTCGGTGGCACAATCGCCACGTTCGCTAGTTGGCGTGCCATGTTCATTGGCTATGGTGTCGTGGCGTTATGTGTGGCGGTGGTGCTGTTACGTCAGCCCGTCCGGCGCAGTCGTGCGGTCAAGATCCGGCAGGGATTATTCACGCCATATGTGTCAGTCTTCCAACAGGCGGGTCAACGTGCCGTCGCGTTATATGGGCTGGTGTTCATCGAAGGATTCGTGGCGACCAGTACGCTTGGGTACTTAGGGGCATTGCTCTACGAGCGCGACGGCTTTTCGTATGCCGCGAGCGGAGGATTGCTGACAATTTCAGGGATCACAAGTATGCTGTTGGGGCGTATCGTGGGACGCCTGGTTCTACGGTTTGGCGAACGTGGGATGCTGCGGCTAGGCGGCGGCGCGATGGCTCTCGGCTATATGCTTGCCGCGCTGCAACCGGTGCTGGTGTTCTTCCCGCTGGCGATGATCCTGATGGGCGGCGGCTACGTGATGGCGCACAGCACCCTGCAAACGCGAGCGACCGAGCTCGTCCCCGAACGACGGGGGACAGCGGTCGCGTTGTTTGCTTTCTCCTTGTTCCTGAGCGGTGGTCTAGGGACGTTCCTGGCTGGTTTGTCGGTCGATACGCAGGGGTACACTCGTACCCTGATTGGAACAGCGGCGGCGCTGGTCGTGTTCGCCATAGTATCAGGACCACTGCTGACGATCATCGCCGCCAGCCGCGATGAATCACCCTCCTAGCCCTGCTCAGGAAAATGCTTCTTTGAATAGCTATACGCGGTGTAGGCTGCGATGACGTGGCAAATCCAGCCGAGAAAACCACCCGAACCAATCCAGAGGCCTGGGGTGATAATCAACCAGAAGATCCCTCGGAGCCATGCCCCGTTATAAAATTGTCCGATACCTGGAATCAACGCGCTCATCACGGCGGCGGTACCAGAATGTTTCATCTACTTCATCCTCTCAAAGGCGGCGTCAATCAACGCCGTCAAACATTAATACGATGAAATGCGTACTACTGTTGCATTATATATGGGTGACCAGTGCCGGGCGGCGTAGCGTCGTCAGTCCTCCCAGAGTGCGGAGCTTTTGGGCGAGCATCAACTCCATAGCATCGCCCGGCAAGGGACCAGAGAAATAGTAGCCCTGTCCGAGCTCGATCCCTAAATCGCGTAGATGCTCCCATACCTCGGATGTTTCGACACCTTCAGCGGTCACCGTCAGATTGAGACTGTGCGCCAGTGTCGTCACTGCTCGAACAATTGCATCATCTTCTGGATGATAGATCACACCAGCGACGAAGGCTCGGTCGATCTTGATTGTATCCAGCGGCAGGCGCTTGAGGTAGCTCAGACTAGAATAGCCGGTGCCGAAATCATCGATCGCCAACTGTAGGCCCAGCGCCTTAAGCTCGTGTAGTTTGCCGATGGTTGTTTCTGTATCGTCCATCACGATGCTTTCGGTGATTTCCAGCTTCAAAGATGAAGCAGGTAAGCCACTTTCCTGCAGCACCCGTGCGATGCTTCCGACAAGGTCCGGCTGCCCGAACTGTTTCGACGAAAGATTGACGCTCATCACCAACGGTACGTCGGTCGGATAGCGATCATGCCAGGTTCGCGCCTGATGGCATGCCTGGGTCAACACCCAATGTCCAATCCGCAGAATGAGGCCGGTTTCTTCAGCCAGCGGGATAAATTCTGTGGGCGAAACCAGCCCACGTTGCGGATGTTCCCAACGAACCAGGGCTTCCATGCCCACGATGCGACCTGATGCAAGCTCAACCTTGGGCTGGTAATAAACCCGGAACTCTTCGCGTTCAATCGCACGCCGTAACGCATACTCCAGTTCGAGCCGGTCCCATGCAGCTTTATTCATGCTCGAATCGAATATCTCGAAGTGCGCCTTGCCAGAGTTCTTGGCACTGTACATTGCAACATCGGCATACCGTAGCAGATCGAGGGCGCTGTCGTGCTGCGATTCGTTCACGACCACGCCGATGCTCGCTGATACGAACAATTCGCGCCCCATGGCATTGATCGGTTGCTGAAGCTGTTCGAGAATGCGCTCGGCAACCTGTTCGGCATCTTGCTGGCTTCGCACGTCCTCAACGAGCACAGTGAACTCGTCGCCGCCGAAACGTGCCGCCGTATCACCTGGACGTAGCGCATGTGAGATGCGTTCAGCGACCGCGATCAGAAGTGCGTCGCCGACCTCA
Source organism: uncultured Chloroflexia bacterium (assembly GCA_963782315.1). Classification (GTDB taxonomy): domain Bacteria; phylum Chloroflexota; class Chloroflexia; order Chloroflexales; family Kallotenuaceae; genus JBBSGA01. Next base: position 86,218 of record CAWAJS010000044.1, read on the forward strand.
TGTCCTAGGGAATCGTTGACATACTTAAAGCCATCCAGATCGAGAAACAGGATTGCCAGCTTGCCGGAGTGGCGTTTGTTGCGTTCCAGGGCATGCTCGGTACGTGCGACGAACAAGGCACGATTGGGTAGTGTCGTCAACGGGTCGTGGAACGCCTGGTAGTGTAGCTGTTCTTCGAACGCTTTACGTTCGCGGATGTCGCGTGTGTTGAAAACGACGCCACCAACGTTGAGATCATGCAGCAGGTTATTCCCGATGGTTTCGACGTGGACCCAGTTTCCCTGGCTGTGACGCAGACGTAACTCGATCGGCGATGCGACGCCAGGGGTATTAAGGATTTTGACGAACAACGAACGCATATACGCGGCGTCGTCAGGATGCAGCATGGCGAACCAATTGGTGCCAACAAGCTCGTTGGGATTATAGCCGAGGATACGTGATACTGACGGGCTTTCGTACCGAATGATGCCATCGGCATCGACGAGGGAAACCATATCAGAAGCATTCTGTACTAATGAACGGAAACGCTCCTCGCTGCGCCGATGATGAAGATCAGCGGATAACGATTCACTTTCAAGAGCGAGTACTACCTGCGAACTCAGTGCTTCGAGCGTTGCCCAGAAGTATTCGGGCAGTTCTCGGGTGCTGGCGACCAGAATGACGGCGCGAAGCTCCTGCTGCACGAAAAAAGGCATGAGGAACATCGTTTTGATCGTATTCGGAATGCCGAGCGCGTTGAATGGGTCGGGGCTATCCTCACGCACGAGTTCGACCGCACCACGCCCGAGCACCGCGGTGCGGATTGGCTGCACCAGTTCCCGTAGATCGAGTGATGTTCCCACGAGGCCACTTTCCTCATGCGTGATCACTGTCGATAACGTCAATTGGCCATCGCTGCCTGCCGCGAAGCCGATGAACTCAGGCGGCGCTTCTTCGGTCAGGGTGACGACTGCGTTAAGGGCAGCAGTATAAATACTGTCACGGCTTGTGGATGCCACCAGCGCCGCAGAGGTGGCTCGTAGTGTTTGTTCGCGTTTAAACGCTCGCTCGTTACGATTGACAGCCGTCAATAGCAGACGTACCAGGACGTTCATGCGTAGGAGTGCGAGGAGAAAGAGGATTGTCGAGCCACCAGCGAAGATCGTCATATTGATCGGCAGTTTTCGCGAACTCTGGATCACGATCGCGAATGGAACGAGTAGCACTGCCAGCGCCAATAGCAGAAGTCGTTGGCGCGTGATACGTTCTGGATCGCGTGAACTGGTTTCGGATAAACCAGCGACGGATGGATGGAGCGCTGTCAATGCCCAGGCAATGAAACTCAGCAGCCTCCCGACTTCGATCAAGTCGCCCCGTGGATAGGCGTTCCCTATTCGCGAGAATGCCCAACTGATATCGGAAACAAGCATTGCGGTGAGCAAGATACATATATACACACATGCCTGTGTTTTTGCTCCTGGTGCAAGCATCAGTCGGGCTGCGATACCTAAAAGAAGGACATCAAGCAATGGATAGCCGACAGAAAAGAACTTCTGGATTGATGATAGCTCTGGATTTGTTACATACGGGGAGATCAGAAATATCCAACTAAGGAGCCCGATCGCGACGGCGATGATCGTCGCGTCGATCAGGCTGCCTTGATCGCCCTGTGGGATGCGCCGCCGGATCAGCATCAGCAGGCCAATGGCAAAGAATGGGTATGCAGCGAGGCTAAACGCGTCGGCCAGTGACGGCAGCGGCGGTGCGAGGTGCAAAACGTGCTCGTAGAATGTCCAGGTTATGCTGCTGGCAACCTGCGCTCCGACACCCATTGTAAGGAGATACCACCCTCGAACCGGTTGCGGTTGGTGTAAACGTGTGCCGATGACCATAGCAAGTACGGCTGTGCCACCGATGTACGTACTCCAACTATGGGCAGTCGTACCAGGGAGTTGAAAGTAATATCCTGTCGCCCAGATACCCCATGCAAGCCACAAAATCCATATATATTTGGCAATGAATGTAGTTCTGTATAAGGGTGCGACAGGATGACCTAACCCCGCTCGCAGCGGTGCGTCCAACGACATCGGGTTCCTCACTTTGGTCTACGTCTGGATTCGGGTTTTGTACGTTCGTTCACGCAGACGCACGAACGATTTGACCGTATTGGGGGCTACGGGATGTATGGGTGTATCTTATGATGCTTTGTAGCACGAGCATATGCCCCACTGGTCCAACGAGCGTGGTATCCAGGGTCCCATAACAACCCATGCAAAGTACTGCATGACAGGCTCCTCATAGAGTCCTTCGATGTCATTCTGCGGGTATACTATGAGAGTACACCGTATATGCGTCACGAAGGAGTGCTCATTCGTATGACCAGCGATAGGACCGACGTTCCGCGCCCAACAGATTCCGACACTCATCGCGTGTCAGACACGCATGAGCAATCGCACGCTGCGCCAGCGGTTCAGCATGATACTGAACCGGAAACAGCGAGCGCGCATCTCGGTGCGGTAGAAGGCGAAACAACTCCCATCATTCCACCCATGCATGATTCTTCTTCTGATGACGCCATAGATCCTACAGATGAAATAACACCTGGATAGCTGTATTAGTTTGGCCATCGGGCAAACGCAGGCTTGGTGTTATGTCTTTTCCGGTTCTTGTTGTTACGTTCGATATGCTCGTGGAGGTAGTCGTTTAGATGAGCGTGGTGGAAATCCAAGGGCAGTCTGATGCCGTCGCGGAGCGCCCGACGATCGTTAATGATTTTTCGATCGTCGCTGCAACCGTCAATGGCTCGGGCAGCCAGACAGCCAATAATGTGTTAATTCGCGCCCTCTTTAAAATGGGCATCCCGGTAAACGGAAAGAACCTTTTTCCTTCTAATATCTCTGGCTTGCCGACCTGGTATACCATTCGGGTCAGCAAAGATGGGTATGTCGCTCGTCGCGACACGACGGAAATTCTGGTCGCGTTTAACGACAAGACAGCCAAGGACGATCTGGAAGCGCTCCCGACTGGTGGTGTGTGTGTTTATCCAGCAGATTTGAAATTTGAGCGCAACCGTACCGATGTGACGTACTACGGTTTGCCCGTGAAAGAGTTTGTTGCGGCATCGGGCGCGGACATAAAACTACGTGATTACGTCGCCAATATGGCATATGTTGGCGCATTGACCGAACTGCTTGGAATCGAGCGCGACGAGATCAAGGCGGCGCTAACCTATCACTTCAGTGGCAAAGCCAAGGCTGTTGGCCTCAACTACGGTGTGGTCGAAGCAGCGGCTAATTGGGTGCGCGAGAACATCCAGAAAGAAGACCCTTATCGCGTCGAACGCATGCACGCAACCGATGGCCTGGTCCTGATTGACGGCAACACCGCAGGTGCGCTTGGAGCCATCTTCGGCGGCGTAACCGTCCTGGCATGGTACCCGATCACACCTGCTACGAGCCTTGCCGATGGTCTCAACGAATATCTGCCCCGCTTGCGGCGCGACCCCGATGGTACGCCGTCGTATGCTGTGATTCAGGCTGAAGATGAGATTGCCGCGATTGGTATGACAATTGGGGCAGGCTGGGCGGGCGCTCGCGCCATGACCAGCACATCAGGACCCGGCATTTCGCTCATGACCGAGTTTGCTGGTCTTGGGTACTTTGCCGAAATCCCCACCGTAATCTGGGACATTCAACGCATGGGACCGAGTACGGGCCTGCCGACACGCGTATCGCAAGGCGATATGCTCTCGGTTTATTTCTTAGGCCACGGTGATACCCGCCACGTCGTGTTACTGCCTGGGTCGGTCGCGGAATGTTTTGAGTTTGGGTATAAAGCTTTCGACCTGGCGGAACGCTTGCAAACACCAGTGTTCGTGCTCAGCGATTTGGATATTGGCATGAATTTCTGGATGACCGAGCCATTCGCATATCCTGACACACCGATGGATCGGGGTAAAGTGTTGACTGCTGACGATATTGCGCGCATGCAGGGCTTCGCACGTTTCGCAGATGTCGATAACGATGGTATTGGCTATCGCACCCTGCCGGGTACCGATCATCCGTTGGCTGCCTATTTCTCACGTGGCACTGGACATAACGAGCAGGCGATCTACAGCGAACGTCCTGACGACTGGGTCCAGAACCTCGACCGACTGCACCGCAAGCATGAAACCGCACGAACGCTGGTACCAGAACCCGTCGTCGATAGCGACGGCGCGACTATCGGCATCATCTCGGTCGGCTCCGCCGATCCAGCGATCAAGGAAGCGCGTGCGGGCCTTCAAAGTCAGGGCATATCGACCGATTATCTGCGTGTCCGTGCGCTTCCCCTCAGCGAGAGCGTGCGTGATTTCCTGGCCGCTCACGAGCGCGTGTATGTGATCGAACTCAACTACGACGGACAGCTGGCGCAGTTGGTTCAGTTGCACGCCCCGGAGTTAGCCGGACGTATCCGTTCGATCGCGCATTGTGATGGGCTGCCGCTGACTGCCCGCTTCGTTTCCGAAGCCATTATGAAACAGGAGCAGTAACTCATGGCAACTGCAACGAAACCCGGCGGAGCCGCGAACAAAGCGAATCTGGTCGGCTTGGAAAAAAGTGATTACCGTGGTGGCTTATCCACGTTATGTGCGGGTTGCGGACATGACTCGATTTCGAGCCAGATCATGTCTGCCGCGTTCGACCTGTCGCTGCGCCCACACCGCATCATCAAAATGAGCGGCATCGGCTGTTCGAGCAAGTCGGCGGCGTATTTTCTAAACCGTTCGCACGGCTTCAACTCGCTCCATGGGCGCATGCCATCGGTTGTGACAGGCGCAACGCTGGCGAATCGCGAGTTGCTCGCGCTAGCAGTCAGCGGCGACGGTGACACCGGCAGCATTGGGCTGGGACAGTTCAAGCACCTGCTGCGGCGCAATGTCCCGATGGTGTACATCGTCGAAAATAACGGTGTGTATGGTTTGACCAAAGGACAGTTCTCGGCGACAGCGGATTTGGGGCAAAAACTCAAGTATGCAGGGACCAACGAATTACCGCCGATCGACCTGTGTCTTGAAGCGTTGGTGTCCGAGTGTGGCTTCGTGGCACGGTCGTTCGCGGGAGATGCCAAACAGGTGCGCGAGTTGCTCAAAGCAGCGATGAGCTACGAAGGAACCGCCCTGATTGATATTATCAGCCCGTGTGTGACCTTCAATAACCACCCTGAATCAACTAAGAGTTATCCGTACGGCAAGGAACATGAGGAACGTCTGCACGATATTACCTTCATCGCACGCCGCGAGGAGATAACTGTTGAGTACGAACCTGGAACTGTTAAGGAAGTGCAATTGCACGATGGTCCGGTAATCCAGTTGCGAAAGCTCGACGAGGATTACGATCCTACGAGTCGCTCCTCGGCGATTGCCATGCTGCTCGAAGCACGTGAAAAGCAGGAATTTGTAACCGGACTGATCTATATCAACGAGGAACGTGAAACGCTGCCGCAGTTGCAGAACCTGCCTGCAACCGCACTGGCGCATCTGCCGACAGAAATGTTACGACCGGGACCCGAAGCCCTGGCAGAGGTGATGGCAGAACTCGGCTAGAACCAATACCTTTCGTTTTGATACGCGCGCTCGACGTGCGGGTCCTTGTTGCAGGACCCGCACTTTTTATATATTGCCGACGTTGACGCTCCGCTGCTGACCTGCGCGTTTCGCAATCATTCTTGCCGCACACAACCATATTGACGCGTATGCGCTTGGATGCTAGATTATGTGTAATTGCAGCGTTCACCGATATTGCCTTCGAAAATTGATACGCATGCGCTTATAATCGTACAAGTGTACGAATCGTCTCGCGTCATAGATTCCGTGCTTGATCGACGTCGCCTGTCATCTCCGGAATCGGCACACTCACCTATCTTGTATCGTTCTACTCGTGATGTGTTCTTGGGATGTCTATGTGGCGATTGCTGTTGGCGCTGACGATCTCGACAATAGTGCTTAATTCGCCGATCGCCGTGATTGGTATTTCATTTCCTCGTTTTGGGCAGCAGACGCAGGCGGGACTTAAACTCAACGAAGTCGTTCCCGCGCCGTTACTGGATCAAGACGAGTGGGTGGAACTCATCAACATCGGGTCGGTTGCCATATCGCTCGACGGCTGGATGATCGATGATGCCGCCGATACCGGCGCATCAGTATTCTCCCTCCCCTCCCTGGTGCTTGCACCTGGTACGTTCGTGCGGATCGTCACGCCAAGTATGTTCAGTAATCAGACCTCGGATGATGTACGATTGCTCGACCCTGGCGGTATCGAATCGGATGCGTTCAGCTATGCGCAACCCGAGCGGGGACGTGCCTTCGGCCGTGTCCCTGATGGCGTCGGCGTGTGGCTAGCTGGCCTCGATCCTACGCCTGGTGCGCCAAATCTCCCACCCGCTACTATGACGCCAGCACCAACGACTGACGGTGGCAAAACCGTGACGCCAGAGCAAAGCGCGACGGTCGAACAACCTACGAGAGAAGGGCCCAGTCCTACAGCGACGCCTGGTTCACCAGCGGACGATGGCGTGCGGTTCAACGAGGTTGCTGCAGCAGGTGATTTTGTCGGCGATGGACCATGGCTCGAATTGTACAACGCTGGCACGACACTCGTGCGACTTGAAGACTGGCGCATCGAAACGGGTAGCGGTAGTGTCGGGGTGATTCACGATGGGTTGATGCTAGGTCCACATGCCTGGGTGGTATTCGAGTTGCCTGCCGGGTTCCTCGCCTTGAGCGATACATTGAGCTTGCGAGCGAAGGATGGCACGGAGTTCGATCGGTTCGCGTTCGTAACGGTAGTGCCAGGCCGATCGTGGAGCAGGATACCGGATGGCACCGGCGCATGGCTTGCGGAACGCCCTGTGTCTCGAGGTGGGCAAAATATTGGTGACGAACTACCCGTGCCGAGCACAACGCCGACTGTGTTGCGGACGGCTACGGCTGTACCGTCCGCAACACCGACAGCATCACAGACGGCACCTCCGATTTCACCGCCTACAGCGACCCACACTCGCACGACGCAATCCACGCGGACACCAACACCGACGCGAACTCCGGCATCAACGCGTACGATGACGACGACCCGCTCACCCACGCACACTCGAACGCCGAGCCCAAACTCGCACGCCTTCACCTACAAAAACGATGACGGTGACTCGCACGGTACGTCCAACGCGTGTGCCGACCCAAACCCGAACGCCGGAAGCGTCACGTACTCCGACGCTCACACGCACGGTAGCTCCGACGCGTACTGCGTCGCCGACGCGCACACCATCGCCCATACGAACATCAACCGTTACACGCACGGTCGTGCCTAGCCGTACAGTGACTGTTACCAAAACTCCTCCGCTAACCCGGACGGCTTCACCTACTCGTGTTGCTTCGGCAACTCGGACGCCTACGGCAACACGTACAAGTGTGGCGACACGAACGCCATCGGCGACGAGGTCGATTGAGGTAACCCGCACGCCTTCGCCAACTCGAACCGCCGAACCAACTCGAACACCATCCGCTACCCGGACGGTTCCGCCGACCCGCACGCCGTCGCCGACCCGAACGCATGTCCCGACCCAACGCAAACAGCGACCCGAACGCCATCACCGACGCGAACGACGTTCCCTACGCGAACCAGCGAGGCTTCGCGAACGCCGTCGCCGACGAGAACGGTCGCGCCTAGTCGTACCCCATCGCCGACGAGAACGGTCGCGCCTAGCCGTACGCCATCGCCTACGCGAACGATTCGCCTAGCCGTACGCCATCACCTACACGAACGGTTGCGCCTGGTCGTACGCCGTCGCCTACACGAACGACCTTGCCAAGCCGGACGCCGTCACCTACACGAACGACCCTCCCTAGTCGCACGCCGTCACCGACAAAAACTGTGGCACCGACGCGTACGCCGACACCGACGCGCACGCCATCGCCCACACGAACCCCGACGGTGACGCGTACTCCAACATCAACGTCCACCATAACATCGACGCCGACACCGACGCGTACCGTAACACCGACGCGAACGCCATCACCTACGCGCACGATGACACCGACGCGCACCATGACACCACGTATCGTCGTTTTGTCCCCTGTGTCACCAGTGACCCGTACACCGCGCGTGACGCGCACCGCTAGCCCCACCCGCACGCCGCGTTCGACGCGCACGCCAACCCGAACGGCCGTCGAGCTACAGACAGGAGGTGACGAATCGACTGCTGCGCCGACGCCGCGTGATTCTGGTCCATTGCAAATGACGCCCGAAGTTGTACGTGAAGCAACGCCAGTCCAAGCAACGCCATCGATCGTGACGATAGACGTTCCCACAAACGCATTGCCGGGAAGTGTCGTGATCGACGAAGTGTTATATGACCCGCCCGCGCCCCTGCCTGACCCCGATGGCGAGTGGTTGGTGTTACGAAACGTTGGCGCTGAGACTATTACGTTGCGTGGTTGGACAGTTCGCGATGGCCATACATTTTCAAAGCTGCCCGCAATCGAACTGCCAGCGGGCGTGCGGTTGCTGGTATTGGCAGCAGAAGCGGATGGTGTGCAGGGCATCACAGGGACTGTGCTACGGGTGTCGCTCGAAGGACGTATCGGTAATGGATTACGCAATGCCGGTGATGTCGTCTGGTTGGTCGATGGGGCAGGTACACAAATCGATGGGGTGAGTTGGGGCGACGATACGAGTGCGTTCGCGCCAGCAGTCCCACTGGTTGAAGGTCGTTCGATTAAACGCATCGGAACCCAGGATACCGACAGCGCACAGGATTGGATCGACTTCAGTCAGGAACCTGCGGAGTATAAACAGCCAACGGCTACGCCTCGTATCGTCGCCGAACCAGTCACCCTTGCTCCTGCTCCTTCATTAAATGACCTGCCGGATGCCCCACAACCCACGCTCGAAGTCGGCCAATCCCCCGTAGTTGCAGGAACTTCGACGATTGTGGTCGCAACCGTCGAGCCAATGCAACGCATGGGCGTTGTGTCTGGAACAGGTGTTGGGAATCTGGTGATTAGTGAGGTCGCAGGCAACGAGGGATGGATCGAGTTGTATAATCGTGGTCCTGAGGTCGTCGATCTGAGCGATTGGATGCTCGGCGATGAAACGAGCATACCAGGCATCGTACTTCAAAGTGCTGCGCTGATGCCCGCGCACAGCTTCGTCGTGTTCGCCGTCCCTGAACTCAATATAACCGCTTTGCAGCAAGTGATCACATTACGCCGTCCCGACGGTACGATCGTCGATAGCGTCGTGGTGGGACCGCCGATCTCCCAACGGAGTTGGAGCCGTTATCCAGTGCATGGTGGCGCGTGGTATGCGAACACCCCGCTCAGTAAAGGGGACTTCAACCAGCCAGCGCCAGCAGCGCCTGATGCGACACCCGCGCCGCCCGCTACTCCTGCGCCAACGCCGATGCCTCCAGTCGTCGTACAGGATTCACTCACGGGCATGCTCCCGAACGCTGTCTCTGTCGTCTTTACATTGATTGCACTCCTGGTTGCGGTTGTTGCCTATTTGCGTCGTCGTTGAAGCGACGCTGGTATATTCCTTGCGAATGGGTTCCGCCATGGACAAGCGAAGGATATGCTATGAAGGATGAGCAAAAGTGGCCCGATATGCTCTGGATTGTACGACATGGAGAGAGTGCGGGAAACGTTGCACGCGTCGCAGCGATTGAAGCCGAATTACACCTTATCGACATCGCTACACGTGACTGCGATGTGCCGTTATCTGAGCTTGGGCAACGACAGTCGCTCGTACTTGGTGAATGGTTCAGTCAATTACCTGAGAATGAGCGGCCTCAGGTCATTTTGTGTTCTCCCTATATCCGCGCACAACAAACTGCTCAACTGATCCTTGAAGGTGCGAACCTTGATCCCGATGATCTGACGATGGTCATCGACGAGCGTTTGCGGGAAAAAGAGTTTGGTATTCTGGATCGCCTGACAAGTTTTGGTATCGCTGAGCAGCATCCCGATCAGGCCGAGTTCCGACGGTTGCTTGGCAAATTTTATCACCGGCCCCCTGGTGGTGAAAGCTGGTGCGACGTAATCCTGCGCCTGCGGAGCGTCATTGACACCATCAGTCGCGAATATAGCGGGGAACGTGTGATGATTGTGTGTCATTCAGTCGTCGTTCTCTGTCTGCGCTACCTGCTGGAACACATGACCGAGGAGCAAATTCTGGAGATCGACCGAACTGATGAAGTGGCAAACTGCGCTGTAACGAAATATCAGTTCGAGCTGTGACAGATGGAAAACGGGGTGCGTTGAGGCTAGAAATGTTTAATTTTGTAGCGCCAATCGAGGAGGCAGGGCAACCCGTCACAACGGACCCTGATGCAAATGTTGCCGCACGATAATGAGATGTTGGCAACGTGTTTGCCAATTGATGTAACCGCACAGCATCTACGCTCGTGGAGTTTGCCGGACCCCGACAGCGAGGCTGACAAGGACGCACGCGGTAGTGTGCTGGTTGTTGGTGGAACCCGCGAACTACCGGGAGCGATTGTGTTATCCGGTATTGCAGCGTTGCGTGCTGGCGCTGGAAAGTTACAGATCGGAACTGCACACAGTATCGCCGTATCTGTTGGAATCGCCGTGCCGGAGGCTCTCGTGTTCGGTTTGGACGAAAAAAACGAGGCTGAAATCGAGCCATCAGTGGTAGGCAAGGTTGCCGAGCGAGCAAGTTCCACTGTCGCGCTGTTGGTAGGACCGGGCTTGCTCGATATCGACAGCACCAAGCAGTTCGTTTCGTCGTTGGTTCCACGCCTGAACAAACCACGCCTTGTCCTCGACGCGGGAGGTTTGCACTGTTTGCGCGATACGCCTGACCTGTTGCATGCGCTGGATGGTAATGTCGTCCTGACGCCACACATCGGCGAAATGGCAAACATGATGAGGATGGAAAAGGAAGAAGTCGCCGCCGATCCCCTGTCTGTCGCTCGCCGTGCGGCGCGTCGATGGCGTGCGGTCGTCGCGCTTAAGGGTGCGACAACTCATGTGGTGACGCCTGATGACGATGTGTACTGCTGGAGTAGCGGCAATGTTGGTTTGGCAACATCTGGGTCTGGTGATACGCTCGCTGGAATCGTGGCGGGGCTATTCGCACGGGGGGCAACAGCGGCACAGGCAGCCGTGTGGGGGGTGTACCTGCACGGCGAAGCCGGTAACGTTCTCTCGCGTCGCATTGGGCCGATTGGATTCCTGGCGCGGGAAATCCTTGCCGAAATCCCGCAGATCATGGCCGGGTTTTCGGGCTCGGCTTCTCGCAGATGAAGCAGTGGAGCGGTTGCACGAAGCCGCCGCCCCACTGTTTGTTACGCCTGAAGGCATTTCCGCACGGCGTCGATGATCGTTGTGGATGCTGGGAAGCCACCGTCACGATACATCGAGTGAATCAGTTCTCCGTCTACTACCACATCGAAGGCACCGTCGTGCCAGGGGATGAGGGTGATCGAGCCAAGCCCATGCACGAATTCGCGCATCAACGCACTGGTCAGATCGAGTGTTTGAGGTTCGTAGCCGCACTCGGCACAATAGGTGATGCGTACATCGACTGAACGCGCTGGATTTGGCTGCGAAGCGGCGCGAAGCGGTGCCGCCTGTTCGCTCGGTACGTTAGTATCAGTCGTTACGACATTACTAACCAGTTCACGAATCTCGCGAATGACCTCCCGATCCGCGAACGAGCGTACCTCTGCGCGGAAACGTGTGTTGGCGTTTGCATAATGCTGGCGTACGTCGTCGGGGAGTTCGCTGATTGAGATCGATGGTTCATACTTGGATAGAAGCGGGTCTGTTGTGAACAATTCAGTACGGAACTCGGTCATACGTTGCGTGACCGCGGCAGGACGTTCGATGAAATGGCCAACCTCGTTGAAATGTTGGTCAAACACGACAAAGACGGGAATCGAGCGAAACTCGCCGTTTTTGAGGTATTGGTCCATGATGTCGAGGTTCTGATCTCGCAGAAAGACGCGAATGTCGAGTTTCCCACTGTCTTCCGCCAGCCGTCCAAGCACCGGAAGATTGTTGATAACGTCACCACACCAATCTTCGGCGATCACCAGGACGCTGACTGGCTGCTCCAGTTGCTTGAAATAGGCAATATCGGACGGGGTAAGTTCGACCGTGCGCTCGGTTTCATCGAACCGTTCGCGGTTACGCGTCATCTGGGCTTTATACTCGTCATAGGTCAAGCCGTCCGCGAAACGTTCCTGTGTGACTGTCATTGCGCTGCTCCTGTGTGATCGCCAACGATCAATGTTCGGCACAGGTCTGATGATTGCCATCACACCCCGCTACGTTGATTCGGGACCGTCATGTGTCGAGTGTAACCCGTAAGCGTACTGTCATCAAATGCGGTTTCCTGTTCTGCACGTGTGCTCGCGAATCCCTAACCGACGTAGGATGACGATGGCTGAATCGGAAGCGTTGTCGCGCCCGCGTCAATGTGCATGATTGTGCCAGTAACTTGCGGTGATTCGTCAGATAGCAGATATATACAGGCGTAGGCCGTGTCCAGCGGTTCCTGGTGTCGCCCAAGCGCCAACGCTGCACCAGCGGCGCGAAGTTGCTCCTCGTTAACTCCGCGGCTCTTTTGGAGCGCGATTTCGCCTTCGCTCAGCACCCAGCCTGGAATAATATAGTTGAAGCGAATACGGTCGGCTGCATATGCTCCTGCCAGGGTGCGCGTCATACCGAGCAGACCGCCCTTCGCCGCGCCATAGGCCACCAGATTTGGCAAAGCCTGGATGCCGTTGATTGAGCCGATATTGACCACGCTTCCGCCACCACCATCGCGCATATGCGGTACGGCGTACTTGCAGCAGTAAAATGCTCCGCGCAGATTGACGTTGAAAATCTGTTCCCATAGTTCGGTCGTCGTTTCTTCGAGCGTTGCCCGCGGGTAAAACCCGACGTTGTTGACCAACCCGTCTAGCCGTCCATAGGTCTTCATGGCGGCTGCGATCAGCGCCTCACAGTCGTTTTCCTGTACCACATCGGTACGTTGAAATATCGCCGATCCACCCCCCTCTTTGATCGCCGTGACGGTTGCCGTACCCTGTTCCTCTTGTACGTCGCCGACGACGACGCGAGCGCCCTCGCGTGCGAGTAGTTCCGCACACCCGCGTCCTATGCCTTGTGCCGCCCCCGTGACGACGACGACTTTGCCTTGCATGCGCCCTGACATATGTTCCTCCAACGATTGGCAGGATGGTAGGGGAGAAAAACAAAAAACGCAACGTCGGATCACCTCCTATGTCAGCATCCCATCAGCAATACAACCGGAAAGTCACACACTGCTCAGTGGGGTGTGGGCGATGATTGTGTATAGTCAACCATAGCTTTTTTGGTCGACGGATCCATGGGATTGGTGGTACGCGGCGTGCGGTAAGCAGGGCGCTCCGCACGAAGTCCGCACAATGTCGAACACCTCGTTTCAGCGTCGGGCTGATTCATGGTGTACGCGCTATCAGAACGCAGGGGTTGACACACTATGCAGCATCGAAGACGTAGCCTGTGGGTCCGTTCGTTGGTCGTCGGCCTGGTTTTATTCGTCGTTTCGTTAATTCCAGTGAGTATAGCGCGGGTGCCAGCCGCCCGCGCTGCCTATGATGGCTATGGAGCTCCTGCCTCGGCTCGGCACGCGGAAAGTGTCGTTGCTGCCGCACGGCAAAAAGAAGTGGCAACGCGTGCGTCACTGCTCGGACAGCCTGCTGTAAATGTACTGCAGCCAGGACCAGTCGAGATGGTGTATTTTCCCCCAACCGGACATCACCTGGGCTACGGATTCCTGCGCTTTTGGCGCGCCAACGGTGGCATGATGACCTTTGGCTATCCGCTGAGTGAGGAGTTTACGGAAAACGGACGCACGGTGCAGTATTTCGAGCGTGCGAAGTTTGAATACCATCCAGAGGAAGCCAACCCACTCTACCAGGTACAACTTGCCCTACTTGGTACGCAACTGTATGGCGGTCGTGCATTCGCGACCGTGCCACCTGGCAGCGGCGAACAGTTTTTCGGCGAAACCAATCATGCGATGAGCGGTACGTTTCTCGATTTCTGGCGCAAGCGAGGCGGGGCGCAAATATTCGGTCTCCCAATCAGCGAACCGTTCCAGGAAACGAGCGCAACAGATGGCACGGTGTATACAGTGCAATACTTTGAGCGTGCGCGGTTCGAATTGCACCCCGACGACCTGGATGCGTATTATCGCTCGTATGCCGACGCCTATGGCTATCGTCTTCACTCCCTGTATGAAGTTGAGCTTGGCGATGTCGGGCGGCAGATGCTGGGGACGATGGGGTACGCAATTCCTCCGGTGGTTAAGCAGCCAAACGTCCCTGATTGGACGCCATTGCTGTGGCAGCGCCACGTGGACGTTAACCTGACCACACAATGGTTGACGGCATACGAAGGTGACCTGGCGGTGTTCCATGCGCCGGTCGCCACGGGAGACGATGGATTCAACACACCCACCGGATCGTTCTCGATCTACCAGCGGTACGAGCGACAGACCATGGTAGGTGCGATCGGTCTGGAAAGTTGGTATGTGCCGAACATTCCGTGGGTCCAGTATTTCAACAATGCTGTTGCCTTCCATGGCACGTACTGGCATGACCGCTGGGGTACTGGCGTCCGTATGTCGCACGGCTGTGTTAACCTGAACATCGACGACGCCGAATGGCTGTTCGAGTGGGCGGAAGTTGGTACATCCGTGAACGTCTTTTATTGAGCGAGGCCGCATCGTCGAAAACAACGAATCCAGAAAACTGGGCAGGGTGGGTTGTTTTCGACGATGCGTCACACGGTTCGTGATCGTATAAGGTTTATCTATGAAAATACAAGATAGCAACGACCAATTCTCAATCTCGCAACATATTTTCTTTGAGGCTGGACAGGGTGACCTGCCAATGGCGCAGATACGCAACATGCATGCGTCCGCTACGGTGTCGTTATATGGCGCACAGGTGATCGCCTTTCAGCCACAGGGCGAAGCGCCGGTGATCTTCCACAGCCGCTGCAGTAACTGGACTGCCGGTAAGGCGATCCGTGGGGGGATTCCATTGTGCTGGCCCTGGTTCGGTCCCGATCCTACCGGGTCGGGCAAGCCACAGCATGGCTTCGTTCGCACGATGCTCTGGAACGTAGTGGCAACCAAGGCGCTGTCGGACGGCTCTACACAGCTACGCCTTGGGTTGCGCGACAACGAGGCAACGCGCGCGATATGGCCTTATGCATTTATGTTGGAACTGGTGGTGACGGTTGGGCAGCAGATGTCGGTCGAATTGATGATCCTGAACACTGGTTCTAGCACCTGGGACTATTCGGGCGGACTGCATACCTATTTTGGTGTGGTCGATATCGCCGATATTTCAATCCATGGCCTGGATGGAACGCGCTATATCGACAAGGTTGAAAACAATACAGTCAAAACGCAGCAGGGACCTATCACGGTGTCGATGGAAACCGACCGCGTCTATATAGACACGACCGAAACATGTACCTTGCAAGACCGTGGCTTCGGGCGGCGCATTCTGGTCGAGAAGCAGGGTAGTCGTTCCACTGTGGTATGGAATCCATGGATCGAAAAAGCACGTCAGTTAAACGATCTATGCGATGAGGAATATCGCGGCATGGTGTGTCTGGAAACGACCAATGCGGGACCGGACAGCGTCGTGGTCGGTCCCGGCGAGTCGCAACGGTTGGGTGCGACGATCCGCGTCGAGCGGGACGATGCCTAACGGTGCATGCCGCTACTGTTGTCGGGGAATAGTATCAGCAAGAATGCAGCAGGCTGGAACGCTAGTGTTCGTTCCATTCTCGACCAAGCGTGCCGGTATAGCGGGCACGTGGTCTAATCAAACGATTGTTGTGGTGCTGTTCGATCATATGCGCTAGCCACCCAGCGGTACGTGCGATGGCGAAGAATGCCAGCATTGTCGGGTCGCGGAATCCTGCCGCGTGCATGAACACAACGGCGTATAGATCGACGTTAGCATGGAGCCCGCGTTCGCGTTCCACGCGTTGCGCCAGCATGTTGGCGGCGTCGAGCCATCTCCGGGATTCGCCGGTCGCTATATGCTCGGCAAGTTGGCGGAAACGTATTGCCCGTGGGTCGCCATCGACATATACCGTATGTCCGAAGCCCGGTAGTTGTCGTTGCTCTGCTAACACAGCGGTGACGCCTGCTTCTATTGGTCGTGCTTCCGCGATACGCCGAAGCATAGTCGCCGCATCGAGCGTAGCACCGCCATGGAGCGGCCCTTTGAGGACGGCGAGCGCCGCACTCAGCCCGTCATGTAGACTTGAACGCGCCGCCGCTGCGATACGAGCCGCAAACGTTGATGCCGCCAGTTCATGATCTGCATAGAGTATCAACGCCGCGTCTGCGACCTCTGCCGATATCGGTTTTGCCCCTAGCGCGCGAAAGACCTGCGATGCAAGCGACGCATTGGAATCGAGGCGTGCCACCGGCATGCCCCAGTGGCGGCATGCGATGATCGCCGGAACTTGCGCCAGGATTCGCACCGCCTGACGTTCTTCAGCAGCCTCAGAGGTATCTCCACGGTCAGGATCAGTTAGTGCAAGTAAGGGAAGCGCAGCTTGTAATACCGAGAGCGGCTCGGCCTGGGCTGGCAGCCCTTGAATGATACTGATCGCGTCGTGCGGCAACATCCAGCCGCGCACGTAATGTTGGCGAAGCTCAATCAATTCGTGGACGGCTGGTTGTCGCCCAAACCAAAGGATGAATGCGACTTCCTCAAAGCTTGCTTCTCCAAGCAACGTGTCAAGTGGAAATCCACGCAGGAACAAACCATCGGCTGTGATAGCAGTGATCGCCGATTCGACGACTTCGATATTTCTCAAGCCTTGTTGCGGCGATACCATGGATGGGTTCCTTTGATCGTCAACGAGCGCGTCATGGATGTACATGCCATGCTTTACCGTGAGGCATGGCGAACGGTGCACACGATCATAAAAGGTCTGTCAACTTGCTTCGTCACTGGTGTGCTATTAGCGTTCGGCGATCCAGTCGCGAGCATCGGGTAGGAATTCGGGTGTCGTTTTTGGAGGCTCAGGTTCGTGCAGTACAGTGGTCGATGATGTCGCCGGAGCAGGTTCGAGTACCTGTGTCATCGCCTGCTCGGGGGGTCGGATCACCAGCAGACGGTCGATTTCGTCCTCACGATACAATCGCTGTCGTTTGATGCCCTGCTTATAACTCTGCAGGATACCCCGACTCACATAGGCATAGATCGTTGCGGGCTTGACGTGGAGCTTGCTGCAGACTTCTTCAACTGTCAGGTAGTTGATACCATCAATAACGACCATCGACCGTTCCTTTCTGCTATAGAGTAGCGTCAGATTACGCCTTTGTCAATGGAAGTCAATATGTATCAACTATAATTGACATATATCAATGAAAGGTGTATCGTCGTAATCAACATACGGCCAGCCAGGAAAGCGAGCCGTACTGCTTTAGTGCATTCATGAGTTGGCGGTAGGAACACGGATAGGAGCAAAACATGATGGAACGCATTGCACCACAGGGTTTGGAAAACGTCGTTGCGGCGGAATCTGCGTTGGCTGATGTCGATGGGGTTTCCGGGACGTTGCGGCTGTGCGGATACGATATTCACGATCTTGCCCGCCACACAACGTTTGAGGAAGTGCTCGCACTGTTATGGACTGGCGAATTGCCTACGCCGAGTGAGCTCGTATCACTTCAATCTAGTTTGGTGCAAGAGCGCATGGTTGGGGACGCGCAGATCGCGCTTTTACACACGCTCCCTTCGTCGCTGCATCCCATGGACGCGCTGCGCACGGCTGTATCGAGTCTTGCCGCCATGGACGCCGAAGCGGAAGCCCTGGATATGGACGCAGCGCGCCGTATTGCCATACGGCTTGTGGCACGAATGCCGATGTTACTGGGGGCCATCGGGCGGCTCCAGCGCGGGCTGTCAGTCGTCGAGCCACGCCTCGATCTTGGACATTCTGCGAATCTTCTGTGGATGTATCATGGCGTCGAACCAACCCAGGAGCAAATCGCGGCATTGGATTTGTATATGGTGTTGTTGGCAGAACATAGTCTCAACGCATCGACGTTCGCAGCACGCGTGGCGATTGGAGCGGGCGCGGATATATATGGGGCGGTCACTGCAGCGATCGCGACGCTCAAAGGCGGCGCGCATGGCGGGGCGAATCAGAAAGCCTATGAAATGATGGAAGCGATGGGTGGTGATGCAGGCGTTGCGCCATACGTGGAAGCCTCGTTTCCCCTCAAACGACGAATCATGGGTATCGGTCATCGTATCTACAAAGTGGAAGACCCACGCGTGCGACATCTGCGTGAACACTCAGAGCACTTGATCGTGGCGGGCGCGGACCCCACTATTCATCGTACCGCTGAAACATTACAAGCGCTGACTGCGACACATCCATACTTCGCCGAGCGTAAACTTGCACCCAATGTCGAATTTTTTTCGGCACCTTTGCTGGGAGCACTAGGTTTTCCCGCGCCAATGTTCCCTGCGTTGTTCGCCTGTAGCCGCATTGCAGGCTGGACGGCACATATCTTTGAACAATTGCGCGATAACCGCTTGATCCGACCGAAGGCGGCCTATGTTGGGCCCGGGCCACGGGCATTTGTGCAACTAGCCCATCGCAACATTTGATATCCTGAGCGTTCAGCAATTAGTCGAACAGGCAAGAGAGCGAACTAACAAGTTCGCTCTCTTGCCTGTGCCTCCAAAATCACGCTGTTATAATGCTTGTATTGCAGCATGGTGAAAGGTTTTCGTAGGTGGAAGGTATCACAATCCAGGTTTGTACATCCGATAACGTCCTGTCACTTGTCCCACTCATCGCCGCTTTAGCGCGGGAGGAGCATACCGAACCAGTCGAGGCTCACAGATTGGAGCAGGTCGTCCGGCGTTTGATCGATACGAAGGCCAGCGACTTTCTGCTCGCGACTCTGGACAGTCAAACGGTTGGATGTCTGCAGATCTCCTGGCGGCTTTCAACCTGGCATGGCGAGCCATATGCATATCTCGAAGATGTGTATGTTGTGCCGCATATGCGCGGACGTGGCATCGGTCGTCAGATGCTACTCGCGGCTTCCGCACGCGCTGAAGTCTACGGTGCGGATCAGATCATGCTTGATGTGCGAAACGAAAACCATGCTGCCCAACGTTTATACGAAAACCTGGGGTTTAGCAATAGTGGCAGCCTCGTGATGAAACGCGCACTAGCGGGAACTCGCTACGTACGAGTACCACGATAGTTCTACATAAACAAGGGATGAAGCTTGATGCAAACGGAATCTAACCATATACCGACGACACGACGAACGACGATACACCCGCTCCCTTTCGCTCGCTCCGCTCTGGTATTCATTCTCCTGGTTTTGAGCGCTTGTAGTGGCGCGTCAGGCGGCGAAAGTACTCATACAACGGCGACGGCGGAAGTAGCAACGAATGCAACGGCTGCCACAACTGTGACCAGTGATGCTGTGACGGCTCCTGATGAGGTCGCTTCTGCGCCTGTCACCAGTATCATGACGAAACTCGGTCTAAAAGGAGAGGAGTACGCAGCACTCGGCGATCCCGAAGCCCCTATAACTGTGGTTGAATTTTCAGACTATGGTTGTCCATTCTGTCGTCGATATACCACCACGACGTTTCCTGAAATCAAAAAAGCATATATAGACACTGGCAAAGTGTATTACGTATTCAAGGATTACCCGATTACCCAGTTGCACCCACAGGCTGAGATTGCTTCACAGGCCGCCGAATGTGCGGGCGCACAGGGCAAGTATTGGGAGATGCACGAAGCGTTGTTCGCGCAACCCGAAGAATGGGACACCACCGAAGCCGCCGCACGCGAGGCGATGACGCGCTATGCCCAGGAATTCAGTCTTGACGGAACACAGTTTGCGTCCTGTATGCAATCTGACACAGCGGCGCGGAGCGATGTGGAGGCCAATATCGCGGAAGGTCGGCAACTGGGATTGACAGGAACACCGTCCTTTGTCATCAACGGCAAACTTTTAGCGGGGGCACAACCGCTCGACGTGTTCGAGCGCGTGTTGGACCGCGAAATCCAAAGTGCCGGCGGTGCGAAATAGGCTGAATGGTGCAGGTCACGCACCGTCTCCGCGAGATGCGCCAGGGACTGTCCCAGGCGGTCGAATTGCCGTATCACCAGGGGTATCGCCACTCCGACATTCTTTCAGCGCAGCGCCTGACCCTGGCCTCGCTCCCTCCGCTCCGCTGACGGTGTCGGTAACAAGTGTGGCATTGTGCGGGCGCCGCGTGGTGCAAGCGGAAGCAAGACGGGGAACGTGTTCGAGGTGATTGCAGACAAAAATATCCTCTCATTCCGCGGCGACGAGTTCGAAGACGTTCCTCCGGCGAGCAAATGTTTCGCGCTGGGGCAAGCATCGACACAAAGACCAGGCGTCGACGCTTCGATCTGCTGATGTCGCACAGGGTATGCCGACCAATCGGCCGATGACCCTGCTGGCTCGGTCGATTACGGTGAACGGTATCGGACGGTGAGCGAATCAGCGCCAGGTTTGTAGAGTCCACCATCAATCAACTGGTCAGGAAGCAGCACATGCCATGGGTACCAGAGGGAGTATATCTCCTCCTCTGGCCCGAACGCAGGTGACTACTGCGGAGTGCTCTCGTTCGATGTACGCTGATTGCAAGATCTATCTTTTGATAGACATTTCTCTATCCCAGATGTATTATTGTCCCACATTTCGTCGTGGTCGTTGCTCTGATCCACTGGGATGTGCCTTGTCAACGCATCCTGGTCAAAGCCGAATGCACTTCCGCTCGTTCGGCTCGCCATGAGACTTCGTCAGTCGTTAGCAAGGGGGCCGTGCAACTACAACGTTCGCCACACGCCGACAAAGCGCCCATCGCTCCGGGGCTGTCTTCCCATCGTAAATCTCAGGAATACTACACTACGTTTGAGCCAGATGCGCCCGCAGTCGGCGGTATTCATGACACAACCACCTGTCCCGCTGCGCTACACCCGGAAAACATCTGAGCCTTCAGCGGACAGGTGGCAATCGCGCCGTACGTCAGATGCTGGCAAGCTTCTGGCTCGCGAGCGACAGGATACCCTTAGGAGCGCGACTTCCAGCGTACCGTTGCATTCAGATCGTCGTCGATGGCAGAAAACGGGGGGTTATGGTGAGTAAACTTCCAGAACGTCCTGTCGCGTCTTCGCGACAGGCCCACACGCCAGCACAGCCGAGCCCACGACCGCGGGACACGCGACATGAGGATTATTGGAGACAGGTTCCGCCTGCTGTGGGCTATCCGCAGCGTCTCGATAGGGTGAGCATCCTGGGGCTCCAGCGCACGGTCGGCAACCACATGGTCAGACGGCTGTTGGCCGGAGCGCGGCAAGACCAACTGGACCGGCAGGACAGTCGAGCCAGCGCGTTGCCCAAAGCGCCGACCGGTGCTCCCATCGTCCAACGAAAGATGATCTCCTACAGCGAATTCAAAAAAATGACGTTCCAGGAGCAAAAGTCCGACGACGTTCCGAAGATCAAAGCCTCGTTAAGCCTCGCGAAAGAAAGGGAAAAAGCACACAAGGCAAATCCTGACCATATTATGGAGGGAGGCATCGATGATGCGTTCAAGTTCTATGAGAAAACGGAAAAGAATAAAACATTGCAGAACTTGGTCAAGATCCAGGATGCGATCATGTACTGGAAGTCATTCAATGTCGTAGCATTGCAAGACGTTCAATCACTTGAGTCAAAACTTTGGATCCCCCTGAGACACGTGCATCATCTTATCGAGCACGAGGTCACTAAGCGCCTTATGAACAAATGGAATAAAAAAGATGATATAGCGGCGGCCAAGCTACTCGGTGCTGATCAGGTAACCAACGCAAGCAAGGAGGAAATGCCTGACTTCGTGCAGGAGGTCGGCATTGCCCCAGGGTATTATCAAGACCATCTGAAGGGCACGCTAGCGCTTACAAAGCTGCAGGAACTCTACAACAACCTTAACGGGGGTAACCTGAAAAAGGCTGAGCTGTCTCTCGATGAGCTTAATACGTTGGACCTGCCTGGATTCAAGCTGATTCGGTCATTGTTTCTATCCCATTTCTCCCATGCCGCACAACTTGGCGATTTCGTAGGAACTCAACATCAGACGGGCGAGCTCACCGCCGAAGAGATGGCAGCGCTGAACGCGTATGTCAAAAACTCGGATGCGGCCAATAGTGCCCTGCGAGGCGTGGATCTCAAGGCGGCGAACTTCGATAAGGCCAGTCCGTACAAGGCGCTCGTTTCTGCGTTGACCAAACTGCCACCGTACAAAGGGCTCGCGTTTCGCGGCCAGTCTCCCTTCAAGGGCATGGCCGAGGTGTGGAAACCGGGAGCTGTCATTGCGGATCTCTCGTTTATCAGTGCCGCCTCATCATTTTCAGGCGCGGAATTTTACCTGAACCAGACATCTACGGCAGGGGGAAGCAAGAACCTGTACTCCATCATCGATGTCAAGTCGGCGTCCAACCTCGCTGGCGTTTCAGCTATCCCGCTGGAATCTGAAGTGCTTTTCAGGCCGGGAACGCGCCTCCGCATCAAGGCTATCTGGCAACATATCAATGGGAAAGTCCCGCCGAACGCCCCTCATGCCGCAAGGTCCATCCTGCTGCGCGTGGGCGAAGTCAAGGCAGATCGAGGGCTGGACAAGGACAACTACGAGGCGGCTCGACAGAAGAAGATAATAGAAAAAGGTGTTGACTGGGGCGAATTTGACGAGCAACCACAGGTGCAGGTGAAAGTTTTCGAAATGGAGGAGATTTAAAGCTATGGCAGACGCTCGGCCCTACAATGCTGAAGGGCTCTATACGATCGCCGGAACCGATGAGCAGGCGGAGGCCTATTACATCTCGTATCAGTATTCGAGCGAAGTTCGTGTCCGTGCGCTCCCGGCAGACGCACACGAGCCGCTGAACGACCTGCTGGCCCATATCTCCGTGCTCGAACTCAGCCACCTGGCCCTGGCGGTGGCGCGCGGGGAGCCCTTCGCGGTGGATGCGCTTGACGACATCCTACCGCGGCCCGGCTGGGAGATTGCCACGCGGACGAAGGATGAGCCAGCGCAGTACACGTTTCAGAAGCTGGGGGATACGAACGTGTATCACGGGGCGCGCCGCCATCTGTTACTGCTACTGGAACTGGCAGTGCGCAGTGCCCTCGCCCCGCACATTGGCCAGCCGTCGCCGCGCGCCTGGGTGCAGCGGCTGCGCGATGTGCAACCCGAGCTACGCAAGGCGCTGGGTAACGCAACGCTCTTCGAGAACAAGGACGTGGCAAACGCGGCCTGATCGATAGGATACCTCAGGATTCAATTTAAGCAGCAAAGCGTCGCGACTTATCTGGTAGCCTTATTGGCTCTGAACCTCGGTTCACCCCTGTTGGGGTAGCCGCGAGAACCGAATGACTTGTCCGTGTTGTCATGCCACGGTGCCGAGATGGTATAATATGCCGTGCGGCGTCCAGCCGTCTTCTACGTCCTTAAGGATTCTCGTCGCTATGCCCGCTCAGTCACGCCGTCCTTCAACCCGGCCTTCTCGCGCACAGCGCCGTGCCGGCGAACAATCCTCACGTACATACACCAAACCCACGCCTACCGTAAGCGCCACAGGTCCTACGATCGTGCAACGTCGCACCTTCATGGCAGAGCCCGCACCAGTCGACCATGGTGCAGAGTTCCGCGCCATTAACAAGGATCTGCGCCGCATCCTGATCTGGGCTGCGCTCATTATCATTATGATGGTTGTATTGTCCTTGGTGCTCGGATGACATGGAGGAAACGCGCACACAATCGAAGGCAGCCAGGCTTCAACAGATCGAGCATAAGCTCTATAACACTCCGCATGGATTAAGCGCTGTTGAACTCGCTCGCTACTGTGGGGTAGACCGCCGCACGATCTACCGCGACATCGAAACGCTCGATGCCGTCGGCGTGCCTGTCTGGCAGCTTGGCGGTAAGTTTGGCATCGATCGCGAAATCTACCAGTCGACGGTTCGTTTAAATCTCAATGAAACCGTGGCCTTGTATTTTGCCGCTCGTCTGTTAGCGCATCACTCCGACGAAAACAATCCGCATGTCGTGCGAGCGCTCGATAAGATTGCAACGTCTCTCCCCGACGCAACGCTCAGCGAACACATGGCGCGTGCCGCCGATCTGATTCGTGCCAAGCCGCTACGGCAAATATACATCCAGATACTCGAAACCCTGACACGCGCATGGGCTGATCGGCACATCGTACGAATAAGCTATTGGGCGTCCGATCGACCCGAACCCCAGGAGCGGGTAATCGCCCCATACTTCCTGGAAGTGTCACGCACCGAGCCCGCATCGTACGTGGTGGCGCATGACCAGTTGCGCAATGCGATCCGCACCTTCAAGCTCGAACGCATCCAGTCCGCCGAATTATTGACCGAGCGCTACACGATCCCTGAGAATTTCGACATCTATAAATGGCTAGAATCGTCGTGGGGTATCATGACCGAGGATGAAGTCGAAGTGAAACTGCGCTTCACAGCGTCGGTCGCTCGACGTATCCATGAAAGCGTCTGGCATCATTCTCAGGTATTGGAAGACCTGCCGAATGGCGGCTGTATGATGACAATTCGGGTCGGTGGCATCCGCGAGATCAAGAACTGGATTATGACCTGGGGACCGGATGTCGAAGTAGTAGCTCCCGATGCATTGCGTAAACAGGTGGCGGAAGACAGCCGCAGGACAGCAGAACAATACACGACACCCCCGAAGCTCTGAATTCCCGGTCAACGAAGGGATTGCTCATGCTCACACGATGGTTTATGCTGTTGGTGTTGGCACTTGCGCTGACGAGCGCACATCCTCGCAGCGTGCCTGGCGGTTCGCCCCCTGCAGGATTTACCGATGTCGAAATTACCACTGTTCCGTCCCCGACCTCACTGGCTTTCCTGCCCGATGGACGTATGCTGGTCGCTTCCCAGTCTGGACAATTGTACCTCTACGATGGTGCGCTTCACGTTATTCTCGACCTGAGCGATACTATCTGCGATAACGCGGAGCGTGGGCTGTTGGGCGTCACGGGGGATCCGGAGTTCGCTACGAATCGCTATGTGTACGTCTATTACACCGCGAATCGTAACGGCTGCGATGAGGCGTTTCCACGTGGTCCGGCCAACCGGGTGTCACGCTTTATCATGCCAACCTCCAACGTGATTGACCGATTGTCCGAAACGCTTCTGGTGAATAACATCTTATCAACTGCTGGAAATCACAACGGTGGCGATGTAAAGTTCGGGCGTGATGGCTACTTGTATGTGAGCATCGGTGATGGTGGATGCGATTACGCGGGGGATAGCGGTTGCCAGGGTGACAACGACGCCTCACGTGACGACCATGTGCTGAACGGCAAAATTCTGCGGATCACCCGTGATGGCGGCATACCCGTCGATAACCCCTTCCTGGGACCCAACGCCGTCCGCTGTAACCAGACAGGCATCACCGATCCCGGCAAACAATGTCAGGAAACCTGGGCGAAGGGGTTGCGGAACCCCTTTCGTATCGCGGTCGATCACAACCCTGGTGGCTCACGGCTGTACATCAACGATGTAGGCGGCGAGACCTGGGAGGAGATCGACGAGGGTGTGGCGGGAGCAGACTATGGTTGGAACATCCGCGAGGGTCATTGTGCGCGAGGATCAACGACCGATTGTGATGCACCACCGCCTGGATTAACTAACCCACTGGTCGATTACAACCATGACACGAAGGTGAATGCTACCAGGTGTACCTCGATTACGGGTGGCGCGTTTGCTCCCTACGGATGGCCTCTGCCCTACCATCGGGCATACTTTTTCGGCGATCTTGTGTGCGGCACGATATTCTGGATCGCGCACGATGGTCAGGGAACGCCGCGTATCGAGGAGTTTGCGACTGGTGTTGGCTCGATCGTCGCGATGGACGTTGGCCCGACCAGCGATGGGCGACAGGCGCTGTATTACACTACGTACAGCGGCGGTGGGCAGGTGCGGCGCATCACCTACGATGCACCGCCTCCCGGCGACGTACGGGTACGGCTGCCGTTGATCTTTCGGTAGGTATTCAGCAAGGCTGACCGTGACACCGCTCACGCATGCGTGAGCGGTATTTGCGTTGCTAGAACGATGTTATGGTGCTGTTGCCGTCAGTTGTGGGAGTTTCTCCATCAGCGGACCTTCGAGGTACGACCGTAATCCCATCACATGAATGAGCCGGTCGTCCATGTCGATGACCAAAGCTGCGACGCCGTTGTGCGCGAGTAGCCATGCCTCGCGGTCTACGCCATCGATCGTGACGGTCATGCGCGTGCTCGTGGTCCATGGCATCGCGTCAGCACCACGTAAGCTTTCGCTGTAGCGGATCACATGCCGCATCAGATTCTTTGGTCCCTGCGTGACCAGGATCCCCATGTAGTTGTCTGCATCCACGCGATATAACGTGCGATGGACAGCGGACAAACGCGATATGTTGAACCAACGGGGGGCTTTAAAGGCACTTAGCGCAAGTGGTTCAGTGGCTCCCACAGGTTCGAGCACCCACTGAGTCGATGCACCGCTCGCTTCCGTCCACCGATATGGTGGACCGCTCATCTGCTGGCTCAGGACGCGCTCGTCCAAGACCGGACCTTTGCCGGCTACCCAGTGAAACGCAAGTACGTCACTCTGGTTCTCTGAAGTGATCGGCGGTAGCCATCCAACAATGGCGGCACTGACCTGTCGTTCTGTGATCGCCGTCGTCTGCACAATAGTTCGATCTTCGCCCGTGAGGTGCGAAACTTCCATCCGCTGCGGTAACGATGTGACACGGTCGAGCCAGACACGGTACGTGATTGTGCCGGTTATAAGGCTAGTAGTCCAGGGTTGCTCGTTCCAGGGGTCCTGAGGCTCGGCATTGAGATCGTCCTGGGTGCGTGTTTCCTTACGTTCAACCTGCCATGCTCCGTCTTGCTCGGTAATGCGGAGCGGTGCGTTAGACCCCAATATCATTTTGAGCATGGAGATGCCAGGTTGCGATGGAACCGCCATGGTCCCGAGCCGCGCTGCATCGCCATCCACTATCCAACCCTGAGAGTAGTTAGCGAAGACGAATTTCGTTCCATCGCTTTGGCGCAGGATATAGGGCAACCCAGTGGATGTGGTGCGCTGGTCGGCGAATCGCTCTAAACCGGCCTCGCCATAAAGCAGCGTCTGCCGCTGCGTGGTGGAGCGTGGTATCCATAATTCGTCAGGGATATGGTACGGATCGCCGAGTTGTGGAAGTTTCATCCGCGGCCGGATCGTCGTTTCTGCGGTCGTCGCAATCATTCCGGTTTTCGGTGGGGCGAGCGCTGCGATAGCTTGGTCGAGTATGGTCCGGGTGGTGGCGTCCAATGGTTCCGGGGTCACAAAGCTGTCGCGCAGACTAGCCCAGATGGGTGGCGTTGCAAACTGGAGTTGGTCGACGAGCGCCAGGAGTTCGTCCTGCGTCCATCCCTGCGCGGAGATGCTCACCGCTGCTACGAAACTGTCGATGGTCTGTTCGAGCGACCAGCCTGATGCACCCGGATTGAGGCGGGGAAACACGCCAGCATTGTTGTCGTGCCTAAGGAACAACACCAGACGAGTGGTATTTACCCCAGGCTCCACACGTCCCGCGATACGCCACTGCCCGCGTTCCATGAGATCGTCGCCCGCAATGTCAGCGATCCAGGAGATGGGCGAGATCGAAAGAAAGCGTCCCGGCCCGGTGAACTGTACGGTTGATACGGGGGTCGATGCGCTGCCGGATTCGGTCGGCCCTGCTGCGAGCAGTACGCCGCGTGTCGTGCCCGACGGTAAGGTTGCTGGTAGGTACCAGCCGATCCCTTTGGTGTCGAGTGTCGTTCGCAGGTCCTCTGTGGCATCCGCCGCAAGGTGCAGGCAGCCGGGGTCGATCAATCGTTCGGTGCGTTTACCTTCAACCCAGTCTGGTAACGGGCTGGGAATGAAATCGGCTTCCTCGCGCACGTCCACACGCCACAGGTCGCGAGTGCGCGTTTGGGCTCCTGTGACCGATACTGTTTGTACGCCGTACAGTTCGCCAGTTTCGGGGTCGAGGCGGAGCACAACTTGTTGTGACGGACCCCAGAAGGTATCGGAATAGATGAGCGTGACGAATGTGCGTGACGCGATGATACGCGTACCAAAAGAACGTAGATCGGGGGCCGCCAGAGCACGTTCGAGCGCCAGGTACCCTAGTCCATACGCTCCCTGTCGCAATCGTGCTTCGAGCGCGGCTTGTTGGTCGGCGGGAGGAATGCGGAATGAAATTGCCATCTGGTTAGTGCTGTTGGTTGGCAACGTCCAGGAACAGGTGCTTTCCGACGGGATCGCGCCATAGTTCAGACGACGGTCGCCGTTCGCAACCTGCCATTCCAGAAGTTGTCGACCACGGCGCATCTCGACACGATGTTCGGCGCTATCCCCAGCGGGCAGCCAAAGGTCGGTCACGACTGCCGGGGTCTGTTGATGGAGAGGGTCGATCGCCCATACTTGTCGGTGTGTGATGTGATTGGTCGTCGCTCCCCAACGGTCGAGCGCTACTTGCACAAGTGCCCGGGCAGTGGTGGATGTTGCGGCCTGTTCAGGGTTGTTCGTTCGACGGGGTATGACTAATGCCAATAGGATCGCCACTGTGAGAAAGACAATGCCAAGTTGCCAGTAGGCTTTGCGTTGCCACCAGCGGACACCAGCAGTTTGTTGCTGAGCATGTAAGCATGCTTCGATCTGGACCTGACATTCTGCCGGGAGGTGTTGATTGCGCGTGGCTTCCTGTAGCTCACCACGAAGCTGATCCACAAGGGTTGTTTGGGTGGCGTACACGCGGGAGTGCGAACCGATGGAAGGTGCGGCCTCCAGACGTTCTTTGACCAGTTCAGCGATGTCATCCTGCATGGGTGCTGAAAATAGCAGCGAATCTTGCGCTTGCTTCCACGCGATGACAGCGCGTGTCAGGCGTGCGGTGACTTCCGCAAGCGTCTCGCCCGTCGTCGCGGCGAGTTGTTCGCCCGACTGCTCGCGCAGGAGCCATAAGCCGAGCAGAACACGGTCACGTGGAGCGATGCGCCGTAAATTGCGACGAATGAGCGGGCGTTGCCGGAGGCGGTCAAACCGTACAGGATGGCGATAGAGCGTCTGATAGAGTGCTTGTTCAGGGTCATCCGAAGGGTGGTCGTGATAGGACGTGCAGAACGCGTCCACGACTGCAACCTGAGCCGTTTCAGCGTTGCCGGTCGACAGGACCGCCAGAATCCAGATTGGATCACCCCATCGCGTATGGGCGAATCGCCAAGCATCTGTAGGCACACTCGTTCCTTTAAGCGCAGATATAAGGTACGTGTTTATACTGCAAAAGGGCCACGCCGGGATGAGTGATATGGTTCGCCGGGTAACCATGTTGGAACACATGGCGCAACCGTTCCTGCTCTTTATGGTACCACAGCACATCGTTGGTATGTCTGGTGGGCACCAGATTGAATGCTGGTGGCATATAATATGATGTGGAGTGACGTACTCAGATTCTACTTTTTGGAGGACGCGTTGGAACAAAAGGTTCGCACGATAAGCGTGCTGGTCATGTTGATGACCGTGCTCGCCGCCTGTGGCTCGGCTTCGAGCGGTACACCGGCCGGTACAGCAGCGACGACGGCACCAGCGGATAGTGGTGCGATGGCGACAGCAGCACCAGCAGATAGCGGTGAGGTGGCGACGGCAGTACCAGCGGATAGTGGTGCGGTGGAGACGCCTGCACCAGCAGATAGTGGTGCAGCGACGACGGCAGCACCAGCAGCGGCAAGTGGTGAACAAGTGACGATTACCTACGGGATGTGGGATCAAACACAACAAGCCACCATGCAGACGGTCATCGATGCATTCGAGGCGAAGAACCCCAACATCAACGTCGAGATCCAACTGGTGCCATGGGCGCAGTATTGGGATAATCTCAAGACCGCAGCGGCGGGTGGCGACCTCTTTGACACATTCTGGATGAACGGACCGTTCTTTCCATTCTACGCTTCGCGTGATGTGTTGCTAGATTTGACGCCCTATATGCAAGAAACCGGATTCGACGATTCGAAGTACCCAGCGTCGATCCTGGGTTCCTACAATTACAACGGCAAGCAGTACGGCGGCCCGTTCTACTACGATTCGATTGGCCTGTATTACAACAAGGATTTGTTCGACGCGGCGGGTATTGCCTATCCCGATGCATCGTGGGATTGGAATAAGTTGCGCGAAGTCAGCCAGCAATTGACCAAGGCACCGAATCAGTATGGCATCGTGACGTGGTGGAGTTCGCAGGAGCAGACCTATAATTTCATCTTCTCGAACGGTGGTGAAGTGGTCGCCGACAACAAGTGCCAGGTTTCTCAACCTGCGGCTGTCGAGGCAGTGCAGTATCTTGTAGATCTGATCTATAAAGATAAAGTTTCGCAGGAGCCTGCCGCGATGGGCGACGATCCGACGACCTTCTTCCAACAGGGCAAGGCCGCGATGATCACCAGCGGATCGTGGAACGTCAACGCCTATAAGGATTCGATCACTGGCTTCAAGTGGGATGTTGCACCGTTACCCAAGGCACCTACAGGGCAAAGTGTGTCGGTCGTTTCGGGGCTAGGAAATGTCGCCAGTGCGCGAACCGAGCATCCGGCTGAATCATGGGCCTGGATCAACTTCATTGCCAGCGAGGAAGGCCAGCGCATCGTCGCTGAAAATGGGCAACCTGCGACGTATGCTGGACTTGCGAAGCCCTGGCAGGATGCAAGCCCAGACATCAACACGCAGGTGTTCGTCGATGCGGCTGCTAATGGACATCAATTCCCTAGCGGTATCACGTTCGAGCAATGGAACCCAATCATGAACACCGGCATGTCAGATATCTTCGCCGGACGTACGCCCGTTCAGGAAGGTTTGACGCAAATTTGCGCGCAGATCGACCCGATTCTACAAGGGCAACAGTAACATGGTAGGTCTCCGACGCCCTCAGGCGTCGGAGACCTTTTTCAGGATGTGGTAATGGCTGATATATCGCTCGCACGAGCACAAACAAAGAGATCAACAAAGAGTACTCTAGAGCGACGCGAAGCACTATGGGCGCTCTTTTTCTTGCCCCGAGTTTCATCGGCTTTGCTACGTTCTACTGGGTGCCGATGATCGGCGGGCTGTTGCTCAGCTTCTTCGACTGGGATCTCTTGACCGAGCCGACCTGGGCTGGCTTTGAAAACTTTCAGCGTTTGACGACTGATGCCGGTCTTCGGCAAGCCTTGCTCAACACGCTGTATTTTACGCTTGTAAGCGTACCTGTTGGTATGGCGATCGGGTTGCTGATCGCGCTGGCATTGAACCAGAAAATTCGGGGGATCAATTGGTACCGCGCCGCGTATTTCATGCCCGTCGTGGGAACTGTCGTCGCTTCTGCACTCGTATGGAAGTGGATGTTTCTTCCGGTCTACGGTCTGATCAATAATATCCTTGGATACTTAAGTTTGCCTGAACCGCTCTGGCTGGCGTCGCCCGAAGGAACGATGCCCGCGATCATCATCTTTAGCGTCTGGCTACGGCTTGGCTACAACATGGTGTTGTTCCTGGCGGGGTTGCAGGCGATTCCACGCGATCTGTATGAAGCAGCCAACGTCGATGGAGCAAGCACCTGGGCGCGTTTCCGTCATATTACCCTACCCTTGCTATCGCCGACCACGTTCCTGATCCTGATTCTATCGTTGATTAACGCGTTTCAGGTCTTCGATCAGATTCTTGTGATGACCAGTAGCAACAACCCTGGCGGGCCTCGTGGTGCCGGTATTACGATGGTGTTTTATATCTATACCAACGCTTTCCGGCTTTCGCGCATGGGCTATGCCTCGGCGGTGGCGCTGGTACTGTTCGCGATTATTTTCATCGTCACGATGGTCCAGTTCCGGCTCCAACGACGCTGGGTGTATTATGATTAAGGTCAGGTATCGACAATGACGAGTACTACCTCAGCAGGGCGTGTGGACCAAAAACCAGGTACTTCACCATGGCACGTGCTGCTTCACATCGGCCTGATCATCGGTGCGTTGATCATGCTGTTGCCCTTCATCTGGATGCTCTCAACCTCGTTAAGCAGCAATCAGCGGCGCTACTGGTTCCGCCACAATGGTTTCCGAATCCCGTCATGTGGAACAATTACCCTGACGTACTCGAAAACCTGCGCTTTGGACGGTATTTTACGAACACCATCATCGTCACGGTTGGGCGCGTCGTGGGGCAGGTGATCACCTGCTCGATGGCGGCGTTCGCGTTCGCTCGACTACGCTTCAAGGGACGCGATACATTGTTCGCGTTCTATCTTGCGGCACTGATGGTGCCGTTCCAGGTGTATATGATCCCAGATTTTATTCTTATGCGCTATCTGGGTTGGCTTAATACCTATCAGGCGATCATTCTGCCGGGAGCGTTCAGTGCGTTTGGTATCTTCCTTCTCCGCCAATCATTTCTGAAAATCCCACGCGAACTCGAAGAAGCCGCTGTTATGGACGGTGCAAACCCACTTTGGTTGCTCTGGAAGGTAATCTTGCCATTATCTGGACCTGCTATCGCGGCGCTGGTCATCTTTACATTCCTGGCATCCTGGAACGATTTGCTATGGCCTTTGATCATTACGCGCACGGACGACATGCGCGTATTGTCGGTGGCGTTGGCGTTACTGCAAGGCCAATATCAGACGAACTGGCCCTGGCTTATGGCAGGCTCGGTCATGTCGACAATTCCGGTGCTTGCCGTATTCCTGGCGTCGCAACGCTATTTCATCGAAGGCATTGCAATGACTGGCATCAAGGGATAAAGCGCACGAAACCGGCGTGAAGTTGTCGGATAGTACGTCTTTTGCTGTTGGGTCAGGTTTATCGCTCCGTCTCTTACTCGTCGGTGGTGCCAGCCTCATAGATGTGACGCACGATGCCTTCGATGGCTGGCTCCTCGACGGTGAGATCGCGTACAGGGTAGCGTGCGCTGACCGCGCCGATGAGCGCTGCGGCTGTGGTCGTATCGCGGTCGAAGCGGAGCCAGATACGCGGGCCCTCGCGACGTATAACCTCGGCAGTCGGTACATCAATGACATCTACATCGCCATCCAGGTCGACAACCAGCGTGCGCTGTCGCCCAAAGCGTGTGCGAAGTGTTTCGAGCGCACCGTCGTACATCACTTGTCCACGGTCGATCAAGACAACGCGCTTGCATAAACGGGTAATATCATCGAGATCGTGAGTCGTCAGGATGACGGTGATACCATCCTCGCGGTTGACGTGTGTCAAAAACTGGCGGATACGTTCTTTAGCGACCACATCAAGGCCAATCGTCGGTTCGTCGAGGAACAGGATCGACGGCTCGTGCAGTAAGGCTGCCGCGAGGTCGGCCCGTAGGCGCTGTCCGAGCGAAAGCTGACGCACCGGTGTGTCGAGGAATGGGCCGAGATCGAGTAGCTCGGTGAACGAGCGCAGGTTCTCGCGCCAGCGTTGTTCGGGAATCTTGTATACATAACGCAATAGCTCGAACGAATCGACGGTCGGCAGGTCCCACCAGAGTTGCGTTCGTTGTCCGAATACGACACCGATGCGACGAACATGTTCAATCCGTTGTCGCGACGGCACACGACCGTCGATCAGCAGATGACCGCCAGATGGCACGAGGATGCCTGTCAGCATCTTGATCGTGGTTGATTTGCCCGCACCGTTTGGTCCGATGTAGCCGACCATTTCGCCGCGCTGGAGATGAAATGAAACGTCGTCGACGGCATGCACCTCGCGGTAATCGCGGGCGAACAACGTGCGGATCGACCCGAACGGACCACCTTTTCGTACCGCTATGCGAAATGTCTTGCGGAGGTTTTCGACTTCAATCAAACTCATTGTATTTACCTGCGCGAGTGTGTCAGCACGGGATCAACTGCCCGCGCTTTGATATTTGGTGATGCCATAGCGCCAGATGCACAGTGACACACCGAAGAAGGTCGCGGCGACCAGTGGTGCAGCCCAGGCGATGTTGGGGGGCAGGCCATAGGGGTCGGTGCGTTCGAGCAGCACGAGCGCGGTGGGATAGTTGACGAATGCCACCGGCACGATCCACAAAAAAACTGTGCGAAGGACACGGTTATAGATTCCCAGCGGATAGCTGACCATCTGGTTTCCGCCGAACGTGAAAGCGTTGACGAGTTCGGGTGTTTTTATCGTCCAGAAGCAAATCGTCGCGCCGATCACGAACAATGCCAGATAGATGAAGACGCCTGATATGATCGTCAGCACGATAAGCATGAGCTTGGCCGGTGACCAGTCGATCGCAAGGCGACTGAACGCATACGCCAGCACCGCGACGCCCTGGATTGTGCGTCCCAATCGGCGCAATTGGAACTCCGCCGTGAGTATCTGGAAAAAGCTGTTGAGGGGGCGAGCCAGCACACCATCGAACATGCCACGCTGCATCATCGTTTCAAAGGGCGAATCGAAACCTCGACCGATCATCTCAGTCAAGCTAAAGGCGACCGACGTTAGCCCGTACAACAGCGCGACCTCGGCGATATTCCAGCCCAGTACCGAGGGAAAGCGAGTAAACAAAATCGCTAACACCGCGAATTCGATGCCGGTCGTGAGCGTAAAACCTACCAATTCCATGATGAATGATGCTTTGTATTGCATCTGCGACCTGATTCGCGCGCCAATTAACCGGAAATATAGAGCAATCATCGTGGTGGGCTAGCCTCCTTGAATGACGACTTTCCGTACGGCAAGCCCAAGTAGCATTTGTGCAATAACTATCAGCGCGATGGCCCAGCCGAATTGGAGCAGCAGCATTGGGAGTAATGAGGTAGCAGGAACCTTCCCCAGCCAAACTTCCGCCGGAATACTGGTGATAGCCCGGAAGGGCAGGGCGTTGGCGACCGTTAGTAATGCTGGAGGGAAGAAAGCGAGCGGAAGCAGGAATCCCGAAAAAAAGGTCAACACGATGTTCGACATATACAGGATGCCAGTTGCGTCGATTAACCAGAAACCAGACAGGTTGACGATGAAACTGAAGGCGAAGGCAACTAGTATAGCGAGCGCCATCGCTATCAGGAAGGCCGCCGCATTGCCTAACGTTGGAATACGAGCGCCGAACATAATGACGCCAAATATATAGGTCAGCGACGCACGCAGCAGCAGATTATACAGACGTTCGCCTAACGCGCGGCTTAGCCAGTAGCCGAAAAAGTTCCACGGTCGGCTCAGGTCAGTTACGACTTCGCCCGTCCTGATCGTTCCCATGATCTCGAAGCCTACCCAACCGCCGCCGATTGAAATCAAGGACTGCGTGGTCCAAATGTAGCTTATGGCATCCTCGACGGTCCAACCAGCGACACCACCGCCAGCGGCGTACAGGCCGCGGTAAACGAAGGTCATGATGGTACCGAAGAAGGCGTTGGTCAACATCCCAAATAGGTAGGCACTACGGTAGACTGCCGCACGGCGAAACGAGCGGCGAGCAATTTCATAATACAAGCGCACAATGAATGGCCTCGACGTGTCCCACACCAGGGGGCGACGGAATAGTTTACCGTATTAAAGGCGTGATTGCGCGATACTGTTCGACGATATCGGCCAGCAACATGCGGTTGAGACCGGACGGTGAAGGCACAACAATATCGACGACATCGGGTACAACGCTCACTGGCTGCACGCCCCAATCTATCGTCGTTCGTCCGACGAACCAGCGATAGACGCCGATGCCCGTATACGCTACGACACGCGGTCGCAGGCGCTCAAGCGTCAGCCGCAATGTTTCGGCGCCTTCGCGAATCTCGTCTTTCGTCAGTTCGTCGGCTCGGCGGGTCGGTCGTGCTACCAGATTGGTGAAGCCAATGCCCATGTCGAGCAGTGCTCGGTCCTCGTCGGGTGCGTATAGCCGCTCGGTGATGCCAGCCATGTATATGGCGCGCCAGAAGCGATTTCCGGGATGTGCATAATGATGACCGACGACGCCTGACCGCAGCGATGGATTGTAGCCACAAACGATGAGTTTGAGGCCGGGGCGAAGCAGATCGGGTGTCATGGGTTTTAGTGTACCATTGAGTTAGAAAGCACGACCGCTTACTGACGACGTTGCGCTCAAGGATAGCTTGGGAGACACGTCACACGCTGGCGTACGCGCCAGGCCCAGCTACCTGTCGTCGCTAGCAAATTACGCAGAACACGCTTGGAACGAGGTTAATAATGCAAGACACATATGAGAAACTTCGCTCGCGATTGAGTGAGATCAGCGATCTGCGTAGCGCGATCGCAATATTATCGTGGGATCAATCGACGTACATGCCCTCTGGTGGCGCTGATGCGCGTGGACGGCAACTTGCCACGCTCGAACAACTTGCCCATGAGAAATTCATTGACCCAGAACTAGGTATTCTGCTCGACGCCCTCGCGCCGTTTGAATCGCGAATGCCGAGCGATGGCGATGAGCGTCGTTTGATCGCAATCACTCGCAGGGATTACGAGCGAACTGCACGAGTTCCGGCATCGTTGGTGTCAGAGATTGCCAGCCATAGCTCGGTTGGTTATCAGGTGTGGAGCCAGGCGCGCCCCTCCAACGACTTCGCTGCGGTGCAACCTTACCTTGAAAAAACGTTGGAACTAAGCCGCCGATACGCCGACTGCTTCCCAGACAGCGCGCACCCAGCCGATCCCCTGATCGATCTTGCGGACGAAGGCATGACGGTTGAACTGGTGCGCTCGCTTTTCGCAAGGTTACGCGAACAACTCGTGCCAATGCTTCATTCGATCGCCGCCCAGCCTGTCACCGACGACTCCTGCCTGCGCCAATCGTTCGCAAATGATAAACAGTGGCAATTCGGCGTGGATGTGATCAAGCAACTCGGTTATGACTTCGAGCGTGGTCGCCAGGACTTTACGGCGCATCCGTTTATGACCTCGTTTTCGACGGGGGATGTACGCATCACAACCCGAATGAAGGAAGACGACATCAGCGATGGGTTGTTCAGCACGATGCATGAGGCCGGTCACGCCCTGTACGAACAGGGGATTCGACGCGACTATGAGGCCACGCCCCTGGCAACGGGTACGTCGAGTGGTGTGCATGAGTCGCAGTCCCGGTTGTGGGAAAATCTGGTCGGACGTAGTCGTGGGTTCTGGGAGCACTGGTATCCGCGCTTGCAGCAAACCTTCCCTCAACAACTTGGTGATGTCGAACTGGATACCTTTTACCGCGCGATCAACAAAGTTCAGCCGTCGCTGATTCGTACCGACTCGGATGAAGTGACCTATAACCTGCATGTGATGATTCGCTTCGATCTCGAACTTGATATGCTGGAAGGCCGACTGGCGATCCGCGATCTGCCAGAAGCGTGGCGATCTCGCTACCAATCCGATCTCGGGATCACGCCGCCCGACGATCGGAATGGGGTTTTACAGGATGTCCATTGGTATGCTGGTCTGCTCGGCGGAAACTTCCAGGGCTACACAATCGGTAACATTCTCAGCGCACAATTTTATGCAGCGGCGTTGAAGGCTCAGCCAGCCATCACCAGCGATATCGCCGCGGGTTCGTATACGTCCCTGCACCAATGGCTGACCGAACATATTTACCAGCATGGACGTAAATATCTGCCGAACGAATTGGTCCAACGTGTGACTGGGACCCCGATCCAGATTGAGCCATATATGGCCTATTTGCGCTCGAAGTATGGCTCGCTTTATACGATCTGAAGTACATTCTCAGTACATTTTAGGTACAGTTCTGCCTTGATTTGGCTGAATGTATATCTACTTTGCTCGTATAGCATAGGTATATGGTACAATGCGCGCGGTTCGCCCCGTTGCGGACTGTGTGGAGGGTGGGGGGCCCTGTTCGCCCCTCGCTTTTAATTTTTGCGTAAGTGAGCATCATCAATGGTGCCAAAAGCACTCTACCGGCTGTTGCAGTGTCCAACCTGTGGCAGCCGTGATTTATATGTAACGGATGCCGGTGTCGTCTGTGGGCGATGCTCGACGGTGTATCCACAACA
Source organism: uncultured Chloroflexia bacterium (assembly GCA_963782315.1). Classification (GTDB taxonomy): domain Bacteria; phylum Chloroflexota; class Chloroflexia; order Chloroflexales; family Kallotenuaceae; genus JBBSGA01. The sequence goes on from CAWAJS010000044.1 coordinate 124,354, forward strand.
TGCTGGCTACATCGACCTCATGCCGCGGGAAACTGCCTTCGATTACGTTTCTAAATATGTCGCCGAAGAAGAAAGCATGGGCGAGGAACTGGATTATCGTGACATCGCGCCGCCGTTGCTGGCGGCGGGCGTGCGCGAGCGTGTGCTGCGGCGTATGCTCGACTTTCAGCCGAACGATGTTGTGTTGGACAATGGTTGCGGCAATGGACGCTTCGCGGTCTGGTACGCCGATGCTGCTGGCCTGGTGGTAGGTGCCGATCCCGCCGTGTTGTTCGCCGATGAGGCGCTGGCAACGATCGCCATCGCGCAGTCCGACGCGAGGCGTTTGCCCTTCGCCGACGATATGTTCGATAAAGCACTGTCGGTCGACGTGCTGGAGCATTTCCCAATCGACGTGATCAACGATTATTTGAGCGAACAGGCGCGCGTCCTGCGGCCCGGTGGTCGTTTCGCCGCGTTCTCCAATACACGTGAGCGCTCGCAGATTCAGCCGTTGATCAATTTTTCGCGGCGGCTCGGTCAATGGTTCGTCCGCAAAGGTGTGTATGACTTCGAGCGCGAAGCCCGCCGTAAGTCGGACCATGTGAAAGACCTTGAAACCTTTGAAGATGTCGCTGCCGCGCTCGAACGTGCCGGTTTCAGGGTGGTCGAGGTAAAATTCTGGAACACGGTCGCTACGTCATTCGTCGAGCATGTGCTGATGAAGCTTGGCGAAGCGATCCTGGCACGCGGTCGTCAACAAAAATCAACCATAACATCGTCCGAGCAGGATGCTACAACGTCAGCCGGTACCGAGCGAGAAATCGTCGCACGACGGCGTATCCGGCGACAACTCACGCCAAGTAGTCCGGTGTACTGGTTGCTGATGGCGGTGACGACGTTTATGGAACTCGACGTTCTCTTGTGGGGACGACTGCGGACCGGACCATACTTCGTCCTCGCCGAAAAGATCGGCACCGAGGCCACAGGACAGACTGTCAATGCGTGATACCCGAACCGCGATAGGTGACGCCGGAAACGCACGCTGCCGCATGCGCGCGAGAGTATGATGCGTGTACTGATCACGGGCATCACTGGACTGATCGGCTCACACCTCGCCGATTTTCTACTCGACCGACCCGATATCGAGGTCGTCGGCTTCAAGCGCTGGCGCTCGTCTGATCGCAACATTCGTCACCTGATGGGGCGCGTCACCTTCATTGAAGGCGATATCGAGGACCCCTACGCCGTAGCCAGCATGATTGAACGTGCCAGGCCCGATCGCATCTTTCATCTTGCTGCGCAAAGCTACCCCGCCGAGTCCTGGAACGCTCCCGCAACGACCCTTGGCGCAAATGTCATGGGAACTCTGCACGTGCTGGAATCTGCACGGCGTTTGTGTCCGCTGGCTCGTATCCATGTCGCCGGGTCCGCTGCCGCCTATGGTTTGATTAAACCTGACGAGTTGCCGATCAGCGAGGACCGACCATTGCGCCCGGTGTCGCCGTATGGTGTTTCCAAGGCGGCCCAGGAGATGCTTGCGTATCAGGCGGCGAAATCCTACGGTCAGCAGGTGTACATAACGCGCTCGTTCATTCATATGGGACCACGCCAGGACGCACGTCCTGCGGCACAGACCTTTGCACCGGCAGATCGCCCAGATCGAGGCCGGACAAAGGGCGCCCGTCGTCGAAGTCGGTAACCTTGATGTGCGCCGCGACTTCCTGGACGTTGAGGATGCGGTACGGGCGATCTGGAGCGTGATGGAGCGAGGCGAGCCAGCCGAGGTTTATAATGTCTGTTCGGCGACCGCTCCGTCTATCCAGGAACTGCTCGACCTGTACCTTGCTCGTGCGCGCGTTGCGGTCGAAATCCGCCCCGATCCGGCGCGAATGCGTCCGGCGGACGAGCCGATCCTGATGGGAGATAATACGAAGCTGCGTGCCGCGACAGGCTGGGAACCGCAAGTGTCGCTTGCGACATCCACCGAGCGTATTCTCGACTACTGGCGGAAGGTTGTATCTGACGATGCTTAGGCCGCTGTATGTATCTCCGATTGGAAAGGGCGGCGTTGATATCGGCATCCAGAATATCACCCGCTCGGTTCGGGCCGCAGGTCACGAGCCGACGCTCCGGCGCCTCCCGCACACGTATAACTTTGCCCCGATGCTTGCACCACTCGCGCTTGGCGCGAACTGGTGGCAGGGATTCGACATTATCCAGGCACGTTCCCGTGTGGCCTGGGCGCTGCGACGGCGTGAAGCGCCGCTGGTAACGACGGTCCATCATCTGACCACCGATCCTCTGCTCCAGCCCTATTCATCGCCCTCGCAGCGATTGTTTTATCGTCTGGTCGAGCATCTCTACGATGGGCTATCGATTCGGCGTGCCGATGCTGTCGTCTGCGTCTCGCGCTATACCCGCGAACAGGTTGCCCGTATCTATGGCGTGACGGATAGTACGCTGGTGTACGATGGTATCGACACCGATTTGTTTGTCCCCCACCTGACCTGGTTCGTACCGATCACGGTGTTCCGCCAACCGATGCACGTATTCGCCTCCTTTTCGCGGGCAATCGTACCCGTCGCAAGGGCTTTGATCTCTTGCCGCAGATCATGGACCTTCTGCCCGACGACTATGTGTTGTATTACACCGAATCATTCCAGGGCGTCGAAGCCGCGCCGCCGCATCCGCGGATGGTGCGGATCGGCACACCTGATCGTGACGGCCTGATCGCCGCGTATCAGAGTTGCGACATCTTACTGTTTCCGGCGCGTGTGGAAGGCTTTGGTATCGTCGCCGCTGAAGCGGGGGCGTGTGGGCGGCCAGTCGTCACGACTGATGCATCGGCTTTACCGGAGGTCGTCGAAGATGGGGTAACCGGGTATCTTTGTCAGATTGACGATCCGGCGAGCTACGCCGAGCGTGTGCAACAACTGGGTGAAGATGCTGAACTCCGGCAACGCATGGGCGAAGCAGCACGACGCAAGGTTGTGGCGACGTTCGGATATCCGCAGTTGGCGGCTGGCTTGATCAGCGTCTATCAACGTGTGCTGAGCCAACCGCGTTTGCCGCGAAGATAAGGCCATGCTATCATCCGTCGTTGTGAATCCCCAACGTGTCGCGATCGTCCATGATTACCTGAACCAATATGGCGGGGCAGAGCGCGTGCTTGAAGCACTGCATGATCTGTATCCTGATGCTCCCGTTTATACGTCGATCTATGATGCCGACGCTATGCCCGCAAGCTATCGCTCATGGGATATTCGCACATCATGGATGCAGCGGTTGCCGAACTGGCGTAAACAATTTCGCAACTACTTCGCGCTTTTTCCCTGGGCGTTCGAATCCTTTGATCTGAGCGAATACGACCTGGTGCTGTCCTCGTCGTCGGGGTATGCCAAGGGTATCATCCCGCGTCAGGATGCCGTGCATATCTGCTACTGCCATACGCCGATGCGCTTTGGCTGGCGCACCGCCGATTACGTTGGGCGCGAGCAGATTAAGGGGTGGAAACTTGCCCTGTTATCGGCGGCATTAACGCCGTTGCGCACGTGGGATGTCGCCTCTTCTGCGCGAGTGGACACCTTCGTCGCGAACTCGAATGTGGTCGCACAACGTATCTGGCGGTATTATCGTCGTAACGCGCAGGTTATTTCGCCTCCCGCTGATCTTGCTCCGTATCAACCGTGTGCGCCGGAAGATTTTTACCTGACCGGTGGGCGTTTGGTTCCTTACAAACGTATCGACATCGCAGTGCGCGCCTGTACCGCGCTACGTTTGCCGCTGGTCGTGTTTGGCTCAGGGCGTGGGCGTGCTGAACTCGAAGCGCTCGCGGGACCGACCGTGCGTTTTGTCGGGCGCGTCGACGATGCGCAACTCGGTGACCTGTACCGACGCTGCCGTGCGTACATCACAGCGGGCGATGAGGATGCGGGCATCCAACCTGTTGAGGCGATGGGCTATGGGCGTCCGGTCATCGCCTATGCTGCTGGTGGCGTGCTAGAAACCGTTATCGAGGGCGTGACAGGACGATTCTTCCGCGAGCAGACCCCGGCAGCGTTAGCGGTTGCCCTGGCGCAGTCCCGTGACGATCTGTGGGATGCCGAAGGCATTCGCAAGCATGCCGAGCGATTCAGTCGTGAGCATTTTATCGGGCAAATGGCGCAAGCGATCGAGCAAGCCTATGCCAACAGTCATTCAACAAGGACCGAGGTTGATAGATGGAGCTAAGGCACTACATAGGTATTCTTCGTCGCTCGTGGAAGTTGCTGGTGGGTTTGCCCGTATTGGTTGGCGTTATTACACTCGCGCTCGGCCTGCTGTTACCGCCGACCTATGAGATAACCACACAGATGCTTGTGACGCAGGGCACGATCGCATCGTCATCGCCACCACTGGCCCTTCCTAACTATGAAAATTATCATAGTTGGATCTCATCCGAGTATATTGACGATGACCTCCCACAACTCGTCCAGACCCGTCGTTTCGCCTCGGATGTCGCCGATTGGGTGCAGGCTAACCATGGCATTACTCTGGATCCTAACGACATAACTAGCCAGTTTTCGGCAGAGCGTCAGCACCGTATGGTGTCATTAACTACCGTAGATCGACGCAAAGACGTGGCAAAGTATTTGGCTGAGGCCGGTGTCGCGGTGCTTCAGCAGAACGGATTAGGCTATTGGGAGCGCGAGGAAACTGCCTCGCTCAACGTTTCGGAAGTCGATATGCCTCCCGAAGCCAAACGAGTTCAGGGGCTTGGACGGTTGGCGCTCGATACGCTTCTTCGCTCAATGCTCGCACTGATTCTGGCGGTCGGACTGGCCTTCCTACGCTACTATATGGATCGCTCATTGCATACGCGGGCGCAGGTCGAAGCGTTGGGGATCGGTCCGGCCGCGATCATTCCACGTACACCTACTATCACATCCCGCTCGAAATCGAGCACGACGCTCATGACGCTGCGCGATCCACATTCGGCGGGAGCGGAGGGTTACCGAGCGCTGCGGACCCGTTTGCAGTTCGGCACTGGAGCGCCACCACGTACTTTGCTCGTGACGAGCGCAACAGCCGACGAGGATCGCGCGGACGTAGTGGCGAACCTTGCTGTTACCTTCGCACAGGCTGGACAGCGCGTGATCGTCGTGGACGCCGATCTTCGCCGCCCCATGCTCCATACGCTGTTCGACGTATCCAATGACACGGGTGTTTCGACCGCACTTGTCCAGGATCGCATGCGTTTGCCACTGCAATCTACAAAGATTGCTGGGTTATCGGTTTTGGCCGCTGGACCTGTGAACGAACGATCTGCCGATATGCTGGCATCCAGCCGCATGGATACCCTGATCGAAAAGTTGGCCCAAGAGGCAAATGTGGTGTTATTCAACACGCCACCGATTGGGTTGCTCACGGATGCGGCGGTGCTTGCAACGAAGGTCGATGGTGCGCTGGTGGTGCTGCGGGCGGGTAAGACCAACGCTGATCACGCTCGCGATGCTGTGCGTTTGCTCGAACAGGTGAATGCTCGTGTGCTTGGCGCGATCTTCACCGATGCTCCGGTAGAACACACCAATTATTAGAGTCTGTCTCAGAAACTGATTGATAGCCAGGTAGGGTCGGCAGAAAGAGCTCGCACAATGTAGTACGTAGTTCTCAGGTGATGATGCGGGCGCCCTCATACGTAAGCGATGAATGTACCATTCCCATGGTGCATTCATCGTGCTTTAATCGCCGATATATCATGTATGGTGCCGCTTGATCATCGTGGGTACTGGTATACGCTAGGACCCGGGGCAACGCATTCCTACGCCACATGGGTCTGCGTAGCTTCCATTGATTATGGTATCGTACATGTGCAGACGATGCTATTCATTCCTTTATAGATAACGGCACATGTGGGAGGCCCTTCTCGATGGCGAAACTACCCTGGAGGCGCAAAAACGCTGAAGCGACACCTCCGTCGCTCGATACATATCTCTCCGCTCAACCGATCGACTATACAGCGCTTTCGGTTGACGAAGATGATGGCGTGGCGGCACGCTTTCAGCGGCTACCTTTCGTCGTTCGCGTTGCCCTGTTCCTGGTGCCATTGTTGTTGCTAGGCGGCATAGGTTGGGCGGCATATAGTTTCGTTGCTATACCACCCGTCGAAACGGCTATGACGCCAAGTGTTGTACCACCACAGATGAAGCTTAATGCTGCTCGTGTCGTCAATCCGCAAGAAATTGTCGTGATGGGCACGACCCAGGATATTCCAAATGGCACGAATGTTTCCGCCCGTATCCTTCAGAACGGCGAACCGATCGATTGGATCGAGCCGACGAGCAACACGGGTGTCGTCAACGACAACATGATCACGTTGCGTGTTCGTAAAACCCCGACCTGGGCCCAGCAACTTTCTCCAGACGCGGACTACTCCGTCGAATTGCTGGTTGATTCCACGCCCGCGGTTTCCGCCAGTCAAGCGCTGGACGTTCCTGATCCGCTGGCCTCATCGTTCTTTGGCGAAGTCGTGGCTGCCGTCACAGCAGAGCCAACCACTGAACCCACGACTGAGCCCGCAGCGACAGAAGCACCGCCGGAGCCGACACCTACGCCTCCAGAACCGACAGAAGCACCGCCGGAACCGACACCTACGCCTCCAGAACCGACAGAAGCACCGCCGGAACCGACACCTGCGCCTCCAGAACCGACGCCTGCGCCTGCACCTCCCGTCGTATCCTTGACCGTGGGTACGAATGCGACGTTGCTGGTCAGCCCGACACTTGGCTCGGCGGTTATCTCCACCGCACCCTCGGGCGCCACGTACCAACCGCTTCTGCGTACACCTGATAATCAGTTCTATCTGGTTTATGACGACAACCGTGTTGGATGGCTTCCCGCCGCGCAGGTGTCGATTGATCCAGCACAAGCGGCCCAGATCGCCCTCACGACGCCGTCAAAGGCTGCCGTCGCGGCTGGTCCTTTGCTTGCCAATGTGTTCAACGGCGGCAATATCCGCTACGGGCCAAGTCGGATGAGTGGCACGGTGCTTGGACAACTCCACGCTGGACAAACGATTACAGTGAAAGAACGTACTGCTGATGGCGTCTGGTATCACGTCGTGGCACCTGAGGCCGAAGGTTGGGTCCATGTGAGTTTGTTGCGGCATGAGCGCAGATGTGTTACGCAAGATTCCAAGCGTAAATTAACGCTGCTCGTTCTGTTCCTCGCAAACGGGCCTTTCTCCGATGAGGGAAAGGCCCGTGGTGTATCGTGAGTAATGGCGGCCCGTGAATACTGCGCAGCACCGTAATGGTATAGAGCTCGACATACAGCCGACATTGCCGCACTTTATTTTATTTTATTTTCGGTGAAAGCAATAAACAGGCTTATGGTGGCAAATATATCTGACATGGTATCATAAATGCATCATTGGATGACCTTCAATGCTGTATGGAACACTACATGTATTGATGCCATTTGAGATCGCTAGGAGGTTGCGTGGTGAGTACTATTCCCCCTCAAGATCCTTCTGAGACTCTCGATCCCCGAAGGGATGGTGCTGGCACAACGAGGAACCAACAACCCACTTGATGCACTTGAACATGATCTGCGTGCTGCCATCTTTGGACAGGCGCGAGCGATTGAAAGTGTCGTGCGGGCGCTTAACCGTGCGCGTTTTGGTTTTTCGGCTGGCAATCCATCCCGTCCGCGTGTGAACCTTTTGTTTTTGGGTCCAACTGGCGTGGGAAAAAGCGAGTGTGCCAAACGCCTGGCGCATCGCTTGCATCCTGACGGCGGTGGATTCATGCGCATCGATTGCTCATTATTCAATCAGGGGCACGAGGTATCGGCGCTGCTGGGTGCGCCACCGTCGTATGTCGGGCGCGATCAGAAGCCGCTATTGAATCCCGAGATCATCGAAACAGAAAATAGCGTCATTTTGTTCGACGAGATCGAAAAAGGTACGACGGAGCTTTGGAACCTGCTGCTGCAAATCATGGAGGATGGCGAGATCACGCTGCTCAATAGCGGTCGTACCGTTTCGTTTCGTAACGCGATTCTGATCATGACGACGAACGTCGGAGCGAAAGATATGGTCGATTTTCTCGACAACCGCAAGATCGGCTTTCGTTCGACACGATCTGACCTGGAAGCGACTGGCAAGCATATCTACCAGATCGGCTTCGAGGCATTGCAGCGTGTCTTTACGCCTGAGTGGATCAATCGTATCGACGAAATCATCGCGTTTCGCCCGTTGGCGAGCGATACGTTAGATAGTATCTTCGACCGTATGATTGAGGAAGCTAACGTGCAATACCTGTTGTACGGGTTGCAGATCGAGGTGATGCCCGAAGCGAAGCAGTATATCCTTAAGCGTGACTACAATGCACGCTACGGTGCACGTCCGCTTCGGGCGCGGTTGCTGAAAGATATTGACGCTCCATTAGCCGACCTACTGGCTTCAGGTGGCATCCCAGAGGGCTGTAACGTTATGGTGGCCTGTTCGGGCGAGCGTGGCAGAATGGGTGAAGAATTGCAATTCTATTTCCGTCCGAATCCAGAACTCGCTAAAAAGGGTTTTGACCAACGTGCACTGATGGATCAGGCCCGTCGCCTCAAGCGCGAACAGCAGGAATCGACGGCGCCCTCGATGCCGCGTGGTCCGGTGATGGCACGGTCGTCCGATGATCGCCCCAGGAGATAGCTCAGCCGTACAACACGAGAGGGACGATCCGCACTGATGTCCCTCCTCGGTGCATTACATGCTCAATATTGCGTATCGGTTCACTGTTCCTGCGATCTTCCGGTACCATGAACGATATGCAAGCATCGATAAGCGAACAGGTCGTGATCGTAGGTGGCGGTATTGGCGGGTTGGCGGCGTCGATTCGTTTGGCGAATGCCGGATACCGCGTGCGGGTACTGGAAAAGAACGACCGCGTCGGCGGCAAACTTGGCATCGTGGAAGCGCAAGGCTATACCTTCGACACAGGTCCATCGTTGTTTACGATGCCGTGGGTGGTGCGCGAGTTATGGTCATCGGTTGGACGTAATGCCGACGATGTGCTCGACATTCGTCCGGTCGATCCTGTGTGCCGCTATCACTGGTCCGATGGCACCACGTTCGAGCATCGGGCGGCACTCGCCGACCTGATCGCCGAGATCAATCGACTCGATCCGCGTGACGCCCAGGCATTTTTCGCGTTCATGGCATGGGCGAGCCGTATCTATGCCGCGACAGCCGAGCCGTTCCTGCTGGCTCCGTTCAAGGGCATCCGCGACTTCATCACGCCACGTTTTGTGCGCGATGCTCCCGCGCTCGATCCGTTTCGCACGGTCGACCAGGCTGTCCGACGATTCTTTCACTCACCATATCTGCGTCAAGTGTTCAACCGCTACGCAACGTACAACGGCTCGTCGCCGTATCGTGCGCCCGCGACGTTCTGTATCATCCCGTACATCGAGTTCGCCGAAGGTGGCTGGTATCTTGGTGGTGGGATGTATAGCCTTGCGCGGGCGATGTCCACGCTCGCACTGGACCTGGGCGTAGAGATCGAAACCAACAGCGAAGTCGTCGAAGTCAACGTTGCTTCCGGTCGTGCGACGGGCGTGCGACTCGCCGATGGGCGAACGATAGGGGCGAATCGCGTGGTGGTCAACGCTGATGCGTTGTATGGATTGCGCCATCTCGTCGCGCCCGAACATCGTCGACGTTTCAACGACCGGCGCGTCGATGCCTACGAACCTTCATGCTCTGGTTTCGTACTTCTCCTGGGCGTGGACCGTGATTATGCGGCGTTAGGACACCACACGATCTTTTTCAGCCGTGACTACCCGGCGGAGTTTCGGGCGATCTTCGACCTACAGGTACCGTCTCCCGACCCAACGATTTATGTGTCAGTAACAGCGCGCTCCGACGCCGAACACGCGCCCACTGGTCATCTGAACATGTTCGTGTTGGTCAACGCGCCCGCTCTGTCATCGCGCTTCGATTGGCAGCGCGAGCAGCAGGGCTATCGCGACCTGGTGATACGTGCACTTGAACGTGCAGGTCTGACCGACCTGGAGCAACATATTCGCTTCGAGCAGTGCATCACGCCGTTGGACTTTGCCGAACGTCATCGAGCATGGCGTGGCTCGATCTACGGCCCTTCCTCGAACGACCGCATGGCAGCGTTCATGCGTCCGCCGTTGCGGTCGCCAGATGTGCGCGGCTTGTACTTTGTGGGTGGTTCGACGCATCCGGGCGGCGGGATTCCGCTGGTGTTGCTGGGTGGGCGGGCGGTGACGGCAGCAATCACCGCCGATCGCTAATCGACCTGTGATTGCTGTAATATGCCTGCAGTGTCTCGCGATGTATTCACGTCACTGTGATTTATTGATGCACGCCTCCATAGCGTCGACAGCAGGGCAGAGCAAGGTATATGTGCTCAAATATGCGTAACGACGATGCGATTGCCCTGGCAGACATGTATCGTGGGCATGACAGGTTGGTGCGACGTGCTACTATCTTATTGAATGTCATCTATAAACCTGCGAAGAAGCGGAGCATTCGATGTCTTACGAAAGCGATGTTGTATTACCCAGGACTATGCAAGCGGTGGTTTGCTATGGTCCACAGGATTACCGTCTGCAAGAAATGCCGGTGCCAACGCCAGGACCAGAGGAAGTGGTTGTGCGGGTCCAGTCGGTTGGCATCTGTGCCAGCGATCTGAAATGCTTCACGGGCGCGCCATTATTCTGGGGTGATGCGCGGCGCGAGGGGTATTGTCAGCCGCCGGTTATCCCTGGTCACGAGTTTGTTGGCGAAGTTGTGGCATTGGGCAAGGGCGCTGGTACGAAATATGGGCTTGCGCTAGGTGACATGGCGGTCTCGGAGCAAATTGTGCCGTGCTGGTCGTGCCGGTTCTGTAAGCGTGGGCAGTACTGGATGTGCCAGCAGCACGATATCTACGGGTTTCGGCAGAAGACCTTCGGCGCGATGGCGGAATATATGCTCTTTCCACGCGATGCATTGAACTACAAGGTTCCGACAACGATCCCGATCGAGCATGCCGTGTATATCGAGCCGCTCGCTTGCGCGATCCATGCGGTCGAGCGCGGCAACATCCAGTTCGAAGACGTTGTTGTTATCGCAGGGGCCGGACCACTTGGGCTCGGTATGATCGCGGCTGCACGCTTGAAGAATCCACGATTATTGATTGCCCTCGATCTAGACGAGAAGCGTCTGGAGGTTGCACGTGCGTGTGGCGCGGATATTGGCATGAACCCTTCATCCTGTGATGCGATCGAAGAAGTCCGCAAGCTGACTGAAGGGTATGGCTGTGATGTCTATATCGAGGCGACGGGTCATCCGGCGGCGGTAGAACAGGGATTACACATGATCCGAAAGCTCGGCACCTTCGTCGAGTTCAGTGTCATGCGCGAGCCAGTGACAGTCGATTGGACGATCATTGGCGATACCAAGGAACTCAACATCCATGGTGCACATCTGGGACCCTATTGCTATCCGATTGCCATCAATATGCTCGAAAAGGGTTTGCTGCCGATGGACCATATCGTCACGCACCAGTTGCCGCTGGCCTCGTTTCATGACGGGATCGATATCGTGGCTTCGGCGAAAAGCTCGATCAAGGTCACGTTGAGGCCATAAATGGCACAAGCAGTTCGTGTGTTTCGATCATCGCTTGAACTTCGTGAATAGATCGACTATAACATTTTTGCACACATGCTCGAAGGAGGGGATGATGAGAAACGGAACACCGGGATCGTGCGTTCGAGGTTTGTTTTTGGCGTGCTTTGTGATGGCGATGACGGCGTGTACTCGCCGATCACGATTGGACCAGCCGCGACCGAGATTCCAGCCACCGTTACGGCGGAGGCTATCACCGTAACGCCAGAAGAAGCGACACCGACCGATGTTCCGCCGACGCCAACTATAGTCGTCGAGCCGACCGCTGCACCCACCATCCAATGCACCGTTGGCAACGTGCGTGGACTACGCCTCCGTGCGGGGCCCGGCACCGAATATAGCATCGTAACGACGCTCACAGCAGGCGATGCGTTAACGGCTTCTGGAAAAAGCACCGAGGCCGACTGGCTCGCGGTCACCAGCGCTGCCGGAGCGCAGGGTTGGGTCGCGTCTAACTTTGTCAACTGTGGCGATGGTGTCGCGCAGCTTCCTGTCGCCACGCCGTCGAGCGCCCCATAGTTTCTTGCTGGCCCCACACAACGAACACGCACGTGATAGTACGTGCGTGTTCGTCGTGATTCCTCGTGGGTGTACACACTACACCGACATGCTCCAGATCAACGTGCTGTAATGCTACCCGCAAGCTGATCGATCCGGTCGCGAGTGGGAAGCGATGGCTGAGCGCCGGTTTGTGTCGCCGCGAGCGCACCCGCCGCTGCGCCCCAGCGTGCTGCTGCTGAGGGTGACGCTCCTTCGGCAAGGGCTACTGCCAACGCACCGACGAAGGCATCTCCAGCGGCTGTGGCATCAATCGCCTGGACCTCGAATGCCGGTATACGTTCTGTCCAGTCATGCTGCACAAGCAAAGCGCCACGACTCCCAAGCGTGACGATCACGGTACCGACGCCTCGCCCGAGCAGGTGTTCGGCGGCCAGTTGCGCCGACTCCCAATCACTTGGCTCGATCCCACTGAGGATTCCGGCCTCGGTTTCGTTCGGAACGAGAACGTCCACAAGGCGTAATAGCTTTTCGCTCAACGCCTGAGCCGGCGCGGGATTGAGGATCACCGTCGTGCCAGCGGAGCGGGCAAGCGTGGCGGCATGCATTGACGTTTCGAGCGGCACTTCAAGCTGAAGGAGTAGGACATCGGCCTCAGCGATCGCGTGTTGGGCGCGATCGATATCCGCTATGCTCAAGGTCGCGTTCGCTCCCGAAGATACAATGATAGTGTTTTGACCATCTGGTGCCACCGCGATCAAGGCGACGCCTGAGGCTACACCATCGCGCTCGACGATCTGGCTGGTGTCGATGTCATTGGATAACGTGGCACGTAAGCCAATGCCGTAGGTATCGCTGCCAACGCAGCCGATCAGCGTCGTGTGTGCGCCCGCACGCGCCGCCGCGACGGCTTGATTCGCGCCTTTGCCACCCCCGAAGGTCGCGAAGGAGCCTCCGATAATGGTTTCACCCGGCGTGGGCAGGGTGGGAGTTTGAACACCAGGTCCAGATTGATACTGCCAACAACACAAACACGTGATTGCGCCATAGTATGCCTTTCCAATCGATATGTGTAGCGCACAACCCACAAGTGAACGAGGCTGTGGGGAAGTCGAAAAGCCTGGCCTTGCTCAGGGTATGATGACCGCTTTCACAAACCGGCCAGGCTTTTCGACCAAAGCGGTAAAGCTCGGTCCACGTTGTCCAGTCCGAAGCGATGCGAGATCAGTGGTTCGAAGGAGAACTTGCCCGCCGCAATCAATTCCAATCCGATCCGCATACTTTCCATCAGGTCGGCGTGTCGACGCACATGTGCGTTGACCACATCAATCGCTTTCCAGTTCCACATCTCAACGTCGACTGCACGGGTACCGCCCTGGTGAAATCCCAGGATCGACAGGATGCCGTGCGCGCGCACCATCTGGCCAGCCAACGTCAGCCCTGCCTGCGTGCCGGTGGCGTCAATCGCGACGTCGACACCGCCGGAAGTATCCCACTCGTCCCAACGCGTGATCATATAGCGTGCGGGAACGTCGTCGGGATGATACACCTCGTCCGCTCCAAGCTCCAGCGCCTTCTGACGTGCGTCCTCACGCGGATCGATCGTGATGACCAACCGAGCGCCCTGCAAGCGCAGCAGTTGTAACAGCCCGAGCCCCATGAACCCCAGTCCGATCAGGGCAACGCGGTCGGCGAGTTCGACGCGGGTTCGCCGTTGCGCGTTCACCAGACAGGCGAGCGGCTCGCCCAGGGCATACTCGAAATCGATGCCTTCTGGGATCGGCAGCAGGTCGATTTCGCGAGCGATGGCGACATCGCTGAATGAAGGAGCACATAGACCCGTCACGCGGTCGCCCACCTCGAAGCGGGTGACGCCCGCCCCGACCGCGCTGACGATGCCCGCCGGTTCATGCCCCCGCCGTGACGGATAGCGCGGCTGTTCGTCCATCCAGGGGTGCAACTCCGACGCGCAAACGCCGCAAACCTTGACGTCGAACGCGACCTCACCTGGTCCCGGTTGTGGTGTCGCCACTTCGATCACTTCCGACCGGCGTGGTGCGATGATTTGACTGTACTTCATCGGTTCTCCGTTCAAGCACGCTTCGATGCGGCTGCAATCAATCCAAGGCTGAGGTCGAGGTCCATGATGCCTTCTTCACCAGGCGTCAGCACCGGACCGCCGTCGACAATGGCTTCATACAGCGAACGCCATTCACGTTTGTAGGCTTCCTCGTTGGACGCCAGGAAGTGCTGTTCGAGCAGTTCTTTGCCCTGCATGGTCTTCATCATGACATGGGTTTCGGCGTTCTTCAGGTAGGGTGAAGGAAAGTTGACGGTCACGATGTTGTCGCGTCCCCACAGGCTCATCTCCTCGTCAAAGCCCTTTACGTCGAGAACGGCGCAGTCCATTGTGACGATCACACCGTCGCTGGTTTCCATAAGAGCGGAATACGACAAACCATCGGGAGCAATCAGACAGCCGTGGACCGTGGGGACTTCGGGGTACAAGCCGCGAAAGATGCTATAGGTGTGTGTCGAAAGCCCACCCATCAGGCCATAGGCCGATACGATGTGTTGGGGAGCGTCTGCTCCGAGTTGTTGCCGCGCTTTGTCTGACGTCGGCGGCATCGAGGGCGCATCGTCGTAACGCCAGGTAGGCCAGAAGTCGTCGGTGTAGCGTGCGTTGGGACCGATCACGCAGCGGAGGTAGAGCGTGCGGCGCTTTTCGACCTTCCGCATCAGTTCCACGGCTCGCTGGAAGTTAGGATCGTAGCGTTTGTGGTAGCCAACCTGCACGATTTTGCCAAGCTCGGCGGCGCGTGCCACCAGATGTTCGGCTTCGGCGCGTGTCCAGCACATCGGCTTTTCGACCAAAACGTGCGCCCCCGCTTCGACCGCAGCAATCGCCGGTGGGTAATGGTCGAGCGTGGCGATCAAACAAACGTCGGGGTGTACTTCATCCAGAAGTTGCTGGTAATCCGTGTACCGTCCCGCAATCTGAAAGTAATCGGCTACTTTGTCGACTGTCTTTGCGGAGATATCGCAAGCCGCGACGATCTCGTACTGGTCTTCGAGTTCGCGCAGATACGGAATGTGCATCCATTGGCTGATTTGTCCACAGCCGATTACGGCAACGCGTAGTCGTTTCACGATGCTCAACCCCTTTGTTCATGTAAGCTACTGTTTGCCCGGTGCGTACTTAGCAGCATCGGTAGGGTACGCACCGTGATTGTAAGACCTGAATGTTGGTCTGGTCAAAATGCATGTGTCAGCGTTAGGAGTGATGATTACAAAAGGAACTTTTCGAGCATCTTCGGACTGCCTGACATCCGAGGCGGATGAACGGCTCGATAGATTGGCGAGCGATCAACATGAGGACGTGGCAGCGCGAGCCACGCGTACGCGCCGAGCGAAGTAATTCGCGCATTTGTTCGCGTGGTATAATCGATATAATGGATCAGGAGCGGATCGTCAACCCACAGGGGCGCGAAGAAGACCAGGATGCCGATAAAAGCCTACGACCACGACGCCTGAGCGAGTACATCGGCCAGGAAAAAGTTGTCGATAATCTTCGGATCGCTATCACCGCCGCCAAAGCGCGTACCGAGCCGCTCGACCATATTCTTTTTTATGGTCCACCGGGCCTCGGTAAGACGACATTGGCTGGCTGTACGGCTGTGGAGATGGGCGTCAACCTGCGCGTCACGTCCGGTCCTGCGATCGAGCGAGCGGGCGACCTGGCGGCGATCCTGACCAACCTCAAGAAAGATGACTTGCTGTTTATCGACGAAGTCCACCGACTTAACCGTGTGGTTGAAGAGGTGTTGTATCCGGCGATGGAGGACTTCGCGCTGGATATCGTCGTCGGCAAGGGACCGAGCGCACGCTCGCTCCGGATCAAGCTTCCAAAGTTTACAGTTGTCGGGGCGACGACGCGGCTGGCACTGCTGACCTCGCCGTTGCGCGACCGCTTCGGCTCGGTGCAGCGCCTGGAGTTCTACACGCCGGAGGCGATGGAGCAGATCATCACGCGGTCGGCGCATATCCTGGGAACCAGGCTCGACACTGATGCCGCGCAGGAAATGGCGTTGCGCAGTCGTGGTACGCCGCGTATCGCCAACCGACTGCTGAAGCGGGTGCGCGACTGGGCGCAGGTGACCGCCGACGATCATATCACGCTCGCTATCGCCCGCGAAGCGCTCGACCGCCTTGAGATCGACAAGCTTGGACTGGACGAAAACGACCGGCGCGTCTTGCGGGCGATCATCGAGTTGTTCGACGGTGGACCTGTGGGATTATCGACGCTCGCCGCGGCGACTGCTGAAGAGGTCGACGCGATCGAGGATGTGTACGAGCCGTTCTTGATCCAGCTTGGGTTCTTGCAGCGTACGCCACGCGGACGTATCGCAACCAAGCGCGCCTACGAACACCTGGGTTTACCCTATCGGCGACGTGTCGGGTCGCCGACTGCCGAAGACATCCAGGGTACCCTCTGGTAACGCGAGCCGGATGCGTGCAGCCGAACGAAACGGCTGCTTCTATATGTTTCCAATCAACGATCAGGATAGTTGCATGACGATTGCTTCGACGATTTTGTCGACGCTCAACCAGCCGCAGCAACAGGCTGTTCAGGCGCTGGGGGGTCCGGTGCTGGTGCTGGCGGGACCGGGGAGCGGCAAGACACGCGTTTTGACGCATCGTATCGCCTACCTGATCAGCGAAAAGCGCGTCGATCCCTATAACATCCTGGCGGTCACGTTCACGAACAAAGCCGCCAAGGAGATGAAGGAACGGCTGACCGTGCTGATCGGCGACGAGTTGACCAAGCGTCTGACCGTCGGCACGTTCCATTCGGTATGTATTCGCATACTGCGCGTTGAGATCGAACGGCTGGGGCGTCGCCGTGATTTCGTGGTATACGATTCCGACGATCAGGATCAATTGATGCGGCGCGTCGTCAAAGAACTCAACCTTGACGAAAAGCAATATTCGCCACGTGCGGTGCATGCCGCTATCTCACGTGCCAAGAATGAACTCGTCGGTCCGGGCGAATATTCGCGGCTTGGGCGTTCGTACTGGGATGAGATCGTCGCCCGTTGCTACGAGCGCTACGAAGCGCGTATGCAAGAAAATAATGCTGTCGATTTTGACGATCTGTTGGTGTTGACCGTGCGGTTGTTTCAGAACTATCCCGGACGTGCTGGAGAAGTACCAGCGGCGCTACGAGCACGCGCTGATCGACGAGTTCCAGGATGTGAATACCTGCCAGTACGAGTTCTCGAAGCTGATTTCAGGGCATCACAATAACCTGTTCGCGGTCGGCGATGAGGACCAAAGCGTGTATGCCTTCCGTGGCGCGAACATGCGCTATGTGTTGCAGTTCGAGGACGATTTCCCCGAATCCAAGGTGATCCTGCTGGAACAGAACTATCGCTCGACACAGGCGATCCTGGACGTGGCGACAGCGCTGATGTCGCGCAGCGAACGCCGCAAACATGCCAAGCAACTGTGGACGCAGAACGATAAAGGTGTGGTCGTTTCGCTGCAAGAAGCCTACACGGAGGAAGAAGAAGCCTCGCTGGTGGTCAACGAAATCCAGCGGCTGCAAAGCAAGGGTGAGTCGAACTGAAAGATTGTGCGGTGCTGTATCGCACCAACGCGCAGTCGCGTGCGGTTGAAGAAGCGTTTTTGCGTCATGGCATCCGATATCGTTTGATCGGCGGCGTACGCTTCTACGAACGAAAAGAGATCAAGGATGTGCTCGCGTATCTGCGTGTCATCACCAATCCATTGGATAGCGTGGCACTGTTTCGCGTGATCAATGTTCCGGCACGGGGTATCGGCGACCGCTCGCTTGGCTGACCTGACTGATTGGGCCGCAGAGCTCGATGTGCCTGTCTATACAGCATTGCAGGTATTGGACGAAGTCACAAAAGGCGGATGCGGATGACGATGAACTCGCAGCGTTGCGAGCGAAGCCGCCCTTCAACACCCGCACGCGCAACGCACTGCTGAGCTTTCTGCACACGCTCAACGAACTGTTTATCGCCAAGGATGACCAGGACCTGACCAGTCTGCTTGACTATGTACTCGAACGGATCGGTTTCCACGATGCCCTGATCCGTGAGCACGACGCGGAAGAAGGCGAAACACGCTGGGAAAACGTGCTGGAACTGCGAACCGTTGCCAGCCAGTACGCGAATTTCCCCCGCGAAGCCCAGCTTGCCAACCTATCTGGAGGAGATCGCGCTGGTCGCGGCGACCGACGACCTCACCAACGAGCAGGATGCCGTAACGTTGATCACGATGCACCAGGCGAAGGGGTTGGAGTATCCGGTGGTGTTCGTGATCGGGCTGGAAGAAGGAATCATGCCTCATTCGCGTTCACTGGAGGATCGCGAGCAACTGGAAGAAGAACGTCGCTTGCTGTATGTCGCGGCGACGCGCGCAGAACGGCGCCTGTATCTGATGCATGCTTTCAAACGCACGATGTTCGGACGCTCCAATATGGCGTCACCATCGCGCTTTATCCAGGATATCCCGCCCGAACTGCTCAAGAAAGCGCGCGAGCGTGGCGAACGCGCGGGCAGCGCACAAAGCTCGATGTTTACGTCACGCACGAACTGGGGATCGGGCGCGACCGAATCGGAGTGCAACGACGCAGCAGTCGTAGCGCGACGACCTGGGGCGCTGGCGTCCGCAAGAATACGACGCCGCTTGCGACCGGCCGCGAACGCGAAGTTCGCCGCCGGTATGAAAGTGCGCCATGCGACCTTTGGCGAAGGTGTCGTCGTATCGTCGGCGCCGAAGGCCGACGACGAGGAAGTGACGATCGCGTTCGTGGG
Organism: uncultured Chloroflexia bacterium; assembly: GCA_963782315.1. Classification (GTDB taxonomy): domain Bacteria; phylum Chloroflexota; class Chloroflexia; order Chloroflexales; family Kallotenuaceae; genus JBBSGA01. The sequence continues at coordinate 143,353 of CAWAJS010000044.1, forward strand.
CAGGGCGTCAAACGCCTGCTGGCGACGTTCGCGAAGCTCGAAATCGTCAAAGATTAGGCCGCACATCGTAGGCTCGAAGACACTCGTTTGCGCGGGTCAGTCGTCCGTGGTCGGCGGTCATCTACAAGGAGGCCACATGCCAACACTTGAACTCGATCGGTGACCTTGCACTACCATGACGAGGGTGCGGGTGAGCCGGTCGTGCTGGTGCATGGATTTCCGCTATCCGCAGACGTGTGGATGCCGCAACGTGCCGCGCTCAGCGCCGATTACGGGTCATCACGCCCTGACTTGCGTGGGTTTGGTGGTAGCGATCCCATGCCTGGCTCGCCGTCGCTCGACATGTACGCTGATGACATCATCGACGATTCTGGACGAACTTGGTATTGGACAGGCGACGGTCGCTGGCCTTTCGATGGGTGGCTATATTGTCATGGCGATGCTGCGGCGGCATCCCGAGCGCGTCCGCGGCGTAATGCTGGTATCAACCAAAGCCACTCCTGATACCGAAGCGGGCAAACAGGGTCGAAACGACATGATCGCGCTGGTCCAACAGGACGGCACCACGGCTGTCGCCGACAAGATGCTGCCGCAGGTGCTCACGGAACGAACACAAAACGCGAATGCTGAACTGACTTCGTTCGTGCGTGCGATGATGGTAGGCATCGACACCGAGGGCATCGTGGGCGCGGCAACAGCGATGCGTGACCGCCCCGATTCGACGCCGACGCTGGCAGCGACGACAGTGCCGATTCTGATCGTCGTGGGCGAGGACGATACGCTGACGACGGTCAAAGATGCACAGGCGATGCAGACGGCGAATCCTAACGCTCGAATCGTGATTGTTCCTGATGCCGCCCATCTGGTGAGCCTGGAACGTCCTGACGATGTAAACCGTGCGTTCCTTGACTTCCTTGGCGGGTCTACTGAGGTGTAAGTGGACAACGCCAGGATAGTCCGTCGTCCCGAACGCTGTGGCGGACCCGGTCGAATGTCTGTACGCACAGTCGGATGAGGTCATAGGAAAATTCATGGAGTGAGCATGAAGCGAACGCGCCGATATATACTCCTGTGTCTCGGTTGTGCTGCTGCGATGCTACTTGTCGTGGCATGTGGTACTTCACTCTCTGGACCGTCTTGCGTGTTGCTCCAAACACAGCCGACGACCGCCATTGCGGCATCCAGTGTGCCCCGCAACTGATACGGCGATAATCTCCACCACTATGCCTTCATCTGCAACACCCGCAGCCGAGGAGAATGTCTTGTCCGAAAATCAGAATGCGGCTCCTCGAACGAGCACGTCAGCAAGGAAACGTGCGTATCATTGTAGTGCTGGCGGTCCCGTGGCAACCGGAAGGCGATCTCATGGATGAGGCTGCTGCCGAGACGCAGCGCAAAGTCATTGCAGACGCACAGGCGGCGTTCTTGTCACGTCTGTCGTCGCTTAATGTGAGCGAGATAACGCGATTTCAATTTATCCCCTCTATCGCGATGGTCGTTGACCCGACAGCGCTTGAAGCAATCTTTGCCGATACTGGTGTGCAAAGTGTGCAGGAAGATGGGGTCGCATCCCCCTCGAACAATGCCCCGGCAGCGCCTAGTTTCAGTGCACCCAGTTAACGCTGTTCGATGGCACGTGACAGTGCCTGTCACACCCGGTCTGTATACTGGCGTTCAGCATACATAGGAGGTGCGCGATGAGAAAAATCGTTTCAGGGTTGTTTATATCCATCGATGGTGTCACCGAATCCCCCGGCCAGTGGCAATTTGATAATTTTGACGAAGATATGATGATGGAGCTAGGAAGCGTCATCGAAAATGATGACGCCGTTGTGATGGGACGTGTGACCTACGAGGAATGGGCGGGCTACTGGCCAACCTCGACCAATGAGCCGTTCGCGACCTTTATCAATACCACCCCCAAGTATGTTGTTTCAACAACGTTAGACGATGTGAATTGGGGCCAATATGATACTGTGACGCTACTCAAAGGTGACCTCACCGAAGAACTGACCCGATTGAAGCACGAACCAGGAAAGACAATTGGTGTCACTGGTAGTCCTACTCTTGTTCGGTCGCTGCTTCAGCTTGATCTGCTCGACGAACTGATCCTCATGATCCATCCAGTGGTGGCGGGTAGCGGCAAGCGCTTGTTCGCCGATGGTGACAGCCTCAAGCGTATGGAACTGGTTGAATCGAAGGTAACGAGGACCGGAGTTGTCATTGCTACATATAAGCCGAAAGCGTCGGGCTAGAGTTTGCTAAGAAACATGTTTGCAGCCCAGGCTACTGCCTGGGCTTTTTGCATCTATGTTGATGGTGATATTCGAATTTCCTATGAACAGTGGTAGTTCGCGCTCCACCGTATAATGCGATGGTACTCATTGCGAACATCGGAAGTCAGGAGCGAGATGATGCCTTCTTTTCCAAGAAATAGGATTTGGTTAAGTGTTGGATTGAGCGAGCCAGTGTACGACCATACAGGTGCATCGTTCTTTGCCTTACGCAGCGGTGACGGTCGTCGTGCGATCGTGCGCCAGTGGCTTGAAACTGGTCTGGTCGAAACCGTCACAGCCGAGCCTTCGCCCGGTGGCACGGTTGGCTATGGTGGCGGTACGTTCGCCGTCCATAAGGAAACGCTGGTATATGCTGCTGGTGGTCGGCTGATTGCGATTGATTTGAGCAGCGGAACACAACGCGATCTGACGCCGCAATATGAAGGCGCGGCGGCTCCGGTGATTTCACCCTGCGGTCGCTTCGTGGCGTTCGTGATCGAAAGCGACGGGCATGCCGATGTGCTGGTAACGGCGGTCGAGGGCGATGCATTGCCAGTCAAAGCTCTCGTCATCTCCCGATTTTGCAGCGAATCCGACCTTTTCACCCGACGGCACACGCATCGCCTGGATCGAGTGGCGCACCGGCAAGATGCCCTGGGACGAATCGCAGATTCGGATCGGACAGTTCGCCCATGAAGCCTGGGCGGTCGATACGCCGTGGGCACTGCTGCCGCTGCAAATCACGACGATCGAAGGAACCAATGTGTCGTATGCGAACCCGCAGTGGGGCCCGGGTGGCACGTTCGCCTTTACGTCCGACGAATCGGGATGGCGGTCGCTGTACCTTGCGCATTCGGATGGGTCCGAGGCTACGCATTGTCGATACCGGCATGGGAGAAATCGGTCTGCCTGACTGGATACAGGGGCAGTTCGCCATTCAGTGGGGTATGAACGATCGCTATGTGTATGCAGTGCGGCGCTACCGTAGCCGCTCGGAGCTCCTGCGCATAACGGTTGCCGACCGATCCGTCGAGGTGTTGCCAAGTGATTTTACTTCGCTCGACGAGCTGACCGTACATCCCGCCGAACCAGATCATGCTGGTCTATGTAGCGTCTTCACCCACGTCGCCAACGGTGCTCGTTTCGCGCACCGATGCTGAGATCGTACGTGGCACTACGGCTGTCGGGTCGGTTCCCAGCGCCGCGCTTGCCGCAGTCGAGATCGTAGAATGGCCGGCCGTCGATGGTACGACGATTTACGGTGTGTTGTACCGGGCATCGAGCTGGTGAAGGACCACGACCGACAATCGTGTCGGTTCATGGCGGGCCAACGAGCGAAACGCCGCTAGGTTGGCGGGCCGAAGCGCATTTCTGGGCCAGCCAGGGGTGGCATGTGCTGCACCTTAACCATCGCGGCGGCACAGGCAACGGTCGTCAGTTCCAGGATATGCTCAACGAAACGTGGGGTGTGGTTGATACGGAAGATGCGCGAAGCGGTGCGGAATATCTGGTCGAACAGGGACTGGCAGATGTGACACGGCTTGTTATCACTGGTGGCAGCGCCGGTGGGTTTACGACGATGATGGCGCTTGTCACGGACCCCGACTTCTGGACTGCCGGAGTTTCGTTGTTCGGCATCGGACACCAGTACGAGGTGCGCCTCGGTTCGCACCGTTTCGAGGCACGCTACGAGGACATCCTGATTGGTCCATTGCCCGAAACCGCAGAACGTTGGGTTGAACGGTCGCCGGTGTTTCGCGCCGAAAATGTCAAAGCGCCCGTTTTGCTCTTCCACGGCAAAGAGGATAAAGTCATTCCGTATCAACAGACGGTCGATTATGCCGATAAGGTACGCGCCAACGGCGGCATCGCCGAAGTCGTGTTGTACGATGACGAAGGTCATGGATTTCGCAAGGAAAAGAATCGGCGCGACCAACTGACCAAGATGGAAGCGTTCCTGGAACGCTACGTTATCAACCTGCAATATCGTCGCTAATACTTGGATGAAGCACAACGGGGACGTGATTTGTTCACGTCCCTGTTGCTCCAATCCTATCACCTGGCGTTCAGCCAAATCACAACATCATGTCATCGCCTGATGCCGTGTATCCGTCTAGACTGCACAAAAGTCGAGAAAGGATACTACAAATGGCTGTATTGATAATGATGTTGACAGTCGCTATCGCCGTCGCGGTCCTCTATGGCCTCCGTATGGCGATGGACTGAGCCTCCAGTTCATGCCTACACAGAATGCCGAACAAACACCGCAGCCGATCCGCGTTCAGTCACGGACGCTGCCACGCCGGTAAACTCATTCGGCGACTCGCGGAGGGACTGTTTCTAGCTCAACCTGCTTAGAGGTTGAGCTTACGAAACGCCTCGCCCGCTCCGTAGCCTGCTGCCGCGCCGATTTCGGCACCACGCTGCCGTACCCGCTCCTGCCAGCCGTTTGCTTCGTCAAGTTGCGTATGATGTTCTTCCAGGGCTGCGATCTTCTGGTCCATCACGTCCGAAATATCCTCGGTGTAGTCAGGCTGTTCGGCTGACCATAGGTAGAGATGTTTTGGACGCCACACTGTAATCCCGATCTGTCCAAGCCCCGGCATATACAGGTGATCGCGGGCCGAAACGATACCGTCAATCGTCGCAAATCCAACGGCGCGGTGGTCGGGGTGCAGCATGTACTGTTTCCACGGATCGTGGGTATAGACAGCGTGTGGCTTGAAATAGCGGATATATAGCGCGATTTCGGCACGAAGCGCCGTTGTTGGTTCGAGTTCGCCGTCATTGTTGCGTAGAAAAATTACCTTTTGTACGCCTAGCTTAGCGGCTGCCGCACGTTGTTCCGCTTCGCGTGTTTCCGATAGGATGTACGATGACATGCCATCGTCGTGGCTACCTTTGTTGCCGTTTGTGCAGATGATGAATGTCACCTGCCAGCCCTGTTGGGTCAGCTTCGCGATGGTTCCCCCGGCCCCAAACTCATTGTCATCGGGATGTGCTCCGATGACCAACGCACGCATTGGCTCCTCGCTCATTACTCCTCCTTCGTTGTCGTCCCGGCTGTTTCGCTTGCAAGCGAATGTACCAGAATTCGTCACAGGACATTGAGTATACTCCATCGTTACCGCGTCTTTGCTGCACGAGGGGTCTATCCTGGTCCGTTTCTTGCCACTTTCTGAACCAGTTAATGCAGAGAACTAAGGAGCGGACATGAAAATCACACGATACATATCAGGGGTTATCGTAGTAGCAAGTTTGGCTGCCTGTGGCCCGACGAGTATGGATTCACAGATGAACGAAGCGGCGGCGACGGTTGCCTCTCGTATGAACGAAGCGTTTCCTTCTGAGGTAGCGAACGACCCGACCGCTCAGGCGTTGGCTAATGAGGTTCAAGCAACCATCGAGGCTGCCGCCAATGATCCGACGACCCAGGCACAGATAAACGAAGCCATGGCGACAATGGAAGCGGTAGCGAACGACCCGACCGCTCTGGCACTGGCGAATGATCCAACTGCTCAGGCGCTCGCCAACGACGTACTGGCGACAGCGGAAGCCGCCGGCAAACGATCCAACCGCGCGCGCACTGGTAAACGATCCAACCGCACAGGCGATCGCCAGCGAAGCGATCGCGACGATCCAAGCTGCTGCGAATGACCCAACTGCCCAGGCGCTGGCGGCCACTGCCCTTGCCTCGGTAAGCGAAAGCGATCTGCAAACAGCACTCGATGCAGTACTTGCTAGCGTCGGGCCCGTTACTGTGGAGCAAGGTCAGGCCCTGACCCTTGAAGCGATCTCGTATATTCCCAATATCACAAACTATCGTATGACGGTAGTAACGGCGCCCGCAGGAGCCGAAGCCGCCGAAGGCAAGGTTATCAAGGAAGCGTCCGACGGCAATATCTCGCTTACACCCGAGGAATACGAAAAGTACTTTACTGTCGCTGGTGACTATACAATCCGGCTTGACCTGACGAGCAGTGGACAGACCGCTTCCAACGATTTCACGATCACGATGCCGTAACGACAAGTTTAGGTACGTCAGGAAGAACCAGGTCAAGGCCTCGGTACGTCGAAGCAGCGAAGATCATGCAACCGATTTTGGGGAATGCTCACATGCATTCCCCTTACGTTTGTTCAGCATAGTCGTAGGCGATGGAGATACAATATCTTCGCATCGAGGTAGGAGGAACGCATGCGTCGGTGGCCTCTCGTCTATCAAATTCTGATCTTGAATAGTGCAATCGTGTTTTTTGGCGCGACCTTTGGAACTGCGGTCACGCGAATGCTTGCTTCGCAGTCTGGGGTCGCCTTGACGGCGTTGTTCGCAGTGTTGGGCTTGTTCCTGAGCGTGTTCACGAACTATGTGTTGTTACGCGTTGCGCTCCGACCATTGCATGGTCTACAAACGGTCGCCGAACTTGTGACCGCCGGGAATTTCAAGGTGCGAGCGCTCGTTGGTCAGGAAGAGCCAGCGCTTACGCGCCTCGCCAATACGTTCAATACTATGCTGGACCGTCTGGAAGAAAATACCCAGGCTATTGAACATTCACGCGCTGTAACTGAGCAATTGACACAAAAAGTACTGTCGGCACAGGAGGAGGAGCGCCGTCGCATCGCTCGTGAACTCCATGATGAAACGTTGCAATCGCTTGCGACGTTGGTGATCTATGCCGATGCTGCTCAACATGCAGCCCAACAAGGAGATGCCGAGGCACTGGAAGAAGCGCATGCTGCTGTGCGACAGGTCGCGGAGCTTTCGTTAACTGGTATTCGTAACATCATCGCCGATTTGCGCCCATCCTTGCTGGATGACCTTGGGCTAGCCGCTGCGATTCGATGGCAGGCTTTACATCGCCTTGAAACGGTTGGTATACGGACGGATGTACAGATTCGCGGCGAAGGTCGCCGCTTGAGCCATCTTGTGGAAACGGCCTTATATCGGGTTATCCAGGAGGCGATCAACAACATTCTGAAGCACGCCTCCGCCTCCTATGTCGAGATCGATCTCGATCTTAGTCAGCACGAAACTATTACAGCGCGTGTTGAGGATAACGGAGTTGGATTCGAGGTCGCACGGCTGAAAGCCGATGATCGTGTCGGTGTGGGATTGTTTGGCATGCGCGAACGGGTCAATCTGGTCAGTGGTCAAATTATGCTCGATAGCTCGCCAGGTGAAGGAACCGAAGTGCGGATATCCATGCCGGCCCAACCTGTGGATATCATCGATAGCGATGAAGGCGTGCGAGCATTGAAGCACGATGCCAGTGCTTCATGACACAGATGGTCGTCGTCGCTCATACGTTGTTCGATGCCTATTCTATGAGGTGAGCGTCAACGGTGATGAAATGACGTTTGCTTTATGCCCCGCTTGAACCCGTCCCTGTGCGCGAGATACCCAAGGTTGACGTCATCGGTGTGTCGAAGTGGACTGTACGGGACAATCGTGACCGAACAAGCCTTACAGCAGGACCGGGCACGATGTATGTTCGAGTGCCGTTATATGAGCAGCAACCAGAACCTGCGACTGCTTGAATGCGGCTACTAACGAGCAGTTGAAGGTTCTGGTCAACGATAATTTGCCTATCGGGACATCTGCTGGCGGTATTGCTCTGCAAACGCTTGGCGCTGTTCCTCAGTGTATGGTCCATGCTGCTCGTAACGTTCGACAAGCGTGTGGTTCACACAACTCAGATTGTTCTTCTGACGCGGATTGAGCAACTGCTGGCGTGCGTCGGTTGGGGGTATGACCGCGCGGTCGACGACGCCTCGTTTGTAGGCCTCCATCACATCTTTGTAGGCATTCCCTGCGTGTAGCAGGCTCAGCGTGCGGACGATAGCTGCTCCGACGTAGGCGTCATCGACGCTGGCGAGCAGTTCACGCAGCAACGTAATCGTACCATCACGCAAGGTCTCGTCGGTTTCCGCCGCGAACCCAAGCGAGTCGATGGCGAGAACGCGCTGCGCTGGTGGTGCCGTCGTGTCCGCCGCCAGCGGCTGTGCTAGATCGGCGCTGGCTTTGCCCCAACGCCCGATGATCTGGGGCAGGTCCTGACGCCAGATGAATGGGGCTTGCGACGCCGGATCGATGTCTTCCATCGGCAAGGCATGGAGTAACCGATCGATCGCGTCAGTATCCATGGTTTCTTGCTCCCCCAGCAAACGTAGCGCATGCACGGGTCCGAGCGATACTGGCTCCGCCTTGATCAAGCTTGCTTTGTCCAATGCGAGATCGAGCAAGGCGGGTATCGTTGCTGCTCCGCTCGCTTTGATGTCGTCCCATTGTTTGTCTGTCGGCCGCAGTCCGGCGCGCCGTAGGTGGGCTACAAGTTGAGTGGGTTCGGTGGTCATATGGTTTCCTTGTTCCATAATGGCTTAAACGTGGTGCGGTGTTCGACGCATGGCCCCAAGCGGTCGATGGCACGCAGATGTTGAACAGTTCCATAGCCTTTGTGCGCGGCGAAACCATAGGCAGGATATAGATGGTCGAGGTCAACCATTCTATGGTCGCGGGCTGTTTTCGCGACAATCGACGCCGCAGCAATACTATACGATATGCTGTCGCCATAGAACATCGCGCTCTGGGGCAGCGGCAACGCTGGCAGTGTGAGTGCGTCGATCACAAGCGCATTGGGGAGTGTTGGCAAATAAAGCACCGCCAATTCCATCGCTAGTCGCGTTGCAGCGATGATGCCAAGGCGATCGATCAGGAAGGCAGGGACCATGCCGATCCCGATTGCCTCTGCATTTCGATAGACCCGCGGCAGGAGTTCGGCACGCTGCGCGGCGGTCAGTCGCTTTGAGTCGTCGATGCCGACCAAATCATCGGGCATTTCATAGGCTTGTGGTCGCAGCACCACTGCAGCGGCGACGACTGGGCCCGCTAAACAACCCCGACCGGCTTCGTCCACACCCGCAACATGCCTATATCCCTGTTCGTGCATCTGCCGTTCGTGGTCGAGTGTTGGAGTCATGACACTTCCAGTGTGGCGACGATGATCGCGATCATTGTTGGACCCACGGCGGCCTGATGGGTTGTCACCTGGAAGCCCTGCTCGGTGAGCGGTCGGCGATAATGACCATCGTCGAACGGTAGCACGGCCACACTCTGGGCTGACGTGATAGCGGCGTTTAGCCAGGCCGCGCCGTCCACAATCACCAACCTACCACCGGGACGCATCACACGCCGGATTTCGGTGAGCGTTGCCGCTTCCAGCAGATACGGAGCGGGAAAGGTCGCCACCACGTCTGAGAAGCAAGCAGATGGCACAGGCAGCCAGGGCGAGCGTGCCTGAATTACGCGTCTGGTCGGACCCAATCTGCGGCGCGCAACACGGAGCATCTGCGCCGATAGAGTCGAGGCCAACATGTGGAATGCCCTGACGCTCGAGTTCACGCTGTAAGTACCCGGTGCCACAGCCGACCTCAAGAACTCGGTCGCCCATGAGAAAGGGAACGCAGGCGTTGATCCAGCGCGACCAGTACCCACCGGACACGACGGCGGCGACGAGATCGTAACACCAGGCGAACTCGTGGTACAAACGCTCAAAGCTCCACAGCATGAAATCACGCCGTAGTTTGCGGAGCGAACGCGACAAAGGAGACAGTGATGCTGGTAGATGCATCGGCTGCCTCCTTCGTTGAATGAACCTGGATGAACGTGCCGTTTAGTAGCGGCGTTCTTTGATGCGTGCTGCCTTGCCCGACAAACCGCGCAGGTAGTACAGCTTTGCACGGCGAACCGCACCACGGCGCACGACGCGGAACGTATCGAGGCGGGGCGAATTAATCAAAAAGGTTCGCTCGACGCCGATACCGTGTGCACCGATGCGGCGCAGCGTGAAATTCTCGTTGATACCACCGTTGCGGCGTCGAATGCAGATGCCTTCAAAGTCCTGCAATCGTTCGCGGTCGCCTTCGACGACGCGCACACTAACACGCACGGTGTCGCCGGGTCCGAACGGAGGAATATCGCTCCGAAGTTGTTCTTTTTCCAGGTCGTTGAGGATCGTAATGTTCATGGTCAATCCTTTTAGCTTCGCCACGCATCGGCTCAGGTAAAACAAGGTTGCCAGCGTTGCCGCCGGATCGATGCCGTTCCGTTCATCGTGTGGGGTGCGTGGCCCCCAGACACAAAACAGCGCAGGAGCGTACGCACCTACGCAGTCGACACGGCTATCAGTCCACCGGATTATAGCAGATGCGCGGCAGCAGGACAAGCAGTTGCGGCACGAGTTTGCGCCACAGGTGCATAAGCGTGCCATGCACCTGTGGCGTCCGATCTACTTATAGGCCGGGGCTCTCGTAGCTAAATCCCCGCAGGTAGTCGACCTGGCCCATACCTGCTAGGTGTAGGTGTCAGGCGGCGATCTGCTCATCAAGGGCCGACCAGGTTTGTCACATGCTAGCCATCGAGCCTAGCACTAGAGCCGAATCAGGCGTGCATCCAATGCTCGATACGCCACTTTTCCAGGTACCGCGCCCCCTAAGTGGTGCAGTGCTGAGCGGGCGTGGGGACACCATCACAATGGTGTATGGGACGTCCTAGGTTGTATAAGTGCGGAGAACTAGCATGCATTTAGCTTGCTACATCTACAAGCGCGTGGCGCGCGCGGCATCGGGTGCCAGTACCAGTGCCGCCGCTCCAAGTACGCCCGTATGGTCTCCAAGTGTTGCCAGGCCGATGTCGGTTTCGCGGTAAGGCGTCATGGCATAGGTTTGTACGGTGCGATGGAGCGCGGGCATGAATAAGTCCGCGCTTTTCATCACTCCGCCACCCAGTGCGATACGATCCGGTGAGAAGAGATGTAAAATATTAACCAGACCGAGGCCGATGTATTCACCTTCACGTTCCATGATTTGCAGGGCGACCATATCGCCTGCACGAGCAGCGGCGGCAACGTCGCCCGGAGTGAGTACGCGCTGCGTGGCGATTTCACGCAGACTTGTAGGCGCACCTGTCGCCACGGCTTCGGCGGCATGTCTTGCCAGCGCAGGACCCGCTGCCAGCGTTTCCCAACAGCCGAAGTTGCCGCAACCGCAGCGATAGCCACCAGCCTGGACTACCATATGTCCGACTTCGCCGCCAATGCTTTTGCGACCCAGCAGCAGTGCGCGGTCGTTGATGATGCCGCCCCCGATGCCTGTACTGATCGTAACATAGACGAAATTATCGGTTCCCTTGCCCGACCCGAACAGCCATTCGCCCAGCGCAGCGGCGTTCGCATCGTTGCCGACTTCGACTGGTAAGCCCGTGCGTTCATGAAGAATTGTGCGCAGCGGTATGTTGATCCAGCCCTGGAGGTTGGGTGCTTCGTACACGACGCCGGTGCGTCCATCGACCGGGCCGGGTGTTCCTACACCAATACCAACAATCTCGTCGTCGCTCAGTCCTTCGCGCATCTCGCCAATCAGGCGTTGTATCTGATCGATAACAGCGTTCGGACCTTCTCGGGCGGGCGTATCAGTGCGGGCATGGGCATAGATGGTACCTGCTTCGTCGCAGCGCACGACACGCACCTGCGTACCTCCAAGATCAACAGCGATAACATACCGCATAGTGCTGAATTCTCCTGTTCGTGTTGACAAGCGACGAAAGCGCCCGTCACACAGATTTTCACCGAATATACTGACTGGTGTCGATTGAGGCAATCGGGCATCGATGAACCTGATATGATCAGTCGTACAAGATGCGCCGAACGCCGCGTGCCGGAACACAATTATATATGGGATTGATAGTGCTATGCTGCATAGCCAGCAGGCAATGCAGACATAGGTAGAGCGTGTGATTTGCGGCAAGGTTGCCGCTCCTGATACGCTATGCTATACTCGCAACCGCTTTTGGGCGTGCGGACAGAAGGACTTGCAATGCAACTTCGCCATGCGGCGAACACCGATAACGGTCGCGCACGCGACCACAATGAAGACGCGTTCGCATTCGATGTGAGTGCCGAACATGCCGATGCAGGCGCATTGTTTGTGATCTGCGACGGGATGGGTGGGTTTGCTTCCGGCGAGGTCGCCAGTGAACTCGCGGTCGATACAATCACGACACGCTACTATGAGGTCGATCCCTCTGATCCTCAGGGTGCGCTTCGTACTGCATTCCACGATGCCAACGAGCGTGTGTACCGCGAAGGACGCGGGAAGATGGGGACCACTGGCGTGGCGGCGCTGTTCCGCAATAACGTCGTGCTGCTTGGCGAACGTTGGTGATTCGCGAGCCTATGTTATCCGTGCCGGACAGATTCGCCAGCTAACCCAGGATCATTCCTTCGTCGCGGAACAGGTATCCGCTGGTATGTTGACGCCCGAACAGGCGCGTGAAAGTTCTTACCGTAATATCATCACCCGTGCGCTAGGCCATCGCTCCGAGGTCGAAGTCGATATATTCCAGTTCCCGCTGCGCCCCGAAGATCGCATTCTGTTGTGTAGCGACGGTCTCCATGGCGTTGTCGAATCTGATGAACTGGTCGAACTGGCGGGGGCAGGTCCGCTTAAACGTGATGTCGATGCCTTGATCGCGCTGGCGAATGAACGCGGCGGACCTGACAACATCACTGTTGTGCTGATTGAGGTTATTGAACTTGGCGACGGACCGAGCGGTGGAACTGTAAGAACCGAACGTATGCCGGGGCGTTCGGCGGGTACGGCCCAGATGCGAACCGGGCAAAGCCAGGGTACGACCGCCGGGGTGCGCAAGCAGCGTCCCGCTCAGGCAGTGGCGGCCTCGTCACCCAAGCCTAAGCCTGTGCGTCCATCGTCGCCGCCCCCTCGCGCCTCCTGTCCGGCGATCATCGATCGTCGGCATGATCTTTATGATTTTGGTCGCGCTTGCACTCGTGAGCGGCCTGTTATGGTTCGCCCTGACGACTGGTATTGCAACACAATCCTCTCCTACAACGCAGCCCGCGCCGACATTGACGCCGCCAGGGATCAGCACGCCGTCTCCTGCCGTCAGTAGCCCTACACCTGTCGCAACTGGCGGCATACTTACTCCGACTGTGTCCGCAAACAACCAGATTGTCGTGCCGACTGTGACGGTAGCGCCGTAAGATGACCGACTGATCTCGAACAACATAGCAGATGAATCTCGGTTGATTTTGTCACTCGGATCGGGTGCCCGCTGGCGCCCGGAGAGGTTTGTCTATCTCGTTCGGAAAAATCCGTCACTTCGGTTCAGGATGACAGGTTTCACAACTTATATAATAGGCTCAACAACTGAGGCAGAGCGGGAGAGCCTTTCATACGACTTACGGCCGGTGCCCGTACCGTGACCGACTGTCAAAGACTGCCTCCCCGCCTGCCACGGCTGTCAGTGTCAATTCGGCTTGTTGTTGCTGTCCGCTCCGCCTGAGCCTGGGCAAACTCCCGATCCAGCATGAGTTCACACGCGCCGTGGTCACGCGGGTCTCTCGGAACTGCCCAAGCTATGGGAGTGAGAAGAATGTCACAAGCAACCCTGCCCTCCCCTGCCGGTGCTGCGCCTGCCCCTCGCTTTGTGGTTGGCCTTGATGTTGGGAGCGAAACCTGTCTGGTCGCGGTGCTCACGCCGGACAAACGCGTGGTGCGGAAACCATTCGCGATTGCCAATGCCCGTGATGGCTTCGCCCACCTTGACCAGCAGCTCACCCAACTCGGCTGCGCGCCGCACGAGATTCTTGTCGGTTTAGAGGCCACCGGACGCTACTGGGAAACCGTCCACTACTTTCTCCACCAGCGCGGCTACCGCCTGGTGCTTTTGCATCCGGCGCAAACCCATCACTTTGCCCAACGTCGAGGGCTGCGAGCCAAAACCGACAAACTCGACGCGGTGACAATTGCCCGCGCCCTCCTCAGCGATGACGTGCGTCCGGCCTATGTACCCAATGAGCTCACGGCCACCTACCGCGAGCTTGTCCGCCTCCACTCTAACCTCAGCGATGAGGTTGCCCGTTACAAGAACGAAATTCGCGACCTCCTGGTCGTGCTTTCCCGAGTTCACCCAGGTTTTAAAGGACCCCACACGCAAGACTGCCTTAGCGGTGCTGCGTGCCTATCCGAGTGCCCAAGCCATCGCAGCCGTAGGGAGTTCCACCCATTACAGCCATCTTTGAGACGACGGCACCACGCAATTATGGTCCGGAGACAGCCAAGCACTTAGTCGACCTCGCCACGCGTTCCAGTGCCAGTCCTGTAGCGGTCGCTGCACGCGGACGCAGTTTAGCGATCCTGGCCGACCAATTACTCCACACGCAGACAAATATCATCGAGCTTGAGCGTGAAATCGAGCAGTTGCTGTAGCACGACGATGGGGCGACGGGCTTGCAAAGCGTGCCGGATTTTGGGCCAAAGACGGTTGCTGTGCTGCGTGCCGAGTTGGGCGAGGTGGAGCGCTTTCAGCGCAGTGCCGCAGTCGTGTCGTATGCGGGGCTGGATATCACGGTCAAGGAGAGCGGGAAGTGGAGAGGGCAGCGGAAGCTATCGAAACGAGGCAGTGGAGAGCTGCGCCGTACGTTGTATTTGACGGCGATGCGCTGCGTTCGGCGGAAAAACTCAGCCTTCGGAGCCTATTACCAGGCACTTGGAGCACGCGGGCTCAAAGGCAAGGCAGCGTTAGTGGCGGTGATGCGAAAGATGCTGGTGGTGGCGTACCATCTGCTCAAGAGTGGGGAAAGCTATGACCCAAGCAAGGTGTGGGCGGGCGTGACAGTGACAGGGGGAGCGAGCTAAAGAGCAAGGGAGGGCGAGGAGGAGAAAAGGAGCGTGGAGCCGCCTGAGGGGTCGGCCCCGCGTCCCGTCCCGTGTGCCCTCATTGTACCGCACCGTGGCACCGTTCTCAAGACGGAGCGAGCGGCAACGCCAGCCCTCAAGGAGATGGAGAGCCAAGGAAAGGCCCCGCGTCCCGTCCCGTGTCGTCTTTGAGATAAACACAGACTGGGCATAATTGGTCGTCGTAGGGCTTGACAATTTCTATAGCTTCTTTGACAAAACCCTGCGTATAGTCGGTGACGTACCTTCCAAAAGATCCCACATGGTACAATACGAGCATATGTTCGACAGGGGGAGTGCCGCATGCCGATTCGAGTTTTAGACGCATTTACAGCCGCACAGATCGCGGCTGGTGAGGTCATCGAGCGTCCTGCTTCGGTGGTCAAAGAGTTAGTAGAAAACTCGCTCGATGCTGGCGCGACCGAAATCCGTGTCGAAATCCGCGAAGGCGGCAAGCGCGAAATCCGTATTGCCGATAACGGTAGCGGTATTCCTGCCGACGAAGTTGAATTGGCGTTTCAACGCCACGCGACCTCGAAACTGACTGAAGCCGACGACCTGTTCAACATCCATACGCTTGGCTTTCGCGGCGAAGCCTTGCCGTCGATCGCGACCATCGCTCAGGTCGTGTGTACCACGCGAACGGCGGATGCGGAAACTGGCGTCGAGATTCGTGTGGCTGGTACCGAAGTGCAAGGTCGCGTGCCGAAGGGCGGGACGCCCGGTACCAGCTTCCTGATCAAAAACCTGTTCTATAACGCTCCGGTACGCCTGAAGTTCTTGCGCTCGGATGCCAGTGAAGCCGCTCAGGTTGGCGCGGTGGTGCAGCATTACGCGCTGGCGTATCCGCATGTGCGCTGGACGCTGATGGTCGATGGACGGCTGGCGCTACAAACACCTGGAACCGGACAACTACTGGATGCGATCATCGAGATGTACGGCCTGGATATCGCACGCCAACTGATCCCGGTCGAAGATTCGGCGGGCAGCGGCGATCAGGCCACACGAGTGCATGGCTACATCAGCCAGCCATCGCTCCATCGTTCGGCACGCTCGTCGATCCACCTGTTCGTCAATCGGCGCTGGGTTCAGGCACGCGGTCAACTTGCCTTCGTCCTCGAAGAAGCCTATCACACGCTGTTGATGAAAGGACGGCACCCGCTGGCGGTGCTGCATGTCGAAGTACAGCCCGAAGCTGTCGATGTGAACGTCCATCCAACCAAGAGCGAAGTAAAGTTCCTGCATCAGCCGCAGGTGTATGCGCTGATCGGACGTGCGGTGCGTGCGGCGCTGTCCGAATACACCGACGTACAGCCGCTTGAGATCGGGCCGTCGTCGGCGGCGGAAACGGTGCAGCGCCGCATAGAACTGCGCCAGATTGGTACACGAACGGCGAGCGAGCGGTCGCTCAGCCCATGGGAGCCGCCAGCGCCCGTCGCCGCCAACGACGGCGAGATGGCGCGGTCAGCCATGGAACTTGACGAAGATGAGCAGAACGGCGAGATGTAGTAATCCTCCAGCGCGGTCCGCACAGTCGTATGAGGATGCTGCCTATGATGCAGCGCCACC
Organism: uncultured Chloroflexia bacterium; assembly: GCA_963782315.1. Lineage (GTDB taxonomy): Bacteria > Chloroflexota > Chloroflexia > Chloroflexales > Kallotenuaceae > JBBSGA01. The sequence continues at coordinate 159,948 of CAWAJS010000044.1, forward strand.
GCGCCGTCCGGCACCACAGCCGTCTGCTGCCGCCGATGATGCCACCGCCGACGTTCCGTATGCCCGCCATGCCACCAGTGCGGGCATCACAGTCGTCGCTTGGCCTGCCAGGCGTGCCCGCTGAGACGGACGATGCGCCGCGTGCGACGGGCGGGCAATCTGAAGCTGCCGCCATTGCGTGTGGTCGGGCAGGTCGGCGAAATGTACATTGTTGCGGAAGCTCCCGACGGCATGTATCTGGTCGATCAGCATGCCGCTCACGAGCGCGTCGTATACGAACGCTTGATGCGAACACGCGGCGAGCAAGCGCTCGAAAGCCAGAACCTCCTGCTGCCGGTGACGCTGGACCTCGCTCCTGCCGCGATGACGCTTCTGGGCGGACACATCGCAGAACTGGCGGAATGGGGGTTCGGCCTCGAACATTCCGAACAGGGCGGACTGGTGGTTAAGGCGGTTCCGGCGGGATTGCTTGAAAGTGAAGTCCGTCCAGCGCTTGTTGGAACTGGTCGAGCATATCGAGCAAGCCGGTGGCTCGACGCCCACCGATTGGCGTGAACAGGCTCTGACAACGGTTGCCTGTCATAGCGCGATCCGGGCGGGACAAATTTTGTCGCATGAGGAGATGCGCCAACTGTTGCAGCAACTGGAACGCTGCGCGATGCCACGCACCTGTCCCCATGGACGCCCCACGACGCTGCTGTTATCACAAAGCCAGCTCGAACGGCAGTTCGGGCGCAAGGGATAGGATGACCTCCGACCACTGACGACCGACCACCGCAGAACAACTTCGCACAGAAGTTGTCTGCGGTGGTCGGTCGTCTTGTTTTGGCCTGTAACGAATGATGATAAGGACAGAGCACCCAATGCAACCATTGCGGTGCTTGTCCTTATCATGAACCTTGCTGTAGGGCTGTGAATCTGTCAGTGCGTTGTTACCATCAGCGCGAGGCGGCGACGGATGGTTCCTCGAAGCGCTGCCCGAGTGTTCCGCCGCTGCCTTGCTCGATCCACTGAATTGATTTCACGACCGTTTCCACATATATACGTCGTTCCGCCTTACTCATCGTCGCGTGCCATACGTAGAGGTGCGAGCGGTGAGTCGGGTCGGTGTTACGGATGAACTCGACGTGGGTCACGTCCTCGTCATCCCTGAGGATATCCCAATACGTGTCCCCCGTGTGAAACGCCAGTTTTTTGAGCGAGATCGATGGAAGCGGTGGAGGCGCTGTGATTAAGCCGACAGTGATGCGTGGCCCTTCGTAAAGTTGCAGGACGCCAGCCTGGCTATCCTCACGTAGATATGCCAGGCTGGTGCCGATAGGAATCGCTTCGGGTACAGGCATGAAGCCGTAGTACGAGGAAACGTCGTCAAGATGTACGTTCGAAAACGCTCCATATGCAAGGTGCCGTGGATTAGGCAGGTTGTGCTGGTAGGTTCCAACGCCCGTGTCGAAGGTGCGGGGTGGTGCTTCCGGTATTTGCTCGACCGTTTGGGCCAACCATAGCACCTGTGTGGTGGCGCGTGCGCCCGTTCCAATGTTGGTGGCACGGAGGAGGGCATATGTCGCCGCGTCGATTGTTAGTACGATCTGTTGTTGCGATTCTGCGTCGATGTAGCTCATGATATACGCAGGGTTGCCGAGTGTCGTCGTCGTGCCAAGGAACGTCGCGCCGTTCCTCAGGGCCGCGCTGAGCAGTTCGACATCCATGCCCATGTGCATGGCTGGAAACGAACGTAATGCGCCACCTTCAGGTAGCATACGTAGCAATGGCACAAGTTCAGAAACGTGTGGATTCTCTACGGTTGTCGTTATCGCAGTACCGTCGACCCAGAGAGTGTAGCGTAGACGGTTTTCGGCTACCACGAGGTCCAGGATGGGTTGGCGTTGTTCGATGTCACTAACGTTCAGCCGTACTTGCAACCGCTGGGAGTCGGTGTAGCGCTCGATTTCAAGCGGACGTCCCGTGTACATCTGGTAGCGCTCATGCAATATGCCATCGAGACGCGGCGTATCGAAGCGAGCCAGCGCGCGCTCGAGTACGATCTGGGGGCGCAGTAGTGGCGCGGTCCGTTCGACACGAGGCGCCGCCCTTCCCGTCAGAGCGAAACATACCGCGATGATAAGGACTACCAATACGCCAATCCTTGAAGTGTTCGTCCAGCGCGAAGCTATAGGCGGAATGGAGGCGTGTTGCTCGTCCATCGCAAAGTTCCCGCGCGGGAACCGTTGCTCGATCGCCGTCCGCAGCAGTCCGGCAGCGGTCGCTAGCGCGGCGATGCGTTCCCGGCAGACCGAACACCCAAGGGCGTGCATACGAACCTGTCGCCCTTGTTCCGGGTGAGGGGCGTCGAGTAGCATTGGGATGAAGGGAGCGCATGCGACCTTGTGGGTGTCTGTTGTGAGCAAATCAAGCTCACGGACAATCTGTTCAATACACGTCGCGACCCTTTCAGCACCTGTGTTTATCTCCACCCACGCGTCAAGATCATCACGCTCGACGTTTGCAAGTACGTATAACGCAACCACCAGCCGTGTCTCAGGATGCCAGCGTTCGGCAATCGTGAGAACCCGCTGTATGCTGTTCGTCGTAGTGATGCTAGGAGGGATGCGTGACTTCGTCGCATGGGCTACAAAATGGCGGTGGAGCGATCGAATAGCCTCGCGCTCAGAACGAGTCCCGCGAATTGCAACTGCTGCTTGAGCGCGGCCTCGTGCGAAGTCCCCGAGCGCGAATGCCGCTAATTGCGCGACCAACGGCGCATAGTGTGGCATGTCGACGAGTACCGGTGCGGTGATCTGGAAAGGTCGTGATCGCAGCCATTGCATGTATTTCATCATACCAGGGTCCGTTCCTGGTATGATAGGTGAAAGTCACTCTCGCGTGGCGATCCCCCTTTGGTCTGACGTTCAGTGGAGTAGTAATATATGCGACGCCTTGGCCTCGCGCTGGCAGTAGTTGTCTTATTCCATCTCACAGGGTGTGGCATGGTTGGAAAGGCTCCTGGTGTAAGCAGCGCCTGTGGCAGCCAACCAGGCACACCAGGAGTGGCCTATCGATCAAAATGTCCTTCGGAACGATCTGCAAAGCCTCAAAGTGATCAATTATTATCCGGCGCATGATGGCTGGACTTACATGTGGACGCGCTGGCAGCCGCAAGCCATCGACGCGGATTTTGCCCGTATCGCTGGCGCAAACGCGAACGGTGTTCGTGTCATCGTCCATCCCAGCGTTTTCGGTTTTCCCGATCCCGAAGTCGCACAGATGCGTAAACTCGCTGAAGTGGTTCGATCGCTGAGCGCCACGGGCTGCGCGTGCAATTGACACTTTTTGATTGGTGGCTCGACTACGATAAGCTCACCGAAAGTAAGCAGCTGGGCCGATGCCATCCTCGCACCCTATCACGACGATCCGCGCATCGCGTTCATCGAACTTCAGAACGAACTCGAATCCGCCGATCCTGCTGGCGCTCGTATGGGCGCGGGCGATGGTTCCATGTGTCAGGGAAGTAGCCGGGCGCGATTCCCATCACGATCTCGGTATCCGGCTCGGACAGCGTGCCAGGCTTAAAGCGCCTGGTCGATGCTCAGCTTGGGCTCGATTTCTACGATCTGCACTACTATGGCAAGGCGGCGCTGGCCTATCATACCTTCAAGCAAGCCCGCATGGTCGTTGGTTCGATGCCGCTTACGGATCGGTGAAACGGGCTACGCGACGTACGATCCTGAAGATACGAGTGATGGTACGGACGCACGTTGGCGTGAATCCGCTCAGGCCGTGTTCTTCCGAACCTTGGCGCTGGCGGCACAAGAGAACAATTTACCGCCAGTCGCGCCATGGATCTTATCGGATTTTGTGCCGGACGCTGATACCGACGCACGCGATCAACGCCCAGACCTTCACTGTATGCTTATGGCTTGCTTCGCGTCGACGGCACCGAAAAACCGGCGATGGCGACTATTCGCTCCATATTCGCCGGAGACGCGCTCGACACGCGCTTCAATAATGGGTTCGAGGAAACGTCGAACGGCACGATGCCAACCAGTTGGAAGTTGTGGCGTTCGGAGCTTGCTCAGTTCACACGAGATATGACCGTTTATCATAGCGGTAACGCGTCGGTTCGTATCTCGCATAGTTCAGGGGCGCAGGATGGCTATCCGGCGTACTACGTCGCGCCAATCAAGCCAATCGTGGGCGAGCAGCTATTACACGGCGGCCGCCTGGGTTCGTGGCGCGGACGCCACCGGGACGACCCGCATCACGCTGGCCTGGTTCGACGCAAAGGGCGGATTCATCAGCAGCACTTCCTCCGGTAGCCTTGCGACGGGAACAACTGATTGGCAGCAATTGATGGTGAGCGCGCAGGCTCCCTCGGACGCCGTCATGGTAGAAATACACCTGGTTAGCGCGAATAATCGCGGCGACGTTTGGTTTGACGATGTAACGTTTGAATAACTGACCAGGGGCCACCACATACACTTGACAGTGAAGGTCTTTTGATGCAAGAAAACGATAGTAGCGATCTGTCTGTGTGGAGTGAACATAGGTGCGATGGTACCTATGCTATGATCGTCGCATGAGTACGATGATAACGCTTGAAGACGTCAAGGCAGCACAGCAAACAATCGCGCATCGGGTACATCGCACGCCGCTCGTGGGCAGTCTAACGTTAAGTGAACGCATCGGTGTTCCGGTCTGGTTGAAACTGGAAAATCACCAAAAGACAGGCTCATTCAAGCCGCGTGGTGTGCTGAATAAGCTTGCCTCGTTGACGCAGGAACAACGTTCACGTGGGCTCGTGGCTGCGTCGGCGGGCAACCACGCCCAGGCGGTGGCATGGGCGGCGCGGCTAGAAGGATTGCAATGCACGGTGGTCATGCCCGAAACCGCACCTCAGGCGAAGTTCGCGGCGACACGGGGCTATGGTGGGCAGGTGATCACAGAGGCGACGACGCTGACATTGTTCGATCGTGTCGCCGCGTTAGTGGACGAATATGGTTATACGTTCGTGCCGCCCTTTGATGACGCATATGTGATCGCTGGTGCGGGGACTGTCGGCCTCGAAGTGCTTGAGGATTTGCCGGAAGCAGCGACGGTCGTCGTGCCGGTCGGCGGCGGCGGATTGCTGGCGGGTATCGCCGTCGCGATCAAGCACCATCGACCTGATGTGCGTGTCGTCGGAGTCGAACCCGATGGTGCGAACGCGATGTGGCGCAGTCTGCGCTCTCGTAAGCCCGAACGGTTGGAACGTGTCGCGACCATTGCCGACGGGTTAAGTGCACCATTCGCCGGGGTGCTACCGTTCGAGATTGTCGATCAGTATGTGGATGATGTGGTGCTGGTTAGTGATGCCGCGATCCGCGAGGCGATGATTGTGCTCCTCGAACGCTGCAAGCAACTGGTGGAACCGGGCGGCGCGGCAGGAATAGCCGCGCTGTTGCAGGGGCTTGTTCCAGTGTCCTCGAATGCTCCAGTTGTCGCGATCCTCAGCGGCGGCAACATCGACAGCGGACGATTGGTGCAGGTATTGTCGCAGGATGTGAGTTAAGGTGAAAGGAAAAAGGTTCGATGACCGTACATGATTTCAAGCCGACGCGCTACTACAATACGATAGGTTCACACGAACCCGCATTGCGCATTGCCGACGGCGATACTGTCAGGACGACGACGATCGATGCTTGGGGACAGGACGAACATGAAACCAAGGTGATCGATGGTCCCAATCCCATGACCGGACCTTTCTATGTCGAAGGTGCCGAGCCAGGAGATACCCTCGTGGTGGTGCTTGATTCGCTGGTGCCGAACCGGCCGCGTGGGTACGTGCGCGCCGGACTCGCCGAGAATGTGGTCGATCCTGACTATGTGAACCACCTTCCTTCACGCGACGTGTCCGAGTGGCACGTCGATCTGGAGGGAGGAATGGTGACGCTCGTCAAGCCGGAAACCAACCTCGGGCGCTTCAGCGTCCCGCTTGCGCCGATGGTGGGATGTTTTGGCGTCGCACCGGACACGGACAGGCAATATCGACGGCAACCTCGGCAGAACATGGCGGCAATATGGACTATCGGGGATTCACCAACAATACAACCGTGTATTTTCCGGTGTTTGTGCCAGGCGCATTGTTGCATCTAGGCGATGGTCATGCGCTGCAAGGGCATGGCGAGATCGGCGGCACGGGCATTGAGATTTCGTTCAACGTGCAATTCACAGTACGCCTGATCAAAGGCAAACACATCGGTTGGCCTCGTGGCGAGAACGATGAGTATATCTTCACGGCGGGCAACGCTCGTCCACTTGACCAGGCGCTGCAACACGCCACAACCGAGATGATGCGCTGGCTTCAGGAAGATTATGGGCTAGATGCACTCGGTGCCAGCCTGTTGTTGAGCCAGTGTGTCGAATACGAGGTCGGCAACGTATTCGATCCGGCCTACACGATGATTTGCAAGATTCCGAAAAAGTTATTGACGCGCTAGCTGATGGCTGGGAGATGATACTGCTCATCTCCCTTCGGGCGCTTTTCGGGGCTTCGTCTCACATGTAATTGCGATACTGATTGTCATTGTTACTTCATTGAGATGTGCACTAATACGAACGTATGATGGTACATTTTTTTTGGTTTACAACGTAGCTGCATATACAGAAGTTGGTAGAATTGGTATCATACAAGTGCAATCCTATCAATCAAATACGATCTTCCATGCTGCGAGCCACCCGAGCACGTAAATCGTTAGGAGATGAAATGCGACTCTGGCGTCGTTTGTTCCTGGCCATACTTATCTGTATAGCGTATTCACGTCCAGCGAGCGCGAACCATGAACCACGCATCACGGTTCCGGCATATCTCGGTTCCATCAACCAATTTGGCCCTCACGCTGCGGCGTTCGATAGTGTCCGTGGCCTGTTGTATCAGACCTATCTAGGCTCCGGTCGTGTAACGGTCGTGCGACAGGATACTCTTGTCGTCGTTCGAAGCTGGGAGTTACCTGATTGGAGCAACGAAGGGACGGTCTCGCTCGCGCTCAGTCCTGGCGGCGATCGCATAGCGGTATTACGAACCTCATTAACTGGTGCAGACATCGCGCTGTTTTCTGATGCTGGTGCGTTTCTAGGCATGACATCATTCGGACATGACGGACGTTCGGTTGCGCTCGCCATGACATCGACGGCGGCATATATTGCACGCGCCGGATTGCCACTGTTACAGTTCAATGGCACGTTGTTAGAACTTGGCAGCGTACCATCTTCTGCGCTCGCATCCTTGACGCTGGCCGGTGACGAACTCGCGTATTTCGCTCCTGAGGTGGGCGATCAGGTGAACCTCGTCCTGCTCAACACCACTTCTGGGAGCGTGCGCGCCACCGCGTTTACTGCTCCCGCGACGGCGAGTTATGTTGTACGTGCGACCAGCACAGAACTTTATATCGCCAGTTGTGGTGGGCTAACATCTGTCAACATCGTGACGGGCGCTGTCGTTCGTTCGTTTGGTACAGAGGCCATCGGGTGCTTGACCGACGTGGCTATTAGCGCTGACGGTGCGACAGCGGTTGCGTTGCCTTTCAATTCATCTGGTGACACCGCACTTGTGTACGTCGATCTCGTAGCGGGAACGATAGGTCGGAGCGTCCGCGTTGCGGGTGGTTCAGGGCAACTTGTGGCTGCGTCGCAAAGCGGGCGTGTCTACGTTGCGACACGCGATTATACGAGTGGCCTTCCGGCCTATTCAGGTGTTCTTGATGTTGCCAGCGGTGAGCTAAGCGCATTGCCGTACGGTATCACGTTTGCCGGTGGGGCATATGCGCTTGCCGTGGGTGCTACGACTGTTTCGCGGTATGACCGAGCCAACAACATCTGGCAAACCGCCGCCTATGGCGGCACGGTAACAAAAACCCTGCATGCGCCCGATGGTACTGTCTACGTCCAAATTGCCGATGCCGTAGCGCGTATTCGTCCTGGAGCAACCAGGCCTGATGCGTTCTATGCAGGCGGCGACGACATGGTGCTGAATGGCACGACCCTTTATTCCCGTGACAATGCACATATCTTCGTATCCGACACCAATGACACTGTATCGCGTGTCCTTACGTCGTTACCGCGCTACCAGTATCGTGAAGGTATGACGCTTGATGCACGATCCGGAACGTTGTCGCTCGGTTGGACGTACCAACAGCAGAACGCACGGTCGCAGGTCGGCCTGTTGCTGGTGAATACCGCAAATGGTGCGACGCAGGATGCGCTGTCGGGGAACGGATCATCACTTACGTTCGCGCACGATCCTGGGGGTCGCCGACTATTCGTAGTGAATGGCGGCGATTCAGGACAGACGGGCGGTGAACTACATGTTGTCGATCTGCAATCCGGGGCTGCGATTATCTTACCAGCGCCCGGTATGGCACTGGGTAGTCCGTTAGTTGCGATGGCTTACGATAGCACGCGTAACCTGCTTGCCGTCGCAGACGGCGCGAACCTGGCAGCCTTTGACGGCACGGGTCGTCAAGTCTGGCGTACCTCTGTGAATAGTCGTGCGCTCGACGTTCGCTCGGCATCGTGGATCGTCGGCGGCGACAACGCATTGACGCTGGTGGAGCCACTGACAGGCCGCATCATCTCCGCGGCGGCTGTCGGCTATTCGTTGACCGATGTTGGCATGGTCAATGATCTGGTATACGGCTTCGACGCGATCAGCGGAGCGAGTATAAGTGCTCAACGTGCGGCGCGTGGGCTGGTGTTCCAGGTCGAAGCAGCGTCGTTGCCGCCAACATCGTGGGAAACGACGCCAACCAGTCTGATTGTTGGGGATGCAGGTGGCGTGATTGTGGTCTCATCGCCACATCAAGGAAGCGGTAGCCGAGGAACCGTTCCAACGTTTTATAGTCGCTGGGCGCGACCGGATTTGCCGGTTGTGACGGGAGCCGCGCAGCGTTCGTGGACGTGGGGTCCGCGCCCGTGGGCGACGCAGGTAGAGCCATATGCTGAAGGCTCAAACGGAATACGGTTGGTTGAGTACCGCGACAAAGCGCGTATGGAGTTGACTGATCCTACGGTCAATCCTGCTGCAGCCTGGTACGTGACGAATGGGTTGTTAGTGCAGGAAATGGTTTCGGGACAACTTCAAACCGGCGACCGACGCTTCGAGCCTGCACCATGTCCAACCGATCCGGCGCGACGTGGCTGTGCCAGCACGATGCCGGTCGCTGGTGATGGCGAGAACAATTCCAGCGCGCCGACGTACGCCGATATGTCAGGCTTTGTCACAGGTGTGGACCGTTCTACCGGGCAAAGAATCAGCACAACGCTCTTGCCAAGCGAGGGGCAAGATCGACGCCTGGTGGTGAATTCACGCCCTGACCTTGCTACGGATGCGACAGAGTTGGTTGAATACGACCCCACTACTCGCCATAACATCCCGCGCGTCTTATGGAACTATATGAACCAACGCGGCTCGGTGTACGTTAATGGGCGCTACGTCCAGCAACAGGTCGTGGATCCATTGTTCGCGTTCGGGCGTCCGATCAGTGAGCCGTATTGGACCCAGGCACGCGTGTCTGGCGAAACCAGGGATGTGCTGATCCAGTTGTTCGAGCGCCGGGTGCTAACGTACACACCGGCCAATCCCCAGGAATTTCAGGTCGAAATGGGCAATGTCGGACAGCATTATTATGCATGGCGCTACGGCGAGAAGCGCTGGTAGAAAGACCGACGACGAACGATCAACGACGGCTCACCCTTCTGGAAGAAGGGTGCGCCGTCGTTGTATATATGGTTCGTTGGGTGCCTGTTATCGCGTTCTGGAGAAATACATCATCTGATTGTCGTTGCTTACTGGGTGGTCTTTCTCGTCCTCGCTCGCTTGACCGGGTGTTGTTCGTCGCTGCTTGCTATACGATAGTCGCAAATCTCGGCAAATGGGCAGCGGTCGCACTCTGGCCGTTGCGCGTGGCAGATCTGCCGACCGTGCAGGATCATATTGACATGGAACTGGTACACGTCATCGGCAGGTACGACCTGCTCCAACAGATCATGCGCGGCGTCGGCGCTGGCTTTGGGCGCGATCAGTCCTAGTCGCAGAGCGACACGGTGGACATGTGTGTCGACAGGCAGGGCGGGCATATCACAGGCGAAACATAACACACAAGCAGTCGTTTTGGGTCCAATACCTGGCATGGCACGCAACCATGCTTTTGCCTCAGCCATTGGAAGATCGCGCAAAAAGTCGATATTTAGTTCACCGCGCTGCTTGAGGATGTCGGCGAGCGTGTTCTGTATGCGTGGTGCTTTGATGTTGCCTAAGCCCGCTGGCTTAATGATTTCGTAGAGTTCGTCGGTGGGTGCTTCTAGCACGTCCATATAGGTCGGATAGCGTTTGCGTAGCAACTGAAACGCACGTCCGCTGTTGCGATCCGAAGTGTTCTGCGACAGGATCGTCAGCACAAGTTCGTCGAGCGGGTCGCGTTCGGCGTGGCGCCTGCGCGGTCCATAAACATCGCGGAGCATGCGGTTGACAATTTCAACCTTGTCGCGATCGACCCATACATTTTTTGAGGGTGTGCTGACGGACATGGGTTCTCCTTATTCCTGACCAACGACGAAAGTATACGGTTCCTGAGAATATAGTTCATATCGATAATCATGTTTGGCTACTCAATCACGCACGGGACCCCGACCATTGTATGCGATCGTGCGATTGGTTGCCGTGGGTGTGTTGGGCATCCAGGGCTGCGACGGTCGAGCAGGATCGGGTTGTATCGACGAGATACGCCAGCCAGTGTATTGACGCACGATGTGCACACGCAGGCCAGCCTCCTGCCCGCTCGTGTTGCGTAGGTGGCGTGATCTTCGCTTGACGCGCACGATGCCCCAGGTGTCATAAAGCTGCACCGATTGTAGGCTCATATCGTACTCACTCCAGAGTTCATCCTGTGGTGGGGCAACGGCAGCGGTCGCCACGGTCGACTGCAGCGCCTCGTCGCCTAGACGTTGAGCTCGTCCGTAGCGGCGTAGCAGTGATGTGATCTGTTTGTAGGTGTTGCCAAGCGTGCCGTCGATTGTGCCTGTATCGAGCATCGTGGCAATCTCGTCAAGGGCGGCGTTCGCTTCCACGACGCGTCCCGTATCGAGCGCATGATCCGCCGCGATGAACATTGCTTCTATAATCGTATTCGTTTCAGTCATAGCAGGCGTTGCAAACGCCTGGTAGATACGTTCGTTCCACCGACCGGGCGGCGGTGGTAGGATGCGCGCATCTTGATCATAGCGTTCTTCGTATGTCCGAACAAGATCGAAGTAGCGGGTTTGTCCCCAGAACAATGCACGTTCGTCGGCGGTCGGCTTAAGCGTTGCGAGGTACGCACGCCACTCTGATTCAAGTTCGCCGTAGCTCTTGCCAAATTCGGCAACCGGGCGCATTACCTCAGTCGCGCAGAAGGCGTCGATATCGTCGGCAGCGTTCGACGGCACTTGCGGATCCTGCGCATAGAAGCGCTGGAAGCGTTCCAAGCCGTAGGTCCGAATCAGATACCCCACGAAAGATGCACCTTCGATATAAGCGATCTCATGTTGGATCTTGGGAAAGTCGGCACGGATGCGACACAACGGTACGAATCTATCGGAATCGCTGAGGGTCGCGGCCCAGGCGTCGAGCGGTTCGGGTCCGTAATGACCACCCGTGGCATAGGTTGCGATACCTTCGCCGATTAGCCCGCCGATCTCGCCGTGTTCTTCGACCAGTCCGTGTGCCAGCGCGTGTACTGTTTCATGCGTAAGGTAGGATTTGAGTTCGACTCCGGCATAGTTGCGGTCGGCGTACGTAACCATAACAGTCGAGCCATCGTAAGCTACGCCGCCCTGCCAGAATACGCGCGGCACCAGGTATACAGTAATGCTGAGAGGTTCTGTCGGGGTTATAAATTTGCTGGCCTGACTAAACGCTGCCTCGGCGTCGCGCTCGATCTGGTCGATATCGCGTTCGGCGGGCGATCCGGGATAGTAGCGCAGCCTGTAGTGTTTGGTAGCGGCTTCGCTCCAGCGTTGCTGGGTGGGCGGTGCTGGGATGATGCGTGTTTGTTCTGTCAGGTTGGACGGCAGCACAACCACCCCTGAGCGGCGTTGTAGGACTTTCCCATCGGCCAGGACAGCCCACCAATAATCCAGGCGGCGACCGTTCGACGGCTCGCGTCCTAGCCCGGTGGGCGGGATCTCGATATGGACGGTGCGCTGTAGTGGCGCGCCTGGATATGTAGCGAAATGTTGTCCTGCTCGTCCCACCGGAGTGTCATACCACAAAACAACTTCATCCGCGTCCAGCAGGCGTACGCCCATCGATATGAAATGTGATGGTGCCGTTGCTCGCGTGTGCCGATATCTGTAATACCGTCGGTGTCGGCGCTGCTTGGGCAGCAGACCACATCAAACGCGAAGGGACGAGCATAGAGAGGAGCATAACGAGGATCAAGATGACCAATGGACGGGAACTACTCATGGATTACTTTCTAACGAATGCCGAATCGTGTACCAGATCATACGCACGAATAACCAGTATGGTTTGCGTTGATGGCTTGACTGCTAGGGGACGATCTCGATCGTCGCTAGCTCTACCTCGTCGCCAGGGAGCGATACGCCGTTCCGCGATGCAGGGAAGCGGACAAAGGTTGTTGTATCGTACAGTCCCATCATCAGGCGGTATGATCCGGGCGGGAGCGTCGCGGGTAATGGCAGGTCGATGGCGTAGGTAACAAGCCGATGGGGAGGCCAGGAAGTGATCGGGAACAAGCCGTGCCAGGGTGGCGTGTCGATTTGTGCGACATTTTGGTCCTGCTGGTCGCGCAAATGCACAAACATCTGTTCATTCGTGGCGTGTGGCACGTCTAGCGCTCGCCAGAACAGGTTAATTGCCAGTACTTCGCCCGCTTTGAGTGTGTGTCGTGGGGTCGAATTGTGGTCCGGCGGCGTCATCATAACGCCGTCCGGTCGTGATACCCGCTAGTTCGAGCGTCCCGATGCGTGCAGGGGCTCTATCTATGAGTACGGGGCTACTGGCGAGATGTGTGTCGAATACGTCCATCTGCGGACCACGGTAGTCACTGCCAGGGCCACCTAGCGTTGTGACGTGTTGGGTCGAACCGCGCAACGTGTCATAATCGGTGGGCCAGGCGTAGGCACGGCGTGCGCCGGAATCGGCAAGGAGTAGGCCAAATCCCTGCGCCTGATACCACGCCAGGTCATGCAACGGCAGATAATGTACGGGAGTCGCCTGACGTATTCCTTCCCACACGAAGGGATGCGATAGCTCGCTGGCGATCCGCATGCCGGGATAGTCACGTCGCAACTGCTGCTGTATGACGACACGACTATCCGGCAGAGCAAAGTTCCGGGCAACCGCTGCGGTTTTGACCGCCGACGGCAGCACGACGAGCGTGATGCCGACGAGGGCGGCGGGGAAAGAAAGCTGCAAAGGTATGCGTGAGCGTAGGGCATCCCACACGCCAATACAACCGATACCAGCCAGCAACAGGAGTGCGGGCTGTATCGGCAGGAGGTTCCGAAAGAAGTGTGTTTCTGCACGCAGGAGCACCACGAGTAGGATCATCGGGAACGCCAAAATCACGGCCAGTGCTGCGGGACGCTTGCGCCCCAGCACCGCCACGCCGATCAACGCCAGCACTGATGGAATGGGGCCGAGTAGTTGGTTCCAGATGCGTTCGGCATATGCGCCCATAGGCCACGCACCTTGTACATCACCATGCGAGCCGCCGTAGGAGCGGAATAGCGTTGTGATATCGCGGCTGAACGCCGCCCAATCCAGTACTATGAACGGCGAGCAGACCACGAACACGAGCGCCGAAAGCAACGCCGCCACGACGAGCCGCGCGGCCATGTGAAGACTCTGACCACGCCAATACAGCACATGTGCCAGCGCGACGGGGAAGCATACTAGCACCGACTGGTACTTGGTTGCTGCGGCAAGGCCGATCGCGATGCCCGCGATGATATAGGAGCGCCAGGTGCCATGACGAAGGACGTTGACTGCGGCGAGGACGCCCAGCGTCGCGGTGAACGCGGATGGTACATCCACGGCGATATAGTGTGCGTGTGTGACGGCGAACGGCGCGACGACCAACAACGCCGCCCCCACTATAGCAGCGCGACGACCTGCCACGATGCTGCCGCATCCAGCCAGGATCGCAACGGTTGCGGCTCCCAACGTCGCGCACAACACGCGCCCCCAAACATATGCCTGTGGAATCGCTGTGTAGAAATCGGTCGTCGTGGGCAACTGCAACGGGGCAGTGTACAGGCCATCGCGCAGACCCAACCAGAAATGGACGCTTGAACACTGCCGTGAGTGCATATAACATCAGTGAAGGGTAGAAGAAAAAGTTTGGATTTCGTTCGCCACTGACCAGCCGCAGCACGACGTTGACGACTGCTGGTTCGTCAGGATGATCGACATAGGGCAGCGACCAACCGATACCCCATACGCGTACGACCAGCGCCACCACTGCCAACGCGAACAGCCCTATTGCTAGAGCAATGCGTGTGCTGTGCCGTTGGCGCGTTTGGTTCATGCTTCGCAAATGTCCTTTTGAAACGTTCGTGACCGTTCATCCGACCACCGACCGCTGGCGACATGAGATACTCACGCTGATAGTAAAGCTGGAATCTCGTCCTGCTTGTCGTCTGGTATCAGACTGGCGCTGATTGTAGCAGGTTCCTCATGCTTTGCGGCGCTCCTTAAGCGAAGGCTCATGTGGTTGGCATGTTGTTTGTACGCTGTTGGCGGTTGCAACGAGATATGGGAGAATGTGCAGATGTGTGGTAGCACGAGCACATAAACGAGGTCTCTGGCGACCTGATATATTGTCGCTAGATCGGTATATGAACACTGGCACGCACTGATTGCATAGCGTGATCATGTAGTTGGTTGTCGGTGATAGATACGTGGAGTATGCGCATGAACGGCTCTGTACAGACATATCTTGACGCCCACCCGGACGAGGCGCGAACGCTGCTCGAAACCCTCTGCCGCCAACCAAGCGTAGTGGCGCAAGGAACGGGTATGCCTGAAATGGCGAACCTGACCGAGTCCTTGCTCAAGAATGCCGGATTCGTCACGCAACGGTTGTATGCCGAAGGCGCGCCGCCGGCGATCTTTGGCGAGCAGCGTGGGCGCAGTCCGTTCACGCTTCTGCTTTACAACCACTACGATGTACAGCCCGCCGAACCGCTTGAGCTATGGGAAACACTGCCATTCGAGCCGACTGTGCGCGACGGCAAACTATACGCGCGTGGCGCCGCTGACAACAAAGGCGAGATCGCGGCGCGGCTTGCCGCGATCCATGCCTTACGTGCGGCAAACGGCGAGTTGCCGATCACCATACGCTGGCTTATCGAGGGTGAGGAGGAGATCGGTAGTCCACATTTCGCCGTCGTGGCGGAACGCTATGCCGACTTGCTGAAAGCTGATGGCTGTTTCTGGGAGGGATCAGGCTTCGACCCTGACGGGCGCCCGCAACTTGTACTTGGCACGAAGGGCTTGTTGTATGTGCAACTCGATGTGCAGGGGACTGGCAGTGATGCACACTCAGGCTCAGCGCCGATCCTGCCGAGCGCGGCGTGGCGGCTTGTACAAGCGCTGGCGACACTGCGCGACCCGGACGGACGAATCATCATCCCTGGATTTTTCGATGATGTGCGCCCGCCGTCGGAAGCGGAACTCTCGGCGATTGACGATATGCCCGACCTGGACGATGAGATGCGCCAGGCATACGGCGTCGAGCGATTTGTCGATGGGCTTGCGGGCTCCGCCTTGCGCGAACGTTTGGCGTTTGCACCCACCTGTAATATTGCGGGGCTGTTGAGCGGCTATACAGGCGAGGGTGCCAAAACGGTACTTCCAGCGCATGCGTCCGTGAAAATTGACTTTCGACTGGTGCCTGAGCAACAACCAGACAAAATTCTGGTGGCGTTGCGTGAGCATCTCGATGCCCAGGGTTACGACGACATCACGATCACGGTGCATGGTAGTGCCGAGCCTGTGGTAACCCCCCTCGATGATCCGTTTGTACAACGCATCGCGGCGATTGCTGGACGCTTCGCCGAAAAGCCCGCCGTCAAGACGCCACTTGTAGGTGGAACGCTACCATTGCTTGGTTCACTACGGCGATTTGTCGGTGTCCCTGGGCTGGCTGCTCCCGGCAACCCGACCTATTGGAACAACCGCATGCATGCCCCCAACGAGCATATCAGGCTTGCGGACCTCACCCAGGCCGTGCGAGCGAACTGTGCCATTTTCGAAGCCCTGGCCGAGAATACATAATGCTCTGCCCGTCGCCCCTTGTCGGGTGTTGAATCCGTGGGCTGCGGCCGGATAGATACAAGGATATACCGTGATGGATAAGTTATATGCGCCACAGGACCTCGGCGACGGCCTGGTGCTGCGGTGGTCGAAGCCGGACGATATCGAGCAGATCGGCACGCAAGTGGCGACCGTGTTTCGTCAGTCGGCGAGCGATCCGCCTAGAGAAGCGGAACGACTATGGATAAACGATCTGTCGAGCGGACGGCACCCGATGGCCGAGGCAAATGGTGGTTTGCTCGTAGAAGATACACGCAACGGCACGATCGCTGCTTCACTGTGGACGATGCGTGCGCCCTGGCGTTATGGCGATGTCGCGTTCGAAATTGGGCGACCAGAAGATGTGATCGCCGACCCTGCGTACCGCAATCGCGGCCTTGTTCGCGCCTTATTTGAGCGATTTCATGCGTGGAGCGAACAGCAAGGGCATCTGGCGCAGGGCATAACGGGAATCGAGTATTTCTATCGGCAATTTGGTTACGAATATGCCATCGACCTTGGTGGTTCCTGCGTCGTCATGTTCGGCGACATTCCCGCATTGCCGCCCAAAGAGAATGAACTGTACACGCTGCGACCTGCGACTGCGGACGACCTGCCAATGATCCAACAATGGTATACACGCTCCCAGGAGCAATCGTTAGTTTCGTCAGATGTGCCGCTATCTTACTGGCAGTGGATGCTGGATGGCGTCGATCACGCTGCCAATCAAGGATGGCGCATTGTCGTCGTGGTTAATCAAACGGGAACGCTCCAGGGTGCCTTCGTGCTGTCTTCCATACGCTGGGGAACGGCGCTTGCGGTGCAGTATGCACTCTGGGCAGATGATCAGAATCTACTCACAGCCGTACGACCTGTGTTGCGAGCGTTACGAGCATATGCCCCAGGTGTGCCGTCGGCACGAGAGCCAACTGTGCCGGACCGCATTTCGTTCAGCACCGGCACAAAAAACCGTTTCCTGGATGCGCTTACTTCCATAGTTCCACATCAGATTCAATCACCCTACGCGTGGTATGTGCGTGTCCCCGATTTGCCACGATTCATCATGACCATTGCTCCAGTATTGGAGCAGCGCTTACGCGGCAGTGCTGTGGCTGGCTTCGATGGTGAGCTACGGCTGAATTTCTATCGTGATGGCTTAATCATGAAGTGGCAGCAAGGCCGCTTGCTCAGCGCTGAATCCTGGCGACGCGTGGAATGGGGTCCGTCACCGCATGCGAGTTTCCCACCCCAGGTGTTCTTACAAATGCTGTTGGGTCGCCGTAGCCTGGAAGACCTGCGCTATGCGTATGCCGACGTATCGGCTGAGCGTAGCACAGAACTTGTGTTACACACGCTGTTCCCGAAACAGGCATCGCATGTGCTCGTGTTGAACTAATGACGGGTAGCGAAGGCATGGACATGACGGGTGAGGCATGACACGCCGACCTTCAAACTGGCTGGTTGCAATACAGTGTCGTGTACACAGGGTCAGGCCATACAGTGATGGGAACACTCAGGGTGAGTGTCCCCATTACTGTATGTGCGCCTGCTGGGGGCACCCGGAAATCTTTGGGTTCGCTGGTGCGATGAGCCCGTCGTCTGGTTCGGGCAGCGCGATATGCTACGGATGCTCGGTGCCGCATCTACGATTTCTGGACGGATGTATCTGGATGTAGGAACGGGGAAAGTGTTATGATGGTGAAGGATGTACGCTTGGCGCGAGGGGCGTTACGCCGCAAAGGGTTTGACGAGCATTCGCTACGCTATGTGGGAGCACTCGATGCTCCCCATCATGAGTCAGCCTGGGGTAGTCGTTTCCGTGCCGCGGTCAAATTTCTCCTGGAGAACATGGAAGAATTCGATGAGCAGCGGTGGGCATTACTGCTCATCGCTTGAATCGGCTGCCTTAAGGCGATATCTAGAACGGGCTCTTTCGGAACGCCAGGAGTTTCCAATACACTTCCCTGGTGAATTCGTCGATGTGTAGCGGTGTTTAGACCAGTACGTTGCTCCCTTCTCGTAGTGATGGGGCGATCGTAGGGTAAAATGTGTGTCGCAACCTGTCCGACTGTCCGATGAAAGATGATATAGAACATACTGTGTGCATGCCAAAAAATAGGACATAATGAACGAAACGTCGAATTTCCCTCAAGTTGGCGAGCGTGCGCCCGCCTTTTCGCTCGAAGCGACGTATCCATCGCGGGTCACTCTCGACGAGTATCGTGGAAAGAATGTACTACTAGCGTTCTACCCTCTCGATTTCAGCGGTGGCTGAAGAAGCGAACTTGCCGACTTGCAGAGCGACATGGAGCGCTGGCAGGCGGCAAATACCCAGGTTCTGGGTATCAGCATTGATAGTATCTATTCACACCGCGCGTTCGCAAAAGAGCTTAATCTTGAGTTTCCGTTGTTAGCGGACTTTCATCCCAAAGGGGATGTCGCCCGCAAGTATGGTGTTTACCGTGACGAGCGCGGGTATGCGCAGCGGGCGATCTTCATCATTGACCGGGATGGTGTGCTGCGATGGAGCAAAATATTCCTCGGAGACATGCCGAACATGAACCAGTTGCAGGGCGTTCTTGATGACTTGAACACATTAGACCCTAGGGCGACCGTTCACTAACTGCCCACAGAGTATGGGGTGCGATAGTGGCGTCCCTTGTCGTTGTCGGACGCTGGCGGGAACCCCATGCGGCGAGTGGGTCGCCTTCGAACGAATCATCATATGTGGTGATGTACGGGTCTCCTGTGTTTTCGACGCCGATCTCGGCGCTCGTTTCCTGGTCGCCATCGTAGACGGTAACGAACGACGTATCGTCGGTGAATGCGCCCATCAGTGCGCGTGGTGTGCTGTACTCATCATAGACTACGGCTTCGGCATAGCTATGTTCGTTGGCCTTGAGTGACGCTCGATTCGTACCCGCGGCGTCATAGACCGAAGCATAGGATGTAGAATCTTTGGTGAGGCCGACTTCGCCGCGACTCGTCCCTTCCTTGTCTCGAACGGTCAGAAATGCGGCACTGTCTGGTTCCGAGATCATCTCGACGCGTGGATTTTCTGCCTCGTCAAAGACCGAAATGTATGAGTTTCCGTTTGCGTTGACACTAACTACGCTGCGATTGACCCCGTTCTTGTCGCGAATCGCCATATACGATGTGCTATTTGCTTCGGCGACTATCTCGGCGCGTGCGGTTTCTTCCTGATCGTACACTGCCATGAAGGATTCGTTGCCAGCACGCATGCCGAATGCAGCACGAGTATCGCCGTTCTGATCGAACATTTCGAGTGATGGTGCCCCGCTACCAAGCATCGAGACCTTGGAGCGCACGCGATCTTCCTTATCATAGAAGGTCATTTCAGGCGAGCCAACGTATCCGGTCCCTAACTCGATGCGTGTTTGTCCGGCGCTATCGACGATCAGCAATTTCTGGGCAGTAATAATCTGCTCCGCGGCATATACGTTCTCCAGGCCCAACCATGCGATGAGGTTGATGATGAGCCAGGCATCCCAGCACGCCAGTTAGCAGAAATACGATACGCTTCCAGCGTTGCATCTGTCGCTCGACGTGATTTATACGTTGACATAAAAATTCAATATTGTGCTGTTGCATTGTTATGTGGCCTCTTTCTGATGTGAGGGAGACAGTATACGGTATCCATGAGTTGAAACAACATGCTGGCACGCGGGTTGCTTTAAATAGAAACAAATGTTCAATTTTCAGGAGGGGACAGTATGACGAACACGAACAATCAGGTCGAGGATCAGGCAGGCGCGATCAAAGACCCCGACGAGTGGGTGACCGGCGACGAGCCAATGACCGGGGCGCAAGAATCATATTTGCGAACACTGTCGCGTCAGGCTGGCGAGGAGTTTGACGAAAAGCTGAATAAGGCCGAGGCGTCGAAGCGTATCGACGAACTGCAAGATCAAACAGGTCGCGGTACATCCGATTCGTAAGGGTTCGGCAAGCAGGGACAGCCGCCACTGGCTGCCCTGCTCTTTTCGTGCTTGTTCCCAACAGATACGCCTGCCCTCATCGCTCAGAGTCCTGGTTAGACGTTCGGTATTAGGTACTATACGCGATAGCCGATTACCCTACGCGCAGCGAAATTCTGAACGGGTGCGGCAGCACGAACGGCAACATTGCGAACCGCGCAGAGCCAGGGATTGCTCCATTGCCCAACCTGTCCAATGCGTCGTGACCGCTGCACAATTTGCCGTGTACGGCGTTGGCGTTCGGCTTCGTACGCCTGGAAGGCGACAACGGGATCGGTATGGAGGCGTAGCTGTTTCCCTAGAACTACCGCGTCTTCGAGTGCTTGACAGCCGCCCTGTCCAAGGTTCGGCGTCATTGGATGAGCGGCATCGCCGAGCAGCGTGATGCGTCCCTGGCTCCAGTGCCGAAGCGGTGGATGGTCGGCAATATCGTGGTGCAGGATGCTGGCCGGATCAGTCGCGGCGATCAATTCGCCGATTGGTTCGCACCACCCGCCGAACGCTGCCCTTAGATGTTCCACCGAATCGGCGGGCGTTTCACGAATTCCTGCAGGCGCGTTGCGCGTAGCGAACCAGTAGATTCGCCCCGCGCTCATTGGGGCGATGCCAAAGCGCAGCCCGCAGCCCCAGTACTCCCCGAACTTGAAACGTGCATGATCGAAGGTTGTGACAGCACGGTAGGATGTGTAACCCGCATACCGTGGCTCGCCATCGCCCACGATCTCCGAGCGAACGACCGAGCGTATGCCGTCTGCTCCGATCAGGATGTCGCCGCCCACGACCGATCCATCTTCGAAGTATGCCTTCACGCCAGTAGTGTCTTGCTCGACGTGTGTACATCTCCGTCCCATGTGAAGCACATCATTGTCGAGGGCGCCGCGTAGAATCGCCAGCAGTTCGGCGCGATGCACGACGATACTCATTTCGCCAACCTGACGTTCCAAGGCTTCGACGGATGCCTGCAATAGTATCTTTCCACTGGCTGTATATAAACCCGCCGATGGCGCTGGTGGTTTGAGTGCTCGGATCTGTCCCGCGACGCCCAAGGCATCCAGCGCACGGATGGCGTTGGCCCACAGGACAAGCCCTGCTCCAACGTCTCGATGCGTGGATGTCCGTTCGTACACATGGGCATCCCATCCAGCGTGCTGTAACGCGATGGCAGTCGCAAGCCCGCCGATGCCGCCGCCAATGATGATCGCCCGTCGAGATTCGGTCATGATCGTTTGCTCCCATAGGTGCCGTATGCTGCTATCAGCATATCGCGTATTGATCGGTACACAATCCTCAGCCGGCAACAGCGAAGCGATAGGGAACCCGGACTCGCTCGATATCCACTGTTATTCCAGACGTGCATTCACTTTGTTGAATCATTCCTTGCAGGTATACAGATGGTGTACACTATGTGATTAAATACGGCAACGTTGCCGCAGGTCATACGACCGTACGCGAGGTATACACAATGGCTGTGGAAGACGGACGACAACGCCCTGGGCGTATATCGCAGCCTGTTGTTATCGTGCTAGACAACAACGCTGATACAGTCGCCTTCACCTGCTCAGCCCTTGCGACAGCATCCATAGCCGCTGAAGGTTGCCCATATAATACTCGTGCGTTAGCCTATATTCGTCATAAACGTCCTGATGTAATACTTCTCACTTCGCCACTTGAAGATGACCCCGAATATCGTATGTTCAACTCGCTGCGATCCGATCCGGCAACGGAAACGATCAGAATCGTGTTCGTAAGCAAGGATATCGAACAGTTATGCAGGAAAATCGCGGTCTATGATTCATCCATGGTTCAATTTTTGGCGAGTCCCTATACATTGGATGCACTGATTGGGATTGTTGCCGGTGTCAACGTTGAGGCAACAAAGAACCAGGCGAACGGACCATTTCATATCTGAGGCGAGGAAAGGCATGGTGAATGATAGCGGACGTGGCTCCTGGGGCGCTATGTTCGCAATATTTGGTATCGGTATTCCACTTCTGTCATCCTCGCATATTCCCACGTTTGAACGGTGCCGAAATCGCTTGGGGTCGTGTGTAACGGTGTGGGTGACGACTGAAATTTCAGAATCATCAACCACACTTCCCTGTTATATCCGCTGTACCCGATCTTGACCCTGTTGTTTTGACGAGGAGCAGAGTTGTGGCGCGAATCATTCGATCAGGGTTCTGTTTATTACTGAACGATAAGCGCTGCGCCTGGATGCGACAACCGATATTCTATTGCTTGCGGTCGTCCGGCACAGGTTTGGCATAGTTGGAATGAGGCACCTAGAGGTCGGTGGATAGGACGAATGGCCCTACTCCTGGCGTCATACGATTGGTATGCTATACACATCTTCTGACTGGGGGGTGGGAAGATGCACGAAGGAGCGCCGACAGACTGTCGGCGCTCCTTCTGTGTCCATTTTCCTGACACTGACTATCTACGTACGCGAATTACCATAAGGTATAGCCACCGTCGATTGCGTAGGCGGCACCTGTGACGTAACCGGAGGCTGGACTTGCCAGGTACACCGCTAAAGGTCCGATTTCGTCGGGATCGCCAGCCCGCCCGACCGGAATGTTTTGCACAAACGCCTCGATCACTTCCGGTCGTTTTTCGTTCCATTCACGGTTGACATCGGTCATAAACAGGCCAGGACAGATCGCATTCACGGTGATGCCATAGGGAGCCCAATCGGCAGCGGCGCAGCGGGTGAAATGCAGAACGGCGGCCTTGCCCGTTTCGTAGCCTCGCCCACCGATTCCACGATTGGCGACCAGCGCGCTGATCGAGGCAATGTTGATGATGCGGCCTCCCTGACCCCGTTCGAGCATTGCCGTGCCAAAGATTTTGGTGCCGAGAAAACAGCTTGTGAGGTTGAGGTCGATCACCCGCTTCCATGATTCCATGGTTTCGTCCGTGATTGCGGTGCTGACCTCGCGATTACCAACGTTGTTGATGGCGATATCGATCGGTCCATACTCTTTGACGATCATGTCACAGGTCACCTGACATTCCTCAGGCACCGCCATATCAGCTTTAACGGTCCAGGCCTGTCTGCCAAGCGCACGAATCTCGTTTGCCGTAGCATCCAATGTTTCCTGGGTCCGACCTGTTATTACTACGTCTGCACCGGCGTCTGCAAGCGCCAGCGCCATGGAGCGGCCAAGCCCGCGGCTTGCCCCTGTTACAACCGCACGTTTTCCATCCAGCCGTAACCGGTCGAAGATGCTCATAGTATATATCCTTGTATACGTAGACCCTATATTACGGCATGCCAGCGAACATTTCGTCGATACGAACAGGTCGCCGCTCCTGGAGCGAGGTGAGCGTTGCCGCGATCATCGCCGTAACCATCAGTCCATCGCGTCCGCTGGCTTCCGGCACAATGTTATCGGCGACGCAATCGATGAAATAGCGAATCGACTCGTATTGAAAGCCCCAGGCTTTGCCGTAGCGCGTTATTGATTCGGATGAAAAGGGCGTATGGTAACGGTCGGTGAACGCCCATAGGTTCGGTTCGTTTTTGAGTTCGAGGCCACCTTTTTCGCCGTACAGCGACAGACGATTGTCCACGACGTTCGAATAGCTGTTTGGCACGATCCAGGACGTTTCAAAGGTGCAAAAAGCGTTCCCCTCGAATTCGACCATGGCCTGGATCGCGTCCCAACATGGGATCCCCTTACTTTCGAGAACGCCACGATGACCCTTTGCATACACCTCGATCGGTTCGCGGTCGAACAGCCAACGTACGATGTCCATGGTGTGTGGAAACAAAAACCATTCTGGACCCGACTGCCCGCTCCAACTAAGCATCTCGGTCGGCACATAGATCGTATCGCTCAGGCGTGCAAATGCCATGACAGGAGCGCCGAGATCCCCGCGTTCCATGTAGGTCTTGGCTCCCATGAAGAGGGGATGCCAGCGAGCATGAAAGTCCACCATGAACTTAACTCCGGCTGCTTCCGCTGCCTCGACCATGGTCAGTGCTTCGCCGAACGGTTGTCGCGAGAGGTTTCTCGACCAGCACGTGTTTTCCGGCACGTAGCATTGCGAGCGCAGGTTCCATATGCAGATGATCGGGCGTTGCGATCGTTACTGCCTCAATGTCGCTCGTTGCCAGTTCTTCGAGACTGGTCGTCCAATCGCAGCCGTGCTTTTCCGCCAGTGCACGCGCCCGTTGCTCGTCGCGGTCACAGATCATACGGACATCACAACGGTCATGTGTTGTGAGCGCAAGTGCATGATTGCTTCCCCAGATTCCGGCACCGACTATGCCAGTTTTGATCTTCCCTGATGACATTTCGGTGCTCCCCTGTCATGCGTAGAATTGGGTCGCGTACGTTCGAATCGACATGGTATCGGGATGAGTGCGTGCGGAATAGTCCCTACTGACTATCAATGGCACGAATAGCCATTGCGTACTTCAGCATGCAAGCGATATAGTTCATCGGCCATATCCTAACATGACATCGAAATTACTCGATTGGAGTATTCTGCGGTGAGAGAATCGTGTGCAGACTGAATGCGATCTGGGCAACGTGTCGGCTGTGGGTCGTGAAGGAAATCTATGGCAGCCGGACAGGCCTGCTGATTTCGCCGAATTCGTGGGCTTCGCCTTCTTGTCTTGCCTACTTGTGGACCATTTATGATGAATCTTATTGGGCTACTGCGAACGTACAGGGCGTGTCATGCCGCGGTCTGCCGTTTTATAGTGTATTAGCCGCTGACTTCGAGTGAGTCGGTGGCTCGTTGCGCCGATATGGACGCCTTCCGAAAGTAGTCGCTCAGTATCTTCTGTAGATAGTGGTTTCGAGAAGTAGTACCCCTGTCCCATGCTACATCCCAGCAATTGAAGCTGGTTGAATTGTTCGACCGTTTCGATTCCTTCCGCCACGAATGTCATGCCCAATGTATTCGCGAGTTTGCTTACTGCCTCGACGATCCCGCTATTGTTGGCATTCTCTCGCAACTCCTCAACGAAATCCTTGTCGATCTTGAGCGCTTCGACGGGGAAACGTTGAAGGTAGCGCAAGCTAGAATACCCCGTGCCAAAATCATCAATGGCGACATCGACAGCAAGCTCTCGCAACGCACGAAGGGTTGCATGGACGCCCTGAATATCTTCGAGCATGGCGCTTTCAGTGATCTCAAGTTGGAGCAGGTTCGCGTCGAATCCAGTGCGTTCGAGGACGCGAGCGACCTCGTTCGGCAGTTTTCCGTACTTGAATTCGCGCACTGATATGTTGACTGAGAGGCGAATCGGTGGATTCGTCGGGTATTCTTCGCGCCATCTTTGCATTTGGTGGCAGGCTGTTTCCAACACCCACCGATCGATATCGACGATCAATCCCGTTTCTTCTGCGAGTGGAATGAACGAGGCCGGAGCGATCAACCCATGTTCTGGGTGTTGCCAACGCACGAGGGCTTCAAAGTAGGCGATCGATCCCGTTCGCATATTCATGATCGGTTGATAATAGACCCGCAGTTCCTGGCGTGCTGCGGCATAGCGCAGTTCGGTTTCTTGCTGGAGTCGCTGCAAGGCTTGTGCGCTCATCTCGGCGTCGTACAGTTCGTAGCGCGCCTTTCCTTTATCTTTCGCACGATACATTGCCACATCGGCTGCACGAAGTAATGCCTGGGGACCTTCATCCCGCAGGCTATTGAGTGCTATCCCGATGCTCGTCGAAACGACTACCTCGTATCCTGAAAGATAAAAGGGTGCCTGTAATTCTTCGATGATACGGTCGGCGACATTGGTGACATCGCTGACGTGTGTAATGTCTTCGAGCAACAGCGTAAACTCATCTCCGCCAAGTCGAGCGAGGGTATCTTCAGGGCGCAGACAGGTGCGCAAGCGCTCCGCCACCGCTACGAGCAGTTGGTCGCCAACATCATGGCCTAGACTGTCGTTAATAACCTTGAAGCGATCCAGGTCCAGAAAGAGCAATGCGGTAAGCGTATGTCGCCGCACCGACAAAGTCCAGGGCATGCTGTAAACGGTCCAGGAATAGGGTGCGGTTCGGAAGTCGGGTCAATGCATCGTGGGAAGCTTCATGTGCGAGGACGTCAGCCTGTCGTCGAAGCGCCGCATGGCGTGCGCTGGACCGGTAGACGACAAAGGCGAGTGGTGCGAGTATCGGGAGCATCCAGACATACGTTTCGAGTACGATCGCGCACAATAATCCCAGGACGAATTGTGATACGAGTTCAATCGGATCGAAACTGGCGATTTGCAGCCACGTGCGCCGTAGCGGTTTTCCGGCGTGGAGCGCTGCGATACCTGCGACTGCGGTGACTTCGATAAGGTACATGAGAAGACCAGCGATGCACATCGCCAAAATGAGGTGTGGTTGATCGAGGAGAAGTCTTGTAAAATCCCAACCACTGTACATCAGGAGTAATCCGCTCAATCCAGCCTGTAACATTGTTTGGGCAGCATTGAAAAGCGATTGGTCCCACGGCGGGCGATGAAACGCTTGCGCGAGAAGTGTGCCAACGCCCGCTACTACGAGCGCGGTGCCGGGATCGACCAATAGCACCGCGGCGAAGATGGCGCTTGTGTGCATCGAGAACTTGGTCTGGGATGCGATATGGACTGGAAACAAGCCGGTAATGCGATCAGGGCGATCAGCGTAAGTACAAGCCCGATATGCTCAGTAAACCCGCTCGAAGCTAGGAGGACACCTCCGAGCGCGATGGCTGCACCAATCACGGCGGCGAAATACATTCTTGCGGACCATCGTAAATCGTTCATGAGACGTGGCGTTCTCTCTTAATCGTCTACGACAACACCAAGTGAACCGCTACGACGGGAAGTACCATTCATCAGGCTAATATATGGTATGCCACTGATACCATATTGCCACACTATATCACTCTTGCCATCGCCATTGAAGTCCCCTGTCCCCACGACGTGCCAGGTCAAGTCAGGCACAGTACCAAGCGAACTGGTCCTTTCCACCTTGACGCCATTCAGTAACCACACGATCGTTTTGCCATCGAGTATATGCTGCCAGAGCACATCGTCCTTTCCATCGCCATTAAAGTCACCAATACCTACGACATGCCAGTCGAGGTTGGAAAGTGTGCCCGGTGAACCACTACTTCGTACTTTGGTGCCGTTGACCAGCCATACAGTGGTAACGCCAGTGAGGATGTCGCGCCAGAGGATATCGCTTTTGCCGTTGCCGTTGAAGTCGCCGATGCCAGCGATCCGCCAGGTGGGCAATGCAGCAGACCCAGGCGAGCCGACGCCGCTCCGTACAACGCCGTTCATGAGCCAGATATCGGTTTTTCCAGTCAAAGCGTGAAACCAAAGGATGTCGCTTTTGGCATCGCCGTTGAAGTCGCCGGAACCTGCAATTGTCCAAGCCAGATCCGATTGAGTTCCTGGTGAGCCGCTGCTGCGTTTTGTCGTGCCATTTACTAACCAGACCGACACTTCACCCGTCAGTATATGACGCCAGAGGATGTCACTTTTGCGGTTGCCGTTGAAATCAGCCACGCCCATTACCTGCCAGTTAGGGTCGGCCATTGTTCCCGGCGAGCCCTCGTTGCGCCGAATCGACGCCATCCATCAACCAGATCGTCAGCTTCCCCGTCAGTCTGTTTCGCCAGAGGATATCGTTCTTCCCATCCCCATCGAAATCTCCCGTCCCTTGTATCGTGGATTGCAGGGCATCCAACGTGCCGTACTTGCCAGTGATCCAGCGCGTCATCGATGTTGATTCAGCCGTTCCTTCGACGACATTCAGGCTCCCGTTGGTGGGAAATACTGTGAGGCGTGCAGGGACGACCGTTCCAGCGGGAAGCCCCGCGCGGTTGATTGGAACGGTAGCACTCACAGTTGTCAGAAAGTTTTCACCATTCATACCACCAGTGCGATTGGTGAACGTGACACGGGAGCCATACAAGTTATATCCGAGATCGGACACAATGACCGTACGCTCAACCGCATATGGGGTTTGGATCGTATATTGAACCGGGCCATTGACCAGTGGCACGTATTCGAGTGGAATCTCGACTGTTATATCCAGGATGGTACCGTTCAACGATACTACAGGGTCAGACTTGCACCATGTTACGCCCGCTAAAACGGAAGCAGGAAGAGCCAGTGTCATAATGATGAGCAGAACGAGCCACCGCTTCATGAAGACTCTCCAGACCGACATGTAGGGACGTTCAATCCTGGTAAATACGAGCGGAACGGTCGCAATCTCGTGTATTCAGACTAACGCACGCCGCTTTGGATAACAATACGTTCTGCTGGTGACGAACATGAGCAACAACTCTATAAAATTGTCACCTGCTCCTTCGCGCCTTGCGAACAAAATCGTTTCACTTATTGTCGTTTGGTGTGTTGGGGGTAGGATGCCACCTGATACTACTATACCATTGTTGAACGCGATTACAATGCAAGATTGATATGTAATTATGTGGGTAAGCGGCGTAATATGCCAGTGGGGGAATAGGTGACATACATAGCAAGAAGGCCAGCAGAACATATTCTGCTGGCCTTCTTGCTATTGGGGTGGCTGACGGGCCTTGGCTGCCGTCTCCACACACCAATTCCCCTCCCGTTTTGATCCTCTCATCACGTTACACACCGCTCTCATCGGCTATGTGAGGGCGTATGCACCGATCATACTACAATCGACCATCCTTACGAAAAGAGAATGTGAGATGACACATACCACCGCCCCCCGCCGTCGTCGCGCACGTATCGCGGCGACCGCACCGACTGATGCAGCACCTCAGCACCAGTCCGCACCAAACCGCCTGATTTACGGCTTCTCCCGCCGCGCCGCCCAGCGCATCGCCGAAGCCGAGGGAGCCGAGCGCCTGATGCTGGTCATCGGCGCGGCGATCCTGGTGTACCTGGGCATCCGCATCTGGCTCGTCGGCGCACGCTTCACCATCGACGGCGTGATCTACGCCGCCTCGCTCGTCGGCTTCCGTATCGCCTATAGCTACGAGCTATGGACGATCCCCATATTGCTGTCACTTGCCGAATTCGGCCTCAAACGCCCGAAGCTCGACATCTTCTTCGGCCTGTGGGTCGTGGCCTTCGCCATCGACGCCACAACGACCGGGCTGGGTCTCTATCCCACGACCGCAACACTCGCCAGCGAGGCATCCCGCTGGGGCTACGCGCTGCTCGGTGGAGCCGTGTTTGCATGGAGTGCCGAAGCCTGTCTACAATGTGGCTTCTACGCCATCTGGAGGTCATACCGCCATGATTGAGTGGTTTTCCGCAGCCGTGCCGCTGATCGGCCTGGTGCTGTTCCTGGCGCTGGTCTACTGGCCCGAAGTGCGACCGGCGCTGCACCGCCTCAGCGTCGCGCACGTTGGCACGTTTCCAGCCGTTTCGCCGCGCCGTTCTGCCCCGGTCATCCCCGTTCGGCGGCGCGTTCGGCGGTCGATGACAGCGAAACGTGCTGTTCTACGCGAAAGGGCGAAAAGACACGTTCAAGGCATTGAACAGCCACGAACGACGCAGGGAGATCGTTTCGCCGAAACGCAACGCATCGACATCGCGAAACGTCTGCTTGCCGCTGGTATCGCCGAGACGGTCATCATCGAGTGTGTATGGCAGGTACGCCGTGGCGGTGGGAAATCGTTCCTCGCAGCGCGTGAGGAGTTCCGCACAGACGTGATCGACGACACTGTTGCGGTTGACGTAGCAGCCTGACGCCCGACACGACGAAGGCCGGTCACATCGACCGGCCTTCGCCTATTCCTGCTCGTTCCCTTCCTGGCGCTCCTCCAGCAGCGCCTCCAACTCCCCAATCGCCGCGTCGAACCCCATCATCTGCGCCTTCGCCTCGGCTTCGTACATCGCCCGCGCGTGCACCAGTTCCGCGAGCCTCCGCTTGATGCGATCTTCCATCGTTCCTCCCTACGCCGGAGCCAGCGTCGTCACCGTTCCCGCGCTCCCGCGATACTTCAACGCCCCCGCTTGCACATACAGCACGCCACCGGATGCCGGATTCGTCGTCGGCACCGTCACCGCGTTCGCCAGCGCCAGCACCACCGTTCCGCTCCCGAACTGGTTGGTCGTGCCGATGCCCACGTTCCCCGCGAAATAGTTGTGGTCGGCGTTGTGCGCCACATACACGCCATACCCTGTCGCCACGTTCGCGCTGATGTTCTGCCGTCGCACGTACAGCCCGTACGCCGTCGTGATGTTGCCCGTCGCCACCGGCGATTCCGCCAGCAGCGCATACCCGTTGGTGATCGTGCCGCCCGCCACCGTCGCCGCCACCCGCCCGTACACCCCCGCCATCCCCAGCGCCGTCCCCGCGCCGGTGTTCCGGACCAACCCCTGCACGCCGATCACGTTGGGATTCTGCGTCACGAGGTTGCCCGCCGTCGTGTTCACGCTCACGCCACACTCATAGCCTTCCAGCACCTGCGTGTTGTTGGCCGTCAGCGTGGACACGATCGACGAGTTCGAGCCGATCACGGTGCTGGTGGGATCGTTGAAGGTCTTATTGAGGCGCAGCCCGATCGTCGCGCTTGCCGCCACGCCCAGCCCCAGGTTGCCGTCGAAGCGCTGGTCAGCCGTCCAGGTCTGCACGACGTTGAGTTTGGCGACGTTTGCCGTGAGCAGCCCATCGGCCACCTTGCCGCTGCTATCCAGTTGCGCGAGGCCGTTGGCGACATTCAGCACGCTCGCGCCCGTCAGCCCGACGACGAGCCACGTCGCCGCGTCGTCTCCGGCTACCACCACGCGCCGCCCCACCAGCAGCGCCAGCGGCAGTTCGGCGGCCACAGGCAGGACGAGCACACCCGATAGCGCCATCCAGCAGCACATACGCCCTGCCGTCCGCCCGTACGCCCTCGCACGTCCCGTAACTTATTCCAATCCCAGCGCGAGCCGCATCTCCCAACGCCCCTGTCCCGCCACCACCGCCAGCGAGCGCACCAATCGTCGCGCGCCCGACAGCCCCGCCGGGCCATCCGTGACCGAGACGGTATCCCATAGCTCCACCTCCAATGCCGGACGACACCGCACCATCCCCGCTTCCGCACCCGCCAGCGCTCGCGCCAGCGCCCGTGTCGCCGGTGTCGTGTCCCACACCACGCCCACCGCTTCCGAGGCTTCCAGCGTCAGTTGACGGTCCACATAGCCCGCTGAGCGGGATCTGATGATCCCAGCCGCCCGGCAGCACGGTCACGTCGGTGATCGTTTCGGGGTCCACGCTCACGACCTCGAGCGCCGGATGCCCGCCTGCTGCACCCAGCGCCGTTCGCGAGCGACGGCGACGGTCCGAAGCGCGAGCCAGGACGGAACACATATGCCGTGGGTGTCGTGCCATTGGCGGCCACGCCCGTACGCAGTTCGGTTCCCGTCCAGCGCAACAGCCCGCGCACCAACCCCGCATAGTCGCGTCCATAGCGCAGCGTCCACAGCATCCGAGCGCCGACCGCAGGGTGCAGCACGCTTGTCAGCGCGGCGTCCTCGCTGTACTCGAAGCCCAGGCCGCGTAGCACCAGTTCGAGGATATGCCCCGGCGTCATGGCGTCGCCGTTCGCCTCGCAGCAGCGCCGCACTCATCTGCTGCTGTTCGCGCCTGAGCATCCCCCACAGTCCGTACGCCGTCCCCTGCCAGCCCTCGCGTGACGCCCCCACACGTCCTGCCAACCAGAACACGCCCTGGTCGATCAACGTCGCCCCCACGCCCAGCCGCACGCGCAGTTGCAGCGCTCCGCTGTCGAGCGTCCCCGGTCCTGCTACGTCCAGCGTTTCATCCTCCGGCCCGATCGCCATATCCAGCGATGACAGCGTGACCGTCGCACCTGCTGGAGCCTTCGACGAGCCGCTGCACGAACGACCCCGCCATCACGAACACCGCGCCCGCCCCGAAGCACACCGCCGCCTGTTCGTCATCCTCCACCGCGTAGACCGACGCGCGGCGGCCCCAGCGGATGATGCGCCCCCACGCGCGTCGTCTGGTACGGAAAGAGCGCCACACGGTCGCTCGCGTCGCCGCTGCCGCGTGGCACCTGCACGGTCGTGAGGATGTAGTGCGTCTGGCTCGACGACAGGTACACCGCGCGCGGTTCGCGCCAGCGCACGCCACCCGCCGATCCCTGGTGCACGGTGCCGAGCAGCACCGTGTTATCGATGTCGTAGACCCGCGTTTCGCGCAGCGTCACGGTTCCGGCCGTGCTCGCTTGCAGGTAGTCACCCGGCGTACACGAGGAACGTGCCGCCCTCGGTGTCCACGCCGCCGCCCCACAGTTGCACCGCGCCGGTGTCGAAGCTGTGAATCAACGACCAGGCCGAGCCGGTCCACACGTAGCAGTACACCAGCGCTGTGATGCCGTTTGGCGTTCCTCGACGACCAGCAGCCCGTCGGGCGAGGCCATGATGCTGTACAGCGTGTTGGTGCCCCCCGCCGTGTGCAGCGTCGTTTCCGCTGCCCAGGTCGCCCCGCCGTTGGTCGAACGCCGCACCTTCACCACCGTGTCGC
The DNA here is from genome assembly GCA_963782315.1 of uncultured Chloroflexia bacterium. Classification (GTDB taxonomy): domain Bacteria; phylum Chloroflexota; class Chloroflexia; order Chloroflexales; family Kallotenuaceae; genus JBBSGA01. Next base: position 192,758 of record CAWAJS010000044.1, read on the forward strand.
TATCGCGCCACGCCGCGAAGACCGAGCCGCCCGATTGTGTGAGCGCCACAGGCACATCGGCGCTGATCGCCGTCGCAAGGTTGGTCCACGCGCTCGTCACCGCCAGCGTCGTGGCGTTGCGTCGTTGTGCTTCCACCGCCAGCCCGCGCGACTTCAGTTGCACGAGCGTCGATCCCACCACCGCCAGCGCCGCGTGATTGGTCACCAGGTTATCGTCGGCGGTCGTGTCGCCGCGCAGCACCGGACGCCCCCCGTAGCGGTCCGACCACGCCACCTCCAGCGCCGGACGCACCACCGCCGCCCGTTGCGTTGCCTGAAACCCGAACGGCAGCGTGCGGCTCATAGCGTCCCTACATCGGTCATGGTGACGACGGCGATATAGCCGTCGATTGCCGGGCCGGAGATGAAGCGCAGCGCTCGGTGAAGACGACCGGCCTATCGCCGGTCGCTAGCTGGAGCGTCGCGCCGTCGTCGTGGCCGCGAAGGCAGCAGGAGCGTGCGGAGCGTGCAGGTGTTTCGGTTGCGGTCTGGTGATTGCGTTTGAGCACGTCGGCCCGAAGGAGCACCCGCGCACGGTAGGTCCGCGCACCAAACCCGTAGCTTGCGACCGTCGTAGCCCCGCCGGTGGTGACATCAACCGACGCAACCAGCGCCTGATCGTCCGTAAACGCATCGTCATCCCCGATTCATCCAGCAGCAACCCGACCGCCACGCCGCCGTTGACGCTCGCGTGCTGCAACCCGATATCGTAGCCCACAGGCACCGCCATCTATGCCTCCCTTGCTCGCCGGGCAGCATGACCGCCACGCCACGCGCATACAGCAGCCCATTCAGCCGCCGCAGATCGTCCAGGTCGCGCGTCAGTTCCACGTCGCGCTCGCAGTACGCCCCAATGTCCTCCACGTCGCCGTTGGTCGGGCGCGGCAATTTGCCTACGCCCAGGTTCTCGGTCGCGATGCTCTGGAGGCTATGGCGCTGCCCTGTGGCCGCGTAGAGCGCCGCATGCAGGTCAACCGTCTTGTTCTTGAGTTGGTTGGCGTAGTGGCGCTCCGCGGGCAGCAGATAGCCCGCCAGCACCTTGTTGTCGTAGGCCAGCAGGTTGAAGCCGACGATCTCATCATGTTCGAGCAGATACAGCAGGAGCGACCGTCCATCCGCGCCGTCCCAATGCAGAAAGCCGTCCTGGTCGTCCCACGTCACCGCGACGGCGAAGCCCGCGATCGGCAGATCATGGAGGTCGTAGCCGAAGCCGCGCCCAAGTTCCAGATCGACGACCACCCTATCCGAAGCCACGGTGCTCGTCCGTTCGTGCGTCTACCTGCGTCGAGCCCCCACGCCACAACCTGGCGCATGGCGTCCGTCGTATGGCAGCGCCGCGATCCACTGGCGAAAGTCGCGGAGCTTCACCGCCGCCGCTCGCGCCGTCTGCTGGGCGACCGCCGGTGCGATGTTCGTGCGTCCGACCTCACGCGCCCCGTACAGTTCCAGCGCGAAGCCCTGCGCGCCCTGCGAGCAGCGCGTCCCGCCACGCCGCCGGAATGTTCGTGTCGGTTACGACCGTGCCGCTCCCCGTCGTGAGCGAGACGCCGAAGCCATAGCCGCCGCGCACCGTGATCGTCACCGTGGCTCCTGCGGCCAGCGTCGCGGGGATCAGCACCTTCTGCTGCGATGCTTGCTCGAAGTAATACCAACCGAGCGACCGGCGCACCCTCGGCAATCGACGACATCGACGACCGCGCCGAACACCGATCGCACCGATGGCGTTGTCCAGCCGCACCACGCGGCTCGCATCCAGCGTGGCGCTCACGACCGAGATGATCGGACGTTCCGATGACACGAGCGCGATGGCCTCATCCAGCGCCTCGCCGAGTTCCACGTCGCTGTAGCGCTGTGGCGCGGCGGCGTCCTGCATCTGTGTTCGCAGCGCGGCGATGCCCGCCGTGCGCGTGGTCCAGGCGCTCATGCAATCCCCGTCAGCGTTGCCGTGATCGTCGCCGCTGCCGACGACTTCAACCGCACATACCGACCCGCGACCGTCGCGGTCAGGCAGAAATCGCCCGCCGCGCCCAGCACCTGCGACACCTGCGTGTCGTACCAGGTCGTGTTGTTCTGCGACACCTGCAACGTCAGCGTGGTGGCGGCGTTCGCGTTCCCGAACGCACTAATCGTCACCGCGTACTGCGCGTCGAGCGCCGTGGACGTACCGCCCGCCCCGACCGCCGCCGCGTTCCAGGCGTTCGCGTGCGCGCCATACACCGGCTTCGACAAGAGATCGACATCGCCGATGTTGTTCGTTCCCGCTGGCAATGCCGTCGCCATGCACCGTCGCTACCGCGTTGAGGTTCCCGACCGTCTGCACGTCATACCGTACTGTCATGTTCACCCCTCGACGGATGCAAGAAGCGGACGGGAGCTATAGCTCCCCGCTCACCGGTCAACCAGACCGGCCAGTGGGGGGACTATGCGCCACCCATCAGCATCGTCGCTCTACGGCACGTTGCGCTTCAGCACCGCCCGGTAGTCGATCACGCCGACCGTGAAGAAGAACCGCGCTTTGAGGTCCATCTGGTCGTTGGTGAACATGCGCTGACCGCCCGGATCGCTGAACACCTCCGGCACCCGCCCGAAGCGAAAGCCCACCCCGATAGCCGGATTCTTCATCGGGTCGGCCAGCGCCGCCCAATCGTTCGCGTCCGTGAACTCGGGACACACCACCACCTGCGCCGATCCTTTGCGGACGTTGCGCTGGAGGTTGTTGTCCATCACGTCCGAGCCGATGATCTGCGAGGCCGTCGCTTCCAGCTCGATCGGCACCAGCAGCCGTTCCGGTCGTGCGCCCAGCCGCCGCCCCGACGCAGCTCGGTCTGCTTGTACATCGCCTGGATCGCCGCTTCCCACGCTCGCCGCCGACAGCGCCGTGGTCGCCAGGTTGGCATGCGTCGCATGGAACAGCGCCAGCGAGTCCGACAACACCGGACCCACGCCCGCCGATTGGGTGAAGATGTGGCCACCGCCGCCGACAGCGTGCGGTAGGCCGATCTGCGCCAGCTTGCGCGGAATCTGCGTCACGCCCGCCGTATCATCCTTGTCGATGGCTTCCAGCGTGATGCCGATAAAGCCGCCCTTCTTGAGCCAGGCCGACGTTTCCGACGTGTCGGTGATCGTCAGTTCGCGTGTAGGCCGCGCCCTCCGCGACGGTCGGCAGATCGCCGAAGCCGCCCATCGTGATCCAGGTCGGGTCTTGCAGCGTGCCGAAGTCCACGATCTCGGCGATCTGCTCCCACCACAAATACTGGTCCTGCCAATATTGCTGCGAGATACTTATTGAGCGCGTTCTTCACCAGGTCGTTGAGCGTCGTGGTCGTGGCGTTGGCGAACTGCACGCGCTCCGGCTGGAACACGCCGCGCATCTCGTCGTCGCCCGTCACGAACAGGTACAGATCCTTGATGCCGCGCAGCCGCGAGAACGACGCTCCCGCCGGTTGCCGCACGCCGAACATCCAATCCACCGACTGTTTGCAATTGCTCGATCGGCGCCTGCCCGAAGCCGACCCGCACGATGCCGTCGCGCCGTCCGCCGTCCGTCGCCGCACCGAGGTTCTGCACCACCGTGGGCGCGGCCTGTGCCGCGAGGCCGGTACGGAGCGAGGCGATCTCACCCTGCATCGGTTGGAGCGCCGCCGCGACCCCGGCCGCGATCATCTGCGCCAGGTCGGTCGTGGATGGATTCGTCGCGGGTGTGGACGCGACGGGAGCCGGAGCCGGATTGGGGCCACGTCGGCGCGCCGACCGCCGGTGGACTATCAGCGGACAATGCCGCCGGATTGACGATGGTTGCTTGCACCGTTTCTGGCGGTGCTTGCGAGAGCGCAACGCGCACGCGATTCGCCATTGCTTGATCCTCCATAGCGGCGAGCGCCGCCTCAAACCTGCCGCCACGAGCGGGCGGCGCACCGATCACGTCGAGCGATTCGACGCGCGTAATTTCTGTGACGTGTGTGACCATCAACCGAGATATACAGCGAGGCAGAGAGGCCAACGTCGGGTGCGGGTTCTCCCGCGCTGTACGAAAGGAGATACGCATCGGCGACCGCACGCGCGAGCGGCGCGGCGGGACCGACCAGCCGCAAACGCCCGCGTATCGCGGCACTCGCCGGATCGTAGCGCCCCGAAAACACGCCCGCCAGATGCTCCGGCTTGCGCTCATCGTTGGGTCCACGGTCCGTCGGTCCAGCATGACCAAGGTAGACATTGACGCGCCCGAACAGCGGTGCAGCACGCTCGATCACCGCCGGGCTAAACACCCACCCATTCCCAACGCCCGCGTCGATTGCCACGACCTCGTACACGCCGCTGTCGTCGGTGGCCAGTTGCAGCGCGACCGGAACGCTCGCCGCCCCCACGTCCGAGCGTTCCTGCGCTCCTAACGCCACCCGCACGGCGGCGGCTGTCATCGCTCCACCTGGAGCTTGCGCCCGTCGGCGTCGATGACCACCACGCGCTCCTCGTAGACCCTGAACGCCAGCACCGAGGCCGGGTCCAGCGTCAACGCCTCACACGCCGCAACGAGATCGGGATCGAGTTCCGCTGACACCGCCTTCTTCGCCATGCCGCCACCTCACACACTGGTCACTTCCTGGGGTTGAAATCGAGTGTAGCACAACCGTTCTATAAGCGCAACTTATAGTGAGTATAAGATTTGCTTATTTATTGTTGCGCCGCAAAAACGCGGACGACATTGGTTTATACTATGCCGCGAATCGGTCGTTCAGTACCTCATCGCATGTCGCATGTGGTGTTGAGCGCCATTCCTACCCACAGTGTTTCGAGCTTGCTGGCGTTCCCTGACGTACCCGCTACCATACTTGATGAGCACCGGAGACCTACGATGACGACGCCGTTCCACGATGTTTCCTTACGCAATTGGTTTGTGCAGCAGATTGACGTAACTCTGTTCGAAAATATTGAGGTCGGTGTCATTGGCTCCGGTCCGTTCACGGAACAAGATTCCTGCAGTTTCTAGGTGAACATATTGGAATCACTTGGGATGAGTTCTATGAATCCGGGATCCTGGTTGTGGGTCGTGAGGAATGGGATGAAGATCTCATAAAATACGTGCTGGACGAGTGCGCCGATAAACCACCAAAGGTGTATTCCCAAGAAATGTTTCTTTGCTACCTTGCAACAGGAACCGATCCTTTTGATGATGTGTCTATTTTGCCGTCATTTCGACGTGGGCATCCCGCTCTCGAATATCTATCGACACTTGGGTTTCGATGGCCGGATACAGCAGTAGATAATCGTGCTCCGCAAGGAAATGATGCCCGCATTAATCGGCAACCAGAAAGTCCACTAAGTCGCCTCCAGTACAATGTGGGTACAAATAGTAAGACGGTTTCAAAACGACGCGCTGTTCTCACGCAAGCCTTGCAAGAGCAATTACCTTTCGTCGGCGATGTATTGTATATGCGCGAGTGGGGAACACCTGGATCAGTGCAGCGGTTCGAACGGATACGCAAAACATATTGCAGGCTGTTGCAGACTGGCGAAACGCAAGACCCGGCCCAACACAGAAGCGATTCACGATTGGGAAGCAGACCTAGACTGGCTCCGTCAGACCTACTACACTGCGGCTTGTAGATTTACCTGGCCATCCACCTCTAACGAGTAGCCCCACAGCCCGCCCTGCGCAAAAAAATCCGCGTATTTGTATCTCTAATAAGTAGCGAAGCGAAACGAGGCCGATTGTCAGAGGCTGATAAAGAGAAAATCGGTACGAGCGTCAAATTTGTCATTCCGAGGTCGCAACCGAGAATCTTTCCCGGTCCGTGAAGGGAGAAAGATGCTTCTGCTGCGGCCTCAGCATGACAACCAAGGGCGGAATACTGCTTCTTAAAGCAGTCTCTCACGGAGGATCGACATGCAACCCTTGTACGCGCATACACCGGGATCGGATGGGCGCTGGCATATGCTCGACGACCATCTGCGCGCCGTCGCCGAACACGCACGCGCCTTCGCCCAGGCCTTCGACGCCGGTGAGATCGCCTACTGGCTTGGCCTATGGCACGACATCGGCAAATGCAATCCCGCGTTTCAGGACTACCTGATCGCCTGTGCCGCCGATCCCAATGCCCCCCGCCGCAAACTCGATCACAAAGCGGCGGGAACGCATGTCGCCCTCACGCATCTCGGCATGCTCGCGCTGCTGATCCAGGGCCATCACGGCGGCCTCAAAAGCGCGACCGCCTTGAAATCGTGGCTGACCGACACGACTAACCCGGCGACGCACGACGCGATCAACCGCGCGAAACACCTTGTCAACACCCTCGAACCGTCTGCGTCCGTCGCCCTGCCGAGCCACATCCAGAAGGATCGTCTCGACGCAGAGTTCTTCATGCGTATGCTCTTTTCGACGCTGGTCGACGCCGATTTCCTTGACACCGAACACCACCGCGATCCCGCTCAGGCCGCCCTGCGTGCGCCCCGCTGCTCGCTCGCCACGCTGTGGGAGCGCCTCGAACACCATCAACGCGCCCATTCCGGCCAGCGCACCGATCCCGTCGGCATCGCCCGCCACACGCTCTACCAGCAGTGTCTGCACGCCGCCGACCGTCCTCCCGGCCTGTTCCGGCTTGCGATCCCCCACGGGCGGCGGCAAGACACGCTCGGCGATGGCGTTCGCCCTGCGCCATGCCCTGCGCCACAACCTTCGACAGGTCGTCGTCGCCGTTCCGTTCATCAGCATCACCGAACAAACCGCCGACGCCTATCGTGCCATCTTCGACACCGCCGACGACGCGACCCCATCGCCGGTTCTCGAACACCACAGCGGCGTGGAACGCGCCGCCCCCGAAAGCGAGGATTCGATCCCGCCGCCCAATGAACTCGCCTTGCCGCCGAAAATTGGGACGCCCCCATCGTCGTCACCACCACCGTGCAACTCTTTGAAAGCCTGTTCGCCAATAAAACCAGCCGCTGCCGCAAGCTTCACCGCCTCGCGCGCAGCGTCATCATCCTGGACGAAGCCCAGGCGCTCCCGCCCACGCTGCTGGAACCCATCCTCGACGTTCTGCGCCAACTCTGTACCCACTACGGCGCGACCGTCGTGATCTCAACCGCTACGCAACCAGCCTTTGAAAGCGTTCCCGCCCTGCGCGCCCTGCCAGCCACCGACATCATCCCCGATGCCGCCGCCTGGTACACCGCCCTCAAGCGCGTCGACTACCAGTGGCTCACCCGCCACCCGCTCTCCTGGGCCGAGGTCGCCGCGCTCGTGTGCCGCGAAACACAGGCGCTCGTCGTCGTCAACACCAAAAAAGACGCCCTGGCCCTGCTGCGAGCCATCGACAGCCCCGATGCGCTGCACCTTTCGACCCTGCTCTGCGGGGCGCACCGCCGCGCCGTCATCCGCGAGGTCAAACGCCGCCTTGCCGCAGACGAGCCTTGCATCCTCGTTTCGACCCAGGTCATCGAAGCCGGTGTCGACCTCGATTTCCCCGTCGTCCTGCGCGCCAGCGCGCCGCTCGACAGCATCATCCAGGCTGCCGGACGCTGCAACCGCGAAGGACGCCTCCACCGTGGACGCGTCGTCGTCTTCGAGCCCGCCGAAGGCACGTTGCCAAAAGGCACCTACGCCATCGCGACCGCCATCACCCGCACCTTCGTCGACGACGCGCTCGACCCCGACGATCCCGCCGTCGTGCGCGCCTGGTATGCCCGTTTCCTGGACACCGTCCACGATCTCGATGCCGCCAACGTCCAACCCGTCCGGCGGCAATTCGACTATCCCGAAACCGCCCGCCGCTTTCGCATGATCGACGACCAGACCGAACAGGTCGTCGTCGCGTATGGCAACGACGACCAGCAGCAGGCCATACGTACCCTGCTCACACGGCTCGAACACGGCTGGGGTAGCGCCCGCCTCATCATGCGCCGCCTGCAACCGTTTCTTGTGTCCCTGCCCACCTACCTCGCGGAGCGCTACCGCCGCGATGCGCTAATCGCTCCGGTCGTTCCCGGCGTCGGCCTGTGGCAAGGCCACTACCGCCCGGTCCAGGGCCTGAACGGCGATGACATGCTCCTGGAATCTCTCGTTGTATAACCCATACCCATAAGGAGGTCCGATGGATCAACCCTACACACCACTCACGCTCAAGGTCTGGGGCGATCTCGCCTGTTTCACCCGACCGGAAATGAAAGTCGAACGCGTCACCTACCCGGTGATGACGCCCTCCGCCGCCCGCGGTGTCCTCGAAGCCATCTTCTGGAAACCCGAGATGCGCTGGCGCGTCGATGAAATCTGGGTCCTCAATCCGATCCGGTATTTCTCGGTCCTCCGTAACGAGATCAACAGCCGTCAAAGCGACCGCGCCGCCGCCTCCTGGGAACGCGACGGCGGCGGCTTTGCTGCCAGCGCCGACCGCGCCCAGCGCCACACCCTGGCCCTGCGCGACGTCGCCTACATCATCCGCGCGCATCTCGTCGTCAAACCGGGCGTCGACGCCGACCCCGCCAAATATCGCGATCAATTCCGTCGTCGCGTTCGCGCCGGACGCTGCTTCGCCACGCCCTTCCTCGGCTGCCGCGAATTCAGCGCCGCCTTTGCCGAAGCCGACGGTACCGAACGCCCACTTGACCTCACCGACGACCTGGGGCCGCTTCTTGCTCGACATCGCCTCCTTCCCGACACATCAGGACGCGGCACCCCGCGCTTCTTTGATGCCCGCCTCGACCGCGGCATCCTGCGTGTGCCGCCCCGCCAGGAGGAAGCATAATGCTGCTCCGCCGCCCTCAAAGAATACGCCGACACGCGCCTCAGCCTGCCGCCGACCCTGTACACCGAAACGCCCGTCCGCTACATCGTCGAACTGCGCGGGTCCGGCGAACCGGCCACCGTGCAGCCGACCGACACCGCCGATCCCGCCAACCCACGCGCGCGCCGTGGTCAGCGCCGCCCGATGCCGCAAATAACCGCCCGTCAAGCAATACTCAGCTCCTTTTTGTGCCGACACCGCCGAATACACATTCGGTCTTGCCCGAGAAACTTCCAAGCCAGAACGAAATCGAACATCGTCACCAGGCTTACCTCGACATCGTCCGCGCTGCGCCCGAACAGACCAACCGACCTACGTACGCGCCGTCTATACCTTCCTATCCGATGATCCCGCCCGCCACCTCAATCTCCCGACGGACTTCGAACGTGGCGATGACCAATCACCTTTCGCGTCGACGGCGTGTGGCCGACCGAACGTCCCGCAGTGCAAGCGTTCTGGGCCGCCGAACACGATCCCGCCGCGCGCTAAGGGCGCCGCAGTCATGCAATGCATCGTGTGGGGCGAGGAACGCCCGGTACTCGACCATCTACAAGGGAGCATCAAAGGCATTCCCGGCGGTCAAACCTCGGGCACATGAATCATTTCTGCCGATAAAGAGAAAGTAGCGTTTGAATCGTACGGCCTGAAACGCATCGCTGGTCGCCCCCACCTGCGCGGATTGTGGCGAACGCTTCACCAAGGCGCTCAATCACCTCATCGCCGACGAACACAGCCGCTTCCGCCTCGGCGACGCCCTTTTTGTCTACTGGACCCGCCGCGACGTGGGTTTCGATTTCAAAACCTACCTTGACGATCCCGACCCCGCCGCAGTCGGCGCGCTCCTGCGGACGCTGCACCGGGGCGCGACCCCGCAGGCGGTCGAATCGACCGCCTTCTATGCCACCGTCCTGTCCGCCAGCGGCGCGCGCGTCGTCGTGCGCGACTGGCTGGATACCACCGTCGGCGAGGCGCAGGACCGCCTCGCCCTCTGGTTCGAGCGCCAACGTATCGTCGATAAAACCGGCGCGCAACTGCGTCCCCTCGGCCTGTATGCCCTGGCGGGTGCGACCGTGCGCGAACTTCGCGATCTGCCCTCAGACCGTCCAGATGCTCCTGCGCGGCGCCCTTACCGGCGCGCCGCTGCCCATGGGCCTGCTCTACCAGGCGGTTCGGCGCAACCGCGCCGAACAGGCTGTCACACCGCAGCGCGCTGCCTGATCAAACTCGTACTCCGCAGCCACCAACCACCATCTCAGGAGGACCGCATGACCGACCTCGACACCACCCCGCCAACGTCGCCTATCGCGCCGGGCGTCTGCTCGCCGTACTCGCCGAAGCCCAGCGCCTCGCCATCGGCAAAGCCGCCATCGTTGACCGCTTCTTCGGCACCGCATCGTCGGCTCCCGCTGCCGTCTTCGGACGCCTCCTGCGCGGCGCGCAACCCCACCTCACCAAACTCGAACGCGACAATCGAGGCGCGGCGTTCCGTCTGCAACAGGACATCGAAGAAATCATGAGCGGCATCCAGGCATTCCCGCGCATCCTGAGCCTCGAAGACCAGGCCCTGTTTGCCCTTGGCTACTACCACCAACGCGCGCACGAACGCGGCGACATGCTCGCCGCCAGCGAACGCAAACGAGCGCGGCAGACCCCGGTCGCCAGCCCACCACGCCCACCACGCCCGCCGACGACATCTCCAATCCTCACTCTTTAGCGAAGCATAAAGGAGCACTCCCATGACCAACGCCATTGTGAACGACGTTACCCGCCGCCACGATTTCGTCCTGCTGTTCGACGTGCCGACGGCAACCCCAACGGCGATCCCGACGCGGGCAACCTGCCCCGCGTCGACCCCGAGACCATGCAAGGCCTCGTCACCGATGTCGCCGTCAAACGCAAAGTCCGCGATTTCGTCGACATCGCACGCGGCGACGAAGCCCGCCACAAAATCTATGTCCAGAGCGGCGAGGCGCTCATCACCAAACATAAGCGCGCCTACGAGGCCAAAGACATCAAACCCACCGGAGCCAAACAAAAAAGCGACGATATCCAGGCCGTACGCGCCTGGATGTGCGACAACTTCTACGATATCCGCATGTTTGGCGCCGTCATGACCGTAAGTGTGAACTGTGGGCAGGTGCGCGGACCACTTCAATTAACCTTCGCACGCTCTACGACCCAATTATCCCGCTTGACTTCCACCGCCATCACCCGTGTAGCAGTGACCCGCGAGGGAAGATGCCCGAAGGCGTCGTCACCGAAGAAGGCGGCGAAACCTCCGGCAAACAAACAGAGATGGGGCGTAAATCCCTCGTTCCTTATGGCCTGTATCGCGCCTATGGCTTTTTCAATCCCCATTTTGCCCGACAGACCGGCGTAGATGGCGACGACCTGGCCCTGTTCTGGCAAGCGCTACAGCAGATGTGGGACCTCGATCGTTCCGCTTCGCGCGGCATGATGGCATGCCGCGGCCTCTACGTCTTTTCGCACGAAAGAACCTCGGCAACGCGCCCGCACACACCCTGTTCGAGCGCGTCGCAGCCACCCGACGCCCCGCCGTCGTCGCGCCCCGCAGCATCGACGACTACCAGATTGCCGTCGATGCCGCCGACCTGCCGGATGGTGTCACGCTCACACGCCTGGTCGGGTAGGCCATGGATGACGACGCATCGGTCGACGACACCGTGGTCCTCTCGGCCATCGAACACTATAGCTATTGCCCGCGACAATGCGCGTTGATTCATGTCGAACAGACCTACCATGAAAACGTGTACACCATCCGTGGCACGCTCGCCCACGAACGCGTCGACGCGGGCGAGCACACCCCCAACCGGGGCGGCGTCGAAACCGTGCGCGGCATTCCGCTGTGGTCCGAACGCCTCGGACTGCGCGGCAAAGCCGACGCCGTCGACTTTGCCTCGACGGTCCCTATCCCGTCGAATACAAGGTCGGCAAGCGGCATGGTCCCCATGCCGACCTGCAACTATGCGCCCAGGCGCTCTGCCTGGAGGAGATGCTGGGCCAGCCTGTGCCGCGCGGCGCGATCTTCTACATCGCCACCCGCAAGCGTCACGAAATCATCTTCGACGACGCCATCCGCGCACGCACGCTTGCCGTCATAGCCGACGTGCGCCGCCTCCTGCTGGAGCAGGAAATCCCTGCCGCACCCAACGACGAACGCTGTCCCCAGTGTTCTTTGATCAACGCCTGTCTCCCGCACGTCGTGGGCGAAGACACGCGTCTGCGCGGGTTCCAGGGCAGCCTGTTTATCCCGCTTGGCACCGGAACCGAGGAGTGAAACCGCATGCATGAACTGCTGAACGTGCTCTACGTCCAGACCCAGGGCGCCGTCCTGCATCTCGACCACGACACCGTGCGCGTCGAGGTCGAACGCGAAACCAGGCCCGGGTTCCCCTGATCCGCCTGAGCGGTATCGTCATCTTCGGTCAGGTCACGATCACGCCGTTCCTGATCCAGCGCTGCGCCGAGGATGGCCGCAATCTTGTATGGCTCAATCGCCATGGTCGCTTCAAAGCCCGCGTCGAAGGCCCAACCCAGGGCAACGTCCTGTTACAGCAATACGTACCGAGCCAGGTACGACATAACAT
>CAWAJS010000045.1:0-27247 GCA_963782315.1 uncultured Chloroflexia bacterium
TGGTTCGTGGGGGCCATGGTTCCTGGTGCTAATGGTTCCTGGTGGTGATGGTCCGTAGGTGGCACTTATCGTGTGACTGTCATTCTGAGGCCGCAGCCGAAGAATCTTTCCAGCGTTTCAGGATAGGGACGGATCCTTCGTCTGTGGACTCAGGATGACAACATACACAATAGGTGACCGTTCACAATGATGCCAATGTTGTTAGTCGGGAGACGGATCCTTCGGCTTCGCTCAGGATGACAACATACACAATAGGTGACCGTTCACAATGATGCCGATGTTGTTAGTCGGGAGACGGATCCTTCGGCTTCGCTCAGGATGACAACCTTTGACGATAGGTGGCCGTCCATCTTCGTTGGTCGTTCGTCGTTGGTCCGTTACAAAAAGGAGTATCTCAATGGGTCAACCACTCGGGTTTCGATCTGACGGATAAAGTCGTCGTAGTGACAGGCGCGGGACGCGGCATCGGCAAGTCCATCGCGGAAGCATGCAGCCATGCTGGTGCCCATGTGGCACTGGGAAGCCGAACCGTCGAGGAAAGTGCGGCGGTCGCGGCGGCGTGCCGCACGCGCAAGGTGCGTGCCGAAGCCTGGGCGCTCGATGTGAGCCTGAAAGTGAGCATCGATGCCTTTGTCGAGAATGTGCTGGCGTCGTTTGGGCATATCGACGTGCTGGTAAACAACGCTGGCTACAACGTGCCGAAACCGGCGCTCGACTACACCGAGGAAGATTACGACCGTATCATGGAGATCAATCTCAAGGGTGCGTTCTTTATGACCATGGCGGTGGCGCGTTCGATGATCGAGCGGCAGTCCGGCGGCAGCATCATCACGATCAGTTCTCAGGCGGGCGTGGTCGGCGGTCCCCTGCGCTCAATCTATGGGGCGGCCAAGAGCGGTGTGGGGCATCTCGCACGCACACTGGGCGCTGAATGGGCTCCCCATAACATCACGGTAAACGCGGTAGCGCCGACCTTCACACGCACGCCAATGCTGGAAGCGGCGCTTAAGAATCCTGATTTCGCGAAGAACCTGGACAAAATTCCGATGGGACGAATCGCCGAGCCGGAGGAAATCGCGGCGGCGGTGGTGTTCCTTGCAGGACCGGCGGCGCGGATGGTGACGGGTCAGACGTTGTGTGTCGATGGTGGATTTACAGCGGTGTAAGCACGGAGAACTTCAGACAATGAGTGAAAAGCTACGTGTCGGCGTCATCGGATGCGGTGGTATCGCCCGGATTCATCTACGTGGATACCTCGATAGTGGACGCTACGAGATCGTTGGACTGGCGGACCTGGAAGAAGCGGCGATGGCGGAAAAGGATACGATGTTCAACATCCAGCCGCGCCATTACCACGATGCCCGCGAGATGATGGCGCAGGAACGCCCCGATGTGGTATCGATCTGTACCTGGCATCCTGGTCATGCACCGTGGACCATCGCGGCGGCAACCTATCAACCGAAGGCGATCCTGACGGAAAAGCCGATGGCGGATACGATCGGACATGCCGAGCAGATGCTGCTGGCGTGCGACCGCAACAGCGTTAAGCTGGGCGTGTCTCACCAACGGCGCTTTCTGCCGTCTTATACGCTCGCTCGCGAATTCATTGCCGAGGGCAAGATCGGCAACGTCCATACGATTCAGAGTTTTGCCGCCGATGGGCTACCCAATTACAGCACGCATCAGGTCGATATGTACCGCTATCTGCTCAACGACGACGAGTGCGATTGGGTGATGGGCAACGTCGAGCGCAAGACCGACCGTTACGAGCGCAGCACCCGCATCGAGGATTGCGCGGTTGGCGTGTTTCATTTCCGGTCGGGCGCGGTCGCGTTACTGCTGAGCGATGTCACGCCGACGGTGTATCAGGGTGCGCTGATCTTTGGCAGCGAGGGCATGATCACGATCACCACGAGTTCGCTCCAACTGTTGAACGGGGAAACCGGTGGCATGTGGAAAACCTACGAACCTGAAGGCGTGTTCCACAAACTTGCCGACCATGGTGAGCAGTTCGAGTGGCACGAAGCACCAGCAGCGCAGATGACCGAGTTCGCCGATTGGATCGAGGGCAAGCGTGCGGATTTTCGTGGCAACGCACAGAACGGCATCAAGGCGTTGCAAATGGTGCATGGTGTCTATGAATCGGCGCGCATGCACGAAAAAGTGCTGCTACCGATGGAAACGCGCATCAACCCGCTCGACTGGATGGTCGAATCGGGACACCTCGAACCGCAACGACCTGGGGCGTTCGATATTCGCGCCATGCTGTTGCGCGGCGAGCGTATGAGTTCGGATACGCAGGCATGAGGGTAGTATGACAAAGGAAATTATCGTTTACGTTGGCACGTACACTGAACAACTGCCACATGTTGATGGCAAGGCCGAAGGCATCTACACCTATCGACTCGAACCGTCAAACGGTGAATTGCATTACATCAGCACGACAATCGGCGTCGAGAATCCGTCATTTTTGACCGTCTCCCCGAGCGGCAAGTACCTGTATTCGGTCGAGGAGAGCGCGGGACGCCAGCGCAACCGGGTGGTAAGGTGCGTTCATTCCTGATCGACGTCGCAGCGCATGACCTCCATGCTATCAACGCGCAATCGTCGGGCGGCGATTTCCCGTGCTATGTCACAGTTGATGCGACTGGAGCGATGGGTGCTGGTCGCCAACCATGGCGGTGGCAGCATTGCGGTGTTGCCGATGGGACGAGGATGGAGCATTAGGCGCGGCGACCTGCGTGATCGACACATCCGACGGTCGATGGTGCTGTACCCCATCCACACGCAATCGTCATCGATCCGGCGAATAGGTATGTGCTGGTCCCCGATGCCGGTCTCGATCGAGTGATACGTATATGCATTGAGCGCGGAGGGTCAACTCGTCGCCAACGACCCGCCCTATGTGCAACTGCCGCTAAGACCGGACCGCGTCATCTCGCGTTCGGCACCAGCGGGCAGTATGTGTATGTCATCGGCGAAGGTGCTTCGACGATGACGGTGCTTGCGCTACGACAGCGACCGGGGTACGCTCGACCTCGTGCAAACGATTTCGACGTTGCCGCCGGTTTTGAGGCACGTAGTGCCTGTGCTGACGTACATGTTCACCCAAGCGGCTGGTATGTGTACGGCTCGAACCGTGGTGACGATAGCATCGTCACGTTCCAGGTGGAGGCCGAAACCGGTACGCCTGTCGCCGAGCGGACATATCGTCACAGGTGGTCGGGTACCACGCGGTTTTGCGCTGGCAGCATCGGGGACGGTGCTATTAGCGGCGAATCAGAACAGCGATACCGTCGTGGCCTTCGCCATCGACCGGCGAACGGTACGCCCAGCCGACCGAGTTGGTGGCGTCGATCCCAACGCCAGTGTGTTTGTGCGTGGTGGAGCGCTGAGGCTGTAGCGTCGAATTGAGCAAGGCGGACGGACAATCCGTGGATGCCCCATTCTCGTGGAGCACCCTGTCGTTAAGCGGTCGTGAGCGGCTTGAGGTTGGCCTCGATTCGCGCCGACGTGGTTCGAGGAAGGGCGGCAGCGCCAGTGTTTCGCCGAGGTGCGCGGCGTCCTCGTCGGTGGCAAAGCCCGGCCCATCGGTGGCGAGTTCGAACAGGATGCCGTTCGGTTCGCGGAAGTAGATCGAGCGGAAATAGTAGCGGTCGACTGGACCGGATGTGCGGATTCCTGCGCTTCGCAAGTGGTCAAGCCATTGGTCATATTCCTCGGCGTTCGGCACGCGGAAAGCGACATGGTGGACGCCACCGCGTCCCAGGCGCTCGAACGGAAGTGCTGGGCGCTCCTCGACATGAACTTCAGCACCAACGCCACCAGCGCCTGTTTCAAAGACCACGACTTCCCCTGCGTTTCCGGCTGTTGGTACGTCCGCGCCTCGCGAAAGCCCATCACGTCGGTCAGTACTCGTGCTGTCGGCGCGAGGTCGCGCACCGTCAGGTTGACCGTTCCCAGGCCACGAATCGCGATGGGCGCGGGGGTGCTGCTGCGGTCCCACGGGACGCCACCCGCCACCTGCGCATCATGATCGTCGATCAGGGCGAGGCGCTGACCTTCGCGGTCGCGAAACGCCAGCACCGAGCGTCCGCCTTCGTCCATGATGGCGTCGTGGTCAATGCTATATTCGTCCAGGCGTTGTACCCAGTAGTCCAACGCTTCGCGATCTGGCACGCGCAATCCAATCCGCGAGATGCTACTGGCACCGGGCCGGTTCTGCGCGGCGTGCGGAATGTCGAAGAAAGTCACTTCGGTGCCGGGATTGCCCAGTTCGTCACCGTAGAACAGATGGTAGGATGATGGATCGTCCTGGTTGACGGTTTTCTTGACCAGGCGTAAGCCGAGTACGTCGGTATAAAAAGCCACATTCTCAGGCGCGTGCGCCGTCAGCGATGATACATGGTGAAGTCCGGTGAGTTGCATGGTCGTTCCTTCTTTATAGTTTAGCGCTAAAGTGTCCAGTAAAAAAATTAGCGAGTGTCGCGTCCCAATCTTGCGTAGCAGTGCACAGCAGTTGGTGTTGTTCTTCGTGCGTCAAGCCACAAAAGCGTGCTGCCTGTGCTGCTTCATGTGCCGGAACAACTTCGTCATACAGCCGTCGTCCTTCTTCGGTCAATACAAGCCGGTTGATACGTCCTTCACGACAACGTGCCAACAGGCCGCGTTGTTCAAGTTTGTCCAGCAGTTGCGTAATATTGCCCTGTGTCACGAATAGCCGTTCCGCGAGTTCCTGTTGTGACAAGTTCTCGGCGGCTCCGACCTGTGCGATGACATCGAACTGCGCGATGCTCAGGTTCCATGGTGCGAGGTGATCGTTCGCTGCACGCAGCAGACGATTATATGTCCGTGCGAGGCGTAACCAGATCAGGATTCCTAATCGTTCGCCATGGGCTTTGTCGAGTTCGTGTTCGTCATTGTTCGTTGTCATGGCGATACTTTAGCACTAAAGTGTCGGTTTGTCAAGCTATCGCATTGGCAGCACCATAGTTCACGATGTATGGGGTGAAGGGCAGTGTGTAGCGGCATCAACGGTCAGCACCATAGTCTGAATCCGACGTGATCGGGTGAGGTGGAATGTGTAGCGGCGTCAATTGGCACCGACATAGAACACGGTGGGTCGAGCGTGTCGATACGTTCACGAGATCGGCGACACGTCTGGCGCATGTGGTGCCCATTGCGCCCTCCCTCCGAACCGTTCATCGACGCCATGGCCGTTGTCCCGGGTGGTTCGTTGCGATGCGAATGGGCAGATACACTGACCAGTGCAAGCAGAAGGGAAAGCACTAGCGATGAAATGCATTCGGTGTGAGAGCGAGCAATCTCGAATCTAGCAAGCATCGAGGCGGGCAATCCAACTATGATTGCCATATGCAGCTTTCAGCGTGCTCGCAAGCCAGACGCGTTGACTTCAGAAAGGTGGGGTAGGATATGTGTAAAATCGTGCTCGTCCTTCGGCCTCAGGCCATTCCCCTTGAAAGCCAGTTGAATCTCTGGTACAAGAAACGGAATGCCATCGGGCGACCGCATTGACATCTCCTCGACCGGACGGGTGATCGAAGGAACGTGACGAAACTGCCATGCACCGTCAACGCTGTCATTCAGGAAGAAATCGTAGGCTGGTTCCTCGTCGTCTGGTCCCCATGCCTGGACCTGGAAGAGCGGTGCTGCGACCCAGTCATCGTCACCCCATGGCACCCTGGCAGTACCCTCCGGGCGAGAAAGTCGTTTTTGGTCAGCCGCCATCCCGCGAGTTGCGTTCGTAGCGCCTGTTGATGATCGCGAAGGAGACCGATTTCCACATCTGAATGCGGACGGGTCACTTGATTGAGGAACAGATCGATCGCCCAACCCCCAGAGATAAACCAGGGGTGTGGAAAGTTCGCCATGAGTGATGACACGATTTGGATTGGGGCAAAATCGTTCATGTTATATGACTCCGTATCCCGTCAATAATTCGTGCAACTATCGTGTCACGCCGCGAGTCTCTTGTATTATATTGGTGATGACGTCAGGGTGTTCGCTGCTAGGGCGATTTGCGTGCCTTGAAGAAGAGGAACAAGGGGATCCGTTTGCGGCGCAGGAAGGTCTGGTCGTCTGGGAAATGTTCGCGTTCGGGCCGTCCCTCGGCGACCTGCTCGACACGTAGACCTGCCGCCTGGAGCGTTTGGTAATAATCCGCGACGGTGCGATGATATTTCTG
The DNA here is from genome assembly GCA_963782315.1 of uncultured Chloroflexia bacterium. Lineage (GTDB taxonomy): Bacteria > Chloroflexota > Chloroflexia > Chloroflexales > Kallotenuaceae > JBBSGA01. The sequence continues at coordinate 6,206 of CAWAJS010000045.1, forward strand.
TACCGTGCCGCCAAGCCAGGTCGTGACACGTACGCCTGTGTCGAAATAATCATCAACCACCCACTCCTGACGCTGCGTTCCGGGAGCCCAGCCGCGATCGCAAGACGTAATGACCGGGTGTTCAATCGAGCAGATGAATTGTCCACCGGGTACAAGGGTCTTTGAAATCTGTTGACATAAGGCGGGAAGGTCTTCGATGTAATGCAGCACCAGACGTGCGAGGACACAGTCGAAGGTAGCGGCGGGATAGTTCCAATCTTCGACGCGGTGAAGGATGACTTCACCATCGGTTCCAGTTAGGTTTTCGATGGCTGCCGCAATCATATTCTCCGAGCCATCGACGCCGACATACCGGGCGGCACCCTCCGCGAGCAGATCACGTCCGAAGGCCGCGGTACCACACCCAAGGTCGAGGATGCGTAATCCTGCGGCGGGGCCGAGCAGGTCACGAATAAGCGGCTGCTCGATCGTCGTGTTGGGACTCGTCGCCGATTGACGATGCTGCATGTAGGTCGTAAATACTGTCGCGTCATCATAGAAGTTCGGACCGGACTTGCCCATAGGTTCGTTGCTCCTGCTCGGGTCTACACATAGCGGCACCCGCGAGCACTAGTGTAGCAGGTGACGAAATGTCAGACGAGCGTCTATTGTCATCCTCGGCGCGGCTCCAAATGACGAAGCGTACAGCCGGGAATGACGAAGTGGAGCGATCCCTCGTTCCCCAACATCCTGGTAGTTAATACAAGAATACCCGACCTGCATACGCAGGTCGGGTATTCTGGCCGAAACGGGTTTGGATTATTGTGCTACTGGCTTGAGGGTACCGTCCATCAGCATGATGATGACGAACGAGTCGGCGTAGGGGCTGTTGACGTAGATTGGATCGCCATCCGCAGGCCAGCCGGTGACACGCTTGCCGTCGAGCGCCGGGTTGTTGCCTAGCGCTCCCAAAATGGGATGATCGGCAGCAATTCGTTGAAGGCGATCGCCAGCTTGGTTACGGCAGCCTTCTGCGCTTCCTCGTCCAGTCCAGCCGCCGAGTCGATCACCAACTGGTTGAAGTCGATATCTTCACCCCAGCGCATCACTGTCTGCTTCAGATTCAGCGACATACCAGGTCCGGGCGAAACCGGCGCGTTGTAGGTCAGCAGATCGGCGGTGTAGTGGAAGTGTGGATGTGGGTTGCCCGCGCCCCAGGCGTGGATACCAAGCTGGAAGCGGCCATTCTGCACGTCGGGCGTCCACTGCGTGAAGGTCACAGGGCGTGGCGTGATCTTGATACCGAAGGCGGTCAAGTTGTGTGGCCAGGTTCTGACCAGCCGCCGACCAGTCGGCAAATTCGGCCGGGAAGCCAAGCTCGAACTCCAAGACGCTCGCCGTCGGGATGAGACCCACACGTCGTTGTCTTTCGTATAGCCAAGACCCTTCCATGATCTTGTTGGCTTCGTCGAGGTTGTACTCATACTTGTGAACTTGGCCGATATCGTCGGCGTCTGAGACCAGCGATCAAGATACGGTCGGGCGCGCCCGCCATGTACTGCCGATTCTGCGCGGACTCTCCCAGCGAAACGGTGCCGTTTTCGTCGCGGTTGATCGCCATGGCGATCGCCTGGCGTACCTTGGGATCGGCCAGTGGCTTCTCGGTTCGGCATAGTTGATGAACAAGGCCGGACCGGAGTAGACCGGCGGGCGAATGATACGGGTGCCCTGCTGCTCAAGCGCCTTCTCGGTCGCGGGTGGGAAACCGTGTGTCGCGTAGTCGACTTCGCCGGCAAGCACCAACGGTGTAACGGTCGGTGTTTCGCCATTGTAGAAGACGATGCGGTCAAACAGCACCTTGTCGGCGTTCCAGGCGGTAGGAACCTTATTCAGGGTGAGTTGAGCTTCGGTGATGCTGGTCGTATCGATCTTGAACGGTCCCGAGACGACCATTTCGGCCGGACGGAACTGCTCGAACTCGGTGCGAAGCGTCTTGAGGGCTTCGGCATCCGGCTCGCCACTGGCGTAGAGTGCGGCTGCTCGGTCGGCCCATTCGCCATAGACGGCGCTGGAGCGGATCGGTGTACGCAACACATAGCGTTGTACGACGGTCGAAGGCGTCTTCATCTTGAAGGTCAGGTTGTACTCGTCGTCAGCCGTGATCGATTCAAGATAATTCCACACGACCGCGCTTTGAACGCGCATCAGGTTGAACGTACCCAGCACATCCTTCGAGGTGAATTCCGCGCCGTCGCTCCACTTCGCGCCTTCGCGCAACGTTACCTTGAAGGAGTCAGGCTGTACGATTTCCCACTTGGTTGCCAGTTCGGGGATATACTCGTTGGCATCCCATTTGTAAAATGCCATCGGCATTTCGAGGAGGTCTTGGGCGAAACCACCCGCCAGGATCGATCGGTTGCAAAGGTATTGTAGTGACCTTTTGGCGGAATCTGATACGGATACGCGCCATGGAACTCACCGCCGGTGCCAGCTGCGACGGGCGCAGTGGTTGCTTCGGTGGTCTCAGGTGCAGTGGTTGCTTCGCTCGCTGCAGGCGCTTCTGTTGGAGCAGCGTCGGCTGCAGTTGGTTCGGCAGCGGTTGTTGGTGCTGCGGCTTCACCACCACCGGCAGGAGCCGGGGTCGTTGCTGGGGTTGTGCCGCCACAGGCGATGATCAACGGTAGAAGCAGGGCGAACAACGCCAAAATGTAGAATTGTCTGTATTTACGCATGGTAGTCCCCATAACAAAGTCCAATCAACGAACACAAGCTGTGTTGCAACGAACACAGATGAATGATAATGCGAACCTATCGAGCCCGTAACCACCCCCTTTCGGTGTGTTAGCGCTGACTTCTCAGCGTCAGCGCGATCATAATGACTAGAAATATGACGCCGATGACCAGCGTCAGGACGGTTATGCTCCATTCCGCCGTGCCAGGTTCCAGGGAAGAACAGAAGCACGCTGGATGGAATGACCAACAAACATCCGATCTGGATGCCCGCTGCGACCAATCTCCGGAATCATGCGACGCTCTGTGTCACTTGCTGAGCCACGTCCCGTAATTCGAGCGGGATGCGGTCCACTTGTCCAGCCTCGCGTGCCGCCACAAAACACGCTGCCAGATGATCGGCAAGCTGAACGACGTCCTCGGCCGGACGTAGTTGGTCGCATAAACCTGGCTCGAACATGGGGCAACGTGGATGAAACGTGCAGCCTTCCGGTAGGTGGAGCAGGCTGGGGATATTCGGCACTACGCAGCCGCATGCGTTCTTTATTGCGTGTTGCCTCGGATCGGCTTCGGGCAATGCCGAGATCAGCGCGCGTGTGTATGGATGGACCGGCTCTCTGATCAGTTTGGGCGTCGAAGCAAGCTCGGCCATGCGGCCCAGGTACATGACGCCGATGCGACCTTCCCAGGCGAAGTGCTTGGCGACGGCCAGGTCGTGGGTGATGAACAGAAAGGTCACGCCTAGATCACGTTGCAGTTTCATCAGCATGTTCAGCAAGGACTGACCCGCAGCGAAACATCGACCATCGACACCGGCTCGTCGGCGACGATGAACTCGGGATTGACAGTCAAGGCACGCGCCACCGCAACGCGCTGGCGTTGGCCGCCCGCTCAAGCTGGTGCGGGTATTTACCGCAGGAAGTCGGCCGGCGGGGTCAGGCCGACGATCTGCAGCAACTCCTCCAGGCGCGTGTTCAGTTCCAGGCGCGACGCCACGAGCTTATGATGCAGCAGCGGCGCGCTCAGGATCTGCGCGATGCTGACGGGTCGGGTTGAGCGAGGCATACGGGTCTTGCTGGATGATCTGGACCGCCGGCGAAAGTGCTTGGCTTCGGCCGGCGGACAAGCGTGTTGACCTCTTTACCACCATAGAGTACCCGTCCTTCCGAAGGCTCGATCAGTCCAGCGACCATCCGCCCTGTGGTCGATTTGCCACAGCCGCTTTCGCCGACCAGACACAACGTTTGGCCCGGCTCGATGGTGAAGGAAACGTCGTCGACAGCGCGGATCGTCTGCTGCCTGGCCGGATAGGTGCGGCTGACATCCTCGAAGGTAATCGGCTGTCCTCTCATATCTGGTTGCGATGCCTCCCACTCAGCGCCGACTTTTTCCCAGTGCCAGCAGGCGCCGCCTGTCCCGGTGCCACATCGATCAGCGGTGGATCGTCGGTCCGGCAGCGCTCGGTCGCATACGGCAGCGCGGATGGAACTTACAGCCAGTCGGCAAGTCGATCAAGTCCGGCGGCGAGCCGGGGATCGAGGCAAGTTCTTCGCGTTCGCCGACTGCAGCGTGGGCGCCGCGCGCAACAAGCCGACGGTATACGGATGGCGCGGGTGGTAGAACATATCGTCGACAGCTGCCCAATCTCGACGATCCGTCCGGCATACATCGTCGCGACACGGTCGGCGAGTTCGGCCGCCAACGAAAGGTCATGCGAGACAAAGATCATCGAAAAGTGCAGTTCCGGCTTCAAGCGCCGTAGCACCTCGATGATCGAACGCTGCGTCAATACATCCAGCGCAGTCGTCGGCTCGTCCAGGATCAGCACACGCGGTCGTAGCAACAGTCCAAGGCCGATCATCACGCGCTGGCGCATGCCGCCACTGAGTTGGTGCGGATACGAGCGTAGCACGCGCTCGGGATCGAGTTGCACGAAGCGCAGACACTCGATCGCACGCTCCATCAACGTTCGTTCGTCGTTACCATGTCCTGCGGACTTTATGCGCCTTCGAATGTGTCGCGAAAGTGATCGCGGATGCGCATCACCGGGTTCAACGCGTTCAGCGCCGATTGAAACACCATCGCGCATTCTTTCCAGCGAAAGCGTCGCAGTTCTTCGTCGTTGAGTTCGGTGATGTCGACCTCTTTGCCGTCGGCATTGAAGAAGCTGATATCGCCGTGGGTAACTTCGCCGGAACCGGCCAGCAAGCGCACCAGCGACAAACCCAGCGTGGTTTTGCCCGAGCCGCTTTCGCCGATCAGTGCAAGACTTTCGCCGGCTTTAAGATCGAAACTAACGCGCCGTACAGCTTTCACGATGCCGCGCGGTGAACGATACCCAACGTCGAGTTCGCGCACGGCGACGACGATATCGTGACCACCACGCGCCACGGCGGCGGCTTTTTCGCCGGCAAGCATGCTTTCTTTCGCGTTCGTTGGCGGTCGGCTCGGTACGGATACAGCCATCAATCACACTCCCTTGATCTGACCACGGATGACAGACGACATCCGTGTTATCCGCGGCGCAAACGTGGATCGAATACTTCTGCCAGCGAGCGGGTCAAGCCGACCAAACCAAGCTGGAACAGCGAGATGATGACGATCGGTGCCATGATATACAGGATGCTGTCTTTGAAGAAGATCGCACCACGGGTCCAGGCCAGGTTGATCATCACGCCCCAGTTGTTTTCCGAAAGCGGCACGAGTCCCAGGAAGATGAGACCGACCGAGGCATACATGGCTGCCGTAAGCGCCAGCGTGAAGTTGATCGCGATATAGCCGACCATGTTTGGCGCTATTTCGCGGAACAGAATATGCGCGGTGCCAAGGTCGAGTGCTCGCGCAGATTCGACATAATCACGCTCCTTGAGCGAAAGCACCTGTGCACGAATCGCACGCATCAGAGTTGGCCAGGCGAGCACGCCGATGATCGCCGCCAGTGCTATTTGACTCTTGAATTGCAGCATACCCGCCAACACCGCCAACAAAGGAATCTGCGGAATGGTCAGCACCGCGTCGGCTAGCCAGGTCAGGAAGCCATCGGTACGGCCACCAATATAGGCACTGGCCGACCCGAGGATCAATGCGATGATCGTGGACATCGTCGCGGCCAGAAACCCGACCGTCAGGATAGCACGGCCACCATTGATGATCTGGCCAAAACATCGCGTCCTTCGGAATCAGTGCCCAGACATGGGCCCGGAAGCGGGTTGATAGATCTGGTCTACGCGAGCTTGTTCGTCCAGCGGAACGAAGATCGGGCCGATGAAGGCAATCAGCAGGATCGTGACGACGATCAGAAATCCAGCGAAACCGATCCGGTTACGAGTCAGCAACTTCATCGTCGTCACGATCCAGTCCCATATCCGCGCAAATGCCGAAATCTTGTGTCATGCGCAGCACGTGCGGTGACTGCCATCGTTTTACTCCCCTAGCCGGATGCGTGGATCGAGCCGTGCATAGATCATGTCGGCTAAGATGTTGACCACCACAACCATCACCGTGATCACCATGAAAACGCCCTGCATCACCGGATAATCGCGTTGATTGATCGCATTCAAGGAGATCAGGCCCAGGCCCTGATACACGAAGATGGATTCCATAATGAACGAGCCACCGACAACAAAGGCAATGGCGATCGTGAACTGGGTAAACAGCGGCAACGATGCGTTGCGGCCAACATAGGCGGTCGCAATGCGCGCTCCGGTAACCCGCGCGCTTGGCGACCGTCACATAGTCTTCGCCAAGGGTTGCCTCGGTGCTGCAGCGCATCGTCAGCATCCACCTCCCGATCGTCGCCAAAACATAGGTCAGCATCGGCAGCGCCGCGTGGTAGAAGGCATCGTTGACGAACGTAAAAGTCAAACCGGGCTTGACTCCCGGCGAGAGCGAGCCGCGCATCGCGCGAGAGAAACCAAGTCCCACTGCACCCCCAGGTACACCACCAGATAATCGCCAGCAGATATTGCGGCATCGACTGGGTGATCGAGGCGAAGGCGGTCAGCATAGTGTCAAGCCTGAGTTACGCTTGTAGGCCATCAGCATGCCCAGCATGACGCCGAGCGTAAACTGATAATCAGCGCAACCCGACGCTGAAGAGCGTCCAGGGCAGATAGCGCAGGATCAGCGTGCTGACAGGCGTGCCACGAGAAACCAGCGAGGTTCCAAAGTCACCCTGAAGCAGATTGCCCATGTAATCGAAATACTGCACATAGATTGGCGCGTCGAGGTCAAGGGAGAAGAGCGAGGCGGCTTGTTGCTGGGCTTCGGCATAGGGCATGTTGTACTGTGACGACCAGGTTGGCGATAAAGACATCGATCGGACTGCCGGGCATAAGGCGGAAGAGAAAGAATGACAGCGATAGCATCAGGATAATGGTGAAGATTGACTTGAGCAGACGACGAACCAGGTAATGCCTGAGCGAATCGACGGCCATATCCGACAACCAGGATGCCGATGTTTGGTTCGGCGACGATTTGTCGCTCCTGGATCACAGTCATTGTCTGCTCCTCCCTAGATTGGTTGAAAACTACAACGCAAGTGCGCCAATCGAACGACGAAACGCGGTGGACGGGAATCATCGCCGAAAAGAGGAAGGGCGACAAGACCAGTTTTACGCTCAAGTTTCTGCATGTAACTGAATGAGATATACCTCGATTCATGACCGGATATCCGGCATGTCACAACAACTTGTGCGGTTTACCGCCTCGCCGCGGGGTACTATGATGACGCTTGCGCATTCATCGTCGACTTAGCATATATATGGCATCACACGACGTAATTTCGTGGATCAAGGGTGTCCTTAGGTGCTCTTCAAAGTAGCATTGAAGCATTCTTTTGTCAAATTGTGGCGCAATCTGCCGAACTCAGCCATGATATATATCATCGCGCATTTCCTGCCTAACGGGACTGGCCCCATATCCCCACTTTGTGTCTGCGGATGACGCTGGATTGTCCCTAGAACTGGCGTGGTATCCCTCGTATACTTTTGATTTAACATGCTGACCAATACTCAGCGGGAGAATGTCATGACCGATGCGATCTGGGGCGACCGTCTTTCAAGCGGTGCTCGTAATATTGTCAGTTCGGCGATCCGCGATCTGTTAAAAGTTACCGAACAGCCGGAGGTAATTTCGTTCGCGGGTGGGTTACCTGCCGCTGAGTGCTTTCCGGCGGAGCAGATCGCCGCTGCCGTGGAGACTGTGCTGGTCAACAATCCGGTGGCGGCCTTGCAGTATGGCCCAACCGAAGGCTATCGTCCGCTCCGAACGTGGGTGCAGGAGCATATGGCCCATCTGGGGGTGACCGTACCCTCCGAAGATGTGCTCCTGACAAGTGGTTCGCAGCAGGGCCTGGACCTCGTCGGCAAATTGCTGATCGATCCGGGTGCGCCAGTCGCGGTCGAAGACCCGACCTATTTAGGTGCGCTACAGGCATGGCGACCCTACCTGCCACGGTTCATCGCGCTACCAACTGATGACGAAGGGCTAGAGATTGACGGGCTCGAACGGTTGCTCCAAAGTGGCGAACGACCACGCTTTTTGTATATCGTTTCCAGCTTCCAGAATCCAACCGGAACGACCTTGTCGCCTGAACGTCGTCAGGCACTGGTCGAGGTCGCGGGACGCTATGGATTGCCGATCGTCGAGGATGATCCATACGGCGAGTTGGTGTACGAAGGCGAACGAGCACAGCCGCTAGCGGCTATCGACATCGCCTTGCATGGCAGCCTCCAACACGTCATCTATCTCAGCACGTTTTCTAAGTTGCTCGCACCCGGTCTACGTGTCGGCTGGATGATCGGGCCTTCCGCGCTGATGCCGCGGTTCGTGCATGCCAAGCAGGGCCTGGATCTGCATACCGGCACACTGGCACAGGCCGCGATCTTCGAGGCATGCCGCGACGGCTTGTTAGACGAACATATCCCGATGTTATGCCGCACGTATGGTGCTCGGCGCGACGCAATGCTGGGGGCACTTACGGAACATATGCCGCCTGAGGTTACCTGGTCGCGTCCACGTGGTGGTATGTTTCTGTGGCTAACGTTGCCAGAGGGCATGAATACGACCGCGTTACTGGCACGCGCACTTGAGCATGATGTTGCTTTCGTGCCTGGTGCGGCGTTCTATGCGAATGGCGGGGGCGACACCACCATGCGACTCAATTTTTCGCATGCGACGCCCGCGCGGATCGTCGAAGGGGTACGCCGTCTCGCCGGAACGATGAAGCACGAGTAAGGTAGCGAGGAGGCGACGCTGGTTCGTCGGTGATCGACTTCATACGCGCACTGGCGACGACCGTCGAACTGCCACGTCGTCGCTAACATATGTATGATGGTCCCCAGGTTGCTTCTGGGCGGCATAGCGATGCTGCTATGTGACGGGAAGGTCGAAGCCTTCACAAAAGCGCGTCGGCCACACGGTCGGGAAGGGAAGTGAAGCATGGAGCGGGTACCGCATGGGATTGTCGAGCGCGTCGGCGATAGCTACGTCGGGTATTGCGACGAGCTTGGGACGTCAGCGCACGGAAAGACGCTGGAAGAGGCATTCGCCAACCTAACCGTAGCTACGCAACAAGCGCTTCGAGTGCAGGATGCGAAAGGTGGTGCGCTCGGCGAGATACCGCAAGACCAGTCAGCGGATGGTGTCGCGTATTATCTGCCGAGTGGAACAGACCCGCAAAGCGCGGCTCTGGCGGCGATGACGGCGATGCTGCTGGATGGTCTGGGGGATTACGAACAGCTAGGCGACGAGGATAGAGCGTCCTGAACGCGTTATGTGTCGGTTGAGGATCTCGGCACCGCCGTCGCGCTCCCAGGAGCGCGACGGCGGTGTTGTATCACGCAATCGTTCGTACATGCTCTCCAGGCACTGTGAATCGGTGCGATGTCGTAGCTCATATCAGGTCAACACCCGATTGATCCCCACCTACATTGTGCTAGGATTCACAAACAAGCACTATGGTGTGGAGGCGATTATGTACAATCAACGACGACGAGACGATGACGCCGAGGAAGAGTCTGAGACTCGGCATCCTATCTTCAACCAGCGAGCCTACCAGGGAGCGATCGAACAACAGATCGCCGCCGCTCAATCCCAAGGGTTATTCAACAATTTACCTGGAGCAGGCAAGCCCCTTGGAGGCGATGACGATGTCTTCGTGCCCGAGGATGTGCGTGTTGGTTACCGCATGCTGAAGTCCGCTGGATTCGCGCCACCCTGGATCGAGCAAAAAAAAGAAATCGTCGAAGTGCAGTCCAAACTTGCGCTCTGGTTGGACAGCGCGAACGCGCGTTGGCGACATGCCGCGCCGTCCGAACGTGAGCGCCTCCAAAATCTGTATCGCGAAAAGCTCGTGTACCTCAACCGGATCATCCTTAACTATAATCTGACCGTGCCGCAGACGATCGGCCAGATGCCCGGTATACGCATGCAGGACGAATTGGTGAAACTCGGCTAGATTCATCGTATCGACAACGGTATCGTTCCTTCATCGCGGTCTTGAGGCTGAGCACTCGTCCGAACAACGACATGGTGATGTCCTGATTCATCTGGTGCCGGTATGCGTTGCGTCGCGAGCACGATGCCGTCCAGCATCACTTCGTCGCGGTCGCCGCGCTCGATCTGTACATCGTATGTCGCACCACGAAATGGCACGTTACGTAGACGCATGCTCGGCCAGTTCGCCGGCAGTCGTGGCGCGATGGTGAAGCCATCATGGTGAAAATCAAGCCCAAACAGGCCGCACAGAATCGCACGTTGGGTACGACCTGCGGTCCAGGAATATCCTTTACCAGTAACACCAGTGATCGTTGGGAAGCCTTCGGGCGCCTGATAGAATAGCCCTGCCTCCTGGTCCGCCCATTGACATACTAACGCTGTCGCCTTTTCTGTTGCGCCATAGCGGTACAAGGCATGAACCAGGTTCCAGCGCGTAAACGCCCAGGCATGTGCCCCACCCGCGAGTGGATAGGCGGGCTCGATTGCGAGTGGCCCATCCTCGCTCCACAACGGTTCCGACAGCAGGGTCTGAAAGGTGCGCTCGGCGCGTTCGGCAGATGCCATACCATATTGGAGTGGCAATACCATATTGTGCCCACGATGTGGATGTTGTGCGTGTGCCTGGTCGAGCCAACTGGCGTACCCATACTCAGTGCCGAAGGCCGTTTCGACTGCCCTTGCGACGTGTCGCGCCGCTGCACGATACTCCTCGGCATGGACAGCATCACCTGCTAACGTCGCAACGCTGCTGGCTAGCTCGAACGCCTGGAACCAGAAGGCGCTGGCATACAACATCTCGTGCCGATACGCGCCTGGATCGGGCTGTTCGGGAAACGTCGAGCTTGAATAATCATCCAACCAGTCGCCATCGGCATCGTCATGCGTGAAACGTGCGAGCACTTCCCGGATGCGGGGCCAATACTGTTCGATGTACTGACCAGACCACAGGATCAGGTAGCACGCGCCCATGACCCATTGTGGTCGCTCGCCGATACGCAGAGGACTACACCACGGGCTTCCGGTCGCATCAAACGGATCGATCTCGACGGATTCTGGTGTTCCGAAGCGATACAGCACTTCTAGGGTATTGTCGAGCACAGGATAAAATGCTGGGCCAAGCGCTCCAAATTCCCAGCAAGACTGTGCGTTATCGTTGGCGAATATCCCATGGTAATCGGGAGACGCCGTCAAGGCGACAAGTTCGGCATTGTCGTTGCGCTGCCCATCAAAGGGTGCACCAAGCGGCACGATCCGCGCATCTTTATAGCCCCAGAGCTTAGATTGCATGTACAATCGGTCGAGTTCTGGGCGTGGCGTTTCGATCGTCACGCCAGCGGCGATACGTTGTTCCCAGGTCGCTACCGTCTCGTCGAAGGCGGCTGCGGGATCGGCGACCATCGAACGTACTGTTTCCGCCGCGACACCTACATGGCTGCATCCGGCGATGGCCAGTGTCACACTCGCGGATGTTCCAGGTGCAACATCGAGTGCGGTAGTCCAGGCCGCCCGTACCGAGTCGCCACCGGCAGCGACCGGGTCGATCGCGCAGTGTTCCCAGGCAGGATTTGTCGCCGTGACGGCGTGGAGCGCGGTATACCGCCGATCCTCAACGACCAGGTGGTCACCATCAAGACGAGCCGTATCGTTAGGATAAACGCGAAACTTGCTGATGAAGTTGACGTTGTACCGTGCCACACAGCCAAGCTCGAAGCGATAGCTACCTGACGAGCGGTTGTCGATGGCGAACCACACCGCGAAACCTGGGCGATCGCTTGATGCGAACCAGACACTTGTGGCGCTGATGCCAGGTCCAAGCTGATGCTGCTTCTCGACATGGCTCGGATAGGCTGTAACCCCGGTTGTGATTTCGTCGCGTATCTCAAGCACGAGGTCAGTCAGCACATCGACCGGTGCTGTCGCCATCCGACCAATGCGGTTCTGACCGAGATTGACCTCGGCGGCGCAGCGATACCCACACAGAAATACGGCATCCTGCGACGTGGCATGCGAAACATCCTGAGCAAGGTCGCGATATGTGAGCACCGATGAATCTCCCTGGTCGTGTGCGATTGGCGATGAATCGTTTCAGCCATAGTCTAGCGAAGCGTGCAAACGCGATCCTGTCACCGCGATGTCGGCTCCTGCCGCCGTCAATGCCAGTGCGATAGCAAAGCCAATCCCCGATTTGCCCTGGTCATCCAGCGATCGTTCCTGTTAGTGGTTGCAGAGATATTCCTCACTCATTCAATTGGCAATGGTACCCGATTGTGGATATACCCTCGATCTTGCCGCTATTGGCACTACCGATCCTCGGAAGGTTGAGTGCCCCAATCATAACTATACTTGCTGAGCTTGAGCACCTGCCAGGTCTCCACGCGCATGATGCCCACTATTGGGCTGAGTCCGGCTGGTTAGGAAGTCGAGTAATTGGTCGTTGGTAGGCAACCATACTTCCAGGATCGCGTCGTAACTGCCAAGGGTCAGACCGACGAAGCGCACCTCGGCCATCGCACCAAGGGCTTGTTCGATCTCCTTCTGATATGCCCGGTCGATCTGTAGCCCAAGGATGGCGACGACGCCATACCCTAGCGCGAAGGGTGACACGACCGCGACGATCTTGATCAGCCCGGTTTCGAGCAGGCGTTCGACACGACGGCGTACGGTTGGCTCGCTGCTGCCGACTTCCAGGGCAATCGAACGATTAGTGCGTCGTGCATCCTCTTGCAAGATGCGTAAGATAACGCGGTCGAGGTCGTCGAGATCGTATGATGGCATGCCACCTCCTCAGATGTATTCGCCGATAATATGACGAAACGATAGCATACGTGGTCATGAAGATGACGATATTCGTCAGAGAAGGTCATTCTCGGTTGCTACACTTATCGGTAGTTGGATGTTCGAGGGTATCTCAAAGCATCCGTTGTGTGGAGTATTGCAATCAAGGAAGGTGCGACATGGCCTGGATATATCTGATCGTCGCGGGGTTGTTCGAGATCGGGTGGGCGATTGGCCTCAAATACACCGAAGGATTTTCGCGCCCAGTGCCGAGTGCGCTGACTATCGCCGCGATGATCGTCAGTATGGGTCTGCTTGGTCTCGCCTGCGCACGTTGCCCCTCGGTACAGCCTACGCGGTGTGGACCGGCATCGGCACGGCAGGGACGGTGATCTTAGGCATGGCGCTACTGGGCGAGCCGGTCGAGCCGTTGCGCCTTGGGTGTATCAGCTTTGATCGTCAGTGGCGTCGTCGGGTTGAAGGTGCTGTCACCGCATTAGGTGCGATGTTGAGCGAACGTGATGAGGGGAGCACGCGTATAGCGTGCTCCCCCTCGCCTATCAGTGCGTCTCAGTCACTGGATTGTAAGCGCTGCCTGTGCTAATCGGCCCGTGAGCCGAGTTCGCAAACGGCTTGCGTGATTGTGGATGAACGTCCGATACCCAGAGTGGCTCACATGGCAGGCTGATGGTACGTGCTGTATCGACACCGCCTGTGCTGTTGACGGCCAGCGTCGAGCGTGCCGGTAGCGCCAGCCAAAATGCGCTTGTGAGCAGCGCGGTTCCAAGCATCACGCGCCAGTTTTGAATCATCATCGAACGATACTGCATGTCCGTATCTCCTAAAATTGCCCACCGTCGTCGTTACGCGCACTTTCTTGTTGTGGTAGCGATGCGGTGTGCGGCTGATGTGATTATTGAACCATTGATGAATCGGGTGTTGGTCACCCTGGAGCGTTACATTAGAGTGACACGAAACGTTATATGGCATATGCTACTATTGCCGAACGTATGCTTTGTGCGCTTCGTACGCGGTGATGACGCGATCAAGTAGCTGCTGATGCAGTGCGCGGTCGTTTTTAAGGATACAGCTGGATGGTGCGCATCGTGGATCCTCGTGGCCCGATTTTGTAGCGCTTCGGCCGTTACCATCGTATCCGGCGAGGCGTTTTAATGGTGGCTTGCACCATGTTCACCTTGTGCAATGTAAACAAACTATCGATCGCGCGGGGTTATTTCCATTGACGACTGCACAGCCATGAAGTATAGTTGTGCGGCCTCATCATCGAACGCCTGAGGTTGTCGACAACGTTGCGAAACTTGCCCTTCGCTCAAGGACCGAGCGCGAACTGGCCGTGGGGTAGTCGCCAGTAAACTACCACGTTCTTTGTGTCCCAACAAGCGGAGGAAAATCCAGATGTCGAACCAGCTCAAACGGTGGGGTTCATTGTGTTTGGTCATGTTTGCCCTTCTGACGGCCTGTGGCGCGCCAGCCACGACGACGACGACTTCGACGACTGCTCCTACAGAACCACAGACTGCTGCCACTGTCGCACCTGAAGCGGCGACGATGGAACCGATGTCGACCGCGATGCCGACCGCCGAACCCATGATGGCTGAAACCGCTACCATGGAGCCGATGATGACCGAAATGGCCACCATGGAGCCAATGGCGACCGAGTCAGCGGCGGCCACGACTGCCAGCGGAAGCGGCGAGAAGATCAAGGTCGCGTTCCTGTACGTCGGCCCGATCGGCGACGCCGGATGGACCTATGCCCACGATCAGGGCCGTCTGGACCTGATGAAGAACATGCCCAACGTCGAAACCGCCTATCAGGAGAACGTGCCTGAGAACGCTGCCGACGCCGAGCGTGTGCTGCGCGACTTCGCCCAGAAGGGTTCCAAGATCATTTTCACGACCTCGTTTGGCTACATGGACCCGACCATCAACGTTGCCAAAGAGTTCCCTGATACCACCTTCATGCATATCTCCGGCTACAAGACCGCCGACAACGTCGGCACCGCCTTCGGCAAGATCGAAGAGCCACGCTACGTCTCGGGCCTGATCGCGGGCAAGATGACCAAGAGCAACACACTTGGTTATGTCGCGGCCTTCCCGATTCCCGAAGTGATTCGCGGCATCAACGCGTTCACCCTCGGCGTTCGCAAGAGCAACCCCGACGCCAAGGTCAAGGTCGTGTGGACCAACACCTGGTATGACCCCCAGAAAGAGCGCCAGGCTGCTCAGTCGCTGCTCGACGGCGGTGCCGATGTGATCGCCCAGCACCAGGATACCCCTGGACCGCAGCAAGCCGCCGAGGCCATGGGCATGTATGGCGTGGGCTACAACGCCGACATGAGCACCTTTGCTCCCAAAGCCGTGCTGACGAGCCCGATCTGGCACTGGGGCGTGTATTACACCGACATGGTCAAGCAGGTCGAGGCCGGCACCTGGAAGTCGAATCAATACTGGGGTGGTTGGGAAGATGGCGTTGTCGACCTCACGCCAATCGGCGCGATGGTTCCAGCCGACGTGAAGACGATGGCCGACGACGAAATCACCAAGTTCAAAGCTGGTGAGGAAACCATCTTCACGATCTTTACCGGTCCCTTGAAGGACCAGGCCGGAGCCGAGAAGGTCGCCAGCGGCACAGCCATGACAGCGGAAGAACTGCTGAGCATGAACTGGTTTGTCGAAGGCGTTGACGGCGCGATTCCTCAGTAACTCGTATTCGATGCTAGCGAGCGTGTGAGGCCCCGCCTCGCACGCTCGGTGGATGATGCCACATGCCAAACGCTGTCGAGATGTCGGTATCACCAAACGTTTCGGCAGTGTCGTTGCCAACGACGATGTACGTTTGCGGTCCGTGCCGGTGAAGTCCATGCCTTGCTGGGCGAGAACGGTGCCGGCAAGTCGACCCTGATGAGTATCCTGGCGGGGCTTTACCAGGCCGATGCCGGACGTTGCTGATCCACGATAAATCCGTCCAGTTACAATCCCCGCGTGATGCGCTCAGTCAAGGTATCGGCATGGTCTATCAGCACTTCATGCTGATCGACTCCTTTACCGTCGCCGAAAACGCGACCCTGGGCATGCGCAACCGGCGGCTCGATATCCCTGCCATCGAGCGCGAACTTACCGAAACTCAGCGAACGCTTCGGCATGCACGTCGATCCCAAGGCCCAAATCTGGCAGCTTTCGGTCGGCGAACAGCAGCGCGTCGAGATCGTGCGACTGCTGTATCGGGGAGCCAAAATCTTGATCTTCGACGAGCCGACTGCCGTGCTGACGCCGCAGGAAGCCGAGTCGTGATCGCGACGCTGCGCAGCATGGCCGCCCAGGGCTTCGCGATCATCTTCATTTCCCATAAACTTGATGAAGTGCTGAAGGTCGCCGATCGCATTACGATCCTGCGCCGTGGGCGCACGGTCGCTACCATCGACGCTAAGGAAACCGACCGCGCGAAACTCGCCCGCCTGATGGTTGGACGTTGCGATTCTCGAAAACCTGCGCCATCATTCCGTCGCGCTTGGGGATGATATCCTCACTATTCGCGACCTGCGTGCCAAGGGCGAGAACGGCCTCCTCGCGCTCGATGGCATGACCTCTGACGTGTGTGCGGGTGAAATCGTCGGCATGGCAGGCGTGGCTGGCAATGGTCAGAGCGAACTCGCCGAAACCATAACCGGACTCCGGCCGATCGTACTGGCAAGATCCATGTGGATAACCAGCCGATCAATGGACGGTCTCCGCAACGCGTTATCGCCATGGGCGTGGCCCATGTCCCCGAAGATCGTTCCGGCACCGGCTTGATTCCAAGCCTCGACCTGAGCGATAACCTGATCCTCAGAGATTACCGCCGTCCGCCTCTGGCGCGACGTGCGTTCCTCAACGCACGCGCAATCAAAAATTTCGCCGTGCGGTTGTTGCGCGAATACAATGTCTCGGCTCCTGGTCCCGAAATCAAAGCGCGATTGTTGTCGGGTGGCAACCAACAAAAGTTGCTGATCGCCCGCGAGCTTTCGGGCGAGCCACGTCTGGTCGTGGCGGTCCATCCTACCCGTGGAGTGGATATCGGCTCAACCGAGGCGATCCACCAACTGCTGCTCGACCAACGCGACCGCGGCGCGGCGATCCTCTGATTTCGGAAGACCTGGACGAACTGCTGGCGCTGTCCGATCGGGTGGCGGTGTTGTACAGCGGCAAGGTCATGGGGACTGTTGCAAAGCGATGGAGCCGACCTGAACAGATCGGCCTGATGATGGCGGGCACGTCCATCGGACGAGCCGTCAGGGAGAGCAGGACACGACGCCGGTATGAAAGCAACCGCGACGAAGTCGTCACCTCTCGGCGTGCAATGGGTGCGGCGCGAAGGTTCTAGTCCGCTCCCTCAAAGTTCTGGTGCCGCTCACGGCAGTGTTCGCGGCACTCGCGGTCGGCGCGATCTTCTCCTGTTGGTCGGGCAAAATCCCTTCGCCGTGTACGCGGCCATGTTCAAGGGCGCATTCGGCACTGGCAACAATCTCGCCGAAACGCTGGTCAAAACAACGCCGCTGATCCTGACAGGACTGGGCGTTGCCGTCGCGTTCCGGATGCAACTCTGGAACATCGGAGCCGAAGGGCAGCTGTATTTCGGCGCGATCTTCGCGAACGGATGGCGCTGTACCTCGCGCCCGAACGCGCCCGGCTCGCTGATGATCCCGTTGCTGGTGCAGCGGGCATGGTTGGCGGTGGCTGTGGGGCATCATCCCGGGCGCGCTGCGTGCCTTCTTCGGGGCCAGTGAAATCATCACCTCATTGATGCTCAACTATGTCGCCATCCTGTTCAGTGACTACCTCATCCACGGTCCCTGGCATGATCCCCAGGCGTTCGGATTTCCGGGTACGCCGTCGTTCCCGGATGCGGCCTGGCTCCGAGACTGGGGCACGACGCGGGTCCATCTCGGCCTGCTCTTCGGGCTGATGGCGGCGGTACTTCTCGGTTCCTGCTGCGGCGCACGCGCTGGGGTTACGAGATCAGCGTGATGGGCGAGAACCCACGTGCGGCCCTTTACGCCGGCATGAACATCGACGCGGAACATCCTGCTGGTCATGGCGGTCTCGGTGCATTGGCCGGGCTGGCCGGCATGAGCGAGGTTGCCGGAATCGCGCATCAACTCCAGCGGAATCTCTCGCCTGGCTACGGCTACGCCGCGATCATCGTGGCGTGGCTGGCACGAGCTCCATCCTGTTGGCGATCGTGGTCTGGCGTTCCTTCGCTGGACTGCTGGTCGGCGGCGATCAGTTGCAGATCTCGCATTGGATTGCCTGCCGCCATAGCTCCGATGCTGCAGGGCACGATCCTCTTCTTTCTTCTTGGCGGCGAAATCCTCGCCCGCTATCGACTTGTAAGGACCAAGATTAACATGCGGCATTCATCAGATGGTATTGGGCTCGACAACGTCGCGATCGGTATCGTGCGTCACGAAGACGGCATCGTGCTCGTACAACAGGAGACGAACAAGGACCCTATTGGGTATTGCCAGGTGGGCTCGTGGAGTCTGGTCAGCTTCATCGTCAATGGATTGATTCGTGAAATCCGCGAAGAGGTTGGTGTCGAGGTTACCGAGGTGGGACGATTGGCGTGCCTCTCCCAGATCGACCGGCCTGAGCATGGAATACAAGCCATGTTCTTTATCTTGAGGTCGCGTCATGGTCTGGCTCTTCCAGAGCGCCGACCCGACGATGAGATTCTGAGCGTCGAACTGGTCCGATGGGCGGATGCCATCAATCGGCTCGAAGCGAACGGTGGATGGTTAGGCGTGCGAGAGCCACTGTTGGCTTACCTGCGTGGCGAAACACACGCCGGAGGCATCTGGTTCTACCGCGAAGATGCCGAGGTCCAGCGTCTTGTCGCGTACCTGCCGGGCTAGGGGGCGAAGCGCAGAGCGCAAAGCGCGAAGCGAGAGCAGAGGGTATCGGTCCTGCCTGTATCTGAGGCCGGAAGACGAGGTGATCAAACATCCATGGGTATCCATCGTCTTGCCGCGCATGCCATCCTGCAGCCCTATGATGGCTGTCATCCTGACCGCAGGCGAAGGATCCGTCGCCTGGTGTTCAAATGTCACCCGAGCATGCATGGGCACTCGGACTGTCATCCTGAGCCGAGGCGAAGGATGCATTGTGTGTCTGCGCTTGGACAGATTGTTGGGCGGTGTACTCCCAATGACCGCCATAGGCACTTGAGTCCGACACCTCGTACTGGTCTCTAGAAAGATTCTTCGGCAGCGGCACGCAGAATGACAGTATACCATTGCGATGAGTTTGAGTACTTTGTCATCCTGAGACCGCAGGCGAAGGATCCGTCTTATCGGGAAACCTGTCATCCTCGGTGGTGGCACTGGACGATGGGAAACCTCGTCTCCGTTGGTCGTTGGTGGTTCGTCTGGAACAGTCGTTCGTTCGCAGAGAAAAAAGGAACCTAGGCTATGCTGATCGTTTCCGTCCTTGCCGCCGCTATGACGCCGGAACCGCGATTTTGTTCGCATGTTTGGGCGAGATCCTGTGCGAACGTGCGGGTGTGCTCAACCTCGGTGTCGAAGGCATGATGTTGATGGGGTGCGCTGGGCGGTTTTGCGGTCACGTACTGGACCAAAAGCCCATGGTTGGGCGCACTCGCCGCCGCGCTACCGGTGGTGCGATGAGCCTGATCCACGCGCTGTTGACGGTGCGCCTGCAAGCGAATCAGGTTGTGAGCGGCCTCGCCCTTACGTTGTTTGGCGGTGGTCTTTCACCATTTCTCGGACAGAAACTGGTGGGATTACCTGCGCCAGCCTCCTTCAATCGTGTCGCCGTGCCATTCCTGAGCGATATCCCGAATCATCGGTAGAATCCTCTTTCGCCAGGATATGCTGACCTACTTCATTCCTGCTGATCCCAGTGTTATGGGTCTTGATCTATCGTACCCGTGCGGGATTGCATCTGCGGGCTGTTGGCGAGCGTCCCGCTACCGCCGACGCTATGGGCATCAGTGTTACCGCCTTACGCACGTTCTATGTGGTGCTTGGTGGCATGTTCGCCGGATTGGGCGGCGCGGCGATCTCGCTGGCGTCGAATCCGGGATGGGCTGAGAATATGACCGCTGGACGTGGGTGGATCGCCATCGCCCTGGTTATCTTTGCCACGTGGAACCCCGTGCGTGCCGCAGCGGGAGCATATCTGTTCGGTGGCGTCACGGCGTTGCAATTTCGGATGCAAACGTCGGGCATACCGATCTCGCCCTTTTTCCTCAATATGTTGCCATACATCTTTACCATCGTCGTCCTGATCCTGGCGACGCGAGAATCAGTACGTCAACGCCTCGGCTCCCCGCCGCGCTGGGGCAATCGTATTTCCGCGAGGATCGTGGGTAGTATGAGGCGACAGGTCTTCTGACCATCAGACACAATTGCATTGGGCAAATGTAGGGGCGCCGCGGCGACTTGGGCAGGACTGGTATTCCGCCCTCATACCGTGACGAACGATGACTTCAGGCCGCCGCGCCCTGACGTGTGACAAACCACCCCTTTCAATGCACCACGACGACTGATCACGTCCACATCGGGCATTGATGTATGACAAACCACCCCTTCCAATGAACCACGACGCACCAATCAACGTCCACATCACGCATGTATTCATAGGACGTCTCAGTACGTGTTGAGACGCGAGGGCACCGTTCACATCGCGCATAGTATTCGTAGGTTTCGTATATTGGAAGCGCCAGGGCGCGGCAGCTTAAAGGTCGTCGTAAAGCAACAGTTGATGTAGAAAGGTTCTGCACGGTTGGCTGCGACGCCCCTACATTCGCTCAATGCAATTGCCTAGGCATGGTTCAAATAGAGGCCAACTTGCTTGGACAGTTTGGCCCGCAGGCAGTTGCATAAAAACGCCCTGAAAGGTATGGTCGATGTGTCAACATAACCAACCTTTCAGGGGAACACTATGGTTCAACGCCATGATACCACTCCCACTCAACGCGCTCAGGCCGTCTGCCAGATGATCGCCCATGTCGGCGACTATGGCTTTGTGACCCAACTC
>CAWAJS010000046.1:0-37138 GCA_963782315.1 uncultured Chloroflexia bacterium
CCCGCATCCGTGACGATGTCGCCTTCTTCCAGGCCATCCGCGTCATCCTCTCCAAAGGATCAGGCAACGGCCATACACCCGTCGATGAACTCGATTTCGCCATCCGGCAACTCGTGTCAAAGTTCATCTCCGCCGACGAGATCGTGGACATCTTCAAGGTCGCCGGCCTGGACCGCCCCGACCTCGGCAGCCTCGGCATCCTCTCCGACGAGTTCCTCGCCGACGTGCGCGCCCTGCCGCACAAGAACCTCGCCGTCGAAGCCCTGCGCCGCCTGCTCGAGGACGACATCAAAACCCGCTCCCGCAAGAACGTCGTCGAAGCCCGCCGCTTCTCCGACATGCTCGAACAATCGCTCCGCAACTACGAACACCGCACCATCGAAACCGCCCAGGTCATCGAGCACCTCATCAGCATCGCAAAGGAACTGCGCGCCGCCGCCGCGCGCGGCCAGCAACTCGGCCTCACCGACGACGAAGTCGCCTTCTACGACGCCCTCGCCACCAGCAGCAGCGCCGTCGAGGTCATGGCCGACGACGACCTCAAAATCATCGCCCGCGAACTCGTCCGCACCGTGCGCGGCTCCGTCACCGTCGATTGGTCCGTCAAGGAATCCGTGCGCGCCCGCCTGCGTGTCATCGTCAAACGCATCCTGCGCCGCTACGGCTACCCACCCGATCTGCAGGAATCCGCCACCAACACTGTCCTCGCCCAGGCCGAACGCCTCAGCGAAATGTGGGGCATCGCATGAAGCCACAATCGACCGGATGCTCACCCGCTTCCCGCCATTCCACGAAAGGCTCCCGATCTATGGCGCACCGACCCGCAATCAAATCATTCTTCGTCGCGCTCATCATCGCGTACGCTAGCACCAGCCTCGTCGCATGTAGCATGGCTCCCCTCGAATTTGACAATCAGACATCCAAGCGTGAACTCGTCGTCGCAGCATTCTTCCTCGACGCGCAAAATTTGTATATCAAAGCACAGGAGCGCGAAAGGTTTAAGCTACAGCGAGGCGCTAGGGCTGTATAAAGAGGCCCTGGCTACGCTCGATATGATCGAGCAACTTGACTTCGATTCCCAACTCCGAACAGGACTGCGAGAAGGAACGACCAAAATTGGTGAGTACACCGTCGCTGAGTTTCGATTCAAGGTTGTGCCATCCATTGAGGAGAAGGAACAAGCGACAACATCTGAATTAGAAGCCGCCGCATATCTTACGATGCAATTTGCTTCGGATAACATCCTTTCAAGCAGAAATATTCCTCTTATCGCTGAAGCCTTCGCGAAGGCAAACCAGCACGACCGAGCGCGCAGATTCCTCAATCGTGTCCGCTACCCGGGACTGAGCGTGAGAACCGTTAGCGACGAAATCTACCTGGCGAACGGATATTCAGCGATCGGTGACTTCGAAACAGCCATCACTATGCTTAATAAAGTTAAATCAACTCTCACCGATGACGACACGTTCGACGTGGGCATATTAGGGGAAGTCTATGCTCGGGCTGGCGATTATACGCAATCAGTCGAGGTGCTCAGGCGAGATCCCGAATCATGGGGTTTTGACTATGGAAGTCCCATTGGCAATATAATCGAGTTCCTGGCAGATGAAAACAAGGTAGACGAACTCCAACCGTTTCTTGACATAGCTCGTAGTCTGAACTTTACTGATACATACAATCGAGCAATACCCGCTGTTGTCATGGCTTATGCCAGACAGGAAAAATACCAGGAAGCAACGCAACTTGTAGAATCTCTCGACAATCGTGGTTCGAAGGCAGTTGCCGCATCCGCACTATCTAACGTCTATCTTGACAACGATATGTATGCCGAAGCCCTCACACTGGCCGACCAGAGCCTCGAAATGGTAAATGGCGAGCAAGATGCCTCTGTTGCCGCCTCCGGCTTACTCGCGATCGCCGATGTGTACATTCAGGCCGAGCAACAAGCGAAAGCGCTCGATGTCTTGTCCCAGGCATTCGAACATGCTCGTCGTTTTGATACGTATCGGGGCTAGACCTGGAAATCGACATCGCGGAAAAAATGATCGAGGCTGGACAGTCACGACGCGCTAAGGACGTACTTGTCCAAGCATTTCCTAAAGCAGATGCTTATAGGGGGGATTTGTATAGTGGGCGAGGATTCCACGATACCATACACTTCCAACTCAGGGAAGAAATCGCAGTTGCACTCGCACGTGCCAAGCAAGACGACCAAACACAGGGTCAAATTAAGGCAATCTTATGGGAAGTTCCCCACAGTGCTGAGAAGGTCGAAGCTTTGGCCGAGATTATATCCAACCTCGCAGTTAGCAATGACCCGTCATCCGAGCCATTTCGAGATTCTACGAGCAGGCACTGGAGATGGCTGCTAACGAAGGCATCGGCACTGACAGCCGAACGTACAGAGGTCTGATTACGATTGGAAATGCTGTCGCGAGAGCAACCCAATCGCTCATCCCCCAAGAAGAACGCGAAAAACTGCTTCATCGCGTCATTTTCAATTCCCGCTTTAGCAACTAACAATGCTCATGTCACGCCTTAAGTGTTGCTATCACCGTCGACTACCGCCATATCAAAGGCGATACCCCGGTCTGGTGGACCCCCGCCCCCGACGCTGGAATCGAAGATCTCCTCAAGGACTAGCTCACCTCTCATATCGTGGATGGGTTCGGCCCATCCCACAACGACGCATCTCGCTCATAACCACAAATTCAAATCGTAGCGAATGGAAAAGCGATGAAATCAACAGCGAGGAATTGTTTATATGCTTGTCTCACACTGGTGCTCGTTGGGTGTGGGGCTTCCCCACGGGAGCAAATCTCACAGCAGATTGCGACACCCAGCCATTATGAAGCAAGCCATGCAAACGCCGCCTCCATCTACATTATCAACACCGAGTGCCAACAACGAACCTGCCTTGCCCGAACCGGAACTCCAGTCAGCTCCAACCCAGCAGCCTTCTCCATCCCCCACACTCGGACCAGGATTAAGCGTCACAATACGGCAAGTAGTAGACGTTTTCGATGATCCTGAGTATGGGTTTAGCTTTGGTTACATTGAGGATCAAGATGAAACAAGGTATACATATCCTGATGGAACAATGCTTGTATAAGGTGAAAGTTGGAACTTCCGTCCGGTAAATATTTCCCTTATAGGATTGCCTGACAATTTTCAAGGGCGTCCTTCGTTTCTTCCCCTATCGCCTCTCCTGCCACCAGATGCACGTCTGAAACTCGCCACAGAGTTCGTGTCCGCTGCAGCACCTGACTGGACAGAAGGTGAAGCATGGGTTGCGAGAAACATCGAACCGGTAATATCACTTGGCGACGATCGAGGATGGGGAAGTGCTTCTACCATACTTGATTCAAGAGAAGTGGTATTGAGCTACAGCAAATCATCAATTGAGGTTGATCCGTGTGAGGGACCTACGGCTACTCCTACAACAGACCCCTATCTCCCGTGCATTTCCCCTCCCCCTCCTGCGGTCACTCTGACAATCGAAGGATCATAAGAGGCACGTCCACTATGCGCATAAGCCCTGTTTGTCTCACTTCTGCCACAAATCCGCAAAAAATCCGAGCAATGTGTATCTAGTATATCGACGCCCGTTTCTATCAGGTCCGCGGAGCTCCAATGAACTACTCCATATCATGTCGTCAGTTGCCACGCTCGCATTCCTGACCGCCTGCGGTCCCGGCGCGCCACCATCCGAAACGGGCGTCAACACCCAGCCCACCCAGACGCCATGGGTCATCGTCATAACCGCAACCCCGCGTCCAACTGCGCCACCTGACCCAGAGATTGTGTCCCTGCCAACGCCACCACCGGCAACGCCGACCATCACTCAACAGGAGCACCCAACCGAGGAACCGACTTCCACCGAAGCAATCCCACCACCGGAGGTCGCGCAAGCGGCCGCCAGCGACATCATCGACTGTCCGAACGGGTGCCTCGTCCCGCCCCCGGACTGTTTCATCAAAGGCAACATCAGCTTCCGAACCGGCGAGCAGATTTATCACGTTGTCGGCGGCGAGTTCTACGCCGCGACCGTCATCGACACCACCGAAGGCGAGCGCTGGTTCTGCACCGAGCAAGAGGCCGTGGCCAACGGCTGGCGTCGCAGCAAACGCTAAGCTAAACCGTATCAGGACTACAACAGACGGCGCCATCGTCGGCGCCCAATGGAATACAAACCACCCCACAGATAAACCGGCTCACCTTGGTCCTTTCCAGATATGCGGCGAGCGACGCCGCCATTCAAACACAGGGAGCGTTCAATGCAGCCAGTCAGACTCATCATCATTGTTTGCTTTACCCTAAGCCTGACAGGGATACTCGCGGTCGGTATTTCGGCCTCTTCCGGCACGTTCACAACCCTGGTCAACGGCCATATCACCGCCGACACGACTTGGACAGCGCAACATTCACCGTATGTACTCAGCGCGAACGTCATTGTTGACGAAAATGTCGTGCTAACGATCGAGCCCGGCGTAACAGTCGAGGGTGCTGGTCACACCTTGCAAGTCGAGGGTCGACTTGTCGTCACTGGAACGCAATCGGAACGTGTCGAGATCACTGACCTCTACATCAAAGGATTTGCAGACGATAGTGAGTTGGCTGATTGGGTAGTGGATATACGCTTCACCACTATCTCGGGAGGAGGTCTCCTTTCTCCTCCGTCAATCAATGACCCTGGTCTGCTCGATCGGGTAGGATTTTTCTATCTGCGAGATTCTCTCTTGACCCATGTCGCTACCATCTTCGTGAATATGCCTCATGGGGATGTGTTTGTCGAACGAAACAGTTTCCTCCGAAGCGG
The DNA here is from genome assembly GCA_963782315.1 of uncultured Chloroflexia bacterium. GTDB lineage: Bacteria > Chloroflexota > Chloroflexia > Chloroflexales > Kallotenuaceae > JBBSGA01. Next base: position 4,820 of record CAWAJS010000046.1, read on the forward strand.
CGAATGGCAATCAAAGGAACTCCAGAGCATCAAACATACTTAACGAATAATCTTTTTTTCAAAGACACAGCCGGTGGTTACGCCGTTTCCGTTTCGTCATCCGGGAACTCATCAAACAGCGTTATCTTGCATAATAGTTTCCTTGATACTGGCAGAGCCATCGTGGGTGCCCCTGCCTTTACGAAGGATGGCTACTTCGTTATTTCATACAATTTCTGGAATACAACAGACCCATCTGTCATCCGAACAATGATTACCGATTATGAGGACGACGCGCGATTCATGCCCTCTGTTTTTCAGCCATTCCTTACAAATGCGCACGAAAACACGCCCGTGTTGACGCCATCAGGCGCGACACCAACGACCACAGAACTTCCCTCAAGTGCCACTCCAACCGAAACCGAAACCGCCACCGCAACCGAGGGTGCCACCGCAACCGCGACAGAAACGGCGACGCCAACCGAAACCGAAACCACCACCGCGATTGCGACCGACACCGCGACTGCGACTGCAACCGCCACCGCAACCGCGACCGACACCGCGACAGAAACCGAAACCGCCACCGCGATTGCGACCGACACCGCAACCGCGACTGCGACCGATACAGCATCGCCAACCGCGACCGAGAGCGCCAGCGCAACGCCAACCGAAACCGAGAGTGCCACCGCGACTGCGACAGAAGCCGCGACACCGACCGCGACCGCGAACCCGAGCGCAACACCGACCGAAACCGATACACCATCGCCGACCGCGACCGAGAACGCCAACGCAACACCGACCGAAACCGAAACCGCCACCGCAACCGCGACTGAGAGTGCCACCGCGATTGCGACAGACACGGCAACACCGACCTACACAGACACCGCAACGCCGACCGCAACCGCGACCGACACCGCAACGCCAACCCAGACAGCTACACCAACGCTGACTGCATCGCCGACACAAACGGTGTTGCCGACAAGAACTGTGCCAAGTGGTCCGAGCCGTGTGTACATTCCTTTGGTTAAGACAAGATCCCTCGCCCACGCCCACGGCGACGAGACCACCGACATCGACACCAACGCCAACGGCGACGAGACCACCGACATCGACACCAACGCCAACGGCGACGAGACCACCGACATCGACACCAACGCCAACGACACCTCCCACTAAAATGCTCGAAAATGGCAATTTTGAACAAGGTGATCGAGCGTGGACACAATACTCAGAGCTAGGCTATCCCTTAATCACTAATGATTTTCCAGACACAGTTTCACCCCATAGCGGTACGTGGGGCGCATGGCTTGGTGACGCTGTGAATGAGCGCTCTGAACTAAGTCAAGAGGTCCGAATTACGGACAATCAGCGTTACTTACGATACTGGATTTGGATGGGTTCGATTGATGAGTGCGGCTACGACTTTGGAGGCGTTGCTATTTACACTGGTGGAGCAGAAGTCGATATCGTTGATGACTATTGGTTGTGCACCGACACAAACACGTACGGATGGGTTCAACGAGTTGTTGATGTTGGTTCCTACGTCAACCAAAACGTCATACTTATATTCTATTCCATAAATGATGATACGAACGAGAGTGGAATGTTAATCGACGACGTTGAACTTGGAAACCAAAACATCACGACCAATGTTCCCAATCAAGCATCCGGCGACCAGACGTTTGTTCGTACATCATCACCTCAAATCAACAAGACGCCATCACATCGACTTATGTGTCCCGGAAAGTACATCGAGGGGTATCCTGGTCAACGTGGAAATCGTCCAACCCTCCCTGCTCTCATCCCTGCGTGTCCGCGTTAGCGTCGCCAGAGCTGATAGCTACATACTACGGGAAGCCAGAATCAAGCGGGCGGGTCTAGGGCAACGTACCGACAACAACCCTGGACAACGAGGCCGATGAGCTTGCGCCGGCGCATGCTCATCGGCCAAGAAACGCTCGTCTTTGCATGGATACGTTTGCTTTATGCTCGGGCCGAAGGTGCTCTCACTCGGTGTCAATAGGCATCGCGTGAGAGCACACGTACGAAGACGCATGCTTCAGTGTGCGAGTACGACCGACATCTCTTCAAACGTGTCGTCCCATTACAGACTTTGGCTGCTCACCGCTCCGCCCACGCCGTCCCAAACCTCATCCACATCCACCAACTCCCCGGCGAACCGATAGAGGAATCCACCGGATCGCCGACGTTGCGCAGGGTCGGGAAACTATCGGTTACGGATGAAGATTCGGGTCGTTGACCTCGAAGCCTTCGCTTCGTGCTGCGTCCAGGAGGCGGCGATCTGAGGCAAGAAACACCAGTGGCGCGTCGCCAGCCGCAACCAGTGTCTCGTTACTGATGACCGCCGACGCTAACTGAACGGCATCATAGGCGCGCAGGGGATACGACTCGAGGAGTCGTTGGCAGATCACTACCGTCTGAGGTGAGACCGGCACGAGGTGATACTCAACCGCACACGCGAGGAGCCAATCTTCGATAATAACTGCATATTCGACCGGACTGAGCGTTCCTTCGCGAAGCCGCCGATTGAATGCGCTCATTCCTTCGATCTGCGTCATGTATGCTGTAAAGAACGTGTTGCTGGAACTCGTATCCGCAATGGCGCGCACCCATTCCGAGCCACGTTCTGGCAAATACGTTTTGGTCAATACACTGGTATCAGCGTAGAATATCGCCATTACGTGCCTTCCCGATCCTCATCAATAATCTCGGTCAATCGGTCGGCTAGGCTCGATTCGTTGCGCGAGCGCAGCACGCTCCTTCGCCGTTCATCGGGCGTCGTCCATCATATGCCGCTCGTGGTACAAGCGGAACACCAGCAGCGGCAAATATCGCCCGTACACGCTCATCTTCGGTCTTGACCGGATCGTCCGCTACTTCGACGGTCAGTGTTACCCGTGTATGTTCAGGCAACGAAGCCTGTTCGAGTGGCCGAAATTGCCCACCTTCATAGATCGCGGAAATCGTGTATTGGTCATGTGCTGCCATATCTATCCCTCGCCGTGCTTCAACTGCTGGTATTGTAGCGTGCTCGTGGCATCGACACAACCAGGAGACAGAACGCCGTATTCTCTTGCTCGTCGTCCTCTATCGATGGGCTGCCATAGCACCTCATCCACAGCCACCACCGTCCGCACCCTTCCCTCGCCACCCGCCACCACACAATTCCATCACCCACCCGTAGGGGCGCGGCTGCATCCTGGCACGCCCTCACCACGTCCCCGTACCAGAACTATCGACGCCCTCTGGCAGCCACGCCCTCCCCCTCGCATCCTGGCACGACCTCACCACGCTCCCACATCTGACCCCATCGACGCCCTCTGGCAGCCACGCCCTCCGCCCGCTCGTTTCCCATGGTCGGTGGTCGGTGGTCGGTGGTCGGGACTGTCATTCCGAGGCCGCAGCCGAGGAATCTTCCAGGGCAGTGACACCAGGAACGACCCTTCGCTGCGGCTCAGGATGACAGTCGGCTAGCGCCGTTCTCCGTTGGTCCGTCGTCCGTCGTCGGTGGTCGGTCGTGACCGCCCTCCCCTTGCATCCTGTCGCTGCCCGCCGATTCCTAACATTTAATAGACTGTTAGCGTTATGAGCCTGAATATTCAAGTCGAATCCGTAGAGGTGCCCTATCATGAGTTACGTACCACACCTTAGGTTTTCGTATGCGGAGTATCATGTCGCGCACAGTATTGCTGCACTATTCTCTATTCGCACGCGTCACACATACACGACGTGTATTCCATGAAACACCCGTCCCTCCACACACCAGCGAATCACGACCGAACGGTCAAATCCCAACTGTCGCCGTGATCAATTCAACCTGACAACACCATGGTGCATTAACGAACCACCTGGCTCGTAGGCTCGTTAGCCTTTCTCCGGCGGCGCATTCCGTTTTCCCGACCAACAGTACACCATCACGGTGGGGAAGATGGGGCTTCGCCCAGATATTTGGTATGTTGATATTCGGCGTTAGACCATAGGAGAGCCCACATGCCTCGGCAGCATAGCAACCAGATATGTGGACACTCGCGCCTGTTCGAGCGCGGCGAAGGCGAGGTCCATCAGGAGATCCCCGAACATCTTCTGCCGGTGCTGGTCGTGCCGTAGCGTCGGACCACCCATCTCCGCGCGGTAGCCTGGGTATTCGCATACTGGCGTATTATGAATATGGTGTACTCATCATACGTCGGCGCGCTGCCCCACCTTGGGTAGAATCACGATTGTTCACGGAACCCGGCAAGGAATCCCTCTCATGCATATGCTGCACGTCGAAAAACAAACCCTGTATGTCACCGGCTTGCCCCGCGCTGGCTCGACATTGCTGTGCCAACTCCTGGGACTGCACCCCGCGATCTATAGTATTGGGCATTCTTCCCCGCTGGCGGGCTTGTTGGAAACCATCCGGCACAGCCTCAGCGATAACACGTTTTTGTTGGCGCAACTCGATGTGGATTTTGACCTGGCCTACCGCCGCTTGCTCAACACCTATCGGAGCGTCCTCAACGGCTGGTTTGCCGAAACCGAACGCCCATGGGTCGTCGATAAAAACCGGGCATGGCTGGCAATGATCGAAACCGTCAAGGTGATCGACCCCGATTTTCGCATGCTCGTGTGTGTGCGCGATCCGGTGGCAGTCTTCGCCTCCATCGAAGCCCAGCACCAGCGTACCGTTTTGCTCGATTTTGTCGATCATATGTCGGCGAATGCCGCCTTCGACCGTGCCGACAGCCTGTTTGCGAAGGCTGGCGTCATCGGTGCGCCCTTACGGGCGATCGAGCATTTGCAAGATATTGCGGATGCGGGCCTCGCCGAGCGGCTCTTTTATGTGCGCTTTGAAGACCTGCTCGCCAACCCCCAGGCGACGATGCGGGCGGTATACGCCTGGTGTGGCTTGCCTGACATCCCGTTTGATCCCGCGCACCTGCCGGTCAAGCCGCACGAAAGCGATAGTTATTACCGCTTCAAATATCGGCACGCCACGCGCACGACGATGACCAGGTCACCGCCCTTGGCTCCGGACCGTTCGACAAAGACAGATATCTTCGTTTATTGTCGACAAGGACGTTCCTATCCTCGACACCGACACATCCTTCCTCCTCGTAGGCCGCGACCTTCTGGACCAGGGGAAACACGGTGAGCTTGACTGGCTGCTCGATCAGCGCCAAGGTCAGACCTTGCGCGCCTATTCTCAGGAGATGTTTCTGACAATGCTCATCATTCGAGCTACTATAGCTCACCATCTGAGGGTTCGCTTGGCCCAATTAGGTCACCCGGTTTTAACTTTAAGGACACGAGCAAGTGCGTCGATCGTGGCGAGATCAGCTCGCTTCGCGTGATCTGTCCAAATCGCCCATACTGTGTTATACGCAAGGCCTGTTGCTAGTGCGAGCTTACGTGCCGTCCAGCGCTCAGGTTCAGCGATCTCTCGCAGTTGCCATCTTGCCATACTATCATCCCTGCTATCCGTCGCCGTGGGTAAATTATAGCTTATCCTATATTCTGGCAGGCCTCCCAAGTGCATTTTCAATTAGTGCTATAATAGTTATATTAGTAGATGACATAGTACGCAAGTAATTGATTGACAGCGCCATGGTTTGTAGACTGTTACTATCTTTCTTGGAGGCGAAGATGAAACAGACGGTAGCGGACTTCTTTGCAGGCATAGGTCTGGTGAGTTTGGCATTGGAGAGGCAGCGATGGTCAGTACAACACGCGCTCGATTATAGCGAAGAAAAGCGAGCAATGTACGAAGGTCACTTTGGTGTTGGTCATTATCGTGTCATGAATATTCTTGATGTCTCCGCTGACATGACGCACAGTTGATCTTGCTCATGTCCCTCCTTTCCAGTACTGATACGTACTCTAGCCGGAAGCAGGGGTGGACTATCCGGTCGTGAATCTTGGGCCGTCTGGAAATATTATCTCGTATTATTCGAGAGACTGGGTGGTTCCAAAGCCCAAACTCGTACTGCTCGAAAATGTAGCAGGATTGTTGACCTCGACCGATGGTAAAGATCTTCGGGATTTGCTTGGTGCCCTAAGTGACCTTGGGTATGCAGTCGATCTCAATGTCATAATGCCGCCCATTTTGTTCCGCAGAGCCGTGTACGTCTCTTCATTGTAGGTGCACAAATCCCGACTGCACAAGACGAACTTGAACAGGAACTCGCGCTCCTGTCATGCCAACAGTGCACGACCAGACGCACAATCCAGGCATTTATTCGCTCCAATCCAGAATTCCGCTGGAATCTTCGTATACTACCGCCCTTTCCCATCCTTCAAACGACTTTGGCTGAGATTATTGATCCCGCCGAGGAATGGTGGCCTCGGGATCGCGTCGAATACCTCTTTAACCAAATGCATGAACGCGATAAGACTTGAAGGTTGTACAACTCATTGATCAGGAAGAGTGGACGTTTGGAACTGTATTTCGTAGAATGCGCGAACGAGATGCTCGAAAAAGTCTGACGGCAGAGTTGCGCTTAGATGGCATTGCAGGATGTCTACGAACGCCAAAGGGTGGCAGTGCGCGGCAGATCATCTGCCGCATTGGGAAAGGAACATATGACGCCCGTCTACTCGGCAAACGCGAAGTTGCTCGCCTCATGGGTGCTGACGAGTATCAGCTTGACCCTGCTTTCTCGCTCAATCAAGTCTTATTTGGCTTCGGTGATGCTGTATGTGTTCCAGTTGTCGAATGGATTGTCACCGACTCATCCTGAACTCGCTGGCCGAGGAGATGCGGTTGTGCGACATCACGTCTCTGGTATAACAGATAAATAACCCGGTTAACGTCCCGGCTTCTGCCACCCGATGGTGTAGGGCAGCCGAGCGACCTCAAAGTACGTTCCAAGCCCTCCAGGTATTCCGATCACTCAAGTCTGAAATTGAATGGATGTCGACAACTGGGATGCCTGGCTACTGGTGGATTTTAGGGTTGACTTACTAGCGTCAACTTAGCATCTGCAATCTGCATTATCAGAGTACCATTGGAAAACGCCGGACGTTTCTATATAAAATGGTCCTTCGGAACCGAAGCTTTCGTAGCGGCCCCGCATAATTTCTTTGTAGGTCAATGCGCCAGCCTTCGAATGTAGTTGCGAGTATCTCACCCCGCACAAGCCTAACAGATACATGTGAGTAATCATTCGAATAGGAGATAAAAATATGATCGACCTTTTTTCCCGATCTCCTCGGTCAACTTATCCTCACCGCCCTTCAAGTGATATTGATATTCAAATGAGGATCTTGCCACTGCCGACTTCACCTCATATCCTTCAAGATCTGCACCGTACGGTAGACTTCGTTTTCCTCCTGTTAGATCCTGCGCCGAACAGCTCCCAATCGCGAGAGTGAATACTTCCTGGTATGGGCAAGTTATACTTTCGAAGAGATTAACCGCTGAGGCCTAAAAATGTGTTCAAAATAATAATTATAAGCTGCCTCGAAATCAAACATCAAAACTCCATGAATATGTGTCGCGTCACCTGTTACTATCACAGACGATTAGCCTGAAAAAGGCAAACCAAAGCTTCAATCGAGTTTCGGCATGAACTGCTGATTTACTAACGGGATTCGTACGACCATCCACACCATGTTCAAATGTAACGCCATTGAGTGCGCACTGTCAATTTGAGGAAGGCGTTTTACCCGTACCCCGTCCCAACACCTCATCCACGTCCACCAACTCCCCAGCGAAGCGATACGCCAGGTCCACCAACTCCCGGGTCCCCGATCAGCCCCTCTGGCGTGCAGTTGTGCGAAGCCGTCGATGATCGTCTTCGCCGACTGCGCGAGTTGCAGGTTATCGCCCTGTCCAACTCCGCTGTCTTCACCACCTGCCCGTAATCCTCGCGCTCCAGCGGTCGCTGCACCACCAGCCCGTAATCCTCGCGCTCCAGCGGTCGCTGCACCACCTGCCCGCAATGCCGCAGCGCCCCACACGCTCGCGCCTGTTCCAGCGCAGTGAAGGCGGGGTCCAATCGGCGGGGTGATCGCTGCCTGACCATAACTCTCCGCGCGCCACCGCTGGCTCCGTGACATCCATCACCGTAAACGAAACGTTCATACGATCCGTCGTTGCTGTAGCCTACGTCTTCGCGCTATACTGGCATCATGAACGTCGAATGGTCTTCGTCCAAGAATGCGGTTAACATTCAGAAGCATGGCATCGATTTCGCTGATGCCTGGGAAATATGGGAAGCGCCCATGTTAACGGCGCTCGACGATCGTATGGAGTACGGCGAAGACCGTTGGGTCGGTATTGGTCTCCTCCGCTCACGGGTCGTCGTCGTTGTTTGGACCGAACCTGCCGAGGATACCATTCGAATTATCTCTGTGCGAAAAGCACTCACGTATGAACGAGTTGCATATGAGCGAACAATCCAAGACCGATTGGGAACGCCTGGATCAGATGACAGACCAGGATATTGATACGTCAGATAGCCCGGCATTAGGCAACGCCTTTTTCAATCAAGCAACGATGCGCAGCCATCACGAAAAAACAGTCGTGGCTATCAGCGTCGATCAGGATGTCCTGGCTTGGTACCGCGCCCAGGGACCAGACTATCAGAAGCGCATCAATGCAGCGCTCCGCATCTATGCTGAGGCGCATAAAGAAGCAGCCTAGCTCTCCTGCCCTCAACAGATACAACGCGTAGCCCACACGGGCACGTTCACCGTCGGAGGTGTTGTCACGTTCGTGCAGCGCACGCGTGCCGCAGTGAGCGAAACGTGCGGCATGGCGCTCAATACGGCGGCGATCATCAACGCGGGCTCACAACGCACCACCTCGCGCCATGCTCGCTCAGGGAGCGCCCCGCCCCAACACCTCATCCACATCCACCAACTCCCCGGCGAAGCGGTACGCCAGGTCCACCAACTCCCGGTCGCCGATCAGCCCCTTCGCGTGCAGTTGTGCGAAGCCGTCGATGATCGTCTTCGCCGACTGCGCCAGTTGCAGGTTGTCGCCCTTGTCCAGTTCCGCCGTCTTCACCACCAGCCCATAGTCCTCGCGGTCGAGCGGTCGCTGCACCACCTGCCCGCGATGCCGCAGCGCCCCACACGCCCGCGCCTGTTCCAGCGCCGCGAACGTCAGGTCCATCAGGAAATCCCCGAAAATCTTCTGGCGGTGCTGGTAGTGCCGCAGCGCCGGACCGCCCATCTCCGATCGCCGTCGCCTGGGTGTTGGCTTCCAGGTTGTTCAGCCAGTGCGCGGGCGTGGCCGATCCCGTCGCCACCATGCCGAGCACCGCCCGACCATCCGGCGACGCGTCCCACCCCGCGATCTGCGGACGCGCCACCGCCCATTCCTCATCGTCGCCATGCACCAGCACCGACCCCGCTTGCGGCGGGTTCAGCAGTTCGCTCTTACGTTTCGCCAGTTGATCCGGCGTCGCACCCTTCACCGTCACGTCATACACAAACGCCGAGGCGTGCAGGTTCAGCGCCAGCCGTGCTTCCAGGAAGGCGTTGTAGCGCTTCAGCCACTTCAAGATCGGATCGAGATCGCCGCTGCCCGCGTGTCGCGCCGACCGGCCGGTTGATCGCCAGGTGCAGCATCACCTGCGCCGACGCTCCCACGAGCGCACGGTCCGGGTTGTCGAACGACACCCAATCCCGCCCCACGGCCTGGATACGCGGGTCGACCTGGTGGAACACAAGCGCCGTTTCATAGTCGCCGTCCTGCGTCTGGATCGCGTCGATCTGCCGTGCTGGCACCGAGCGCACGTAGCTCATGCCGTCGAGCGGGTTGGTCGACAGCACCGGGAACAACTCTCCCGACCGCGTGAGCTCGTCGCAGAGCGCCAGCACGCGCACGTCCATATTGTTCTTGCGATGCGCCCCAGAACCGCTGCACCCACGCGTCGACCCACGGCACCGTCGATTCCACGCTGATCCCCGACCCCACCACGTAGTCCGTGGTCAGCCCGACGATACGCCGCGCCAGCGCGTTCACGCGCCACGCTTCGAGCGCGTCCGCCAACTGCTCCTGGCGCTCGCCATATGACAGGTCCGACGGGCCGCTGGTGCGGTCCACCAGCAGCGACCATACCCTGTCGTTCTCCTTGACCGCCAGCGCCACGCGATCGGCGATATACCGCCCCGCGAGTCGCTCGATGAATCGTTCTGCTCATGCCCATATCGCACCACCTATCTACTCACCGATGTACTAACCATCGTACTAATCCACAACTTGTCGGGCGATCCTGCAGTTGCTGCTCGAACGGTTCGTCCACGTCGTCGCCGACCCACCACCCGTATAGATCACCCACTCCTGGTCGTCCAGCACCGCACACAGCGCCGCCGCCACGATCCGGTCGTCATGCACCCACTCACCCGTCGCGTCGTCGCGCGTCCCATCCGGCACGCCCCAGCGCATCCGCCGATCGATCGCGCCCTCGCCTTCCGGCACCGTGTACTGGCACTGTTCGGTTTCCCGCCAGAACACCCGCGCATCCTCGTCATCGTCGGCGTAGTGCTTGAAGCGGTTGGTCTCGATCACCGACAGGAAGCCCGACCCCAGCCCCGCCTTCGATGCACCGTTGAACACGAACGGGATCACCGCGATCGCCGATAGACCGCAGCGCTCGACAGGAAGCTACACCAACCCCTGCCCCACGCCCGTCGCATCCGCCACGATGTAGCGCGGTCCCCACGGTTCGAGAAAGGCCCGCAGTTGTGCCAGCAGCGCCGTCACGCGCGTGCCGTGCCACACCCGCGTCTCCACCAGCCGATAGGACGGACGCCCGACCAGCGGATCGCGCAGCGTCGCGAGGTCCACTGCGACAAGGTGGCAGCAGGTGAAGTCGCGGCCCGGGTTCGCCAGTTCGCCGAGTTCCACGTTCGCCGCCTCATCCTCGCCACCCACATCCAGCAGCGCCGCGTACACCGTTCCAGCCTCCGGCGCCGTCTGCCGCGCATGAGTCGCCACGCATCAGCGCCCGACGGCGCGGTCGGGAACAGTCCACCCTCGGCGTCGATCTCGATCAGCCGGAACTCGGTCATGATGCTTGGATGGTCAATGCCCTTCGTGCGTATCTCCTCCTCGACAAACCGACCATACGCCGGGTTGTCGCGCGCCACCTGCTCCCAATCGATCAGGAACACGCGCTTGATGCCGTCCTGCGCTTCCATCGCTCGCAGCGCTCGCATCTTTTGGGCGAGCAGCGTTTTCGAGGTCTTGACCGTCCCCACGTACAGCCGCGTGGCGTTGGTCGATGCCGCCATCGGCACGAACTCCGACTCCCACTTCGCCGCACCCACGTCCTGCATCTCGTTGCAGACCAGCAGCAACGACGCCGTTTCGCCGCGCACGTTCGACGCCGCTTCCGCCGACAGGTACACCGCCCTGGCGTTGCCCAGCCGCACCTTGTAGCCCTCCTGTCCCACGGCACGACGTGTCAACACGCACGACCTCGCTCGATCCAGCAGCCGTTGCTTGGCTGTCAGGCATTGCGGCTTGAACGTCGGATTGGCTTCCACGATCTGCCCGCCGCGCTGCTGATAGAGTGCAAGCAGAAATGCGTATAACTGCGCCTTGGTTTCGTCCTTGCCCACTGACGGCTGAACACCCAGGCGAACTGGTGTCCGTCACCGTTGCGGACCGACCGCAGCACAGCGTTGATCGGTTCGATCTGGTAGCGCCTGAGCGGATGCGTCTTGATCCCAGCACGCGAGAACGCCTCGACGTCCGAGAGCAGCGCCACGATTGCCCGCATGGCGTCGCTCTTAGCCACGACCATACACCAGCCAGCGCCGCGCCAAGTTCAGCCCGTACCGCTGGTCGTAGCCGGTGCCACAGCGCCGCGCAGGCGCACAGTCGCCGCCTAGATTTCACGCCATGCCTCGACGATCAGATGGAGCGCCAGCGCCTGACAGAACGGATCGCGCACCACGCTCATGTCGCGGGCGTTGTTGAGCGACCCCAGCTCGAAGATGATCCCCGGCCAGGCGGGAGCACAGAAACCGAAGTCAGGGAAGCCACGGTTGCGCTGGGCGAACTCGGTGGAGCGATGGATGCCGTTGGACTGTATCCCCGTCGCCTTGCACCAGCGTTGCAGCAGCACGTCGGCGATGCGCTTCGAGCGCTCCTGTTCGTCGTAGATCACGAGCGCCCCGCCCGATGGTCGGTTGCGGTGGTAATCCAGGTGTAGGTCCACTCCTAGGTCGCCGTCAGCCGCCGAGGGCTTCCAGCCCCTGAGCGCCGCCAGTTGCCCCTGGAGGTCCAGCCCATCATCCAGGAACACAACACCACCTAGCCCCGCCCGATATCCCAGGAGTGCCGCCATACGCCGCATCCCACCTGCGATGCCAATCAGTTCGTCGCGCTCGACCGGACCCGCAGCCGTGTTGCCCGCGTCCGCCCCGCCGTGTCCCGCCGATAGAAATAATGTCTTTGCCCCCACGATCCTCTCCTTCCCTCCGCGATCCTTCACCCCATGTCATTCCGAGCTTGCCGAGGAATCCGTCCCCATCGCCGAGGAACCCGTCCACAGTCGCGCCCCACACGCTCAACCCCTGTCATTCCGAGCTTGCCGAGGAATCCGTCCCGGTCCCGCGCAACTCTGCTCTTACGTTGCCGGTTCTGACTTCTCCGGCTTCTTTCGCTGCCGCACATCGCGCGGTCGTGGTAGCTTGAGCTGATCGGCGATATACTCAACATCCGAACGTAACTCGTACTGATCCGAACGCACCGCGCCGACTTCCACGCGCAACGAGCGCAACTCCGATACGATCTCCACCATGACCCCCGTTGCCGCTCGCAGCGCTTCGAGCAGTTGGTCCTCGCGTTTCGCTGACGCCGACATCCACGCCGGAAGCAGCTTCGACAATTCCGGCCCGACCACACGCGCCAGGATCATCACGACGGCGATTACCACGCCCTGCCATCCGTAGCGAAGCAGAAGCGCTTCGGTCGTTGCATCCATCTCCTACCCTCCCATCCCTAGCTCTTTGAGCGCGTCGGCGACGAACAAATCCAGATCGCCGCCGTCGTCACCACTCACCTGCTTCTGTATGCGGATCAGCCGCGCCAGCGCTCCCATGCCCTTGTCCAACGCCTTTAGCCGCTCCCCTGCGTCCATGCCCTTCATCGACAGCAGTTCGTCGATCGCCGCACGCACCGCCGCGATCTCCAGGCGCAGATCGTCCGGCGGTTGCTCCATCGCCCGTTGCAGCGCCTCGACACTTACAAACCCCGAGTACAGCCCATGCACCCGCGCGTTCTGGTTGCCGTCGGGCGCACCGCCGACTGAGCGTGTTTGCCCGTCAGGGTGCGCGACGCAGTAGGCCTGACCCTTGCGAGGCCACGCATTACACCCTTCATACTGGCATTTCGCTTTATCCATCTCAACAAAAAAGCGGTCATGCCGCTCCCCGAAAGAAGCCGACATGACCGCGCGATATTTGCTCTGGTCGATTCTGTTGTTGTTGACGCTACTCGATCACTTTGATCTGATGCCGTTTGGTCGGTTTACGCAGTCGATACTGCGGCGTCTGACAGTGAAACGACGCCCACGGACGCTTCCCGTCTCGCTGGTGAACACCGAGATCCATCACGAAATACCCCGACGCAGACAGCCGTGCGGCAAATGCAAGCATCTCTTGCTCAAATTCCTGCTTGGATTGCAGTTGCGTTCGCGGAACCACAGTGAACTGAAGCTCGACGACGCACATAGCCGGAACATCACCGATACAACGCCAGCCAAACACCTTCGCGCCATTCTCCATACACTTCTCGATTGCCGATGGCGGAAGCGGCAATACCCTGCTATCTTCGGCATCCATCACACCCTCCACAGGCCACAAAAACGCGGCACGACGAAGCCACTGATGGGGGCTTCGCCATGCCGCGCAGGACTTGCTCTGGCAACCAGGACAACACAACACAAACGGGACTGCTGCATATATAGCACGATTGTGCTGCCGGCGTCAATATAGGGATGTTGTTGTCAACGGAATGCCACCGGTGTACAGCAACCGAAGCGACGTTTTTAGGATACTGAACGGGACCTATTGTACAGGTGTTAAACGCAACGGCAGTGGTCGCAGCGAGCAATTGAACGAACGACACTTCAGTTGCTGGCACTCTTTTCGGTCGTAGCCATGATGGCAGATGCGTGTCTCGACGGGAAGATGGTAGCAGTTCGGAGTGCGGCGTGGTACCACAAGACGACACCGACCTTCTCCGATGCAGTGGCGTTTGTGCGTGGGCAGATTTGGTCGGAGACACGTTTTTCGATGTCGTTCGGTCGGCACGATATGGTGAACATCCCTCGTGCGGTGTTCCAACAGATGACGGAGACCTTGGCATATGCTGCATGAGATGGACAACGTCTACCTCAGGTGACATGCAAAAAGAGCGAGGATTTACTGTAGTATCGCTCGCTTGCTCTCGTATCAGTCATTCTTCATCATCCCAACCGTGAAATAGTCACCAGGTGTCGCACGGCAAGATGAATGGACAAAGTCTAGGTACGCCGGATCTTGTCCATACGACGCTGCATGGGTCATGGTCTTCTCCTGCCTCGATGGTTGTGTAGAACGTCCATCGTCCAGTAGATCGGAAAAGACCTCTTTTCTTTCTGACAACTCTTGCATACACCCTGGTCGAAAGTACGCATGCTTATTTTGAGGTTGTCTGCTATACTAAGCGCATCCTGGTCAACAAAGCTTTCCCACGAGAGCTGCGAGTTTCGCGGCACGACGATTACCCTGTAATTACGTGCGGCGCGAGGAATAGCCATCATTGCTACACATTGACTTCGATGAACGCAGCAGCAACTGAGAACGTCCATCCGGTCGGACCTTGTTTATCTGGTCGCCATGCGGATAGAGGCGGACATCGAAGCCATGATGCTTCGCCGTACCGTACCTGGCATATTGTCATGCTCCACGCCAACGCTGTTTGCCTATCGTCCCATTCACATCATCTCTACGGCGGATGCATACCAGTAACACCTATAATCCACTGCCTGCAAGAACGTCAATCTTCTTCCCAATGTGTGTATGAAGGTAGCTCTCCTCTCGTCGTGAACAGCGCCCATCGTGATCATCCCATGGGCGGGCATGTTTACGCCTTCGTGAAATGCACGGACTGAACGGCACAACACCGAAATGGATGGCGAGTACGCGTAGCGTGCTGGTACTCCAAGCGCTCGCTGCCCGTGTGGCGGCGTGCGTGTGGGAACATCAAAGCTTCCCCATATTCCGCACCGTCCACATGCTCCCGACTCACGAACGGGGCGAGCAATAGTGTCGCTGCTCACGCTGATTGTCGGCTTGACCGACCATTGCTGAACGCTCAGGAGCCGCTGACTTGATTATGGTATCGTCCATAAAACATTCAACAGAGAAGGAGGAAAGTGTCAGCGACGAAACAACAGATGTGTATGGGTAAGGCACATCGGGGAAGCTTTGTCTAGCGATGCCTGAACATGTTAGCCACAATAAGACATTGGAGACCATCACCCTTATGGAACCTCGAAGTAGTAACTCGTTGTCCACGATCCTGTTGGTCGCACTGGTCATGCTCATCGTCGGCGGTGCTGGCGGCTGGTTCATCTTTCAACGGTTTGGCAACGCCTCGCCGACCACTTCAGTCGCCCAGCCCGCGAGCACCGTGACCCCAGAACCACCCGCCAGCACCGCGACCGCACAACCGGTGGCAGTCGGAGAAGTCTTCAATCTAGAGCCGGGTGAGGTGTTTCTCGAACCCGCCGCAGATATCGGACCGATCCCCTTCACCAGCGAGCCTCTCGCCGCCGCTCCGGACCCCGCCATCGCCGAGCCGGTGGTGAACGAACAAGCCTCCGTTCCCGCGCCGCAGCAGGTGTCCATTCAGGCCAACAGCGGAGCAGAGGTCGGGCTGTACGGTGGCTCGCTGGACAACGCTGCCTGCGATGTTCCACAGCTTATCGACTTCCTCAGTTCCAATCCCACAAAGGCAGCGGCCTGGATCGCGGCGCAGAACGCCGACCCGACCCTGCGCGCCGATGGCGGGCAGTTGACGCCAGCCGCCATGCCCACCTACATCAACAGCCTCACCCCGGTTGTGCTGCTGGCGGACACCAGAGTGACAAATCATGGCTATGAGAGCGATCAGGCACCCCCGAAGCCGCGTCAGGCGGTGTTGCAAAAAGGAACGGCCGTGCTTATCGACAAGTACGGTGTGCCACGCGCGCGCTGCTGGTGCGGCAATCCGTTGATTCCGCCCGTAGCATCAAAGGTTCCAGTGAAGTACGTGGGGCGCGAGTGGGGCAATTTCAATCCGGCAGTCGTGGCGGTGGTGGGTCCTGCCCCTAAGCCGCAGACTAGTTTTCAGGTCAGAACGCCGTCGGGAGCAGTTGTTCAGTTGCCGGTCGGACCTTCAACACATGTTGCTGGAGCGCCACCCGTTGTTACTCAGTCACCTGCTGCAACGCAACCGCCTGCTGCGACGCAGCCGCCTGTTGCAACGCAATCTCCCGCTGCAACGCAGCCGCCTGTTGCAACGCAATCTCCCGCTGCAACACAGCCGCTCGCAAGCGCGGTTCCGGCCCAGAATACGTATCCAGCGCAAACAGTGACGAGTCCCGGCGGAGGGATAGCTGCTCCTGTCCCTACGGGCTGGGAGACAAGGACGCAATACTATAGTTTCTTTGACGGGACGCAGCCGTACCTCACGCAGATGATTATTGCCGCTCCGAGCCTTACTGTATACGATAACAGGGACACCTTTTGGACACAACCGAGTGTTCAAATTAACCAACTGTGGCCCGCACAGCCAGGCCAGCCGCTCGACCCGAACGTCATCCGCGACGTGAAGAAACCATCAACGTGTCTGCAGGCAGGCACTCCGGAAACGATCACGCATCCCAGATTTGGTACGGGCGTCGCCGTTTCCTACACCGACTGCCGTAATAATCCGGCGGCTGAGTTGCGCGTGGCCTATTTTCCGCAACCCGACGGATCCTTGCTCGAGGTTCGGATGGGCATACTCGGCGAGCGCGATCGGAACCATATACAAACGGTGCTGGATTCAGTCACCCTCCCACAGGTAAAAGCTCCATCGGCGCCCGTCGTGCAGCAAATCTGCTCGACGAATATACCAAGTGCACCGGCAGCGGATCTTACAGTTGTCAATAATACGAGTGGGCCTGTGCGAATCTATCCGCACCTCTCCGATTCCGGGTGTGGTCTTGATCTCACTGTGATGTGGGCTGCCGGTCCCGGGGAGTCCGTCACCATACCAGATCTCCAAGGGAGACGGTGGACGGCCGTTGCCCTGGATGGTTCCCAGGTCGGTAGTGTCGAAATTGCCGCAGGGGGCACGACGTTAACTGTTCCATAGCGGTGAATCAGCGGCGCATGGCTATCATCATGCTATGGTATTGTTCCCGCCGCACCACCACGACCACATAATTTCCCTCATATTCTCTGCCCCCGCTCTTTCGGCGACGGAAGAGCGGGGGCGGCTTCCGCAAATTTGACAAGCACCACGACAGCGCGAGCGATGTCCGCGCCGTCGTGTGTGACCGATGGATGACGACAGGTTCGCGCATCGCGCTCGAGCACGTTTCTATCCGTTTCTCGAAAAGCCAACATCTGAGGCTTGGCGATGACGATACAACTGCTGGTGTGTCAGCATGGTGCGAGAGGCCATGTACCAATTCGCATGGTCTTCTCCGATGCAGTGGCGTTTGTGCGTGGGCAGATTGGTTGGAGACACGTTTTTCGATATCGTTCGGTCGGCACGATACGGTGAACATCCCTCGTGCGGTGTTCCAACAGATGACGGAGACCTTGGCATATGCTGCAGGAGATGGACAACGTCTACCTCACGCCTGATCGGATTGCCTCATCGCCGCCGCGAGCAGATTCCCCGGAACCCGCCCGAGCACGACGATACACGCTGTCTGACATCCGAAGATACGCTGTGTGTGTACCGTGACACACGCCGACGATGCTGCAGTGACCACGCCCGCGAAAATGTCAGCCGAGGGTCACGCGACGACAGCGGGTCGCCGCCGTCGTCACCACTCACCTGCTTCTGAATGCGGATCAGCCGCGCCAACGCTCCCATACCCTTGTCTAAAGCTTTCAGCCGTTCCCCTGCGTCCATGCCCTTCATCGAGAGCAGTTCGTCGATTGCCGCACGCACCGCCGCGATCTCCAGGCGTAAGTCGTCCGCTGGTTGCTCCATCGCCCGTTGCAACGCCTCGACACTCACAAAGCCCGAGTACAGCCCATGCACCCTCGCGTTCTGGTTGCCATCGGGCGCACCACCCACACTCCGCTGTTGCCCCTCAGGGTGCGCGACACAGTAACGCTGACCCTTACGAGGCCACGCCCGACACCCTTCATACTGGCAATGTTGCTTATCCATCTCAATAAAAAAGCGGTCATGCCACTCCTCGGAAGAAGCTCGACATGACCGCGCGTATTTCGCTCTGGTCGATTCGTTGTTGTTGACGCTACTCGATCACTTTGATCTGATGCCGTCTGGTCGGTTTACGCAGCCGATACTGCGGCGTTTGCACATGGAACGCCGCCCAAGGCTGACCGGCTTTCCGCTGGTCGATGCTGTACTCCACGACCTGATAGCCCGACGCACACAGCATCAGCGCGAAGGTCGCCATGCGCTGCTCGAACTGATCCTTCGTCTGCTTGTCACTGTCAGGAATGACCGTGAATTGAAGCTCGACGACGATCAGCGCCGGTACCGCACCGACCACACGCCACCCGAACAGCTTTTTGCCGTTCTCGACGAGTTTCTCGATCGCCGCCTCAGGAAGTGGCGGCTGCGAACTTTGCACATACATCACGACCTCCGACAACGAAAAGCGCGGCACGACGAAGCCACTGTTGGGGGCTTCGCCATGCCGCGCGTGTTTCGCTCTGGCAAACAAACTACAAGTACAAACGGGACTGCTGCATATATAGCACGGTTGTGCTGCCGCCGTCAATCCCCCACGCCAACATACCCTCATCACATCGTGGTCTGCGCTCGTTTCTTACGTGGGGAAATGCCTTCGCCTGACGACTATCACGGACGTTTAGCTACCCATAGCGGCGTATCAGGTTGCTGTATCGTTGTGCGTCCCCACACGCCCGTCGCGCGTCGGCGCGGCTACGCCACCACTCCGCGCAGGCCACCGTCCCACTCGCCTCACCATCCCAGGGACCGGACCCGCTATCGCGGGACCGGAACGACCGCAACCCCACGGCTGTACAGCGCGTCGGCGCGGCTACGCCGCCATTCCGCGCAACCATTGTCCGTGGTATCTCAAAGGGGGGTGCGGCAACAATTCGTGACTTAAACAGCCATATAACATAAGGTCTAGGAAATACTAACCCAAGTTGCTACCTAACAGCAGATAGCAAATGCGAGAACGAAGAGAAACACCTTCAACTCGAACCCTCGTTGTGTGACGGCATGAATTCGTTTCCCAATTTGGTCGGTGATTTCGCTGAAGGTCGTCTCCACCTTCTTCCGAACGCGCTCTGCCAGATACTGCACATAGGGCGGATGCTGGCGTTTGCTATTCCTTTTGCGTGCGGCATGCAGTCGCACCTGCCCCGTCTCCGCCAGTGCATCTTCCCAGCCATAGTCTGTGTATGCTGCATCCCCATACACGGTTGCTCCTTCTGGCAGGTCCAAGTGCAGCGTTTTGCCCATCCGTCCATCATGGTATGAGGCTGGCGAGAGCACGACCTCGACCGGAGCACCGCTTGCGGTGACGACAACATGCGCCTTGAGGCCATACACATACCGCTTTTTGCTGGCGCAATAGCCACGGTACGCCTCATCCTTATAGATGCGGCAGCGTCGGATGCGGATGTTATCGCAGACCGCGACGGGAAAGCTGTCAACGACATACTCATTCTCTCCATTGAGCATGTGGTGGGCTTGTGCAACGGTTGCCAACACCGCTTGCCAGAGTGATTCAGGAATGGCGTGTAGACGGCGATTGAAGCGGCTTTTTCCGAGCATACGCGGGATGTAGTGCTCATCCTTGAGCATGGCACGACTCAGTTCAAGACAGCCACCGAAGAAGCGGGCAGCGACGAGCGCCGTGGTCATGACCTCAGCGCTCGTCATGGTAGCTTGCTGATCGTCGCGCACATCCATTGCTTTCAGTATATCGTCACAGACGGCGTAAATTGTGATAATCTCCAGTTGCACGGTTGTTTCCTTCGGCGTTTGAGCCTGAACACTCAGAACTATACCGGACGAACAACCGTGCCTTGGTAGCAACTCGGGTTACTACTAGCGTTGCCTCCTGCGTTTCTCAAAACCCATTAAAAAGCATGAGGTAGTGAGAGGCCGATTACAAGAAGCTGTTTTGAGAGGTGTTTCGGCACAAGAAATGGCAGCATGGATGGCACCTGAACTCACCTCTCGCTAACGACCGTTTGTGAGAGACGCAGCAGGAGTGTCTACCGTGCTGTGGGGAATGCAAAATTACCTTAAGGTATAACCGTATCCTTTATGTACGCAAAGACATGCTCAAATGCACTGCACACCGATGCGTCGTCAAGCGTTTCCGTACGACAAGCGACGTAGCGATCGGGGCGCACCAAACATATACCAGCTTTCTGCATCCCATACGCTTGGTGAACATTTCGGTTTGCATCCCAAAGAGTTGAGATGGCTGAGTTGGTAATAGTGTGGGATGGTTGCTGTACAGTAATGATATGGCTCTGAATCATGGTGCCATACTCCCTCGTTAACCTGGTGGCAAGCATATCGGCTTGACCAAGCGTGTTGGCAGTCGGTTGTGCTCCGGTAAATATGAGTAAGGTGTGTTCAGGATGGCGCAGCAGGTCGTACAAACGATGTCTATCCTGTCCAAATACCACATCAGGTGCCCGCTCCCCAGGACGTAGTGTGCGTTGCCGCCTAAACTGCGCGACCATGCGTGTTACAACATCTTCTTGTGCAGTGTAGACAAGTGAACTACGACGATAATGAACCTTTAACCCTGCCGTAACATTCACCAGCTGACGTTGTAGTGATGTGTGTAAAAGGATGCCCATGGTACGGTTGCGCACCAGGCGTAGTTCTTTGCGGTGCAAGGTCGCCATTTTCGTGAAAAGGTGTGTCGCACGTAGTATAGTATGGGTAATGGGGAGACGTTCCTCTTCATACGTATTAAGCAGTGCTTCTCCTGCACGTCCTTGCACGACGAGCGCTAATTTCCAGCCAAGATTAATGGCATCTTGAATACCGCCATTCATACCTTGAGCTCCTGCCGGACTGTGAATATGGGCAGCATCACCTGCCAGTAAAACCCGTCGGTCGCGAAGATGTGGAACCATCCGGCGATGAATCGTAAAGCGTGACAACCACTCAGCCCTTAGTATTTCGACGTTTTGAGCAGGTAGGTAATCAACTCGCTCACGCCACCACTGACGAATGTCTGCAAGTGTTGGAGCATCCTGCTTGATCGCCGCTGACCCTACCGGTTCATCGGTAATGAGTTGGTAGTGGTGCTTTGAAGCAAGCGGAGCCATAAAAAGCGGACCGCGCTCAGTGAGAAACAGGAGAATGTACTGTTGTGCCTCGGTCGGCTCACCTGACATGACCACATCAGCCAGATTGAATGCTTCTGGGTAACGTTCGCCATCAAAGGGCAGATTGATGGCCTTCCGCACAAAACTATGTGCGCCGTCACATCCAACCACCCATGCAATAGCAAAGCGTTCGTACAGTGCATCATGAACTTTTAAGACAACTTCCACTCCCGCGTTGCCATTTTCTAGAACTGTCAGTTCTACGGGACGTTCAACGGTCACTCCAAGCTGCGCCAGCCGATTAATCAGAATCCGTTCCGTTTCACTTTGTTCCAAAGTAAGAATAAAGTTGTAATGGCTATTAATGCGTTTTGCATCAATTTTCGCAATGCGCCGACCTTCTGCGTGTACCA
The DNA here is from genome assembly GCA_963782315.1 of uncultured Chloroflexia bacterium. GTDB lineage: Bacteria > Chloroflexota > Chloroflexia > Chloroflexales > Kallotenuaceae > JBBSGA01. The sequence continues at coordinate 26,731 of CAWAJS010000046.1, forward strand.
TGATGCCGTCGAGCGCCACACCGCGTTGAACCATCTCGTCTGATACGCCTTGATTCTCAAGCAATTCAAGTGTGCGAGGAAAAACACCGATTGCTTTTGAATGGCGCGATGGCTCAGCTTGGGCATCAATGATCCGAACTCCAACACCACGCCACGCTAACTCACACGCCAGAGTAAGACCAACAGGTCCCGCCCCAACCACAAGCACGGTTGCCGCTCTCCTATCCCTATTGTGAACCTCATTCGAGACTCGTTGGTACCTTATATCCTGTTCAGTCGAAGTCATGCGTGCCCTCCTTGGTCTGATATGTCGCAATGCTTGTTGGGAACGGCCTGGGTGCCATGGAGCCAGGTATCAAGTAGCTCGGAAATAAAGGAGCGTGACTGCTCGTTCCATTGTGCATCGTCCAGCCTGCGATGGGTGATGAAGAAAAAAAAGCAACGCTGCAAAGAAATTAGCAGCAGAATTGTACAACGGCACGTTTGCCCGAATCTCGCCTGCCTGCACGCGGGCTGCCAGGTACGCAGCGAGACCGTTAACAGCTCCCTCAATTGAACCTTGCAAAACATCTTGCACGTCTGGATTGATTTGTCCTTCGCTAATGAGCATAGACATAAAGTCTATCTCGCCACGGGTCAGAATGATCCACTTTTCGGCAATACGTTCCAACACAACTGAAGCGGGAAGCTCGTTTGAGTTTTCAAAAATGCTAGCAAAGGCTTTTGCAAGTACATCTCGCTCTTTCGCAATGGTGTGCAAGATGCTGGCTTTGGTCGGGAAGTAGCGAAAAATTAAACCTTCAGTGATACCGGCAGATTGGGCAATTTGCCGCGTGGTAGTGCCGGCATATCCCTGTCTACCAAATAATCTGAGGGCTGTGCTCAGGATTTGTTCGCGCCGTGCAATAGCTTGTTGTTGTCGTGTAGTGAGTTTGCGAGAAGCGTTATCAGTCATCGCAGGACGCCGCCATATTGAGTAAGTGAATACTCAATGAGTATATACCTGCTATTCGTCTCCGTCAAACACGAGTACGTGAACCAAACTAACTCACGACTGACTGTTGTGGATACAGTCCTCGCTAACAAACCAGCGCTTTCTCGACACTGGTCGAGGAGCCAGACACGCGAAGCGTCCCAGTGGTCGTCGTTCTTCACCTACCTACTGTTCCGCAACCCTGCCACGACCCGACTGCCGGACTCCGTCAAAGCCCTTCGGTAGGAGCTCCAATAAATAGAACTGGCGATGCCGGAGCGTGGAACACCCACGTCCCAGCGACTAAAACGCGCGACACAGTGCAACTATCGTTTGATGCGTGACCATAATCGTCGCTTATGTTATATGGCTGTTAAAAATCACGAATCGTTGCCTCACCCCAAAGGGTGAAAGGATCGGACCCGCTGCGGCGGGACCGGGATACCCAGCGGACGGCTACGCCACCACCCCTCTGCCCCGCGTCGCTGACGCTCCCATGGGCACCCACGACGGTATCGCAGTCAATCGCTCGACAAACAACGCATCTTCTGCCGGGACATGAAGCCCTCCGTTCCGCCGACGGCCTCGCCCTCTGGCTCCGGCGTTGCGACGCCTCCGCACGTCGGGCGGGCCTGTCTGCACTTCGGGCTAAATGCCCCGGTCCACGCCTTCCTCGCACCACCGTTGGCGCTCCGCGCTCGTGCAAGCGACGCTCGTCGTGAACCGAGCGAATCAGCTACGATACAAGGGTGTAGGACGTGAGCATGGCGAGCATCGTGGTGCTCCCCGCGTCCCGCGCTCGCAGCGGGTTCGGCTGCGGCCTCACCACGGCTCGCTTGGGCCGCTCTGGTGATAATGTGTTGTTCCGCGAAAAAAGGTGGCGCGACAGTCTAAAGCACGCGCTGCGCGACACCCAACAGATACACCGTCGCTACGCGCCTCAACCCGCGTTCGTAGACAACCAGGGTTGTGTCTACAGGGACGCTCCGCACCGTCTGCTCTGCCCCGCTCGTGTCGCCTCGCATGGGCGACAGGGCGGAACTCTGGTATTGCTCGCTCCCGCTCGGAGGCGCTGCCGCGCTGATATGGAACTTCCCCCAAACCACCGCTTTCATTATGCGCTCCGGTCGTCCAGGCGCAAGGCCATCGCTACGCTCGCATGCGGGGCGATGGCGCACACTATCGTCGCTACGCATCGATCTTTGTTTTTGCCCCCCGCCCCGGCCTTGTCGCCCGTCCTCCCTCCGCTAAAGCTACGCTGCGGGTGGTTGGGGGGTTTTCCGTTTGGGGCCGTCGCGCTGCGGGTTCCGCTGCGGCGGGCGGGCCTTCGGCCTGGTGGTGCGGCTGCGCCGCTCGCTTTTGTGCTGCCGCGTCTCGTCCGGTGGGCGTCGCTTGCGCGCCGTCGCCTCCGCTGTCGGCGTTCGTCGCGTCCGTCGCGGCTCGGTGGTACGCCGCCGCCTGGAGGGTCGCGCGGGGGGCCGCCCGCCGCTGGGTACGCCCCACCCCTCGCCGCCGTCCCGCTGTTCATCTGCCGCCACACCCGACCCCCCGAAGCTCATTTTATCGCATCACAAAGCCATATATCGAAATATTGGTGCTTGCAATCTGTGTTGCTCTGTGTTATACTCGTATCTATCAACAACGATATGCGCGGGCGATGACTGGTACTCATCCCCGCGCGCACAGGAGAACCGGAATGGACCCGATCACCCGCGAATCCATCATCGCACAGCTCGCCGACGAAGGCAAGATGATCCGCCCACAGCTCGTCAAACGCATCGACCGCGCCCTCGCCATCATCGCCGCCAACGTCATCACCCGCCAGGCCGACGGCACCTACCTCGTGCCGTCGAGCAGCCGTGACAACCGCACCTACACCGTTAACGGCGTCTGCGATTGCGCCGACGCACGCGGCGACCACCCCACCACCGCCGCCCCGGACGGCTGGTGCAAACACCGGCTGGCTGTCGGCCTCGTCAAACGCGCCGACCTCATCATCGCCGCCCACGCCCAGGAACAATACGAACTTGACCAACTCGCCGCCGCTGCCGCCGAGGAATACGAAGCCGCCCGCGCTGCACTTTCCGCCGCAATGCGCCGTTTCAACCTCGCCCGCCGCGATGTTCGCCAGGCCATCGCGGCAGCAACCGCAGGAGCGCCGGTTCCACCGGCCTTCTGCGCCGCCTGCAATGGCGCGATGGTCCCCACCGGTGATGATGGCCTGATCTGCTCGCGCTGCTACACGCCGATCAATGCGGCAGCCGCACGCGCCCTGCGGGCGCGCACCATCCCGCGCCTCGCCGCCGCCGTCGGTCGCCCCGCCCACGCCGCCACCGTGCGAAAGGCGGCCTAACCATGCGTACTACGATGAAGTTTTGTTCCGGCATGTGCGTCATGACACGAGGAATTGCTGCACTACAAGCCGACTTCGGCGGTGAAATTCGCTCCTCCCTTTTCCGCCATTTCTCCGCTGATTGGGGCGACGTGGACGCCGAAGATCGCCGAGCCAATAACGCCGCCCTGGTTCACGGCTCGCGCCTCCTCTCCGTGTTTCATCTTTCGGACGGAACCCGTATCTGGATCATCACGGAAGCCGAAGATGGCCTGGGCCGACGCTATGCCACAACGGTCCTCTTGCCGGAAGAATACTAATCGCAAAGGCGGTGGGGCTGCAGCAACGTAGCCCCACCCCTGTTTCAGAGGAAAGCACCATGCACACCGCGACCCTCATCATTGTCGAATACGCCGAGTCCGATTCATTCCGCGTCATGCTCGGCTCAAAACTCCTATGGGCGACCCGTCCCAAACGCAACCCCGAGGCCCACGCCGCCGCATATGCTCGCCTCGCGGCCTGGGCGACCGCGACCGGCTACAGGGTCATCGACAGTAACGGAAAGTGTATTACAGGAAATAACACACATGAATAGCACAATGCTCCAGGCGGCAATTAACTCAGCCCGCGACCGCGAAGCCACTCGTTGCGTCGTCGAAAACGAAACGAGCACCGTCAACGTTCGCCGGGATGCTCTTCGCACATTCGGTTCGGAACTTCTTGAGTTCGTGCCACGGGCCGAACAACGCGGTTTGCTCCTGGCCGTCGTTCTTACGGTAGACCACGATACTTTTCTGCTATTCCAAATTGGAGGAACGACATGGATGGTCATGACCGAGGATTACGGTACGTCCTTTGCGACAAGCGCGGATGTCGCACAGAACTTCGATCGGCTCCTGCTCGCGATTGATGCCGCTGTCTCCGGCGATCTGCAATTGTAGTCCCGGGCGCGCAAGGGTGGATGATCTCGAGATCATCCACCCTTGCATATTTCCACAAATTTGCACATACTGCACCGTATATGGATGGAGCAATGATGGCTAAAGGACCAGGCCAACCACGCGGAATGTATGTGCTGCGGCGAGATGAATCCGGGATGTACGTGCTCGACCGCGAACTCGCACGCCGAAATATGCGGCTTACAAAGATGTCAGGCGTCGGCTACCATACCTTGAATCGCCTCCGGCGGCAGCCGGATGGGCAGCGCGGACACCAAACTACCCTTGCCACCGCCTACCGCATCGCCCGCGCCCTCGACGCCGAACACGCCGACGAACTCATCCCCATACTCTTCGAAACCATCGACAACACCACAGCTAGCACCGCCATTCCTAGCCGTTCTCAGCGATCACAACATATTCGTGACAGATACAACATGCTGGGAGCCACAGCTATGCCAGTCATAACTACCATTGTTCTCAACCGCGGATCCTATACAAATCCGAACGAAACATCCGACGAATAAAGCCGTCGAAAACACGCTCGACGCGGCGCAAGGCAGCGTCATGGGTCGATTCAAGCGACGAATCGGCAAAGACAACGAAGGCGAACGCCGTGCCGCCTTGGCCGTGCCGTCCAGGTCGCCGCCGACCGTACCGTCGAACACGCCCTGATCGCGACGAAGCCGCTCGCGTTTCTGTCGTGTTCGACGGCAACTTGATCCCACTGCCGCCAGAGTTCGCCGAAGAAGCCACCGCATCATGCTCTTCGCCGATGCCCCTCGACATCGAACGAATGACCGCGACATCAGTCTCGAAGCATCATCCTTCAAGCACCGCTATCACCACGAAAATCCGCTCCGCTGCCGTACTATCGCCCACTGCTTGCCGCCTTCCTCCCAACCTCCGCGAAGCGCTCCTCGACCAGCCAGCCTACAGCGAACTCATCCCCAAGGAAGACGCTCAACACGCTCAGCGAGCATTCTCCGCCGAAATGCGCCCCGATCCCTACGACGACGAAACGCTATACCGCCATCAAATGGCACACACATACCGCGATCTCCAAATGTTCGGCATACCAAAAGATGAGTATGACCCGCCCCGTATTGACTCCATTTTCATCAAGGCTCGCGCCGATCGCAAACCCGAACCAACGACGTCCGATCCCGCCCAACCGAACCGAGAACCGAGAGGAACGCCCGCCCCAAAGTGTCCCTGTTTCCTTCGCGGACCTCGTCGGCGCACGGCTGCCGCGTCATCCTCGGCGATCCTGGCGCGGGCAAGACCACACTCCTCACGTTTCCTCGCCTACATCTGCGCCGTCGCAATGTCGCGCCCGATCCCAACCTCGCAACCGCCGCGGCATTCCGCTCCTACCGATCTATGTTTCACTCCCGGCTATGTTGCCCAAGCTGAAGAGCAAAGCAACGCTTACAGCCTGCTCGATTACGTGTACACCGAAGCCACGGGAACCCATGCCTCAATCTCTCCCGCGACTTCTTCCGAATCCGCGCTTGAAAGCGGCGGTGTATCGTCCTGTTCGACAGCCTGGACGAGGTCGCCGCGGACCCCAAATGTCGTCACACAAGGTCAGCGCATTCGCCAACCTCTATCCCACCAATCGCATCTTCGTCTCATCGCGCGCCTCCGGCTACGAATGCCGTTTCATTACCTGCAAACGACTGGACCCACTACACGCTGCTTCATTCGCCGAAACCGAGATACGCGACTTCGTCACACGCTGGTACACCTTCCGCGAACCCGACGCCGCTCGGCATGAAAGCATCACAGCCGCCCTGATCGCGGCCATCGAAGCCAACCCTCGCCTCGTGAAGCTCGCCAGCAACCCGCTCATGCTGACCCTGATCGCCCTGGTCTATCGCCCCGGCGAGCCGCTCCCCTGAAACACGCCGACCTCTACGAGCAAAGCATCACCCAGCTCATCATCACACGGGATAGAGAGCGCAAGCTCCCACCCGATGAAAAGCAACCCCACATCGCTGCCGCCGCCTGCTCGAACGCCTTGCCTTCGACCTCCATACCCGCGCCGAGAAATCGGCCAACTCACGCACATCTCCACCAGCGACCTCGAAGATCGTCTCACCACCTACATCATGGAAACCCCGGCGTTCGAGTTCGCCGAGGTCGATGCCGTGTGCTCGCCTGGCGGCAGACGCTTTATCAAGCTCGCAGCCGGGCGAACCAGCCTGCCTCGTCGAATCGACAATCGATCAGTTGCCTTCCCGCCTTTCGCCTTCCAGGAATGCCTCGCCGCCTGCGCGTCCTCCGAACCGCCAGACGCCCCAGCGGCAACGATGCTCCTTCCTGGCCATCGACTACCATCTCCACGACGCCCACTGCGCAGGACCAGGTGTCCTGCTCCTCCTCAGCCATCTTCCCCAACAGACATACCCTCCGCCTCGTCGAGCGCGTCCTCGACGCCGGCACCCGCGACAAATCCGAGCCAGTCGTCCACCGCCATCTGCTGCTCGCCGCCCGCGCCCTCGCCGACAACATCGCCGTCGCCGCGGCCGTCCGCCGCCAGCGTCGTTCGGCCCGCCCTCTCGCTTGCCCGTGACGACGATGAACTCAGCGAAGCCATCTTTGACGCTCTCGCCTCCATCCAGGCCGATCCTCAGGTCAATGCTGCCCTCTGCGCGCTAGTGGAGGATGATCTGGTTATCGGTCTTCGTGCTAAGTCTTAATGCGGCTGAAATACTAACTATGCAGGGCAGTGGCGACCTCGTTACGCCTGTGCTGCTAGAGTTGGGACAAGATGCGCGTTTTGCAACCTATGTACTCATATCAGCTGCTGAAATTCTCGACTCACTAGGGTATAGCAAATTCGTAATCGATGGGCTCTTAGCGCTTGCAAACGACAAACACACAAACACTACGACTCGCAGACTGGCGATTGAAAAAGTTGCAAATCTGTCACAAAGCGCTCAGGTAATCGATGAACTATTCCGTATTGCGGAAGATGACCTCGTAAATGAAGAAGAGCGAGCGACCGCAACAAGACGAATCGGTGACATAAGTACCAACAAAGACACTGCGAGCAGATTTATGGCTTTTGGTACAGAACGCTAAATCACCCAATAATGTCCGAATTGAAGGTGGTTCTCGCAGTTGGTAGATCGGAAAATCGCGAACATACAAATGCGACACTGGAAATGCTGTTCGGCGATGCCAAAGCACCAGTCGATGTAAGGATTTCATCGGCTATAGCACTGGACAACACCATTAAACTATGCGGCCTCCGAATATTGGTGTTGAAGGAGAAAGTAATCCTGTTCGCCGGGCAGATGCACACGAAGGGTATTACGTGGAAGCAGGCCGGAGAGTATCGACGATCCTTTCTATCTCTTTGTTAAGGACCAAAATCCTCATGATATACGGCTGCGCCTGACGATAGCAAATTTACTAAGATTGCGCTCGCCAAGTAAGCAAGTAGACATGCTGAGTAAGCTGGTTGAGGATGAAAAGGTCGATTTTTCTGTACGGGCTTCCGCAATTGAGGTAGCAGGAAATCTATTACAGGGCTATGGCTGTATCTCTATTAATAGTGCCTCCTACCATAGGTCAAGGTCTACGTATTTTTCTGCATGGCTTCCAAATACCACCAGCACGCGATGAATCAGCAGCGCTAATGCTGAGGCTTGCCGACAACAAACAACTAAATAACGGCCTACGTGCTCTAGCTGCTCTTGAGGCAGGCAAGCTAGGGTACAGTGATAGGGCCGCATTTATAATGCTTACAATTGTCGAGGATGAGCAATTTGATGCTGCCTGGCGGATTGCTCCTGCAAGGGCTGCAGCAAAACTAGGGCAGCAGGCGAGGGCGGCCGCCGTACTTATTGCATTTGCACAGGATGAACAGCTGAATTTCAATGCTCGAATTGCGGCAGCAAGGGCTTTAGGACAAATAGGCATGACTGAACAAATGGTTGACTTAACACTCATTCTCGCAAAGTCAGAGCTAAAGGATTCTTACCTACAACACCAAGCTCTTCGTTTAACTTAAGAAGCGATTGAACATGTCGCTGATAAGGACCTCGACCGACTCCTCGCCCTTGCCAACAACCCTGCGACACATTCGGCTGGTTCGCGACGAAGCCGCCCACCAACTCAGCCGCCTCCTCGCCGCTCATTGCAGCCCCGCACCGTCAGACAAGGCGACATAACCACATGGACCCCGAAGCACAACAACGTCTGCGCGAAGCCGTCGCCGACGACTACACGTATCGCCGCGACCGCCCGAAGATCGCCAGCATCCTGCGCGAACTCGCCGACGAGAACAGCCAAAACATCGTGGTGGCACCGGCGGCACACAGGGCGAAGGCATACGCTGGAACGACAATGCGCTGTGGAGCGGCAGAGCGTTATTCATCGCTATCGGCAGCCTGCGTCGCGTTTCGATCGACGTGACAGGCTCGACGACCTACATCACCGCAAATGTTGAAGGAGAATATGTGGTGACTGGTGGGATAGGCAGCAGAACAGCGACCACAACCTGCCGCCGCGCCTGGCACATCGGACAGTGGGCAGAAGGTTGGCGACCTGCGCGCATTGTCAGGCGCGCCAACGCCTTCGACATCGAGGCCGAGCGCCCCTCGCCTTTAACCCAAACACACCTTCTCGTCCTCGCATAACATCCCGCAGTCGCGCAGCGCTGCCTCGATGTCACACCATCTGTACCAGATCGATGAGTTTAATTTCGGATGGAGAATCGTTGCGGGATGTCCCTTAAGACGTCGTCGCAACATCGCCTCCTGATGTACCGACAACGCAAGGTGTTCACGTACATCATGAAGGGTATGTAATGATTGTGGGTGCAGGGCTCTCATGCAAAAGATCGTAGCACATCTGTTTCTTTACGACCGCGCATCGTATATAACAAATCGATGACTGCGTTCTCGGTGATTCGATGAGCGAACGAAACGATGAAGCCTATAACCTCACACCGTCCTTCACTCCATCACACTTGGCGACGAACGTGGTTATCTACAAGGAATGTCGCGACCAGCACGTTTTGGTCTGCGTGATGCTCGCATATGCGACCGATCCAACGCAAGCTATCACACGACGTACCAACATTGTTGCGCGTCTTGACGGCGTATCTATACTGGGTTGTAACGCACAATCACGGCTGTGTTGAAGCGGACGTGAAGGCACGGAAGCTCTTTATCCTCGAAAGGAGCATCACAATGGCGAAATTCCCGCTAGCAACCATTCCTGCGACCGAGGTACGCCACCTTCACTCATCAATTGTCGACCAAGACTACCTCATCTCAGTCGCACTCCCGCTTAATTATGAGGACAACCCTGACAAAACCTACCCTGTCATTTATGTCCTGGATGCTAACCTGTATTTCGCGATGGTCGTTGACATGGTGCGCTACATGAACATTCGTGTACCATTTTGCAATGAGCTCCCCGACGCGCTTATCGTAGGAATCGGCGATCCGGTATCCGGTTCACCTATGGACCAACTCCACCAGGTGATGCATCTCCGTAATGCGCGATCTTGACCCGACACAAGACGTAGACGCAGCGGAGTTTATGCAGCACTACTTCCCTGTTTCACAGCCCAGGAAACCAGGTGGTGCCGACCATTTTCTCCAGTTTATCGATCAGGAGGCATTCCCCCTGATCCAATCAGAATATCGAAGTGATCCAGATGATAAAACGATTATTGGACATTCGTCGGCTGGCTATTTTTCTCTCTACGTCTTGTTTCGGCAGCCTCAGATGTTTCACCGCTACGTCGTAGCCTCGGCCTGGTTTCCTGAAGATGTTGAGCGGCACTATGCTGAACACCACGCTCAGCTTCCCGCCCGCCTTCATCTTGCCACGGAAGGCGGCAATGAAGACGATATCTCCCGCCACTCCGCGTTTGTCCACGTGTTAGAACGTCGAGACTACGAACACTTCAAACTATCTCACCAAATTATTCCCGGTTGTACGCATTGTGCAGTGGTGCCGTCAGCGTTTCAGGCTGGGCTCGTCGCTGTATTCTCATAGCAAGCGGTTGGGAGCGTTTCGCCTGTTGAAGCGACCTTGTTCAACGTGTTCATGTACCGTGAACAGAACCCAGGTCGCATGTTCATGTGGTCATCTCTATGGCGCGACGGCAATATGTACGTGAGGCGCTCCCAACACCCT